>DPKJ01000011.1 GCA_003542575.1 Rikenellaceae bacterium | reverse complement strand
GGTGTGTAAATTGGTTCAAAAATATGTATCTGGTAGTTAAGTGGTTGTTCACAATTGGCTCAGAGAATTTTTTGTTTTTAAGTTGTTATGTAAATGTCAGAAAAACAAATGATTGCAAAATCCATTTGTCTAAAAAACGTCACATAAATATTGTAAACAGCACAAAAACAACTAATTATAACAACACTTGAATTTCACAATCTTTTGGTGTTAGGCAAGTCTCAAATGTAAATGTCTTATATTTAAGTGGTTGTCCAAAACTGGCGCGGAGGTTTTTTGGTGTGTAAATTGGTTCAAAAATATGTGTCTGGTGCTTAAGTGGTTACCACAAACTGGCGCGGAGATTTTTTTGTATGTAAAATGGTTCAAAAATATGTGTCTGGTGCTTAAGTGGTTACCACAAACTGGCGCGGAGATTTTTTGGTGTGGCAGTGTGCCACGTGTTTAAAAGCTTCCGCGCACAATCTTCGCCACATTATCGGAGCGGCCAAGTGTGTAGTAGTGAATACCCGGAACACCGGCCTTGAGAAGTTCGCGCGACTGCATTGTAGCCCACTCGACACCTACCTCACGCACAGCAACATCATCCTTGCAGGCAGCAACAGCCTTGTACAGGTCATTGGGAACATCTATATGGAAAGTCTGAGGCAGCAGACGAATATCGTTCAGAGCCGAAATCGGCTTTAGGCCGGCAATAATCGGAACACTAATTCCCGCAGCACGGCACGCCTCCACAAACCTAAAAAACTTTGCGTTGTCGAAAAACATCTGAGTAACAATATAATGCGCACCCGCATCAACCTTAGCCTTAAGCCAGGCAATATCAGCCTCCATATTTGGCGACTCAAAATGCTTCTCCGGATAACCGGCAACACCAATGCAAAACGAAGTAGGAACGGCATGCTCCATGGTTTCGTCAAGATAGCGGCCGCTGTTTAGATTCACAATCTGCCTCACCAGCCCGTCGGCATTCTCATGACCATCCTTCTCAGGAATGAACGAGCGGCTGCCACGAACAGGATCGCCACGAAGCGCCAGAACATCATGAATACCAAGGAAGTTCATCTCAATAAGAGCATTTTCGGTCTCCTCACGGGTAAAACCACCACACAAAACGTGAGGCACAACCGTAATATCATATTTATACTTAACGGCAGCCGCCAAAGCAATCGTGCCCGGCCTTATTCGCGCCACCCGCCTCTCAAGCGACCCGTCGGGCCTCTCCCGTATAAGCGTCTCGTTGCGGTGCGAAGTGAAATTGATATATGCCGGATTAAACTCCAGCAACCCTTCGATAGAGGCGTAAACCTTATCTATACTGTGGCCTTTTAGCGGAGGGAGGAGCTCAAATGTGAAGAGCGGTTTTTTTGCTGTTTGAATTTTTTCGAGTACTGTCATTTGAAGGGGGGTGTGTTTAATGTGCGAATTTCTCCGCGCCAGTTTGTGGTATTTAGTTGTTTTTTAGCGTGTTAAAAATGACCCAATTTGTTTCCGAAAATTGGCCTAAAAATAAGTATTTAGTAATCAATGTTATACCACTAACTGGCGCGGAGATTAATCTGGTGCTCCACGCATGTTTTTGGTAAGGGGTGTTTGTTAGGTATAGCTGTGTGTTTAGGTGATTTGGTTAGTGTGTGGGGAGTTTCTCCGCATCACTTTTGGACAACTGTTTGTTAATTAGTGTGTTGCAAATGAGACTTTTTAAATTTAAAAATATTATGGCTGAAGTCTGTTTTGTAAGTGTTTGATATGCAAGTAAATGTCCAAAAGTGGCGCGGAGATTTACGTGCAGGTGTGTGGTTACGTGCGTACCAGTTTTTCGGCCTCCTGCAGCGTGATATTTTTGCGTTGGGCGTAGTTTTGGAGCTGGTCGGGGGCGATGGGGCCTACGTTAAAGTAGGTGGAGGCTGGGTGGTCGAAGATGTAGCCGCACACTGAGGCGGGCGGATCCATTGTGTAGTTTTCGGTTAGATGAACGCCGATGTTCTCCTCTGCCCGAAGAATGTCAAAGAGGATTCTCTTTTCGGAGTGGTCGGGGCAGGCAGGGTAGCCGGGTGCCGGGCGTATGCCCTGGAACTTGTTGCGGAAGAGCTCCTGCGGTGTGAGGTTTTCGTCGGGTGCGTACGCCCAAAACTCTTTGCGAATCTTTTCGTGGAGCCATTCGGCGGTGGCCTCTGCCAGACGGTCGCTCAATATGCGAATCATAATGGTTGCATATGGGTCTTCCTGGTAGGGTTCGAATTTTTGGTTGTCGATTTTGGCGGTTACCACAAAGAGGCCGAGGTGGGAGGCGATGTCTAACTCATTTGGTGTATATTCTTGATTAGCAGTGGTTAAGGCTGAGGTGGTTTTAGGAGAAATGTCTAACTCATTTGGTGTATATTCTTGATTAGCAGCGGTTAAGGCTGAGATGGTTTGAGTAGATGTGTCTAACTCATTTGGTGTATAATGTTGGTTATCAGAATTTTGAGGCGCAGTGGTTTTGGATGCGACGTTGCTGTCGGAGCTGTTTTGGTTGCCCGGTACAATGTTGTTTGAGTCGATCGGGTGGGGCAAAAGAAAATCAGCTAAACAAAGGTTTGGTGTGCCGGGGGGCTTTTGCTCCTGGTTGCGGAGGAAGCAGAGGCGGTAAGGGGTTGAGTTTGTTTGATTGGAAAGATTATTTTGTCGAATTGAGCTGGTTGAATTTGATTGGAATGAATGGTTATTTTGTTCGCTAGCGATTAGTGTGTCTGAATGGATGAGTGAACTTTGTTGGCTAGTTGAATTCGTTTGTACAGTTGACTCTGACTGGTTTGTCTGGTCTGTTTGGTTAGCTGGGTTTACGTACAAAATGGCGTCGTCACCTTGTGAGTGGGCAGGGAAGAGGCCATAAATGGCGTGGGGGGTTATGAGGTTGTTTGAGATTATCTCTTTGAGGTAGTGTTGGGCTTGCTCGTAGAGTTCGCGGGCTTCGGCTCCTTTTACGGGGTCGTTAAAAATGGTTGGGTATTTGCCGGTGAGCTTCCAGGCGTAAAAGAAGAAGGTCCAGTCAATATAGGGGATAAGCTCTTCGATATCAATATTTTTGATTGTGTGAATACCGGGTTTTGCGGGCGGGGTAGGACGGTAATTCGAAAAATTGTTTAGTGGGGTGTTGTCTTGAAAATTGTTGTTTGGTGTGATCTTGTTAGAAATGTTGTCAGGTTTATTATCGCGTGTGTTGTTGCTTTGTGTATTATCGTGTGAAGTGCTGTTTAATGGCGTACTTAATTGTGAAGTACTGTCTGATGGGGAATTGTCATGTGAATTGTTNNTTGTGTTGTGCTGTTTTGCGGGGTGTTATCTGATGTGGCAAATTCCGGGTTGAGTTGTTTTTCAGGAATTTGTGTTATGTCAAGTTGATTGAGGCGGGCTTGAGTGAGTGAGATGAGTTTTTGGGTGGATTTGCCGGTTTGGTGGGCTTCACGTAACTCACTGTAGCGTTGGGTGAGGCTGGAGATGTAATCACCGGCGGTTTGGCTACGGAGTGCTGCGAGTACGCCCGCCGCTTTTGAAGCATCCTTCACATGAATCACAGGGCCGGAGTATCCGGGAGCGATTTTTACAGCCGCATGAATCTCCGAAGTTGTAGCCCCGCCAATAAGAAGCGGAAATGTGACTCCTCGGCGCTCCATCTCGGCAGCAACATTCACCATTTCGTCAAGCGAAGGGGTAATCAAACCACTCAGCCCAATGAAATCGACCTTATGCTCAATGGCCGCATCAATAATCTTCTCAGCAGGAACCATCACACCCAAATCGATAATGTTGTAGTTGTTGCATGAGAGCACTACACTCACAATGTTTTTACCAATATCGTGAACATCACCCTTTACAGTAGCAATCAGCAGCGTACCCGAATCCTTTACCGGAGCGCCCAGATTCTCCTCCTCAATAAACGGAGCGAGGGCCTCTACGGCCTTTTTCATAACGCGCGCACTCTTCACAACCTGAGGCAAAAACATCTTGCCCGAACCAAACAGATCACCCACCTCGTTCATCGAATCCATCAGGGGGCCCTCGATCACGTCAAGGGTTCGCGGAAAGTGTTTGCGCGCCTCCAGAACATCATCCTGAATGTGCGAATCCAGCCCTTTTATGAGTGCATGTTTAATTCTCTCGTTTACAGGCAGTGATCGCCACTCAGCTCCGCGCGCAGGGTGGTTTTGTTGGGATTGGTTGTTTGAAAATGGTGAAGATGAATTTTGTGGTGAAAATTGTTGGTTTGAGATTTGGTCCGGGTTCAGGTTAGAGTGCTGGGTTGGGGTAGGGTGGAGCTGCTGCTCAGCGTAGGTGAGAAGGCGCTCGGTGGAGTCACGACGTCGGTTAAGAATGAGATCTTCGACCAGTTGGAGAAGCTCGGCTGGAATTTGGCTGTACACCTGCAGCATGCCCGGGTTTACAATGCCCATGTCCAGACCGGCATATATAGCGTGATAGAGAAAGACCGAATGCATGGCCTCGCGAACCTCGTCCATTCCCCTGAAAGAGAACGACAGGTTGCTAATACCTCCGCTAACCTTGGCGTACGGCAGGTTCTGCTTAATCCAGGCAGTTGTCTTGATGAAATCTACTGCGTAATTGTTGTGCTCTTCGATTCCGGTGGCAATTGCAAGCACATTGGGGTCAAAAATTATATCCTCAGGAGCAAAATGCAGCTTTTGAGTCAGCAACTTGTAACTCCTCTCTGCAACAGCTATGCGCCTTTCATAAGAGTCGGCCTGCCCCTGCTCATCAAATAGCATCACAACCGCAGCAGCCCCGTACCTCCGAATTAACGAAGCACGATGCAGAAAAAGCTTCTCACCCTCCTTGAGACTTATCGAATTGACAACCGATTTACCCTGGATACACTTCAACCCACTCTCAATAACCTCCCACTTAGAAGAGTCAATCATCAACGGCAATTTTGAAATATCAGGCTCGGCCATAATAAGGCTAACGAACTTAACCATAGCACTCTGCGAATCCAGCATGGCCTCGTCCATACAAATATCAATAACCTGGGCACCACCCTCAACCTGCTCACGGGCAACCTCAAGGGCCTCGCCATACCTCTCCTCCTTTATAAGGCGAGCAAACTTTTTGGACCCCGAAACATTTGTCCTCTCACCAACATTCACAAAGTTGGTCTGCGGAGTAATCACCAGAGGTTCAAGACCACTAAGGCGGGTAAAATGCTCAATCACAGGAATCTCCCTCGGCTTATACTTAGCAGCAGCCTCTGCAATTTTGGCAATATGCACAGGTGTGGTACCGCAACACCCACCAATGATGTTCACCCAACCACTCTTCATAAACTCCTCAACAACCGAAGCCATATATGAGGCCTCCTGATCGTACTCCCCAAACTGGTTGGGAAGACCCGCATTCGGGTGGGCAGAGACATAAAACGGCGACTTTGCCGAAAGCTCTTTCAAAAACGGCCTCAACTGGTCGGCACCCAAAGCACAATTCAGCCCGATGCTCATCAACGGAAAGTGCGAAACCGAAATAAGAAACGCCTCAAGAGTCTGCCCCGTAAGCGTCCGGCCACTTGCATCGGTAATTGTCACCGAAACCATCACCGGCAACTTCACACCCTTCTCCTTAAACACATCCCCAATGGCAAATAGAGCCGCCTTAGCGTTAAGAACATCAAAAACAGTCTCAACAAGCAGAATATCAACGCCCCCATCTATCAACCCACGAACCTGTTGAGAATATGCCGAAACCAATTGATCAAACGAAACACTCCTCGCACCCGGATCATTCACATCAGCCGACATAGAGGCAGTCCTGTTAGTGGGCCCTATTGACCCCGCAACAAAACACGCGCGGCGACACGACTTTTCTGTAGAGGCAGCATACAGCTCAACCGCCTCAACACCCAGCCGCGCGCTCGCCAGATTCAACTCATAGACCAACCCCTCCATGCCATAATCGGCCATAGATATAGAGTTGGCATTAAACGTATTAGTGCTAATAATGTCGGCCCCGGCCATAAGATACTCAAGGTGAATGGCCTGAATAATGTCGGGGCGAGTAATTGAGAGGAGGTCGTTATTCCCCTTGAGAGGTTTGGAGTGACTCCTAAAGCGACAGCAACGATAATCATCTTCTTGCAGTCGGTAACGCTGGATCATTGTGCCCATGGCACCATCCAGCACAAGGATCTTCATTTTTAGAAGATCCCGTAAAGATTGAGGCATTTCAGTAAGTTTTTTTAATTATGAAAATGAGCGGTTAGTCTCAAGTTAATATTCTCTTAATTGCCATGCAGATGTATTCCAACTCTTGCTCTTTAAGAAACGGATAAATTGGAAGTGAGACATTACCCATCCACGTTTTTTCGGCATTAGGAAAATCGGAAGGGGAGAGATTATATCGTTCTTTGTAGTATGTCATGCGATGCAGAGGCTTATAATGTACTGAGGTTCCGATACCGGCTTCTGACATCTTTTCAATAAACAAATGTCGTGAGATCTCTGAATTACCTTTAATTACAATAGGGAACAGGTGCCATGCATGATCATTGTAAGGAACATTGCAAATTGGCAAATCGATACATTCAATATCAGATAAATGCTTGAAGTAATATTCAGCTACCTTCTGCCTTTCACTCCTGAAAAATTCTGCTTGTTCCAGTTGACCTAAACCAATAGCAGCATTAATATCAGGCATATTATATTTATAACCTGCTTCAATAACATCATATTCCCAAGAGGGAACATTAGAAGTGAATCTATCCCAAATATCTCTATTTATACCGTGAAGTCGCATAGTTTTTACTCTTTTGTGTAGATTTTCATCATCTGTAACCAGCATACCTCCTTCACCGGTAGTAATCGTTTTATTTGCATAGAAGCTGAAACAGGCAACTTCTCCAAAAGAACCCACCATTTTCCCATTTAGTCTGGAAGGAAATGAATGAGCCGCATCCTCTAGAATTTTTATATTGCTTTTTTTGCAAATTGTAATGATTTCATCCATATGGGCTGATTGACCACCGTAATGAACAATCACGAGAAAGCGAACATCAGGATTTTTTTTAATTCCGTCTAACAGAATTTGAGGTGTTATCAAATTAGTGCCATATTCAATGTCAAGAAAGCATGGATCTCCCTGCATATATCTAATAATTTCGGCAGAGGCTGTAAATGTCATTGTTGGAACAAATACCTTATCTCCCGGCTGAATGCCTAGTGCGTCAATTCCAAGGTGTAGTGCAGCTGTACATGAATTAACAGCACAAGCAAATTTAGCACCAACATATTCAGCAAATTTCTTTTCAAATTCCAAAGCTTTTCCTGCAGTTGTCAACCAACCGCTATCCAAAACCTCTTTTATATATTTATGCTCGTTCTCACCAATGAAGACTTTCGCAAATGGGATAGAAAGCTTATCCATTACTTTATTATTATTTGCTTTAATGTTTTAAATATTATTGCGATATCACCCCAAAACGAGTGATTGTTTACATAATTTATGTAGTAATCAAGTTTTACAGGCAGAATATCATTCTTATATGTTTCTTCAGGATTAGAAGCAGATGCTAGAATTTCTTCTTCATTTCGAAAATGAATAGATGCATTGTCTGTAATTCCTGGTTTAACAGTTAAAACTATCTTCCATTTTTCAGGATAAACTTCTGTCCATTTTTTTACTTCAGGTCTGGGGCCAACTATTGACATATCTCCCTTTATTACATTAAATAATTGAGGAATTTCATCCAATTTTGTTTTTCGTAAAATACTCCCTAAAGACGTAACTCGAGACACGTCACCTGCATCAAAACCGTCATTACTTTCTTTAGGTTTAACTAACATTGTCCTAAATTTGAGTAATCTAAATTCCTCACCTCCTTTCCCAACTCGCTTTTGTATAAAAAGAATCGGACCGGGCATAAATATCATAACAAATATTGAGATGAAAAGCATAATTGGCAAAAAAATAATGATTGAAATAGTGGATATTAAAATGTCAAAAACCTTTTTTAATCTCATAGTTGTTAATAGAAGTTTGTCGGTAAACTGTTTATAAACATACAGAATGCCTAATTAATATGGTAGTAGAATTAATTTAGCTTAAACGAGCATAAACAAGACAATAATTTTATAGTGATTCGAAAGAAAAATTTGCCATTTTTTAAAAAATAAAGTAGAAGAGCTATTTAGCTAACAATGAAAGCATTTTGATAATTGACTTTATAAAGAACTAAGGTATAATGGCAGAGTATTGCAAACAAGCCGAATAGACAATGATTATAAAGAAATAGATTAATGAGTTTTTGAATAAAAGTCAGAAATATAATACAATCCCACCCCATGAATATCCCAAGCCTTGAGCAATTGATAAAATATTATCCCCTTTTCTGATTAATCCCTCGTTAATGGCCTCCTTAATTGCAATAGGTATAGTTGATGAAACAGTATTGCCAACTTTTTCATAGAAGCAATAATATTGACTTTCAGGTATTTTTAATTTTTTTTGCTGAAGTGTCGAGATGTATTTATTTGGTTGATGATAAACATGTAAATTAATATCAGTTATCTTCAATTTATTTTTTAGAATAGTTTCAGAAGCTAAATTAGGCATTATATCTAAGGTGTAATTTAGAATTTCAGCCCCATTCATAAATAGATTGTCAGATGATTTTGGATTGCCAAATTCATCAAATTCTAAATCATTTAATGGTTTTCTATATCGAGCACCTCCTGTTTTTAAAATCAAATTCGGTGCACCTTTCCCATCTGTCCCTAAGCAAAAATTACCTATTTCAGCGAAACCGTCTTTACTGATTAGTGTAGCTGCAGCACCATCTCCAAAAATTGTTTTGTTCCCCTTATCCTTAGGGTGTATATATTTTGAATATGTTTCGGCAGTTAGTAATAGTACATTTTTCGATATTTTACCTGCTATTAAACCCTTTGCTATAGAAAGTCCATAAATCCATCCTGAGCAACCTTGGTTAATATCTATTGCTCCAATTGAAGTTGATAAACCAATTTTTTCTTGAATTATACATGCACTTGTAGGAAGTATATAATCAGGGCTTTGTGTGCAAAAAATCAAGAAATCAATACATTTCTTATCAATAGAATATTCTGTAAATAATTTATTTGCAGCATGGACTGCCAAGTCTAAAGCAGTTTCTTTTTCACTAGTTACATGTCTTTCTTTAATTCCGATTTTTGACTCAATTTTCTCTATTGTCCACTCAGGAAATTCTTGAACAATTTCTTCGTTCGTAATAACCTTTTCTGGCAAAAAGTATGAAATGGCTTGAATATATGTTTTCATAATGTTTATATTAAAGTATAACCTCCATCAATTTTTAGTTCGGCACCTGTTACCCACGATGATGCATCAGAAAGGAAATAGATAATGGCAAATGCAACATCATTTGGCTGTCCAAACCGCTTCAATGGAAAATATTTTCTCTTCTCCTCCAACTCTTCAATCGTTAGAACATCACTAAATATATTTGTCATAATTATTCCAGGATTTACAGAGTTAACTCGAATTTGCTTTCTAGATAAATCGAGGGCAGCCCCTTTTGCAAAGCCCCCAATTGCACCTTTGGATGCAGCATACATTGATTCACCATAATGAACACAATAAATACCCGAAAGTGAAGAAGTAAAAACAATTGAAGATTTTTCTTTTAAAACATTTTTTTTAACTAATAATTGAGTCAGTAAAATTGGGGCTAATGTATTGGTGTTAAATATATCATTGAGGATGTCTTGTTTGATAGATTTTACAAACAATACTTTAGTGATGCCTGCGTTACTAACGAAACCATCCAGTTGAGGGCAATGATCCACTATTTTTTCAATCTCATTGTATTCATTTAAGTCAGCAGTAATAATTGAATGGCCATTACCCTCCAATTGTTCAAAAGTTGAATTGAGTCGATTTTTATCGCGCCCTGTGATTACAACTTTTGCCCCTAGTTTAGAACACTCAATTGATACAGCTTTTCCGATGCCAGAAGATGCTCCAGTAACTAGTATTGTCTTTCCGATTAGAGTGTAGGGGTTGTACATTTTATTTTTTTGATATTAGATTAAAAATATCTTCAATGGTCCTACAATCTCGCAGATCTTGACCAGAAATTTTTACATTGAATTCATCGTCTACGAGAGCTATTATTGATAAAACAATTAACGAATCCCATTCGTCTAGTTCTTTATAAACTGTTTCCGGTGTAAATGATTCAGCAGGAGTTATTTCAAATTCTGCTGCAAATGCTTTTACAAATTCATTTAAGTCCATAATTTCAAAAATTTAATTATTAATACTGATTCTTTTATATATAGGTAATTCCCACAACGATGTAACTGTTTTAAAAGGACATATTCTTGTTACAATCTTTTGCAAAGTGTCATCAGTTCCTACTTCGTGGAATTCAGTTACTCCGTCACGTTCCATATTTTTAACCATTGTAGTCCAAAGCACTGGATGAGTTATGTGATTTATAAGGTTAATCTTTATTTCTTCAGGATTGGTGTGTATTTCTCCATCTACACTCTGATAAACAGGATAAATAGGGTCATTAAACTTTATCAATTTAATAATCTCACCCAATTCGATTTTTGCTTCTTCCATATAGGGTGAGTGAAATGAACCGCCAATAGCCAAGGGAACCGCTTTTTTTGCCCCTTCTGATTTAAGCAATTTACAAGCGGTGCGTACTCCATTTTTTGAACCAGTAATGACCACTTGACCTGGTCCATTATAATTTGCAAAATAGATTGGTTCACCAATATTTTTTGATATTTGCTTTAATCTATCCTCAACATAATCCTCTTGTAACCCAATAATAGCACCCATGGATGTATCATATTTGTCACAAACTTTCTGTGAAATCAGAGCCCTTTTAAGTACGAGCTTCAATCCGTCTTCAAATGTCAATGTGTTATTAACTACCAATGCTGCAAACTCACCTAGTGAGTGACCAGCAACAACATCAGGTCTAAGATCTTTTTGAATAACTGCCAAAATTACTTCGTACAAAAAAACTGCAGGCTGAGTATTTTTTGTCTCAAGCAATTCCAGTTCAGTCCCAAAAAACATGATATCAGTTATTCGAAACCCTAGAATTTCATTAGCAATTTCAAAAAGATCTTTTGCTTCTTGGAAATTGTCGTATAAATTCTTTCCCATTCCAGCTTTTTGACATCCTTGACCAGGGAAAATAAAGGCTTTCATACATTAAATATTTATTGTGTTTAAATTTCTTTATAGTTCCAATTTTCTAAATCTACTCTTATAATAATCCGTTCTCTACCATCTGGCAATTTGAGACTTTTATTAATTTCAGCACCATTAGCAAGGTGAAATTTCAATATCTTACTATTTATTACATCAACTTCTCCAAAAATCTCTTTTACACCCAGTGATTTTAGAATATTTAATTGAGCGAAATACATTTCTACAGAAGATACTGAATCCTGTCTGGAGGCATTCCAAACCCAGTATTCACTTCTTGCTCCTTTTGTATTAATAATTGTAGACTTTGAATTATTCGAAATTACCCGATACCTATCAATAAGATGTTTTAACAGCGATGGGTTACCAATTACAGAAATTATGGCTGCTAGCACTAATTTAAATTGATGCTTCTTTATATTTGCCATTTGAGCTTCAACGTCCAGAGTAGAACTGCAGAAACCTAATAAAAATCCCGATTCATCCTCCGCACAGACTATTATGGAATTAGGATCATTAAGGATTATCCTATAATATTGATTCATAAATAATTTACCCAGTCTAGCAAAGATTCCAACAGAATAAGTTTCTCTAATTGCAAAATGCAATTCAACAATTGCCTTACAATCCACTAATTTTGCTAACCTGTATTTCATTTTTTAAATTTTTATAATATAGTATAATTAAAATCCTTTTATTTGTCAAGTTACAATTACAACCAACTTTTAAGTAAAGAGTGCACCTTTTCATTGCTTTAAAGTTATATAATATTAATAATCTCAACGATTATTAATAAGGTATTATCATGGAATTATCAGACTCGAGTTATCCTTTTTCTTACAATTTTTATGATTTTACGATATCTTCTCCATAAGCTATCATTATTGGAATAATCTTTGTGAGTTTTGTTTGGTGCTTTGAGAATCATGTCAAACTCTTCAGGGCTAAAACGAAATTTCTTCAAAACATAATCAAGATCATTGTTGAGAATTTCAGTCGAAGCCGGAGGTTTTTGTATTTCTTCTAGTGCCTCCTCTCTGCTTATTTGACCAGAGCAAATTAATGCAGATAAATAGGATTTGCGTAAATCATATCCGAATTTGACTGGAAGATAATAGGCATGAAAAAATCTTGTGAAAATTGATTCGTAATGTTTGCCACCATAATCACGCCATCCCAACTCATCTGTAAGAAATTTTTTTGCATCAGCTTTAAAATATGGTATGTAATTAAGTATTGGGATCCATCTAATACCTCTTATGAGTAAGTAATCAACATAATTAAAGGTAGTTAATCTTGGATATGTTTTCATTTTTACTTTACCATATTTGTTATGGATAGATTTAATCAACTTAGAATCTTTTGATCCATACAGCCATGATTCAGGCATTATTGATTCTGTTACAACATTATTGCCTGCAATAATATAAGGAATCTTCATCTTGGCGGCTGTTTTAATAAGCAGAGCCCAAATTGCATGATCAGTCGGTATTTCAATATTTGAAATTGAAGACTTAATAAATGAAATTTGAATATCTCTGAATTCTTTCCAGTCAAGGACATAAGTTTGTAAATCAATATCAAGCTTTTTTACAATCTGCTCAACATTTGCAACTGAAAGCTCAGTATTCCAACCATTATCCAGATGCACCGCAAGAGTTCTTAGACCATATTTTTTTCTTACAAGGTAAGCTACATAAGAGCTATCGACTCCTCCACTCAGTCCAATTAAGCAATCATACTTCCTATTTTTCCCCTTTTCTTTAATTTGCGAAATAAGTTTGTTAAGCTTTTCTTGTCCATCTTCATCAGCATAAAGGTCATTTACTAACACTTCATCGTAATGTCTACAAAAATTACAAACACCATTTTTGTCAAATTCTATCTCCGAAGCTGTACTATCCATTATACACCTAGTACACATATTGATTTTGTTCATAATTAAGACTTTATTGTATTTTATTTAGTTCAGATTCAATTTGTTCAGATGAAATATAGCTTATTAGTACAGCTTTGTGTATTCCTTGGAATACAAACATTGAACCTGCTGAAACAGCTGAAGCTCCTACTTTAACTGCTTCAATAAAGTGATTGATATCTCCGGCACCTCCAAGGGCTACAACTGGAATTTTAAGTTGACCTGTAACTTTTTTGATAAGTTCTAAATCATATCCCTGCATTGTTCCGTCATTGTCAATGCTATTAATTATGAGTTCGCCTGCACCCAGATCTTGAATTTTCTTTAATGAAAATTCAAGGGTCTCCTTTTGTTTAATGGTCCCAGAACAAGTGTAAATCCGATACTCTCTCCAGAAATCTTTCTTTACATCAAGAGAAACTACAATGCTTTGACTGCCAAATATATTTGATGCTTGTTGAATAAGTGATGCATTATTAAATACCGCAGTGTTTAATATTACTTTTTCAATACCAATTTTAAACAGTCTTTCAATATGTTCTATTTTTGAAATTCCTCCTCCGTAGCCGATTGGCATAAAAGCCTCTGAAACAATTTCACTAATTTCGTCAAAAGAGGGTTCAAGTCCAAGCTTAGAAGCATCAATATCAAGAAGGACAAGTTCGTCTACCTCTTTTTCATTGAAAATTTTTACAGCGTTAATAGGATCTCCTATGTATCTTTCATTAGAGAATTTAACAGTTTTAACAAGCCTGCCATCTCTGATTAATAATGAGGGAATTACTCTAATTCTATTCATTAATAGCTATTTAGATAGTTTCTAAATAATGCAATTCCAAACTTATGACTTTTTTCAGGATGAAACTGAACACCAATCAGATTTCCATGTTCAAATGCTGCATCAAATTGGATACCATATGTGGATTTTGCTAGCACATCATCTTCTTTGTTACATTTTACATAATACGAGTGCACAAAGTAAAATCTTGGGTCAACATTAACATTATTCAATATTTTTGTCTTTTTTGATATATCAATACTATTCCATCCCATATGAGGAACTTTTAAATTATCGCTGTCAGAAAAATTAAATTTTTTAACATTTGCGTCAACCAATCCAAGACCAGGTGAACAACCCTCTTCACTTGATATGCACATTATCTGCATTCCCAAGCAAATTCCTAAAAAGGGAACTTGTTTATGAATCGCCATTTCTTTTATACACTCACTAAGTTTCAATTTTTCGATGTTTTCCATTGCTCTATCAAAGTGTCCAATTCCAGGTAAAATTAATTTATTAGCCTTAGATATTTCTTGTGAGTTAGAACTGACAATTGCTTCAGCACCGATATACTTAAACATATTAATAATTGATCCGATATTACCCATACCGTAGTCAATAATTACTATCTTTTGAGGAGAATTTATCATTTCAATATTTAAATATTATTTAATAATCGGATAAAAGAAGAGGTAAGCGACTTGTAATCATATTGTTCAGCTGCTTTTCTAGCATTTATGCATAGTTGATTATACCTATTTTTATCCATCGTGTAAAACGACTTGATAGCTTCTGAATAAGCTTTAGCAGACGAGAATTCTTCTGCTATACCAATATCATATTTTTTAATTGGACAATAATTCATTGAAATGTTGGCACAAATAGGTTTACCACTGGCCATATATTGAAACGATTTACTTTGACTACCGCCGAACCTGAAAATGGGACTTGGTTTATAATTCAAGATGTTTAAAGAACTCTTACTGAGTATGAATGGAACATATTTTAACTCAACCCATTTTTGTTTGAATATAACGTTTGAAATATCATTATCAATGCAGTAATTTTCTAAAGAAGGTCTATCTTCACCGTCACCAAAAATTAGGAATTTTAAATCTGGAATATCTTTAAGTAAGGCAGCAGCTTCAATGAGTTTCATTAAGTTGTTTGCCAGCCTTATAGAGCCTATGTAAATTACTTTGAAAACGCCATTATTATTAAGGTCTGGATCATTAAATGTATAATTATTCTTACAGTAGTCAAAGTCTTCTAAGTCTACGCCATTATTTATATAAAATACTTTATTAAGATTAACTTTTCCACCTTGTTCTATTGACCATCTTTTTTCTTGGATATACTCTTTACCCCCTTCCATTGAGAATATAAGAAGGTCAGCTTTGGAGTAAAACCAGTGCTCTGCCTTATATGCAAGTTTTACCAATAAATTATTTTTTGATAATAAACCATATGCGACAAAAGATTCAGGCCAAAGATCAACAACATCAACAATGTACTTTGCATTCAGTTTGCGAGATACATAATAGCCAATATTTCCAAATGGGACAGTAGCGGCTTGGCATATATAGTCTGGTTTTTCAAATCTTCTTGCAAAATACCATAATTTAATATGGAATTCAATCAGATGATATATCCTTTTGATACCATTTGACTTATACGCTATAGTGCGTATATGTATGAACTTGTGACCACCTTCATACTCTTGAATAATATAGGGCTTATGGTCTGAAATAAGGTTAATGCTTGAGTTATGAACAAAACTGCCACTAATAATTGTGACATCAAATCCATTTAATCTTAAATATTGGGCTCTTTTTAATGTTTGAATCCGTGCTTCAAATTCCGGAGGCATTGCAGCTGGATTTATTAGCCATATTTTTTTACCTTGACCTACCACCTGTTGATTATTTGAATTATTTCAGAAACATCCTCTTCACTTAATACGGGGCTGATTGGCAAGCTTAATTCCTCTTTATGTATTCTTTCAGTTATTGGAAAATGCAAATTATTATACTGCTTATAGCAGCTTTGTTTATGAGGGGGAACAGGGTAATGAATTAATGTCTGAATACCATTTGATGTTAAATAGTTTTGAAACTTATCTCTACTTTTTGTGAAGCAGGGAAATAGGTGGAAGACATGTGATTTCCAGTCACTAAGAGGCGGGATAATTATTTTGCTATTCTTAATCTCATTTATGTATCGATATGCAACTCTTCTCCTGAAATCAATATCCTCATCTAGATATTTTAGCTTAACATCCAAGATTGCTGCCTGAACTTCATCAAGTCTACTATTCAATCCCTGATATTCAAAAATATATTTTGTTTTTGAACCATAATTAGCCAGTGTTCGTACGGCCTCGGCAATTACAGGGTCGTTTGTAGTGACAGCACCGGCATCCCCAAATGCGCCTAAATTCTTTCCGGGGTAAAAACTATGTCCCGAAGCTTCTCCTATTGAACCGGTTTTTCTATTATTAAATAAACATCCATGAGCCTGAGCATTATCTTCAATCAATTTAAGATTATATTTTAAGCATAAATCACTAATTAAAGGCGTATATGAGCACCTTCCATATAGATGAACTATCATAATTGCTTTAGTTCTCTTTGTAATTGAGGCTTCAATTTTTTTAGGGTCAATTTGAAGTGTGTTAAAATCAGGTTCAACAAAAATAGGTATTAACCTGTTGTCCGTAATAGCTAAAATTGAGGCAATATATGTATTGGCTGGCACAATAACCTCATCACCTTCCTGTATTTGTCCAATCTCAATATACGCCCTAAGGATTAACCTTAAGGCATCCAATCCGTTGGCTACACCAATTGCATATTTAGTACCTATATAATTAGCATAGTGTTGCTCAAATCTGTTGCAGGCTTCACCGTTGAGATACCAACCCGATAATATAACTGTATTGATGGCTTCTAATATTTCTACTGAATGCTTTTCAGTAATTTTCTTAAGATCAAGAAAGGGAATCATATTATCGGGCAATTTTTCTAATGAATTTTGCAGGAGTACCAAACCATAATTCGTTATCTGGAATGTCTTTTGTTACTAAACTACCAGCACCAACAAGCACATTCTCCCCTATTGTAACTCCTCCTAAAATGATTGACCCTGCTCCAATAGAAGCATTTTTTTTAATCAGAGTACGTTGTATTTTAAAAGCTTGTTTTGCTCTAGGATATTTGTCATTTGTAAATGTGACGTTAGGCCCTATTTGTACATTGTCCTCCAATATAATCCCATCCCATATGTAAACGCCACACTTCACCGTTACATTATTTCCAATTATAACATCATTTTCAATAAAACAATGCGCACAAATATTGCAATTTTCTCCAATTACAGCATCGGGTAATACAACCACATACTGCCAGATTTGAGTGCTTAACGGTACTTTTTTATTTAGGCATTCAGCAAGAGGGTGTATCATTTTGTGTAATCTATAAAGGTTTCATAATCCCTAATGTAGTCATCTGCATCGTAAACCTCAGATGCCAGTACAAGGCAAACTGACCCTGAAGAAAATTCGCATAATTCACGCCAAATACCAGGTAATACAAGCAATCCATAGTCAGGACGATTTAGTCGTATGATCTTTTTATTCAATCCATCATCAAGCAGAATATCAAAACTGCCACCTACTGCGACAATTAATTGATGTAGAACTTTATGTGCATGTCCACCTCTAAATTCATTACTAGGTATGTCATATAAGTAATAGATTCTTTTAATGGGGAAAGGCACATTTAAATTACCCTCAACAATAGTAATATTACCTGCACGATTATGGATTTTACTCAACTGAATAACATTGCAGTTGTAAATGCTATTTTTAATCATAATTCTTTGATTTTCAGGAATACATCATAATCTCTTATGTAGTCTTCTTCTGTGAAAGATGTTGAGCTAATTACTAAAGCAAGTGAATTCGTAGAAAAATTTCGCATCTCTCTCCATAGTCCCCTTGGTATATAAAGACCATAATATGATCTATTTAGAGAGTATACTTTCTTTTCATTCCCATCGTCAACAATTATATCAAAACTCCCTGACATTGAAATAATGAATTCTTCTTGTTCTTTAAAAGCGTGTCCCCCACGTACTTGTCCGCCTGGAACGTCATATATCCAGTAGGTTCGCTTAATTTCAAATGGGATATGGTTGTAACTTTCTAAAAAAGAAAGATTACCTCTATAATCCTCAATTTTCGGAAGATCTATTAATCTTACATGAGTTAACATCTTATTAGCTATTATGATTAAGTTCTATGTGTTTTGGGTTAGTCATACCAATAAATTCTTAATACTCGATATATAGCTATACGAAAAAGATATAATTTTATATAAAGAAATGACCATATTGACTGAACTTTACGATTCTTTATAGAATCATTAATGCCTTCTTTCTTCATAAACTTCAAGGCTTCATATGACCATTCTCCTTTTATCACAGCGTTGAGTACAGGTATGGGAGGGTCTTTTTTTAAATGTGTTGTTAAAGCAAAAAAAGGTTCTTCAATAAAATTTGAACGTTGACTGCGATCTATTTGCCATGCACTTTCTCCTGGCTCTAACAACTTTTGGAGAGTACCCTTGTGATATAATGCTAATCCAATTCCGGAACGATATTTTATCCCTTTTGGTATTGGCCCTATCTCTTGATTCTTATCTTTAGTAAATATAAGTGGATAGTCTACTGTCAGTTTTAGGTATCCTGCTTTATATTCTTGTGCTGCAGCGACTAATCTTAGAATCCTTGGGGTATCAATATTTGAAGTGATAAAGCAATCTTCAAACCATAAAAGAATCCAAGATGTTTTGATATGTTTGATCATTTCAATGAGGTTCGTTGAATAGTCCTTGTCTGGACCAATCAGGATAGGTGTAATTGTTGGATCTGAATCATATGTGAATTCGTTTGATGCTAAGTATATAGGATATGGACAATCAGACCAATATTTGTTGAAACACTTAAAAAATGGATCCCATAGGTCCTTGTATTTATCACATGAAACTACCATGATAGATACATCGCTATCATGTTTTTTACTACTCATATTTTGTTTCATAAATCATAAAATTCACGAATTTTTGAACTAATATATTCAACCTCATCATTTTTTAATTGTGAAGCAGATGGAAGCCAGAGCCCTTTTTCTCCAACAAGATTTGATACTTTGTAATCTCCATGCAAATTATAAGCTTTTTGTTTGTTGATTGGAGGGTACATTATTCTTGTTCCAATATTGAAATTTTTTAAATACGAAATAAGACAATCTCGATTGTCAGCAAGAATATCTATAAACCAAGGTGTTGTCCAGTCAAGATCTTGTTCAAAAAATTTAATTTTTGAGACGTTATTTAAAAACGACTTATATAATTTAAGAATTTCCTTTTTTCGGGTAACTCTCCAATTAAGTTTTTTCATTTGCTCATTTCCAATAACTGCCTGCATTTCTGTGAATTTGAAGTTATACCCAATACTATCATGAATGTCATTTCCACCCCCACTTCGACCAAAATCCTTTAATCGTCGCAATCGATAATTAATTGTTTCATCATTTGTAATTATTGCCCCTCCCTGGCCGGTAGTAATAATTTTAGGAGCCGAAAAAGAAAAACTGCCAGCTAGTCCAACTGTCCCTTGATGTTTACCGTTTGGATACCTTGAACCTAATGATTGAGCTGCATCTTCTAGCAGAATCAATCCATTTTCTATACATAATTTTTGAAATGCCTCAATACCCGCTTTTGGATATCTTCCATTGGCTGTAACTATGAATAGTGCTTTAGTTGCAGGAGTAATTGCATTTCTTGCACACTCAATATCCATGCAAAGTGTTTCAGGTTCAACATCAACAAATACAGGGGTTGCACCTATCATCTTTATTGAATTGGGCGTTGCTATCATTGTGTAATTAGGAACAATTACTTCATCGCCACTGGTAATCCCTGCTGCAATAGACATTAATGTTAAACTAATTGTTCCATTATTAACGACGATACAATATTTTGCTCCAGTGTATTCGGCAATCCGTTGCTCAAATTCTGCCGTTCTTTTGAACTCAGTTAACCAACCGCCTTCTTCCATATACTGGCTTAAAGCATCTTTTTCTTCAGAACCTAACCATGGTTCCATTTGAGGGATACCAGAAATTATCATTTTTTAAAACTTTTTAGAAATTTGGTTTGAATTTTTCCCATTTGAATGGCAGGATTTCATCTAATCTTGGACCTAAAGTTAAAGTCGCTCCCCCATCAATAATAATTGTTGAGCCGGTCATAAATAAGCATTTATCTGATGCTGCAAATAGTATTGCTTCAGCAATTTCTTCAGGCAAACCCCATCTTTTTAAAGGAGTATGCTGTTTAATAATATCGAAATAATTATTTTCTCTTTGAGCAACTGAATTGTGTACCATTGAAGTCTCAATTATTCCAGGCACTATACAATTGACTCTAATCCCGTAACTTCCGTAAATCCGGGCGTGTGATTTGGTTATTGCAACAATACCCGCTTTTGAGGCAGAATATGGTAAGGAATGGCTTCCTAAGTAACCACCAGCGATCGATCCAATATTTACGATAGAGCCGCCACCATTTTTTGCCATCTCAACAACTACTCTTTCAGACATTAGATAAACAGATTTTAGGTCATTTTCAATCGTTTTATCCCATCTTTGTTCAATATTATCAGAAATTTCAAAACTGCCTCTATTGCTGGCAGCTAAATTTATCAGAACATCAATTCTTGAAAACATGTTAATTGTAGTTTCAACAACATTATTAATCTCTTTGGATTTTGAAACATTTGCAATTATATGAATATGATCATTCATGTTTTGTAAGGTTTCAATAGTTCGGATAGCATTCTTCTCATCAACATCAACGATAACACATTTGTAATTATTTTCTGAAAATAATTTAGCAGTCGCACTCCCAATACCACCTCCAGCTCCAGTTATTATTGCAATTTTTTTATTCATAATGATAGTTTTTTAAAAAATCAGTTAATCCGTTCTCCAATGAATATAATGAAAAAGTGTTGCCTTCAATTAGTGTCATTATTTTATTTATATCAAAAACTTTTGGAATAAAGATTGATTCATCACTGTAAGTAATTTTAGAATTACTTGAAGTAACCTTAGCGATCGAGTTTACTAACTCCCTTTTTGAAATAGAATTAGTTGTAAAATGATATATTTCCGAGTCTGCATAAATGAGTTTCTCGATAATTTTTACAACATCTTTAATGTATGAGATATTGAGTTGCAAATTTGAATTATATACTTCTATTTTTTTGTTCAGAATACAATTTTTAATAAAATATGGAATCATTCTACTACTATTCATCCCTTCACCGAAAATTGACCCTATTCGTAATATGGGGACTATAAGTTGATAATTTCTACTGTAAAACCGACATAAGTATTCTGCAGACAATTTACTGATTGAATATTCTGATTTTGGGTTTGGGGTTGATTTTTCATTAATAATGATCTCTGCATTATCATCAAAAATTGAAAGTGAAGAGATGTAGATAAATCTTCTAATGTTATTGTCACAACAAAATTTAAGAAGAAAATTTGTGCTATCAAAATTTACTTTTTGACATAGTTCTATATCAGGAGAATTTTCTGGTGTTGGGATATGTGCAGCCAGATGAATAATTGCATCAATATTATCTACACTTATTTTAGTCTCAACATCAACCCTATTTGTGATATCAATTTCAATGGACTGGCTACGAACGTTCGGTTTACGGGTCAAATCCCAAACTTCATACCCTTTAGATTCTAGATATTTAATAGTATGTTTCGCTAAAAATCCAGATCCACCTGTAATGATGATTTTATTCATTTTATTAGCCAATGGTTTATTTGAGTATTTTAAAACCTGACTTTAATT
Organism: Rikenellaceae bacterium; assembly: GCA_003542575.1. GTDB lineage: Bacteria > Bacteroidota > Bacteroidia > Bacteroidales > UBA932 > Bact-08. Next base: position 63,502 of record DPKJ01000011.1, on the reverse strand, counting down.
TAAATTATGAATTTCTACTTTATTGTTTTAATAAATAGCTGCTCAAGGCTTAATATTTTTTCTCTATCTCTTGATTTAATTCTTCTAGCCGGACTCCCAATATAAACACCCCATTCATCAAGATCTTTCGTTACCAATGTAAGGCTACCTGTTGCTGCTCCATCTTTTATCCTTACAAGTGGATGTACAACCGTATTTGTGCCTAGAACTGCATGTTTCCCAATGAATATCTCTCCAACCTTAGTCTCGCCTCTATATTCAATAGGAACATTTGGATTCGTAAGCCCAGTTATGTAATTGTCAGAACCACAAATAATTCTGCAGCCAGCAGATAGCCCGGAAAAATCACTCATTACCAATCTTGACTCTTTGCCTCCAATACAAGAACAATGAGGTCCAATGTGAACAAAACTACCGATTGATAATGCAGTTGTAAAATAACAAAACTCATCAATAACTACATTATCTCCAATCTCAACAAATTCAGGGTAACGGAAGTACACATTATTACCAATTATAACATTCTTCCCAATTTTTTTGAATTTGTAATTCAAATCAGTATAAGCCATAATTAAAACCTCCTCCTATCAATGTCGGCACCTAAATACGGGCCATTTTTTATTTCTAGTACTTGTGTATTATCTTGCAAAATTTCATAACCGTGGCCAGAATTGAGAAGGATTATTGTATCGCCTTCTTTGACAATAATTTCTTCTACAAAAATTTCGTCAAGAGAATAAACTCTAGCTTTTATAATACCTTTTCGAACATACAAAACCTCTTGTGTACGACTAATATTTCTAACAACTGGATTATGAATATGATTTAATAGTTCTTTACCTTTATCATATTGCCAACTTCCAACTTGAATAAATTCCTCTTCTTTTGAATAAAATCCAAGATCAGGAGCCCATGATTCAGAGGGAATATACCTTGCTAAAACTTCGTTATTATAAATTATTTCTTTTATCATAATTCTATTTTGTTTTTTAAATACCACTCAATTGTATCTTGCACTCCAAGTTCAAAATTCTTCTGTGGCCTCCAATTCATGAGTTTTTCACCTAAGCTTCCATCTACTGTCTTATACGGTGCTCCATCCGGTTTTGAGTGATCAAATTCAATTACTCCAGTATAATCAATAAGTCTTTTCAAAAGCAAGGCCGTATCTTTCACTGATATGCCATTACCAACTCCAATATTAACAGGCCCTGAAAAGAAAGGTATATCAATTGCCCGGATAAGAGATTCTGCGCCGTCTTCTATATGTAGCCACTCTCTTACAGGTGTTCCGGTTCCCCAAACTACTACTTTTGGTTCATTGTTTAATTTTGCTTTTACAAATTTCATGATTAAAGCACCTAATGCATGAGATCGTTCTTCTTCAAAATGGTCACCGGGCCCATACATATTTGAAAGAACAATATTAAATATTTTATCGTTATACTGCTTTTCGTATGCATTGGCTCCAATTATGAATGCTTTCCTGACAAAGCCATAAACTGAAACAGATTCGTGCATTTCACCATCCCAGATTTCACTCTCTTTGAAATAAGTTGATTTTGACGGATAAACACAATTAGAGATAGGATTAATGAATTTTCCGACTTTTGCTTCGTGATTTGCATTTAAAATACTCGTAACCATTTTTAAATTATTGGAGAACAATTCTGTAGGGTGTTTGTACCCAAATTGAATTCCTCCAACGTATGATGCACAATTAATTACAACCTTAGGATTAACCTTCTTAAATAATTTCAATGTTTTGGATTCATCTCTCAAATCAACTCCCAATGATAATGATGTGGGATAATAGTCTAATCCTCTTTCAGCTAGCTTTTTACATACAGTTTTCCCTAAGAAGCCAGTCGCGCCTAAAACTAATATCATATTTCTTCTCCTCCATAATTATCGTTCTCTAAATCATACTTTACCATCTTTATAACAAGCTCATTTAATGTTGTTTTTGCTTCCCAGCCAAGCTCATTTCTAGCTTTTGATGTATCCCCCCATAATAAATCTACTTCAGTCGGTCTGTAGTATCGTGGATCCACTTTAACTAAAATTTCACCATTATTCCTACTTCGTCCTACCTCCTCGATTCCATTTCCAATCCATTCTAATTCAATATCAACAACTCGAAATGCTAAATCTACAAACTCTCTTACGGTATGTGTTTTTCCTGTTGCGATTACAAAATCTGCAGGCTTTTCTTGTTGAAGCATCAGCCACATAGCCTCTACATAGTCTTTTGCATAACCCCAGTCTCTTTTTGCGTCTAGATTCCCTAATGTGAGATATTCTTGTTTCCTCTTATGAATATTAGCAACAGCTTTGGTGATTTTTTTTGTCACAAATGTTTCACCTCTTCTTGGTGATTCATGATTAAATAGTATCCCGTTGCATGCATATAAATTATAAGCCTCTCTGTAATTAACAGTTATCCAATAAGCATACAACTTTGCAGCACCATATGGAGATCTAGGATAAAAGGGGGTTAACTCATTTTGAGGAGCAGTTTCTGGAAGACCACCAAAGAGTTCGGATGTCGATGCCTGGTAATATCTACAAGCTATTCCAGTATCTCTTATTGCATCCAAAATTCTAATGGCTCCAATTGCATCAACTTCTGCGGTATACTCAGGAACTTCGAAAGAAACTGCAACATGTGATTGTGCACCAAGATTGTATATTTCGTCTGGTCTGATTTGTGAAATAAGTCTATGCAGGTTACTTGAATCTGCAAGATCGCCATGATATGTGTGAAAATTTGGAGAGTTCCAAATCTCAGGTTTTATTCGTTGAGTAGTGAAAACAGAAGATCGGCGAATAAGTCCAAAGACATCGTATCCTTTATTAAGTAAAAGTTCAGTCAAATATGAGCCATCTTGCCCAGTAATTCCAGTTATAAAGGCTTTTTTCATGTTACTGTGTTATATTTATATAAGTCCTCCATTAATATCAATTGTAGATCCATTAAAATACTCAGTATTTATAATATAGTCTATGGTATTAAGTATTTCTTCCGGATTACAAAATCTACCATTAGGGATTTTCAACTTTAATTGTTCCTGATTCTCTTTTGGTACATTATTCAATCCCATTCCGATATTTGAATAACCTAGATTTATTGTATTAGCTGTAATGCCTTTTGAAGCATTTTCAATAGCTATAGTTTTTGTCAATCCAATTAACCCGGATTTTGAGGCAGTATAAGCGCTTATTCCCAAAGTGGGATATTTTACAACAACTGAAGTAAAGGTGATAATTCTCCCATAATTCTGGTTTCTCATTATGGGAAGAATCTGCCTAATTACATTAAAGGTACCCTTAAGATTAATGTCTATTACTTTATGCCATTGTTCAATGTCCGATTTATGAGTAAATGCATTATAAGTGATTCCAGCACAATTAATAAGTATTAAATCTTTAAGTGAATCATTTAATTTGACTATCCATTCTGTAACTGATTTATAGTCAGAAATATCAACCTGAGTAATATTTTTATTTTCAATAATATTTTTTGTAGAATTATACGTTCCATAGACTTCATACCCTTTTTTTGAATACTCTTCAAAGAGATATTTACCAATACCCTTTGAAGCACCTGTTATTATAATTGCCATATTATCCCCATTTTATTATTGATGCGCCATATGTCCATCCGCTTCCTACTGCAGCAAACAAGATGATATTCCCTTTTTTTAACAGCCCTTTTCGATTGCATTCATCCAGTAGAATAGGAATTGTAGCTCCTGATGTGTTTGCGTAGTTAGCCATATTTTGCATTACTTTTTCGAATGGTAATTTAATGATATCAGCAGTTGCTTTTAATATCCTAACGCTTGGTTGATGCGGAATCATCAAATCAACGTCGTCTATTGTTAAACCTGTATCTTCAAGTACTTGATTAATGGCTCTTGGCAGAGCTTTAGTTGCTGAGCTATAAACTAATTTGCCATTCATTTGGAAAAATTGAGTATCAAGGTTATCCGCATTCAATGGAATTTCAGAACCTCCTCCCGGAATTGTAAATCCAAGCATGTCATTAGTGTCTGTGTAGAGTCGATATGCAAGGAAACCTTCGTTAATATTGGATGAAGAGACTACAGCAGCACCTGCGCCATCCCCAAAAAATACGGCCTCACGTTTTGTCCAGTCTGTAATTTTTGAAAAAGTATCCGCTCCAATAACTAAGACATTATTATAGGTGCCTGATGCAATATATTGAGAAGCAACAGACATCCCAAAAAGAAATCCACTACAAACAGCCGCTATGTCAAAGGCTGCTGCATTAATAGCATTTAATTTATGCTGAACAAAAGCAGCAGTTGATGGAGCTTTTCTATCAGGAGTTGCAGTTGCAACGATAATTAGATCAATATCTTCACTTCTAAGATTTGCGTTTTCAATTGCTCTTATGCCGGCTATAGTTGCAAGGTCACTTGTTGCTTGATTTTTGTCAGCAATTCGCCGTTCTCTAATTCCTAAGTTTTCATAAATCCATTCTGCGCTTGTAGGAACAAGAGTTTCCAAATATTCATTTGAATAAATATTTTCAGGGACATATGACCCAGTCCCAAGTATCTTAACATTACGTATAAGCTGTTTCATTTTATTGGAGTATGAATTATTTAAATTTTAGTCATAACTAAAATGGCTGAGAAAAGGCCTTTTAGTATAAATGCGAATTCCCCATTTTCTAATATAGTCTCTAAAATCATCAGTTTCTACAGACTCAGTACCATCAAATTCAAATGTTTCAAAGTTTACTTTAAAATCATTAACAATTACCCAAGGGTAATCAATTACTATCCTTGGAGATAAGTCATGATATTCAGCAATGTTTCTATATTCGTTAATTATTGCTTTAGTTTTACTAATCTTTTCTTCAATAGATGGCGTTACAATATCTTTAATAAATCTTGCAGGACTTCCAGCATAAACCCCTTTTGAATGAATGCTTTTGCTAACACATGATTGTGCTCCAATTACACAGTTATCTACAATTTCAACTCCCATCATTACAAGACTCCTGTATCCCAAAATTACACCGCTTCCAATCTTAACCCCTGCAAACGAAGCTGGGTATCCTTCAAGTATGGACTGCCAATAACCATGTGTTAAAATTGATGTTTCTGGAGATAACCCAACATCGTTTCCAATAATAACTGGTTCACAAACATTTATAAAGTTATTATGAATAGTACATCTATCTCCAATAGAAAAATTTGCATTTGGATGCTGTCTGCCTCCCCCTCCAATTCGTAGACCTGAACTATTAAACAAATGCTCTCCAAAAGAAACATTATTGCCGAATATTTCTGTATTATTACCCAAGTGACTATAGCTACCAATCGAAAATTTCCCCTTAAGTTTGACATTAATATTATTGCCAAACGAAACATTTTCACTGATTTCTATTTCATTAGCAATGATGCTAATGTTTTTTTCGATATTTACGTATTTCATATGATTATATAACTAATACCTATTATTAAATAGTAATTATTTTATAAGCCATCGGATAACCTCAAATACCTCTGCATACTTGTATCCTATTTGAGTTCCTCGGGTTACTGCTAAACTTCTAATAAACTCTTCTGATGCATAACTCCTCATTTTTTGTGAATCGTAACAATTTAAAGCTCTTAGTTTTGTTTCGAGTTCCTTTTCCCCGAAATTAATGAAGCAATTCGTAGAAAATGAAATATTGTTCCATGGCAGCTCATAGCATAGTATTGAAGTTTTTTTGAATGCTCTCAACCCTTCATTTGCAACAGTCGAGTGGTCTTGATGGAGGTCATTTAATGACGGCATGAAGACAAGGTCAGGGATAATCTCTTTATTAAGTTTTACCAGATCTTCCAAAATTTCTTGTCTAAACTGTGCAAATCTTCTTACAGGGTACTTGTACAAGATCAAGTGATCAGGTTTAATACCTAATACTTTAGTAGCAGCTTTGACTTCAACTTCAAGTATATTCTTGGGAAATCCAATGGGTACCGATTCTTCAGCCAGCGAAAAAGCAGCGTAATATACATTGTTATTCTGAGAAATGAACTTAGCAATACTTGCTCCACACCCAAATTCTCCATCATCAGTATGAGGTGCAAGAATTAAAATATTTTGAAAATTATCCATGTTTCTGGTGTTATTCAGTAATGAAATATAGTTTTCTATGATCTGATTTTGTGATAAGAATTAAAAGCAATATTTACTAAACACTTTAAGGTATATTCTTTCCTGAGCGCTCCAATTAAACTCAGTTAAGATTGCATTTTTCCCATTTTGTCCCATCTCATATGCTTTTTCTTTGTCTTCCAATATAAAGCGTATTGCAGATTCAATTTGCTCGATGTTATTAGGTTGAACACATATTCCACAATTGTATTTTTTAATGATTTCGCTCCATAAATCGAAATCAGAACAAATTATTGGCAACCCAACTTTCATATATTCAAAAAACTTAGTGGATCCAAGTGAACCTACTTTGTGACCTAAGTTATGAGCATAATCATGAATAGCTAAACCTACCACAGCTTTTTGGTAGAACTCTCTCATTTGAGTTTTTGCGATTCTCCCCAAAAATGTAACTTTTTGTAAAGAACAGACCGTTGATAATGTTTTATAGTATTCTTCGTCAATATAACCTGCAATGTGATAATTAATATTATCAATATTATCAATATTTGCTATAGCGTTTATTATATATTCTTGATTACTACCCAGGTAAACAGTTCCTGAATAACAAATAATATTTTCTCTTAGAATGTACTCATTAAAGCTAAGGGTATCATTGTGATCAATAATAGGATAGTTGGTAACCATAGTAACCGAGTCTGTTAATTTCTTTAATTTGTCAACAATATGCGGTGTTACAGAAAAGATTTCGTCAAATTTTCTTAATGAGTACTTAAGATATAATTCACTTGCTATAGATAGTGGTTTTCGGAATAGAACAGGTATCCAACCCTTTTCAAGAATTTGTCTAGGTAAATCTTCATGTGCATCATAAAAAATAATTTTGCCAAGTTTTTTTAATCTTAGTCCAAGTGGAATTAGCTCTGGCCCATGAAGTTGATAAATATCGGCATTAATCTCGATTGCTTTTTCAATAAAAATTGATTTTGCTTTTAGAATTGTACTAAGTCGCTTTTGATAAAATTTATCACTTGAGTATATCTTGATACCATCCTTAATTTCGTCATGGATTCCATCATTTGTTAATATACATACATCATATCCTTCCTTAAGAAGAGACTTACATTGTTTATCAAAAATACGAGTATCGTTTCTAAAAAAACCGCTTATAATGTGACAAATTTTAACCATATTGAACTTACTTGCTGATAGTTATTTACCCCCTGCAATTTTGAGATTTAATTGATTAATTGTTATAATTAGAACCTTAATTGCTGAATTTAAGTTTTCCAGTATTGTTATTTCTTGGAATTGAATATAGAAGCACTAACATTAATAATAAACCAGTCGATAGCAATGCTGTGGTAAATGGAACACTTATCAAGGAAAGAGAAATTGAGATAGAAACTATAAATAAAATCCTTTCATCTAACTTCTTGGAAGCACCTTCAAAAAACTTAAGAATTAAAACTAATATGAAAGGAAATATAATTATACCTAAGGTCCCAAAATTGAAATATGCATCAGAGAAGAGACCATTATTTGCCCGTGCTGAGAAATCACCAATATCATGATATCCAATCAAGAACCCAATATTATCAGAATATGGAGATTCTATTCCAAACCACTTTAATGCAGATTGTCTGAAATAATCAAATTCTCTTATGGAAAAGTAATCATAATATACATAATTTAATTTTGCAGGAATGAATACGATTCTATAAGTAATGAATGCAGTAAGAAAATATGTGTCAAATAATTTATACTCAATAATTGTCAGATAAACAATAATTGACATAATCCATACATAGATATATGAAAATTTTAATTTTCTTACAAAATAGAATCCGATAATTGCGAATAAAAGCAAGAATAAGACATGTTTGCTACCGGCAATTCCAAAATTTAATAAAACTAATATTCCTATAAATAAAGAAATCAGATATTTTCTCTTATACAGAAGATAAACTACTATTATAGGTAATATGTTATCAGCTGACGCACTGATATAACCCAAAATTGTAGGAACATTAAATTCTCTGGCCTCTGAACGAATACTATAGACATCCATTAATCCGAAATGAAATCTAAATCCTGTATATTTCCAAGAAACGTACAAAACACCAGCACAAAGTATAAGTGTTATTAATTTAAATATGAAGCCATTTTCGCTTAATGATCTTCGAGTTATTACAACAGATGGGAGAATTATGTTTAATAATAATATAAGCAACCAGTAAATAAAACTTAATACTACAAACTCAATTTCATAATTGCGATTATAAGCAATAAGTGTTGTTGTAGGAATTAAAGATATTATAATAAGTATTGTTAAAATACTTGAAGAAAGATTGCTATTATTGAATGTTTTTATGATCAACGGACTCAATAACACTAAAAACAACCATGAGATCAAATAGGACCCAGGGGCAATCTCGTTATTAAAGGACTGGTATCCATATAATAGAGAAACAATATTACTATAGGCGAAATCTAAAATAATTTTATATATTATTATTCCTAGAAAGCAGAATAATACCCGATTATTTATTTTAAATCGATCTGTAATACTCATGTTTGCTGTATGGAAATTCCAATTTTTGAGTATCTGTATGATAAATAGATGTATAAAGCATATGCACTGCACCTACCAATGCAAAAGCAAAGCAGTGTCATTTTTATATCTTTAAAAACAAAAATGCCAACAAGACACGATAAAAGTGTTGAGCACACATAATACATTTGCCAATACATTGAGATTCTTAATTTTTTTGTTATTATTAATACACCACTAAGGGACATGCTTACAAAACTCAATAAAAACATTGGTAACAATATCTGAGAATAGATTCCCGATATTCTCCACTGGGTGCCTAATATAATTGAAAACAAATCGGGCAGTATGAAAAAGCCTGCGATGGAAGCTACTATTCCTGCAGTAGATAGGATTATCAAAAGTCTTTTATAAATATTTTTACAATTCCCATTGTTTTTACATTCTTCATTTGCCCTTTGCCTGAAAACATCTCTTATAGCAGCACTGATAACACTTATGGGAACTGTCAAAACGGTTGCTGCAATTGAGAAATATCCAACTTCGGTACTGCTGAAAAAGGCCGCAATCAAAAAAACAGGAATAGATCCACCAATGTTGCTCAGAAGCTGATCCGGCATTGAGTACTTGGGAAATTCAATGTATTTCTTAGTTAAAGGCTTGAATTGCGAATACGAAATATTTAAAAAATCCTTTTTATCATACTTAAGTGCTCTGAATACACAAGAACCAGCTGTAATGACTTTACCAAATAAATCTCCAATTATTAATCCGTTACCAAAGATTTTAATAATGCCAAACGCAACTTTTCCAATTGTGATTGAGGAGGTATTAATAATTTTATTCCAGGATAATCGTACAAAGTACTTATTAGTTACACACCATTCGTTAAAACAATTAAAAACAACAATTGAGAATGCGCCGATAGGACACACGAATATCCATTTATGAAGATCTGGTTCGTTTAGCCACTTACCAATTTGATAACCCGAAAGTTGCAAAAGAATAAAAAATACCAATAATATTTTTAAGCTCCTTAATAATATAAGTCCGACAATATTTGCAGCTTCCTGTTTTGATTTAGATATTAAAATACTACTTTCATACATACCGCTTGAAATAATGGCAATGATCGCTGTTATGGCAGAAAGTGTTGCGAGCAATCCGAATTCAGCGGGTAAAAAAATTCTTCCTAAAATGGGATAAAATATTAGAGGAAGAATCTGAGCTATAACTGATCCAAAAGTAAGAGTTAATGCGTTTTTAACAAATTCACTTTTAGTAAAATAAGATATTATTTTGCTCACAGTTTCTAAATAAAGGGCTATTTACTTAAAAAAAACTAAATATATTTAAATTAAAGTTTATACACCTTGTCGTATACCCCTTTAACAGTGTTTCTTAAGTCCACAATTAACATTGAATTATCAACAATAAAGTCAATATTGAAAGCATCATGATTCGTCGTTATAACTACGCAATCTGAACTATTGAGAATTTCACGAGACAACTCTACGGATTTGAAACTATAACTATTAGTTTTAATTTTTGAAATGAATGGGTCGTGGTAATTAACAATACCACCTTTATTAGCAACTTCTTCAATTATCTTTAGGGCTGGAGATTCTCTTTCATCGTCGATATTTGGTTTATATGCCACTCCGAGAAAGAGAATCTTGCTACCGTTAATAGATTTTTTATGCTTATTTAATGCTGTAGAAATTTTTATTGACATTCGATGAGGCATCATCATATCAATATGACCAGCAGTATTAATCATTGAAAGATCAAAATTAAATTTTTTTGCGATATGCTCTAAGTAAAATGGATCCAATGGGATACAATGACCCCCAATTCCAGGTCCTGGATAAAATGCTTGAAATCCATATGGTTTTGTTTTTGCTGCGTCAATAACTTCCCAAATATTGATTTCCATTTTTCCACATAAAAGAGCTAACTCGTTTATTAAGCTAATATTTATTAATCTATATGTATTCTCGAGAATTTTTACCATTTCAGCGACTTTTGGAGAACTCACAGTATGTATTGTATCAACAGCATATTCGTAAATAGATTTACCAATCTCCAACCCTTCCTTTGAAATCGCTCCAATTACCTTGGGAGTATTTCTTGTTCCATATTGCTTATTGCCAGGATCAACTCTTTCAGGAGAGAATGCCAGCCAAAAATCTCTGCCTTCAATTAATCCAGATTCTTTTTCAATAATTGGGAGCATAAACTCTTCGGTGGTAGTAGGATATGTAGTGCTTTCCAGGCTTATAAATGTGCCCACCTTCATATTTTGTCCTATCTCAATGCAAGCTGCCTCAATAAACTCCATATTGGGTTTTCTGAATTTATCTAAAGGAGTAGGTACACAGATGATTATGGCGTCGCAATCTTTAAGTCTGCAAAAATCTGTTGTAGCTTCAAGATATCTTCCATTTACAGCCTTAATGAGCTCTTCGTCATTTACATCACCGATGTAATTAATTTTACTATTAACCTTTGTGCACTTTTCAATGGATTTATCGAATCCGATAGTGGATACCTTTTTATTAGAGAAACTGACAGCTAGAGGTAACCCGACATAACCTAACCCAACAACCCCTACCAGAAATTGGTTATTTCTGATTCTGGTTAAGATTTCATGATATAATTCACTCATAATTTTTTTTCAAAAATGTTCTTTTATAACGGTTCCATTTATTAGTTTATATCTCGCCTTGCTTTCTTCACAAATTGCATATCCATCTTGATCAAAATGTAATCGTTGACCAAATTCACTCATCCACCCAATTTTCTGTGCTGGATTGCCTACAACAAGTGAATATGGTAATACATTCTTTGTCACAACAGATCCAGCCCCTACAAATGCATATTCGCCTATTGTGTTACCGCATATTATTGTTGCATTTGCTCCGATGGTTGCACCTTTCTTAACAATTGTATTTTTATACTCATCTTTTCTATTAACAGTTGATCTTGGATTAACTACATTAGTAAAAACCATTGATGGACCCAAGAAGACATCATCTTCGCAGATAACACCTGTATATAGGGAAACATTATTTTGGATTTTTACATTATTCCCAATTACAACATTTGGAGAAACAACAACATTTTGACCTATGTTGCAGTTTTTCCCAATTATGCTTCCTTTCATAATATGTGTAAAGTGCCAAATTTTGGTTCCTGAGCCGATAACTGAGCCTTCTTCAATTATTGACGATTCATGAGCGTAGAATTGTGACTTTGCCATGGGATTATATTTTAATCAAATCATGAAAAAAATGACTGAATTCCCCGGATTATGTGCTTTTGCTGATCTTCTGTAAGTTCGCTATGCATTGGTATCGATAACACCGAATTAGCCAATTGTTTTGATACATCAAGATTGTTTCTTTTTAAAGCAATGCCCATAAAAGCCTTCTGATTCTCAAGTGAAACTGGATAATAAATCATTGATGGAATATTTAATCCTTCAAGATATCTCTGTAATTCATCCCTTTTATTATTCAATACTTTAATAGTATATTGATGGTATACATGTGTGCTGTAATCCATCTCTTCGGGGACAATGATTTCTTCAATTGTTTTTAAATTTTGAGTGTAAAAATGTGCAGCTTCAATTCTTTTTAAATTATAGTCGTCTAAATATTTGAGTTTTACATCTAAAATTGCCGCCTGCAAAGTATCTAGACGTGAATTACAACCAACTATTGAATGATAATATTTCTTTATCTGACCATGATTTGAAATCATTTTTAATTTTTCATATATCTTATCGTCATCGGTAAACATCGCCCCACCGTCACCATAGCAACCTAAATTCTTTGAGGGGTAAAACGAAGTACAACCGATATGTCCTAATGAGCCGGTGTTCTTCTTTAATCCATTTGAAAATTTATAACAAGCACCTATTGCCTGAGCATTATCTTCAATAACATAAAGGTTGTACTTTTCTGCAAGTTTGAGTATTTTCTCCATTTCTGCACTTTGTCCATACAGATGTACTGGAATTATTGCCTTTGTCTTTTCAGTAATATTTCTTTCGATTAAGTCCGCATTTATAGTGAATGTATTATAATTTACGTCAACAAGAACCGGTACAAGTCGTAATAATGCAATAACCTCTGCTGTTGCAATGTATGTGAATGAAGGCACTATTATTTCATCTCCTGGATTTGTATCTATTGCCATTAGCGCAATCTGAAGTGCGTCAGTGCCATTAGCACAGGTCACACAGTGCTTAGAACCAATGTAGTGTGATAGATTATTAGCAAATTCAAATACTTTGTCCCCACAAATAAAATCAGTCTTGTCAAGCACATTGTGGATCGCTGAATCTATTTCTGATTTTATTTCTAAATACTGATCTTTTAGGTTAACCATTTGAATTTTCATAGCTTGACTTTTTATTTGAGCTAAGATATCTCTGTGTTGTGAAATTTTTATGTGATTATCAAATAATTCTCTTATAATTCTTAAATCCAGGAACTAAATTCTCATTAAAGGATGTAACTATAAGGACATATACAATTGATATAAAAAATCCGACTAATAAATAAAGGATTATCATAGTACCTCTTTGAGGGCTGGATTTTGCAACTGGAATATGAGCTGGCTCAATAATAGTGAAAACAGGTGTTGTCTCAGTAACTGCGATCTTTGCTTGTTCCTTTTGTTTTGCAAGTTCAGTATATATACTTAATAGGAGGTTATACTCCGATGTTAACTTCTCCTCCTGAGTTCTAGCTAGTGCAGATGAAAGAGTTTTATTAGCATCCCTAAATTTTGCCAGTTCAGTCTGCTTATTTTCAAAGTTAATTCTGGCCTCATTATAGCTGTTCTCAACAAATTCGAGATTTTCCCTAACCTTCTCTAATTTAAATTCTGTAATGTATTTCTGAAGAAGTTTCTGTGTTTTTATGACAACCTCTGCAGAGAGCTTTGGCTCTCTACTTTTAAAAGATAGAGTTATATAACCGTCTTTATTGTTTAGATTTAAAGAAAGAAATTCAAGAAAAGTATTTATGACAGCGTTCTCATTATAGCTCAATGCTAAAATAGTGTTTACTTCTTGTTTATGTGATTCTATTGCTGTATTGGGTTTTTTATTTATAGTTCTGATAATAACTCCAGGTAATCCTATAGTGTATTTTTTTATCTTTTCAAATATGGTAAAAGGTTTGTATTTTCTATTTGTTTGGTATTCAAAATAAGTTATAGGATTGTCTGCTTTCTCAATACAGTAAAGGGAATAAATAATTTCTTTCTGAAAATTGATATTATTAAGTATTTTAGGATAAACTGAAGGTGATAACAAGGTCCCAGATGAAAATGAGCCAAGGTTAATGCCGGCAATTGCTGCTATCCCACTTAAACTACTTGCCCCGGATTTATCTCCTGTTTGAGGAACTATAGTACATTTAGATGTGTAATAGTTTGGTGACATCAACGCAATTAAGAGTCCGAAAATGGCAAATGTTAATGATGTTAGCAAGATAAATTTGCGCCCTTGCCACAATTTTCTAGAAACCTCAATGAGATCAATTTCACCCTTAATTTTATTTAATTCTTCCATATCTATTTTATTATTGCCATAATTAACGCTGCGATTGAAGCTATTGATGTTGATACACCAAGAATTTCACCTGTATTCATTTTGTCTCTTTCCGGTTTATATGGTACTATAATTTCACATCCGGGTTCAATTCTCGAACTTGGCCCTTTTGAAACTTTTCCATTCATGTAAACCACATAGGCTCTGTTTTTGCGGGCTCTGAAACCGTAGCCGCCGGCGTTTTTTATGTAGTCACTCATGTTCATGTCGCGGGAGTAGGCCACTGCGTTGGGGTACATTACTGCACCTGAGATCTTGACTACGTTGTTCATTCCGGGTATTGTTAACTCATCGCCGGCTTTTAAGACCAAATCGTCTTCTCCACCGGGGTTTGAGAGTGCTTTGGCAAGGTCAAAGCCTATTTGGTAGACGCCGGATAGGTTTAGGCTCTCTACTGAGATTGAGTCGCTTCCGCGCCCGCGGTCTCGTGTAAGCTTTAGTGTGGCTTGCATCTGGGCATATTCGTCGGGTGTCATGATGCGGGTGATGCGGGCGCCCTTTATGTAGGCTCCGGTTGTAAGTCCGCCGGCACGTTTGATTACCGATGATATTCTCTCCTCTTTCTCTACAAGAGTGTAGGTTCCGCCAAATAGTACTTCGCCGTTGATGGAAACGTTTTTCTGTTCTTCGTAACCGGGTGAGCGGCGGACGATTACAATATCGTATGGCCTTAATGTGAAGTTTTTATCACCGTTTACTATGAAGCCCCTGTGTAGGGTGAAACTAAATACTTCGCTTTGAACGAGTGATTCCTCTGTGCTAAGTGGGTTTTTGATTCGTCTTGAAACGTCAACTCTGGCTCTTGATGCCGATTCCAAAAGGCCTCCTCCCTGAAGGATGAGATCTTCTATGCTCATGCTGTGAACAAATGGATAGTTGTCCGGCCTTTTTACTTCACCTGCCAGGGTTATGAAGAGTTCGTCACGGAGTTCGTTTTTATTTGGAACAAAAAGGCGGTCGTTTTTGGCCAGGTTAATGTCGGGTTTTGTACCGTTGAGCAATTTTTCGAGATCGATTGATTCGACACGGGTGGTGAGGTCGGCATTTTCGCGGTAGAGCAGTACTCGTGTAAGCAGGGCCTCTTCGGTTGGCCCCTCTGCCTTGGTTACCAAATCTTTAAGTGTCTTAATGCTGCTATCAAGTGCGTAGTCACCTGGTCTAAAGACCGAACCGCTGATTGATACTCTGTTTTCATATCTGCCAAGAATCTGGTCTGCAATAACTTCGTCACCGTCTTTTAGCATAAAGCTGTCAAAGATTTCGGATTCAATTGTATATACCTTCAACTCGGTGTCGCCTTTTCTTGTGAGGCGGATATTTTTCTTGAAGGCATTGCTGGTGAAGTTGCCGGCGTATTGGATGAGAGTCTCAAGAGGTTCATTATCCTTGAGTTCGTACCACATTGGGCGTTTTACTGCTCCTGTAAGGTGTACGCGTTTCTTGTATGGTTCAACCCTTACCAGGTCGCCCTCTTTGAGTATTATGTCGCCTGAGTTGTCGCCGCGGAGAAGATAGTCGTAGACGTCGGTTTCGGCGATGATTTTGCCGCCGCGGTACACTTTTATGTCTCGCAGGCTTCCTATTTCGTTAATTCCGCCTGCTGAGTAGAGTGCGTGGAATACTGTAGCAAACGAGCTGAGAGTGTATGTTCCGGGGAGGGTTACCTCACCCATGATGTTAACCTGTATGCTTCTGATATTGCCTAACGATGTCTTTATGTACGTTTTTGGTGATGCGGCGGCCAAATCTGAGTAGATTCTGCTGAATGCACGCCTGATTTTTGTTGATGCCTCCTTTATATCCAGGCCGTTAAGAAATACGGGCCCGATATTGGGTATGTGAATATTTCCGTCAGGGGAGATTCTCTGCCTGAAGTTGTATTCGCTGTTTCCCCAAATGTCAACTATGATTTCGTCTCCTGCACCCAGTTGGTAATTTTCTGGGGTAGGGAGGTTTAAGCTTGGCTGGAAGGTGAGGTTTTTGCTTGAGAAGAGGGTTCTTCCAAAGACTTCACCGGGGCCTTGGGTTGGTGCGTTTACTACAACCACCTGGTCAGGCCCTGTTGCTGCACTTTCGCGAACTCTGTTCTCGGGTGTGGCTATTGATCCCGATGAGGCTGCTTTTGAGGCATCGTATTGTGCCTTTATTCGTTCAAGCTGCTCTCTGGTTACCCCTTTGGATGCAAGTTCGCTCAAAACCTGTTCCTGGCTTAAGCCCGATGTGCTGTAGCGCTTTAACTCTTCAATGAGTTGTTGGTCACTCATTTGCGCAAAGGCGGCAGCCACTATAAACAGAGCTGCCGTAACTAAAATAAATCTCCTGATCAATGACATATGAATATTTGTTAATTTTCTCTGTAATAGTTGTCAATTAAAATTTTGTCCAATTCGCAGTATTCCGAATTCTGGCTTACAAACTCCGGTATTAGAAGTTTAAGCCTTATTACAACCTCTCTCGGCTGTGTGTACTGAAGTGCAAAATCAATGAGTTCGTCTATCGATGGTTTAACAAAGCCGAACGCTAATGGCCTCACTTTGGCTATAAGCACCTTTTTATGATATGTAGGGAGGGTATCCTCCTCAATATTCAGAACCTCTTCAAATAGCTTTTCTCCCGGTCTTAGCCCTGTTTCTACTATCTTTATATCTCTTCCCGGTACCTTTCCGCTTAGGCGGATCATCTTCTCTGCAAGGTCATATATCTTGACCTGTTCTCCCATGTCAAATACATATATCTCTCCGCCGTGCCCCGTACACCCTGCCTCAAGTACCAGCGAACAGGCTTCGGGTATTGTCATGAAAAATCTGGTAATGTCGTTATGTGTAATTGTTATAGGTCCTCCTGATTCAATCTGTCTTTTGAAGAGTGGTACTACAGAACCATTTGAGCCAAGAACATTCCCAAATCGGGTAGTTACAAAGCTTGTAGGGTTTTCTACATCGTCTTTAACCATTTGGTGATATAGCGACTGGATATATATCTCTGCTGCCCTTTTGCTTGCTCCCATTACATTGGTAGGGTTAACAGCTTTGTCAGTCGATATCATAACAAAGCGTTTTACTCCGAATTCAATAGAGAGGTCTGCGCAGATTTTTGTGCCTAGTACGTTTGTGACAACGGCTGTTGATGGGTGGAACTCCATCATTGGTACATGTTTGTAAGCCGCTGCGTGGAATACAAGACTTGGTTTGGCACATTCGAATATTTGCCTCATCCTCACTTCGTTGCTCACGTTTGCAACTATTGGCTTAATTTCAATCCCGGTGCCCTTACTATTGAGTTCCAGCCAAAGGTCGTTAAGCGGTGTCTCTGCCTGATCTACAAGAACAAGTTTTTTGCATTTGAATTGAATTATCTGGCGGCATATTTCCGATCCGATTGAACCTGCGGCTCCTGTTATGAGAATCACCTGGTCGGTAAATTGATACTCTATGGCGCTGCTGTTCATCTCAATTGTGTTTCTTCCAAGGAGGTCTTCGATTTTAATCTTGTCAATTTGAGCAGGAATCACTTGCTCTCCGTTGCCGTTATCTCCGTTGGTATATCTGCTGAACGAGTTTACGACGAGTAGCTCAAGACCCTCTACAATACACTTTTCGTAAAATTCGTTTCGGATTACCTGAAGTTCAGATCTGTTGATAAGGAGCGTTCCAACGTTGTATTGCTCCATAAGTTCTGTGATGCTTCCATTTGCATATAGAATAGGCAGGCCGGACACAGATTTGCCTGCGCGGTTCTCTTCTAATGTAATAAAAGCTACGGGTTTGTATGGGTTGGTCTTCTCTCCCAATGTTTGGGTTGCAAGTTTTATTGCGTCAGAGTCAGTTCCAAGAATAAAGACTCTTCTCTTTTTACCCATAAGTGCACCTTCGAATATCTCAAATATGCTCTTTACAATAAACCTCAACATTAATTGCCCTGCAATGATTACAAAGCAGAGCACAATAGGCAACCAAACATTACAGTTGGGGATTTGTGCATCCCAGTAACTGGTGAGGTTTATAAAGAGAGTCCCTCCCAGAAACAGGGAGGATGCAAGAAATGATGATGCGGATACTCTTTTAAGATCTTGTACTGTGGAGTATCTGACAACTCCCCGGTGTGTTTGAAAGATTAAAGCCGAGATGGAGTAGAATAATAGTATAGCAAGGAGTTTGTATCCGAAGTAGAGACTTCTGTGTTCTGCAATGGTTTCGCGAAAATACCATATAGCGGTAAATGATAGTGCGACTATAGCCAGGTCAATTATAAATATAATCCACCGTGGCATAAAGTTTTGCAGTAGTATTCTTAAGTGAGGTCTAAGATGCTTGAGTATTTTTTCCATAGCTTGTTCCTGAGATAGAACAGAGAATGTCGGTGACTCACATTTTTGAAGTTTGGAGGTCACCCGTTTAAGTTGTTCAAATATAACAAAAAATATTTTAGATTTCAATAACCATTTTATCAATTGTTAATTATTATTTGTTTGTTTTTAAGGCAACTAAAAAAAACGGCTATTCGTAATGTGTTATTTTACTACGAAATAGTTAAAAATGTGATGATCAGAGGGTTTTTTAATTTCGATTTTTAACTATTTTTGTATAAACATTAATTTCATCAATTATGAGAAATTTTAAGAAATTGTTACCGATAACACTGTTCATTATCACAATTTTATCGGTCTCTAACCTATACGGACAGGAGGTAAAAAGGCAAATTGTACGCTTTGCATTCCTGGCCGACCTCCATATATCTGATGTTGCAACCAACATAGAGGATTATGAGATTTCTGTTAACGATATTAACACATTGAAAGATATAAATTTTGTAATACTGGCGGGGGATATTACCGAATTTGGTTCTGACGAGGAGATACTTCTTGCGAAATCTATTACCGACCGCCTTAAAGTGCCTGTTTTTGTTTTGTCGGGAAACCACGATTCCAAGTGGAGTGAGAGTGGTTGCAACACCTTTGCGAAGGTTTTTGGCTACGAATATTTCAGTTTTGATATGGGTGGGATTCAATTTATCGGGACAAATTCCGGCCCTAATATGCGTATGGCTCCTGCTTTAGTGCCTCGTGAGGCTATGGTTTGGCTCGATTCTGTCACTCGTTCTTTGCCTCGTGAGAAGCCTGTGGTTTTCATAAACCACTATCCGCTCGATGATGCTATGTTGAATTATGCCGATGTTATTGATATGCTAAAGAGGGTGAACATTCAGGCCTCTTTGTGTGGTCATGGCCACTCGAACCGTGAGTTGAACTTTTCTGGTATTCGTGGTGTAATGGGGAGGTCTAATCTGCGTGCCGGCAAGGTTGCCGCGGGGCATGCGGGATACAATATTGTGACTATTTCATATTCACCGTCTGCATCTTCTTCTGCTTCTGCGTCAGCATCTGCAACAGCTTCTGTGTCAGCATCAGCTAATTCAGTTACAGTTGCGTACGTAGATTCTGATTCAAAAGGTCAAAGCAGTTCTGATTACAATAATGGTACGATTTCGTTTGCGGTGCGCAGCAACGGTGTGACTCATGAGCCTTGGCTCACGATGCCATTACTGAAACATTCTGAGAATCCGGTGATGCATGCCCCGGTGGGTGTTGTGTGGGAGTTCCAGGATGATTCGGACATAGGGTCGGCGGCGGCTTTTGCATTTGGAACTGTCTATATTTCGAATACTGCGGGTGTTATCAAGGCGCTTGATGCCGCCGACGGTTCACTCAAGTGGTCATTTACTACGGGTGGCAAGGTCTTCTCTTCGCCTGAGGTTTGTGAGAAGAGCGGAGTACTTGTGGTTGGCTCCACCGACAACTTCATTTACGGTCTGGATGCCCGTTCCGGCAAGTTGCTTTGGAAGGTGGAGGCCGCTAAGAGTGTGTTGGGTTCGCCTACCGTTTTTGGTAACTTAGTATATATAGGTGCATCTGACGGAGTCTTCAGAGCAATTGATATTAAGAGTGGTAAGGTTGCGTGGAGCTACAACGGTATTAAAGGTTTTATTGAGGCTAAGCCTTGGGCTGATGCCGAGGGTGTTTACATTGGCGACTGGGCTAACAGGGTTTATGCATTTGAGCCAAAGTCGGGCAAGCTTCTTTGGGAGTGGACCAACCGTAAGGGGAGGGGATTGTCTGCCGCTGCCGTATGGCCGGTTAAGGCAAACGGCAAAATCTTTGTCGTAACCCCTGAGCGTCGCTCACACGCCATTGATGCCAAAACCGGTAAAGAGTTGTGGAGTGCACGCGGCGGCCGTGAAGCAATCGGCCTCTCCCAGGACGGCTCTGCCGTTTACATCAAAACCATGCAGGACACCGTCATCGCCTTCAGCACCAAAGATTACAACGTTGCTGCCAATGCCAACACTGCAAGTTCATCATCAGCAGCGAGTATGACCGCTTCAACAAGTTCCGCAGGCTCATCAAGGTCAAAAAGGTCAGATGCCAAAGCTTCTAGCAATTCTACCGGTAACACTGCTGCAACCACTACTGCATATACAACAAACTCAACGTTTGGAAGCCCTGCAGAATACAACTCAGCAGTAAATACAACCGGAAACACACCCATCAAGCTTTGGGAATCGCATACCGGCTACGGCTACGAAATCGCCCCATCACCAATGACCACTGCCAACGGCCTCATCTTCGTACCAACAGACAAAGGCAACATCTTCGCCCTAAACGCCACCGACGGCACCGTAGCCTGGCAGTACCTCTTCTCCATCGCCCTCATCAACTACATTCGCCCCATAACATACCAATTACCAGACAGGCATACTAAAACCAATAAAGATTCACATCTTCAGAAATCAACTGCCCAACCTGGCAACCGCCTTCTGCTCGTCACCTCAATGGACGGCAAAGTCGCCATGCTGAGCTACTAGCTAGGCAGCCCCGCAAAAAAATCTCCGCGCCAGTTTATGGTAATGATTTGAAAATCAATAATATAAAAATGAGCCAATTTTTACTCAAAAATTGGCTCATTTTTAATGTGCACACAATTAGCTAGTTACCACAAACTGGCGCGGAGAAAATTCTCCACACACGCCGTAGGCACCACATCTTTGCCGCAGGCATTAACACACGCCGTAGGCACTACATGCTTGCCGCAGGCATTAACACACGCCGTAGGCACTACATGCTTGCCGTAGGCATTAACGCACTCTGTTGGCATAAAAAATAAATCTCCGCGCCACTTTTGGGCAACTATCTGTTAATGAGGTGGTTACAAAAAAGACTTTTTGAAATACAGCGCATTTTTGGCAAAGTCTATTTTTCAATGATTTGAAATACAACGATATATCCAAAAGTGGCGCGGAGATTTATTCGAATTTAAATTTTATATATCTCATTCTAAGCTGGGAACTACCACCCGGCTTTAATTTTTGTAAAAAATCTAATTTGCTGGATCTGGAATCAACTTCTAGAGCGTAAAATATTGTAATAAACTAATATTGAATGGTATAAATACAAAATTAACTTATAAGTTAATATAATTTTGAAATAATTGTTTTAATGAATAGATTTGTAAAAATTATCAGACTGAGTGAGTTCAGATTTAAGCGAGTTAAGTATTATTCAGTGTCAATAAACTCCAATATGGAACGTGATTGTGAATTCTACCGATTCCTGGAACGCACAGAGTCTGATGAAAGTGTTTCTGAGGATTTAAATATTTTATTTGAGTGGATTGAGCAGATAGGTCGTTTATATGGTGCAAAAAGTAAATTTTTCAGAAATGAGGCTTATATCTCTGATACCTCTGCTTTACCACCACCAAGCGCAGTAATGAGAGCATCCAATATAGTAGTAAAAGGTAAATTGAGATTATATTGCTTTAGAGTTAGCGAATGTGTTGTATTTCTTTATAATGGTGGGATTAAAACGACAAAATTTGCTCAGGAGTGTCCTAATGTTAAAGAGCATTTTAAATTAGCTAATTTACTTTCCAGGGCAATTCAAAAAGCAATTGTGGAAAAAAGCATTATCTGGAATAAAAATTATACAGACATAAATTATTCATCAGATTTTCAGATTGAATTATGAAGAATCAAAGTGTAGTATCTCGTTTACGAGAGAGAATCAAACCGGAGCAAAAGTTGTTTGTCAGGAAGAATCTTGCAATTTCTGAGCAGATTTCTTCAATTCTTGAAAATAAAGGTTGGTCTCAGAAGAGGCTCGCTTCAGAGATGGGAAAAAAGCAGAGTGAAATAAGTAAGCTTCTATCCGGGATGCATAATCTTACTTTACAAAGCATTGCAAAGGTAGAAGCTGTTTTGGGTGAGGAGGTCATAACAACTCCTCTTGAAGCGCAGGTAAAATATAAAACGGTTCATTTTATAAAAAAGAGCTCAGTCTCATCTTCATCTACAAGCATTTGTACTGAGGAGAGGTTACAGTTTTTAGAGTCTGTTAATAACCACATTAAGTATTTAGCATAATGGCAGTAGTAGATCATCTCAAAATATCATTTAGCGATATTAAAATACTAAATTCTTCTATTGTAACAACTGAGGGATTTGTGTCAAAAGCGCCTGGATTCTCTTCAGTTAAGGTTGGATGTAAACAAGTTACAAGGCTTAATTTGATAGATAACAGCATAAGAATAATTATGGATGTTGGCCTTTGTGGTGTGGACGATCAAAAGTCAGATGTTGGTGTTCGTGGAGACTTTAGGTTTGAATATGTTTTTTCTGTTTCAAACTTGGGTGACTACATTAGCGATGATAATGACTCAAAAAGGATTGATGGGAACCTTGGGGTTGCATTAATGAGCATTGCCTACTCTACATCAAGAGGTATAGTTTACGAAAAAATTGCGGGCACATTTTTGGCCGGATCAATAATTCCTGTAATTGATCCTTCAAAACTTATTTCGGAAAGTTCAGAGTAAAAACTGGCGCGGAGAATCACTCAAACCTCTTAAACTTCACCTCAATTCCGGCAATATTTAGTATTCGCCGCACAAACGTGTCAATGAGCTCCTCCATATTCTGCGGGTGGGTGTAGAACGAGGGTGAGGCGGGTGCTATTATTGCTCCGGCCTCTGCTAGTGTTGTGAGGTTGCGGAGGTGTATCAGGTTGAAGGGGGTTTCGCGGGGTACTATTATCAGTGGTCGACGTTCTTTAAGCATTACATCGGCAGCGCGTGTGAGGAGGTCTGATGTGGCTCCCGAGGCTATTCGGCCTATTGTGCCCATCGTGCACGGCATGATAATCATTACATCTGCCGCATTTGACCCCGATGCATACGGGTGGTAGTAGCTGTTGTTGTCCAGCACTCCAAATTGTTCACTCTCCATCTTTCTCTCCATCTTACTATTCATGTTGCCCTCCGGCACCTTCTTACCCAACTCATCCTCCCAAACCACTTTAGCCGTATCGGTAAACACCAAATCCAACCAAATACCCATCCCGGCAGCACTTCCATTACCACTTCCACTTACGTTACTATTTACAACACCACTTCCACTTCCCAATGCATTATCATTGCCAAGTACATATCCACTTCCCAATGCATTATCATTACCTAGTACATTATCACCTTTTCCTCTCCCAATTCCGGCGTTACTGAAAATTGCATTACCAAGTCCCAATACATTACCACTACCTAATACATTATCAGTCTCTTCACTATCATTGCTAATTTCTCCCATTCCGCTTCCATTTGCCTTACCACTTCCTGTTCCGGTTAATTCACCGTTAATGGCCCTAACCACCTCCATCATTTTGGAGGCGTATATCTGGCCGCTTGCACCCGTAATGCCTAATAATATTTTCTTCATACTTATATATATGTGATAATGTTGAGCAAAGCTACCAGAACAAAGCTACCAGAACAAAGCTACACATTCAATATTGTACATTCAATACAACAAATGTATTAAAGATTTTGTTTGCTGGAAACAGGGAAGATTGATGTGGTGCCTGCGGCGCGAGTTTATGCCTGCGGTATACAGCAAGATTTTCTCCGCGCCACTTTTGGACAACTATATATAAATGAAATATTTACAAAAGAGACTTTTTGAAACGTAGCGCATTTTTGGCAAAGTCTATTTTTCAAGTGCCTGACAAATAAGCACATATCCAAAACTGGCGCGGAGAAATTTTCTTCTCAATGTTTGTCCACATATTGGCTCGTTTCGAAATGCATGGATATTAGATGTATACCACAAAGTGGCGCGAAGAAATTTTCTTCTCAATGTTTGTCCACATATTGGCTAGTTTCGAAATGCTTGGATATTAGATGTATACCACAAACTGGCGCGGAGAAATTTTCTTCTCAATGTCTGCCCACATTTCGGCTCGTTTCGAAATGCTTGAATATTAGATGTATACCACAAATTGGCGCGGAGAATTGTGCCCTTACAGTTCGAAGTAAACGTTTTTGAGCCAGGTTTTGAAGAGGGGGTCAAGGAATTCCCATTTGCCCTTTTCCTGGGTGAGTATCTCCTTTTTCTGGAGTGCTTCTTTGAGGCGGTTGACGTTGGCCGATGAGTTGAAGCCGTAGCGGAGCATTACCTCGGCGGAGCTCAGTTTTTCGGCGTCGTCCAGAATTGCTTTGAGAAAATTTATTTGAAATCGGCTCAGACGGCCGGTTACTGTGAGAAATCGGTAAGAGTGGAGTTCGATTAGCGAGGTGAACGATTGCATTAGTATCTGGTCGGTGAGGAAGCCTCGGGTGAGGAGGAAGGAGATGTCGCCCAGTTGCTGCGTGTACCATGGATGGCCGTCGGTCAGTTCGTAGGTTTTGTCGGCCAACTCTTTTGACACTACCCGGCCGGCTTTGAGGAAACTCCTTATAATGAAGTCGGTAAAGCTCTTTTTGTCGATTCTGCCGAGCTTGATTCTTTCGGCAAAGTTGTAGAAAAACCTCTGCACTTCAAAAATTTCTTTCATTGCGTTAACCTGCGAACCTGTTATGATATAGGTGCTTGCAGTGTGGCTTTGAAGAATTTTTTCCAGAAGTTTAAGCACATAGTAGTTGTCGTCCAATAGAAGAAGTTCCTGAAACTCCTCGAGGTATATAACCGGATTTGTGTTGTACTTGTTTGCCATGAATTCGGGCATATTCAAAATCTGCTCGGCGATGGCGTCCGGAATTGGGTCTGTGGCTGTTTCGTACTTAACCTCGCCCTCTCCAAATACTCCGGCAATACCGGAATTGATCTCGGCAATTACCTCCTCTCTCTCCTGCGGACTGCTGCAAAAGGTATCCAATAATGAGTCGAACACTTTGTATAACAGGTGTTTCTGGGTGCGTACATTAAAGAGGTTGATTTTGCAGACTGTGTAGCTGTAGCCCTCCTGGCGAAGTTTGATGAGCCCTTGTTGAATGAGGGAGTGCTTTCCGCTTTTTGGGGGTTCGTAGATTAATATGTGCTGTTTTTGTCTTACGAGGTTGATGAAAAGATCCAGTTCCTGATGTCTGGAGATGAAATCAGTGCCGGTAACATATGTGTTGTATGTAAAGGGAGAGTCCATGTTGCACAAAGATATTAAAAAATGTAAAATAATTGTGTAAAGCGGAGAAAATATTTGACATGAGAATATGTTTTTTGCGTTGTTTTACGCAACTTATAAATATACAGGTGCTTGCATTTATGGCAAACACACTAATGCGCACACAACTTTGCCACAGCAAAATTCTCCGCGCCAGTTTTGGACAACATTCTGTAATTAAGAGTTTTACAAATGAGACTTTATGGAATTTCGAGATTTATAGACAAAGTCTGTTTTGCAAACATCTGTCAAACAAGCATATATCCAAAACTGGCGCGGAGAATGTCCCTCTCCCTGCAAATATTCACGTAAAATTTTGTGGAATAATAATATTTGCATATATTTGCGTTCCAAAAATATTAATAGAAGATTGTCAAGCTATTGAATAAGAGTTGTTTAGATAACAGCCGCTTGCAGTCAATAATTTTTAAAAATTATTTTATGTACGCAATTGTAGATATTGCAGGACAGCAATTTAGAGTAGAGAAGGATAGAAAACTCTATGTAAACCGTCTGAAAGCCGAGGAGGGTGCAACGTTGAATTTTGAAAAAGTTCTTCTGGTTGACAACGATGGAGCTATTAAGATTGGTGCCCCTTATGTAGAGGGAGCTTCTGTTAAGGCAACGGTTCTTACTCACCTTAAAGGTGAAAAGGTTATTGTTTTCAAAAAGAAACGCCGTAAAGGTTATTCTAAGAAAAACGGTCACCGTCAGTGTCTTACACAAATCAAAATCGAAGAAATTGCTTAATTTTTAATCCGGAAAAATTTTTAGATTATGGCTCATAAGAAAGGTGTCGGTAGTTCGAAGAACGGACGCGAATCACACAGTAAACGATTAGGCGTTAAATTATTTGGCGGTCAAGTCGCTAAAGCCGGGAACATTCTGATTCGTCAGAGAGGAACAGTTCATAACCCCGGATTAAATGTAGGTATCGGTAAAGATCATACTCTGTATGCACTTACTGATGGTATTGTTTCATTCCGTAAAAAGAGCAACAATAAGTCATACGTATCGGTTTTGCCAAGAGTAACTGCTGAAGCATAAACGAAACGAAAAAAGATTCAAAACAGGGAGATCCAACACGGTCTCCCTTTTTGTTTGCCTTAAATCTTAAAATCAATAAAAACACTTGTTTTATCTCTAAAACAAATTAATATCTAATATGGATTCAAGCCGGCACATATTCAAGCCGGCATAATCTCCTTGTTGAACAACTAAAAACACACGTTCAGACCTCATTATGCTACATTGAGCCATATTCTCTTGGTGTTGAGCTGTATCTATTTGTTTCATAGTCAATTATGTTTTATTTTTGATTTACAGCGAGTTCTGCAACTGCCGCAATTTTCTGCTCCCGAACAATCTTCTTGCACTTGATTAATCTTTCTGCTCCTATTCAATCTCCTTGTGGCTTATGCTCCTTTTGCTGTGAAATCTAAATTTTAAAATACATATGAAAACAATTAAGGTATTTTAAAAAGGTATATGAAGAGTATTAATGTATTTAATGAAGATATATGAAGACAATTAAGGAATTTAATTCATTTAGGGTATTTAGAGTACTTAAAGTGACAAATTGGGTAATTGTTTTTTTGTCACTTTTTGTGATTTTGTCACTTTTTGGAACAGCTGGCTGCGCCTCATTATCCAAGGATCAAATTAAGGCTATTGACACTTATACCGCTTCATGCGACTCGTTTTCAAAGCACCCGACCCTCCTTTTTGAGGAGATAGCGCAAATACGGGCTGAGAGAGCTTTCTGGTACTCCTCGTCACTTAGTGATCCGGAGCTGAGGGTCTCGGAGCTTAATTCGGTATATGGAGCATACGTTAAGGATATGTCGCTGGCAAAAAAGGCTGGTGTTTCGGTGGAGATTTTGCTTACTTACAAAAGGGCGCTTAAGGTTCTTGCGGGAAAGGCGAGGTGGGAGGATGCCGGCCGTGAGTTCAGGTCGTTGGGGAGGACTCTTGATTCGCTTGTTCGCAAATTTAATGATTTGGGTTTTGTGGAGGCTCTTCCGCTTGGGATTGGCAAAAGTGCCGGCCGTGTTGTAGGTTATACGGCTGAGGTTTTGAACAAAAGAGCCCAGGCTAAGTCGGTCAGAGGCTTTGTTATTCAGGGAGATACATTAGTAAATGCTGTAACGGAGGTTTTATGCGAAGTTCTTGCTTCGCCTTCGGTAAATCTGCTGATAGAGAACGAAAAGAGAGGCGTAGAACAAAATTACATCACTTATTTAAAGGCCACCAAGCCGGATAAACCAGCCTTGAGTGTTAGTCAACTTATACCTACCTCGAGCGTTAGTCAAAACGAATCAACATCAAGCGTTAATCAAACTAAACCATTCTCGATCATAAGTCAAAACGAACCAACCTCTAGTGTTAATCAAACTAAACCTTCCTCAACTATTAATCAAAATGAACAAGCATCTACGATTAATCAAACTATTCCAAACTTGAGCGTTAATCATATTACACTTGCCTCGGGTGCAAATCAACTTGAGCCTGCCTCAACTGTTACTCAAACAAAACCTTCCTCAAGTATTAATCAAAATGAACAAACATCTACGATTAATCAGCATGAACAAGCATCTACGATTAATCAAACTATTCCAAACTTAAGCGTTAATCATATTGCAAGCGACGGCTACATACATGACAAACGCTATTTTGAGCTCAAGGGCAGGGCAGAGGAGTTGACCTCCAGAAAGGCCGGGATCATTTCCGCCATTAAACATTTGGCAAGAGCCCATTCAAAACTCACCACCGAACTGCAAAAAGGTAAAGAGGTTGCTGATTTTTGGGAAGAACTTCTTGAGTTTAACAAAGAGCTTGAAGCTCTTGAAAAAGGCCTTAAGTCAATAAAATTTTAACACCTACTCAGCTATTATTTATACTAATTCCTAATTCATACATACATACATACATACATACATACATACATACATACATACATACATACATAAATAAATGAATAGCAATTCAACACTTGATACTTGACAGCAAACCTTCCATTTTCAATCCCTGGGAATTTTTTCCTCTTGCTTCATAATCAAGATGTTAAATGTTTGCACAGAATATCTTAACCTTCAGATAATCAGTTAAATAGAATGATTGACGAAATAAAAACAGTTTTCAATAATGTGTGAAAAGCTCAATCCCTGGGAATTCTTTCCTCTTGCTTTATATTCAGTGAGTTATAAGTATTTTGGTAGTTCGCCTAACTTGCAGATTATCAACTAAAAGGAAAGAATTCCCAGGGATTGTTTTTGGTTCGAAACCAATCGAAACCAATCGAAATCAATCGAAATCAATCGAAATCAATCGAAATCAATCGAAATCAATCGCAACAAATCTAAACCAATTGCAACCAATTGCAACCAATTGCAACCAATTGTAAATCAATATAAAAGACACCAATATGAAAACAGATTTAATTGCCAAGGAGTTGAATTTGATCAGGCGCGCTCTTGAAGAGGCTGATAGGGTGCGTTTTGCGAAGGGGCTTGATGAAGATACCAGGGTGGAGCTTGAGAAGGCTTCGGTTGTTTTACGAATTAGAGAGAGGCAGTTGATTAGTGATATTGGGGTTGAGATTGCTGCTCAGATTAAAGAGTCGTCGGAGTCGCTTGAAGAGCTTGCCCGGTCAATCAGGCAAAGAAGCGCCCGTCTGTCAAAAACGGCAAAGAGCACCGACAGCGTGACCAAAGCCCTCGAGAGGGTTATTGAGGCGGTTGTATTGCTAAAACGACTAGCTTAAAAAATTGTGAATTTTAAGTTGTTTCGTAACGCGCATATGGTCAAATATATACAGAAATGATAATGCGCTTTTTTGAATAATGAATATTGTAACACACAGATAACGAGTGCTTTGCAAAGTGTCTTAAAAATCACCATAACATCATCACTGGTATTTGAGTGCAACTATTATCGGTAATCACAGAGAAAGTCTTTGCAATGGCCAGTAATTCAGGTGTTTAGAGTGTTCGGGAGCGCAGGTCTTTGCAATGGCCAGTAATTTATGCCTTTACAGTAGCTAATAATCCATGGCACTTACTGTGACCAGTAATCAAGGTCTTTAAAGTGACCAGTAATCAAGGTCTTTGATTATGTTGCGGAAGACGCCGCGGATGTCAACTACAAGGCCGTGGGGTACGAGGAGGTCTTTGAAGTCGTCCTGGGTCATTGAGCGGTACTCTTTGTGGGGTACTGCCATTATGATGGCGTTGTATTTGCCGGTTGGTTTGTCGACCATTTTGATTCCGTATTCGTGATCTACATAGGCGGGATCTGCTTTTGGGTCAACAACGTCAACTTCGGTTCTGTAGCTGAGGAGTTCGTATACAATGTCGGCTACTTTTGAGTTTCGTATGTCGGAGACGTTCTCTTTGTAGGTTACACCCATTATGAGTACACGCGATTTTGCAGGTGACTGAATACCTGCCTGATTACTTGCCTGGTTACTTGCCTGGTTACCTGCCTGGTTACCTGCCTGGTTACCTGCCTGGTTACCTGCCTGGTTACCTGCCTGATTACCTGCCTGATTACTTGCCTGGTTACCTGCCTGGTTACTTGCCTGGTTACCTGACTGAATGCCCGTCTGGTTGCCTGCCTGAACGCCCGCCTGAACGCCCGCCTGAATGCCTGCCTGTATTCCGGCAGACTGATTTCCGGCCAGCATTCTCTTGACGGTCTGCTTTGCAATATATCCACCCATTGAATCATTCACAAACCTGCCTGAGGCAATCATCTGTGGGTGATACTTAAGCTCAGAGGCCTTATGAACCATATAATAGGGGTCAACACCAATGCAGTGGCCACCAACCAGCCCTGGTGTGTAAGCCACGAAATTCCACTTGGTTGCCGCGGCGTTTATCACATCGTAAGTATTGATTCCCATTCTGTTGAATAGAATTGAGAGCTCGTTCATAAGAGCAATGTTAACATCTCTTTGAGTGTTCTCAATTATCTTGGCTGCCTCGGCAACCTTCATCCCGGGAGCTCTGTGAACGCCGGCCTCCACAACTGTTTCGTAAACCTTTGCAATGATGTCAAGGGACTCGTCATCGCAACCCGAAACAATTTTAATGGTTTTCTGCAGAGAGTGCTCTGCATCACCCGGGTTAATTCTCTCAGGCGAGTAGCCTACTTTAAAATCCTCGATAAACTTTAACCCTGAAACACTCTCCAGCAGCGGAACGCACTCCTCCTCAGTACAACCGGGATAAACGGTTGACTCATAAATTACATAATCTCCTTTTTTTAAGACTTTTGCAACCGAAAGTGTGGCTGAAAGCAGAGGTTTGAGGTCAGGTGTGTTGTATTTGTCGATAGGTGTGGGAACTGCCACAATGTAAAAGCTCGCTTTTTTGAGCTCTTCGGGGTCGGAGGTGAATATTATATTGCGATTCTCAAATGTTTCGGGGCCAAGCTCTTCGCTCGGGTCCTGGCTGTTGCGCAACATTTTGAGGTTCCTCTCGTTTATGTCAAATCCAATAACGGACATTTTTTTTGCGAACTCAAGTGCAAGGGGTAAACCCACATATCCAAGACCCACAACGGCCAGCTTAAGTTTGTTTGAAATCAGTTGATTGTACATATCAATATAATTATTCGAGGTTATTTGAAGCTAAAAAGGAAAAAAAGGAACAAAATTGGAGTTAAGGTAAAACTAAGCAATTATAAAACAGTCTGATAAGCATTTATATATAATTATTCAAACTTTAATATAAGGTAAAATTTAATGTTAAATTAAACGTTAAATCATTATTAATTTTAGCTTAACAAAGATAATTCATTTACCTATATTTTGAGTACATTTGTAGTGACTACACCAAATTAACAACACAATATGTCCTGGTATGTACTTTATACATCCGCCCGGGCAGAAAAGAGAGTTTTTGATCGCATCAGTGAGATGGAGATCGAAGTTTACTTACCTTTGCACAAGGTTAAAAGAAGATGGAGCGACAGAATCAAGCTAATTGAGATTCCGCTGTTCAACTCCTATATTTTTGTCAAATGTGATGAGCATAAACTTCGCGAACTGCTTCTGATATATGGCGTTTCGAGAATTGTCTATTATCTGGGCAGACCTGCAATCGTTAGAGATTGCGAGATTGATTCAATCAAGGAATTTCTTGAGGTAGCCGCACACAAAGAGATAATTATCTGCGGTGACGAGGTTGATATCATTTGCGGACCTTTCGAAAACAGAGGAGGTAAAGTTCTTGAGATTGGAGACAAATGGGCTAAGCTTTATCTTAAAGAGTTGGGTGCCAAAATTTATGTATCTTTGCTGGAGATTAGCAAAAAAGAGATCGGCAATAAAAAATAACAGAGATGGATTATAATACTCAGAGAAGTAAGCTGATAATGCCCGAATATGGAAGGCATGTTCAGAAGATGATAGAATATGTGATGAACATAGAGGATAAGGATAAACGAAACGAACAAATCAGAGCCGTTGTTGCAGTAATGGGAATTCTTAATCCTCAACTGAGAGACCTCAATGATTTCAGACATAAACTGTGGGATCACGTTCAGATTATTTCTGATTTTGAAATAGATATTGAATCTCCATATCCTCTGCCTACAAAGGAGACCTTTATCACGAAACCAAACCCGGTTCCTCTGGATAAAACTCCTCTCAAGGCAGCTCACTACGGGAGAAATATCCAGAATATGGTGGATATGATTGCCGAAAAGCCTGAAGATGAGCTTCGCCGCAATATGGTCATGGTTCTTGCCAACTATATGAGGCAGCAGTATCTTATCTGGAATAAAGATTCTGTAAGTGAGGAGACAATTTTTAAAGATATTGATACTCTTTCTGGTGGAAGGATTAAAATTCCGGAGGATTTTCACCTATCTACCGTTCATTATGCTCCGTCGCCTACACAACAGGGAAGCCACGGCGCATATCAGTCTCACAGAGGCGAAGGAAATAGGGGCGAAAGCTACAGGAGCGAGGGTCACAGGAGCAATGTCTACAGAGGTAATAAGAAAAAAATAAACAAGAGAAAGTAATGGCTGTTTTCAAGGTAGAGGGTGGACACCGGCTCAATGGTGAGGTCACTCCGCAGGGGGCTAAAAATGAAGCGCTCCAGATACTCTCCGCTGTATTACTCACAAAAGAGAGGGTTGTAGTTCATAATGTGCCTGACATCATTGATGTTATGAAGCTCATTGAACTACTTGGCCGTCTGGGAGTAAAGGTCGAAAACCTTTGCGCTTCGGGCACTTCGGCCTGTATTTCGCACTCTTATGCCTTTACAGCGGCCGATATTGACCTTGATTTTATAAGATCACAGGAGTTTTGCAAAATGTCATCGGCTCTAAGGGGTTCGGTGATGCTCACCGGGCCGCTTCTCACAAGATTCGGCAGCGCATTCATGCCAAAACCGGGAGGCGACAAAATCGGCCGCCGCCGACTTGACACGCATCTCATTGGTATGGAGAAGCTTGGTGCAAAACTTAATTTTGAAAGCGGTGGTTCATTCTTTGAACTTACTGCCAAAAACGGACTTAAGGGTTGCTATATGCTTCTTGACGAGGCATCGGTTACCGGTACTGCAAACTTAGTGATGGCGGCGGTGATGGCCAAGGGTCAAACCACAATTTATAACGCTGCCTGTGAGCCATATCTGCAACAACTTTGCAAGATGCTCAACAGAATGGGTGCAAAGATTTCGGGCATCGGCTCAAACCTTCTTTTAATTGAGGGAGTTGAATCGCTGGGCGGAACTGAGCACACAATCCTGCCCGATATGATCGAAATCGGCAGTTTTATCGGCCTTGCGGCAATGACTGCGAGTGAACTCACAATCAAGAATGTAGCTTACGACCAGCTTGGCATTATACCGGACCAGTTCCGCCGTCTTGGAATAACAATTGAGCGCAAAGGCGACGACATATACATACCAACTCACGAACACTACGAAATTGAGAGCTTCCTTGACGGATCAATCATGACCATTGCCGATGCCCCTTGGCCGGGACTAACTCCCGACCTGCTTTCGGTATTTTTGGTTGTGGCCACACAGGCAAAAGGTTCGGTGCTTATTCACCAGAAGATGTTCGAGAGCCGCCTCTTTTTCGTTGACAAACTGATTGACATGGGCGCTCAGATTATTCTCTGCGATCCGCACCGGGCAACCATCATCGGACATAACAGAGAGTTCTGTCTCAGAGGTACCAAAATGTCCTCTCCGGACATAAGGGCAGGAATTGCTCTTCTGATTGCAGCTATGAGTGCCAAAGGGACAAGCATTATTGAAAATATTGAGCAAATTGACAGAGGCTACCAGAATATTGACATACGTCTTAATGCTCTCGGAGCAAAAATTGAAAGGTTATAATTCTAAAATTCAAGCATTTATTTAATATGGCCAAAAAGAAGAGTGTTGCTGCAGAGATCGCTCCCCCACCTAAGGGGATAGAGGCTGTTAAGCTCATAACAGGTTTGTTCTTTGCCGCTTTATCGGTTTATACATTTGTTGCTCTTATCTCTTATGTTTTTACCTGGGCTGAGGATCAGTCGCTGTTATCACGCCCCGATGTCTGGAGTACAATAGTGCCGGTAGAGAACGGTGCGGGTAAACTTGGGTTTTTCTGGGCCAACTTTTTGGTGTCAAGACTGTTTGGCCTGGGAGCTTTTATTATTCCCTTCTTCTTTGCCGCAGTTGCGATTTTTTCGCTTAAAATTAAGAAAGTAAGTCTTTTACGTCAATTTTTTCTCTCAGCATACGGAGCAATTATTCTTTCGCTTTTATTTTCATTTGTATTTGGCTTTACCCGCTTTGACGATTGGTTTGGCAATGGGGCAGGGGGCTCTTACGGCTATTTTGTGAACAGATGGCTTATTGGAATGCTTGGAGTGACAGGTGCAGGAGCTGTGATAATTGTTCTTTTTATAACCTGGCTTGTTTTAATCAGTTACAAGGTTGTGGAGTGGTTTGGCAGGGCAATAGCTGCAATTTTCCACCCTAAGCGTCGTGAGGAGGTTGTGATTGATGACACTTTTATGATTGATGACTCTGCCGTTTTGGAGACAACTGCTGATGAAGCATCCGATTCGGAGGTAATTGAGGAGGAGCTGACCCCGGATGATGGTAAAAAGGTTCTTTTTGAAATTGAGAAGCAGCCTGAAATTGAGATGGTTGATGAGAAGTTTGCTGATAATGCAGATGAAAATTTACCGCCGTTTGAGGTTATTGAAAATACAAATGATGACGAAGAGGATTTCTTGAAAGATCTTCCTAAAGGCTCTCTGGACACGCTTTTTGACCCGCGTCTTGATTTGGCAAACTACCAGATTCCTCCTTTAAGTCTGTTGGATGACTACAAGGACAGAATTTATAAGGTTCCTGCTGATGAGCTTGAGAAGAATAACAGAAAGATTGTTAAAACTTTAAGTGATTATAAAATCTCTGTCGAAAAGATTTTTGCCCGCACTGGCCCGACTGTTACTCTGTATGAGATTGTACCGAGTGCAGGTGTGAGAATTTCTCAGATCAAGAGGCTTGAGGATGATATTGCCCTTTCGCTTGCTGCAAGAGGTGTACGAATTATTGCCCCAATACCGGGTACAAATGCCGTTGGTATTGAGGTTGCAAACGATAAGCCTAGTGTGGTTCCGATGAAGTCGGTTCTCGAAGACCCTAAGTTTAGAAATGCAAACTTTGAGTTACCTGTTGTTATTGGCCGTACAATTTCCAATGAGGCAATGATGTTTGACCTTGCCAAAATGCCTCACCTTTTGGTGGCGGGTGCTACCGGTCAGGGTAAATCGGTGGGTTTGAATGCAATAATTACCTCGTTACTTTACACAAAACATCCGTCTGAACTTAAATTTGTGCTTATTGACCCGAAAAAGGTTGAGCTTTCGCTCTACTCAAAAATTGAGAAGCACTTTTTGGCTAAACTTCCTGATAGTGAAGATGCTATTATTACTGATACTCAAAAGGTTGTATATACTTTAAAGTCTCTGACAATAGAGATGGATTCGAGGTACGATCTGCTTAAACTGGCTCATGTAAGAACAGTTAAGGAGTATAACGAGAAGTTTCTTTCGCGTCGCCTGAACCCTCTTAAGGGTCACAGATACATGCATTTTATTGTTGTGGTTATAGATGAGTTTGCTGATCTTTTAATGACAGCAGGTCGTGAGATTGAAGAGCCTATCGTTCGCCTTGCCCAGCTTGCACGTGCGATTGGAATTCACCTTGTGATTGCAACTCAAAGGCCTACTACAAACATTATTACCGGTCTTATAAAGGCCAACTTCCCTGCGCGTATTGCATTCAGGGTTATCTCAAATATTGACTCACGTACTATTCTTGAATCTACCGGTGCAAATCAGCTGGTTGGTCGCGGAGATATGCTTATCTCTGTAAGTGGTGAGTTGACTCGTGTTCAGTGTGCTTATATCGATACTGCCGAGGTTGAGAGGATCACCGAATTCATAGGAAATCAGCAGGGTTACTCTTCGGCACACTATTTGCCCGAGTATACTGGTGAAGAGGGGGATGTTTCAATGGCGGGTGAGATTGACCTTGGAAAAAGGGATAAGCTCTTTGACGAAGCGGCAAAACTTGTGGTACAGTATCAACAGGGTTCTACATCACTCATTCAGAGGAGAATGAATCTTGGATACAATCGTGCCGGAAGAATAATGGATCAGCTTGAGGCGGCTGGAATTGTTGGCCCTCAGGAGGGTAGCCGTGCACGTCAGGTTTTAATCTCAGACTTCATGACCCTTGACAGAATTCTCTCTTCGATTGATTAAAATGGCCAATTCATTTATGTTAAAGTCAAAAGTTGCAGGATTACCGGGTGCTCTTGTGCTCCTGGTTTCGATATTCTCTTTTACCTCTGCTCCTGCAAATACAAATTCTGCTCAGTTGCTTAGGAAGATGACCGAGGCAATTAAGGAGAATGCGGCTGTTGAGCTAAAGTTTGAGATGGTTGCTAATATCGCGGGTTCGGCTACTCCTGATGCTTTCAAGGGTACAGTTCAGGCTCAGGGTAATGCCTTTAGGCTGATTAATCCTCATGTTGAGCTGTTCTGTGATGGAAAGAGCAAGTGGATAGTTAATGTTGATGCCGGTGAGCTGACAATTTTCCCGAATGATACTACTCAAAAAGATCTTGTTGAGAATCCTGTTGGGTTTTTAACTTCTCTTGGTGGTCCGGATAGTGGTTATAAGTTTCCTGAAAAGCCCAAGGATGGGCCGGTATGGATTATTGAGCTTACTCCGGTTAGCAAAAGGACTGCATACAAAAATGTGATTGTGGGGATTAATAAGATCACCAATCTGCCTGTTTCTATTGAATATAACGGAAAGGATGGGAGCAACTACAAGGTTGTAATCACTTCATTTAAAAGTGTTCCTGCCTGGTCTCTCTCAAATTTTGTTTTTCCTGACTCCAAAATGTCCGGTTTAACTGTAACTGACCTGAGGTAATTTTCGGTTAGTAGAAAATCAAGTGATTATTTCTGATTTAAACTGTTTTGCTTAGGCGAAATACCTCAATAATTGACGGGTAGGTGTTCTCAAGATAGCCTGCTAATTCCTCCCTCTTAATCCATATAGCCTTCTCGATATCCTCCTCCACTTGGGGAACGGTGTGAGTTCCATTGCCTGTGTACTCCATTTTATACCATTTTGTACATTTTAGCCAGAAGAGATTGTTTCTGTGGTAGGTGTGATATGTGTCGCAAATATGCTGCTTTATAACAACTTTGTCTATTCCGCACTCCTCTTCAACCTCTCTCACTGCTGCACAGCGAATATCTTCGTTTGGTTCCTGAGTTCCTTTTGGCAGATCCCATTTGCCGTGCCTGAATATCATCAGAAACTCTCCTTTTGAGTTGGTCACCAAACCTCCGCCTGCATTGATGTGGGTG
Organism: Rikenellaceae bacterium; assembly: GCA_003542575.1. Lineage (GTDB taxonomy): Bacteria > Bacteroidota > Bacteroidia > Bacteroidales > UBA932 > Bact-08. The sequence goes on along the minus strand of DPKJ01000011.1, from coordinate 25,785 downwards.
AGACCCGAAAAGAGTTGGTTGAATGTTGTCTCTTCATTCTCGCTCGGTACATACATTCTTGAGATGTTGGGGGTCTGGTCAAAGAGCATTGGAATGCCTCCGAGTTCTTCCGCTGAACCGGGTTTGTATAGTACTGCTTCGGGGTCTTTGATCATTTGGTCTGTATTGGAACATACAGAAAGCCGGCGGTTGTTGAAGTAGATGCTGAACATTAAAAAATAGGATTGATTTTACTATCTTTGTACAAAGTTAATTTATTTTATGGAGTCTGTAGAAAAAATAATCGCCAGACAGCTGTTGGATATTAAAGCTGTGATGTTGAATGTGGAGAAACCTTTTACCTGGGCTTCCGGTTGGAAGTCTCCTATATATTGCGATAATAGAAAAATTTTGTCATATCCCAAGGCTCGTTCAATTGTCACCAAAAGTTTAGCCAGGCTCATTTCTCAAAGCTACGAGAATGTTGATGTTATTGCCGGCGTTGCTACCGGTGCTATTGCGTGGGGAGTTCTTGTTGCCGAGGAGCTTGGAAAACCTTTTATTTATGTGCGTCCTAAACCAAAAGATCATGGTACCGGCGCACAGATTGAGGGTGAACTCCCTGCTAAGGCAAAGGTGGTTGTGGTTGAGGATCTTATCTCGACAGGGGGGAGTTCACTCTCTGCGGTTGAGTGTTTGAATAAAGAGGGGGCAAATGTTCTTGGAATGGTTGCAATTTTCTCGTACAATTTCAATAAGGCGCGCCGTGCTTTCGAGTATGGTAATGTTGAACTTCGTACATTAACAAATTACGATTCTCTTATAAATGAGGCTGTTGAGTGCAAATTCATTAAGGATTCAGACCTGGAGACGCTTCAGGATTGGAGGTATCAGCCTGAGGTTTGGGGGCAGCAGACTCAATAGCTCCTGATTTAAGTCTAAACATTTCATTAATTTAAAAATGGCTTCAAGTACACATATAGAGGGTCGGGTGGTGAGAATTGCTCGTCCTGTTGAGGTTTTATTCGCGGTGTTTACCGATTTGACAAACTTTACCAAAAATATTCCGCCCGAAATGGCCGGGAAGGCTGATTTGACTACAACTCCTGACACACTTGTTGCGAGGGCTCAGGGGATGGAGCTTGGGGTAAAAATTGCTGAAAGAACTCCTTTCAGCAGAATCGTGTACGAACAGTATGGCAATTCGCCTTTCCCTTTCTCATTTACTATTAATCTTGATTCACCCGACCCCTCACACACCGATTTTCAGCTTGTGATGGACACCGAACTTTCTGGTATGTTTAAGATGATGCTGGGTGGTAAACTTAAGGAGATTGTTGATAGAGTTACCGACCAAATCGAAATGGCTTTGGGGGCAGTGTAATTTTATTTTTCTATCTTGTGACTAAATAGGAAAGCTCGTTAATTGATGTCTAATTGCAATTATAGTTAGTATTAATTTGGGGTTTCAAGAAAAAATCAAAAAATGAAAAATCTTAGATCACTATTACTTTTATCTGTAATGATAATGACAGCTATGATTGTAAACGGAGAGGGCAAAAGGGGGGATTTCAGGACAAATAATCTGACAAATTCAATTATTCCCGAACCTCAGTATATATATGTAAATGGCACCGGAGGTGTTACGATAACGCCGGGGAGTGTAATTTTGGCTCCCGGTTGTGAGGAGATGAATTCCGCCGACTTTTTAAATACCTATTTGAATAATTACTACGGGTTTTCGCTGAAAATCGTAAACACGCAGGCTGAACTTGAAACTTTTTTGAAGTCACAACCTTCCGGAACTTCAGGTGCATCCGTAGCTTCAAGTTCGTCTGAGACTTCAGGTACTTTAAAAACTTCAAGAGCAACAAAATCTTCAAAGGCGTCAAAAGCTCAAAGTGCTGCTAAAACCTTAAATGCTGCAAATGTAATTGTCTCTCAATCAGCTGAAATCTCTGTAATCGACCTCTCAATAAAGCCGCTTGGCTCTCTGATCGATCCGGCTAAATTTGACTTTACAGCAGAAGATATTAAACGGGAAGGTGCTTATTACCTTAAGACCTCTGGCAACACAGCTACCTTGGTTGGTGCAAATCCTCAGGGGCTCTTTTACGCTGTCCAGTCTCTTATTCAAATGCTTCCGGTTCAATTCAGGGATTCACACACTGCACAACACACTGCACAACATACTGCTCATGCTGGGCAACATTCTGCAGAACATACAGCTCAGCACTCAACGCAAAATACATCTCAGCACTCAGCGCAGCTCTCTGCACAGCACCTCAACCGGGTAAACTCCCAAAAATCAATTCCTAATCTTCAGGTAATTGCTGCTGAAATTGTTGACTTCCCTCGTTTTGAGTATAGGGGCATGCATCTTGATGTTGTAAGACACATATACTCTGTTGATTATATTAAACAATACATCGATTATCTGGCTCTTCACAAGATGAATTATTTTCATTGGCATTTGACTGACGATCAGGGCTGGAGAATGGAGAGCAAGAGCCATCCTAAGCTTAATGAAATTGGTTCGTGGAGGGCTGGTACCATTATTGGGATCTTCCCGGGAACAGGCGTTGACAGTACTCGTTACGGCGGTTACTACACAATTGAGCAGATGAAAGATGTGATTGAGTATGCTGCTCAGAGATATATCGAGATTGTTCCTGAGATTGATGTTCCGGGTCACTCTATGGCAATAATTGCTACTTATCCGCAATTCAGTACCACTCCAAATATTCCTAAAGAGCCTGCAATTACATGGGGTATTTATAACAGGCAGAATAATGTGCTTGCTCCGTCGGAGGAGGTTTTTGAATTTCTCTCTGATGTATTTAATGAGCTGATGGATGTTTTTCCGGGTCAATATATTCACATTGGTGCTGATGAGTGTGCCAAGAGGTGGTGGGAGGAGTCTGCTGAGACTCAGGCTTTCATGAAGGAGTATGGGCTTAAGGATGAGAATGAGCTTCAGAAGTATTTTGCAAAACGTATTGCCGATATGGTGCATGCTCGTGGTCGTAAGTTTATTGGTTGGGACGAGATGCTTGATGATGGGCTTGTTGATGGTGCAATAGTTATGAGTTGGAGAAATGTTGAAAATGGCATAAAGGCTGCAGAGCTTGGCCACAAGGCGATTATGACTCCGATAAAATATAGTTATTTTAATGTAGCTCAGAAAAGGAACGAGGATACCCTTTGCCATAGAAGCTGGTACGCTCCGGTTGATTCGGTCTATCTGTTTGAGCCTGTTCCTGCTTGGGTTCCTGCTGAGGTTGCTGCCAATGTGCTTGGGGGTCAGGGTTGTATGTGGACTGAGTATTTCCCTCACAGGCAGCGTCTTGAATACGGAATTTTCCCGCGTTTCTCCGCTCTTGCCGAGGTTTACTGGACTTTACCTTCAAGAAAGAGCTGGCCTAAGTTCCAGCTTAAGCTTGTTGACCAGTTTGACCGCTACGACCTTTGGGGAGCTAACTACGCTACTGAATTTTTCCGCTCTTCGGGTTTATCCCGTAATAAACGGTAACTTTATTTCCCGCTCATTTAAGGGTTTATATACATTTGTGCGTCATATATATGATAAGCCAAATTATTTGGTTATTATTTAGAAACGCTCTCAATAATTATATACGCTTTATTTAAACTTTTTGATTATATTTATTAGCTATTAAATTATAAGTCTACTCTTTATCTCACTCACTTATACAATAATTGACCAATTAATTCATTAACTCATTTAGTCATATGTTCCAAATTAAATCAGATTCAAAAGGAAGTTACCTTTATAGGAAGTCCAACCCGGTTGTCACTCTTGATTATATGATTGAAACTATTGACTACTTTGATAAAGGAGATAAACTTCCTCAGAATTTAAGAATACTGGAGGACTCCAGAGATATTTGTATTAAATTCTCTATACAGGAGATTCCTGCAATATTAAAGAAAGCGAGTAAAGTTGCCGAAAAGTATCAATTGGTAAAACATGCAATTATATATAATTCACCCGTTTATACTGCCTTCGGTCTCTTGGCCGAAAATCTTATAAGCAATAAGAGCTATTATATAAAGGCCTTCTCTTCTGTAACAGCTGCCAGAGAGTGGCTCGAGATTGACTGTTCTATATAACAATTTCTTAATTAGCACTATGCTTGTTGTCTGTGAATATTATTCTTAAAGATTGTGTAAACATTTTGTTTTCTCAGATGTTATATAAGCTGAACTATTAATAAAATAATTTCCCTAACTTAGTAGGTGGCATTATTATTTATGCCGCCATTTTTTTTCCGGAGTGAAGCTTGTCTTTTTACAACAGCATGAAGAATAACTTGTTATATAAAATTAAAAAAGATTCAAAAGGAGATTATCTCTACATAAAAAGTGATGACATTATTACTTTGGAAAGCAAAATTAATCTTCTTGAATCGTTTAAAAATAACAAGGCTCTTCCCAGGAATCTAAGAATTTTTGACAGTGCCGGTAGTTCGAAGCTCTCATTTACTCTATCCGGAGTCAGAGAACTTATGAAAAAGGCGACTGAAGTAACAGAGGAGTTTGATTCAATTAAATATGCGATTATTCTCAACACCGCCCTCTATGTGGCATATGTAATTTTTGCAGAGACAATTACTGCAAATTCAAAATTCTCCATAAAGGTTTTCTCCACACTCAAAGCCGCCAAAATCTGGTTGGAAAAATAATAATTAAACAATCCAAAAGCTGGTTTGAGAATAATGGGCAAGCAATCAAAAAAAAATCGTAAGGTTGAGAGAAGCTTAAGCACTTTTGTATCAAAGGAGCTTCCTGCTATATTCCTGGAATATTTAAACGATGCTGCCGGTGAGCTTGCTCCCAAAATTGTAGCTGCTATTGAGGAGAATGAACCTGTTGTATCAATAAGGCTTAACCCTTTTAAATCTGTTGGATGTGATGTCGATTCAGTTGTAAATGATGCCATTAAGGAGGGTAATAGGATTCCCTGGTGCGCTAACGGATTCTACTTGAGCCGGAGGCCTCAGTTTACCTTTGATCCTACACTTCACGCGGGTGCATACTATGTTCAGGAACCAAGTTCTATGTTTCTGGAGATGCTCAGGCCTGTTTTACAATCGCTCTCTCCCCGTAACGTTCTTGATTTATGCGCAGCTCCCGGTGGAAAAAGCACTCACCTTATCTCTATGCTCCCACTCGGCACTCGGTTTACAGTTAACGAGGTTGTTAAGCCGCGTCTTTCTGCCCTGAGAGAAAATATTCTTAAATGGGGAGTGCCCGGCATACAAATCACAAGCAAAGAGGCTCACCAGTTTGCCCCAAACGATTTTCCACACTCATCAAATCATATCTCAAATCACTACGTAAATATAAAAGTAACCAGCAATTCAAACATTAACCCAAATTCAAACGCAAATCCTAGCGATACTTCAAACGCAAATCCAAACCCAAATCGCACAGCAGAAAACTACCTAAATGACGTCAACAGAATAGGCTCATCAGAAAATTTCTCATCAGACCTTTTTGACTTTATATTGGTAGATGCTCCCTGTTCCGGTGAGGGGATGTTCAGAAAAGATCCGGGTGCAATTTCTGAGTGGTCAGAGGAGAATGTCAAGATGTGTGCTGCCAGGCAGAAGAAAATTGTGCAGGAGATTTGGGGTGCGCTCAGGCCGGGTGGTTTACTTGCCTATTCAACCTGTACCTTCAATAGGTACGAAAATGATATGAATGTGGCTTGGATGAAACGTGAGCTTGGCGCTTCTCTTATATCGCTTGAGAAGTTTTATAAATCTCAGGGCCTTGAACACATTTTTAGTGATAAAATTCGAGAAGAGTGGGGCATAAAGAAAAGTGAAGAGGGTGGATATCAGTTTTTTCCGGGTATAGTGCGTGGCGAAGGCCTCTACCTTGCACTACTTTATAAACCTGAATTCACATCAGAAACAGAGCTCTCTGGATCAGCCATATTTTCAACAGAAACAGCAGCCTCTGGATCAGCCATACATTCAGCAGAAGCAGCACCCTCTGGATCACAAAAATCTTCAACAGAACAGAAAGACTCTAACAGTTTGGAACCATTTCGCAGTCTTGGAATGCCTAATCAGGCACTAAAAATAAGAAGCAATTCTTATGTGAATTCAGTTGATAATACTTCCAGAACCTCTCCATACAAAACCTCTTCAAACAAACTCTCTACAAATAAGTTCTCGTCTAAAAAAGTCTCTACCGATAGCACTTCAAATAAACCGTCAACGAATAGGCCTTCATCGAATAAACTCTCTACCAAGAAATCCTTTTTTGGGAGCCTATCTGATACTCCTTCATTAGCGCCATCACATGAAGAGGCACTTCTTATAAATATTAATCTCTTCAATATTGATGGTGTAGCCGAGCAATTATTTGATGGTAAGACGTCTAAACGGTCTGGGTATGAACTAATACCCAAATTGCAGGAATCTGAGATGATATCTAAATTTCAGGAATCTGAGTTGACAGATAAATTGTCTGATTATGAATCGATTCCTCAATGGCCAGAACATGAACTAACCAAAGAACAGGCTATTAAATTCCTTTCCAGAGAGAGTCTTGTTCTTGAAGGTGCACCTACAGGCTACTTAAAGGTCACATACGGCGGCCTAGGCCTCGGCTTCGTCAAAAACATCGGCAGCCGCGCAAACAACCTCCTCCCGACCAACTTAAGAATCCGCAAACAACAATAATCTCCGCGCCAGTTTGTGGTGCCTACGGTGTATATGGTGCCTGCGGCGTGTGTTTCTGCCTTCGGCATGTTGGGGTGTATGTGGTATGTGGGAGCTGGTGGGTTGAGCTCTTTTGGGTGTGTTGGTGCATGAGCGGTGTTGGTGAAAAAAAAGACCTTTACGGTGTGGTAAAGGTCTTTTTTTTGTGTGGTGTCTGGTTAGCCGCCGCTGTGGTCAAAGGCGATGATTAGCCGCCGAAGTGTCCGTTGGCCATTAGCCGCCGAAGTCGTCGAAGGCGATGTTTTCTTCGGGTACGCCGAGGTTGTCGAGCATGTTGGAGACGGCACTGTTCATCATTGGCGGGCCGCATAGGTAGTACTCGATATCTTCGGGTGCTTCGTGGTTGCCGAGGTAGTTGTCGAGCAGAACTTTATGTATGAAGCCGGTGTAGCCGGTCCAGTTGTCTTCGGGTTTTGGTTCGCTCAGGGCGAGGTTGAAGGTGAAGTTCGGGAACTCTTTCTCAATTGCGCGGAACTCCTCTTCGTAGAAGACCTCTCTGAGTGATCGTGCTCCGTACCAGAAGCTCACCTTGCGGGTGGTCTTTTCGGTGTTGAAGAGGTGGAAGATGTGTGAGCGCATTGGTGCCATTCCTGCTCCTCCGCCTATGAAAACGATTTCGTTTTGTGTATCTTTTATGAAGAACTCGCCGTAAGGGCCCGAAATTGTTACTTTATCGCCCGGTTTGCGTGAGAATATGTATGAAGAGCAAACTCCGGGGTTAACAGGCATGAATGTGCCTTTGCTTCTGTCCCAAGGTGGAGTTGCTATCCGGATGTTTAGCATTATGATGTTGCCCTCTGCAGGGTGGTTGGCCATTGAGTAGGCGCGGAAGGTGTCCTCATCGTTTTTCATTTTGAGATCCCAGATTTTGAGGGCGTCCCAATCTTCGTGGTACTCTTTCTCTACATCAATGTCTTTTGAGAAGTCAACTTCGCAAGGAGGAATGTCTATCTGGATGTAACCACCGGATTTGAATTTGAGGTGCTCTCCCTCAGGGAGTTTAACTACAAATTCTTTAATGAAGGTTGCAACGTTGTGATTGCTAACTACTTCAGTCTCCCACTTCTTAATGCCAAGAACCTCTTCAGGAACCTCAATCTCAATATCCTCCTTTACCTTTACCTGGCATCCGAGGCGCCACTGAGTCTGTTGCTGTTTGCGGGTGAAGAAGCTTACCTCAGTAGGGAGAATCTCTCCTCCTCCCGATGTAACGCGACATTTACACATTCCGCAGGTTCCTCCTCCTCCGCACGCAGAGGGTAGAAATATTTTGTTGTTTGAAAGGGTGGTAAGTACTGTTTCTCCCGGAGATACGGTTAGTTCGTGCTCACCTGAGTTTATTGATAGTTTGACCTCTCCCGATGGGGTCAGTTTTGCCTTTGCGTAGAGAAGTAATGCTACAAGAAGAAGCATTACAATCAAAAAAGCTATAATTGAAAGTATTGTTATAACTGATAAATTCATATCCATTCTCCTCCTAGAGTTTAATGCCCATAAAGCTCATAAATGCGATGCCCATAAGACCTACTACAATAAATGTTATTCCCAGACCTCTTAAAGGTGCAGGAACGTTGGAGTAGGAGAGCTTTTCACGAATCGCAGCCAGAGCAACTATCGCCAGAAACCAGCCAAGACCCGACCCAAGTCCGAATACGGTAGCTTGTGTAAGTGTTTCGTAAGCGCGCTCCTGCATAAAGAGTGAACCTCCCAGAATGGCACAGTTTACTGCGATAAGGGGGAGGAAGATTCCCAGTGAGGAGTAGAGTCCGGGTGAAAATTTCTCAACGACCATCTCTACCAGTTGTACCATTGAGGCAATAACTGCTATGAAGATAATGAAGCTTAAAAAGCTGAGGTCAATGCTTGCATACTCGGGGTTGAGCCATACAAGTGCACCTTCTGAGAGTACATATTTGTGAAGCAGGTAGTTTGCGGGCAGTGTTACTCCCAATACGAAAATAACTGCCAGGCCGAGGCCTACCGCTGTTTTTACGTTTTTTGATACTGCCAGGTATGAACACATTCCAAGGAAATATGCAAATACCATATTGTCTATAAAAATAGACTTTACGAATATATTAACTAATTCTTGCATAGAGGTATGTGTTATTTCTCAATTAATTCTTTTTGAATGCTTCTCTGTACCCAAATGAATACTCCTACAAGTATAAGAGCCATTGGGGGCAGTATGAAGAGGCCGTTGTTTTCGTAGAACCCTCCGTTCTTTATATACCACGATGCAGGTATCAACTGATATCCCATAAGTGATCCTGAACCGAACAGCTCTCTGAAAAAGGCTACAGCTACAAGTATGATTCCGTAACCGAGTCCGTTTGCAATGCCGTCTATAAGCGATGGCAGAGGTTTGTTTGCAAGTGCAAAAGCCTCTATCCTACCCATAATTATACAGTTTGTAATAATCAGCCCTACAAAAACCGAAAGCTGTTTGCTCACTTCGTATGCAAATGCTTTAAGTACCTGATCGACAAGTATTACAAGCATTGCCACAACCACTAGCTGTACAATAATTCTTATTCGGTTGGGGATTGTATTTCTGAGGGATGATATTATTGCGTTGGAGAATCCCATAACAATGGTAACAGACAGTGCCATTACCAGTGCGGGTTCCAGTTTAACCGTTACTGCCAGAGCCGAGCAGATTCCCAACACCAGAACTGATACCGGGTTATTTTTAAATAGTGGCTCTATAAATATCTTTTTGTACATATATATATCTATATTTCTCGGTTACTGAATATTTACCTGTAATGCAGGAGTTACAGCGGTTGAGTCGCTTTGTTGCATCTGCAATGCCGCTTGGGCGGCTCTCTCTTCTGCCTCTTTAAGTTTTGCTGCAAAGAAAGTTGTGTAATCCTTAATATTTTTGAAGAGCATCTCCTCAACAGCCTTTGAGGTGATTGTTCCTCCTGAAATGGCATCCACTTCGTGAGGGTTTGATGCATCTGCGCCGCCTTTCACTACAAGTACAGAGACATAGTTGCCGCTGTTGTCGAATATCTTCTTGTTTTCGAATTGGTTGTAAAAAGCAGGAGTGGTAATCTCTGCGCCCAGCCCCGGAGTTTCGCTCTTGTGGTCAAAAGTGGCTCCATAAACTGTGTTAAAGTCTCCCTTTAAAGAGATGTATCCCCAAACCGGGCCCCACAGACCTACTCCCTTTAATGGAATTATATAGAATCTCTCTCCGTTTTCAATTGTACAGATATAGAGAGTTAGATCTCTGCCCTGCTCGTTAATTGAGGAGTCCTTTATATATTTTGCATACTCTGCCTCAATATAGCTGTCTTTATCATTGGCTCTTGCGGCTTGATCGGCTCCGAGCTGAACGGAGCGTAGAATCATCTCTTTTCTCTCGATCTCTACATTCCTTTGTTGTCTCTCTTTAAGCAACGAAGAGGCGAAAGCGAGTATTACAGCCACAACCACAACCATTATGGTTGCATATATTATTGTGTATAGGTTATTATTTGTATTCATCGTTCTTCTGCTGAGTTATTTAATCACTGCTCTTTTGAGCCTTCTCTTTATTCCTCCCTGTACTACCATGTAGTCTATCAATGGTGCAAAAGTGTTCAATAGCAGAATCGAAAGCATCATTCCCTCAGGGTAGCCGGGGTTGAATACTCTGATTATTACTGCCATTACACCAATAAGAGCTCCATAATACCATTTGCCTCTCTCTGTTTGTGAGCCTGTTACAGGGTCTGTTGCCATAAAGACTGCTCCAAATGCGAAACCTCCCATAACAAGGTGGTTCCATGCAGGAACTGCCATATATGAACCTTCGGGTGCAAGTGCATTCAGGAGTAAACCTGTTAAAAGTCCTCCGGCAAATACCGAAAACATAATTTTCCAACTTGCTATTCCTGTAAATAGAAGGAGGGCTGCGCCTATAAGTATTGCCAGTGTGGATGTCTCTCCTATAGAGCCGGGAATTATTCCAAGGAACATATCGTTGAAAGATGGAATATCAAGTCCCGCCTGTGCGTTGGCCAGTGGTGTGGCTCCCGAGAAGCCGTCAATTACTCCTTCGCCCTTTGATAATCCTGCTATCCAAACTTTATCTCCCGACATAAATGAGGGGTAGGCAAAGAATGCAAAGGCTCTGGCTAACAGAGCGGGGTTCCAGATGTTCATTCCTGTTCCTCCGAATACCTCTTTTCCTATGATAACTGCAAATGCAACCGAAAGGGCAAGCATCCATAGAGGAAGATCAACAGGCATAATGAGCGGAATAAGCATTCCGGTTACCAGGTAGCCTTCGTTTACTTCGTGACCTCTTATCTGTGCTGCGGCAAATTCAATCCCCAGTCCTACTGCATATGATACAATAACTATTGGCAGTACCTTAAAGAAGCCGTAGAAAAATGTAGGCCAGAATTCAAGATTTGCGCCCACGGACAGGTTGTGTTGATACCCTGTGTTCCACATTCCGAAAAGGAGTGCAGGCATCAGGGCAATTATCACCATTGTCATAGTGCGTTTGAGGTCGATACTGTCTCGTATGTGAGCCCCTTTATGGGTTACTGTATCGGGTACAAACAGAAAGGTTTCGAATGCATCGAATGAGGAGTGGAGAAAACTCAGTTTTCCTCCCTTACTGAATGTTGGTTTAATGTTATCTAATATTTTTCTAATTGCTTTCATCTCTGACTCTTTTATGACATTTCTTTTATCATAAGGTTTATACCTTTTGATATAATCTCCTGAATATCTGTCTTTGAAGGGCATACGAATTCACAAAGGGCAAAATCCTCTTCAACTACTTCGTAAATACCCATTGCCTCCATTTTGTCGATATCCTCGGCAAGGATTGCTTTAAACAGATATAGCGGGTAGATATCCATCGGTAAAACCTTTTCGTAAACTCCGGTCATTACAAATGCCCTTTCTCCTCCATTCAGGTTTGTGTCCAATGAGTAGCGTTTCCCGGGGAAGAGCCACGAAAAATATGAGCGTGATATACTGAATTTTTTCATGCGGAATGGTTTTATCCATCCTAACATCTCATGATAGTTGCCTTCGTTGATCAGGGTAATCTGGTTGTGGAAAAATCCCAGATAACCATCTTTCCCTACATTGTCACCTGTCAGCACGTTTCCGCTAATGTACCTTACAGACAAAGGGTGCTCATTTGTGTTTTTGTCACCTTTTAAATTGACATATTCGCTTATTGCAGAGATGTTTATGCCAGGAACGCACTCTATGTAGCTTGGCTTGTGTGCTCTTGGGCCGGTAACTGCTATCACCTTTTTGACATCATAAATGCCTTTGGTAAAGAGTCGGCCAATTGCGGCTACGGTGTACATATCAAGCGTCCAGACTACCTCACCCTTGTTTACAGGGCTTACATGATGAATCTGAACCCCTACGTTTCCGGCAGGGTGAACTCCATCAAATGTATGTGTAATCACCTTCTCCAGGCGGTGGAAGGGGCTGCTGGCAAAATTGGTGGCGTGAAGTCCAATGTGAACTCCGCCTGCAGTGAGTTTAGACAAAATATCTACTCCTATCTGAATCTGATCGATGTCTGCCTTAAGGGCATAGTCAAGATCTGGTGCAAGTGGAGCAGAGTCAAAACCGGATATAAAAATTGCCTTTGGGTCAATATCTTTGTTGGGAGCAATCCCGTACGGGCGCTGCCTTATTGCAGCCCATAGACCGCTTTCAAGCAGTGTATCAATAAGCTCCTGTTTGGTTGCAGTCCTGAAATTGGGAGTTGTAATCTGGAGGTAGTCGATGGTTTGGTCGGCATCGATGCGTATCTCCAGAAGCTTGCGCTTCTCCCCGCGATAAATTTCTGATACTTTTCCGCTTACAGGTGAACAATAATTTATATATGGTCTGGTTTTGTCTGTAAATATCGGCGACCCTGCTTTAACCAAATCTCCCTCTTTAACAAGCAGCTTAGCATTAAGCGCTTTGAAATCAGTAGGTTTGATTGCAATTTTGTCGGGCGATATTCTCTTTGTTATATGGGTTTGAGCTTCTCCTTCCAGAGGAATGCTTAAACCTTTGCGTAATCGAATGTGGTCTGACATTTTTTTGAAAAAATTTTGTGGCAAAGATACACATTATTTATAATTTTGTAGCCAATGAACAGAGAAATTTCTACTATAACAGAGGGCTTAAATCCTGCTCAAAGACAAGCAGTTGAACAATTTGAAGGGCCCTCACTGATAATTGCGGGGGCGGGTTCGGGGAAGACAAAAGTACTTACCTGTAGAATTGCAAATATTTTAAGCAATGGGCACCGGGCAGGATCGGTGCTTGCATTAACTTTTACTAACAAAGCATCAAGAGAGATGAAGGAGAGGATATCCTCTCTTGTTGGAAATGAGGCGGCTAAATACTTATGGATGGGTACATTTCACTCGGTATTTGTACGATTTCTGAGGGAAGATGCCCAACTTTTGGGCTTCCCAAAGAGCTTTACGATATACGATACTTCTGATTCGAGAAGTGCTGTGAGGGCTTGCATAAGGGACTTGTCGCTGGATGATAAAGCTTATAAGCCTAATGAGGTTTTAAGCAGAATATCAATGGCCAAAAACAATCTGGTGACTGCTGCTTCATATACTGCCAATGCTACATTTATGGCAAACGATGCAGCTGCAAGAAAGCCAAAGATTGGTGAGATATTTGCTTTATATGAAAAACGATGCAGGCAGTCAGGGGCAATGGATTTTGATGACATATTGCTCTATACCAACATATTGCTTAGAGATTTTCCGGAGGTTCTGGAGAAGTTTCGCCAAAGGTTTTCATTTATTTTGGTTGACGAGTATCAGGATACAAACTATGCTCAGTATTTGATTGTCAAGAAGCTCTCTTCTACTCACAGAAACCTTTGTGTGGTTGGCGATGATGCGCAGAGTATATACTCTTTCAGAGGTGCACGAATTGAGAATATTCTGAATTTCAGGAAAGATTACCCGGAGGCTAAAGAGTTTCGCCTTGAGCAGAATTACCGCTCTACTCAGACAATTGTCAAAGCGGCAAATTCACTTATCTCCAAAAATTCAGCTCAGCTTAAGAAGGAGTGTTTTTCTGAGGCCGGAGTGGGAGATAATATTGAGGTTGTAAAGGCCTATACCGATCAGGAGGAGGCTTTTTTACTAGCCTCTTCTATTCTGTCGAAAATTTATGACACCAAGGCTTCATATAGTGATTTTGCTGTTTTATACAGGACAAATGCCCAGTCAAGGGCGGTTGAGGAGGCTCTCCGTAAAAGGTCTTTACCCTACAAGATTTATGGGGGAAATTCATTCTATGACAGGGCAGAGGTGAAGGATGTTATGGCATATCTGAGGCTTTTGGTTAATCCCAAAGATGACGAGGCTTTCAGAAGGGTTGTTAATGTGCCGGGCAGGGGAATTGGTGATACTACAGTTGGTCATCTCTCTTCTGCGGCTGTTGCGGGTGGTATGTCAATGTGGGAGGCTCTTTTTACAGGCGATGTGCTGAGTTTTGGTATCAAAAGTGCTGCATTTCACAAACTCACAGAGTTTTGTAAAATGGTATCCGAAGTTGCAGCCAAAATTGGAGAAATGAATGCATACGACATTGCTGTTGAGATTTTTATCAAGAGCGGGTATGCCACAATGATAAAGGGGGATCTCTCAATTGAGGGGCAGGCCAAGGCCGAAAACGTTGAGGAACTCTTCAATTCAATTAAGGCTTTTGTAGAGGAGAGAGAGGCCGAAGCCGAGGCTGAAGCGGGTGTTGAGAGTGCTCCTGTTAATGTAAAGGTTGATAGCAGCAAAGTTGGTGCAATTGATGCTGATACATTTGATTCAGGTATCATTGATGCTGATACAATTGTTGATGGAGGTTTAGTATTAACTGACAACGAAGAAATTGAACATGAGGCTGTTAATGGCGAGAATTTTGCATCGGTTGCGCCTCTTGAAGATTATCTGGAAACAATTTCGCTCATGAGCGCAATTGACGAGAACAGCAAGGAGGAGGATTTCAACAAGATAAGCCTAATGACTGTTCACTCGGCAAAAGGTTTGGAGTTTCCGCATGTTTATGTTATTGGTCTTGAAGAGAATCTTTTTCCATCTGTAAATTCATCGAGCAGCGAATCTGAGATTGAGGAGGAGAGAAGGCTTATGTATGTTGCCATTACCAGAGCTAAAACCAGTGTAACTCTGTCGTATGCCCACACCCGCTTCAGGTGGGGAAATCACGTGAACTATCCGCCAAGCAGGTTTCTGAAAGAGATTGATGCAAAATTTGTGAACTGGCCCGAAATGGACAAGGAGGCCGGTGGCACGGATCTTGAGCAGGAGTTGTTCGGTAGCCGGAGTTTCAGTAACAAAGGATTTGGTAATCGCGCGTCGTCCGGAGGAAACTCTTCACAGCCGCCTCAAGTAAGCCGGCCGAAACCAAATTTTACCCCTCCGAAAGCTCCGAATCCCAATTTTATTGCCGATCCGGTTTCAAAGCTTGTTGCCGGTCAAACTGTGGAGCATGACAGGTTTGGGGTAGGACAATTATTGGTTATTGAGGGAGATCCTTTGAATCTCAAGGCGGTAGTTGATTTTAACGATGGAGGAAGAAAAATTTTATTACTAAAATATGCAAAACTTAGGGTAATATCATAAATTGTGGCACGGGATTTGCAATTTATTTAGATGAAGTTTTTCATAGTTTAAGTTTAGGTTAAGTAATGGGGTCTTATCTCTTCGAGATAAGGCCCCATGAAGTTTTTAAGAGGTTGTGTAAACGTTTTCGATCACAAATCACTCAACTCAAAGGCAACATTTGTTTTCCGATAATTTTCAGCGGCTACTTTTCGGGAACGACGAGGACTGTTTGACGACCGCAGGGAGGAGTTCCGCAGTCGCCGAAAAGTACCAGGAAAATTTGAGGGTACCCTAAAACAATCTGTTGCCGGAGTTGAGTGATATGGGGAAATAAAACATATTTCCTTTTTAGACAATCTAAAATTTATGCCCAAATACGGAATCTCTCAACTTTTGATCGTGATCCGATTAAAATTTTAAGTCCTCGTCTGAGTGCTTATAAAACAGTGAAATATAAATACCATAATCCAAAAAAGGTGGGAGTCAATTTTGAAGAACGCACATATTCAGATACTTGCAGAAACACTTAAAAATCACTTAAATGCCTGCTCGCTGAGGCCGGTTTTGTTTAATTTAAGCTGGTGGAAATATTCAGGAACCTCTCTGCCCATTAAAGAATCTACATAGAGTTTGGCAAGGTACTGTGATAGCATAAAGCCGTGTCCTCGCATTCCGGCAAAGAGCCCAAGTTCGGGGTCAACAATATAGCGTGGTTCTACGTAGTAACCCGACCACACAGCCTGAAAGCCTACTCCTGAAAGGCGTGGTATCCAGTTGCTGAACATCTCGGTTACCACCTGCAGAAACTCCTGTGAGCTTACTTTAAGATTTTTGTCGGTCTCCTTTGCGTCGTTAACAGGTGATGCACATCCGATAATCTGACCTGTCTCGGCAAGCTGTTGTCCGTAAACTGCTGAAAATCCTTTGTACTTGCGTCTGTCTATGAGCATGTCAAGGTTGGCTCCATCTTTACCCAGCATAGGAAGTCGTTTGGTTATGAATGCCTGGTGTTTTACCGGGAACAGACCTGTCTCTATTCCTAGTTTTTTTGCAAAATGTTCTGCCTCTGCTCCAAGTGCATTTATGAATATTTCTGTTTGATACTCTTCGTATTCACGATTTGAATTTTGCAGAATTACCCTGTACTCTTTGCCTGTTTTGTAAACCTCTACAAGTTTTGTGTTTTCCAGAATTGTGCCTCCCTTAGCTCGGCCGATCTCTCTCACTACATCTATTGTCTGTCCGGGATTTGCCTGCCAACACTCATTTGTTATAAGTGCGTGGCTGTATATGTCTAGTTTTGGATTCAGGTACGGCGAAATCTCTTTTGCGAAATTCTTTTTGTCAACCATATAGGCGTCAGACCATCCCTTTGATGCATCAAGTGATTTGTATGTCTGCTCATCGTGTGCGAAACTTACATACCTTATCAGACGAAAATCTATGTTGTGCTTGCCTTGAAGGTCTCTGAAAATCTCCAGATTGTGTTTTGCGATGTCGGCAAGGGCAGGCAACGAAAATGCCGGCCGGCCACCTGCGATGTTTCTCCATGAGCTTCCAAGCCCATCATTAACCATGAGTGGGTCAAATCCGGCCTCTGCAAAGAAGCGGAACAGCGATGCACCTGAGATTCCTCCTCCGGCAATAAGAACCGAAACCTTCTTAACCGGCCGGCTCCCTTTGGGTAGTACGATCTGCTCCTTTTTCTCTCCCTGTACCATGTCTCCCAAAGTTACCAGGTTTGACATAGGTCCGCGAGGGGTTGGTTCTCCGCAAACCTCTACTCCGTATGCTCTCAACAGTAGTTTTGCCCTTGGTACACAACGGTTCCCGCGGCATGGGCCCATTCCGATTCTTGAGATATGCTTTAATTCGTCAGATGAGATTACCTTTCTGTCTCCAATAACAGAGAGAAGTTTTTCTACTGTAACATCTTCGCAGTGACAAATATATGTTTTAGAATCGTGCTTTTTGGAAAGGGGAATGAGTTCAACTTTTGAAGGGTACTTATCTTTGATTATAAAACCTCTTACCTCAATCAGTTTTTCTGCCGGGATTGGTTCTGATGGTGATGTGCCTGCCACTGCTCCATCTGTCCCATCTGCCTCTTTTGTAATGTTACTTCTCATCGAAGTGGCGGTTACACGGGCGATGTTTGTTTTATTTTCGTTTTTCAGAATTTTCTCAATTACTCCCTCTCCCAGAATTTCACCGTTGTTATTTACAAGATAGACTTGTGAGCCTTCTTCAGCCTTATATTCTATCGGCAGAAAGAGTCGGTTTTTGTTTAGCTGATAGCCAAAAATTGCCAGTCCGGGACATTGATAAACACACTGCATACAGCCTGTACATTTGTCGTAGTCAATTCTTGGAACGGTAGAGGTAGATGATTTTGTTATTGCTCCAAATTTGCAGGCAAATGCGCATGGGTTACATGCAAAGCCATAAAGGCAGTCTATAATTACAAAGCCTTTTTCGTTCATCCTCTTTTCCGAAGGCAAGGCCGGCGTCTCAATAACCCTTACAGGGTGTTGCTGTGAGTCAATATACTCTTTGGATACAGATAGGTAGTCGTCATAGTTAAGTTTTATGCCAAGATCCTGAATAATCTCCTGCGCACACTGCTTTCCTCTAAGCACTGCTGATGTTCCCTCTCCGATTTTTACAGCGTCTCCTGCTGCATGGCAACGGCGGCCATAAACCTCTGTTCCCTTGCGGAATAGCTGATTGTCAGGAATAAGACCGGTGCATATATTTATACAATCAATGTCGTCGATTATTTTTTCGGTTCCGGGTATCTGTTTGAAATTTTTACATTCAGCTACGACTGCTCCTACAATTCCTGTGTGGTCTTCGTTGGGAATTGCCTCGAGAAGAATATGCGATGTTAGAATTGGAATTCCCAGCCTTCTTACTCTGTTTGCCTGAACAGGAAATCCGCCTTCGTTTGGCATTGCCTCAATGATGGCCTTAACCTGAGCTCCGGCCTGCATTGCCTGATATGATGTGAGGTAACCGATATTGCCTGCTCCTACTGTTAGAATTTTCTTTCCCAGGAGTGTAAGCTCATTGTTCATCATTCGCTGAACAACAGCCGCAGTGTAAACGCCCGGCAGATCATCATTTTTAAAGGCCGGCATAAATGGAACCGCTCCCGTTGCCACAACCAGATGCTCGGCATCGACATATGATATCTCTTGTGTTGCTATATTTTTAATTACAAGTCTCTTACCTTCCAATATCTCCCAAACAACAGAGTCAAGAAGAATGCCGGAATGGTCATCCCCTGCCAGAGAATTTGCTATGTCAAACCCCCTCATTCCACCAAATCTCTTCTCCTTTTCAAAGAAGAAAAATTGGTGAGTCTGCATTAAAAACTGACCTCCAATTTTACTGTTGTTATCTATTACCAGATTATCTACTCCTGCTTTGTTAAGCTCCTCTCTGGCGGCAAGACCGGCAGGGCCTGCTCCAACAATCACTACAGTTGTTTTGTGAACCTTTATATCTGTTTTAATAATTGATTGTTCATCAGGTAGATAGTTGTCGTCAATTCTCTGTACACTTTGAACTCCATCTACTTTGGTAATGCATATTCGTCGAACTTTACCGTCAACAAGCATTTCACAGGCACCGCATTTCCCGATTCCGCACTCCATGGTGCGTTCTCTGTTTTCAAGGCTGTGTTTGTGAATAACTAACCCGGCTTGGTGGAGTGCTGCTGCAATTGTAAAACCCTTTTGACCTGTAACTTTATGGCCTTCGAATATGAATTCTGCCTTATTGTCGGCAGGTATCGGTAGGATGGGGTGCTCTGTAATTTTATACATAGACAAAAATAAATTTTGACAAAATTAATTAAAATTGAATACTGTAATTTTAAAATTAGATATTTTTTGAAATTTATTGAATTTGGTAACATATCTTAAGCGAAGTGCTCTATTTTTGAATAGTTAACAAATAAATATTTTGATATGAGGCGAGAGATTTTTAGTGGTAACCGGTACAGAATTTTACCGGACCATACAGGTAATTCATTTTCAACATTAAACACTGGTGCAACTGCACTTAATGGTTTCGATTTTAATTTTCGAAAACTTTTAACACGTAGCAACCTTGAATTTAGGTCGATAGCAGCAAATCTTTATCTTTTTCTTGGAATTGTTTTATTTTCAATTTCTTTACTGATTTCATCTTGTCAGGGGCTGGTTTTTACAGATGATAAGGGCGATAAGGGAGATAAAGGCGATAAGGGGAGTGGGTCGCTTGCGATGAAATTTGGTGAGGCAGCTGTTACAAAGGGTGTCACAAAGGAGTTTCCTGACAGTAATTCATTTACACTACTTGTGAAAAGGGTAGATGGTTCTATAGTCTACAACGGAAGATATGGTGACAGACCTGCCAATATGGTACTTGTGGCAGCCAGCTACGATGTCTCGGTCTTTTCACGTCCGTTTAGTGTTCCTCAGTTTGATGCTCCTTGTTACTCTGATTCTAAAACAGTTGTAGTTGAAAAAGATAAGGTAACACATTTGCAATTCCTTTGCAGACAGAGCAATGGCGCGGTGTTACTCTCCTTTACTCCGGAGTTTAAAAGTCGTTTTGGATTGTGGAGCACGGTACTTTCAGATGCTGCAGGTTCTGTTGTTTATCCCTTTTCAGAGAACCGTTACCTCTTCATGAACCCGGGCGAGATTACTGTTAGGTTAAAACAAAGCGCGGTTCCCGGTGACTCGTTGGGGGTTCTGCTTACCAGACGTACACTTCTTCCGCGGGAGATGGTAGCGATTAACCTTCACTCCTCTTCGGGTGAGACAGGCGGAGGAGAAGGAGGGGCCTCAGCAAAAATCGTGATTGACACCTCTTCAATATGGGTTAAGGAGAGTATGGTTATTGGGAATTTGCGTGATGGTTCATCAAAGGAACTTGCACTTAATGCTGATGAACTTGCCGGGTATGCCGGTTTAAAGGGTGTGTGGGTTTGTGGCTATATTGCAGGATATCTGACAACTTCGTCTCTTATTTCTACTGCTCCGTTTGATGTTGAGACCAATATTGCCATTGCTTTGACGCCTGGCGAGAGTCTTAAAAGTAAGTGTGCCGGAATTGCTTTGCCTACCGGAGCTATCAGAGAAGCTTTGAATCTAAAGTCTAAACCGGGCAACCTTGGTAAAAAAATATGGGTCAAGGGTACTATTACCGACAGCTATTTCGGAATCAGGGGTGTAAACTCTGTTACTGAATTTGCAATGGAGTAAATTTTTGTAGTTACGGGTTTAGCTTTTGTCTATATTTGCACATCAATAGATCTGTTTTTAATAACAGTTACTTAATGTCATATGTATGGATTACTTTGCTCATGAAACTGCAATTATTGAAGAGGGCTGTCAAATTGGTAGCGGATCAAAAATTTGGCACTTCACACATATAATGTCCAATTGCATAATTGGTGAGGGTTGCAATATCGGTCAAAATGTTGTTATCTCTCCCAAAGTGATTCTGGGTAAGAATGTTAAGGTTCAGAATAATGTATCGGTTTATACCGGAGTGGTTTGTGAAGATGATGTCTTTCTTGGCCCTTCATGTGTCTTTACCAATGTTGTGAATCCCAGAAGTGCTGTTGTCAGGAAAGGTTTTTATGTAGAGACCAGGGTTTGTAGAGGCGCTACAATTGGAGCCAATGCTACAATAATCTGTGGCAATGAGATTGGTAGATATTCAATGGTGGGTGCTGGTGCTGTTATTACAAAACCTGTTGCTCCATTTGCTCTGGTTGTGGGTAACCCTGCCAGACAGGTAGGATGGGTAAGTGAGTTTGGCAATAAGCTGAATTTCAATTCTGAAGGATTGGCTGTTTGTGAAGAGAGTGGTCAGAAGTACAAGTTAGAAAAAAATAGTGTTTTTAGGATATCCTAAGTTTACAGATGCAAATCAATAAAGATCTTCTTAGCCGGATTCTATACTCTACAGATGCCTCTGCATATAGAGAGATGCCTTTAGGTGTTTTCTATCCGGAGAGTAAACAGGATCTTATAGACATAGTAAAACTGGCTTCAGCCGAGGGTTTTTCAATCATTCCGCGTGCTGCAGGAACCTCTTTGGCGGGACAGGTTGTTGGAAAGGGTCTTGTTGTTGATGTTTCAAAGCATCTTAATAAAATACTTGAGATTAATAAAGATGAGAGGTGGGCAAGAGTTGAGCCGGGGGTAGTTCTTGATGAGCTAAACCTTGCAGTTGCCGGTTTTGGGCTCTGCTTTGGGCCTGAAACTTCTACATCAAACAGGTGCTGTTTTGCAGGTATGGTTGGTAACAACTCCTGCGGTTCGCACTCATTGGTACACGGCAGCACACGCGATCACCTGTTAGAGACCCAAATGGTTCTCTCCGATGGCTCTGTTGCCAGCTTTAAATCATGTACGGTTGAGGAGTTTGAAGAGAGGTGCAAGCTTGAGGGTAGGGAGGGTGAAATCTACAGGTTTGCAGCCAATATGCTTCATAATGAAAGGGTAAAGAGAGAAATTGCCGATCATTTTCCTGATCCCGAGGTGAGGCGCCGCAACACCGGTTATGCCATTGACGAGTTTCTAAACTCTGAGAGGGATATCTGCAAAATAATTGCGGGTTCTGAGGGTACTCTGGGGCTTATCTCTGAGATTAAGGTTAATCTTGTACCGATTCTTCCTAAGGAGAGAGCTTTGCTATGCGCTCACAGCAAAAGACTCGAAGATGTTTTCAAGGCAAATCTGATTGCACTGGAGCATAGTCCTGTTGCAGTGGAGCTGATGGATGCCAATATTCTTGAGCTGAGCAAATCAAACATAAGTCAGAATAAAAACAGGTTCTTCATCCAAGGTGCACCTGCTGCAATTCTGATTGCTGAGTTTGCTGCTGAAAGTAAAGAAGAACTTGCAAAAATAGTGGATATTGCTGAGATTGCGCTTTTGGAAAGTGGGCTTATCTACTATTGCTCAAAGGTTTACGGTAAAGACACTGCTAAAGTGTGGGAGTTAAGAAAGGCGGGTTTAGGTCTGCTAACTTCAATGAAGGGTGATATTAAACCTGTTTCTGTTATTGAAGATACTGCTGTTGCTCCGTCAAGGTTACCCGATTACATGTCAGATATTGTCAAAATGCTTGAACAGTACAGCCTGTCTTGTGTTTTTCATGCCCATATTGGCACAGGAGAGTTACATCTGAGACCTCTGCTCAATCTAAAAAAAGAGGAGGATACTCTGCTCTTCAGAACTATAGCAGGAGAGACTGCTAAGCTTGTGAAAAAACACAGAGGCTCTTTGAGTGGTGAGCATGGTGATGGTAGATTAAGAGGTGAGTTTATCCCCTTAATGACAGGTGATTATCTTTTTGGAATATTAAAGGAGCTAAAGAGGGCATTTGATCCGGATGGTATTTTTAATCCCGAAAAGATTATTGATACTCCACCTATGAACAGTTCGCTCAGATATGAAGCTGATGTTGCCGTAAGGGAGTATGATACCTTTTTTGATTACTCTGCACAGGGAGGTTGGCTGAGGGCTGTTGAGCAGTGCAATGGTTCGGGTGATTGCAGAAAATCTTCACAGTTTGCCGGGACAATGTGCCCTAGTTTCAGGGTTACCGGAAATGAGGCTGACAGTACTAGGGGCAGGGCTAATGTACTTAGAGAATTGCTTACAAAACCCACTACTGATAAGGTTTTTGATCAGAAAGAGATTCTTGAATCTCTGGATTTATGTCTTTCGTGCAAAGCTTGTAAGAGCGAGTGTCCTTCGAATGTTGATATGGCTCGCTACAAGGCTGAATTCATGCAGCACTACTACGATGTAAAGGGGGTAAGCTTCAGATCTTATATGATTGCCAGAATGGCCGATGTTCAGAGGTTGGGCTCACTTATGCCGTTGGTATACAATTTTTTTGCATCCAACAGATTAACATCCTCAATTATTAAGAAAATTCTCAGATTTTCGGCAAACAGGTCTATTCCAAAACTTTCAAGAACTACCCTGAGACAATATGCAAAAAGCCTTTCCATAAAAAAGCGCTCAGGAAAGGAGATTTCTAGCCAAAAAAGAGTCAATCAGAAGGGAGTTATCTACCTTTTTGCCGATGAGTTTACAAATTACAACGAAGCCGAGGTTGGTGTAGCTTTTATCGAACTTATGAATGAGTTGGGATACAGAGTTATTGTTCCAAATCATAAAGAGAGTGGGAGAGCGGCAATGTCAAAGGGATTGCTCAGAAGGGCCGGGAAGTTTGCAAATCAAAACGTCTCATTGTTAAAGGATTTGATTACACCGGAAACACCTTTGGTTGGGATTGAGCCCTCTGCTATTTTATCATTCAGAGATGAATATCCTGCCCTGGTTGACAGAGAACTACGAGAGGCTGCTCAGGAGTTGTCAAAGTGTGCACTTTTGTACGACGAATTTATAATGCGTGAGGTCGAAAAGGGCAATATATCTGCTGATAGCTTTACAAATGAAACAAAAAAAATTATTTTGCACGGCCACTGCCATCAAAAGGCAATTGCATCCGTGGAGCCATCTGCTGCAATGCTCTCACTGCCTCAGAATTATACAGTTGAAACATTACCTACCGGTTGCTGCGGTATGGCGGGTGCATTCGGTTATGAGAAAGAGCATTATGATGTGTCAATTGCCGTAGGAAATCAAACTCTCTTCCCTCTAATTAACGCAGCAACATCCAAAACTACAACTGTTGATAATGCAAGTCAAGCATCAAAAGAAGTAACTAAGGCGTCAGAAACAATTATTTCAGCACCAGGAACCTCTTGCCGTCAGCAAATTTTGGACGGAACAGGCCGCATAGCCAAACACCCTGTGGTGATTTTGAGAGAGGCACTAAGGGGCTAACCCTTTTCTCCGCGCCAGTTTGTGGTATATGCCTGTATTAAAGTAAATTAAAAAAGAGCCAATTTTTTGTGTAAAATTGGCTCTTTTTTATATAATTGATTTGTAGGTTGTTACCACAAACTGGCGCGGAGATTTACTTTTTGGTACCGAAACCTGTTCCGTTCATTGGTCTTTTTGAAGTCTCTTCAACGCGTTTGTTTCTGTTGCCGGTTCCGTCACCGGGACCATATCCGCCACCTCTTTTACCTTCATTTGCAGTTTTGTAGTTAACCCTACGGCCTGTTCCGTCATGAAGACCCAGTTGCTCACCTCTATTTCCGCGACCCGATCCGTCACGAACTCCATGCCTGGTACCGCTTCCGTCCATCAGACCTTTTCCGCTTCCTATTGTACATGTGCCATTTGCATGACTGTCACAAATCCCGTCGTTATTTGCGTCAACAAAACAGCTTTTATTTGCTTTGGGTGCATTTTGTTCGTTGTTTTTGCTTGTGTTTTGTGCTGTTGCCAAACCTATTGTGGCTGTCAGCATAAGTGCTGTTAAAATTACTTTTGTTTTCATTTTTTTTGGTTTTTGAAATTATTAATTGATTTAAAATTTGTCTGATTATCTTATTTATCTGCTATTATTTCATTGTAGTTATCTCTTTCAACATTTACTTCACTGATATTTTTTCTTTTAACACTTACTATGCTGTGGATTTCTCCATCTACAAATGCTTCAATATAGTTGTCAATTTATTATTCTTATTATTAAGTATTTATTTCAATTATTTAAGTGTTTTCAGTTGACTTATAATTGTCTATGAGTTAAAATTTTTGGGCAAAGCTTGCGCTGGATGCTCATATTTCAAGCATTTATTTTCAATTCAAAATATTGGTTTTAGTTGTTCTTTGTCAATCTTAGTTGAAATGCCTGGAATTCTTCTTTGACCGGTTATTCTGGTCTGTGTCCGTTTGGACCTCTTCCTGCCTGACTTCTTCCTCCCGGGCCTCTTCCTTCACCGGGACCGCGTATATGTTGGTTGTCTCTGAATAGTGGTTCAAAAATTGTTCTAAGTCTTTCTTTTTGAGTTGAATCGCATTGGTTTCTAATCTCCAGATAAAACTCTGCGGTGTGTTCTTTTAATCTGGCGTGTTTGAATCCTATGCTGTCGGAGTAAGCTTTAATCTTCACATAATCAGGGGCAGTGCTGTGAATTTCTTTGTATAATTCCGTTTTATAACGGTTCATATTTGATATAACATCGTTGGCTTTTTGTCGGAATTCTCTGCTCTCTTGTCTGAAGAATGACATTTGCTCTTCGCTGAATGATAACTCCTGTCTTAAAAATCTTCCATTTATCGGAGAACTTTCGGGATCGATTACGATTGAATCGTCTTGATTAAGATTTCTGTTACCGATTATAATTGTGGCAATTGTGCTTATGTTTAGCAGTGCTAAAATTATTACGGACAGCGTGAGTAGTTTATATTTTGTCTCTTTTTTCATATTCTATTGCCCTTGTATTTTCACTATTACCGTTATTGTTTACCTGCGTGTTGTGTTTACTCTTGTTGTGTATTTAC
>DPKJ01000015.1 GCA_003542575.1 Rikenellaceae bacterium | reverse complement strand
AGAAATCATCGGGCTTTTTTATTGCCCGCCGCAGGTAGGAATGGTTTTTCGGGGTTGATAATGAGAATATTAATAGACAGTACTTGAGGATCACGATCAAAAGTTGGGGGACTTTCAAGTCTTTGCCTTAATGTCTATATATTAATGACTTGCAAGCGTAATAATTATAAAACAATCGGTTGCCGGAGTTGAGTGATTTGTGAAAATAAAACATATTTCCTTTTTAGACTATCTAAAACTTATGCCTAAATATCGAATCCCTCAACTTTTGTTCATGATCCTTACTTGATACAACCGGAATATCAGTTATTCAAAAAAAATGTCGCAATAACCTGATAAATGAACCATCTATACCTCAATTAATGAATATTTGTTACCCCTGTTATCAAGAAATCTAAAAAAATCCTCCCTCTTAACAACGACGCTCGCCCTGTTATCATTAGGATGAAAACTAATTTCATCAACTTTTGTCAGGCAACTGTCAATAAAAAGAAAAACATGATGTTCCCTATCATTTATCAGACCGAAAGGTGTGACCGACCCGGGCTCTACCCCAAGATATTTGTGCATTCTTTGAGGAGATGCAAACGATAGCTTTCCCTGCTGAAGTTTTTTTTCCAGAGTATGTATATCAAGATTTTTTGAACATTCGAAAATAACCAAATAGTGCTTGTTGCCCTTATGATTCCTGAAAAACAGATTCTTGCAGTGAGTCCCGGGCATTCCACTCCAGTACTCCATTGCCAGATCTATTGTTGGAAGAGGTGGGTGATACCAAATTTGTACGCCAATATTTAAATTATTAAGGTATCCAATTACTCCATCAATTTTTCTTAACCCAACTTCATCAATCTCATTTCTGAACTCAAATCTGCTATTCATAAATTTTCAATGTAATTATTTCTAAAATAATGCAAATTTCAATTATACCATTCAAACTTTTAAGTGAAATAATAGTCTAACTTAAATAGTATGATGTAAAATTAACCAGAAAGAGATTAAGCACAACTCTCAGAATGAAAACTTTATTATATTTGCATCCCGGCAAATTGTGCAAATTTTTTTTCCATTTACACGTGCAGGTCTTTATACCTAATTTTTTACTATGAAAAAATTCATATTAGCGTCATTGCTTTACCTTTTTCTGTCTACACTTTTTGCACAGACGGGAGAGGACTACAAAAAATTCATTGAAAACGCTGAAGGTTATTCAAATCTTTATAGGGGAACAGCGCCTTTGGCTTATAAGTTTACCCATACCGGAACCTATTTTGCATATTCTCCGGATTTTCAAATTGGAACAGTCAGGTATAACAGCAAGATCTACACCAACCTCATGCTTAACTTAAACAGCCATCTGGATGAGTTATATCTTTTTATAAGTTATTCCGGTCGTTATGTGGTTCTCAATAATGATTTTGTTGAATCCTTTACCATGGGGACAAAAGAATTTCACAATATCACTTTACAAAAAGGAGATAACACCCCAGGCTTGAGTCCGGGTTATTATGAAGTTCTTTACAAGAACGACTCAGCGAAGCTCTACAAAAAAATTAAAAAAACATATGCAGAGAGGATAAATCAATCTGCCAGCTCTGAAACGAACAGCAAACTTGAAAGAATGTTTCTGGCAACAAATACATATCACCTGGTAAAAGGTGAAAAAGTTTATGGTGTTAAAAGAGTAGGAGATATAATCAGGATTTATCCTGCCAAGAGAAAAGAGATAAGGCACCTTATCAGAGAGAAAAATTTAGATGCAAGGAGTAATCGCGATAATTCTTTTGCAGAAATTATAAAGTTTGTAGAATCAACAAGCCCCAATACAATAAAATGAAAAGGATAATCCTGATTTCAATTGCATTTGCAATTATAGGCTGTAATGTTTGTTATTCACAAACTCCCGGCAGAGTAAGTCTTGAAAAAATCCAAATGGACTCTTTAAGAAAAGAGGTTTACAGGATAACAGGGCTTGAATTATTTTATAGTGTTGATAAAGGAGAAGACACACTCTTTGTCTCCATAAACTCGACCAACGAAAATTTCCTGAAAGAGCTCTCTGCTCAACTGATAAAAAAAGATTACTCGCTATCACAAGTAGGTAATTCGCTTTTTATTCTTAAAGGAGTTGGCATTATGTCTAATCTGCCTGACAATTATTTTTCAGAAGAGAAGTCTGCAGATATAACACAGGAACAGTTAAGAGCACTCTCGTCAACAGACAATACTGCACGATCAGAAAATAAGTTGTACAAAATAGGCGATCCAAATGCCACACCGGGTACAGGAAGAGCCCTTCTGAGGGGTTATGTGAAAAACATCGAAACCGGAGAACCATTAGCGGGAGTATCGGTCTTTATTGAACGGCCTCATACTGTGGTTACAACAGATGTGTTTGGTTTTTACAGAATTATGCTGCCCAGAGGGAATTATGATCTGCAACTGAAAGGGTATGGACTTGAAGACAGTAAACTTATGGTTGAGGTTTATGGTGACGGGGAGTTGGATGTAATGATGAAAGACAAAGTTTATCCTTTAAAAGGTATTGTTCTTACCGCAGAGAGTACGCAGAAAATGAGAAGTACTCAAATGGGACTGGAGCGTATCAGAATTGATAGGATAAAGCATGTGCCTGCTGCATTTGGAGAGGCAGATGTGATGAAAATTGTATTAACTCTACCGGGAGTTAAATCGGTAGGAGAGTCTTCAGGTGGTTTCAATGTCAGAGGTGGTGCCACAGACCAAAATCTGATTCTCTTTAACGAAGGAACAATCTATAATCCTACTCACCTGTTCGGCCTCTTTTCGGCATTTAATCCGGATGTTGTAAACGATATAGAGCTGTATAAAAGCACAATACCAGCAAAATACGGAGGTAGAATTTCATCTGTTCTTGAGATTAACAGCAGAAATGGAAACAGTAATAAAATTACCGGATCTGCGGGGTTAGGTCTTCTTACAAGTAAATTCCACCTTGAAGGGCCCATTGTAAAAGATAAAACGAATTTTATTGCCGGATTAAGAACCACATACTCAAACTGGATTCTTGGAGTACTGCCTCCTGAAAGCGGGTACAAAGAAGGATCTGCATCATTTCAGGACTTGACTTTAGGAGTCAGTCACAAAGTGAATAATAAAAACACTCTATATCTGTACGGTTATTATTCTGGAGACGGTTTTAAATTCAGCCCCGATACAAGCTTTAACTATCAGAATATGAATGTCTCCTTCAAATGGAGAAATATTATTAGTGACAAACACAATTTAGTTATAAGCACCGGATACGATCAGTACAGTTACAAAACAGAGGAGAAAGGCAATCCGGTGAATGCTTACAACATGAAGTTTAGCATTAAGCAGTTATACGTCAAGACAAACTTTAACTGGCTGATGGACGAAAAGCACTCAATTAATTATGGAGCCAATGCCCTTTACTACAATCTTACACCAGGGGTACTTACTCCGGTTGGACCGGAATCTCTTTTGATTCCAAAAAGACTGAATGATGAAAACGCAGCAGAAATTGCTTTTTACATAAGCGATACCTGGAATATTCTTGATAAACTATCCGTTGACCTGGGATTAAGGTATACGTTTTATACTGCGCTGGGTCCTGTCTCGTACTACAAGTATGCATCGGAAGATAGAAACGAGTCAAATATTACAGAAACGGTTAATGTTGGTAAGGGTGGCATCGTTAAACCATATCATGGTCCTGAATTCAGAATATCAGCCAGATACTCAATAACCGATGATATTTCTGTTAAGGCAGGTTTTAACAGCATGAGACAAAATATTCATATGTTATCAAACACATCTGCTGTCTCTCCGACAGACATATGGAAGCTAAGTGATGCCAACATTGAACCACAAAAGGGTTGGCAGGCCGCATTCGGGATATACAGAAATGCGCTTGGAAGAAGAGTAGAACTATCTCTTGAGGGTTACTATAAAGAGATGAACGACTACCTGGATTACAAAGGCGGAGCCGTTTTAAATATGAACGAGAACATTGAAAGAGATGTTCTTAAAACTCAGGGTAAAGCTTATGGCGTTGAAGTACTGGCGAAAAAGCCCCTTGGTAAATTAAACGGTTGGTTATCATATACATACTCAAAAACAATGTTAAGAGAGAGCGGAGTTAAAGATGTGTACAGCATAAATGACGGTAACTGGTATGCTGCATCTTATGATAAACCTCATGATTTCAAATTAATTGGAAACTATAAGTTTACTCAAAGATTCAGTATTTCACTTAATGTTGACTACTCAACAGGTAGGCCGGTCACTATTCCCATAAGCAAATATTATTACGGAGACGGTTACAGACTCTACTATTCAGATAGAAATGCATACCGGATTCCTGACTATTTCAGGATGGATTTCGCGGTAAATATTGAGCCAAGCCACAATCTTACACTATGGACGCACAGCACCATAACATTTGGGGTCTACAATATTACAGGACGGAAGAATGCCTTTTCTGTATACTATGACACTAATAATGGCACAAAAATTCAGGGATACAAACTTTCGATTTTTGGTGCACCCATACCTTATATAAATTACAATATTAAATTCTGACAGGAGGCGTGATGAAAAATATATATATCGGAATTGTTCTCGTATTATCACTCATTGTTGTAAAAGGATGCGTAACTCCCTTTGAACCGGAAGAGATAAAGGCAATAGATAACATGATAGTAATAGAGGGAAATATTCTCCAGAATGATATTACCCGGGTGATGATTAGCCGATCACTGGCACTAAACGCTGAAAATGTAATTGATTATGTTTCCAAAGCAATAGTATGGGTTGAAAACCAGAACGGTGTAAAATACATGGGATATGAGACAAAACAAGGCAAAGTCATAGAGTATCAAATAAATACTATTGGTATAAACCCATCGTTACAATATAAATTATGCGTTAATATTGGGTCGAAAAGATACGAATCCGATCTAATCCCGATTTTGGAAGCACCTCCAATTGACTCAATCGGGTATAATGTAGATACTGTTAAGAATAGTGTTACCTTTTATGTAAACACACATGATCAGACAAACAAAACAAAATATTACAAATGGAGTTTTACTGAAGACTGGGAGTTTAAATCTCAATACATGTCATATGTCAGATATGATCGCGAAACCAATAAAGTGTTGGACATAGATCTTGCGGACAATCGATACTATTGCTGGGGGAAAGGAGTTTCTTCGTCTATTTTAATAGCTACAACCAGTAATCTGTCTCAGGACAATGTTTATCAAAAATCACTTGTTTCTATGGGATCGTCTGATTTAAGAGTCAATTTTTTGTATTCAATGGAGTTGACTCAAATGGCAATCACACGAGATGCATATATTTACTGGGAAAATATCAGGAAAAACTCTGATGACATCGGAGGAATCTTTGCCCCTCAGCCCAGTGAGATCGGAGGTAATATCAGATGTATAACAAAACCTGCTGAAAGAGTATTAGGCTATATAAGCGCAAGTAAAGTGACAAAAAAGAGAATTTTTGCCAACGCCAGTGATATTAAGGTGTATAAAGATCCAAAGTATTGCGACCCGGTAATTGTTAATGCCCAAAATCCTATACCTCTCCATGAACTCTGGGATACCGGTTACGACATAGCATATTATTCAGAGATGGATAATGAGAGCCTTTGGGCAGCTAAAAAATGTGTTGATTGTCGGTTGTTGGGGAGTAAGGTTAAACCATGGTTCTGGCCAAATGATCACAAGTAAACTGATTCACGAAATTATTCCAAGATATGAAAAATAAAATATATACAATTTCAGCTTTACTTATCTCTGCATTTGCATTATTTGCACATAATGCTAAAGCTCAGGAGAGGATTCAGGAGAGAATTTACCTCTCCACCGACAGAGATTCATATCTGGCTGGCGAAACCCTTTGGATTTCGCTTTACTGCCTTGATATCTCCAAAACTCCAAAACTGTCACCACTTAGTAGTATAGCATACGTTGAGATTCAAAATTCAACATCGGTTGTGCTCACGGCTAAAATTTTCCTGATAGATGGTAGAGGTAGCGGTCACATTTCCCTGCCTCCGGTACTAGCAACCGGAAATTACAGAATATTGGCGTACACGAAACAGATGCTAAATGAAAGCACTCCCCAACTTTTTGAGAAAGTAATTCCAATTTTCAATGTTCTTACTTCTGAAAAGGTGCCCGGAAATGTTGAGATTGCCACTGAGAACTCTGCCGTATCTGCTAATGAGCAGAAAGAATCAGGTCTGAGCCTCTCTGCACTGGGGACTCAAAATGCAGTAGAAGTAAAATTTGGACAAGGTGGTAGAATCCTACCGCTAAACAGTTCTGTTCCCATTACCCTTTCCAATACAAGCAACACACTTGTTTCGTTGAATGTTACTGTTGTTAAAGTTGACTCTCTTCCGGTTTACAACACCATGACGGTTTCAAATTTCAAAAGCAACATCAGCCACGGAGTATTTTCTCAGGATAATTTATATGTGCCGGAGTACGAAGGAGAGATTATTAAAGGCAAGGTTACTCTTAAGGGTACAGGCTCATTATGGGATAAGATAATATTCCTTTCGGCGGTTGGTGAGAATGCAGAGGTCTATTCATCTGTTGTTGATAGCACCGGGACTTTTAATTTCTATACTAACTCTTTTTTTGGAGACAGAGAGATAGTTCTGGAGATTCCTTCTGCTGATTCCACCTACAATTTTACATATGAACTGAATGATCCGTTCATAAAAAAGATAGATAATAATATCCCAAAACTGATTTTGGATAGAAAATTCGAACAATCACTCAGTGAAAGAAGCATAGAAATGCAAATCGGCAGAAGATTTGGCATAGATACACTGTATGACAGGTTACCTTTTCATAACGATCCCCTGTTAAGGACAAAGCCTGTTGTTTACAAACTGGATGACTACACACGATTCCCTGTAATGCCGGAGGTGATGATAGAATATATTACCGAACTGAGATTCCGCAAACTTGATGGCAGGCAAGATCTGCAGATGAGATGGGAAGACAGTTACAAAACATTATCCTATTCCAGAGGTAATACTCTTGTCCTTTTAGATGGAATACCTGTTTTTGATCATACAAAGATCTTTAACTATGATCCCTTAAAGGTTAAATCAATCTCTATATACGGGTCAGAATTTTTTGTAGGCTACGCAAGTTTCGAAGGATTGGTATTATTCAAAACTTACAAAGGGGACTACTCCGGATTAACTTTTGGCAGGAATGTAAGGATTATGGATTTTCAGGGAGCGCTTATTCCCTCAAAATTTACAGCAAATGGCATTGCAAAGGCAGACAACTTTCCTGA
Organism: Rikenellaceae bacterium; assembly: GCA_003542575.1. Taxonomy (GTDB): domain Bacteria; phylum Bacteroidota; class Bacteroidia; order Bacteroidales; family UBA932; genus Bact-08. Next base: position 213 of record DPKJ01000015.1, on the reverse strand, counting down.
CATGAGATCTCTTCTATATTGGGATCCTCAGATTGATCTTAAACCGGGAGTATCAAGTGACATTAATATACATACCTCATCACTGCCGGGCAAGTACATAATAAAAATTGAAGGGTTTACCGAAAATGGACTTCCGGTAGAATATTCATCTGAATTTACCGTCAGGTAGCATTTTTCAAATTAGTTGTCAATTTTCTTCAACAAAAAGGCGAG
>DPKJ01000016.1 GCA_003542575.1 Rikenellaceae bacterium | reverse complement strand
GTTAGATTTTCCGAGCTGACACATATAACAGTAAACTTATAATAAATAGCATATTTTATTGAAAATCTTGCTACTATTTTTTTCCTTTTAGATGCAATTCAAGGAATCTGTCCTGCTCCCACAGAAGGTGCAAAATATTCTCCTTAGCAACATAGCTGTGGCTCTCCTTAGGCAGAATCACCATTCTTGCATTGGCTCCCAAACCTTTTAATGCCTGGAAATATCTTTCTGTCTGTAAAGTGAAGGTACCCGGATTGTTATCTGCCTCACCATGAACAAGCAAAATTGGAGTTTTCATTTTTTCAGCATTCATAAATGGTGACATTGTAGTATATACATCAGGAACCTCCCAATAGTTACGCTGCTCGTTTTGGAACCCGAAAGGGGTTAGAGTTCTGTTGTAAGCTCCGCTTCTGGCCACGCCACAAGCAAATAGGTTTGAATGTGAAAGTAGGTTTGCAGTCATAAATGCACCGTAAGAGTGACCTCCTACTCCAACTTTGGTTCTGTCAATATAACCCAGTTTGTCAACGGCATCAATTGCAGCCTCAGCATTTGCAATCAATTGCTCAATGAAAGTGTCGTTAGGCTCATCTTTCCCCTCTCCAACAATTGGGAATGCAGCATCATGAAGAACTACATATCCCCTTGTCACCCAATAGATAAACGAACCGTAAGAGGGTGCAGTAAAGAGGTTAGGGTTCTGGGTTGTCTGACTTGCAGATGATGCATCTTTGAACTCTCTCGGGTATGCCCATACAAGAAGAGGCATCTTCTCCTTTTTAGCCATATCATAGCCTACCGGAAGATAAAGTGTGCCAGAAAGTTCGATGCCATCTTTTCTCATGTATTTTATTACCTCTTTGTGAACATTTGCAATGCTCTCAAATGGATTTTTGAAGAATGTTATCTGAGTAATATTATCTCCCTTCTTTTTAATATCTCTGAAATAATAGTTGGGAAATTCATTTTTCGACTGTATCATTACAAGTACAGTACCTTTTTTAAGATCCTCAATAGATACAATATCCTCTTTTTTATCTGTATAGGCAGATTGATAGATTCTCTTCTTTTTTAATGTTTTCAAGTTGAATTCATCAATGAACGGAAACTGCCCTTCGGCTGTAAATCCATCTCCTATCATGTATACATTATCCTTATCAATTGATACAACCTGGCGTCCAAATTCATTTCTTGCAAAATGGAAACTGCCCGGGTCGGCATAAACATCCTGTGTATTTCTGTCGTTTACCACAACAGGTTTTTGAGATGGATCAGATGGGTTAAAGAGGTAAGTTTTTGAATTTCTTGTCTCCTGCCAGCTATCAATAAAAAATGCATATTTATCATTTCCCCAGAAAATACGGGCAAATCTTTGCGGAATTTTTGCCATAGATTTAGGAGCGGAATTAAATGGGGCATCCCACTGGAAAATCTCATCTCTATAATCAACCTTTACTGATGGGTCACCTCCATCAAGAGCCTCTGCATAGAATAGAGTAGCCGGTTTATCAGCTCTCCATGACATAGCTCTTTTACCAGGTCTTGAGGCAGAGTAGCCTCTTGGTGTAACTTCAAGAAGAGGAACTTCATTAACTTCTTTAATAAGCTCTCCTTCTATATTATAGACCAGACTTTTTTGAGGGAACCTATTCATAGGAACTACATAAGAATATGGTCTGTTAATTGTTGTTACCATAACGTATTTGCCGTCAGGAGATATATTCTCCTCAACATACAAAGCTGCCTCTTTGAACAATTTCGACTCTCCTTCAATTGTTATAATTTGAAGCTCAGATTTCATTAATGTTTCGAAATTCTCTTCGTCTTTTCTGTTTTTGAGCAAATCCTGAAAAGTTCTGTTCTGAGACTCTCTTCCGTCACTCATAGAGATAATCGGACCGGTCGGCAACTCTCTTTTTTCATCAATAAGAGCAGTTCTGTTTGCCGGTAGTATCCTTACCAGAAGCGCTTTGCTATCTTTCAACCATGTGAAAGGGTTGTTCAGATTAGCATTCACAACAGATTCTGTAATTTTTTTTGCTGTGGCAGCTGCGACATCTGCTATCCATAACTCTACACCGGTAGCTGTTGTGTTGGTAAAGGCTAGATATTTTTCATCAGGCGAAAACTGAATATTAGCTAATTTTGGATTTTTTGGCAATCCAGCTACCTGTATCTCAGCTTTTTCTGAAATTTTTCTTACTTTAAGATTATTAAAATAGGCTGTTCCTGTAGAGATGTTTGTTATTGGATTTATTCTTAATCCGGCAAGTCTCATCTCCTCTTGGTTGAGTTCATCCAGAGAGCTATAGGTGTCTCTGTATGTCAGGTACATGTACTCTTTTTTTGAATCCATCCTTACGGCCGGGGCTCTTTCATACTCTACCAGGTCAAGTATCTCTTTGGGTGGTTTCTGGTATGGAAGGTTCTCCTGGGAGAAAAGTGTGCCTGCAGCAATCAACGTAAGTGTGAGTAGTGCAATAGCTTTTTTAAATGATATTCTCATAGTATTAGTGTGGTTTAATATGCTTTTACAAAGATAAAAATTGATTTGACAATCCATTATCTGTCCCAGAAAATATAGGGTTCGCGCATGTAGCGGGTAAGCCATGCCGCCGGGAATCCGGGATTATCTTTCATTGCTGTGAGTTTTTCCACTGCATCCATTTTGGAGATCCCATTTAAATAGAAGAGTGGCCGTTTTGCGTATTTGACTGTATTCCCTGTCATTGCAACTCTTTTTTGTCCTGAATATGGGTTTATCGAGGGTGCAAAAGGTTTGTCTGAAGTGAGCAAATTTTGCTGCCCCGGAAAAATTGACGAAGTGTGTCCGTCATCTCCAACTCCTAAAATAACCATATCAAAAACGGGAAACCCATCAACTACAGGCAAATTATTCAGGGCTTGCACAGAGTATCTCTCGGCCTCTTTTTCAACGTCATCTTCTCCGAATATCCTGAAAATATTATCACTTTTCAGAGGCACTTTGTCCAAAAACAGTCTCTTGGCATTGCCATAATTGCTTTCAGTATGTTCCGGTGGAACTGCCCTTTCATCAACCCAGTAGATTGAAACATTGCTCCAGTCTATTGTGTTTGCATATTTAGTTGTCCAAAGGTCAAATAGTTTAACAGGACTGTTTCCTCCGGAAATTGCCAATGAAAAGCAAGTCCCTGAAATTACAGAACTGTTCACCTCCTTAATAATAAGTTGTGTGAGCTCTTCGCTGCCCTGAAAGTACCAATTATTAAAGTTCACAATATATATCTGTATTAGTGAGGTTTTTACATGGGTTTGTCCACTTGCCTCCTTTTACAATTCGGTCACTTTCCAGAGGTCCCCAGCTTCCGGCAGGATATCCATAAAGAGGTGTCTTTGGATTCTCTTCCCAGTGCTCAAGAATTGCATCAAAGTATTTCCAGCTCCACTCAACAGCATCATTTCGGGTAAAGAGAGTCACATCACCATTCAGACAATCTTCTATCAGTCTTGAATAGGCATCATCAGTAGAGTAGCCGGCAAGTTTATCATATGTAAACTCCATCGGAAACTGTTTTACACTAAAGCCGCTACCCGGAATCTTCATGTCAAGTTTAAGAACCATACCTTCATTTGGCTGTATTCTTATTATAAGCTGGTTTTGTTCGGGACAATCTTCTCGGCAGCTGAACAATCTGTGTGGAGTTGCTTTAAAATGGACAACAATTTCTGTAACCTTGGTGGGCATTTGCTTGCCTGTCCTGAGATAAAATGGGACCCCCTCCCATCTCCAGTTGGAGATGTTTATCTTCATAGCTAAAAAAGTCTCTGTATGCGAATCCGAAGGAACTCCCTGCTCTTGCCTGTAGCCATTTACTTTCACCCCCTTCTTTTCAGATTCAATATACTGCCCTCTAACAACCGTGTTCTCGATCTCCTCTTTTCCCATAGGTTTCAAAGATTTGTAAACCTTAACTACCTCATCTCTGAACTCTTTCTGATTAAATGTAACCGGAGGCTCCATAGCAACCAGGGCAAGAAGCTGAGAAAGGTGGTTTTGTGCCATATCTCTAAGAGCGCCAACCTGATCATAAAAACCACCCCTGTTGCCGATACCCATATTTTCAACAGCTGTAATTTCAACCCGGTCAATGTAGTGCCTGTTCCAGATAGGCTCTAAAATACTGTTGGCAAACCTTAAGGCAAGTATATTCTGAACTGTCTCTTTTCCAAGGTAATGATCAATTCTAAAAATCTGATTTTCATCAAAAACCCTATTCAGGGTTTCATTCATTTTAAGTGCACTTGATAGGTTGTAACCAAAAGGTTTTTCGATTATTATTCGTCTGGAATATACCTCTCCTGTTGATTTGTCTGTAACCTCTCTGTTCAAACCAACTTCTCTGAGATTTACAGGAATCGTTTCGTAAAGAGATGGTGGCGTTGCAAGGTAGAAGAGATAACCCGCCGGGCCGAATTGTTCCAGTCTCTCTTTAAGCAACTTATATTCAGTGTGATTTGAAGGATCTATTGATAAATAGAAGATGCTCTTATTGAATTTTTCATCTCTGTCATCCCATTCAGAGGTGATATGATCTCTGTATGAGGTATCGGTAAAGTGTGTTCTTCCAACACCCAGAATAGAGATATCCCCCTTAAGATTTTTGCTCTTATACAGATTGTAAAGAGCAGGCATAAGTTTTCTTTTTGCCAGATCTCCCGATCCTCCGAAAATTACGATTATTTGTCTGTCCATAAATTGATTAGCTAATCAAACATTATATACGCGTGAACTTGTATCGCCACCTTCACCCGTCCAGTTTTCGTGAAAATATTCGCCCGATGCCATATCTGTTCTCTCGAATGTATGAGCTCCAAAATAATCACGCTGAGCCTGAATCATGTTTGCAGGAAGCTTCTCTGTGGTAAATGAGTAGAAATAGTTTAGTGCAGAAGAGAAAGCAGGAAGTGATAATCCTCCGATTGCGGCTTTTGCGGTAAGAGAGCTCCATGCAGGAAGTGAAGTCATAATTTCATCCCTGAAATATTTATCCATAAGCAGATTTTCAAGCCTGTGGTTGCTTTCAAAAGCATCAGCAATTCTATTAAGGAAAACAGAGCGAATAATACAACCATTTCTCCATATTCTTGCAATTGAAGCCAGATTAAGATCCCACTTGAATTCATCCGAGGCACTTTTAAGTAAATCAAACCCCTGAGCATAAGATATTAATTTTGAAGCATAAAGGGAGTCGTGTATCTCCTGAGGTTCCGGAATGGCAAATTTCCCCGGAGCTCTTTTGTAAAAATCAGCAGCACTAACCCTTAGCTGCTTTCTATATGACAAAGAGCGTTCAAATACTGCCGAAGAGATTAAGTTAAGTGGTAATCCAAGCTCCATTGCGTTAAAAACAGATAATTTTCCGGTACCCTTCTGACCTGCCCTGTCGACGATTTTGTCAATAAGATAATCTCCGTTTTTTTCTTTATAATTTAATATTTGAGCTGTTATTTCAATCAGATAGCTCTTAAGTTTACCATTATTCCAGATATCAAATATTTCAGCAATCTTATCATTGGGCAAACCTGACATATCTTTCATAACAGCATAGGCCTCTGAAATAAGCTGCATATCGCCATACTCAATCCCATTATGTACCATTTTTACAAAATGACCTGACCCCTGGGGCCCTGTCCATTCGCAGCAAGGTGTTCCATCTTCAGCTTTGGCAGCTATATTTGTGAAAATATCCTTTATGTGAGGCCACGCTTGAGAAGAGCCGCCAGGCATAATCGAAGGTCCTTTTAAAGCTCCCTCTTCTCCCCCTGATATACCTGTCCCCACATACAAAAACCCTTTAGACTCTGCATATTTAACCCTTCTTGTTGTATCTGAGTGGTTGGAGTTACCGCCGTCAATAATAATATCTCCTTTATCCAACAGAGAGAAAAGTGTCTCCATCAGTTGATCAACGGCATCTCCTGCCCTTACCATCAACATCACCTTTTTTGGACTTTCGAGTGAGTCTGTAAACTCTTTTAACGTCTGAAAACCTACTATTTGCTTGTTTTGAGCCCTGCCGTTTACAAACTTTTCGGTTACTGCAAAGGTTCGGTTGAATACAGAGACTTTGTACCCTTTGCCCGCCATATTAAGCACCAGATTTTCACCCATTACGGCGAGTCCGATGACTCCTATATGAGATTTTATTTCTTTATTATATTCCATTGTAATTTTAGTAATCAATATCCTTTAAATATATAAATTAACAAAAGATTATCCAACAAGTTTCATAATTTTGCACTGTTGTTAAAATATCAGACTATGAGAACAAACTATATATATAAAAGTTTCCTGCTTTTGGCGTTTGCAGGAATAGTATCGTGTAAAAACACCGGCAAGGCTCCGGAACAGGTTTCTACTGAATTAAAAATGGTGAATGTGCCCTCTGTAATTTCAGATCCTGCTCAGGTTAACAAATATGTTGCCGATCATTTCTGGGACGGAGTTAATTTTGGAGATTCTTTATTAATGCAAAATACTTCTGCACTAAACAGACATTATAGTATCTATCTTGATCATATACAGCAGTGTCCGATTGATGTTGCAGAACAATCTGTAAGAAAGTTCACAAGATTGTATCTTAAAGGGAGTAAAAATGTCAAAGACTATCTTATAAACCTGACTGAGAAAGTGTTGTACGACCCAAATTCTCAGCACAGGAATGAAGATATCTATATATGGGTGCTTGAGGTTTTTACTGCAGATGAAAACATGGACGAACTTATGAGAGAAAGGTATCAAAATCAGCTCATTATGTCTCTGAAAAACCGCCCCGGAGAGATTGCTGCAGACTTCTCATTTCTAACCTCAAAGGGAAAGCAGTCAAGACTTCACATGACCCAAGGAGATTATATTTTATTGTTCTTTTACGACCCGGACTGCCACAGTTGCGAATATGCACTGGATTACATTAAAGAATCTTCTGTTATTGACTCTTATAGCAATAAAATTACAAAGCTAGCTGTTTATACAGGAGAGGATGCCGAAAAATGGCTTGCAACTTCCGGAAAATTTACCCCGGAGTGGATTGTTGCATTCAATAATGATTTTACCATTGAAAAGAACAGGCTATACGATCGCAGAGCAACTCCATACATATTTTTGTTAGACAGAAATAAGCGGGTTTTAATAAAGGATGCTACTCCTGCAGATTTGGAATTTTATCTGAATAATATTAAATAACCTCTACAACCTCATTCTCTTCGGGGTACCAAAGGTACCCTTTTACATATGCCATACCCATCGACTTTATAAGGGAGATATATCTGTTTACCTGTCTTATATGAGCTTGCTCTCTTTTCTTCCCAAATTTGAAATCTATAACAACGGCCTCTGCTCCTAACAGAACTCTGTCCGGTCTGCTGATCTTACCCCCGACTTCAATTATTTCAAGTTCGTTGTATACTTTGTAAGTTCCGTCAAACCAGTGTCTTTCCCTGATGTTTTCAAGACATTTTTTCAACATTTCATTGGCAGGCTCAAACTCATCTCCCAACAACTCACCTTGAGATACAGAAATTTCAAGTGATGCCTGTAAATCTTCCTCTTTTTCAATTCTGGATAAAACCGAATGCATAATCAAACCGTAGTTTCGCTTACTCTCTTTGTCGAAATACTCCTCCCCTTTAAGTGTAAGCCTTAATCTTTGGCCGTACGGAATTGACAACACTTCAGGTAAACTTATATTTGTATATTGCTGATCATCTTTAGCATCGGCTTTTGTCCACTCCCCGGTATCAAATTCAAGCAAACCATCAAGCCGCCCACTAAAGAGGTTGTACATGAGTCTGGAAACTGAACTCTTTGACTTGTCTGCAGGCACTTGAGCAAAAATTGCTATCTCTCTTTCTGCTCTTGTCAGAGCGACGTAAGCAACGTTTAAATTATCAACATATGCTTTGACTTTTTCTTGAGAATACTCCTCACTAAAAATTGTATTTTCCAATGAAGATGAATACTTTACAGGTAACAGAGGGATGTTTGAGAAAGGCTCTAATGTTGATTTGCACCACATAATCTGAGGGAATAGACTTGTGTTTGCATGATCGAGTTCTGTTTCAAAAAAAGGAAGGATTACAACCGGAATTCCCAAACCCTTTGCTTTGTGAATAGTCATTACCCTTATTGCATCTTGTCCAGAGGGTGCTGGTACTGACCTCTTCTTCCCTTTAATCTCCCACCATTCAATGAAAGAGGCCAGATCTGTTTTACCTGTTTTCAAAAAATCGTTAACAATATCAAGAAAAGACTGAATATATATTGCATCCGATTCATCACATTCAGACTGAATTTGCATCACGACGCCTTCACACAGCTCATAAAGGGATATGTATTGCATATTATCCGCTGTATTGACCTCTATTGAGTTGAATTTTGCAATTGTATTATTGACTGAATCTTCGGGATTATTAATATATTTTAGGATAGTCAGTATTTTTCTGACAGCTGTTGATGATGAAACCAGCAAAGACTCCTCAGAAATAACCGGATAATCATTGTTGATTAAATTCTGGACAACCTTTTCTCCCTCCTTGTTTGTTCTTACAAGTATGGTAATGTCTTTGTAACTATAACCATTTTTAATATATTTTTCCAATAGTGGAACTATAGCTGCAAGAGCTCTCTCTCTGAAGGAGTCTTCATCTTCACCTTTATCAAAAAATTTCAGATGAATGTGCCCTTTGAGAGAGCTGTTTTTATCAGGTATCTGCTGAAATACATTGGCATATACCTCAGAAAATGCTTCAGAGTTTGTTAAAGTATTGCACTCCGATGCAGCATATGTAAAAAAATCCTTGTTAAATTCAACTATCTCTCTGGCCGAACGCCAGTTATATTTTAAATCTGTCTCCTCTATTCTTTCACTATCAATATATTTATGAATGTCTCCATTAAGTAAGTTCCAATCAGAACCCCTCCACCTGTAAATACTCTGTTTGACATCTCCAACTATTAAATTATCATTCCCTGAAGCAAGAGAATTTTCAATAAGTGGTTTAAAGTTCATCCATTGTAAAAGAGAGGTATCCTGAAACTCGTCAAGCATGAAGTGGTCTATTCTGGTGCCTACCTTCTCATAAATGAATGGAGTATCACTGCCATCTATAATCTTACTAAGCAACTCTGTTGTTTCAGGTATCAGCACAAGGTTATTCTCTTTGGTGTATCCTTTAACAAATTTCTCAATATCAATCATCAAACCTAGAGTATTGATGTTTGAAAGTACTGCTTTGGCACTATAATAAATTTTGGACTGAGTATCAACATAATCAAGCAATTCAATACATGATCGGTTCAACCCTTCGTTGAATGCATTTTCTATTGCATCGCAAATTCCGGGATTCTCTTTTCTCATTGTTTTGTTGACCCAATTATCAAAATTATCCACCATATTCCGAAATCTTACCCCGGGCATCTCAAACTCTCCTACAGCGCATTTGTAAAAATAACTTATGCCACTGGTTTTCTTGTATGGGAAATCTTCTGCTGTAAGGCTAAAACGATTCAGAACCGTGATAGCCTCTTCTGCTATTCTTAAAACATTCCGGTCAAATTCTTTAATAACCTCTCTTAGTTGTATTTTAAAAGTTGAAAGTCTCTTTTTATCAAACGAATCGGGAAGCAAATCTGATTTTTTCAATCTGAATGACTCTTTGAACATCTCATCTGCAAGTTGTTTAATGCCCTTCTTGAAGTTCCAGTCATCTCCTCTTTCAATTGCATCAAAGCTTACATTTGTGAGCCACTCCAAAAGGTCGGAGTTGTCCGGTTTATCAAGATTAAGAATCATATTATCAATAGCTTCACTCAGAACCATATCCTGGTCCAGCTCTACTGTATAACTGTTGTTTTTTCCTATCTCTCTGGCGAATGCTCTAAGTGTCTGCTGAAAAAACCTGTCAATTGTAAGTATTGAGAATGATGAATAATCGTGCAAAATTTCAATCAGGCGTCTTCTTGCACCTGAATCTGAAAGAGATTCTTTAAACAGAGTCTCAACAACTCTTCTTTTCATCTCTTCGGTGGCCTTATTTGTAAAAGTAACAGCAAGGATGTTTCTGTAGGCCCTCTCCTTTTTGAGCAAAAGTGAGAGATACTCTCCTGTCAGGGTGTGGGTCTTTCCGGAACCTGCCGATGCTTTTATAATTTTTAGTTTTCCCATATCACAACTGTTTAGTAACAAATTGGAGAGTATGGACACCATTCACATGTTCTGGTTCCTCTGTTTCCGTAGAAACTTATTTCAGAGCTAAATATTTCTTTAACAAGCAATTTAAGCCTCTCCTTATATTGCTCTACCTCTGTCTCATCTACAATTTTCTCATCACCACGGTTATTTTTGCTGATGTTTCTCAATATGTACGGAGCTAGTTTAACAGGTTGCTTCTCATCAAGAAGCATAGCATAGAACAACATTTGGAAAGCTATCTTGTTTTTGTTGAATTTTTTCGGGTCAAATAACTCTTCAAGGTTTGAGTATTTTATCTCTCCTTTGCCGGTCTTGTAATCAACTATTCGCTTAATTCCGTCAATCCTGTCAATTCTGTCAATAAAGCCCTTAAGTGCAACCTCTTTGCCTCCTTCAAGAATAAGCTTTGATATGACTTTTTTTTCTGAATCTGTATACTCAAATGGGGCAAGTGATAAATCAAATTCGAGAGTGAGTTGGACGTACTTGTGAATAAGTCTTTTAATCAGCAAATTGTAACCTTTAAACTCTCTTAAATTTCGATATTCTAAAAATCCTGCCTTTATAAGTTTTTCGATTTTAGAAGAGTCTTTTATAAGGGTTGTAATCTCATCTTTTGATAACCTTTTGCCCTTGAAACCAGAATAGAGTTTCTCCATAACGAAGTGAAATATTGAACCAAAATCATTTGATTCAATCTCCTCAGATATCTCATCATCCTCTTTTACACCCTCTATATAAGAAAAATAAAACTGCAACGGACAAAGAATATATGAACCCAAAGCAGTAGCAGAAAGCGATTTAGCCTGTTCACCGAAAAATATTTTTTCAACCTTTTCTAAGACCTGAGAGCTCTTTGCAATTTCAACTATTTTTTCAGGAGCGCATTTTACTCTAAACGACGCCCTGCTCTCTTTTAAAGGAAGTTTATAATGATATTTCAACTGCATGATAAATCTGCTCATCTCCCCGGTGTTGAGACCCTCAGTGCGTGTATCGTATAGTAACCAGACATTTTTTGCTCTGTAAATTGATCTGTAAAAATGGTATGAGGCAATTGCATCGTTGTACTCTTTAACCGGGAGAGAAAAACCTCTCCTAAGGTTGTAGGGGATAAATGAATTCGATTGTGAAGATGATGGAAATGTCCCCTCGTTTAATGAGCAGTAAATAACATTGTCAAAATCAAGTGCCCGGGTTTCCAAAACACCCATAATTTGCAGACCCGATAATGGTTCTCCTTTGAAAGGGATTGAAACAGTAGATAAAATCTGGCTTAAAAGTCTGCCGAATGTGTCAAGCGACATAGGAATAAGTATCCCGGCTATTCTTGTAAGAGATACCCTTATATGATATATAAACTCCTTCTCAATTCCTTTGGTTTGAGAATTTTGTACTACAAAATCAAGTATATCAAGAAGTTTAAAGCAAAAGTCTTTGGCAGGGGTATCCTTACTTAGGTTTTCGGAAAAAATCAGTTTTAAAAGATAATCGTCTTCAAAGAAAGAGGGAGCGACATAAATCAAATTCTGAGATACAATTCTGTTGAGATGCTCCCTGGCACTCTCTTTACATATCAATTTTATATAATTATGTTTTAAAATGGGGAGAACTCTTTTGTAATAATATGCCCCTTTGTCTTTAGTCAGCTCTGTAATGTACTCTATCAATGACATGATTGGAGATCCTTTGAGTGGATAACCCATAGTAACATTAACATCGGGGTATTTTTCGGGTATTGAATGAAGCATTGGCAGCAACATCTTTTCATCAGGAAGAACAACTGCATTTTCAATAGCATTTTCGCTGTTTTCCAATATTTCAGTTACGATTTTTGTTTGCATAACTGCCGATGAAACTCCGATTATTTCAATTTGGGGTATCTCGTATTTCTCGAAAAAAATCTCTCTTTTCGAAGGGAAATTGGAGATATTTCCGTTCATAAAATGAGAGGCTTTATTTGAACTGTCAGTTATAAATTCCCCAAAATAGTCCCAATAAAAATCTGCCTTGCCTTGTTTTTTGAGCTCTTTGAGGATCTTGTTTTCACACTCATTTAGTGCGTTTAACCCTACGAAAACAATTTCACGGTACTCGTCAAGTTTGTCAAGTAAAATGGTATTTTCTGCAACATGTCTGAAAATCATACCCTCATAGCCGCTCTTTTCAACCACCAACTCCTCTCTGAATTTAAGATACAACGGGTACAGGACCTGCCATAAAGCTCTGAATTTCTGTTTTTTTTCACTCTCTCCTATGGGTAAAAAACCCTCCCAGAAACTCATAACTGCCTCAAGTTGAGTTTGGGTTAAAAAAGAGTAATCACTCTCAATCTCCTTAAGTTCTTTAATGTTAGCAAATAGAAGTCGCGCATCAGCAAGAAATTTGTCTGTATCGTTGAAATCATCAATAATTACATCTCCCCAGAAGACGAAATCATCAAAACTCTCTTCGGTTCCTGAAATCTCTTTGTAAATTCTGTATAATCTAAAGAGAGAGTCCAGCCTGTCTGCCTCCCTCAGACCAGAGACAGATATTATGAAGTCTTTAATTGTGAATATTTTAGGAGAGAAAATGGGGGCGTTTGTCAGCTCTCCCAGATACTTTTGAAAGAAAAGTCCTGATCTCCTGTTTGGAAAAACAAAACACAACTCCCGTATTTTCGCCCCTTCGTCTTCATAAAAGCGGGAAGCGATTGTTTGTAAAAATTTCATCTGAAATATCTGAATTACAGAGATTATAATCTTCTCCTGAGCTTTTCTGCAAGTTGTTCAAACCCGGGTTTATCCAGAAGAGCAAACATGTTCTTTTTGTAGTCTTCAACTCCCTGTTGGTCAAACGGATTTATTTCAAGCATATATGCACTGATACCACAAGCAAATTCAAAGAAATAGAACAATGATCCAAGGTAGAATTCGTTCAATCTCTCAACAGTTATGGCAATATTTGGTACCCCTCCGTCTATATGGGCCAATCTTGTTCCTATTTCGGCCATTTTATTGCACTGTTCAACACTCTTTCCTGATAAAAAATTGAGGCCGTCAAGGTTGTCTTCGTTAGCACTTATTTCAAAATCTCTGTCTGCATCTCCAATACTCAAAACTGTTTCAAAAAGTATCCTCTCACCATCCTGTATGTACTGGCCCATTGAGTGAAGGTCTGTTGTGAAATTGACAGAAGCCGGAAAGATGCCCTTTCCCTCCTTGCCCTCGCTCTCTCCGAACAGTTGTTTCCACCATTCAGAAAAGTAAGCCAGTTTTGGATTGTAATTAACAAGAATCTCTATTTTTTTTCCATTGCCGTAGAGTAAATTTCTAACGGCAGCATAACGAATAACAGGGTTATCGGCACCGCCTTTTTTGCAAAGAGTTTCCATTCTGCCGGCCCCGGCAATCATCTCCCTGATATTGAAACCTGCAACGGCAATTGGTAGAAGACCCACCGGTGTTAGTACAGAGTATCTGCCTCCAACATCATCAGGTATTACAAAGGTTTTATAACCTTCTGTATCTGAGAGTGATTTAAGAGCACCTTTGGAAGAGTCGGTTACTGCAACTACTCTTTTGGCAGTACCGGTTTTTCCATATTTTTTCTCATAGTGTTCTTTTATTATTCTGAAAGCAACCGCCGGTTCTGTTGTTGTACCTGATTTAGAAATCACGATTGTTGCCGACTCTCTCTTTTCAAGCAGATCCATTAACTCAGAAATATACTCACCTGAAAGATTTTGTCCCGCAAATACAATCGCAGGCCACTCGCGGTTTCCAAGATGAAGACCAAAACTATGTGACAATGACTCAATTGCAGCTTTTGCCCCAAGATATGAACCTCCAATTCCTATTACGACAACAACCTCAGCGATTTTTTTCCACTCAGAGGCTAAATTTTCAATCTCGCTTATGAGTTTTTCTTCTGTCTGTGAGGGAAGGTTTAACCATCCGGTAAACTCTGCACCCCTGCCTTTGCCTGATAAAAGAGTGTCTAATGACGAGAGTGCATCCGTTACCGATTCGGCATACTCCTTATCTGTAAAGAAGGGCTTAGCCCCTTTTAAATCTATTTGGATAACATTCTCTAACATAGCAATTACTGTAAATTTTCTGAAAGCTGTTTAATTACATAAGCAGGATATTTTTGCTCATAAAGGATCTTGTACATTGCCTCTGCAATAGGCATATGAACATTATATTTTCTATTTATCTCATAAATACATTTTGTTGCATAGTAACCCTCTGCAACCATATTCATTTCAACCTGTGCAGACTGAACCGAGTAGCCCTTTCCAATCATGCTTCCAAATGTTCTGTTACGGCTGAATTGAGAATAACACGTCACCAGAAGATCACCAAGATAAGCAGAGGTTGATGTTCTCCGTGCAGAGTCCGGGTGGGATGCGTGAAGAAAATCTCTCATCTCATGAAAGCTGCTTGTTATTAATACTGCCATAAAATTATCTCCATACGAAAGTGAGTGGCAAACACCGGCAGCGACTGCATAGATATTTTTAAGGACTGCAGCATATTCTACCCCATAAATATCTGTTCCCGGAACTGTCTTTATATAATTGCAGGCAAAAACGTCGCACAGTGATCTGGCAACCTCAATATATTTACTTGAAAGTGTGAGATATGAAAGCTTCTCCATGGCTACCTCCTCAGCATGGCAAGGTCCGCTAACGATTCCAATTTTACTGAAAGGGATGTTAAATTTTACATGGAAGTATTCAGCGATGGTTATGTTTTCTTCAGGGATCATCCCCTTGATAGCACTTATAATAAACTTATCCTTGAAGGAGCGTTTTATGAGTGCAGCTTCGGAAAGGAAATATGCTGAGGGGACGCAGAATACGAGCACATCAGCCGAATCAATAATCTCATTAATATCTGAGCTAAAGACTATCCTCTCCGGATCAAATTTAAAAGCTTGAAGGTAATAAGGGTTGTGATAGGATTTTTTCATCTGGTCTATCATCTCGTCATCCCTTACGTACCAGGATATTTTCTCCTGGTTGTTAAGCAACAGTTTGGAAAGGGCCGTTGCCCAGCTGCCACTCCCAATCATGGCGTATCTGAGGCCCTCCCTTTCAAAAAAATTATCCATTACAAATCAACGGTTTTAATCTAGGTTTAATTTACAAATATACCCTTTTTGTAACATAATCTAAATAAAACTTATACTTTTGCCTTATATCATAAATAACGATTATGGAGCTGAATATACTGTACAACAAAGCAATTGAGGGAAAAGAAATCACTTGTGAGGAGGCTCTTTTTCTTTATGAAACGGCGCCACTGAATGAACTCCTCAATCTTGCAAATAAGATCAGATTCATAATAAATCCGGGGAATAAAGTCAGTTGGCAAATTGACAGAAATGTTAATTACACCAATGTTTGTATTTCTGGTTGTAAATTCTGCAATTTCCACTGCAAAATCTCCAGAAGAGATGTTTCATACATAACAACACCGCAAGAGTACCGAAATAAAATTGATGAACTGTTCAGATATGGTGGAGATCAACTTCTTCTTCAGGGGGGGCTTCATCCCGAATTGGATATTATCTTCTACGAAGAGCTTTTCCGCAGATTAAAAAGAGATTACCCTACACTTAAACTTAACGCATTAGGCCCTCCAGAGGTATTTCATATTGCCAGAATCAGTAATATGACTATAGAAGAGACATTAAAAAGGCTTATTGATGCAGGTCTGGACACATTGCCTGGCGCCGGTGCCGAGATACTATCAGACAGAGTGAGAAAATTAATCTCTCCTGCAAAACCGGGAGTTAATGCGTGGGTTAAAGTTATGAAGTGCGCTCATAAACTTGGGCTTGGCACAACTGCAACAATGGTGTATGGTCATCTTGAGACTTTAAAAGAGAGATTTGAACACTTGATTCTTCTAAGAGATATACAAAAGGAAAAGCCGGAGGGTGCTCCAGGATTCAGGGCTTTTATATGCTGGCCAATGCAAACAGAAGGGACAAAACTAGCTGAGATGGGACAGATGTCCGGAGTGATGGCACCTGATGCAATTGAACACCTTAAAATGGTGGCTATAAGTAGAATAATTCTTAATAATATCCCTCATATTCAGGCTTCATGGCTTACAATAGGAATGGAGACAGCACAGCTCGCCCTTCACTCAGGGGCAGATGATATGGGCTCAATAATGATTGAAGAAAATGTGGTATCGTCTGCCGGCGCAGAAAGCAGAACAGACGCAGCAGGTATTCAGAAGGCTATAAAAGAGGCAGGGTTTGTTCCATGGCTGAGGAATCAAGATTATTCACCTCGTTAATATCAGGATTATAACCGTTATCAGGCGGCAGGTCTGACATCATTGAAGCCTCAACGGCCAATCTGTCACACCTCTCGTTTTCAGGGTGACCGTTGTGTCCTTTAATCCAGACAAATTTTACCCTGTGTTTTCTAAAAATTACAAGAAGCCTTTTCCAGAGATCAGGGTTTTTTTTCTTTGCGAAATCTTTTTTCTCCCACTGAAACAGCCAACCTTTATTGATGGCATCACATACATAAGATGAATCGGAATGAACAGTAACTTCTGCATTGGCTCTCTTAACTGTTTCAAGTGCAACAATTACCGCCAGCAACTCCATTCTGTTGTTGGTTGTGCAACTGAAACCCCCTGATAACTCCTTGTAATGTCTCCCTGATTTAAGAATTGCACCCCATCCACCCGGACCCGGATTGCCACGAGCAGCTCCGTCAGTATAAATATTAATCATTCTCCTTTCCACCAACAGGCATCTCAACTTTAAGCGGATTAGCCCTTAATGCCTCATAATTTTTTCTATTCCTGTAAATGTCGCATGCAAGGTAAATGGAGGACAGTATAGATAGGTGATTCGCTTTGTCTTTACCCGCCAGGTCATATGCTGTTCCGTGGTCAGGTGAAGTTCTTATTATCTTTATTCCCGCTGTATAGTTAACCCCGGATTCAATAGACAGAGACTTGAAAGGAATAAGGCCCTGATCGTGGTACATAGCAAGCACAGCATCAAACCTGTTTTTATAATCAGACCCAAAAAATCCATCCGGAGGAAAAGGTCCAAATACGAGTTCTCCCTTTTCTGACATCTCTCTTATTGCTGGTTTGATAATCTCCTCCTCCTCATTTCCAAGAAGCCCTCCGTCTCCGTTATGGGGATTAAGAGACAACACTGCAATTTTTGGCCTGTCCACCCCAAAGTCCTTTCTCAAAGAGTCTGACATCATTGTCAGTTTCTTCATAATTCTCTCTTTGGTTATCATTTTGGAAATCTCAGAAATAGGTACATGGTTGGTTACAAGGCCTACTCTGATGTTTTCTGAAATCATAAACATGAGTGAGTCCTCGGCTCCAAACTCCTTGGTAAAATACTCTGTGTGACCCGGAAATGAAAAGCCCTCCTTTGAAACACTGTTTTTGTTAAAAGGTGCTGTTACCAGCACATCTATCACGCCTCTCTTAAGATCAGCGACTGCACTTTCCAGGGCAAGAATTGCTGCTTTAGAACCCTCTTCAGTTGCCTTTCCGGGCTCTGCAATAAATGTATCCGGAACACAGTTGATAATGTTTACTCTTTTTGGATGAGCATCCTCTGCCTTAGCAATGATGTTGGTAGGAATGCTTTCTGTATCGGGAATGTGTTTCTTATAGAACCCCAATATTTTAGAAGAACCATATATTACAGGGACGCCAATATCAAAAATTCTTTGATCGGCCAATGCTTTAATTATTACCTCATAACCAATCCCATTGCTGTCGCCCTGGGTAATGCCTACAATTATCTTTTTGTTCATCTTGTGTAATCTGTGTAATTTCCTGCAAGATACAAATTTTAGATAAGATTCTTATATTTGTATTATGTCATCAATTCTGGAGAGCGATATAAAATTTCTTCCCGGCGTTGGTCCCAAAAGGGCTGAGCTTCTTAATAAGGAGCTAAATATCAAAACCTTCAGGGACTTCCTCCTCTTTTTTCCATTCAGATATATTGATCGCACCAAAATATACTCAGTTTCAGAGATTGAGTCATCAATGAGCTATATTCAGCTTAGAGGACGGATTACAAGAATAAATGTTATTGGTGAAAAAGGTCCTGCCAAAAGGCTTGTTGCAACCTTTGCAGATGCTACCGGAGTTATTGACCTTGTCTTTTTTCAAGGAATTAAATGGATTAAAGATTGGTTGAAAATCAACACAGAGTATATAATATTTGGAAAGCCCTCACTTTTTAATCAGACAATTAACATTGTTCATCCTGAAATTGAACCGGCAACCGAAGAGAATCCAATTTATGTTGGTAATATGCTGGGTGTTTACCCATCAACCGAGAGATTACGCAATAACGGATTTAGCAATAAGCAGATTGCCAGACTAATGGCAACTCTAATTAAGACTTGTCAAGGTTCACTAAACGAAACACTACCCTCTTATATCCTGGATGATAAGCGGTTAATGCCATTTTATGAAGCCATTCAGAATATTCACTTTCCAAAAGACCTTAAAACGCTTGCTCAGGCACAATTCCGCTTTAAGTTTGAAGAGCTTTTTTATCTTCAACTCTCTTTACTCAAACAGAAATCTTACAGAGAGAGAGCTCTCAATGGTATTGTTATGAACAAAGTGGGTGAGTACTTTGACAAATGTTATAAAAAACTGCCATTTGAACTCACCGGAGCGCAAAAAAGAGTTATCAAGGAGATCAGGGCAGACATAACCTCCGGAAGACAGATGAACAGGCTCTTACAAGGAGATGTGGGAAGTGGCAAGACACTAGTCGCCATTTTCACTGCTTTGCTGGCTGCTGACAACGGTTATCAATCTTGCATAATGGCTCCAACAGAGGTTCTTGCTGTTCAACACTTCAAAGGCGCCCAAAAGCTCCTTGAGGGCACTGGTGTAAAGTGCGCTTTGCTGACAGGAAACACAAAGGCAAAAGAGCGTAAACCTATCCATATGCAGCTGATAGATGGTGAAATTGATATTTTGTTTGGAACACACGCTCTGATTGAAGATGTTGTTCAGTTCAAAAATTTGGGTTTTGCGGTGATTGATGAGCAACACCGTTTTGGAGTAGAACAGCGTGCAAAATTGTGGAACAAAGGAGAGAGCATCCCCCACATACTTGTAATGACCGCCACTCCAATACCAAGAACTTTGGCAATGACCCTCTATGGAGACCTTGATGTATCTGTGATTGATGAACTGCCTCCAGGCAGAAAGCCTGTAAAAACCATTCACGCAAGCGAAAACCAAAGGCAAAGGATTTACTCCTTTATGAAGGAGCAGATTGCAGCCGGCAGACAGATATTTGTTGTCTATCCTCTCATTAAGGAGAGTGAAAAAATGGACTACAAAAACCTTCAGGAGGGTTATATGAATATAATTGAGGAATTTAAGGCTCCGCAATATGTAACTGCCGTTGTTCACGGGAAACAAAAAAATGAGGACAAAGCCCATGATATGAACCTTTTTGCATCTGGTAATGCGAACATTTTAGTATCTACTTCCGTTATTGAGGTGGGTGTTGATGTTCCTAATGCATCTGTTATGATGATAGAGAGTGCAGAGAGATTTGGTCTGTCACAACTACATCAGCTTAGAGGCAGAGTTGGAAGAGGAACAGACGAATCATACTGTATCTTAATGACAGGATATAAGTTAAGCAAAGAGTCCAGGAAAAGAGTAGAGCTAATGTGTTCTACCTCTGACGGGTTTGAGCTTGCCGAGGCAGATTTGAGAATGAGGGGGCCTGGAGATTTGGAAGGTACGCAACAGAGCGGTTTGCCTATAGACTTAAAAATTGCAAATCTTGCAAAAGACTCACAAATACTGGAAGATTCAAGAAGGTATGCCCAGAAAATTCTTGATGAAGACCCGCAGTTGTCAAATGAAAAAAACAGAGCGCTCACTATTACCCTTAATTCATTAAAAAAAGAGGTTAAAGATTATTCCCAAATAAGTTAAATATTTAGTTATGAAATATATCGGAGCACATGTAAGCGCATCAGGCGGAGTAGAAAATGCCCCTGTAAATGCACACAACATCGGAGCAAACGCATTTGCACTTTTTACCAAAAATCAGAGACAATGGATGTCGTCTCCTCTCTCCAAAAAGAGTATTGAGGCATTCAAAAACAACTGCGAAAAATTTGGTTTTAAGCCATTTCAGATTCTACCCCATGACAGTTATCTAATTAACCTCGGACACCCTGAAGATGAAGGGCTAAAAAAGTCAAGAGAGGCTTTCCTTGATGAGATGCAAAGATGTGAGCAACTAGGCCTTGACAGACTTAATTTTCACCCGGGCAGCCATCTTAACAAAGTTGATATTGACACTTGTCTTAAAACAATAGCTGAGTCTATAAACATTACACTTGACAAGACAAAAGGGGTTACTGCAGTAATAGAGAACACGGCAGGTCAAGGTACAAACATGGGGCACACATTTGAGCAGATAGCGCAGATTATCAGTCACGTAGAAGACAAATCAAGAGTTGGAGTATGTATTGACACATGTCACTCATTTGCTGCCGGCTATGACTTTTCGACACCAGAAGGCATAAAAGCTGCTTTTGACCACTTTGATAAGGTTGTCGGATTCAGATATCTGAAAGGAATGCATCTGAATGATGCAAAAAAAGGTTTAAACTCCAGGGTTGACAGACATGACTCAATAGGAGCCGGAACACTGGGATCCAATCCCTTTAAGATATTAATGAAAGACCCACGGCTTAACGATATGCCTCTCATACTTGAAACTCCCAACGAAGAGATTTGGGCAGAAGAGATAGCTCAGATGAGAATCTGGGAGAGGGAGTAAATTTTCTGGTAAAGATAAATAAGACAACCGCTTCAACCAACGAGGCGGTTGTTTGTTTTAATATATAAATAATGATTTGGAGTATGAAAACTAAATATACATTAACCATTATTATGTTAATTACAACAATTATGACGCTACAGGCACAAAATAAAAAGGTATTAACTCCTGAAGAGAAGAGGGTTATTATTGACAAGGGTACCGAACGAGCATTTACGGGCAAATATCATAATCATAAAGAGGCAGGAACATATCATTGTAAACAGTGCAACGCTCCCCTGTTCCGCTCATCTGACAAATTTGACTCAGGATGCGGTTGGCCAAGTTTTGATGATGAGATACCGGGATCAATCACACGTTATTTGGATGCAGACGGAATGAGAACAGAAATTGTCTGTTCAAATTGTGACGGGCATTTGGGACATGTCTTTACAGGAGAGAGATTTACTGAAAAGAATTTGCGTCATTGTGTAAACTCTGTTTCTCTTGAGTTTGTTCCTGAAAAGAAAGAGAGAGCAATATTTGCAGGAGGTTGTTTTTGGGGTGTTGAACATCTTTTACAGCAAAAAAGAGGGGTAATCTCCGTTGTAAGCGGTTACACAGGTGGTTCAACGAATTCTCCGGATTACAGACAAGTAAGCAGTGGAACCAGTGGTCATGCAGAGGCAGTCGAGGTAATATATGACGCAAACCAGATAACATTCAGAGAAATAGCCAAACTCTTCTTTGAAATTCATGACCCAACACAAAAAGATCGTCAAGGCCCTGATATTGGAACCCAATACAGATCAGAAGTATTTTACCTTGACCAGTCTCAGAAAGTTATCACAGAAGAGCTTATTGGTATCTTAAAGTCAAAGGGTCTCAATGTTCAGACAAAGGTTACTAAGGCATCAAAATTTCACAAAGCTGAAGATTATCACCAGGATTACTATGTAAAAAAAGGTACTCAGCCTTATTGCCACATTTATACAAAAAGATTCTAATGCCATAGATTCCCATTGAGCATTAATTTATACTTTTGCATATAAATTATATACTTGATGAACGATCTGACTCAGGGTAAGGAGGGCAAACAGATCCTGATGTTTGCCATTCCTATGCTCATTGGCAATGTTTTCCAGCAATTATACAATATCGTTGACAGCGTTGTTGTAGGAAAATATATTGGCTCAGTTGCACTTGCAGCCGTTGGAGCCAGTTTTCCCATATTATTCACACTCTCTGCGCTTGTTGGTGGCATTGCAATCGGAGGTTCGGTATTGGTATCACAATACTTTGGAGCAAAGAATTTTCAAAAAGTTAAAATAACATCAGATACTCTTCAAATTTTTCTTCTTGTAAGTTCTGTTATACTCTCTATAATATTTTTCCTTCTGAGCAGACCTCTTTTCCAGCTTCTTTCAATACCGGAAGAGGTTCTTCCCTCTGCTGTACGATATTTTGATATTGTCATTCTGACAACTACGATACCTATGTTTGCACTCTTTGGGATGGCATCTATTCTTAGAGGAGTTGGAAATTCCAGAACCCCGGTAACATTTATGGTCATCTCATTTCTGATTAATATTGTACTGGACCTCCTTTTTGTTCTGGTCTTTAAATGGGGAATTGATGGTGTGGCGTGGGCAACTGCAATTGCATCAATTTTTTCCTGGATTGCATTGTGGTACCATTTGAACAGGAAAGAGGATAATATGATTAAGTTTAATCTTAATTATAAAAAGTGGGAGTTTAACTGGGAAAATTTCAGGCTTTCATTAAAAATCGGACTTCCTTCAGGAATTCAGCAAACTCTTGTAGGGTTGGGATCAATGGCTCTGCTTGCAATTGTGTCACCATTTGGAGTTGCAACACTGGCTGCATATACAGCAGCAGGAAGAATTGATATGTTTGTTTCAATGCCTGCGATGAACCTTGCAGCAGCTCTCTCCTCTTTTGTCGGGCAAAACCTGGGTGCAGAAAGGTATGACAGAATAAAAAATGGTCTAAAGCAAACATTAATCTATTCAACTGTAATATGTCTTGCTCTTATGCTTGTAGTGGTTCTGTTTTCGGGAGAAATAATGAGGTTGTTCACAGATGTAAGCTCGCCTCACTTTGAAGAGATTGTAAGAATAGGAAAAGATTATCTTGTGATAGTAACATCCTTTTATATTATGTTTTCAACAATGTTTGTTATAAACGGAGTTACACGAGGTGCCGGTGCAACATTTATACCAATGCTCATAACAACACTGTCATTGTGGGTTTTCAGAATACCTTTAGCCATTGTTCTATCAAAATCGTTTGGCGCAACAGGAATATGGTGGTCAATACCGGTTGGATGGACTGCAGGCTGCATAGGTGCTGTAATTTACTATAAATCGGGCCTCTGGAAAAAACATAGGGTAAAAACTGTATTAAATTAACAGTTTCTACCCTAAGTTACATTTCAACCAAAATTATTGATATT
This sequence comes from Rikenellaceae bacterium, assembly GCA_003542575.1. Taxonomy (GTDB): domain Bacteria; phylum Bacteroidota; class Bacteroidia; order Bacteroidales; family UBA932; genus Bact-08. The sequence goes on along the minus strand of DPKJ01000016.1, from coordinate 58,146 downwards.
TCATTTATTATCTGAAATGGCAGGGACTTCAATCTCTCTGAAAAATTACCAGGTAGATTTCAGCCCTACAGTTCTGTTAAAAACAAGATTATCCTCTTTAGATTCGATATCTTTTACAAAATAACCGATCCTTTCAAACTGAACTGCAATTCCGGATTTGTCATCCAGTAAAGCACTCTCGGCATATCCGGTTACAACCTTCAAAGAGTCAGAATTTAGGTAGTCAATATACTCTTTCCCCTCTTCAAGATTGTCCATTTCGGGGTTAGTAAACAGACGGTCAAACAGCCTCACTTCGGTCTTTTTGGAATGAGTAGCCGAAACCCAATGAATGGTTCCTTTAACAGAGCGCCACTCTCCCACTCCTGGTTTGCTCGAAGGATCGTAAGTACAGCGAATTTCAATAATTTTGCCATCATTGTCCTTAATAACCTCTTCGCATTTAATTATATATGAATATTTAAGGCGTACCTCTCCTCCCGGTCTAAGGCGGAAATATTTCTTTGGTGGCTCTTCCATGAAATCTTCCCTTTCAATATACAGCTCTCTGGAGAAAACTACATCCCTTGTTCCGGCATCTACGTTCTCAGGATTATTAACCGGAGTGAAAATTTCGGTCACATTCTCAGGGTAGTTGATAATTGTAAGTTTAATAGGATCCAGAACAACCATATATCTGTTGGCTCTCTTGTTAAGGTCCTCTCTTACACACCACTCCAAAAGTGATAAGTCAATTATATTATCTCTTTTTGCTACTCCTACCTTATCTGCAAACATGCGAATACTCTCCGGAGTAAAACCTCTTCTTCTAAGGCCACAAATTGTTGGCATCCTTGGATCATCCCATCCGGAAACAAACCCTTTTTGAACAAGTTCAAGCAGCTTTCTCTTGCTCATAACGGTGTATGTAAGGTTCAGTCTGGCAAATTCATATTGTCTTGAAGGGAAAATATCAAGTTTATCAATGAACCAGTCATAGAGAGGCCTGTGTACATCAAATTCCAAAGTACAAATGGAGTGTGTAATTCTCTCTATTGAATCACATTGCCCGTGTGCATAATCATACATGGGATAAATACACCAGTCATTGTTGGTTCTGTGATGATGTGCATGAATTATCCTGTACAGAATGGGGTCTCTCATAAGCATATTTGTATGAGCCATATCAATTTTTGCTCTGAGGACCTTATCTCCCTCTTTATATTTCCCTGCTCTCATCTCAGCAAATATTGCGAGATTTTCTTCTGCAGATCTGTTTCTGAAAGGACTCTCAGTTCCCGGCCTGTTAACTGTTCCACGGTTAGTCCGAATCTCCTCCTGGCTTTGGTCATCTACATAAGCCAGACCTTTCCGGATTAACTCCTGAGCCCATATATAGAGTTGCTCAAAATAGTCAGATGCATACAGCTCTTTGTCCCAGTTGAAACCCAGCCATTGAACATCCTCCTTGATTGAATCTACATATTCAACATCCTCTTTTGTTGGATTTGTATCGTCAAACCTAAGATTGGTTTTACCTCCATATTTTAAGGCAAGTCCAAAGTTCAGGCAAATACTTTTTGCGTGTCCAATATGCAGATATCCATTCGGTTCCGGCGGGAATCTCGTTAAAATGCTTTTGTGTTTACCGGATGCAAGATCGGCTTCTACTATCTCTTCAAGAAAATTTAAAGACCTCTCCTCGGCAGGCTCTTTCAGAATTTCATTCATACTTTCTAATAATTAACCTGCAAATATAAGATTTCTAAACCTCATTTTCTTAACTTTGTAAAATTAAAAGTTACAACTTAAAAAACTCTCACGGCAATGGTTCAATCTATGACAGGCTACGGTAAATCCGAATGTGTCAACGGCAACAATAAAATAACCATAGAAATCAGGTCTGTAAATGGTAAAAATTCCGATGTTTCCGTTAAATCGCAGATTATTCCAAGAGAGAAGGAGATTGAGGTCAAACAGATGTTAACCTCTGCACTCCAAAGGGGAAATATTGATCTCTACACCTCCATAGAAACTCTTACCGAAAACATAGGCAGAACCATTAACAAAGAGACATTTGGCTTATATCTTAAACAATTAAAAGAGATTGCCACTGAATCAGGCAATGATCTGGACTTTGGTAAGGCAACCGAAATTATCATGAGGTTGCCTGATGTTTTTGAAAATCAAAAGAAGGAGAGAGAAGAGGAGAATATAGAGGATTGGGCATCGATAAAGGGAGCCATTGAGCATGCAATTGAAATGCTCACTGAATTCAGAAAAACTGAAGGGAAAAGGCTTGAAGAGGATATGGTTTCACGAGTTAACCTCATATTATCATATATTGAGGAGATAGAAAAATTCGAGAAAGAAAGGTCTGTGATGATTAAAGAGAGACTAAAGTCAAAGTTGGAGGAGTTCTCTTCAGATGTTGACATGAATCGCCTGGAGCAGGAATTAATATATTACATTGAAAAACTGGATATTACAGAAGAAAAGGTAAGACTTAGACAACATTGCAGCTATTTCCTTGACACTTTAGCACAGGAGGAGTATCCGGGTAAAAAACTTGGCTTCATTGGTCAGGAGATGGGCAGAGAGATAAATACTCTTGGCTCAAAAGCCTCTCACGCCAAAATTCAGATGTGGGTTGTCAAAATGAAAGACGAACTCGAAAAAATAAAAGAGCAATCATTGAACATTTTATAGTAACAATTTTGATTTGATTGAAAGATTTTTGTTAAAAACTGCAACTTTTGAGAGGGTCACCTCGTCTATTAAGCAGAAATACCAAAAATCATTTTTCAATCATGAAAACAAAAGCTCTGTTACTTTCGGTTATTGCAATTTTTGCCTTAACCTCAATTCAAGCCGGGATCGCACCGAAGAGTGAGATTAAAAACCCAAAAACAGACCCTGCAACTCTGGTTCAGATAGCATTTAGCAAAATCAGCCAAAACTATTCAACCACCGAGAATCAGATCAACGCCTTTTATAAAGAGCGTGTGATCAGGAACAACGATTGTGTATCGGTAAATGAAGCGATTTTAAATATCAGCAAAAGCCCTTATAAAGGATGGAAGAGAGATCTTGTAGCCGTTAAGGATGTAAGAGGTAATTGTGACTTTAGTAAAATTGACACCTTAATGGTCAAATTACAAGGAGGCCCAATCTCAGCATTACAGCTTGATGTTGTAAAAACTCCTTTCCTGGGAACTGAGTTACATGATATTAAAGACAAATACGAATTTGAATATCTTGAACCAGTTGAGATGTTTGGAAGACCATTTTACGTGGTTGCATTTGACCAAAAAATCAAAGGTGAAGAGATGCTTTTCAGAGGTAAAATTTATATTGATTCAGAATCATCAGCAATTGGTAAAATTGAATTTTCAATGAATGTTGAGAATAACAGAGATTCTTACAAACTATTCCTGAAACGCAAACCTAAAAAATCCAATGTAAATATGATGTCAGCAGACTATGTTGTTAACTACAGAGAGTATAACGGTCAATGGTATCTGGATTATACAACATCTGACATCACCTTCTATGTTGAAAAGAACAAGAATATACCTGCAGATATTTACTCTATCAGTTCTCAACTTGCCGTTACCTCTCTTATCGCCGAAAAATTCACTATAGACAAAAAGGATCTGCTCAAATCAACAGATATCCTGGCTGATAAAATTGGAGATTTTAAAGTGGCTTCTGATTGGGATATTTATAATCTCATTATGTTGCTGGCAATAAACTATTAGCCTGTCCCAACCACAAAATTTAGAGAAGTTTTGGTTAGTTTTAAGTGTTTAAATTTAAGTTGGTATGGCATATGGGCTGCCCGGTTTCGGGCAGCCCTTTTCATGCGTTTAAAGATTTACTTACCTAGTAATACTTTTCTCCAGAAATTGATGGTAGCCTCTTCGGAGTGAGCACCCTGGTGACCTCTGTAACCGTGAAAAGCTCCCGGATAGAACATAAGTTCAAATTGTTTACCCTCTTTCTGTAAAGCATCTATCAACTGAATTGTGTTTTGCATATGAACATTGTCGTCTGCAAGTCCATGTGTCAGATAGAGAAGAGATCCTGTCTCACTTGTGTAATTCCCTGCTTTGTTAATTGCAGCAGACTCCCTGTAGCCGTCAGGATTGTTGTCAGGATGATCCATGTATCTCTCTGTGTAGTGAGTATCATAAAGCATCCAGTCGTAAACACCGGCACCGGCAATTCCGTAGCGGAAATATTCCGCACCGTCTGTCAGAGCAAGAACAGTCATAGTCCCTCCGTAGCTAAAGCCGGTAATACCTACCTTATCAGCGTCAACATAACCTAAATCAGCCAGATATTTAGCCCAGCGAACATAATCCTGAAGTTCATAATAGCCAAGATTTCTATGAATATAATTGATACCCTCTTTTCCACAGTGACCGGATGCTCTGTTATCGACTGATATCTGAATTACACCTTCATCTGCCCAAAGATGGTTCAATTTTGTTGGATTTCTCCAGGTATCCATGACATTTGAGGAGTTTGGACCTCCGTAGATACTCATTATCACCGGGTATCTCTTTTTTGCATCAAAATTGTGGGGCAAGGTAATAACTCCCGGAAGTTTATAACCTTCAGGAGTTGTTAAGAAAACAAGTTTTGGTTGTGGCAGATTAAGATTGTCAAAATTCTCTTTTTTGGTATCTGCAATAACCCTGATTTCTCCCGGTTTAACTGCGCCACCTCTCTCTGTTGCCAGCAAAACAACTTTTAACGGAGTTGAAGTATTGGAAATAATTGAAGTAAAGTGCTTTTTATCAGGAGATAATAAAGGCATGGCATAATTATACTCTCCTTCTGACAACTTTCTAACGAATTTGCCTTTCTCTCCAAATGAAACCTTATAAATGTCGTTTCTTACCGAAATATCTCTTCTTGCAGAGAAATGGATTTCAGAATTTTTCTCATCAACATCCAGAATTTTCAGCCCCCAGTTCATGCCATCTGTCAGCCTCTCAAATCTATTACCATCATATGACTGATAGTAAATATGTTCCCATAATTCAAAATCTCTCACAAAATAGAATCCCTCTTTACCGAATTTCATGTCTGTCATCCAGTTTATCCAGGTTTTCTGATACTCTTTGTAAACAAGCGATTTAGATCCGTCATAAACATTCACAGCATACAATATAAGATTGCTCTGATCTCTGTCCATCCACTGAACCATTATTGTTGATCCGGTACCAGCCCAGAATGGAGTACCAAAATACTGATCATCTTTTTCATTAAAATCGGCCCAAACAATCTCTCCTCCATCAGGTGATACAAAACCCAATTTTACTTCAGGGTTTGAATCTCCTGCTTTTGGATACCTTGTTCTGGTAATTGAACCATGCTTTCCCTTTGAGTCGTAGATAGGAAACATTGGAACCATTGAATCGTCAAATCTGTAAAAGGCGAGTGTGCGGCTGTCAGGAGACCACCAAAAAGCCCTGTATTGCCCCCCGCGGCCAAATATCTCTTCATAATATACCCACGATGCCCATCCGTTAAGGATCAATTCTGACCCGTCAAAAGTAAGCCTTGTCTCTTTGTTCTTTTCAAGGTCAAATGAATAGAGATCGTTATCCCGAGTGTATGCAACTCTTTTAAAATCAGGGGATAGTACCGGGTTCCTCTCCTGGGATGATGTGAATGTAATCTGTTTTTCGTTTCCGGCTATGTCCGAAAATACAACGTCTCCATTTTTAACCGTAACTGTCGGAGTTGCTTTGGGTGCAACCGGAGAGACAATCTCGGTCATCTTCTCCTTTTTGATATTATACTCATAAAAGACCCTCTTCATTCCCATTGTGTGAACCATGATGAGAGTATTGTTATCTTTCCATGAGTGTGGCATTGGAACCGACTGGACAGGACCCTGGGCAATAAGCATCTGATTGGCAAATAATAAAAATACCAACATTGCTGTTGCTCGTTTAAAACAGAATAAGAAGTTCATATAATTGTGAGTTTTTATTTGGCAATATATTACTGTTTGACAAAAAATCTGTCATCAAAATTAACAAAATAAACCTTATCAACAGCCCTTGTAATAGCAGTGTAGAGCCATTTCAGATCATCTTTTGTAATTTCACCCTTCCAGAAAGGGTTGTCAATAAAAACAGTTTTCCACTGGCCTCCCTGTGATTTATGACAAGTTATGGCATTTGCATATTTTATCTGCAATGCATTAAAATATTTATCTTCCCTGACTGCCGCAATACGTTTTCTTTTGAGTTTTAAATGCGAGTAATCTTCCATAACTGAGTTAAAAAGAGCTCTTTGTATATCATTTCCAAGGCTGGCTGTCTCACTGTCCAGAGTGTCAAGTATGATTCTTGCCTCAATTTCAGTGTCGTTGTAATCGGGAAACCTTAGTTTTGCCTTGGCGAAATTCAAACCATAACGCTCTTCATAACCCGATATTTTAATCAACTCCGCAACATCGCCGTTGGCAATAAAATCAATATCCTCAACATCGTCCAGAAACTGATAGCAGTTTTTGACAATCATTAATTTGTCACCCTTTGTCAGCCTCTCCTCTCTGAACAGAATCTTCCCTCTTATCCCGGCGTTGTACCTGTTTGCTCTTTTATTTGACCTGCAAAGAACAAGGGTTTCATCAGTTCCTGCTTTTTCATATGACATGGTCATTTGCTCAATCAAATCAGAACCTGTTATCCTCTCTACATCAGAAAAAGGGCTAACCGTAAACTTTGGGAAGTCAAACCTATCTTGCTCAATCATCTCTCTTAACATGGTAGCGTTTACCAGTATGCCTGAATTTTGAGCTTGTCTTACAACACTTTTTAAAGTTACATATACAGCTTTGCCGTAACTGCCTACAATATCAAAGTCCAGGGCATTGGAAATCACCTCACCTACGGGTGGTAGTTGTGCAGAATCTCCAATTAAAATTAGTTTGTTTCCGGTATTGGATCTGACATAAGTAATAAGGTCGTCTAGCAGATTGCCGCTACCGAATATTGAGCCTTCTCCTGATCCCGAAGATATAAGTGAGGCTTCATCCACAACGAAAATTGTATCCCGGCTTTTGTTAAGGTCAAGAATAAATTGGCCTAAACCATCTTTTAGCGATTTTTGTCTGTAAATCTGTTTGTGAATAGTATATGAGCTGCAACCTGTATAACCTGCCAGAACCTTTGCTGCTCTTCCTGTAGGTGCTGTAAGAATATACTTTTTACTGAATCCCTTTAAGAGTGAAACCAAAGATGATATTGAGGATGTTTTACCTGTTCCGGCATAACCGTTTATAAGTAAAATGTCATTATCATCCTCCTTAATAAAGAGTGAGAGTATTTTAAACAGGTTTTGCTGGCAAGGAGTCGGTTCAAAACCAAGACCTGACACAAGTTTGTCGTATATAAAGTTATCCAGTGACATTCTCTTTAATCTACCTCCATCTGTATAAAACAAATATCAGCAAAAGAGCATAAATTTCCAGACGTCCCAAAAGCATTTGCACAGTAAGTAAGAGTTTTCCCAAGGCTGGAATTGATGTGTAATTACCTAAAGACCCAACTTCGCCAAAACCAGGCCCAACATTTCCCATGCAGGCTGCCGAAGCAGAGAATGCATCAATTATAGGAGTTCCAAGTCCGGTGAGAAGTAAAGCAGATATAAAAACGATCAATAAGTACAAGGCAATAAAAAGATTTATACTGTAAACAGTTTCTCTGTCAAGGGTTTGTGATCCCATTTTTACCGAAACTACCGCATTTGGGTGTATTTGCTTAATAATTTGTGCTTTAACCGCTAAAAAGAATATCCATACCCTGTCTGCTTTCATACCTCCCGAAGTAGAGCCAGAACATGCACATTGTATAGTAAAAAATATTATTAATAAAATTGAAAAGCCAGGCCAAATGGAGGAATCTCCGTTAGCGAATCCTGTTGTTGTTCCAATTGAAATTACCTGGAAAAACCCCTCTCTGAATGCAGTCGCCCAGTCGGTATATAATCCACTGAATTTAATATTAAGTGAGACAATTACCGATCCGGTAAGAATAGAAAGTAAATAATATCTGATAATTGGAGATCTAAAAAGGTTTGTAGATTTTCCTGAAACAAAACTATAAAGCAGTCCGAAATGAATTCCGGAAAGTAACATGAATAACATTATAATAATCTCAATAGCAACAGAATCAAAACTTCTGATTGAAAGATTTTTCGTACTAAAACCACCTGTTGCAATTGTAGCAAACGAATGGTTAACTGCATCGAACAGATCCATACCTGCTAAAACCAACAATAAAACTTCCGCAAATGTGAGACCAAAATATACCAATGAAATTACCCTAATGGTTTGATGAGCCTTAAACCTGAAATTCTCTTTTGACAGAGAAGATATCTCCATTTTTGACAACCTCATCCTGAATGTGCTTACTGATGGAAGCACAAGCAGCATAAACAACACGACTCCCAGACCTCCCAGCCAGTGAGTAGAAGATCTCCAGAAAAGCAGACCCTTAGGCACACTTTCAATATCTGTCAGAATTGTTGCTCCGGTGGTTGTATATCCCGACACACTCTCAAACCATGAATTAAGAAGAGAGAACTCACCTCCAAAAAGAACATAGGGCAGCATTCCAAAGAGGCAGGATAATATCCAGGAGAAGACAACAATTGTAAAACCCTCCTTTATATTAATCTCATAAAATTTATTTACAAAAATTAATGGAAAACTTCCGGCAAATGTAGTAATTACGGCGCTTAGCAATAATGGGGAAAACGAAGCGTCAAAATCATATATGGCTGAAACAAAAGCTGAAATATACATGAACAACGCATTCAAAAGAAGCGCAAGTCCAATATTTCTGGTGACAGTCCTTAAATTCATATCCTATTTATTATCACCTGTATTCTTAAGCTTCTTGTTCTCGTCAATTATACTCCTAACCTCATTATTGATTTCCTGAATTTCATCATCGTTATCAAATTGAACATTATAACTCTTTCTGAAATCCCGGTAATTTTTAATTCCTTTTGAGATTAACAGTACAGGAGAGATAAAATAGAGATTTATAAAATAGTTGAACAGAAGAACCAGAACAATACCTGCGCTTACTGCAATTATTCCTGGCATTATACTTCTGTAGTAACCCTCCTGCAATTCCCTGGTATTGTCTGCCAGTGCATCTTGTGTCAAGAGACCGAGCTTTTTCTTGTACACTCTTAGTTTATTGTAAACAGGCTTAAGCTTGGATTCATACCACTCCTTTCTCACAGCGATATCTTCAGTCATAATCTTTCTGGTTTCGCTTATTACTGCCAGATATTCAGAATAGGAAAGTGCCAGCGAATCAGCTATTGCTACTTCAGCTTCAGATGTAAAATTGCTTTTTATGCTGGATATATGTTTGTCAAATCTGTCATCATAAAGAATCTCTGCAGAGACAATAGTAGAATCAACAATTACTCTGCTGAGCAAAATGAAGTTATACTCATCGGTAAGCTCCATGAGCATTCTGGAGGTGTTAATACTGTTAATGTTAGACCGCATAAGTCCTGTTACAGAGTTTCTCATACGGTTAAACTCAAAAACCGCAATTACGCTTGACAGAAACAGAATGGCACCTATAACGACAAATCCAAGGGAGATTTTTTTACGAATACCCATAGTTTAAGTTTTGAATACAAATATATATATAAAATTAAGAGGGTGTCTCAAATCATAGATTTTGACACCCTCCATTATATTAACTGTCGTTTGTTACTTAACAGTAGACATGTGCGCAACCATATCAAGTACTTTCACTGAGTAACCCCACTCATTGTCATACCATGCAACAACCTTAACAAAATTTGAGTTTAGCATGATACCGGCACCTGCATCAAATATTGATGTGCGTGGGTCTGTGATGAAATCACTCGAAACAACCTGCTCCTCGGTATATCCCAATACACCTTTAAGAGTTGTCTCCGATGCTGTTTTCATTGCTGCTTTGATATCTTCGTAAGTCGCAGATTTTTCAATACGGCAGGTTAGGTCAACTACAGAAACATTAATTGTAGGAACCCTGAAAGACATACCGGTGAGTTTACCGTTCATTTCAGGAAGCACTTTACCAACAGCTTTTGCAGCTCCTGTTGATGAAGGGATAATATTTGCCGAAGCTGCCCTTCCTCCTCTCCAGTCTTTGGCAGACGGAGCATCAACAGTCTTTTGAGTATTGGTAGTGGCGTGAACTGTGGTCATAAGACCTTCAATTATACCGAAATTGTCATTTAGAACTTTTACAACAGGAGCAAGACAGTTAGTGGTGCACGATGCATTTGATACAAATGCCTCACCTGCATATTTATTATGATTAACACCATATACAAACATTGGAGTGTCATCTTTTGATGGTGCAGACATTATTACTCTCTTTGCACCTGCATCCAGGTGTGCCTGGCACTTCTCTTTTGTAAGGAAAAGACCGGTTGACTCAACAACATATTCAGCATCTACTTCATTCCACTTAAGATCAGCGGGATTCTTCTCAGCTGTTACCCTGATTGGGAAACCATTTACGATAAGTTTACCATCTTTCACCTCAACCGAACCATTAAATTTACCGTGAACCGTATCATATTTTAACATATACGCCATGTAATCTACATCTATCAGGTCATTGATTGCCACAACCTGAATGTCATTTCTCTCTTGTGCAGCACGGAAAACCAATCTGCCAATGCGGCCAAAACCGTTAATACCAACTTTAATTTTGCTCATATTGAATCTGTTTTAAATTGAATGTGTTAGTCTGTAAGAACTACTAAAAACCGCCGCAAAGTTAATAATTTTTTGCTACCTTCGCATATTGTAAACATCCAATTTTTAAAAAATTTATGAGGCGTATTCTCATTACCAATGATGATGGAGTAAAATCCAAAGGAATAGGAGCACTTACAGATTTAATGAGACCATACGGCCAGGTTACTGTTGTTGCCCCATTTGAAGCTCAAAGTGGCATGTCTGCTGCTCTTACGATTGGTAAACCACTAAGGCTTACTGAACTTCGCAACGAAGAGGATCTTAAAGTTTATGCCTGTTCCGGCACTCCTGCAGATTGCGTTAAAATGGCTATGAACCAGATATTTAGCAATAAAATGCCCGATATTTTGGTGTCAGGTATTAATCATGGCTCAAATGCATCAATTGCAGCACTATATTCCGGAACACTTGGAGCTGCTGCTGAGGGCACAGTTTACGGAATACCATCAATCGGTTTTTCTTTGGCCTCTCATGATCCGAATGCTGATTTTTCGGCTGCAGTACATTACGCAAAAATTATTATTGATAAATTTCTTGAACTTCCCCCTGCTGCAAATACATATCTGAATGTGAATTTTCCTGCTGTCAAGCTGGAGCATATTAAGGGAATCAGGTTTTCAGGGCAAGGTAAAGGACAGTGGATTAAGGAGTTTGAAGAGAGAAAAGATCCTTATGGTTTTAATTACTATTGGATGACGGGTGAATTTTACAATAATGAGCCGGAGAACAGGCTGGCTGATCACAATCTTGTTGCGCAAAATTACATAAGCATAGTGCCCCATAAAATTGACACAACTGATTACAACGAATTAAAAAGACTAGAGGAGCTTTGGAAATTATAACTTTCTAAATGCCAAGGTTATGAAATACTATATTATTGCAGGTGAAGCATCAGGCGATCTTCACGGATCAAATCTAATGAAGGGGCTTAAAGCCTCCGACTCCTCTGCAGAATTTCGCTTCTGGGGAGGTGATCTCATGGCAGCAGAAGGTGGTACACTGGTGAGACATTACAAAGAGACAGCCGTAGTGGGTTTTGTAGAAGTGCTCATGTCTTTGGATAAAATTACCAAAAACCTCAGGCTATGCAAAAAAGATCTCCTCGATTATAAGCCGGATGTGTTAATACTCATTGACTATCCGGGCTTCAATTTCAGAATTGCCAAATTTGCCAAAGAGAACAACATTATAGTATTCTACTATATATCTCCAAAGGTTTGGGCATGGAAAGAGAGTCGTGTAAAAAACCTGAAAAGAGATGTTGACAGATTATTTATAATATTTCCTTTCGAGATTGAGTATTTCAAAAAGTGGGGTATTAATGCGATATATAATGGTAATCCTCTTCTTGATTCAACAGCGGGCCATCCCGTTCATAAAGAGAGTGAGCATGAGTTCCGGAAAAGAAACAATCTTAATGAAAAGCCTATTATCGGACTTCTTGCAGGGAGCAGGGTAATGGAGATAAATTATCTTTTACCTCGAATGGTAAAGATTGAACAGAATTTCCCTGATTATCAGTTTCTTCTTGCCGGAGCACCATCCATCGAAAAATCCATATACAATAAACACCTGAAATCAAGCAATATAAAACTTCTTACAGGAGAGACATACGGCATACTTAAACACAGTAAGGCAACTGTGCTCTCTTCCGGAACAGCGAGTCTGGAAGCTGCACTTCTGGACGCACCTCAGGTAGTTTGTTACGGTGGAAACGAAATCTCATACAGAATTGCAAAATTGCTGGTAAAAGTAAAATTTATCAGTCTGGTTAACCTTATTCTGGACAGGCCGGTTGTCAAAGAGTTGATTCAACACGAATGTACCCCTGATAAGATTACCAAGGAGCTGAAAAAATTATTGGGTAAAGGACAAAGAGAAAAACTCGTAAAAAAATACAGTAAGTTAAGAGACCTTTTAGGCGGAGAGGGGGCATCGGTAAAAGTTGCAAAATCGATGATTGAAGAGTATAATAAAATAGTTGACTCTAGAAGATTTACCAAAGTAATAGACACACCAATAGGGCTTCTAAAACTGATATGTGACAAAGACAGTCTTACAGAAGTAACATATTTGCAAAGCAAAAACAATAATTTGCATAATGACAACCACCCTGTTTTAACAGAGGCAGAAAAACAATTTATGGAGTATTTTGCAAATCAGAGAAAGAGTTTTGACCTTCCGGTAAAACCTGATGGAACAGAATTTCAGAGAAAAGTGTGGGATGAATTGTGCAAAATACCTTACGGAAAAGTCAGAAGTTATGGAGAGGTTGCTAAACTGATTGGAACAAAAGATGCAAACAGAGCTGTTGGAATGGCATGCAAGATGAACCCATTACTTATTGTTGTACCTTGCCATCGTGTGTTGGGTGCACATAATAAATTGACCGGTTTTAATATTGGAATTGACAAAAAGAGCTTTTTACTAGAGCACGAAAAAGCATATCAATCCGAAGAACAGAATCTTTTCAACTAATAAATTGAGAATATGAAAATCAAAGTCTACAAATATCAGGGAGCAGGTAACGATTTTGTTATCATTGACAACAGAAAAGGCGAAATTGATCTTTCTGAAAGTCAAATTAAATTACTTTGTGACAGACGATTCGGTATTGGTGCAGACGGGCTGATGTATCTTAACCGCAACAAAGAGTACGACTTTGCAATGAGATATTTTAACGCAGATGGAAAAGAGGGAACCATGTGTGGCAACGGAGGAAGATGCCTTGTTGCTTTTGCTGCTCATAAAGGGATAAAGAGCTATAGGTTTATTGCCTCAGATGGAGAACATACTGCCAAAGTTCTGGAGTACTCTCCTACCCTGTGCAAAGTTGAGCTTGGAATCATTGATGTTAATGCAATAAAAGAGCATTCGCCAAAAAGTTTGTATCTAAACACAGGATCTCCACATCTTGTTATGTTTGTAGACAACATAAGTGACTATGATGTCCTTGGTCAGGGCAAGCTCTGGAGACACCATCCTCAGTTCCCCGGGGGCACAAATGTAAATTTTGTACAAGGGAGTTGGGGGAAAGACTCTTCCGGCTGGGGCAAGTCTCTAACCCCGGGACATGTGCAGGAGATTTCAGTAAGAACCTTTGAAAGAGGTGTCGAAGACGAAACCTTTGCCTGCGGAACTGGCGTAACTGCTTCGGCCATAGCATATCATCACTTGCTTTCAAAAGGAACTTTTAATAAAAATGCCAACCAGTACCCTGTTTATGTATCAACAAATGTTAAGGCTATAGGAGGCGATCTAAATGTTAGTTTCAGATGCGATGCAGAAGAGCATTACTCTGATATAAAACTTACCGGTCCTGCTGCTTTTGTTTTTAAATGCAAAATAGAAATTGATGAATAATAATATAAAAACGGCTGTATTCCCCGGCTCATTCGATCCGTTCACACTTGGACATCTTGATGTTCTGAAATCTGCCTTGAAATTATTCGATAAAATAATTATTGCTGTAGGCTATAATGTTCAGAAAAAAGGGTTCTTTACTCCAGAGGAGAGAATGGATATCATCAGACAATCTGTAAATGGACTTCAAAATATTGAGATAGACTGCTATGAAGGGCTAACCATTGACTTTTGCCGAAAATCAACGGCAGGTTTTATTGTCAGAGGCCTCAGAACTACAACCGATTTTGAACTCGAAAGGGTAATTGCTCAAGCAAACACAAAGATGTCACCTGAAATTACCACGGTTTTTATTCCTTCATCACATGAGTTCTCCTTTATTAGCTCTACGGTTGTAAGAGACGTATTTATAAACGGGGGAGATATTAAAATTTTCCTGGCAGATGGAGTGAATCTCGAGCTCTATCGCAAATGATAACTTAGAATGTACCGTATATTTACAGCAACGATTGCCCTGATTCTTGTTATTATATCTACAAGTTACGGGCAGGCGACCTATTCAGTTTTAAGAAATAACCAGGATACTGTCACGACACATAACATATATCGTGATATTGACAATTACATTTCAAGAGTTAATCCTCATCCCGACTCACTTATTGCAGCCAGTAACAGACTGATATCATTGACTGACAATACTGCTTTAAAAACTGCCATTGCCGGTTATCTTTTTAATACTTTTAGTACCTCACATGTGATGGGACAGGAATCAGTAGCAATTTACATTGCAAAAAGGTATTTTCTTTCCGGAGAATTGGAGTGGCATGGCCAAGGTGGTGAGGCAATTCTTAGATTATATACAGAATTCAATGAAAATTCCCTTATCGGGATGAAAGCTCCTGAACTAAACCTTCAGACAACAAACGGAGATAAGATTGCACTTAACTCACTAAAAGACAACTACATTGTTATCTATTTTTTTGATAACAACTGTGGTGTATGTAAGGCAAAACTACCGGATCTCAAAAAGGTTACAGAATTCAGAAGTTACCTTGGAATTGAGGTTTATGCTGTTTATACCGGCCAGGACAGTCTTTCACTATTACAGTTTTTATCGGAGGAGTTTCCTGATGACAGTGCTGCAGGCAATGTTAAATGGCACTTTGTGTATGACAAAGATGGTATTAGTGGGTTCCATAAGCTCTATAATGTTTTAAGCACTCCTCAATTGTTCCTTCTTGACAGAGATAAAAAAATTATTGGCAGAAATCTGGATCCTTTAGCACTTGACAAAGTTCTTGAATCAGATGAACAGAGAATAAACAACCTCTATAATGAGTCTGAAAATTTTATTCCTGCATATCTATCCATTTTCAATCTAAAGGATACTTCGCAGTTTAAAGAGGCATTTGATCCGCTGTTTCAAAGGGTAACCCGCAATAATTACGACACATATAATGCAATTTTTTATCATCTTTTTGAATATCTATTCAATGAAGATGACCCTGCTATGAAAGATGCTGCAGTATATGTGGCTGAAAAATATATTATTCCATATTCAGGCTTATGGAGAGACCCTGATTATCCTCAAAATATTGTATCTGACAAAGTATTGGTGATAAAAAACAACAGAATCGGGTCTGTTATTCCTGATGTCACTCTTTACACAACTAAAGGGAGGGAAAAAAAGATCAGGAAGATGCTTTCCGGACACACATTACTCTATTTCTTCAATCCGGATTGTGCTGTATGTACTCCGTTTACCAACGAACTTAATGATAACTTCAAATTTTTTAGAAAAAAGGGTTTAACAATAATTGCCATATATGCGGGAAGTTACGACTACGAGCTTTTAAATTACATAAATGAAGTGAAACCTCCCTGGAAAATTCTAAGACCAAAAGATTATAATTATTTAGATTTGTACAAAATATTTGAGGTAGGACAGGTACCACAGACATACCTTCTTGACAACAAAGGAAGAATTATTGCCAAACGGATATTCACATCGCAACTAAAAGAGATGTTCAAATGATAACAGGAAAATACCTTCATTACTACAAAGAGCTTTTACAAGTTATCCCCAAAGAGAGATTATTGCACGACGCTCTTAGCACCCTTGCATTCGGGACCGATGCATCATTTTACAGATTAATACCTAAGTTGGTTGTAAAGGTGCAAAACGAAGATGAACTTCGTCTTGCTGTGGCAAAAGCTTTCGAAGCAGCAATCCCTGTAACATTCAGGGCGGCAGGCACATCTCTATCCGGTCAGGCAATTTCAGATTCTGTACTCATTGTAGCCACACACGGCTGGCAAGACCATCAGATACTTGATCAAGGAAAAAAAATCAGACTTCAGACAGGGATAAGAGGCTATAAAGCAAATAATTATCTTGCTAAATATGGCCGTAAAATCGGCCCCGATCCGGCTTCAATCGACAGTGCAATGATTGGAGGGATCGCTGCAAACAACGCAAGCGGAATGTGTTGCGGAACAAGCGAAAACTCATATAAAACTGTAGCTGATATAAGAGTAGTTCTGGCAGATGGAACTGTTTTCGATACAGCAAATCCATCAGAAGCTATCAGAAACTCCCATATGCTAAAGCAACTTCTGACCGAACTGGAAAAGATGGCTGCTGAGGTGAAATCCAATCAAACACTTTTTGACAGAATTCAAAAGAAATTTAAAATAAAAAACACAACCGGTTACAGTCTGAATGCTTTAACCGACTACTCTGATGGAACTGAGATTTTAAAGCACCTTATGATAGGCTCCGAAGGAACGCTGGGATTTATTTCCGATATAACATACAACACTGTTGTTGAACTACCTGAAAAAGCCCTCGCTCTGATTATATATCCTGATATCGAGAGCGCTTGTAATGCTGTTATCATCCTGAAGAAGAAAAATGTCTCTGCAGTTGAGATTATGGACAGAGCTGCTTTAAAATCTGTAGAGGAGACCAAGGGTGCACCTGAGTATCTTAAAACTTTACCCGATAAGTCATGCGGTTTATTGGTTGAGACTAAATCTTTAACAAAACAAGGTATTAACGAGAACATTTCTCAGATTACAGATGGAATAAAACTTATTGAAACACTTCTTCCTATTAATTTTTCTCACGATTCAAAAGAGCAGGCAAATCTTTGGAAGATTAGAAAAGAGACCTTTCCTACCGTAGCAGGTATGAGAAAATCAGGAACGACACCAATCATCGAAGACATTTGCTTCCCTATTGACAGGCTGGCAGAAGGCACTCTGGAACTACAATCTCTGTTTGCAAAACACCATTATACCGAGGCTGTAATTTTCGGCCACTCACTTGAAGGGAATCTTCACTTTGTATTCAACCAGGATTTTGGTCATGATAGTGAGGTAAAAAGGTATAGCGCCTTTATGGATGATATTGCAAAGATGGTGGTTGAAAAGTATGACGGATCGCTTAAAGCAGAGCACGGAACCGGACGAAACATGGCCCCATATGTCGAGATGGAATGGGGAGCACAGGCCTACAGCCTAATGAAGAGAATAAAAGAGCTGTTCGACCCAAAAGGGATTCTTAATCCGGGAGTTATACTTAACAATGATAAAGAGATACACCTGAAAAACCTTAAACCGATTCCATCAACACGAGAGACCGTTGACAAATGTATGGAGTGTGGTTTTTGTGAGCCTGTATGTGTTTCAGAAGGCTTCACACTCTCGCCCAGGCAAAGAATTGTTGCTTTCAAAGAGATGGAGAGACTCCGTGTTACGGGAGAAGAGCCACACAGAGCAGCAGAAATTCAGAAAGAGTACAGTTTTGCAGGACTTGATACATGTGCAACAGACAGTCTCTGTTACATCAAATGTCCGCTAAAGATCGATACAGGTAAACTTGTAAAAGAGCTGAGACATGAAGGCCACTCTCAAAGGTCAGAGAAAATCGCCCTGAGAATTGCCAAAAACATGGGAGGAGTAACAGCAGGAATGAGATTTGGTCTGAATGCCGTTCATTACGCAAGGTTGCTCACCGGAAAGAGGTTTTTTGGTTCTGTAGCAACCGGAATGCACAAAATTACAGGAGGGCTGGTTCCTCTTTGGAATGAACACTTTCCAAAAGGGGCCTCAAAAATTAAGCCCCAGGCTGTGAACAATGTTGCCAATTCGGTTGTCTATTTTCCATCATGTATAACAAGAAGCATGGGTCAATCAAAGACAATGACAGACCAACCTCAGGTAACTGAAATAACCAAAATATTGCTTGAAAGAGCCGGGTTTAATATAATATACCCACAAAATATGGACTCACTTTGCTGTGGAATGGCGTTTTCAAGCAAAGGCTTTGTAGAAGCCGGTCAGGAATCATCAAAGAGACTTGAAGAGGCATTGTGGATTGCTTCTGATGGAGGAAACATTCCTGTTCTATGCGACATGAGCCCATGTTTGTATACAATGAAAACCAACTTTGGAGAGAGAATAAAACTTTATGAACCTGCAGAATTTATCTGTGAGTTTGTAAAAGACAAGCTTACATTCAACAAGTTAGATAAGAAAATATCTGTTTTTGCAGTATGCAGTGCCAAGAAAATGGAGGTGGACAAATACATATACCAACTGGCAACATTGTGTGCCAGTGAGGTTGTCGAAATTGAGAGTAATTGCTGCGGATTTGCAGGTGACAGAGGGTTCCTTCTTCCTGAACTGAATAAACATGGCCTTAGGGATATTGCAAGGCAAAGTGAAGGTTGTGAAGAGGGATATGCCACCAGTAGAACCTGCGAAATAGGCCTCTCCAATCACAGCGGAATTAACTTTTCTTCAATTGTTTATCTCGTAGAGGAAGCAACCAGGACTAATTAAAAATCTGGAATTATGTATAAGAGTTTAACCGATTTTGTAAAATATCTTGATACTCAGGGTGAACTCATAAGGATAAAAGAGTTTGTTGATCCTGTGCTTGAGATAGCAGAGATTACTGACAGGGTTAGCAAACAACCGGGTGGAGGCAAAGCTCTCCTTTTTGAAAATACAGGCACTCAGTTTCCTGTACTAACCAATATGCTAGGTTCAGAAAAGAGGATATGCATGGCATTCGGTGTTGAATCTATATCTCAAATAACCGGCCATATGAACTCTCTTATGAAGGAGGTGATGCAGGAGAGGACATCCATAATGGATAAGCTAAAGCTTCTACCCCATCTTAAGGAGGCTGCAGGCTGGCTCCCTAAAAAATTCAAGGGTCATGCACCTTGCCAGGAGGTTGTTTTGTTTAAACCAGAACTTTCTAGATTACCTATCCTGCAGTGTTGGCCCGGAGATGGAGGCAGATTTATAACCTTACCTCTGGTTCACACAAAAGACCCCGAAACCGGAGCAAGAAATCTGGGAATGTACAGAATGCAGGTATTTTCAGAAGAGACAACCGGAATGCACTGGCACAGACACAAAACCGGAGCAAGACACTTTGCTAAACTTAAAGCGGGAAGAATGCCGGTGGCAGTAGCAATCGGAGGAGATCCGGTTTACACCTATGCAGCAACAGCACCACTTCCCGAAGGGATAGACGAATACCTGCTTGCCGGGTTCCTTCGCAATAAACCTGTCGCACTCACAGATTGCCTCACACAACCTCTTCAGGTTCCTGCAGATTGTGACTTTATTATTGAAGGCTATGTTGATAAGAGTGAACCGCTTGTAACAGAAGGCCCCTTTGGAGACCACACAGGATTCTACTCTCTGGCCGATCTCTATCCTAACTTTCATATTACCTGCATCTCCCATAAAAAAGATGCAATCTACCCGGCAACACTTGTAGGAATCCCACCACAGGAAGATAAATACATTGCAATTGCAACCGAGAAAATATTTCTCTCCCCTATTCAGTTTGCCATGGTTCCTGAAATACGCGACCTCCACCTTCCTGAAGAGGGAGTTGGACACAACATTGCAATTGTAAAAATTGAAAAGAGTTACCCGGGACAGGCAATAAAAGTTGCCCATGCATTGTGGGGTGCAGGCCAGATGATGTTTAACAAAATAATGATTGTGGTTGATGCAGAAATTGATATTCGAGACCATGATCAATTAATGACGTGCTTTACAAATAATTATATACCAAAAAGAGATACGCATTTCAGCAGAGGTCCTCTCGATGTTCTTGACCACACCTCACCTCAATGCGGTTATGGCGGGAAGGTAATGTTTGATGCAACAGTCAAACTGCCCGAAGAGATTGGAACAACTAAGCATGTTATTGACAACAGATCTAGAAATCCATTCCACTTCACTCATTCTCAAACAGATATTAAGGGGCTGATTAATATTGTCACAGATTCTGACCTTGCTGTTAACGATAGATATACAATGCTTTGGATATGGGGTAGTAACTGTGATCCTGTAAGAGACTCCCGTTTTGAAGATGGAATGCTCGTAATGGACAGCAGAACCAAGGTGACAGGAGAGAGTGGTTTTACCCGCGAGTGGCCGGGTTATGCTCTATCATCAAAAGAGACAATTGCCAAAATTGACGCAAAGTGGGATTCTCTCGGGTTGGGTGAGTTTATAAAATCTCCTTCTTTAAAGTTTTAAGGAGTTAAATTACTGCACTATTTGAATATAATTTTATATTTTTGACGCTGAAATTATTTATAAATGGTTGAGAGTTTCATAAAAGGCTTTATTGTAGGAATGGGTGCGTCAATACCTCTTGGGCCTCTTGGCGTCATGTGTGTTCAAAAAACTTTAAGTAAAGGTCGTATGTCTGGTTTCATGACCGGATTAGGGGCCTCTCTTACTGACACTCTGTTTGCCTCTTTTGCAATACTCAGCCTTGCTATCATTCAGGAATTCGTGAATAATCATGAGGCTTCTGTACTTTTTTTTGGAGGCCTTGCGGTTGTTGTTATAGGTCTCAAAATTTTTCTGACAAATCCTGTTAAACAAATCAGAAACACAAAGGGAGGCAAAAGGCTTTTTGAAGATTTCATTTCATCTGTGATAATGACTATTACCAATCCCGGTGCAGTTTTTCTGATTTTAGGTCTCTTTGCATTTGTAGGACTGAATGTTGATGGATCTTCTGCAAAGATGGTTATTACGGCAGCTCTTGGAGGTGTCTTTGCGGGAGCAATGGCCTGGTGGATTATTCTGAGTACATCAATTAATATATTTCGCAACAAATTCAGATTAAGGCAATTACTGACGATTAACCGTGTTGCCGGAATAGTTATTATAGTACTTGGTCTTATCTCTTTTCTTGACGGTAGCTGGCGCTATATAATGTCATATTTTAAATAGATCACATTTTTTATATAACTTTGCACAAGTTTATCAATGGGGATGTTTTGGTTTTGACAGCATTCACAATCGGAAGATAAGCACGTCGAGCGTTGTATCCCCGGCTCGTAAATCCCGGAGTACAAGCCATAACTGGCAACAATAACTATGCACTCGCTGCGTAATTTAAGCATAGCTTAAAACGCTTAATTGTGGCAGGCCAGGTCCTGTTATAACGAGTATCCCGCCGGGTCTTTAAGCCCTCTATGAAACGGCAAATGGGGTATCATTCAAGAGTGGATGCGGAGGCGGACTCCTTTAAAGTCTCCTAAGTACTCAGAGGATAAGCCGTGAGTGGCCTGCCTTTCGGCAGCTCGCGGACGAAAATTGTAGAAAGGATAAACGTGTAGAAGCTCTTTGGATGGTTTGTTTGGACGGCGGTTCGAGTCCGCCCATCTCCACAAAAGCTCTGGAAAGCTATATTTAGCAAGGCTTTCCAGAGATTAACCCGGAAAATCGGGACAGAATCGGGAGGTTGTGTCGGAACCTTTTATCGCAACAACCTCTATCTTAACGAGTGTGTTGCTTGCTCCGTCACTTGTAGCGGTGTAACACAATCCGGGAGAAAGTGGTGTTGATTTACACTCTTCTCAATATGCTGTAAAAACCATTTGTCTGTCATAACCTGGAAATGTTAATTCAAATACCCAATCTAACACCCGAAGCTGGGTTTTTAAATCATTCAAAATATTTATAAGGTCTTCAAAGCTTGGCTTATTCTCTTCGTAGATCATATCGTCTTTCATTTTAGCATAATCGGCTTTCCAAGCGTTTATTATGTCCGCTGGTGGTATTGGATTAAGCTTCTTTGGATTATGTAGATTGTAATCGACATCCCCTACTCTTGAAAACTTATATCGGTGTGCAACAATGGTTTCATACAATCCTTTATCATTAATTGCCCTTTCTGCTACACCTGCCTTTGTGAGGTGATACATATCATACAAATGACGGCTCAATCTGTCAACCCGCATTTTTTCTTTGGGACGATGAAATTCTTCGTGAAGCAAGAATAGTTTCTCCAAAAATGTTCTTTCCGGATTTACGGTAGGTACTTCGAACAGCGGTTCTGAAAATTCCTTGCCTGCATATACTTCATCCACAAATGATCCAATTTTTTGGATAGAAAAAGGTTCTCTTAACGACCTACAACTTATTTCTATTTGTACCCTTGGTAAAACATATTCAGTTGGCTGCGAAATAATATTCGGGTAGTATATTTCAATAATTCTTGGGTCTTGATCGCTATCT
The DNA here is from genome assembly GCA_003542575.1 of Rikenellaceae bacterium. GTDB lineage: Bacteria > Bacteroidota > Bacteroidia > Bacteroidales > UBA932 > Bact-08. The sequence goes on along the minus strand of DPKJ01000016.1, from coordinate 35,417 downwards.
TTTGCTTCTTCAACTATAAATTCAAGATTTGTGAACCCTTTTTTTCGGAACTCCTCTTGCAACTCTTCAAAGAATGTTCCGGTTGTATAAGCACCTGCTTCTTTTCTTAAGTTGGTAATTTTTGATTTAGAAATATCACCCTTAAAGCCTTCAAAAAACTCTTTATCAATCGCTAAATCAATATCTTCAGAAAATCGGCGAATCAATTTCCACGCTTTGCTTAATGATGTTCCTCCCTTAAAAACCAAATGCTTCGCAGTATCCATCTTAAAGATGATGTCCAATGTGCGACTTACCCACCAGTCTTTTTCTACGGCAAAGGGTGTCATCCCTTTTTCGGTAGCAATAGCATTAAAAATAGCTTCTTTCTCCGCTTTATCTATCGTATAAAAATCAATTTTTGCCATCGTTCAATGCTTTTTTCATTATTTTTTGAGCCCATACCGGTGACAAGGCTAAATCGTGCTTAAGATGCTTTTTATCTTCCTTTTTAAGTAATTCAATAATCCTTTGCTCTTCCTCTTCTGTTACATTTCCGTTGCCGATTTCTTTTAGCGCCTGAATGACCAAACGGCTGATCTTACCTTTAGCCATCAGGTTTTTGGGTGTGGTTTTTTTAAATTTAATGGTGCGTTTCCCGACTTTAATTACACGAGGGGAACCATCCGTAAGGAGCACAATATTCATTGTCACCTGCGGGCTTAACCCCAAAGCGTTTAGGGCATAGCTTCCGGTGGGCACGGTTCTTATTCGGTCTCGCTTTGCAATAGCTTCTGCCACTTCTTCGGCTGTGGGTACCAAAGGGCCTATCAACTTACTTATTTTAGGACGGACATAAATACCTTGAGCTACTCGCACTATTACTTGTTTATCTTCTAAACGATCTAAAGCTTTTCTTATGGCATCCGATGTGCCATAACTCAAATAATCGTCTGGCATCACCAAAGAACCACTTGGTTTGCTCTTAATCGATTTTTCTATTTGTTTCTCAATGCTTTGCATTTGTTTCTATTCTTTATATTTGTCACAAATTTAGCAAATATTTGTGACAACTTACTTCAGTTGAAAATCATTTTCCAGATTCCAAATTAAAATTCTCCCATTACCAGTCTGCATTTAAACATTTTTGTAATTGAGTAGCCTTTAAAACTTCTGCCCTAAGCATGCCCTTCTTTTGTAATAATGCAATATTCTTACCTACGCCTGAATGACCGGCTTTTTTTAAGCTTGAATTGAGCTATTTGCCTTTCTTTTTCTTATTGTCAGGGATGGTAGTCTCTTCAGCTACGGCTGCTATTTCCTGGAGGCCTGCCTCTTTTTGTTCAGCTATTAAAAGTATCTGTGAGGCAACTATCTCATAAGTCATCTTTTCTATCCCTGCTTTAGTGGTGTATTGAACCGGTTTGATTTTCCCAATGACTGTAACAGGTGCTCCGGTAAGGATTTGATTGAAGTGGGGCAGTCCGTTGACTTCCCATGTTTAAATCATCAGCAATAACCACCCGGCCAGAGAGCCGCCTATCACAATAAAGGCGCTGTTTAGCTTTTTAAATCCGAATGATACAATTATGCTAACAATAAGTATTAACACTGAACGCCAGTCCGTTACTGCATCCCTTCCCATTTGAATTACAACAGCCATAATAACGGCCACCGATCCTACATTTACTGCGTCAAGGAAAGCGGCCATTATCTTAGATTTTCTAAGCTTGGGTATTAGTGGGTTAAGCATGCCCACCAGTATAAAAGAGGGGAGAAAAATCCCTACTGTTGCAGCAATTGCACCCCAAAATCCATATAGTTGCCATCCAATAAAGGTAGCAGTCGAGAGCACAGGACCGGGTGTAAACTGCCCTACTGCAACTGCATCCATCAATTGCTCTCTTGTAAGAAGCCCCTCCATCACAAGTTCGCTGTCCAGAAAGGCAAAGAGCACATAACCACTACCATAAAGCAGGGTTCCTACCTTGAGAAAAATGAGAAATATTTTTAAAACCGACAGTGTGGTTGCGCCGGTTACTGCAGTAATTAATGCTAGCGGGATTATTGACAGCAGTTTTTTTCCCTTTGGATTATCTTTAATCTTGAGTTTTTCTTCTTTATATTCTTCTGTTTGTTTTTGTGCTTCTGCTTCTGCTTCTGCTTCTTTTGCTTTACTTTTAACATGACTATTTTCTTTAATATTTTGATTTACAGATCTGTTTTTACTAAAGAGTTTGCTGATGAAAAATATTAAAATACCGGCAAAACCACAGGCAAACAGAGCCGTAATCTCCCCTACCCCCAGAAATGTGACACCCAGAGTCACCAGCCCCATTACAATTAGCATGTTGTTTTTAAATGCCTTCTTTCCCAAGCCATACAAAGCATAGAGAATTATCCCCACAACTGCAGGTTTAATGCCGTAGAAATATGATTCCGCAGCAGGAAGGGTGCCATATTTTGCATATAACCAGGCAAAGACCATAGTAATGGCAACTGCAGGCACGATAAAGGTTATTCCCGCGGTAATAAGTCCTCTCCACCCCGCCCTCTCATGACCACAATGCATAGCCATCTCAGATGAGTTAGGTCCGGGAATAAGATTTGTGGCCCCAATAAGGTCAAGAAAATGCTGGTGATCCATCCATTTTCTCTTCTCCACAACCTCCTTCTCCATCATTGCAATATGAGCTGCAGGCCCGCCAAATGCAATTGAACCCAACTTGAAAAAGAGTCCCGCAACCTCTTTTAACGGGGTTTGTTCACTTTTATTTTTCATAACTCTGTCTCTTTCCATAACTTTGTTAACAAAAATAATCTAATTTTAGTTCGGTAATCGATTCTTAAAAAAATCTTAATAAATTTAATTTATCGGGTTATGAAAAAAATGTTTCTTTTGAATGTCCTGTTAATTATGACAGTAGCATTGTTCGGTCAAACAGACGAGGATCTTATTAAAAAGACAATAACAGATTCATATGTTATTGGTATTCACAATGGAGGCACCATTGAGGCAATTAACAAAGGTTTCCACCCCGGCTTCGAACTTCTTGGAATAGGGCAGGATGGAAACATCATGACAAAACTGCCAATCTACACCTGGACAGAAAACATCAGACAGGCAAAAGAGGCTGGAAGAGTACCATCAGTGAAAACAGAGTGCAAGTTTCTTAATATTGATATTACAGGTAATGCAGCCATGGCCAAAATTGAACTTCACAGAGAGGGCAAGCTGATTTTTACTGACTACCTGTTTCTTTATAAGTTCAAAGACTCTTGGAAAATCGTGAATAAAATTTATTTCAGACATTAATTAGTGCAAACAAAAAATAAACAGTAAACAGTAAACAATAAGCAGTAAGCATAATCAAAATTGCATGCCAATTAAATATAACCCTCCGAGTTATAAACAACTAGTTATTAACAATTAAGCATAGCATTAAAAGCTAATTACAAATAATAAATTCTAAAAAATGAATCCTAAATTTTTAAAGCGTCTTTCCCTGATATTTCTTACATCCTTTTTTATTTCAAACGGGTTAAGATCACAGGAGCTGATTGTAATTGAGTCAGTGAATTTGAAATGCAATGACTCTGTATTAGTCTTCACTCCAAAGGGTTATTACCCGGATAAAGCAGGTGAGACGCCTGCCCTGTATCTTCTTCATGGCTGGAGCGGGAATTACCGCAACTGGGGTGATAAGACAGATATTCAGGCCATGAGTGACAAATATGGTTTTATTATCATAACTCCTGATGGTTTTTACAATAGCTGGTATCTGAACAACGTAGATAAGGACAAAATGCAATGGAGAACCTTCTTTGACGAAGAGTTGTATCCGCTTATCAAATTAAAATTCAACCTCAACCCCGAAAAGACCTTTATAACCGGTTTAAGTATGGGCGGTCATGGAGCCATTAACATCTATATGGATGACACTACAAGGTTCAAAGCTGCAGGCAGTATGTCCGGGGTTTTAAACCTACACGACACAAGACTTAAAGAGACTCAGATGACAGAGGTACTTGGCCTATATACAGCTGAGAATACTCAATATGATCTTCAATCTGCAGTTAACCGTCTTGAGTCAATCAAGGGTGGGAAAGATATTCTGCTAATAAGTTGTGGCGCTCAGGATGGTCTTGCTCAAAGCAGCAGGGATTTTGCGAAACGTTGTGACGAACTCAAAATCCCATATATGCTTATGATTAGCCCGGGAGTGCATAGCTGGCCTTATTGGATATATATGTTAGACCAACACTTGTTTATATTTGACAGAATCGATAAGGGCAAAGGTTTAGGATACTAATTCATCCAAACGGGTCTCTTTGCGCCCATAAGGTAATAATCAAAATATTCATCCATACGGCGGGACCAGTCAACGGCTATGTCCCGCTTTTTTATATTGTGACCGTCACCTTTATAATTGAACATCCAAACCTCTTTCCCAAGCCTTTTAAGCCCAAGAAAGAGCTCAAGACCCTGAGAATAGGGCACGGCTTCGTCACCGTCACTGTGTCTGGATAAAAGAGGAGTAGTCACCTTGTCAAGAAAGAATATTGGTGAGTTCTGAATATAATTTTGCTGTCTGTCCCATAGTGTCCCGCCAATCCTGCTTTGTGATGATTCGTACATGAACATTCTGGGTTTTCCCGCTCCAGCCCTCAGCCCGGTATAGGCAGATGTCATATTAGCAACGGCCGTTTCAGAGCAGGCACATTTGAATATATCTGTCTTGGTAATAAGATATGCCACCTGATACCCTCCCCAACTATGCCCCTGGACACCAATTCTTTCGGGGTCTGCAACTCCCTTATCAATAAGGTTTTTGGTTCCGCTCTCAACAATATTCAGGCAACTCTGTCCCGGCCACCCTATCTCATACCTGATATCCGGCATAAAGACAACATAACCTCTGCTTACAAACATGGCAGGATTAATTGTTGAGGTGGTTGGAGCCGGAGGATAAAACATGAATATATCCTGACTCATTGTCTCATAGAAATAGACAATCATAGGATATTTTTTTGCAGAGTCATAATCTTCAGGAGTGTACAAAATGCCTGTCTGTTTTGCACCCCGGTAGTCACTCCATGTTATATATTCTGTTTTTCCGAATTTGTAATCTTTAGTTTGCTCATTCAAATCTGTAAGTCTCTCCTTAAGAGTGAAATCGGATCCAACCAGCCAGTAGTCAGGTGCCTGAGAAAAGTTCTCAATTTGTATAATATAGTTACTCCTTCCTGATCTTTTTACAAATTTAAATTTTTGTGGCCCTTCGGTTAGCAATTCTGGTTTTTTGCCTGGTTGCAGTGTATAAAAACCAGAGTACATATTATTGTAATTTACAGACTCCAGCAGAATCTCTTTTTTAAGGTCAACCCCCTCCTCTCTTGTTCTTCCCCCAGAAATATTTATCACTTTAAATCTGATATTGTTCTCTCTGCCATAACCGCCTGTGATACATACAGCATTTTTTGAGCTGTCAAGGGGTAACGCCCAAACATCAAATTCGTCATATACCAAAAAGTATCTATTATCGGCTGTCATACCTGCTTGCCCGTAAGGAGATGCCGGCTGTGGTTTATCAAAACTCAAATTCTTAATTGGATATGGCAATACAGACGAGATATCTCTCTTTTCCAGGGTATTCAGATTGGTTACAATCCACGCCTCCTTGTCATATTCATATGTAAAGAGGTTGTCTGTGGTGTTTGATATCGCAAAGCTCCCCATAAAGGCCTCAAAAAGAAGCTTATATTCTCCAGTTTTTCTGTTTACAAAGTAGAAGTCTCTAGGAAGAGGGTCTTCCCATAGATCTGTGTACATATATGGTTTATTGTCAAGCTCAAAACCGAAATTTGAATTATCGTCCGGCATAAGGAAAACCCCTTTTCCGTAGGATAGTTGCACAAGCTTACCGACAGAGGGAGAATAAAGACACTTTAGCTGGTTGGCAAAAACACTCTCTCTGGTTCTCNNTAATAATCAAAGCTTTTGGAAAACTGAATCCCCTTTTTGAAATTGAACACCGTTCCTGAAGGTAATTTCTTCTCATCCAGGCCTGTTTCATTCAATCTCTTCCTTTTGAGGTCATACAATACAGCCTTAACCCCGGTTTTTCCCAAAGAATCATCAGCCTGAAAGAAGATAAGGTTTTCACCATTTCTGCCAACTGAAATTTCACTCAAATGCTTTTCTGTTATTAGCAAAGTGTCAATTTTAAACCGGTTCTTACCTTGGGAAAAAATCCTAAGAAGTGCCCTCATATTATTTGAGGATGATATAAGCAGCATCTCTCCTGATGGAAAATAGGTTGTATATGAAACATTTACTACAGAATCTATCCTCGCTGTTGAAATATCGGTGTAGTATAAAATTTTACCCTCATACCAGGCAATTAAGGGGGAATCATCCGAAATCTCATATTTTTTTGAAACGCCAACTCTTTTTGTCTCACCTGTAGCAGCATTGACTGTAAAAAGAGTGTCTTTAACAAGATAGAGAGCAGCCTTTTGTCCGTTAAAAAACTTAGCATCCTTACCTCCCTTTACTGTTGATGCAAAAGAGATATTTCTGATCTTGATGTCAAGAGTTGATTTTTCTGAAAAGCTTTCATATTCAGTAAAGGTAATGTTGGCATCGTCAGATACCAGAAAGCTTTTAATGGTTTTCCAGGAGTCATAAACAGATTCGTCCAGAGCCCTTTTCTGTGCCTCCGCAAACACAAAAGAGAGAACGGCAATTGTTAAAAAGAACAATTTTTTCATGAGTAAAAATTTCAAAGAGGTTAATTAAAGTAGTTCTCAAAAGTAACAAAAATCATTGTTTTAATACCTCTTTTCGCTGTTGATTTGATTTTTTAAATTCTCATCAATCATTATTAGCAATCTATCAAAGATGTCATGAAATTTTTTTCCAGACTTTTCATATTCCATAATTGAAGAAAGAATTGGAGCAACCAGTACAAATCCTTTTTTTTGATCGTTAGCCAATTGCCTTTCAATAATAAAATTATAACTTAATTTATTCAATTGTACAATTCGGTAATCTAGTGCTCTTACCAAGCATTCATCAAAATAAATTATTTTAGTGGGATAGGATTTCGTTGCTACAGAATCTTTAATTGAACTCCAAACAATATCTACAATTTTCTCAATTTTACTTTCATATAACTGTGATTTTGTTAGATTTGAAACCAAGCTATGTAACATCTCATGTGGTCGGTAGGTGTACGTTGTGTTATATCCTTTAATATCATATTTTATATTACAGAACTCCGGTCCCATTTCCCCTTCTGGGCCTATTAAATTGATAATTAATTTTATAGATTTATAAGCAAATTCGTGATCCTTTGACACTTTTAAGTATTGAAGAGACCTATCAACCACATTCTGTGCCTGAGCTAGATAAATAGCTCCTACGGAATCATATATAGGCTGATACTCTCTAATAAAATCTGTTATTCTTGATTCTACCCAGAATTTATTTAGCAATGGAAATATGCTTTTCCATGATTCCAATTGATCAAGTATCCACTTATTATTAGTGCCATATTCCTTATCAAATGTTATTATCTGATTCGATAAGGGTTCAATTTCAGGTGGTATTGAGCTGTTTATGGCAATCATAGTTGAGACATAGTCTAACATCCATCCATGCCTTTTTTTAAGATTTAAATAGTTCTCAAGAACCTCTCGCTTTGAGTTCTCTGTTAGATTTTGATCTATCTTTTTGGAAATCTCTATAGCAAGTGAATTCATTTTTAAAGTATCGTTATCATAATATTTTCCCATATTTATGAAGGAAAAAGTTGTAAACAGAGTCTGACTAAAATAATATTCAATTTTTTTTTCACCTGGATTGGCTGTTAATTTGCCATTATTAATCCAAAAAGCAATACCTAAAATTAGTATAACCTTTAACTTTTTATTAATTGATTTCATACTTTCTGATGAATTTTATAAAATATTTTAAATATTAGATAAATTAAAAAAAGACCGGCATTTTTATTTTAATATGCCGGTCTAAAGTTTATATCTAATTACTTATGAAGGATTTTGCTCCAGATTTGGATTGGAATCAAGTTCTGCTCTTGGAATCATCCAGGTCCAGTTATTAGTTCCTGCAGGTTCGGTAAGTTTAATAGCTATTGAAGCAACGTGACCTCCCATACTTCCGCTTGGGGCCTCTGGTCTTACTAATGGAAGACCAAGTCTCTTAAGGTCGGTAAAGTTTCTACCTTCTCCCCAAAGCTCAATTCTTCTCTGGATAAGAATCTCATCAATTAAATCTTGCCCGGAATTATCCGAACGAACATATTGTGGGTCTCTGTTATTCGCTAGAAGGTAAAGAATATCTTTTGCCTGTTCTTCCTTGCCTGTTTGTCTTGCCAATGCCTCTGCCTCTATAAGATACATCTCAGCAACTCTAATCCAAGGGAAGTCACCACGGCTGTCGGATTCACTTACTGATTTAAATTTTGAATTCATATAATTAAATCGTAAGCCATATAATGGTACAGTTGGTTGTCCCAATTCTACAGCATTTGGATGCCAAAAAGTTTTTCTAACATCTGAAGGAGTAATTAAATCATAAAGATCTTTAAGAATCGATTTAGGACTTTGTCTGATTGCTGCAGAACCAAAACTATGTGACATAAAAGCATAAAAAGAGAAGTAGTACATGGTCTGATCCTCCTGTACATATGAAGCCCACATAAACTCTGGATTATTTACTGAATTATAGCCATCCTGATGTTGAGCCGTTGTCATAAAATTAAATCCTTGCCTTGCAGCGTTAGCAGCTGTTGCAGCCAAATTCCAGTTACCCTGAACTAGCGCTATCTGTGCCTGAATAGCCAATGCAATTGATTTGTTAATATGAGATTTATGTGCTCTTGAGTAACCTTCAAGTTTAGCTATTGCTGCCGCGATGTCGGTATTTATCATATTATAGGTCTCGGCAACAGAAAGTCTCTCTTTACCTTCAAACGTGACCTCTTCCATGTAAGGTACACCAGGCTGAGAATTTGAAGAGCCAGGTACAAATCTGTCTGCATATAGTTGCACAAGCATAAAGTGAGCCCACGCCCTGTAGGCTAATGCTTGACCTTTAATATATCCTTTTTCTGCTTCAGGCCCGGCAATATCATCGATATTATTGATTATCTGATTAGCATTGCTAATAAGACGATATAAATTTGTCCAGTAAAGTACCATTGATGATCTTTCATTCCTGTGATCAACCCATCTGTAAGAATTTAAATACCACCCATTAGCGGTTGTATTAAACAACAAATCAGTTCCCATAAAATCAATATATCTTAGCATCCCGTCCATACCACCATGAGCCTGAACACTATTGTACTGGATATACATAGAGCGGTGAACTCCATTAATAGCTCCCCAGGCTCCTGTTAATGAATTGAAAACAGCTCCAGAAGCAAGTTGTTCTGTAGGTCTGGTCTCCAAAAAATCCTTAGAACATGAGGCCAGTAAAAACATACCTCCGATTAAAATTAAAATAATTCTATTTAATGAATTTTTCATATCCTGATTAATTTAAAAATTTATATTAAGACCTGCAGTAACAACTCTATTAAATCCTACTTTATTTAGAATTTCTCCATTAAAATTCTGAGTAGGATCAAGACCCTTTCGTGCAGTAAATAATGCTAGGTTTTCGCCCATTGCATATACTTTTAAACCTTTTACATTCAGATTTTTTAGAATCGAAGGTTTAAAATTATAAGAAACACTTATGTTTTTCAGAGAAACAAATGATGAGCTTACAAGCCATCGGTCAGAAACTGCATTAAAATTTGTTGTTGCTGAATTATCCATTCGGGGAACATCCGTAATTTGACCTGGAGAAGTCCATCTAGTTATAATATCAACAGATTTAGCATTTCCAAGCCCACCTGTAGACATCAATGTGGCGTACGAAAAATCATAGGCTTTACCTCCTACTGAATAGTTAAATTGGAACGAAATGTCAAAATTATAAATCTTAAAAAAAGGAGTTATTGATCCAAAAAAATCCGGCATGCTTGATCCCGACCAATCTAATTTTGCTTTAGCTTGATTACTTGTTACTAGCTTTCCATTTGGAAGTGTCTTACAATCTGAATCAGCCCATATAGTAGTATAGTTTCCATTTTGGTCTTTAGCATCATTAAAAAGATATAAAGCATTTCCATTTTCAGGGTCTACCCCATACCATTTTCTCAACCAATAATCATATATGGACCTGCCTTCTACTCTTTTGTATAGCGGAATCCCTGTTGTATTATTTACTATAATACCATTTTCTCTATTCTCTTCCGGCAATTGTTTAATAACATTTTTATATACTGTTGTGTTAATACTAAGATTGAAACTAAAGTTTTTTGTCTTAAGAACCTCAGTAGTTAGATCCAATTCTAATCCACGATTGTAAACGCTACCAACGTTTCTGTCCTGAGAAACAAATCCAGTAGACGGTGCTAACGGCAACGAGAAAATCAAATCTTTTGACTCTTTGTTAAACCAATCAATACTCCCTCTTATTCTATTGTTGAGAAAATTGTAGTCGATTCCAACGTCTGTTTGTTTTGTAGTTTCCCATTTTAATAGTGGATTGCCAGGAGCAGTATCTTGTATAAAACCCGGCTCTGAAGCATTATTACGATAACTGTAAAGCACTTGCCATATATATTCACCAATACCTGAATCATTACCATTTAGACCATATGAAGCTCTTAGCTTTAGATAATCTACCCAAGAAACGTCAGTCATAAAGGCTTCTTTGTCAACCCTCCAGCTTCCACCAACCGACCAGAAATTTCCCCAACGAGAAGCACTGGCAAATTTTGATGAACCATCTCTACGGAATGATCCCTCTGCAGTATATTTACCGTTGTCAAAGGAATAGGTTAACCTGGCAAGATATCCCTCAACAGTGTGGTTATCAATATAAGAATAAAGATTATTTGTAGTAGTAAAGTTTATCAATTCGGTATTACCCGGAATTATTTCTCCTTGACGAAAACCATAAAGATAATTATATTGATTTTTGTAACTTTCATGTGCTACCATTGCATTTATCTCATTTTTACCCCAGTTTTTTTGATATGTCAGCATTTGAATATTGTTCCAAGTATACCTTAAAGTGTTCTCTTTTCTTGAGCGGCCTTTAGCGGGACCACCATCACCAACAAATGAGTTATCATACTCCGAGTTAAGATAATTATCAATATCAAAAGAGTGTTGTACTTTAAATTTAAAATCATTAAAAAAGGAAAATTCAATATATGATCGCGATTGAATTGTGTTCCTATGGAAATTTCTTTCATTAAGCATGTGCTCTGCAATTGCATGACGACCATTATTCTGCGTTCTTGCACCATATGACACTCCATCTTGAATAACTAAGGGTCCTAAATCCCACATTTTATTACCTTGCTCGTCTACAATATAATCACCATTATGTCTATCATGCTGATAAACTGGATATATAGGGCCCATATTTCTTGAAAAATAAATAGGATTAACATACGAAGCATGGTTATCTGCGTTAGCCGATGATGATTTATTAAACGAAGTATTTAAGTTAACTCCAAACGAGATCCATTTCTTTGGACTGAAGTTCAAATTTGATCTGGCAGATATTCGATCATAATTTATTTTTTTAAGCCAACCATTATCAGTTATGTAGCCAACAGATAAATAATAATCTGAAGTTTCACTTCCTCCACTTGCAGAAATCATTGCTTCTGTCCTTTTACCCATTTGAACTAAAGGTGAATACCAATCAAGGTCGTCTGCCCATAAAAGATTCGTAGCAGCCGAATTAAGCTTTCCGTCAACTCCAACTACCATGTCGTTAGCGATGCCTCTAAAAGGGTTGTACCCTAGGTTAGCTACTATTCCATTGGTAGTAGCTCCAGAAGCAAGAATGCTCGCTTCTTCCTTCGTTCTCGTACTTGTAATCAGACTGTTTCTAAGAGATTCCCACATTACAGGATAATAATCAAATGCGTCAATACGATCATATTCCGGAAGTCCTCTTGATGAAAAACCTTGAGAAATGTTTGCAGATATATTGAGTTTTTCGTTACGACCTTTTTTGGTTGTAATCATTATGACACCATTCGAACCCCTTGAGCCGTACAAGGCTGTTGAAGCAGCATCTTTAAGAATTCCTATTGATTCAATATCAGAAGGATTAATATTAGACATAACACCGTTATATGGAGCCCCATCAAGTATGATTAAAGGCTCAGAAGAGTAGTTAACAGATCCAAAACCTCTTATTATAATTTTTGGATCAGAACCCGGTTGCCCGTCTGCAGTATTAATTTGAACACCTGGAGCAATACCAGATAATGCAGCAAGAGCATTTGTTACAGGTCTTTTGTCAATTTTATCAGATCCGATCGATGTTATTGAACCTGTAAAACTTGATTTTTTTGCAGTGCCATAAGCAACCATCACTACTCCTTCCAGATTTAAAGCATCAGGCTCCAATTGAATATCAATTTTCTCATTTTTACTAATTGGCACCTCAATAGTTTTAAATCCAATAAAACTGAATATTAAAATGCCTTCAGAAGGAGCATTAATAGTGTAAGAACCATCTTCAAATGAATTTGTCCCGATAGTTGTTCCCTTAACCATTATGCTTACATAAGGTAGTTGAGCCCCGGTTCCCGCTTCGGAAACCGTGCCGGAAATTTTAATGTTCTGAGCTAACAGAACATGGCCAGCCACGAATAATAGTGCTGTTAATGTTAAACAAAATTTTTTCATGAAAATTTATAAAGTTTTAGTTTGTTTTGCCAAATGTTGCTTTATTTACATTTGCCATAGCAAATATATGTATATATAATTTATTATTCAATTTTTTAACGAAAAAATTATATGATGGTGCAACATTTAGATTTACATATTCGTTATTTATAATTGAAATGTCAAAACATTAATAAATGAAATATTTAATTGTATTTTTAACACTTCTTATATCATCTATTCTTCAGAGTAAAGAAAGAACGGCAAATATTCCTCATTATGATCTGAATTTAAATTATGATCCAATTTCTAGGAAAATCAATGTTTCCGGTGTACTGACTCTTCCTGCCAACTACGCAATAGACAATCAATTGGATATAATTTCTTTATATTTCTATAAGCAGTTAGTAATTGATAGTTTAGTTATTAATGGTTTATTTGTTGACGACTATGATACCTACTCAGGCGATAAATATCACATGCCACATTCTTCAAAATTTGAAATTCCAATCAGTAAAGAAATTAGTAGTAAAATTATAAGGATAGAATTTTCATTATCAGGTGCTATGGGGAATTTACCCCCGAAAAGCGCCAATGTTGTTAGTGAAAATTGGAGCGAGCTTGGATTATATTACCCTTGGTTTCCTGTTAATACAGAGGTAATTAAACATTTTACTTTTTCTCTTAATGTGGCAAAAGTTTTGGGATATGAGATTTTTGGGCTTGGTACAATCAAGCAGTTAAGAGATAGGATTCAAATAAGTTCATCAACACCGGCAAATGATATAATTGTTTGTTACTCTAAGAAAATATCCCATTTTATGCAGAAAAGCAATAGTACAATGCTTGATATTTATTATTTAACTCTAAATGAAACGATTGTTGAGAAGATAGCTGGTGACATTCTAAATATTGATAAAGAATATAAAAGATGGTTCAAAATATCAGATAAGACTAAACTTACACTACTTGAATCATTAAGACAAGATGGTGGTGGATATGGAAGATTAACAGGTATTGTGCTAAGCAACTTGTCTGGTGACGATTATCAAAAATTCAATAATAGCTACATAAAGTATTTCGCACATGAACTAGCTCATATTTATTGGTATAAAGCAGACTCCAACTCATGGGAAGATTGGTTAAACGAAAGTCTTGCTGAGTATTGCGCCCTAATGTTTATCCGAGAATTTTTTGGTGAAAATGTGTTTTCGCAAATTATTCAAAAGAAGCAGGTCAAATCAAATAATTCACCAGCCATATGGAATTTTGACAGAGCTAATTCAAATCCAGAGATTATTGAAATTGTCCTTTACAATAAAGGCCCATTGATTTTAATGGAACTTGAATCCTATATTGGGCATTCCAACTTTAAAAATTTTCTTGAAATAGTACATTCTAATAATATTAAAACAACCCGGGACTTCATTGATGAGTTAAAAAAGATGTTCGGAGAAGAATGCGCTTTCTGGTTTATTCACAATTTGAACAAGTGATGTGTTAGACTATTTGATTGTGCTAACTTTGAAATTCATTTATATCCTGTTTGTCTCTGTAGTTCACATTTATCAATAAAACCTCAATATATGAAAATGCCTTTTACACACGAAGAATTTTTATCTGTTTTTAGCAATTACAATATTCAAGTTTGGCCTATGCAGCTTGTTTTGGTTTTGTCTGCAGCTTTTTCGGTTTTAATAATATTTACCAGAATTAATAACAGGGATCGAATAGTTAGTGGAATTTTAGTGTTTCTATGGATATGGATGGGAATTGTGTACCATCTCATTTTCTTTTCTTCCATAAACAAAGCAGCTTATTTTTTTGGGATCATTTTTGTTTTTCAAGGTTTGATGTTTTTATATCATGGGGTCATAAAAAATAAACTTAAATTTTTATTTTTAAAGAGAAGCTCCGGAATTACAGGTATATTATTTATATTTTTTGCTTTGGTAATTTATCCAATTCTCGGGCATCTATTTGGGCATGTATATCCAAAAACACCAACATTTGGAGCTCCCTGCCCTACTGTAATATTCACATTTGGACTACTACTAACGAACAATCATCAAACCCCTATATTTCTACTAATCATACCATTGATTTGGTCATTAATAGGGTTTAGTGCAGCTGTTAACTTACAAATAACAGAGGATTTTGGGCTTTTTATTGTAGGGATTATTGGATCAACATTAATACTGATTAATAATGCAAAAAAAGAAAAATTGCTTAAACATCTAAATACATAGAGTATAATCATTTAACTAATAATTAAATAATTTGATGCAATATTATACATACTTGCTGCAACATTATTTGCGTATGCAAATATTATCCCCTATCTTTGTAGCCTAAATAATTAGTTGTGTTATAAAGCTATTCAAAATGAAAAATTTATTAGAATCACTAAATCAACAATTTGAATCATTTTTCAAAGACGCTAATCAACAGGCAGAACTTGGGAATAAAGCTGCCGGGGCAAGAGCCAGAAAAACTTCTCTAACAATAGAGAAAGCCATGAAAGAGTTTAGAAAAACATCCCTTTCAGTTTCAAATAAATAAGTTAAGTATTAAGTTTTTAATGTGTTTCTAGTGAGATTATCTAAATAGTCTCACTTTTTTATTTAACCGATTATATATGAATTCAACAAAAAAAGATTC
Source organism: Rikenellaceae bacterium (assembly GCA_003542575.1). GTDB lineage: Bacteria > Bacteroidota > Bacteroidia > Bacteroidales > UBA932 > Bact-08. Next base: position 20,003 of record DPKJ01000016.1, on the reverse strand, counting down.
GAAAACAATTTATCAATTTAATATTCTTTTGTTAACTGTTTTTTTATTATTTTTTTCTAAAAATGAGACCGTGGCTCAATATAATCCGAGGCAGACAATAAGAGGCGTAATAAAAGATGAACTAACTAAACAAGTTGTTCCGGGTGCATCAATAATAGTTTTAGGAACAAGTAGTTTCTCGATCAGCAATGAAAGTGGATTGTTCATTATTGAAAATATACCAGTTGGAAGATATTCAATATGTATTTCTATACTTGGATACTATCCGGTTGTTATAAATGAACTGCTTGTAAGCTCTGGTAAAGAGATAGTACTAGAAATTGAACTACAAGAGCGACCATTTAAATTAGAAGAAGCAATCATAAAACCTAAAATTTCTAAGGACAAATCTCAAAATGAAATGTCAGCTGTTAGTTCTCGTACTTTTTCTGTAGAGGAGGCCAACAGATTCGCAGGAACAATCAATGATCCTGGTAGAATGGCATCCAACTATGCAGGAGTAGTCGCCGCCGGAATTTCAAATAATGCAATCATTATTAGAGGTAATGCACCAAAGGGCATTTTATGGAGACTTGAGGGATTAGAGATCCCGATGCCTAACCATTTCTCAGAATCAAATGTTGCCGGAGGAGGAGGTTTAACAATTTTTAGTGGTCAAATAATGTCAAATTCAGACTTTTATACAGGAGCATTTCCCGCAGAGTATAGTAATGCTTTATCTGGTATTTTTGATATAAAATTTAGAAACGGAAACAATGCTCAAAAAGAGATGGCTGTACAAGTAGGAATTCAAGGTGTTGAATTATCAGCTGAGGGGCCATTTAAAAACTATTCTTTAAGCTCATAACTAATTAATTACAGATATTCAACTCTTGGCTTAATCTTTAAACTTTTACCTGAAACCAGAGATGGAGACGAAAGACCTTCATATCAAGACCTGTCATTTAAGATAAATATGCCTTTTAAAAAAAATGGAGTTATAACTTTATGGGGTATTGGAGGTTTATCACAAAGCAAAATTACCGGATCAAAAGAACCTGAAAAATGGATATACTCCGAAAATAGAGCCAATATGAAATTCCAGTATGACATGGGTGCAACGGGAATATCACTCTTTAGAAGAATCGGAGAAAAAACTACGTTAAAAAATTCATTAGGAATCTCATGCCAATATCACTCCTATTATGATGAATACTATAAAATTGTGGCAGATAGCATACACTTACTCCCATTACATTTCTCAAGAAAAAAAAATGTAGATTTAATTTTCTCATCTGAACTAAAATATAAAACTACAAACAAATTATTATTTAACACCGGAATTACAATAAGCAAAAAGTCATTTGAACTTTATGGAAAATCAGTTGATTATAACACCAATATTTATGATGCTTTCTTAGATGGGTCTGGCGACACATATTATAGTCATGCATTTATTCAGTCAAAATATAAGTTTAGTTCAAGAGTTAATATTGTTGCCGGAGTCAACGCATCTTATCTGGGCATCAATAATGAGCTACTATTTGAACCGAGAGTATCTGCTCAGGTTTTCATAACCCCTAATCATGAATTAGCACTAGGGCTCGGCAGACATAGTCAAACCGAGATGCTACCTATCTATTATATTGAAAAGCAAAACAATAAATCCTTTAATTACGAGTTTCCAAATTTAAATTTAAAAAGACTTAAATCTACCCACTATGTTTTTAGTTACAATTGGTTAATTAATGCTAATCTTCGGTTTAAAACTGAGATTTATTATCAACAATTGTTTGACCTTCCTGTTGTTCCAGGGACTCATATTTCCCTTATAAACTTCAAAAACAATTGGACATTTAATCATGCTTTAACAAACGAAGGAAAAGGATTCAACACAGGTATAGATATTACCTTTGAACGGTTTTTGAATAAAGGTTTTTACTCCATCATAACAGCCTCAATTTTTAAATCCTTATACACTGGAGGAGATGGTATTGAAAGAAGTACCAGATATGATGGTTTGTTCGTCTTTAATTTGTTAGCAGGAAAAGAAATTATTGTAAAAACTAAAAACGTAATCGGCTTTAATTTCAAAAGCACATTTAAGGGACCAGAATTATATCAACCAATAAACGAAGCATTAAGTCATCAGTATGGAGAAATTATTGACGACTATACAAAGCCACTTGAAAGAAGAAAAGCTACTGTTGAAAACGCAACAGATATAAACATCTCATATAGAATAAATGAGCAAAATAAAGCACACATTATTTCGTTGCAAGCAAAGAACATTATTGGAAGAGAATACAGAGGAAAGCGTTACAATTTAAAAACGAATACCATAGAAGAAGAATATTTCAGCAGTATAGTGCCATTTATAAGTTATAGAATCGAGTTTTGAGATATCTTGCTCATTATCAATTCTCCATTTAGAGGATCCATATTTAAGACTGTTTTTTACTGTGCCAACTAATTAAATTACCTCTTTTTTTACTCAATACAATAAGGATGATTGTAGCTGTAAGACAGAATAATGTTGCTTGAATAGAACCTTCTGGGCCAAATTCACCTCCAGTAATGTATTTTGCCCCCTGAATATTTGAAGATATTAATGTTTTTGAAATTGCATTTCCAGAAACATTCACCCCGAAAATTGCAGCTTGTGTAAAGTTCCAAGCAAAATGGATAGCTATTGGGAACCACAAATTTCTTGCAAATATGTATGCTGCACCAAGCAATAGGCCAGCTTGAATTGCAAGACCAATCCCTACAATTACAGAACTATTTGGGTTTAAGAGATGCATCCCTCCAAATATAATCGCAGATATCCCCAAAGCCAAATAACTGCCCAATCTTTCTTCCATAATTCTGAAGATAATTCCCCTCAATAATATTTCTTCAAAAATAGCGGAGGTAAATGCTATTGTTAATGGAGGAATAATAAATGTAATGGGGTTAATAGATAAAACAGAATAAGACCCATTTAAATAAATTACTAAGATTGTTAAAGATTGTAATACAGAACCTAAGGCCATGCCTATAGCCAAATTTTTTAAAATCTGCTTTCTTGAGATTTCTGTAATTACTCTTTTTTCATAAAACTTGCAAACTAGTATGTAGCTATAAATAGCCAATACAGCTATGATAATACCTTCTACTAATTTTTCTATATCTCTATCAAGTGGAAATAAATCAAAAAGTTTTCTAATACCAATTTGTCCGATAGCGACAATCGCAACTATGACAGAAATTCCAACAATTATTCTTGTTAATGGATAATTTAAGATTCTGAAAAACATACTATTTTTTTTCATGAGATTAGATTTTATAAGTCATTTATTATTAATGTTTTAGATTTTATATTCCTTTGTTATAATTATAATCACTTTAATATTCGCTAGTAATTAATCTTAAATTATGTTTCATAAAAATTTCAATTTTTGCTGCTCATAGATGAACTACTTACCATTTAATTCAACTCTTTGCGGTAAATGATCTTTTTACAAGGAATATCATAAATCTCCATAACACTTCCATTTAGGGGAAGCCCTTGATTGCTCAAATATTTTGTAATGGCCGGATAGACCTTTATAACCCCCATAATCACAGAGATCTTGCCTTTGTATGGAAACTCTGCTATCAGGTATCTCTTTTTAGGGCACTCAGCAACTTCAAACCTCTCTTTCAGCTTAATAATTGTGCTGCTGTCCTGTTTACCAATAATGCAGCCGGCATCATACCTGAGCAGTTCTCTCTTTACCTCCCTCGGGTTATCATAATAGGTACCAAAACCTTTGTAAGATGTGATATCAAAATCCTTGATAAGTGATTCATATATCTCATCCATAACTTTACCGGAGTTCTTATAATCACCGGTTTTAGACTTGAAAATCAATAACTCCCCACCCTGTACATCAATTGACAAATCAATCTTCTTAAATCCACCATAATATGCCGCAACTGAAAATATTAGAGCGACAATCAATACTATAAAACCAAATAACATTTTTGACATATTTTTTAAATTAGTTTCAGAGTCATTTTTAAAGTTTTAAAAGCCCATTAGCGACCTCACTGTGAGAGTCAACGACAACCCCATTTATCTTTGTTATGATATCCCCTTTTTTCAGCCCAATCATGTCTGCTTTAGAATCAACTATAACTGAATCCACATAACATCCACTTAACCTCTCAAGAAAATCATAATATCTCTCCGAATCATTAAGCTCTAGCAACTTAGCGCCTAGTTGATTTTTTGCAAATAAATCATTTGCCTCAACATTTTGCGAGTAAATAATTAGAACAAAAAGTAATGCGAACAATTTTTTCATAATAAAGCGATTAGTTGGCATCTTTAACACACCTTATTGACATTCCAAAACCAATAGTAGATGTTGACACAACAATTGAATGTGTCGGAAAATATATTTTTGAATTTGTCCAATAATAGCCCTGAGTTGTGCTACTTACCATTGAACCAGCTGGGTGTCTATACCCAGCGTGAGGTAAGAAAATTGAATTATTTAAAAACCAAAACCCTGGCTGGCCGTCAGGACCAGAACCTGCTATTCTTCCAGTTGCTACAATAGCTTGAAATTCGGAAGAAGTAGGTAGTCTCCACTCACTTGGACATGGATTATACAAATTAATATCCCATGGAGCGGCTAAAGCAGATGAACACCAAATTGAATTTCCATAAAAAATTGCACTTTTTTCAGTGCTATTGGCCTCTTCAAGAGTAGTTGTTGAAGCAATAAGCTGAGAATTCGATAATTGGCCATATTTTCTATGCCACTGATAATAAAGACCATTTGGTAAAGTATCATTAATATACCCCGCATTAACAGGTGCCCACCATATTCCATTAAGAAAAGTTGCTTTAGTATTTGTTCCCGGGTATACAGGACTTAGCCCCATTCCTACTTGATTTGAATAACTGACTCCAAAGCTATTAATCGCATAACCTCTTACATAGTAATGTTCTCCTTCTATGAGACTATTAATTTGAGTTGAATACAATCCGCCACTAGCTCCGTTTATTATTTTGTAATCATTAACAGTCGGATTTTCACTTTTGCTATAAACAATACCTCTCTCAAAAACATTTGATTGCCCTTCGATTATTACATTACACTGAACTGTTGCGATATTATTATTGTACTCAACTTCATTACTCACTATTAGTTCGGGCAATAGAGGTTTAACACACCGAATACTGTGTCCTCTCGCTCTTGAATATGAGTTAATAGAAGGTGACGTTGAAGTAGAATAGATCAGTGCACCATTTGCATTTGAAGTATTTACTGAGGTGGTCCAATAAAAGCCATGTAGGTTAATGTTTGTAGATTTTTCAACGTTGGAGTCAAAATTTCTGTAACCACCTAACGGTAAAAATATTGATGTTATTGTTCTTTGCGAAGGATTATTGTGATCAGGCCCAAACCAAACTCCAGGTATACCGTCTACACCACCTGAATTTGACGGCACTACTGTTCTTCCTTGAGCAATTAATGACTGCAACTCCGATTGAGTTGGTACTCTCCACCCACTTTCACAAGGATTATAATCATCTGACATTATCCAATTGGATTGTTGAGGCGTAGTCCAGTCATATGGAGAAAGGTTATTCACTCTTATGAATAAATCCTTATTCTCAATAGCATTGCCTACACTTAATTCTTTTGGACCTAGTTGAATAGTAAGATTTGGAGTAAATGAATAATCTTGTCCTTGTCCATACTTTCTATGCCACTGATAAAGCAATCCATGTGGATGAAATGAATCATAACCCGCATTTACTGGTGCCCAAAGCAGTCCATTTATCAACACAGGTTCAAGTTCAGATCCATCAATTAATGGAACGGTGGCAAGAGCGGCATCAATTTTCACTGTATATTTCTTACCTCGTTCAAAGGTAATTGCAGCTTTTTTAATCTCTTTAAAGCTGCCGTCAATTTCAATTTGTATCTTTAACTCGCCCATCTGAACACCAGGCATAATAACCATGTAGGCCTTAGGTGTTGTGTTGTAATTGTCTGTTGTTGCAAATGGTGTGGTAATATTAAGCATCACTTCGTTGTTCTCTCCGGCTACTTCATCAATTGTGTAAGGTGCTCCGGCGGCGGGTGCAGATTGTGAAAGATCCAGCTTACCTGAGCCGAATGAGAGGGGGTTGCTCCCTTTAAGTCTTATTTTTGAGATATTAACACTTGACGATGTGTTTATGATCTGAAATTCGAGGAGAGTGAAAAGATGGTTAAAATTTAAAGAGACCGATGCCCCTTCGGCTGTCTTGCCGCGTCGTAATCCTGTAACAGGCTTTGATACAAGAAAGTCAAGATTTCCAAGATGGCTGCTGTTGTTTCCTGCAGATTGTGTCTGCTCAGCAGGTATTGATACAGGAACCTGATTATATGAAAATTCTCCTACTTGATGGGGGTAGTATGAGTAAAAGTCTGATGCCTCAGTACCCCAGTAGATCTCTCCGGAAAAGGATGATGTTGCACCGTCTGTTAAAGCGGTAAAGATAGCGTTTGAAACTCCTGGCTCACCATCTGTGGTTAACCTGCATTGAGGAGAAAATATGCCTATTTTGTCTGAGTTAGCAATCCAGGTTGTGCTTAAGCCGTTTAAGGCTGTTTTTGTTTGGGTACTATCTTTTATTCCAAGAATTTTAACCTGAATATTAATTCCATCTGATTGAAATTCATCATTTTTAATACATGAAAAAATTGCAACAATTACTAAAAGCGGCAACAATTTAAATTTTGCTCTTCTGATTAAGTTCAAACACATATGCTCTTCACAAATAAATTTTAAAAAAACTACCACTCCTCTCCAACCCATCCGTTAACATCGTTCACACGCTGCACATCTAACCTTGAATCAACAATATCTACCCCCCTGAAAGTAAGATTTATTGTATAATGAGTATTAATGTTCACATTAAAATTATCTGTATTGTTATTTCCCAGATAGAGCCTGAATGTTAAATACTCGTTTAATCTGCCGTCATTGCCTATACCCTCTCCTTTTATTTCCAGATAAGTTGCAGTAGAAGGTGCATATTGTGACTTTAGTTCTTGTGAATTAGCATAAGAATTAATCCCGGCAACATTCTCCGGGATATAAAAGGTAATATAGCCGTTGTACCCACCTATTGAATAGCTTTCGCCGGTACCGGTACCCGCATTTGTTCCGGAAATTTGTGAGTAGTTGATCAACGACAGCGGGTTTGTTAATGTTGTATTAAGATTAATTGCCTTATATGATGACTCATTTGGTACATTTTTAGTTTGTACAGATGTTATCTTTAATCTGACTCCATTCTCGTAAGCAGAGACATCTTCGCTTGTGTAGTTTAAGGTTACTTTTGCACAGTTGTGAAGAAGTGGGACTGCAGCATTTTTATTTGGAATCTCTCCAGTATAACATCCGTTCAAAAGCAAATACTTAACAGAGGTGCCGGTAAAAACATCTCCTTCTGATGAGTATTGCTTTTTTCTGCTTTTAAAATCTGAATATGTAAAATTGTTCAGTGGCGAATTTGTTTGGTCAAACAGACTTGAATTAAAGGTATTCGCTGCAAATTCTACCCTTTGATCAATTCCGGCAAGTAACTGTATAACAATATTGTTTAAATCAGATATATCGGGAAAATATAACGATTTTACAAGTTTAGATTCGTCTGCTGTTCCGTTAAACTGCAAAATCCAAAGGTTTTTTACAGAAGACTCGTTTACAGCAACTCCTGCTTTTGTCTGTGCATTACCAATAGTTATGGGTTTAAGTGAAAACCTGACAACCTTTTTAATGTTATCATTGTTATTGTCCATAATCAAACTGTCCTTTGAACAGCAGAATATAAACGGAATCATAAGCAATATGTATAAAATTGTTCTCATCAATTATATCCGCTTCCTACCTCATAATTAATTGTTTGCCACTCTACTACTCCTGTAATATCTATCATCCTGGGGCTTAGTTTAGCTTTATAAACATATATATTACCGGATTCGTATGTTATTGTCTCGCTCCCTTCCAATGAGACGTAATATTTAAGACCATCTATATAAAAACGAAACTCAAGATTGGATCTATTGTTGATGCTCATTGGTGGAAATAATATATGACAGTTTTTTTGGTTAAAGAGTATGGCAGGATCCAAACCGGGATCGACACTTAAAGAAATGGTTGAATTTATGTTATTAACGGTTGCATTTGAGACCATATCTCCACCGGTTATAGATCCATCTGTCAGCTTCATCTGAAGATTATTAATACCCTCTTTATTTACTCTAATAGATGGTGTTATGGAGTTGTCAATTATTTCAAATTTACTTAGTACTCCATCGCCTTCGTATCCATCTTTGTAAATAACAAATGCTATTAAAGATAATGCATGATTCATCCGAAGGTTTACATCAGGATTTGAGCAGTTAATATTGAGCGATCCTGCAGGTTCTGTTTTTGATTGTGCACACCATAGATAATCGGTCATTTGATCTGGCTCTCTCTCACCTGCAATGTCAATACTAAGAAAAGCAGATTCTCCCGTGCCTGTTATCTCTGTAGAATATGGATACCACCCATAGATTTTGGCATTTAATGAGGTTAGTATAACATCAATCGCATTATCTGCTCCGTCATCAATAAGCCAGTTAGTAGTATATTTTAATCTTGCAATATTGTTATTAGGGTTGTTTTCATAAATAGATGTACCTGAAAAGTCTGTAATCTGAATACCTACAGACTTTTCTCTTATGCTGATATTATCTACCAAAGACTTTGTCATCACCTCTGTGTATGGGGTGACAGACATCTTATTCATCACATTAACAGGAGTTTCACTCTTGGAACATGATAATAAAAGTATTGTCAGAATAATATATGATAATCTTTGGTACATCTTTCTCAATTTAGTTAATTACAACCTCACCACTGTAGTTGTTTGTCCATGGAGTTACATTCACACTTTCAATTGACATCTGGGTACCTGACAATTTAACTTTATAAATGTATTGTTGTCCGGCAATCCAGTTTAATCCGCCAACACCTGACAGTGTTACTGAATAATCTTTACTGTCTATTGTAAATGTAAACTGCACTTTTGTTTTGTCTGATATGGTTGTCGGCACAATAAGGGTATAAGCATTTACTTTCGTTTTAAGTACTTCTGTATCTTCAGAAGCTAGAGATGTTTCTGTTATTGAGTTGCCTACATTTACTACTGTTACCAGAGACGTCTTTTCTCCCCCGGTAATTGCTCCGGTTGCTACACTCATTTTAAGATCATTATCAACAGCTTTATTTACAGTCAAAGACGGAGATGCAGATAAGTCACCAATTTTAACCTGACTGATAGCTCCCGATCCTGTGTAATTCTCTTTGTAGATAACAAACGAAACAAGGCTCAGAGCATGGTTCATTGTCAGATGTATTTGTGGATTAGTACTATTTATATCGTTTCCTGCTGAAATTTCGGTCTTATTCTGACAACTCCATAGATAATCGGTTTGATTTGCCATATCTAGTGTTGCCTGTACATCAAGCTTTCGTGTAAGTGTGTTGTAGGCTCCCTCCTCTACTGTTGCTGGATCGGCAGGAGTTGGCGCATAGGCGTATATTACCGCTTTTTCTGTAGATAGGTAAAGAAGATCGGATAGCACCCAGTTTGTTCCTGAATGTGTTAAGGTATATTTCGACTCAGTTGGCGTTAGATAGCTTGTGCTTCCGTCAATCTTTGAAACATTCACTCTGATTGTCTCATTAGTAATGTTTGAGTCATCAATTAATGATTTTGAATTAACTGAATTTAATGTGGGCATAAGCTTTGCCTCTGAAAATCTTTCGGTAAGAATTTCATTATTCTTCATACAGCTTGTGCATAATGAGGCAATAACAAGAGAACTTAAAATAATTTTTTTCATGTTTAATATTTTTAAAATTTTATTGAATATTCATATCGTCACCAAGCACCGGCTGCCAGTCGGTAATAGTCACAGATGACATGGTTAAAGCAGAGCCTGATAGCTTTATTTTATATATATACTGCTTTCCTCTTTCCCAGGAAATTGCTGATGTGTTGGTTACATAGTACTGGATGCCATCGATTTTTAATCCAAACTTTATTTCACCTGGCAATATATTATCTGTGGGCACAATAAGTGTTGAAACACCAAAATTATCCACCTGGTTTTTAAGTACATTTAGATTTGATGACGGATATTGAGGGTCTGATGATGAAGGTTGAAGAACTGTTGGTTCGATTATAGTTCGGGTAATTATACCTTTTTGCCCACCGGAAATAATTCCGTTTACTATATTCATCATCAGATCATTTTCAGATGATTTATCTGTTATAATATGATTCGAAGCATCTGCATCTACGATTGTGAATTGAGTCAACTCTCCGGTCCCTGAATAGCTTTCCTTATATACTAAGAGGGATATTTGGGTAGTTGCATGATTCATAACAAGGTTAATACTATTGTTTAAGTTATTAACCATTGTCATCTCCTGATCAAGAGGTGATGAGAACATATAATCTGTATCAGTATTAACCAGTGCTACCTGAGGAATTGAGATTGGGACGTCATTAAATTGTTGCATGTTATCACCAATAGTGATATAGGGATAATAGGCATATAATCTGCCTTTGTCTGAACTTAAGTAACAATTTTCTAAAGTACTTAGCACTCCGGCAAGATCTGCAGTGAATTTAATATTTGTGAAACCGGATGGGAAATAGGCTGCATCTTCTGTACTTTTTATGACTTGGACACCAATTTCTGATGCCAACGGTAAAGTAGAAGATTTTATAATCCCTTTTGTAACAACATCATTTTTAACATTTGCCTTAAGTTCAAGTGTACTGTTAGTATTATTTTTCAGATAATTCTGTTTTGTACAAGAGATGGCAACAATAAAAAGCAAAAAAGTGCTTAACAGAAAATTTCTCATTGTAATATGCATATTTATTCTTTAATAATTAATTCGTCAACAGGTTTTGATACCCACTCATTTATTTGTCCATTAATATTAATTGAGTTAGTCCTAATGTTTATGGTTAATAAATAGGAGTGATTTTCCAAAAAAGTGTAATAAAATGTTTTATTGAATTTCTGTTCACTATTATCCGATTCGCTAATACCATTAATAATTAGCGACACTTCGAGTTTTGTTGAATCAGAAGGATAGGAAGGAGTGATGCATACGAATCTATCTGCTTGACTTATAACTACATTATTATCAGTATCTCCCGGAGATATTTCACCGTCTACTACAGCCATATAAAAATATTTGCAAAAGCCTGAAATTTTCAAGTTTATGTTATTAATCGGAAAATGTTCTTTGGAGGTAATATCTCTTAAGTCATTAATTATAAACTTAACCTGAGATGTAAGATGTTTGAATGATAATGGCATTTCGTTCAGATGGTTAGTTCCATTTACCAATGGAAAAAGAGATTTTGCCCATAAAACATCAGTATCGTGTTCAAATTTCACAAGTCCTGAGCTTGATTCGTATTGATTCGTATAAGGTGAGTATCCGATAATACGGTAGTATTTATCCTTATAAAATACTACAGGAGCACCTGAGATTGTGTTATCAATATTCCTATATAGCTTATTTTCAGTTAATTTATTTAAAAACGCAGAACCATTACTGTCATATTTAAAAACTTCGTCAATAAACATACCCACTGCAGAACCATCAGTTAGAGTTGGGTTAGATTTTGAACTGCTTAAAGGATTTAAGTAACTTTTTAATAAGACAACAATTTTATCATTGTCTTCAGTCTGTATTATATCCTTTGAACACCCCATAAATAATAACGTGATTCCAAAGAGAATGGTAAGCGAATAAATACTAATATCTGTTCTCATTTTAATAAATTAGATATTTATAGAGTCTTCAATAACTACCCATGATTTTAAAATTGCTTTTATCTCCAGATTTACAATTGATACATCTATATACATTATGACTTTTTTTGCATTAATTTCATCGTTGATTAATGTAGATATGTTGATACTTGAATTTTGAGTTTTATTATCCTTAAATGTAAAGTTTAACTCTAAGTTGTTATATTCCGGATTCACTCCAAGAATGTTTATCTTTCCGCTAAAATTATTCTCTTTGGTTGCATCAAAAGTAATTTTCGCTCCATTATCTTGCCCATATATTAATTGTTTGTTGTGGATAACAATCCCTCTTGCAACACCTGGCTGAGTTACAACACATTTAGCTAACGAATCTGCGGCCCCTCCAATAACCAACTGATAATCTATTGATTTCGCAATATTTTCAGGCTCTAAAGTCAATTGATTTACAATATTTTTCTTTACAGGCAAGTTGTTTACAGAGTAACAAATAACATTTTTTGGGGCAGCAATAGAATCACCTAAGTGTTGCCTTAATAGTATCTTTGCATATTGATAGCTCTCCATTTCAAAACATTCTACACCATATTTGTATTCATTCAGCATTATGACACTATATTCACCTACGGGTAATATTATTTTATCATAAGGTGTACTAATCTTTTGCATTGTAATAAGGGAGTCATATCTGTAAAAATAAACCATCACAGAATCATCGGATAATTGATTCGGATCTACTTTAGAGAGGATTGAGCGTATTTCAACTTCAGAAGTGGCAATTGAGTCAATATTAAGCTGCCTCTTACTGCAAGCAGCTATAATTATCAGAATAGATCCCGATAATAAAATTAATTTGAAACAATTGATGTACCTCTGAATCATAACACTATTTTTTCAACCCATATCGAAATACAATTCCAACATTATAATCATGAACATAAAAACCCTTATTGGACTTGCTTTCTTTTAAAAAGTATCCATCACTTCTTACCTCATAAGAACTCCACTCATCTAGTCTATAGCATCCTCTTATTCCGGCCTCAAGCGATAACCAATGGCAGATCTTTAAACTATATCCCAAGCTCAAACCGGCACCATAAAAATTACCTGTGCTCCCTTCGGTATTTTCTCCGGGAGCCTTTATGTCAAAGTCACCATACATTCCAAATATGCCAGTATAAAGTCCGGAAAATATTCCACTTTCACCAACCCAAAATCTATTTTCAAATGTCAGACTACTTACTTTCCACCAATTATCTGTATTAATGTTAATCTTGTTACTAATCAAAGGTGTGGCAGCACCATCCAGTTTCACGGATAAGCGTTTTGAATAATAGTATTCTAATGAAATATTTGGTAGATTATTCTTATTACTTGATGGTGCTACGCCAAATAACTTTAAAATATTAGTACTTACACCAATCAGCGGTTTAAAACTTTTGCCTGGGTTTATAGATAAATTGTTTTTTTTGACACTTATTTGAGATGGATTGCTTGTCTCTGCAAAGTCTGATTGCGGCTTTGGGTCCGTTAGAGTGTTATTATCAGTAATTAGCAGTTCTACGTCTATTGGTTCTTCCATTGGTTTACCTAATAATGTGTCAACTGTCACTTTAACTTGTTTAACTACTAGTTTATCAGATGGTGCATATTTTTTATTAATTATTTCATTTTTAGTCGCTTCAGTGTTGTTTTCTATCACAGGAAGTGAGTGTGTTTGAACATTAGCAGCTTTATGTTCCACTAGATTGCTTTCAGTAGGTAAATAAGGAATATTCCTATATTTTAACATTGTAAGAACTAATTGATTATACACAGCATTTTGAGTGTAAAAAATATCCTGGTTATCTATTGGTTTTATTGCATAGGGTTTGTATTGGATTGTAACCATGTTATTTATATCCTCCTCGCAACTTATATAAAAAGAGAAATTGCTATTATTTAGTCCATACTTCATTTTAATATGTGCTCTAACAACACTGGCAAGGATACATGCTCGGTTTATTGCTAGTAAATCATCTTTGTTAATATGTTTAATATGGCTTACGATTGTAAGATGGGCTTGATTGTTTTTGATTTCCCTGAAATTATGATTGAGAAATTGGTCCAAATTATTCAGTTCATATCTATTATTGATATAATCAATTTCCAGAACTTCACTCCCTTGATTGAATTCGAAGCTAAATGATATTTTTGTTAAAATAGCATTATTTGCCGTGCCTATTTTTGGCATAGCAAGCATTAATACAAAATTTAGCAGTATAATATATTTATTAAATTTGAGCATATCGTTTTAAATTTTGAACTGATATTGTACCGTTTTTTCAAGAAACATGTCTATCACTCTCTCTATTTCATGCCTTAAAAAAGGGCTACTTAGAGTCTGATGATTATCTTTGGTAAGGTGCTCGTAATTCGCATGTAAATTTGAGTCACGTTTTGTGATGAAAATTATGTTTTTATATTTTTCTTTAATATCTAGTATCTTATCATGTGCTGGTTCATCAGGGAAAATATCAGCAATAACCACTTTTACTTCTGACACATAGTTAATTGTTTGTTCAATAAGATTTGTGGATGTTCTGACTATCTTAAAAGGATATTTTACGATTTGTTTTCTGACTTCAAAAAAAAAGTCATCATTATCTTCTGCTATAATAACCTTAGTTCGTTCAAGTGGCTTATACTCTTTTACAAATATTTTATTAAACGGCACTGAGAAGTAAATATTGATATTATTTGATATAGATTCAAATTTAATTTTTCCTTCAATTTGACTGGATAAAAGTTCACATATGGCCAGTTCAACCCCAAAACCTTCATGATATTTATAACTGCTCCTAGATGAATTGGTATTCTGGTCTAATACAATCTGTCTGAAATGATCATGAGGTATAGGATCGTCAACAGATATTCCTACAACAAAAATATCTTTGTCAGTGACAGATCTAACTTTACTAATGCCACAATGTATGTTTCTGCCTTTGTAACTCACAGCCATACATTTGATTAATGAATAAAGGATTTTTTCAATTCTATGTGTATCTGAGAACAGTTTTTGAGATGTAGCATTATGAATACTATTGTAATGGAACTTGTCTATTGTTGATATCCCATCATTTATAAGTTTAAAATGGATATCTGACAAAACACGTTGTAGATCAACATATTGAAGGTTAATTTCTGGATTTTTAGTATTTAACCCTGCTTCGATAATGTTATGAATCTTATCAAGCAATTGAGAGCCGTTCTTTTTAATTATACTAGCAAAAACTTTTATATCGTTTATTGAATTTTCTTCAATGATCAAATCAGAGAAACCAATAATAGCATTCAATGGATTCTTAAGTTCATGTGAAATTATTGTTGACACAACTTTTGATCCATTTACAGGAATGATAACATCATTATTTTTTCTGTCCATTTTAAGGCTTTCCTTACAACTTTTAGTTACTCAACATCATCTAAATTTGCACATATTCTATTACAAACTTTCTGTATAGTGAATTTGTCATTATCTTCAATGTTATTTAAAGCTCTTTTAATATGGTAATCTTTAACTGAATACAATTTTGTTAAAATATCTGAAATAATATTTTGTTTCTCATTCACAAAAACAATAAAACCTTTATTAAAATAGTTGATGTGTTCTGTATTCTGACTGTCAATATCTTTTTTAAGGCTCCTGCTCTCTTTCTGATTTAGGCTCATAAAAATGTTTAATTATCAAGTTTAAAATAAATTCCATAGTACTCACAATTTGTTATAATTGTATTAGACGAAAATTCTGGAGCATTAGTTGCCGCTTTCATGTGTGAACAGAAAAAACCATAAACATGTTAAATTATATTGGTTATATCAACATATAGTTGCTTTATATTTGTTGCGTCAAATATATGCATTAAATTCAAATCACAAAAGCAATTCGACAAGTAATTATCATCAAATTGTAAAGTAGCTAAATAAGGAATTGATTTATAATGCTTTTAAGATTTAAATAAAAAGAGAAAAAACAGATTACACTTCAAGATTATTAAACATCTTTTGCAAAAACGATTTCATAATGTTAATTTCATTCGAGTCTGCATCTTTAAGAGCCTTGTTCATCACATGTTTTCCTGCTTTCTTCAAAGCTGGTATCATTTTTTTCCCGGTCTCAGTAATATAAACGTTGTATTCTCTTCTATCAATAGGGCTTCTTCTTCTTTCAACTAAAAATTGTTTTTCCATCACATCCAGGATTCTGGTAACATTTGAACGGTCTTTGTATAGCTTAGCAGCAAGATCAGTCTGAGAAGGTCCATCATGCTCGTTTAAAGCCATTAATACGCTCCATTGGTCACTACTCAAGTCTAAGCCAGAATGTTTTAGTTTCCTTGTTAATTCCAGTTTGAACTTTTGAGCAGCTTTATTAACTAAGAAACTTATTGAGTTGTCAAAATCAAATATATCCATAAGTGTAATATCAACTATTGATATCCCAAATATAGAAAAGATTTTGAATAGAAAAAAATGTTTTAACCTATCAGTGTTAACTAGCCTTCTCGATTATGTTGATTCCAAACAAACTCGCTTTATATATTAATTTTTGTTTTAGGCCATAATATCCCCAATTCCTTAAAAGAAATGAGTTCTTTTGAATCTGCTTTTCTTTTTCCTTTTGATTGATTAAGTATATAGTTTTACATCTGTTTTTAATAGCAAAATCTATTAATAATTTTGAATACGTATGTAATCTGGTGTTTATATAATCTTTCTCCTTATTATTAAATCTTTCTAGTGCCTGAGTCTTTCTTTTTCTTCCTCGACCTCCTGTAGTGTATGTAGAATTGATCTGTGCTCTTTTTAATGCTTTCTGTATTTGAATTCTTCTGTGCAAATACTCTTCTTTATTTCCAATCATCTTAATATCGTTCTTAAAACTTGCAACAATTGGAATATCAATAGAGAGTTGGGCGTCAATAAAATTTTCTGCTTCAAGTGATAGCTCAATTTTTGGAATATCAACGTTTAATAGCAAATAAGTTTTTTTTCTATTATCATCTATTTGAAGAGATGAACCACATATTTTAATTTCGCCTGCAATACAGCAATCTAAGACGGACTTATTGTTACTACGGTCTTTACCCAGCATAAAGGAAAAGGGCAGCCCAAAAAGTGTGAAAGTATATTTATTTGCCTCTTTTAAATAGTTGAGATTTCTAATTGAGCATCCACTAAAGGGTATTGGTAAGTTATTGTAGCTCTTTAAAGCTGCTGATCCATTAAGTATGTCCTTTCTTGATTCTTTATATGTTTTTGTAACATTCTGCTGTAAAGAATTTGCAATGTCCATAGGTATTAATCCCTTAAGCCTTTCTGAAAGTAAAACATATGAGGCTGATCCCTCTTTTACACTTTCTCCTTTTGCTCCAATTATGCCAAGCTCAATCTTTGCCTCTTGAGTAATAAACTTGTAATATTTTAATCTGTCAATACTATATAAATATGATATGAGTTCATTGGCTCCATTTCTTACCAGACTTCTCCATATGTATAGCTGTTTTAAATATCCGCTTTTAACTGCATAATCATTCTCATTGATTATTACTTCAATTTTTTTTGTTAAAATCATGTTAAATTCAAGCTCAAATAAAAATTTGTTTACTTAATTACTAACCGCTGCACCCATTTATTGGTTTATGAGTGTTATTACCTCACATTAAGGACAAACAGCTGCCCCGATCTTCAAATTATATATATTTGTTACGCTTACATTTGTTACTGCAAATATATCGCTATTTTTAATTATTCCAAAAAATTATCAATTTTAAATTCATTTATATAAGTTTGTTGTGCTTTTCAGATAAAAAATGATGCCGTTACTAAAAATATTGAAACAACCGTTTGCATACTACTATAGAGGTAAAAAGTTGCTGCTTTTTTCCTTAACAATTTATTTTATGGTTGTTATATTTCATTATCTGTTTTTACCCTTTAATGTTGATCAATCTGAGCACACAATAAATTACTTGTATATATGTTTGATTCAATCTTTTATAGCTGTTTTATGCTTAATAATAATATTTGGCATTACTGGGCTTTTAATTAATGATAACAAGTGGAATATAATTAAGGAGTTCTTATTGATTTTATCACTTCTGTTGGTAATAGGGCTGGTTCTTTTTGTTTCCAGAGATCTTTTTTATCATAATACCCAAAACTGGTCATTAAAGTATTATCTCGAAGAAACTCGAAACTCAATGCTAGCAGGTTTTTTGATATTTGCAATTTATTATCCTTTCAGGCATATAAGATTATTAAAAGAAGTCAAAAAAACCGATCGAGGCCCGGTTATTACCAGGATTTCAATTAACTCGACAGTAAAGGGGGAGCATTTTTTAATTGACCCTGACAATATTATATACGTCAAGTCAGATGGTAATTACATTGAAGTAATTTCATACGAAAACAATGAAGTTAAAAAAGTTATAAAGCGTATTACAATTAAAGATTTTGAAAAGCAACTTTCTAACTATGAATTTATTGTAAGAGTACATCGCTCTTTTATTGCCAACATAAAACAAATATCAGACATTAAGGGAGGGGCTCAGGGTTTGCTCATAAAATTCAAACATATACAAGAAAAAATACCTGTTTCAAGATCATTTTTAAAAGAATTTAAAAGAAAATTTTCAACTTTTTCAAATGTTATTTATCCCGGAAACCTGTGACAAAATGCATACTTAATGCAGATAATCACAAAAAACAGTTGTTTGTAACATTTCTTCATTTTCACCTGTATATAGTAATACATTTGCCAAAAATTTTTGGCAATGAGAAGATATGATATTGATTGGCTTAGGGTTATAGTGTTTTTACTTTTAATTTTTTATCATGTAGCAATGTTTTTTGTACCATGGGAATGGCATATTAAAAACAATACTCTATATGATAATTTAAAGTTTCCCATGATATTCGTTAGTCAATGGAGATTATCAATTCTATTTATAATTTCAGGCATAGGAACTGCTTATGCAATGTCTAAAAGATCAACAGTTCAGTTTGCAGGAGAAAGATTAAAAAAGCTTTTAATACCTCTTATTTTTGGAATATTATTCATAGTACCCCCACAAGTATATCTGGAAAGAGTTGCATGCGGTGATTTTACGGGAAGTTACATAGATTTTTGGTCAAATATTGCCTTTAAAGGTATATATCCGACCGGGAACTTAAGCTGGCACCATCTCTGGTTTTTGCCTTATCTGTTGTTTTATTCTTTAGTGCTTATCCCAATATTTATTCTTATTAAAAAAAATTTGCAATCTAAAACCTTTAGAACATTCAATGAGATAATAAGCTCTACCTATGGTGTCTACTGGCTCATAATCCCTTTTATTATATACGAAACATTCTTAAAACCATATTTCCCGTCAACTCACGATTTTATTGATGATTGGTACAACATGGCAAAATATTCTACTCTTTTTATTTATGGATTCCTTTTTATAATGGCAGATAATACACTTTGGTTATCATTACTCAAAAATAGATTAAAACATCTTTTAGTAGGAGTTGTAACTTTTGGTGCTTTAATACTGATAACAAGTCACAATACGCAAATCAAAGAATATGAAGCAATAAAATATGTTATCAGCATGTTAAGGGTAATTTCTATGTGGTCCTGGATAATGTTCATATTTGGTTTCGCTACAAAATATTTAAACCGACCTGGAAAGACATTAAAATATGCTACAGAAGCAGTTTATCCGTTCTACATTTTACATCAAACCGTCACTGTATTTTTGGGTTTTTTGATTATGAATAAACAGTGGAGTTTTTTAAATAAATTCTTTTTGATGGTTGTGGGAACTTTTGGAATAACTTGGTTATTATATGAATACATATTAAGAAGAATCAACTTCCTGAGACCATTATTCGGCTTAAAACAGATATCAAAGTAATAAACAAATAATATTATTCTTAATCATGATTACTAAAATCAACATTTTAATAAATGGAGAGACTTTCGGACCTGACTTGTCTGAATCAATCAATAATTATGTAAATAATCTGGAAATATCCGAACGGCAAATACTTAAAGAAATTCTTTGTAAAATTTGTAATAATTTGGAGAAAAAAAGAGAGCACACATCGTAG
>DPKJ01000003.1 GCA_003542575.1 Rikenellaceae bacterium | reverse complement strand
AAGTTGTCTTCATTGAGCAATGTGATTGATACAATCTCAAAAAGAGAGATGTTAGAGCGCTTTTTTAAGCACTATATAGCAATGTTTAACGACAGCATAGATAATGTAGCCAAAGCCCATTATGACATTACTTTCCCTGACTTGGAAAAACCGGCTATTTCGCGCCAAATGCCAACACTATCCGGGTATCTTTCAGGAAAGAAAGGTATCCTTGGCATTCAAACACTTTTAAACGCCAATGATCTTCCTTCAATAAGAATAATATACAATCCCGAAGTCACTACACAAGAGAAGATAAAAATGTATCTCAACCAGCC
This sequence comes from Rikenellaceae bacterium, assembly GCA_003542575.1. Taxonomy (GTDB): domain Bacteria; phylum Bacteroidota; class Bacteroidia; order Bacteroidales; family UBA932; genus Bact-08. Next base: position 370,692 of record DPKJ01000003.1, on the reverse strand, counting down.
CATCTGGGAAATACCAGATCAAGAAGGAGGTAAACTCAAAAGCATAAAGGCTTCTTTGAATTTTAACATGTTTTAACAATACGAACTAACTTTAAATAATAACTAAAACAAAATGAAAAAGCTCTTATTTATATTTATTATTGCAATATCTGCCTGCCGGAACAGTAGTGATAATCAGCCAAAAGATTTAAGACTAATTGACGTCGAAGGCGGAGTTGGTAAGGGTAGGTTGGTGAAATTGTCTGAGATAGCTGAATCTATTGAATATATTCCGCTTGAGACAAATAGTGAATCTGTTGTTGGAAAAATTTCGTTTGATAGAGTTTTCTATGAGAATGAGCGTATTTACTTAATGCTGCAAAATATGTCAATAATAATTTTTGACAGGGATGGCCAATATCTAAACAAAATCAATAAATATGGCCGAGGACCTCAAGAGTATGATGGAGCACATACAGTAGATATCGATTTGAAAACAGGCGACATTTCTGTTTTGGCTTATAATAAAATCGTAGAATATTCCTTAGATGGAGATTTTAAGAAAGTTGTGAATTATAAAGACAATGATTTTTTAAGTAAACATAATATAATCGGATTTATTAAATCGGATTTGAATTACTTTCTGCGTTCAACAATCAACGATAGGTCTCAACATTCAGGCTTTTTAATTGATTCCACAGCAAGATTGTTACTAAGTGTTGAATATCCCGGAGAAGATTATGAAAAGGTTACCACTTATAGTGCCTTACTATCGATAATGAACCCTATGATATTTAGGCACAAAAATGCAGTACGAATTAAAAATGGCTTAAACAAATATATACTAACTATNNAATGAAGATAATAGTATAGACACTGCCTACATTTTTAACTTTGGTAAATACGCGCCTGATATTCTTAAAAGAGATCATTTTCGCTCTCATGCACCTTTCATCTGGAACAAGTTTTGGATTTTTGAAAGTGATAAGTATTTGTTTATGACATTTCATACCGGATCGTTATCAGATAAGCCTGCTAAAATGATAGGTTTAAACAGTCACGAATACGTTTACAATTTTGAATGTTCGGTATTTAATAAGAAAACGGGAGAGTTTCAATTCATACTTCAGCCTGAAATCAACCAACTAGGGTTTGTGGAGGACTTTGAAGGGGGCCCTGCTGTGTGGCCAAAATATGTGAGTTCAGACGGCTACCTCATAACATATATGTATGCGCACGAGTTTAAAGCCCATGCAGAGACACATGAAGTTTCGGATAAATTTAAGAGTATAGCAGACAATCTTAAAGATACCGACAATCCGGTGATTGTAAGGGTGAAACTTAAAAACTAATTACATTTTGATCGTTTAGATCAGACAAGCAGGTAGGTGATGTAGGCGGCGTACATTACTATCAGAATGATGCCCTCTTTGCGGTCAATTTTGAGACCTTTGCCACGGTAGCCGAAAAATAGGACAACACCGGTGGCTGCTGCGGCTACGAGTGCGTCAATGGTGCTGCTTGCTGCAAACGGAAGTGGAGTTATTACGGAGCTTGCGCCAAGTATCAAAAATATATTGAAGATGTTTGAGCCAACAACATTTCCAATTGCAATATCGCTGTTGCCTTTGTAGGCAGCAACAAGGCTGGTGGCCAGTTCGGGCAGTGATGTGCCCATTGCTACAATTGTTAGACCGATAACTGTTTCACTCATTCCCCAGCCGACTGCGAGTTCTGTGGCGCTTCCAACAATAAGGTCTCCTCCAAATACAAGCGCTCCTAAACCTCCTGCTATATAAATTACAGATAGCCAGACAGAAAGATTGCTCTCTTTTTCAATAATCTCCTCCTCTTTAATCTCCCCTTTTTTGGCGGAGAGAAATATGTAGTACATGAAGATTGCAAAGAAGAGCAGAAGTATCATGCCGTCACTTCTGGTGATTAATCCGGGTGTTGAGTCAAAAAAAGTGTCTGAGGCTACAAAAATAAGAGCGAGTGAGGCAAGAATTGCAAAGGGAATCTCGATTTTTAGAAGTGAATTTTTTAGTCCAATTGGACTGACAATCGCTGCAAAACCAATGATTAGCAGAAAATTAAAGATGTTGCTTCCTATAACGTTGCCTATTGCCATACCCGGCGCATTGTCAAGGCTGGCAATTATGTTAACAGAGAGTTCCGGAGCAGAGGTACCAATAGAGACAACTGTCAATCCAATTATCAAATCAGAAATTTTAAGTCTTTTGGCCACAGATGAGGCCCCTCTTACGAGGTAATCTGCCCCTGCAATGAGGAGCACAAAGCCAATAGCTAACAGTAGATAATTCATTATTTGCGGATTATTTTAACAACACCCCCTTGACCCAGATACATTATTGATGATGGTTTACCGGTGAAGCCGGCCTCTAACATCGGATTTGCCTGCCACTGTAGTTTTGCGGTAATTTCGTCATCAAACTCTTCGAAAAGTGCAGGATAGTTGTCCTCTGTAAAGCCTTCTGTTGCAGTTACAACAGCCCTGCCGAATCTATTTAGCATGGCGGTACAAAATGGGTGTGTTACTACTCTTATTGCTACGGATTTGTCTTCTGCTGTAACTTCCGGGGCAACATTAAGTGCCTGCGGGTAAATTATCGTTAGTGGAGTATCTGAAGCCTCAACTACCTCTTCGGCAATTTCAGGAACCTCTTTAATGTACTTGTAAACCATGTTCATGTCGGGAACAAGCAAAATCATTCCCTTGTTTGATTTGATACCGGTTATAGAAATCAGTTTCTGAACTGCCTCACGGTTGGAGGCATCACAACCTAACGCCCAAACGGTGTCTGTAGGAAAGAGAATTATACCTCCCTCCTTTAGTGCCTTAACGGCCTCTTCAACTGCTTTTCTGATTTCAGCTTCCATTTTTTCTTTTCTGTTTAATTCAAGTTAGTTTTATTGTTGTGTCTCTATTTTTTAAACTCATTAATTGTCTTTGTGTAAATTTCAAACAACTTCTCTGCTGCTTTATCGTTTCTGAATTGCCTGGCGTGGTCGAATCCTCGCTCTATCATGCTGTGTCTTAGAGTAGGAGAGGAGAGTATCATCTCAATTTTGTCTCCGATATCGCTTGGTGAGAGTGGGTTTGCATAAAGTGCGGCATCTCCTCCTGCCTCTGCCATTGATGACCCTCCGCTTGTGATAACGGGGATACCGTATGTAATTCCTTCCAGCACAGGTATTCCAAAACCCTCTGAGTGGGATACATATATCAGCGCTTCGGCAAGAGAGTATATTGCGGGCATCAAAGAGAAATCGGCGTCATGTATTAAAACTACACGGTCTCTGACTCCCAGATTCTCTGCAACTGCCATTATGTTAAGTGCATATGGAGTCCATTTACCAAAGCAGTAGAGTTTGATATCTTTGGGCAGTCTTGGCAGGGCTTTTACAATGCTTACAACATTTTTTCTCTCTTCAATTGCTCCCATTGCCACTATGAAGCGTTTTGGCAGGTTATATTTCTCTTTTACCTGTTGTGCTTTTTCTGCAGAGGCGGGTGTGTAAAACTGTGGGTCACAACTTGGGTGAACTATTTCGATTTTAGAGCGGTCTGTTCCGAAAAATTCTACTATGTCGTCTGCTGTCTGTTTGCTGACTGCAATGATTTTGTTTGCACTCTTTGCCGATCGGGAGATTCTTGCCGAGCATAACCATCTGTCAAATGGTCTGTAATACATGGGGTATCTGTGGCAATCAAGATCATGTATTGTTACAACTTTTGGAATGTCTGTATTGCTGAGTGGCAGTTCGCCGGTAAGTCCGTGGTAGAGATCGAGGTTGTCTTTTTCAATTGCTTTTTTTATTGAGTACTCTCTCCAGTATGCTGTGGAAATTGCCGAGAGGCCCTTTGGGGTACGGATAGTTACGTTTGAAGAGTCACTGAAGGCGAACAACGAATGATCTTTATATGGTGGAGTATAGAGGTAATATTCGTTATAGTTGAAAAATTGTGAAAGCGAAGATATCGAAGAGCGGCTGTAATTGCCTAATCCTCCGAAGTTTTTAAATGCTCTTCTTGCATCAAATCCAATCCTGTACATCGTCTATGGTATAGTTAGCTCGGATACAACCGGAAAGTGATCGGAATATCTTATCCTTGGAGTGTTGTGGCTCAGACTCCATATTGGCGAAGGATAGAGAATGTAGTCGATTCTAAGCAATGGCCAGAAAAGGGAGTAGGTTGCGCTGAACCCTTTGCCGGATTGCCGGAAGCTGTCATCTTTATCGTTAGTAAGTTTATTGTAGGTATAGGACATGGGGGTGTCGTTGAGGTCGCCGCAAATAATTGACAAGTAGTTGCTTCCGTTTGCATGTGAAACAATTGAGTCAACCTGTAGTGCTCTCTTTCTGAAGGTGCCTGCCATTCTGTCGTGAACTTCATATATCTCTTCGGTAACACTGCTGCTCTCTCTCATTCTTTTAACAAGTGTTGTAAACGAGATTGAGTGTGATTCAAGGTGGGTGTTATATATTCTTACAGTTTTGCCTCCTAGCATAATATCGGTGTATATGCAGAGGTTTGTGCTGCCCTTGAAAACCAATTTTCCTCCGTTTACAATGGGATATTTACTATATGTGATGTTGCCGAATTTGGTGTTGCTTCTTGTGCCGAAAAGGTGGTAATATCTGTATGGGTAATTGCTTAAAATTCCTTTGATTTCGTTTGTGTCTTTTATGTAAAACTCCTGGAAGCAGACAACATGAGGGTCCTGAGAGGCTATAAATTTTTCGATTCCACTGATATTAAAATTTCTATCTTTTTTATGCCCTTGTGTAAAGGTTCCTACATTATATGTGCACACCTTTAGGGCTGTTCCATCCGGTCCAATGTTTACCTCTCCCCAGCGGACGAACATATCGGCAAACAGGATTGATGGCAGGAGCACAATAAATGTGATCCAGACTGCTCCGGAGCGTCTTATAATTCCTAAAAGCAGAATGAAGAGGTTTATAAAGACCAGGGGTATAAAGTAGAGTCCAAAATAGAGCGGAATTGAGGTGGAAGATGGGTTTATGTAAAGCGATATATATGACATAAACAATGATACCGCTGCCGCAATTACTGCCAGTCGGAAAAGAAGGGCCAATGGCCAGGGGGATCTTTTTCTTCTGCTTCCCATTTGGGATATGTTAAAAGTACATTCTGTTCTTTCTTTTCCAGTACAATATAAGCAAATATCCGAATAGCATACCTCCAAGGTGGGCAAAATGGGCTATGCTGCTTCCCGGTTTAGAGAGCCCCAGATAGAGTTCAATTGCTCCGAATATCATTACAAACCATTTGGCTTTAAGTGCTACGGGTGGAAAGATGAGTTGCAGTACATTATTTGGGAACAACATTCCGTAGGCTAACAACACTCCGAATACAGCTCCAGATGCTCCCACCGTTGGTGTCATATACATTGCCTGTATTCCGTTTGCTGCCATCATGTTTCCTACTTCGTATGCTTTCTCAAGTGCCGAGACCTCAAGAAACAGAACAAATGAGTGGAGCAGTGCTGCTCCCAGACCTGTGACCATATAGTAGATGAAGAATTTCTTGCTTCCCCAGACCTGTTCAAGAACTATCCCGAAAATAATGAGCGAGTACATGTTGAAAAAGAGATGCAGGAAGTTCCCGTGCATAAACATGTGGGTTACAAGTTGGTATGGTTTAAACAGGGGAGATTCAAAGTAGAAAAGTGCAAACTTTTCGTACATAAACTCTTTGGTAAGCATGCTTATTAAAAGCATTATGGCGTTAATGATCACAAGATTTTTTACAACGGGGGGCATGTTTCCCAAAAATCCGGATCCTCTGTTAATATACATGATAGTTATTTTCTAAATTTGTAATTATCTGTTTAATAGGTTGCTATCTATCGGTTTAGCATTGCGCTGATTTCATCTGCTGTTATTACCTTTAGGCAACTGTTGCCCGCCGGGGTGTAGTTGGGCTCTTTGCATGCAAATAGTGTATCTACCAAAGTTTGTGCCTCAAGGTTGTTTAGTGGTTCATTTTTCCCAAAACTTCCTGCTTTTGCCAGTTTTGCAGCTAGTTGCTCTACCGATCTCTTGCCAAAATCGTTCCCCTCTTCGGATAGCATCTCTGCCAGATTGTCTAAAACCTCTTCCATTGTCTCGAAATCATCTGAAAAACCCTCCGGAAGTGCGCTGACTGTAGCTGAATCATGAGTCAGGGATATATCAAAGCCCAGATATTTTAGCACGCTTTCGTTCTCTTTCAAAATTGAGAGTGTATTGAGGCCTGCCTCTACGCTCACGGGAAAGAGTGATTGCTGAATTATTCCTACCCCTTCTCTCAGAGTTTGAGTATATTTTTCGTAAAGAATTCGCTCCCTTGCTCTTTTGATGTCAATTAGAATTACTCCGCTTTTGATGGTTGTCATTATATACCTGCCTGAGATTTGTAGCAGGGGTTTTGCGGGGATAGCTTCGTCGTTGAAGAGTGGGTCTGAGCCTTCGTTTGAAGAGTAAGAAGAGGAGTGACCGGAGCCGGAGTTGAATGCCGGATTGAAAAATTGTGGGTTTGCAGAATTATCTGCAGAGTGAAATCTGCGATCAATCTCTTCAGGAGTCTCACCGCCTAAGTCTTTAAATGGGTTGAAGAGTGGGTCGTAGTTTATCTTTGGGGGGGCTACGTAAAAGCTTGTGTTGACCTTTGGAATATCGGGCGCTCCATCCTGGTCAAAGTCAATGCTTGGCATAAATGAGTTTTTGCCGAGTGATTCTCTGGTGCCTGAGTATAGGATGTCGAATATTGCGGAGTCGTCCTCAAACTTAATCTCTGTCTTTGAGGGGTGTATATTTACGTCCAGCTTTTGGGGGTTGGTCTCGAAGAATATGAAGAAAGATGGCAGGGTCCCTTCCTGTATGAGTCCGTCGTATGCTTTAAGAACCGCCTTCTGAAAATAGGGGCTGCGGAAGTATCGGTTGTTGGCAAAAAGGTATTGGTAACCTGGCGTTTTTCTTGAGTCTTCGGGCTTTCCAATGTAGCCGCTTATATTTATGATTGAGGTCTTTACCGATATTTCTACCAGCTCTTTGCCCATATCTTTGCCTGCGGTATCCTGAATGCGTCTCTTGAGGGTTGCCGGGGGGAGGTTGAGAATCTCTCCGCTGTTGTGAGAGAGTCTGAAGTGTATATCGGGGCGGGTTATTGCAATGCGAGAGAATTCGGCAAGTATTTGTCTGAATTCGGTGGCGTCTGATTTGAGAAATTTTCGTCTTGCCGGTATGTTGTAAAAGAGGTTGCGAACCATGAAGTTGGATCCGTTAGGTGTTGAGACTTCTCCTTCTGAAACCTGCTTTGATTCAGCAAATTTTACCTCGAACCCGGTCTCATCAATTGATCTCTTTGTTCGTAAAATTACCTCTGCAACCGAGCATACCGAGGCCAGTGCCTCTCCTCTGAAGCCGAATGTGTGTATGTTTGTGAGATCTTCTGCTGTTGTTATTTTTGATGTGGCGTGCCTGAGAAAGGAGGTTCTGGCATCTTCGGGCGACATGCCGCAGCCGTCATCAATTATTTGAATGAGGGTTCTTCCTGAATCTCTGATTATTACATGAATATTTGCGGCTCCTGCATCTACGGCATTCTCCACAAGTTCTTTGACAACAGAGGCCGGTCGTTGAACAACCTCTCCTGCTGCAATGAGATTAGAAATATGAGCCGGAAGTACTTTTATCATTTGATTTTACGAAGAACAGATTATACGAAGTAGCGGTTAAACAAAAAACAGACCGATTGATTTGGCAAAGAAGTAGAGCGCTGCGGCCAATCCAACAAGCGACAGCATCACGATTAGTCTCATAACTATGGGTGAACCTGCTTGTTTGCGGTTGTCATAAAGTGCTTTGCGAAAATTTGTCCTGATATTTTTTCCCGGAACATAGTCGTGCTCCTTGCCCTTCTCTCCTTCCCTTGCACGGGCAATTCTCTCTTCGAGAGCCTCTTTGCGGGGGTCATAATAGAGGGGCTGATAGTTAAAGACTCTGTGTTTTGGAGTCTTGAAAAAGCTAAAATTTAAACCCATAACCCTGATTTTATCACTACAAAGATAACAATAAATATAGGAATTTTGTTGTAGCTTTGTTTAACAGATAACATTTGAGTTTAAGAGTAAAAATCTCATTTAATATTTAATATTTGCATTAGTAGCATGTACAGAATTGGAAACGGATATGATGTTCATTCGCTTGCCCCGGGCTTTCCGCTCTGGATCTGCGGTTTAAAAATTGAACACGAAAAGGGCTGTGTGGCTCATTCTGACGGCGACACACCAATTCATGCGTTGTGCGATGCAATGCTTGGGGCGTTGGCTCTGGGCGATATTGGCAAGCACTTTCCTGATACTTCTGACGAATTCAAGGGTATTGACAGCAAGATTCTGCTTAAAGAGGTTTGCCGGTTGGTTGCCCTTCACGGCTACAGATTGGCCAACGCCGATATCACAGTAGCGTTGCAGCGTCCCAAACTGGCTCCCCGCATTATCGAAATGCGAACCACCCTGGCAGACATAATCGGCTGCACCGCCGACCGCATCTCCGTAAAGGCTACCACCACCGAACGATTAGGCTTTGTCGGCCGCGAAGAGGGCATCGAGGCTTATGCGGTTGTGTTACTGGAAAAAATCTAGGGAGACCGGGAAGCAGAGAGACCGGGAAATTCTCCGCGCCAGTTTGTGGTAACAATCACAATATCAGTCACATAAAAACGAGCCAATTTTAAGCAAAAAATTGGCTCGTTTTCAATCTATAGATAATCAAATAAATACCACAAACTGGCGCGGAGATAAATTTCGTACTCACAAAATCCATGAATGAGCATTTATCAATCATCAATTCATCCCTGGGAATTCTTTCCTTTTCTTTCATTTTCAAGGCGTTAGCACTCGATGGATCTTTTATCTAAATAGCTGATTTTCAGTTAAAAGGAAAGAATCCCAGGGATTACTTCCGCTATGATCTCCGCGCCAGTTTTGGCTATGTGCCAGAATAAATGTGTTTTGCAAAACAGACTTCGTCAACAATGTGTAAAAAAACAAAAAGTCTCATTTGTAACTTATACAAATTCAAATAGTTGTCCAAAAGTGGCGCGGAGAAACATTGTGGAAGAATGACAATTGTAAAATGCTTGTGTTCAAATGTTTGCAGGAGAACTTAAAATCAACAAAGGTTGCAGGCGGGTTTCGAAAACTTGCTTTTTGAACAAGCGGTAGTGCGGGTCGTAATGCTGTGTATATGTTTCACTGTGGTGTACCACATACTTGCCCTTTGACAGCAGAGAGTCCAAAAACCGCGAATCCCTCTCTAAATCCGGGATATAAGGATATAACCTTCTAATAATTCGCTCAATACGCCTCCACTCTCCCCGCCACTCATCAACCGCCGGAGGCACCACTCCCTGCGCACTCTCCATAAAAGCCTCCATGAAAACGGGATAGCTCACCAGATTCTCCTTCAAAACCACAAGATCAACCCTGACAAAATTCCCCTCCCAGCCGGTAACCTCGGCACGATTCACCTGAGACGGTCCGGTAACGTTTTGAAGCTCTCGCCTTATATACGCTCCGGCAGAGGCGGAATCAGGAATCATGTGACCGGGACCGAATTTGTCATGGAAAAAGTTCTTATAAATATCAACTAGTTGTGATTCAGGATAATTACTCATTTGCCATAAAACACCCTCGGTAACCCTCTGCTCAAAGTTTTTACGCTTCTCGCAACCAGCAGAACCTGCAAAAACGCTTAGAATAACAACAAAGGTTACGAGATTTCTGAGTAATCTCGGTATGCTTGGATTCGCTGTAACAATCTTATAGATAGTCAAATATGCAGGCAAACAATTTTTCTCTCTGCTCATAAACAAAGGTTTTATATTAATATTACCTAACGGTAATAGTTAGCGGTAATGCTATACAGTTTGTTAAAAACCAGCTCTTATGTAGTATTTGCCACACTGTTGTACATTTTACGCAACTCAAAGGTAGATAAATCACACAAAAGAATTTGTGACATTACAAAAAAGTATTACTTTTGCACTCCAATTCCGGCGCGATAGCTCAGATGGTTAGAGCGCATGATTCATAATCATGAGGTCCCCAGTTCAATCCTGGGTCGCGCTACAAGAGAACCCCACCCCTTGCCAAAAGCAAGGGGTTATTTATTTTGCATCGGTCAGAGCTTGCTCTGAAACGAAAGCAAAATAAATAAAACCAGGAGCAACGCTCCTAGGGTTGGCTTCTCTTGGGCTGTATTGCCGACCGTTGCAGGATCAACGACCGCAGGGAGGTAATCCTGGCAAGTGGTTTTCTTCTCTTGGGCTGTTTTGCCGACCGTTGCAGGATCAACGACCGCAGGGAGGTAATCCTGGAGTTGGGGTCTCCTTACTTTCTAGAGTTTGAAAGGAAGTTATAGGTGAACAGACCATTGCAGATGCAATACTTGACAGAATCGTGCACGATGCCTATAGGCTGGAATTCAAGGAGAATCTCTGCGAAAAAATCAGAAAAATATATTTGATTAAGAACTTGAAAACTAATAAAAATTAATATGTTTGTATAAAAGCAAATTAGTCGTGGAAATTGGTGCTCTTATGAGAATTCATGGAGGGTGGTCAATTTAAAACAGCAGGGGGAGATCAATTTAACTAGCATATGTAGATGGATTTTAAAGATAAAGAACTTATTATATTCGACTTTGATGGCACGCTAATCAATAGTAATAAAGATTTAGCACTGGCAATAAATAAAATGTTGTCGCACTATAATTTATTACCATTGACGCTGGAACAAGTTACTCCTTTCATTGGGAACGGAGCTAAGGAACTGGTGAAGAGATCTATGGAGCTATCTATGCAAGACAAAGAGGTATCTAAAGAGATGTTGGAACAAGCTTCTGAAATTTATCTTTCTGCATACCAGAAAGCGCCTTGCGAGGAGACCTATGCGTATCCGGGTGTGGTGGAAACATTAAGCTATCTGAATGAAAAAGGCTATAAAATGGTGATATGCACGAATAAGCTTTTCCGCTTTATTGAACCCATTTTGGAGAAACTATCCATTAAACAATTCTTCAAATATTGGATTGGCGAGGATTCAATCTCTGAGAAAAAGCCAAATGCGGCTCCTCTGTTATACTTAGCCAAGGAGATGAATACTAAGATAGAAAAATGCATAATGGTTGGGGACTCAAAAAATGACATTCTTACTGCCCAGAATGCCGGTATAGAAAGTATAGGTGTGAGTTACGGATATAACTACAACGAAAACATTGCAGATTATAAGCCGACAATGGTAGTGGACAGTTTCTCAATCCTAAAAGATCTATTTTAATATGAGCAAAATTTACCATGTCGGCATTATTGGAGGAGGAGTTTCGGGTGTTGTTACAGCCTTACAATTAGCTAATTATGGAATAGAAAACATTTTGTTCGAGCAAGGTGCAAGCTTGGTTAATGGTCCTCCGTTCTGTCATTTACATGCGGGAGGAAATTTGTATCCCGAAATATCAGATGAGCAATGCAAGCTACTCATGCGCCAATCGATAGAAATGGCGCGCCTGTTCACGCAATCTATAGACCAAAGACCAACTTTTATCAGCATTCCAAAATCTGAAAAATTCGAAGTAGCTAAAATTGAGAATCGTCTCAATATGTTGGTGGAGCATTATAAACAATTAATAGATGAAGACCCCGCCAATGCAATTCTTGGTGCTCCAGAGGATTATTATAAAATTTACTCTAAAGAAGATTTAGTTGCTTTAGCAGAAAAACCAACTGTTAAACGACCAAACACACATGATGAATGGATCTCTAATGCTATTAAATTAATTGATTACAATAAGTTAAAAACACCTGTATTCATAGTCCAGGAATATGGATGGAACCTTTTTAGATTAGGCGCTCAAGCTCAGATAGCTTTAAATAGGACTGAATACTGTAGTCTGAAAATGAATAGCGAGGTTACTAATATTAAAGATGTTCGAAATCTGAATTTAGGTTATAACTGGCAAATATGCACTAAGGATTCTGTTTATAAAGTCAATTATTTGGTGAATTCTTGTGGCTTTAATACTGGCAGAATTGATGATTATTTACAGTTAAAAGCTGAACGCTTGATTGAATTTAAAGCTGCTTATGTTTCGAAATGGCAAGCTATTGCGGGTTTAATTCCTGAACTTATTTTTCATGGAGAACGTGGCACCTCGCATGGAATGGTGCAACTTACACCCTATTGTGAAGATTATTATCAAATTCATGGAATGACAATGGACATTACCTTATTCGAAAATGGAGTGGTACAATCAAAAGGCAATGAGGTTCAACCAGAATTTAATGAAGGTATTAAACAAAAATTAGATAGAGCTTGGGAAGAAGATGAGGTCAAAACCAGAACTGAAAAAGCAATTGAATTTGTTACTAAATTTGTTCCTTCGTTTAAAACTGCAACAGTTGGAGGTCCACCAATGTATGGAGCACAGCAAATTCCTGGAGATGATCTGAATTTAAGAGTTGGTGACGTTAGCTTTCCTTATAGATCTTATGCCCGAAGTGAAATTGTTAAAGCATCTTCTGCACTTACGGCAGCCAATCAAATCATACTTAAAATTCAAGAAGAAGAAATTATTCCTTCAACTCTAATAAAATCTAATCGCAATTCGTTCTTAGATAGTATTTCTAAAAATGAGATTGATAAATTGGCTTCAGAATTAGCTTTTCAAAGGGGATACCCAGAAGCAATGGCTCAATTGCTAATTGAAGTACAATAAAAAGAAGCTTAAGAGTTTCTATATTTTTGTTGAAAATTAAGATTCTATTCAATTAAATCAATATACAATGTTCGATATTAGAAAAATACAAGAACAAGTCATCTTTAATGCCGTGGCAGCAGCAAGTAACGCAGAGACTGCTAAAAAAATAGTTTCAGGAGAAGATGAGGACAATCCTACCTGGGTGAAAAACACTATGAAAAGATTAGAGGAGAATTTTGACGCCTCTAGTTTAAAGTTAATTAGAATGAATTGCCAGTGTGGGTATGAAATGGACAAAACATTGGCCTTGTTAAATGACCTAATTAAGTGCTCTTCTTCTATGGAAGAATTTGCAAGCCATGACAAAGCTAAATCTGCGGGACTTTCATACAATAACGGAGAGTTATATCTACAGTTCCCGTTCTGTCCGTGTCCAATGCTTGCTGAGGTAGACAAACTTGAAACGGATACATGGTGTCAATGTACTACCGGATACAGTAAAGTTGTATTTGAAAAGGCTTTTAATTGTGAAGTGGATGTTGTGTTATTAAAAAGTGTAAAAATGGGGGATGATATTTGTTTGATGAAAATTATTCCTATTCAGGAAGTTCAATTTAAATTGTGAGATTTTAATTTAGCTTTACTCAAACATTGAAAACGTGACAACACTATGAGAATCTGGAATACAACAAATGGTAGTACAATTATTCAAGTTCTAAAGGGACGAAGTAACTCATACATTATAGTAAATGAACGCTCTGCAACACTAATTGACACAGGAAAAAAATCTGCCTTCAAACAACTTTCCAGGAATATCCAATCCAACAATATTAATCTTAAAGATATCTCAACATTAATATTGACACACACCCACTATGACCATTGTCAATCTGCAAAACAGATAAAATGCATAAGCAATTGCAGTATTATCGTATCTCATTCAGCCGCTAAGTCAATTAAAACCGGATACTCCAAATTACCAAAAGGAACTACTCTGCCAACGAAAATAATCTCTGGTTTAGGGGAAATTATTGGCAAACAAAAATTTGGGTATGACCCCTTTGAACCAGACACTCTTGTCAAAGGTGTTTATGAATTTTCAATAGGAAGAGGTAAGATCAGCATTATTGAAACATCCGGACATTCGCCAGATTCAATTAGCATAATAGTTGATAATGAGATAGCAATTGTAGGCGATGCAATGTTTGGGATATTCAGAAATTCAATTTGCCCTCCTTTTTCAGATGATATTCCACAAATGGTCGAAAGTTGGGGTAAATTACTACAAACAAACTGCAAACTCTTCCTCCCCGGACACGGAAAAGAGATAAACCGAGACCGTCTTGAAAAGCAATATTTCAGACATCAATAGACCTTACAAGAGATTGTTTATAAATAGATTAAAACAATAACAATATGACTTTTGAAGAGATAATAAACTACCGACGTTCAGTAAGATACTATACAGATGCTCCAATTGATCCGGAAAAGGTTCAGCATTGCCTGGAGTTAGCTTCCCTCTCTCCTAATAGTTCAAATATGCAACTTTGGGAATTTTATCACATTACAGACCACGAGTTTCTAAAGAGACTCTCCGTTGCCTGTTTAAATCAGCAGGCAGCGACAACGGCACAACAGATGGTTGTGTTTGTAACCAGACAGGATTTACACCGCAAAAGAGCTAAGAAGATGATTGAGCTAGAATCCCAAAATGTCCTGAAAAACAGTCCGGTCGAAAAGCATGAGAAACGGGTTAAAACATGGAGGTTGTATTATGGATATGTAATCCCGTTCTTGTATTTACGCTTTCTGGGAATACTTGGAATTATTAGAAAAATTCTGGTATCCATCGTAGGGCTTTTCAGGCCAATCACTTATCAGGTATCAGAAGGCGACGTAAGGGTGGTAGTTCACAAAACCTGTGCATTGGCAGCTCAGACATTTATGTTGGCAATGGCAAATGAAGGTTACGACACTTGTCCGATGGAAGGGCTGGACAGCAGAAGAGTTAAAAGGGCATTAAAATTACCAATTGGTGCACAAATCAATATGATTATCTCATGTGGCATGCGTGACCCTCGCGGAGTTTGGGGTGACAGAATGAGAGTCCCTTTTGATGAGGTCTACAAAAGAGTTTAAATTGCCACATAAAAAGTTGGGCAAAATATATAAAAATCATAACTTTACGCTGCACTGCCTAAGGCATAGCTACGCTACTCATCTTTTAGAGGCCGGAGTAAGTTTGAGATACATTCAGGAGTTGCTTGGCCATAAAAGCAGTAAAACCACAGAAATATATACACACGTTAGTATGACCGGCTTGAAAAACATTAAAAACCCCACTGACGATTTTGATTTATAATAAAAAATAAACCCCCACAAACGTTTGGTTAGCCAACCAAATTTCAGGAGCTAACCTTAACTTTTATACATCTATAAACAAGTTACCTGCAAGCTGAATGAAATGGTGAAATATGGAAGATGAATCGGTGGTAAAATTAAAAAATGTAAAATTCATTAACCTATTAAGTAAATAAATATGTAACTTTGCAATGGAATTATCGTATAAAAACAACAAGCTGAAGAAGGCGCTCGATACCGATAAAGGTATAGCAAAGAGTTACGGGACATTAGCAAAAAAGGTAAAGTTGCGTATCACTCAGCTTAAAAACGCAGATAATTTAGAGGTTATCTCAAAATTGCCTGTATTACGATTGCACCAACACATAGGCAAAGGGAAAGGCACTTGGTCAATAGATATTCAAGAAAATTGGAGAATACTATTCATAATAAACCAAGACCCTATACCAACCTTAGAAGATGGTGGAATAGATTTAAAAGCGATAACCATTATAAGTATTGAGTCTGTAGAAGACCCTCACTAACTTAAAAAGGAAACAAAATGACTGATTTACAAATAAAAAAATCCTTACTCTCTTGCCCAGGCGATAGTATTCAAGAGCATATAGACCATATAGGTATGTCGCAAGCAGAATTAGCAGAACGTTTAGGAAGGTCTATTCCTAAGTTAAATGAGTTAATAAAAGGAAAAGCACCAATAACCAAAGAAACAGCCACCAAATTAGAATACGTTTTAGGTGTGCCTACAAGTTTTTGGATAAACTTAGAGCGTACCTATCAAGATGAATTATTGGAAATAGAGCAAATGGAATATTTAGAGCAATGCCAAGAATGGGTATCGTCTTTTCCATTAGCCAAAATGAAATCTTTTGGTTTACTTCCAGATACTCCTAAAAAACCTGAATTGGCAGATGGCCTACTAAAGTTTTTTAGAGTTGCTTCTCCTACCCAATGGTCAGATATTTATAACGGTAGTTCATTAGCGTTTAAAATTGAGCTACGCCATACAGCTGAACCACAAGCTATTTCAGTTTGGTTGCGTTTAGGAGAGCTACAAGCAGAGAAAATAAAAGTAGCTCCATTTGATAAAAAAGGTTTAAGAGACTGTTTAGATAAAATTCAAGACATTGTCTACAAGCATTCAGATACTTGGTTAGAAGAGTTACAAGCGCTTTGTGCATCTTGCGGAGTAGCTTTGGTTTATACACCTTGTATCTCTAAAGCTCCTATCTATGGTGCTACCAGATGGATTAAAAATAATAGCGTACCACTTATTCAAATAACCGATAGACAGAAAGATTACAATGCCTTTTGGTTTAGCTTCTATCACGAGTTAGCTCATATTCTTAAACACGGTAAAAAAGACATTTTTATAGATGGCTTAGAAAGTATTAAACCAGATAAGGAAAAAGAAGATGAAGCAGATGCATTCGCAGATCGTATGCTATTATCAGAAAAAGAAAGAAATGAGTTGTTTCAGTATCCCAATTTTGATAAAGAATTAGTTTTACAACTAAGCAAAAAGTTTAAAAAGCACCCTGGTATTATTGTAGCCCAAGTACAAAGACAATACACACATTTGTATAAAAATGTACGTTTAAACAGCTTAAAAACGAAAGTAGAATTTACTGAATTATCAATTTAACTAAAAAATAAAGGCACAATTAAAAAAGCCAGCAGTTAACAATGTATATGAAATCATAGCACCCTTTGGGATGCTACGCTTCATATACTCAACGTTGCAGCGCATTAGATATAGCAAATAACAATAGTGTCCGTAAAAATATACAAATGCATTATGGAAAGATATTGGCTTAAAATTAGAAAAATTGGAAAAATACCTTTTATCATTGGTGGTGCATTGCTCTTTGTGCTATTAATCGTCCTTTTTTCAACAATTTTGAGAATAATCATGACAAAAGATTTTAACCCATCATTAATTTTTTCCGTCGATTCACTGGGGCCATATATCGGAGGGTTGTTGGGTGGATTGATGTTTTCTACTTCACAATGGTATTTGGAAGAACTAAAAACTAAGGAAAAGAAATAAAACGCGCTTCAACAGGCAACAATGGCCATTAAAACGGCCCTTATCGCCAAACCGTTACCAACCATTATGAGAATGACACGATTGATATTAACATTTTATAGATCATTTGCTTTTGCGAGCTTGATGATTACATTATCTTGTTTGAGTATAATATACACATGGGGGCTAGTTACTTTTACAGCATTATTTTGGTTTAAAATAATCACTCTCGGCTTGATTTTTTATTATATCCACAATGTTAAAAAAGATGATTTCTACTATTATAAGAATCTTGGTCTGTCAAAGAAAACCTTGTGGTTTTCGACTCTAACTTTTGACTTTATTCTCTTTCTAATGCTAATTATAATAACTTTAATAGTTAGATGATAAATATACTTGAGATAGATAGTGTTAACTTAGAATTCGATTCTAAACGAGTTTTGCAAAATGTTTATTTAAAAAGTGAAACTGGAAAAATAACCGGATTATTAGGAAAGAACGGAACAGGCAAGTCGAGCTTGATGAAAATTTTGTTTGGAGAACTTATTCCCAATGATAAATCAATCCGAATAAATGGCAATGCATTACTTACTTCAAGTCGTTTCTCAAAAGATATGAGATATTTGCCTCAAGGTAGATTTCTTCTTAATTCGTTGACAATTAAAAGGATATTTAGTGATTTTGAACTTGATTTTGATGATTTGATTTATAGCTTCCCTGAGTTTGAAAAATTCTTCAAATCAAAATTAATCAATTTATCTGGAGGTGAAAGACGAATTATTGAGATTTATGTAATACTAGTATCTCAAACAAAATTTTGTATGCTGGATGAACCTTTTTCGCACGTTATGCCGATTCATATAGATTCAATCAAAAAAATAATTCTTCGAGAAAAAGAGAATAAAGGAATAATTATAACGGACCACATGTATAAACATATTCTTGATATTTGTGATGATTTATATGTAATCAATGATGGGAAAACTTATTTGACAAAAAACATTAGAGATATTGAAACTTTGGGATATGCCCGAGTGACAGAAAAAATAACAGTTGGTAACACGCAGTATGGCCAATAAGGATTTCAGTGGTATACGAAGGTTTGTAGAGCTCCTTAACTATTCGTGTATATTGTTAGAAAATCGTTCGCTCTCTCTTACTTGCCATACTGCCAAACGTTATACAGCATTTTAAATAAGAAAAAATAAAGCAATGAAAAGAGATTTACTTCTACTAATATTCGGGATAATCGTTTCGACTTCAATATATGCACAGACTAGCAGCGAATACAAGTCTTCACAATTTATTTCTGGTTATCCTAAAGAAATTGAGCCTATAAAAGACCAATTAGGATTAAAGAATCTATCATTTGCAAATTTTGAAACTGGAATTGATAGTATTAAAGTTGTTTTTGGGAAGTTGACTCAGGGAAATACTAATGGTTATTGGATTGCATCATATTTCAATAATAACATGAGTTCATTTTCAACTGTTTCATTAGAAAAAGACAAAATATCTGACTTTTTGACAAATGACATTGATATCAAACTTGACAATTCTTCAAAAAAAATCTCTTTGTCTGTAAAATACAATCCAACTACAAATGAAATTTCATATTCATGGTTAAATGGAGATGAAAAAAGCGACAAGTTAGCAGTCCAAAAGATAGAGCGACTATTGGCAGAAAATAAATTATTACCGGAATTAAGTCTTAAAACCCTAGCCAACAAAAATTTATCATCAACCGATTTTAAAGGAAAGTATCAAGTGATTAATTGGTGGACACCAACTTGTGCTCCTTGCAGGCAGGAAATTCCAGGGTTAAATAAATTGGTTGATAAATTTCGCTCAAACACAAATATCGTTTTCTTGGCTATTGCCTTCGACAATAAGGAGAATGTTGACAATTACCTTAAAGTAAATGAATTTAAATATTATCAAACACTAGGGGATAAAAATGCTTTGAAGATTTTTGGCGGAACATTTCCAATAAATATAATTGTGAACCCTGACGGAAAAATTACTTTTTATAGCGAGGGAGGGAATGAACAGACCTACATAAAAATTGATGAAGAGTTATTAAAACTCATAAATTAAAGCGCTGTATAACACGCATTAAATTCCATTAAAACGGGATTTTATCGCGGGAATGTTAGTAGCAATTTAATAACCAGACAAAATACAACAGAAATGAAACAAAGAATGAAACATAGAGCGATTTGGTTACTTTTAGTTTTAATCTTTTCTATAACAGGAATTGAAAGTTTAAGAGCACAACAAAATACAAACGAAAAAAATGAGACTATTTTTGTTTGGGGTGGAGATATTAATTTAAAGTTTGTTCAGTATATAGTTGATTTGACAAAAAAAGACAATCCTAAGATCTGCTATTTGCCGACTGCAAGTGCTGACAATCAGGATAATATTAAGTATTGGAGTAATATCTGTAACACGTTAAAAATAGATACAATCATTCTTAAAGTATGGGTAAGTTCATCCGAAAATAATCAATCATTCGAGGATATTTTACTTAATTCAGATGCTATTGTTGTTGGCGGAGGTAATACGTTAAATATGCTTGGTATTTGGAAAGCACAGGGCATTGATACAATTTTACAAAAAGCGTTGAAAAAAGGAATTATTTTATCTGGTGGAAGTGCGGGTTCAATATGTTGGTTCCAGAATGGAATAAGTGATTCTCGTCCAGTTAATCTAAGTTTAGTCAATGGTTTAGGTTACCTTTCTTACAGTAATTGTCCTCATTATTCAGACGAAAACCGAAAGAATTTATTTCATCAAATGATAATAAATAAAAAAATCTCTTCTGGATATGCAAGTGATGAGAGAGCAGGAGTTTTATTCAAGAATGGAAAAGCTGTTGAATTTGTAAGTCAAAGTGATAAGCATAATTCATATTCTGTTTATATTGAAAAAGGGACATTACAAGCCAAGAAAATGGAATCAAGAATTCTTTTAAAAAAGAATGCTCTTTTAGAAAATGATTTCACCGTTTTTTCTATAAATATGACGATAGAAGAACTTTTACCATTTGATAACAAAACCACTCCCCAGAATGCTTTTATTGCAACAGTTAAAGAATCTCGTTTAGCCAAAGAGGGGTTAAGTGAAATTGAGAAAAACAAAATTTTAAATATCAGAATTGTAAAGATCTTTGTCTATAACAATAAATTAGCTGGCATTGTAAATAACGCTTATGAAGACTATTATGGATTGTGGTATTTTTACAATAACAATGGCACTTGGGAAAGTCTCGGCGAAGATTTAGGTGGGGAGACAATATTTGAAAGTGAAATAACATTCCGTGAAAAAGCAAAAATAATGATGGATAGAGCCACACAATCTGCCACTACTCATACAGTTTTCCGTTAACCTCAACTTTTATAAGAGCATCGCAAACAGATTAAATTCTTACAAATAGTCAACTTTATAAAAATGCCAATTATTTCTATATATCTACATATAGATAAGCAATCTATAAACCTAGCCTTATAAACATGAAACGAATTATTTTACTAACATTACTAATTCTTGCAAAAATGAGTTACTCGCAAACAATGAACACAGACATATCTGAAACAATTATTGCTTTAGAAAAAAAAGCACTAGAAAAGTGGAATCAGGGTGACCCAAGCGGTTATCTTGACCTTTCAGCTGAAGACGTAACTTATTTTGACCCTTTTTTGGAACAACGACTAGAAGGACTTGAAAACCTTAAGAAATATTACAAACCTATAGAAGGGCAAATTAACATATCCAAATACGAAATGCTTAATCCTAAAGTCATTGCCATGAAAAATATGGCCGTTTTGACTTTTACCCTACATTCTTACAAAGCTGACATCATTTCTATATGGAATTGTACAGAAGTCTATAGACTTGAGCCAAATGGACAATGGAAAATTGTTCATACACATTGGTCATCTTTCATGAAACCATAATAGACACAATACAGAAAGTATAAAGCAGCCGCTAACATTGGGTCATAAAGCATGTCTTGCCGCAGGCGCATCACAAGCTACACATCACACCCTCAAACGTTGGCTGTCACTATTTACTAAACGAAATAAGATTTTAAAAGATGAAGAAATTATTAATGCTTTTTTTGATATTATCCATTACTAATGCATTTGGACAAGAAACTAAGCCATTAACTTATGAACAAAAGGTAAAGGATTTTGAATACTTATTTGAAGTGTTGTCAGAAAACTATGGTTACTTTGGAGTTAATAGGCGATTAAATGGAATTGATTGGCTGTCAAATAAAAACCATTACATTGATAAAATTAAGAACGCGCCTGATGATACCACTTATCTCTTTACATTAAAATCTATACTTGCAGACTTAAACAACGACCATGTCAGTTTTTCGCCAACTTTATATTACAATGGTTACTTAAGTGCCTATAAGAATTTGTCGAAAGACTACCCAAAATATAAGGAGTGGGTAGAAGTGTTAGAAAAACCAAACAGACATAAATATTGGTCTGATATTCTGGAAAAAAGAAAAGAATTTGTTGATGAAAACACTAAAACACTTAATAACCCAAAACCGAATTACTATGATTCAATAATAGATCATAAGAAAATTGCAATTATGTCAATATCATCTTTTAACATGTTTAAGGTTGACAAAGAAAAAGTTTTGATATCAAATTTCTTGTACGAAATTAAAGATTGCAAGTACTTAATAATAGATATTCAAGAGAATGGTGGTGGTTCAACAAAATATTGGCAGGATAATATTGTCAGTCAAATAATTAAAGAACCCATTGTAAACACAACTTATCCCATAATTAAAGATGGGGAAATTAACCGTAGATTTTATCATCATTTTTTTGAAAGAGCAAAGCTATTAAATCCGGGAGATGAATTTTCTAACCTATCCCCTGAATTACTATCAGATAATTATTATTATCAAGTTTGGAGAGATACAATTTTCCCAAAGAATCCTATTGGTTATGATGGCGAAATATACTTATTAGTTTCCAAAAAAGTTTTTTCTTCTTCTGAAGGTTTTGCCCAATTTTGTAAAACAACTAATTGGGCAACTGTTGTTGGGGAACAAACTGGAGGTGATGGTGTAGGAAGCGACCCTGCTATTGTTATTTTACCTGAAAGTGGAATCTTTATAAGTTATCCTTCATTAATAGGTCTTAATCATAGTGGTAGTTTAAATGCAGAAGAAAAAACTGTGCCCGATATTGAGATTACCGGAAACTCATCTGAAGAACGACTGAAGAAACTTATAAACTACTTAAGTATAAAAAAATAGTACCTTAGAACAAAAGGTCATAAAACATTGCGCGCAGAGTGTTATATTTGAATGAAGCAATACTTAACCAAAAGCCATAAAATCAATTAAATGAATAGAATAAAAAATAAAAGAGTAAAAGATGAGAAATGTTTTTACCCGGCCAATTATAAGTCTTCCTGAGTCTGATATTATGATTAATTACATAATAGCTGTTTTTAAAGATTTATATGGAAATCTCTGGGATTTACTTGAGTTGAATAAAGAACTCCATATTTCTGTGCGAGCGGTTTAATTGGTGTTTATTGTCTCTACAATTCTGCAATAATATGAGCGAACATAAAACGTTGAAATCTGAATACATATCTCGAATCAATAAGACATTTGATTACATAGAATCGAATCTTGAGAAACCAATGACATTAGAAGAATTGGCAAGAATTGCTAACTTTTCAAAATTTCATTTCAATAGAATCTTTCAGTCTATTGTTGGAGAAACTCCCTTTCAATTTATTTTAAGAGTACGTCTTGAAAAGGCCGCGATGCTAATTCTTAATAATAAGAAGGAGAGTATTTCTGAAATAGCCTTTAAATGTGGCTTTTCAGATATATCAATATTTTCTCGAAATTTTAAACACTATTTTCAAATATCTGCTTCTAAATACAGAATAAAGAAATCAAACAATAGCAATTTAAGTCAACAAGATAGCAATTGGTATCAAAGAGAAGAGAGACCAACCCAGTATTTTTGTCCTGAATTAAAAACAATTAAATGGAGGACAAATATGAAATTAAACAAAAGTGTAGAAGTTAAAGAACTTCCAAAAATGACAGTTGCTTACATCAGGCACATTGGCCCATACAAGGGAGATAATAAACTTTTTGAGCGCATTTGGAACAGGTTGTTTACTTGGGCGGGCCCACGAGGTTTAATAGGCGGCAAAGACTTCAAATCGTTGGTTATTTATCATGATGACCCAAATGTAACAATCGAAGACAAGCTTAGAATGAGCGTTTGTATTACTGTGCCTGCTGAGACTAAAGTTGAGGGAGAGGTAGGCAAAATGGAGATTGATGCTGCACGATATGTGGTAGCTCGTTTTGAGCTTACTCCTCAGGATTTTCAAGAAGCATGGGGCTGGGTATATGGAGAGTGGCTTCCGTCAAGTGGCTATCAGCCCGATGATAAGCCTTGTTTTGAAATATATCCGGAAGAACCTAAAGATGGGAAATTCATAGTTGATATTTGCATACCAGTAAAACCGATTTAAACTTAACTGAAAGAGCCGGGTTTATAGGTTCTCTTTTTAATAGATACACATATTTAAGTCAAGGTTGGTGCTCTATTTTTCACATTCAGCAAATTATATTTTTTTTAATAGTTCAAATTATTTTTCTTGTTTTCTTAATTTAAGATTATGATGGGAAAAAATAACAAAAATTTTTTTGAAGGATTGGTTTCAAGTGGACCAGCAGAAGAATACAGTGATAAGTTGATGCTTTATGGCCAATTCGTAGGTGAATGGCATGCAGATACGATAGTATACCAAGAAGATGGTACACAATTGCATTCGAAATGGGATATCCGTTTTGACTGGATTTTGGAGGGTAGGGCAATTCAAGATTTGTGGATTACCCCGATTAGAGATAATGAAACAATTGGCTGGCATGTTCCCGGAAATAGATATAGCACTACAATTCGCACTTACGATCCACAAATCGATGCTTGGCATATTATATGGATTAATCCTCCCAGCGGATCTATTATCAGGCAAATTGGGCGTCAGGTAGATGATACAATTATTCAGGTAGGGTCAATAGACCAGTTAGGAAATCTCTCGCGATGGATTTACAGCGAGATAACTCCTGATAGTTTTAGATGGTATAGTGAAATTTCAAAAGATCAAGGTAATAGCTGGGCATTGGTCCAGGAAATGAGAGCTAAAAGGAGATAGCATACTTGTAATTTCTTGCAAATAAATACAAGTTGTATTTAATAAATACTGACGGTTTTCCAACAAACGAAAACGGACTGGAAACCCACTGTAAAAGTAGTTATAAAGTTGAAACTGTGACTGCAACAGGACATTATCCAATGATAGAGAAACCGGGAGAGTTTAATTTTTTATTAAAAAAAGTGTTGATAGACATGAAATATACGTCGGTACAAATGGTTAAATTGTATGCCGGAAGATTAAGGATTAAATACTAAATAGATGAATTATTGCAAGTATTCTGTATATTTCGCTTATGTTTTGGCCTTGTCCAAAAAACGAGGATATTAATTGATTTCTAAAGCATTAACTTGGTTCAATGTTTTGAGAGGTAATGTGAATAGTAAATGAATGTTTGGTTTGCAATAGATAAAATTTTAAAAATGAATAAAATTTCTTCAAACAAGAAAGCAGTATGGTACAAGACTACAATACCTTACTTGTTGCTGCCTAGTAGACTCTTTTTATTTTTATTCTTTCAAGTACTTATTGCATTTGTCGTTAATTCCTGGGAAGCTTCTCAGAAGTACTGGTTATTGACTGCTACTATGACAAACATTGTCAGCATAATGCTGTTAATAATTTTGTTTAAAAAAGGCGGAAATGATTATTTTCGGATATTCTCATTTAATAAAGCGACTATTAAAAAGGATATAATTGTTTTTATTGGGCTAATAATCTTAGCTTTACCAATTGTTTTTGTGCCAGCTTATCTTATTAGTATGATCATATGGGGTGATCCTAATATACCTACAGCAATGATGTTTGGTCCAATTGGAAAATGGCTGGTTTATGTGCTTTTATTTGCTTTCCCGGTAACAATTGCCTTTGCTGAGTTAGCTACGTATTTTGGATATATTATGCCAATTCTCAAAAATAAAGTATCTACTAAATGGTTAGCGCCACTCTTGCCTGTTATATTCCTTTCAATCCAGCATTGTACCATGCCATTTATTCCTGATTTGAATTTTATTGTTTATCGCGGTCTCATGTTTTTACCATTTTCTATCTTAGTAGGTCTATCAATATATCATCGCCCTTCACTTTTCCCATACTTTGTAATTTTACATGGCCTACTTGACTTTGGTACTGCTTTTATGTTTTTATAGAAAATTCAGATATCTAAACCATTGAGTTAAAAAAGAAATTCAAAAGATTTTATTACTATGTTATTTCGTACAGATTGTATGAGTATGAAAAAGAGATATATAAAAGACAAAAACGAATTACTTGAACGGAATAAAGGTTTCACGGCTGAAATATTTACAGAAGAGTTAATAAAAAATTTGCCTGAGCCACTTAAAAAATATCTTCGTGTATGTGGGTACATGAATACACCTGTGCCAATAAATGCGAATGTTTACTGGACTGAAAGTTGGCTTAAAATGTCTCCAAATAAAGACTGGGTTAGATTAGAAACAACACAGTTTAATTCCGTAAAACCAATTGGAAGAGTAGCGTTAATGAGATTTTCGTCTATGCCTGTTGCAGCTCGTGACCTTTACCGAGATGGTTATGGAGAGATGAATGGAAAACTCTTTAATTTATTTAAAGTTGTTTTTGATAACAGCAAAGAAATAGCTCAATCAGCATTGATTACAGCCTTTTGTGAATTTATGTTTATCCCTGGTTACCTCCTGCTTGATAGTGTAAAATGGGAGCAGATAGACGAGTATTCAGTTCGAGGCACACTTGCCGATGGCGGAATTGAAGTGTCAGGAATTTTTTACTTTAATCAAGAAGGGGTGTTTACTCGCTTTGAAACAAATGACCGTTACTACTCAATGGGCAAAAACACTTATAAAAAAATGAAATTTTCAGCTATTGTGGAAAGTTATAAAATGCAACAAAATATTAAAATAAGTGAAAAGGTGAAAATTGTTTGGCATTTACCAGAAGGAGATTATGAATATTATAAAGGGATTGTAGACAGAATCGAATTCAATGGATGAATGAAATAAAAACAAAAGGAGTTATAGATGACAAATTTATTTCCCATGCCAATTATAAATCTTCCTGAGGCAGATATTCAGATTAAGGGTATTAAAGCTTATCTGTCACAAGGAGAAAATCATCAGATTATATTTATGCTTTTTGAAGAGGATATTGATTTGTCAGAACATTCGCATGAAGAACAATGGGGAATAGTTCTTGAAGGAAAGATTGAATTAATTATTGATGGTGTTAAAAATATATATATCAAAGGGGATAGATACTCTATCCCTAGAGGAGTAAGGCACTCAGGCAAAATATTTGCTGGATATGCAGATATGACGTTTTTCAACCAAAAGGATAGATATAAGGTAAAAATTAATTTGATGGGAAGAAACTTAAAATAATAGCAGATAGAACCGCTAGCACATATTGCAAAGACGATTGTGCAAATCTTTGAGAAATTCAAGATTGCTTATTTGATATTTCCGAATTTTTCTCGCTCCATAATAAGAGACAAAAAGGCCAATAGGTGTTCCTATAATGAGTCCAATTATTGACTCTTCTGTATTAAGAACATCAATGAATGATTTATTTTCAAAATAAACATGAATTGACAAAACGATTAAGACGTAAAGAAAGGGGATTAAAAACAAATAGAGTTTACTTAATCTGCCTGTTAACCATTTAGATAAAATATTTATTCTCTCTTCCAACCAGTTTTTTAAAGGTTGATTGTATTTTTTGTTTTGTAATTTATACCAAGACAACAATCCGGATGCTAGTGATATTATTGTTACAATCCCAAGAGTTGCATTGTTTATTAAATATATCAAATCGTTTTGCCGATTTAGTGAAGTGATTGCCAAATAGATTAATAGTCCGACACAAACTAAGATTGAAATACTCATAATAACCAAAAACTTATTAATTGTTTGCTTTGTTTTTGATGTCAGTAACAAACTCAGTTCATCTTTGGATTTCGGATAGAATTCACTATCAATAGTTTTCCATATTTTTTGAAGTTCAGTATTTTCCATGATTTATTTCTTTAAGTTTTGTTTCAATATTTCTTTAGCCCTGTTGATTCTCACACCAACATTTGATTTTGAGATACCAATAATTTCAGCAATTTCATCATACCTCTTCTCTTCTAAATATAGCAGCATAATGGATTTGTCAAGTTCATCGAGATTATAGATTGCTTTTAATAATAGTTGGAGTGATTCGTTCTTTAACATTTCATCAATAACGCTCGATTTGTCGGGCAATTCGGGTATTGTTTCTCTGTATTCAATTCGTGATACCTTTTTAATCCTGGAGATTGAAGTGTTTATTGATACTGCATAAATCCATGAACCAATACTATTGTGGTTTTTGAGACTGGGAAAAGATTTCCAAAGCTGATATATGATTTCCTGAAGATTGTCTTCTCTGTCAGGCTTATTTTTAAAGTAAACCAAACTAACTTTATACAGTATCCCTTGATAGTTTGAAAGTATATCGAGAAATTCTTCTTTAGGTGATTTCATAACTGTAGCGTTTCTTATAAAGTATCAATTGAATAGAATTTATTACAAAAAAACATAAAAATATTTTAAGAGATTGAGAACAAGTAATATATTTGAAAACAATAAAACGTCGATACTACAATAGCTCAAATAACTGATGGCAGGAAAATCGACAAAAGGTATATAGGCCTGTAGCTGTTATCTTACATAAGACACAACTAATAATTACAAGCCAAAAACAAATTGCTATCAATATGTAATAAATGTAATTATGAAAAAAAACCGCATAACATTTCTAATCTGTCTCAGTTCTCTTCTCTTTTTTGCTTGTGAAAAAGAGAGTAAATCAGATGGAAAAGATACTGACAACATAATCACTACAGCAATTCCTCTTATTGATTTTGGTACAGCAACCTATAGGGGCTTCCAGGGAGGACTTTATCCAAATGCCTCAAATATTAGACCTCCTGCTCATAATACTGCGGGTATTGCCATGGCAAAAACAATAAAACCCTTAAACACCTCTGGGACAGTTGATGAAACGAATGGGAAAATCGTTTGGTTGTCAATAGGTATGTCTAATGTTACGATGGAAACACAGATGTTTCTTTCTATGATGCAATCCTATCCCGATAAAAACCCAAAATTATCATTGGTAGATGGAGCAGTAGGAGGACAAGAGATAAACGCAATAAATAGTTCAACATCTTCTTATTGGGATACTGTAGAGAGTAGGCTCGCAGCATTGGGCTTAAGTCCTGCACAGGTACAGATTATTTGGTTTAAAGAGGCTGAAGCCCGTCCGACTGATACTTCATTTGTAACTTATCCTGATGGCTTGAAAGACAAATACAAATCTGTGATGCAACTACTGAAATTGAAGTTTCAAAATCTTAAACTTGTTTATCTCAGCGATCGTATTTATGCAGGCTATGCGAATACTAACCTAAATCCCGAACCATTCGCCTGGTATGCTGGCTGGACAGTTAAACGTTTGATAGAATCACAAATTAATGGTGATGCATCGCTAAACTATGCAGGGAATAATCCCTCATCTGCTTGGCTTTCCTGGGGGCCTTATTTGTGGGCTAACGGAATTACTCCGAGAAGTGACGGGCTGATTTGGGTTATATCCGATTATCAGTCAGATGGAACACACCCTTCAACGACGGGCAGACAAAAAGTGGCTCAAATGCTCTTACAGTTTTTTTCAACTGATGAAACAACAAAACCGTGGTTTCTAAAAACCCCTATTCCATCTCACAATCCTTGAATTGAATCATTTACTCAAAATTGTTGGCATATCATATGGCTTGGTTATATTTATTTTATCAAATCTTATTTTTCAAATTCAATATAAATCAGATAACTGAGAGGTGCCTGTCAAAGTATCATGTCTAATAAGACCAAATTTTGACTGACAATAATACTCCCACAAATGATATCAACCAGGAAGAGAGAATTTCTATACCGTACTCCAGAGCTCTTTTCAACCAAAGCTTATGATGATGAAAAAGAAATGAGAGAACCGGCGATGTGTGAACAATACAAATAATTTCCGGAAATATATAAAGTTTTAAGGAGAGAATATTTACAACTTTGAGTAGTTGTGAAAATTTATTCACACATATAATTCAAAACATGAATACAACAGAATTAAAAGGAAACTGGAATGAGAAGAAAGGCAAGCTCAAACAGAAGTTTGCAAGCTTAACTGACGATGATCTGATGTTTGCTGAAGGTAAAAAAGATGAAATGCTTGGTAAACTTCAAATAATTAAATTATGGAATTGAACGCCAGACAGAATGAGGCGTTGAGCGTAATTGCGTTAATAATATCTATTGCATAATTTTATTGTTAACTTTAGAAAATGATAACACAAAGTATCAATATACTTCTTGCTGATGACGACAAAGCTGACTGCCTTCTGTTTAAGGATGCTTTGGCAGAACTCCCTGTCTCAGCAACTCTTACCATTGTTCGCAATGGAGAAAAGGTGATTGAGGAACTTACAAAAAGAGGAAACAAATTGCCGGACGTTCTGTTTTTGGACCTTAACATGCCGAGGAAAAATGGTTTCGCAACCTTAGGTGCAATTAAACGATCCAGAGAACTCCAGAATCTTCCGGTTATTATAATCACTACAGCTTCGAGCCAGGAGATGGTCAATATTGTTTTCAGAGATGCGGCACATTATTACATCAACAAACCGGCTGATTTTTTGCAACTGAAAAAGGTTATCTATGAGGCTCTTACTCTCATAGTTCAGAAAAATATCCCTATGCCGTCTGAAGAAAATTTCATGATTACAGGAGATTCAATAATAATTCCAAATAATGACAGTAAATAAGAACGATTTTCCAATTGTTGCCATAGGGGCATCGGCTGGCGGGCTGGAAGCAATGATGGAGTTATTAAAATATCTTCCATATGACACCGGTATGGCTTTTATTTATGTTCAACATCTTAGCCCTGACCACAAAAGCATGTTGACAGAAATTCTATCCAAGAAGACAAAGATGAAAGTGAGGGAAATTGATGAGATGGATGACATTGAACCCGATAATGTTTTTGTAATTCCATATAACAAAGGAATAGATGTAGTTGACGGACACATAAAATTAATTCCACGATCAGAATCCAGTGCTTCAATTTCTATCGATACTCTTTTCTCCTCTCTTGCCCGTGCACATAAAGAGAGAGTTATTGGCATTGTCCTTTCCGGTAGCGCAAGCGATGGTACATTGGGTTTAAAAGATATTAAGCAAGAAGGGGGATTAACTTTTGCACAAGACGACTCTGCGAAATTCACAAGTATGCCTCACTCAGCAATTGCAGTTGGTGCTGTTGATTTTATCTTATCTCCCAAGGAGATTGCACTAGAGTTGGCAAGGCTAAGCAAGCATCCGTATGTAAAATCAAATGGGATTAAAACGACTAACAAAAATCTGATTGACAATAGCAATCCTGATCTTAAAATTATTCTTAATCAATTGTTTGAAGCCACCGGAGTTGATTTTAGTGTTTATAAAATGAGCACAATAAAGAGACGCATTATTCGCAGAATGGTTTTGTACAAAATAACTTCAATCAAGCAATATGCAAAACTTCTTACTCAAAAAAATGAGGAGATAGATATTCTATACCAGGACTTGCTTATAAATGTTACAAGTTTTTTCCGTGATACCGACACTCACAAATATTTGAAAGAGACTCTTTTCCCAAAATTGCTGAAAAGGAAAAATGCAGGTGAGTCACTGCGAATATGGGTTCCTGCATGTGCAACAGGTGAAGAAGCCTATTCAATTGCCATGATACTGCTAGAGATTCAGGGTAGTCAAACCTTGAATATTCCAGTTCAGATCTTTGCGACAGACCTAAGTGGTTTTGCAATAAGCAAAGCCCGAATTGGTGTTTATAGCAAGCAGGAGTTAGAGACCGTTTCACCAAAGCGCATTCAGCGGTTTTTTATTAAATCAGAAGGTAGCTACCGAGTTAATAAAACCGTTCGCGATATGTGCGTGTTCGCACAGCATAACATTTTGAGCGACCCTCCTTTCTCCCGGCTTGATTTTATAAGTTGCTGCAATCTATTTATTTACTTAGATACCGTAGCACAGAAGAAAGTGATTAGCACTTTTCATTATGCACTAAAAGACAATGGGTTTTTAATGCTTGGCAAATCAGAAGGCATAAGCCATTCAAGCCATCTTTTTGCAAGTTCAAATAAAAAGCATAAAATCTTTACACGCAAAACAAGTATTGGATCAAAGCGACTTCCCGAACTTTCATCTCGCTTTTCACAGCAAACAATTATTGAGAAAAATATTCCGTTAGCTACTCGTATTATAACCCAGAAAAACAACGTCGTAAATCAGCATTGGCTTGACAATGCTATTGACTCTCTGCTTGTTTCAGAATTTATGCCCGCGAGTGTTGTTATTAATTATCAAATGGAGATTGTTCAGTTTCGTGGCTCAACTGAATTATATCTCACACACCCAAAAGGCAAAGCCACCTTTAATATTTTAAAAATGGCCCGGCCTGAAATTGCATTTGAATTGCGTAATTCAATTTCAAAAGTCATTAAAACCAAGCATCGCATTCGTAAAACCGGAATTGAAGTAAAAATCAATTCGACAGTAAAAGTTATAAGTTTAGAAATTGTCCCTCTTACTTTAGAGAGGAACGAGCCATTACTGCTTATCCTTTTCACAGAGATGGAACTAGCAGAAATTTTTTCGTTGCAGGAGAATGTCGGAGACAGTATTTCATCTGCAAAAGACCGAAGAATAAAGAGGTTAGAGCAGGAATTGTCAGATGCACATTCAGATGCTCTCTCAATCGCGCAGGAGCATGAGGCGTTTACAGAAGAATTTCAAAGTACAATAGAAGAGGTGGTATCCAGCAACGAAGAGCTGCAAACCCTGAATGAAGAGCTGGAGACTTCAAAAGAAGAAATTGAATCTGCCAACGAAGAGCTCATCTCTGCCAATCAGGAATTGCAAACACGTAACGACCTGCTTACTGAATCATATGCATATTCCGATGCTATTGTATCTACAATGCACGAACCAATGCTGGTTTTAGGAAAAGATCTGCGGGTGAAATCTGCCAACAAAGCATTCTACAAGAAATTCGATGTTACCGAAGAACAAACCGAAGGTGTGCTTTTATACGATTTAGGAAACAAACAATGGAACATTCCTGCACTACGCGAATTACTTGAAGAGATTATTCCTAAAAATTCTCATTTCTACAATTATGAGGTAAAGCATACTTTCTTGAACTTAGGTGAAAAAATAATGTCACTCAATGCAAGTCGTGTTATCCAGAATGCACACCGGGAACAATTGATACTTCTTGTTATTGCAGATATTACTGAAATAAGGCATCTTATTTTAGAGAAAGAACTGATAGATAAAGCATTACTTAAAAAAGAGATAAGAGAACGTAAAGCAGAAAAATTAAGATTAGAAAAAGCTGTTGACCAAAGAACACGTGAATTAAAAGAGGCTAATGAATCGCTTGAAAATAAGAACAAAGAGCTTTTAAATATGAACAAGGAGCTGGAGGCATTCACTTATGTTTCCAGTCACGATATGCAGGAGCCGCTGCGCAAGCTGCAGACCTTTGCCGGAATAATTTTAGAAAAAGAGAATCAAAACTTATCTGAAGTAGGAAAAAATTATTTTCGCTTTATGCAACAGTCTGCAAAAAGAATGCAGCAACTCATTCAGGACTTGCTCTCCTTCTCTCGGATAAGTGCAGCAGAACGAAAATTTGAAAATACAAACCTCAACTTAATCATTGAAGAAATTAAAAATGAATTTAAAGATGAGATAGCTGGAAAACGAGCTGTAATAGAAGTGAATAATCTGTGCGAAGTCAATATTATTCCCTTCCAGTTTCGTCAACTCATGCACAATCTTATAAGCAACGCCCTCAAGTTTTCTGTGCCACATAAACCTCCTCATATAAAAATAAGCAGCAGGATTATTAAAAATAAAGACTTAAATATTAAGGGACTCCTTCCTCATCAGGAATACTGCCATATATGCGTAGCAGATAATGGTATAGGTTTTGAAAATGAATTTAGTTCCAAAATATTTGAAGTGTTTCAGAAACTTCATAGTAAAGACGAATACACAGGTTCAGGCATTGGCCTTGCAATTGTAAAAAAGATAGTTGATAACCACAGAGGAGTCATAAACGCTACAAGTGAACTAAATAAAGGAGCAACGTTCAATATATACATACCCGTTTCATCATAAAAACAACCCATCATGAACAAAAACCCATTACACATTTTACTTGCTGATGATGATGAAGGGGACAGACTACTATTTACAGTAGCCTTTTCAGAATTAAAAATTAAAAC
Source organism: Rikenellaceae bacterium (assembly GCA_003542575.1). Taxonomy (GTDB): domain Bacteria; phylum Bacteroidota; class Bacteroidia; order Bacteroidales; family UBA932; genus Bact-08. Next base: position 336,940 of record DPKJ01000003.1, on the reverse strand, counting down.
CGTTGTCAGCACTGTGAATGACGGAACAGAACTAATGGAATGGCTTAACAAACAGGAGAACTCTTTACCATACATTCTTTTCCTTGACCTCAACATGCCGTCAAAAAGTGGTATAGAATGTTTAAAGGAAATAAAGAGCAATCCCAGGTTGGAAGATGTTCTGATAGCCATTTATTCCACATCAGAAAACGAAAAAGATATTGATGAAACATTCCTCAACGGAGCAAATGTTTACATATCTAAGCCCAATGACTTTAATTTGTTAAAACAAGTTTTAGAGAAAGCAGTAGCCTCGGCATCAAAATATAAAGAGCCGGGAATGATTAGAGAGAATTTTTTACTGAAAGTTTAATTATCTACTATTAAGAAGTGCATTTAAATATGTGAATTATGTACATTTCCAACTTATTATATAACACTTATTGGAGATGATGCACTTAGTTTTGCATATACAACTTTATTAATTATTAAAAGTTAATGTTATGAGAATAGCCGGAATAGTATTAGTGATTCTTGGAATTATAGGGGCTTTAATTTTTGGAATACAGGCAACTCAGGATACTGAGACCTTCAGTTTTTTAGGAGTCAACATAGGAGTATCAAGCGCTAACTGGACTCCTGTAATAATAAGTGCAGTAGTGCTTTTTGTTGGCATTGTCTTAATGGTCTCAAGTAAAAGGGTTTCTGCTAATTGAAGATTATTCTTCATGACTCACATGTACCATATTCACCAAAATAAAATGAAAACGATATTAAAAAAAATTGGCAAAGGAGTGCTCTATCTTCTGGGAGCACTATTGATTGTTCTTATATTGGCATCAATTTTTTTATGGATCAAGAGCCCTGGAAAGCCACAACCAATAACAGATTCATCCGGGATAACTATCCCTGGAAGTATCTCTTCAATAGAGAAGGTAACTCTTGGAGGTGTTGAGCAATACATTATTGTCAGGGGAGAAGATTCTACAAAACCTGTAATGCTTTTTCTTCACGGAGGTCCGGGTAGTCCGGAATTTGTATTTATCAGCAAAGGCAATCCTGATTTGGAGAAAAACTTTGTAATGGTTTATTGGGAACAGCGCGGTGCCGGGATGTCATATTCAAACAAAATTAAAACAGAAAGTATGACTGTACCGCAGCTTATTTCAGATACCAGGGAGCTGACTTTAGTTCTGAAACAAAGGTTCAATCAGGAAAAAATATTTTTAATGGGACACTCCTGGGGCTCTTTTCTTGGGATACTCACCTCCCATAAGTTTCCTGAGCTGTACCACGCATATTTTGGGATTGGTCAGGTATGTGCCCAATACTGGGGCGAGAGAGTGTCGTTTGAATGGGTTAAGGAGCAGGCAATCATCAGAAATGATAAGAAAGGATTAAAGAAACTGACCTCAATGACCTTTCCTGATACCTTAGCTACTATTGATCCCTGGATTAGCTTTATTATGAATGAAAGGGAGTATGTTTCCAGATACGGAGGAGGAGTTACTCGGGAAATGACAAGCCTGTGGCCTTATATAAAAATGATTCTTGCTGCAAAGGAGTACACATTGAGCGATAAGTTTAAATATATGGCCGGTAGTATGTTTTCGCTCAAGCATCTGTGGCTGGATGTTGTAAATACAAACCTTCATTCAGAGATAGACAGCATGCAGATTCCGGTCTATATCTTCAATGGTATATTTGATTATCAGACGCCTTATGTAGTGGCTAAAGATTTTTTTAATCAGCTAAATGCTCCTGAAAAAGATTTTTTCACTTTTGATAACTCTGCACACAGCCCCATTGTCGAGGAGGCCGATAAGTTCAACACAATTGTTTTAGATATTACCAAGAAGTTTTAATTTATAAAGCATTAAAGATATGATTGATGTTTATAACCGATTTTTGTTATTATGAAATCAGAAAAAAAATCATTGATTTTATCGACTCTTGCATCTTTGTTGGTTGGTATATTGGGAATTACTTTTTCTATAATTACAAACTCAGGAGTCATATTACTTGATGGTCTCTTTAATATAAGCTATTTTGTAACAGCAATATTTACAATTAGGATTCTAACTATTATTAAACGCCCTGATGATGAAAAATTCCCTTTTGGGTATGGTTACTTTGAAGCTCTTATTAATGCAGTAAAGGGATTACTAATTCTTGGTGTATCGTTAATCGCTTTTTTTGAGGCTTTAATGTCAATCATTGCTGATGGCCGGGAGATCTCCTCAGAACCGGCAATATTTTATGCATCAATAGCAAGTGTTGCCGGCCTTTTAGTTACATTACTGCTACATCGTTCGTATAAATCAAACAAAAGTCCATTGGTGAAGGCTGATTATCATAACTGGATATTAAATACAATAATCTCATCTACTGTTTTAGTAGCATTTGCCACAACATGGTTTCTTGAGCGTACTTCATTTACAGAGATGCTTGCATATGTCGACCCGGTCCTTACTGCCCTGGTAGCCAGTCTATCAATTGGCATACCGGTTCGCATGACATGGCATGCACTTATGGGTTTATTAAATAAAGCCCCATCTTTTGAAACGACACTAAAACTGGAAAAGGCAGTCAATACAGCATTAAGTGGCCTTTCATTAAATAAAGTGTATGTTCGTATGGTTCAGCCGGGTAGGGTTCCTTATGTACTTATCCATATTTTACTTAAAGAAGATGAGAATACCCTCACAATTGCATCACTGGACTTATTAAGAGAAAAAATTCTGAAAAGCGTCTTAAAGTTGCATAACCCAATTGTGATTGATGTGCTCTTTACAGCAAGTCAAAAATTTGCTGAACCTACGAGCGGATTCTCAGAAGTTTAAAACGAATTTTAATATCAAAAATTACATTGGGCATAATCTTTTGCCGGGGTTGTTGGTATGCTATTTTGTGGCAATAACAATAATTATGTAATAAATTAACAACCATTTGTAATAATCAAGAAATGGCCTTTCCTTATATTTAGGTTGTGGTGGCTCTTACTGCTACTTGATAATATATCACCATGGAAAAGCGCACAAAAAAAGAGGCAATTTTATTAGAGGAATTATATGCTTCTGAGCTCAGTTATCGCAGCTTATTTGAATCATCAAAAGACGGCATTCTGATTCTTGACGCCAAAACCGGAAAAATTGTTGATGTTAATCCATTTTTAATTGACTTGTTAGGCTATACGAAAAAAGAATTTATTGAAAAATCAATCTGGGAGATAGGCTCTTTCAGGGATATTTTTGAGAATAAGGAAAAATTCCAGGAATTGCAACACAAAAAATATGTCAGATACGATAATTTACCACTAATAACTGCGTGCGGAAGAACAATTTATGTTGAATTTGTTAGCAATGTTTATTTAGTAAACAATAAAAAGGTTATTCAATGCAATATACGTGATATCTCCGTAAATAAGGACAAAGAAAATTCTTTAGAAGAGGTAAACCGTGCAACCAGTGATATTTTAAACATCCTGCTAGATCATATGCATGCTCCAATGATTATTTGGGATACCTCTATGATAATAAAACATCTCAACCGCCAATTTGAATTACTGAGCGGCTTTGATGCTGCTGAAATTATTGATAAAAAAATAGATATTCTTTTCCCAAAAGAAAAAATTGCTGCAACAATTGAATTGCTAAAATATCATCTGGACGATGATCATAAAGTTACAGAGATTGATATTTTAACTAAAGACAAAAAAATTAAAACAGTTTTATGGAGTTCTTCGCGTATTCTTGATGAAAAAGAGAAAAATATAATTGCAACAATATCACAGGATATCACAAGGCGTAAGTTCACAGAGGATGCGTTAAGTCTCTCGGAAATACGCTACCGAAGACTTTTTGAGTCAGCCAAAGACGGCATAATTATTCTTGATGCCGAGACCGGAAAGATTGTTGATGTAAACCCTTTTTTAATTGATTTGTTGGGCTATACCAAAGAAGAGTTTGTTGAAAAATTCATCTGGGAAATTGGCTCGTTTCAAGATGTTTATGAGAATAAAGAGAAATTCCTGGAGTTGAAACAAAATGCATATGTCAGATATGATGATCTACCACTAGTAACTTCAGATGGGAGAGAGATACATGTTGAGTTTGTCAGTAATGTGTATTTAGAAAATAAAATCAAGGTTATTCAGTGTAATATCCGGAATATAACGACTCGAAGACAATCGGATATTGCGCTACGAAAAAGTGAATCTCATCTCCACACATTAATCAAAACTATACCTGACTTAATTTGGCTAAAAGATACAAACGGATTGTTCCTCTCATGCAATCCGATGTTTGAACGTTTTTTTGGAGCCAAAGAAAAGGACATCATTGGAAAAACCGATTATGATTATGTTGAACGGGAATTGGCCGATTTTTTCCGTATAAATGACAAAAAAGCCATGGAGGCAGGAAAACCTACCACAAACGAGGAGTGGGTCACCTTTGCGGATGATGGACACCGGGCCTTTCTTGAAACAATAAAATCTCCAATATACGATTCAGACGGAACAGTGCTTGGTGTTTTGGGCATTGGGCGGGACATTACAGAACGGATGCTGGCAGCGCAAGTTCTTCAGGCCAGTGAAAAACGTTTTCGGGCAATATTTGACCAGGCGCCTATTGCAATTTCACTAATTGATTTGCAAGGACATCCAATCATATCAAATTTACGTTTGTCCAAAATGCTTGGATATAGTAGTGATGAGCTATCTAAAATGATGTTTACTGATTTTACTTATCCTGAAGATATCGACAAGGATTTGAATCAGTTTGCCGAACTTATAGCCGGGAAAATATCCTGGTATAACATGGAGAAAAGATACATTCATAAAAGTGGAGACATATTATGGGGTAATCTGTTTGTTACAACTTTAAACGATCACAAAGGGTTGCCACAGGAGGTGATTGGAATGGTTGAGGATATTACCGAGCAGAAAAAAATTCATAACGAAATAACATTGCAGGCGAGTTTGTTAAACAATGTGGGACAAGCTGTTATAGCGACCGATTTAACTGGTGTTGTGATTTATTGGAATAGTGCGGCAGAAAAGATATACGGGTGGTCACCTGATGAAGCAATAGGACAAAATATTGTTATGTTAACACCTGCCATGCAATCTGGTAAACAAGCTGTTGATATAATGAAAAAATTAAGCGCAGGAAAAACATGGTCCGGGGAATTTGATGTAAAAAGAAAGGACGGATCTGTTTTCCCTGCATTTGTAACAGATACTCCAATAGTAGACTCTAATGGTAAGCTTTCAGGGATAATAGGCATTTCAAGCGACATTACAGAACGCAAACATTCCGAGATGGAATTGATAAGCGCCAAGGAGAGAGCAGAGGAGAGTGATCGTTTGAAAACAGCATTTCTGCATAATATTTCTCACGAAATAAGAACCCCCATGAATGCGATTGTGGGCTTTTCAGCTTTTCTTAACGAACCCGATTTGACCCCGGATAGACGGAAAGATTTTACTGATATCATCATCCAAAGCAGTGATCAGTTGCTTGCAATTATTGATGATATTATTAGAATTGCCTCAATTGAATCCGGGCAAGAAAAAATTCAGGAGAGTGAGATTGATATTAATCTAGTTTGTAAACTATTAAATGAGCAATTTACTCCAAAAACCATTGACAGGAATGTTCAGCTTAATTTTAAAGCCGGCTTGCCGGATGATGATGCCATAATTTCTACAGATGCAACAAAACTAACGCAAATACTCATCAATCTTATTGGGAATGCCTTTAAATTTACCCATAATGGATATATCAATTTTGGGTATTCTGTAAAGAATAAACAGTTGGAATTTTATGTTGAGGATTCCGGAATAGGTATTCCATTAGATATGCAGGAAAAAATATTTAATCGTTTTCGTCAGGTTGAAACAACAAACACACGTAATATTGGTGGTTCAGGATTGGGTCTCTCAATCTCAAAAGCTTATGTCAAAATGATGGGAGGGAGCATATGGGTGACTTCTGAATTGGGGAAAGGTTCTGTATTTTATTTTACTATTCCATTCAAAAACACAAACCCGATAAAAATTTCTGAAAAAATGTCCAATAAGGATATAAATCTTGGATTATATTCCAATAAAACATTGTTAATCGCCGAAGATAACGATTCAAATTTTATGTTATTGAATGAGATGTTGGCCGGTTCCGGGATTAACATTATCAGGGCTGTAAATGGTGTTGAAGCTGTTAAGCTGTGCAGGTCCAATCCTGACATTGATTTAGTACTGATGGATATCAAAATGCCCGAGTTGGATGGCTATGCAGCAACAGCACAAATTAAAAAATTTAACCCGGGTTTACCCATAATTGCCCAAACCGCATATTCTACAGAGGTTAATAAAATAAAAGCTTTAGAATGTGGTTGTTCCGATTTTTTATGCAAGCCAATTAACAAAAAAATGTTGTTCACAAAAATTAATGAACAACTGCACAAATAGGAGCTTAATTCCAAGAATTATAGATACTTTTGTTAGGAATTGCCAGCCTAATAAAGTATAATTTATGAAACGTGTTTTAGTTTTATTACTCCTTTGTATCTTCTCTCTCTCTTCACACGGACAGAACAATGATGAAACAGCCCAGTTAATACTCACCTTAGTGAAAAGAGGAGGTGCATTGCCATCTTTATATACTAAATACTACAAGGTAAAAGCATGGTCTGCAAAACAGAGTAAGCCCATTCCCGGTGAGTATGAAAATTGGACACTATCAAATTTTCAGGCAGCAATGGACGTATCAACCAAAAAGCCAATTGATTGGGGAGTAAATGGAGATAGATATGTAGTCGTAAATGTGGTGCTTGATCCCAATAATCGGCCTCATCGTGTGATTGATGATTTGGCAGGAACTAAAAACGGTCTGACCTTTACCCTTGAACTATATGAGTATGACGGCACTTTTGTAAAAACAATTTCTAAGTGGGGTTACCTTCTTGGATCGGGATATCATGGAGTTGTATATGTGCAGCAAGGGGTCTATCCGACATTTTTATCTGATGTGATTGTAGAGAAAGGGGGATCTTTGACATATCAGGTATATGATGGGGTGGAGACCCGTTTATCAAACCTGGTTGAAGAGTCCGACATGAGAAAGACGCTAAGAGAGAGAAAAGTTTATCTGGATGATAATATTCCATTACAGCTGTCATCCCTCTTTCCTCCCAAACCTGTTTTTGACCCTGAAAAAACAGCAATGCTCGAAAAAATAAAACAGGAATCCCCCTTTTTACAAGCAAAATATTATCAAACAGACATTTATGATGCTGGAATGAGAAATTTTCCGGTCGCAAAACAGAAATGGAATTTTTGGAACATGTTTATCCCAAGCGATATTGCAAACCAATGCCCCATAGACTGGGGTCCCGATGGAGACAGATATGTTCAGTTTGATATAGAATTTGAAGGAGCTCGTAATTACTCTGCATTACAAGACGATCTATATTCCACAGGTAAGCGGTTTCTCTTCCCCCTTCGACTTTATGAGAGTGATGGGCGTTTTGTAAAGACAGTTGCAGGTTTCGGTAATTTCTTTGGCTTTGGAGAGGGCTCGTTTGCTTTTATTCAAGAGGCAAAAAATCAGACAGTATCATTTTTCACCAAGTTGCCGGTTGAAATTAACAAGCCATTTTCATATCTTGTTGAAAAAAGAACAGTAACCAAAATCTCAGAATTATTAACTTTTAACCCTGCTTAGTAACAGTGATAAAGGAATGATTGGATAATGAAAGTATTATTAACAGGAGCGACAGGGTATATCGGGAAAAGGCTGTTACCGGTTTTAGTTGAAAGCGGCTATTATGTAATTTGCCTTGTAAGGGATAAAAATAAATTCCATCCAGAGGAGTTAATCAAAGGACGGATTGAAGTAATAGAAGTAGATCTAAATAATACAGCCACTCTGGCAAAAATCCCAAAAGATATAGACTTTGCATATTACTTGGTTCATTCCATGTCAACTTCCAAGAACTATGATGAACTAGAGAAAAAATCTGCAATTAATTTTCGGGAGGCACTTAATAAAACTAATGTAAAACAAGTAATCTACCTTAGTGGGATTGTTAATTCTCAAACACTTTCGAAGCATCTTAATTCAAGAAAAAATGTAGAGATAGAATTAGGCAAAGGAGAGTATTCGCTAACAACTGTACGTGCAGGAATAATAATTGGGTCAGGAAGTGCTTCATTTGAAATTATTCGTGATCTTGTTGAAAAATTGCCAATTATGATAGCGCCAAAATGGTTAAGAACTAAATGTCAACCCATTGGTATTTCGGATGTAATAAAAATTTTAACTGGCATTCTTGGTAACGAAAAAACATTTAACAGCAGTTATGATATTGGAGGAGATGAGATTCTTACCTACAAAGAGATGCTACTCAAGTTTGCATCTGTTCGTGGATTAAAAAGATATATTTGGACTGTCCCGGTAATGACACCAAAACTATCATCTTATTGGTTATATTTTATAACCTCAACATCATATAACCTTGCAACTTCGTTGGTTGACAGTATGAAAGTAGAGGTTATAGCAAAAGATGATAAAATTATTAAGTTACTTAATATAAGGCCTTTGTCCTATACAGGTTGTATTAAACAAGCATTTGAGAATATTGAGCAAAATGAGATTCTTTCAAGTTGGAAGGATTCAACAATTAGCGGAAGGTTAGATTTTAAAATTTCAGATTATATAAAGGTTCCTGAGTATGGCTGTTATAAAGATACCCGGATTAAGCTTATTTCAGATATAGATTCAAGTGTTGAGAAAATATGGAAGATAGGTGGTGATACAGGTTGGTATTATGCAAATTGGCTATGGAGATTACGGGGGGTTATTGATAAATTTTTTGGGGGTGTTGGATTAAGACGAGGGAGAACAAATTTATATGATATTCAAGCCGGTGACGCTCTTGATTTCTGGAGAGTGCTTTATGCCAATAAAGAAGAGAGGCGTTTATTATTATTTGCTGAAATGAAATTACCCGGTGAAGCATGGTTGGAATTTCAGGTAAAAGATAATAAACTTATTCAAACAGCTACTTTCCGTCCAAAAGGATTATTTGGAAGAATTTATTGGTTTTCAGTCTTTCCATTACACGGAATAATTTTCAAAGGGATGATAAATAAAATTTCTGTAACTGATTGATAACAACTAAGGAGAAAGATGAACGAATTGCAAAAATTGGAAAAATCGTGAGGTAACCTCTATATGTTAAAAGGGACATTAATTACAAACAGGCTTTTATTAAAGGAGGCAATTCACGAAGAGTGCAGTATGCTTAAAAACGTGCTTCATACCTGGACCGACAAACAACTGGTAGAGGGTTCCGGGTATGAAGGTGAAGATTTTGAAAAATGGATTTCAGAGGGCGATCTGCCCCCTATTGAAAACGCCTGTAAAGCAAACTACAGGCTAAAATCTGTATACCTTAAAGAGGAGAATAAATTAATAGGATATATTGGCTTATACATGGGGTATCCTTCCAAAGATTGTTTGTGGATAGGGATATTGGTAATTGATTCGTGTTATCGTAAGAGTGGCTACGCACAAGAGATAATCTCCCGTATATCTGATGATGCCGTTGCAAACGGATTCTCAAATCTGGGCATTGCTGTTTATCTGAATAACTGGAGAGCCTTAAGATTTTGGACGAAGGCCGGTTTTGACAGAGTCACCGGCATCTCGTGTGATGGCGAATACGAAGAGGAAAAATTTGCAACAATTAAACTTCAGAAAGAGCTTTAAAAAGCTCGATTCCTTGCAAAATTATATTTTGGATAAAAATAGTTCGCGGTAAGACGAGCCGACCGGTAGCTTGGCGCCTTTAATGGTAACCTGATGCCTCTCAATTGTTTCTATTGCAGCTAGTGAAACTATATAGGATTTATGAATTCTTGCAAACGACTCTTTAGGTAACAGATCAATTGCCTCTTTCATTGTCATAAGCGAAAGGATCTTCTCTTTACAGGTGTGAAAGATCATATAGTTGCCAGACGCCTCTACATATAGTAACGAGCTGACTTCAACCCTGTGTACCTTACCGCCACTCTTTATCTTTATCACACTCTCCTCAGAAACCGGATTTCTGCTAATACTGCTTGATTCCCTATTAGCTAATTTAATGGCAGAGAACATTTCACTTGCCTTATTGACAGCCTTAAGAAAACGGTCATATCTGATTGGCTTTAAAAGGTAGTCAACGGTGTTGTACTCATAGCTCTCAACTCCATATTCTGCATAGGCAGTTGTAAAGATAATCAGAGGGCAGTGAGTTAGTGATTTAATTAATTGAATGCCTGTTAACACAGGCATGTTAATATCAAGAAATATTAAATCGATGTTACTCTTCATGAGAAAGGAGTGGACTTTTATCGGATTGGAAAAAGTGCCGGAAAGCTCAAGAGAATCGGTCTTCTCAACATAGGTTTTTAATAAATCTATAGCAAAGGGCTCATCATCAATAATAATACACTTCATAGTTTATCAATTGAGGTTAAGTGACAAGTTAACAATAAATAATTTTCCGTCATTGGAAATGTCCAAGATATGCTTAGAAGGATATAGAATCGCGAGGCGTTTTTTTACATTTTCAAGTCCAATTCCGGAAAAACTGTCTGCCTGATTGTTCCTCTCATTTTTTACTGCCGGATTGCTTACGCAAAGACGGAGAGTATTCTCTCGGCATACAATGTCAATTTTAATCTCTGTTGGCAAATCAAATGATATTCCGTATTTAAAAGCATTCTCAATAAAGGGGATTAACAAAAGAGGAGGTATCTGGTAATTCTCATTGTCTGTACTTATGTTTAAAATAATATTAATAGGCATATCAGCAGAAATACGCATCCGTTGAAGAGCGACAAATCCCTCAATATGATCTATCTCTTTTCTAATTGACACCTTGTTTATATTGCTGTCATAAAGCACATAACGAAGTTGTGACGATATTTTTTCAATGATATCTGCAGTTCTTTCGTCTCCATAAGTTGTTGCGCTTGAAAAAGCCATATTGAGCATATTAAACAACACATGAGGATTCACTTGGGTTTTCAAAAAATCTAGCTCTGCAGTAAGCTTTTGTGACTTTAGTTCCTGCCTTTGGTTCTCAGATTTAAGCCACATTTTGATAAATCCATAACCAAGAGCAATTGCCAGAATAAAGAGATTGAATATCAGGGTGACAATAAATTGACTGTAAAGTGACTCATTCTCCGAAGAGTAGTACGCCGGAAAAAGCAGGTAATCCAATGTTGCCTCAATAATTGATAATCCTAACAGTGTGAGGGTAATTTGTGCAATGAAGAGAGAGGTTGACTTTCTTACATAGTATATGCTTATCAGTTTATATGATACAGTGTAAAAAAGAATGATATTAAAAATTGTTCCGACTGCTACCGGATATGCAAAATCTCCCATATCTCTCCTAACGTTTCCAACAGTTTGTACAAAACATGCAAAAATGATGAATCCGGTAATCCAGATTATTGAATGTATCAAATGCTCCTTGTATTTTGAGATATTCATTTCTGTATGGAATTAATTCTTTCTTGTTTTATGTGGTCTAATTTTTCTTCACAACTCAAATTTAAACTTATTAAATTATTAAAAGATGGCAATTGGACGAAAACGCAAGAATTATATTTAAACGATTTGTATTAGATGACAATCGCTATTCGTCATATAAAGGTGTTGTTTTGAAAAGTAATCTGGTTGTTGGTCATATAAATTTGTGCATATATTTGACCACCTCTACTTTCGTATAAAAAATAAACTAAACCTAAATGAAAAAATTATTATTTACACTATTTGTGACTTTAATCTCCATCGGCATGATGGCAAAAGCATCTCCGTTTAATGAAGGACAAAAAAGCCAGGACCAGCTTTCTGGAAAATGGTTTGGAGACCTTGTGATTAATCCGAATTTTAAACTTACGATTGCATTCGAAATTACAGCAATGGCAAACGGAGAGTATGATGCTGTAATGCACAGTGCAGATCAGAAAAGCTATAATATAACGGTTGACAAGGTTTCTGCAGATGGAGATTCAATAATGATGGAGGTTAAAATGTTGGCAACCGTTTTTAGCGGTCAACTTGTTAAAGACTCAGTTTCAGGGCAGAAAACAAAACTTAATGGAACTTTTGGAAAGCCTGGCGGTCAAGCCCTGCCTCTAAATCTGACAAAATGTGAAGAGTTTCCTTTTCATGTTGCAAAAAGGCCTCAGGAGCCCAAAAAACCCTATCCATACCATTCAGAAAATGTGAGCTTTAAAAATACAAATAAAGGTATTTCACTTAAAGGGACATTTACAAAACCATTCGGATCGGTTAATGCTCCGGCAGTTGTATTGATTTCGGGCTCAGGACCATCTGACAGAAACCAGACAATTTTTGGACACAAAGTTTTTCTGGTAATTGCAGATTATCTGACTCGTAACGGTTTTGCAGTATTACGCTATGACGACAGGGGTGCAGGAGAGTCTGAAGGAAGCTTCAGGAATGCAACGGTAAGAGACCATGCAGAGGATGCGTCATTCGCGATTAACTACCTTAGAAGCAGAACTGATGTTGACTCTTCAAGAATTGGACTAATAGGTCATAGTCTGGGAGCAGAAATAGCTCCGATTGTCGCTACTATTAACAGCAGCACATCTTTTATTGTGTTAATGGCCGGCTCTGCAATCTCTTTAAAAGAGGTGATTTTTGAGCAGTGCGATGCAGTGTATACATCTTTGGGTGCCTCAAAAGGGGCAATTGCACTAAACCGGGAGATATTGGAGAGCACAATGAACATCTTTAAAAATTCTGTTAATGACAGTGTTGCCAAAGTGGATATTAAACGCAATCTGGCCTCATTTGACCAGAGAGTTGCCTCAATTGACCAAACTGACAGAGAGAAGATAGGACTCTCTTCACCACTAAAACTTTCAGATTACAGCAATCTATTGATGCCATTTATGCGTTACGACCTGTTTCACAACCCTGCTGAAACGCTTAAAAAAGTAAAGTGTCCGGTATTTGCACTGATTGGAGATAAAGATATTCAGGTATTACCCTATAACCTTAATCTTATTGAGCAGGCTCTGATTTTGGGAGGTAACAAAAGGGTCACTGCAAAACTCTACAAAAACCGAAACCATCTGCTCCAGGATTGCACAACCGGAGAAGTTTCGGAGTATGGAGATATTGAAGAGACAATTTCAGAAGAGGTTATTTTTGATATTATTGACTGGTTAAAAATTCAGACTCGCTAATGTTCTGATAAGAGTAATTTGTATCTTTACAGATACTGTCCCGGATATGGTTATGACCATTTTCGGGTCTTACCAATTAATAAAACGCGTTTAGTCCAATGAAGCAAAAAGTATCGTTAGTATTGTCCGGAGGAGGAGCAAGAGGGATTGCTCATATAGGAGTTATAGAGGAGTTAGAAAAGCAGGGCTATGAGATTTGCTCAGTAACAGGAACATCGATGGGAGCTCTTGTTGGAGGCATTTATGCGCTGGGAAAATTGGAAGAATACAAGAACTGGTTATTTACTCTGGACAAATTAAAAATTTTTAGCCTTATTGATTTTTCATTCAGCTCACAAGGTTTGATAAAAGGTGATAGGGTTTTTAGTAAAATGAAGGAATTTATATCTGATAAAAATATTGAGGATTTAGAAATAAGTTATGCAGCAGTAGCTGTAGATATAGTAAACAAAAAAGAGGTACTTCTTAATCGCGGAAGTATCTATGAAGCAATAAGAGCATCAATTGCGATTCCTACAGTATTTACACCTTTGAAGATTGAAAACTCATTGTTTATAGATGGAGGTGTATTAAATAATATTCCAATCAATTACGCAAGAAGATCTCCTGGCGATTTGTTGATTGCTGTTAATGTTAATGCTGATATTGCGGTATATAAGCCGGTTCAGTTGAAAAAAGAGATTGAGAATAATCAATCTATTTATAAGAAGAAAATCAAAGATTTTAAATCCCATTTGCAAACAATTACTCATTCCCGGAGTAAAGAAGAGCTCGACTATTTCAACCTTATAAATAAAACAATCAGTTTAATGACCGGGCGAATTGCTCAATCAATTATTGAAAAATACCCACCAGATATTTTGATTAACATATCTAAAAAATCGTGTGAAACCTTTGATTTTTACAAAGCTGAAGAGATGGTTGAAATTGGCAGATATTCTGCAATTAATTTTTTGGAACGACACAGAAAAAGTTTTCAATAAGGATGTGCTTTTTTTAATAGTGTTATTATTTAATTAATTTGTGACTAAAAATTTGATTATCAGGCAAAATTCCTAACTTTATGCTCGACAAAACTAGTCGCCATGAAAACTTCCCTAAAATTTTTCAGTTTTATCGTAATTGCTCTAACTGTAATTACCTCTTGCAATAAGGGCCTGAACCGGGTTTTTATAAAAAGCGGGGACTTTTCAATTAAAAGCATCGTTGCCGATGGCAAAACCGTTCAGAAATTTGTTTATAACAGTAGTCGTCAAATTGCAGAGACTCATAGTTTCTATTTTTTTAACAAGTACTCATATGATAAGAATAATCGTCTGGTAAAACAGGAGATTGCAGTTGATCCCGACATTTACTCCTCTTCAATGCACATTAAGAGTGAATTAATGACATCGCAGAACTCTACTTTTACCAACTATTATATTTTCGAATACAATAATGCCGGGAAATTAGTAACTCAAAAAAACTACTTCAAAAAGGAAGATAAGTTTGAGTACACATCAAAAATCAGTCTTATATATGAGGGAGATAAGATTGCAAAGCGGAATATTCATGACGCCACGAATTCCATTACACAATTCTATACCTATGAGTATGACAGTAACGGGAATGTAATAAATGAAAAATATTACAGTTTTCTTTTTATTACAGGAACTGAGCCAAAGCTTATCAGAGAGACCTCGTTCAAATATGATGATAAAAATAATCCATTTAAGATATTTCAGGATTTAGGAATTCCGGGGTTTTATTCAAACACAAATAATATAATTGAATCCAATTCTGTTTTACATGAAAATGTGCCGGGTATTGATAAGCATTCTACATCCAGGACAACCTACGAGTACAATGACAAAGGATTTCCCACAATAGTGAACCAATCAGAAGAGTACATTTACGATTAATCTATCAAATATATTAACATGAATACTTACAATTGCCCAAAGTGTAATCAGGAGTTTAGTGCAGGTTCAAATTATTGTAAAAATTGCGGGTATAATCTCTCAATTGAATTTATTGAAAACCCAACATGTCCAAAATGTAATAAATCATTCCCCGCCGGTTCAAAATTTTGTGATATTGACGGTATGAAACTTATTTCACAAGACAAATTAGCCGCTTATCACAGATATACAGAGGCATCATTTGGTAACCGTTTCTTAGCGTTCTTTTTGGATGGGCTTGTTATGACGGCTTTGTCAATTCCTGCTTTTATTGCATATTCAGCCGGATTAATAAAACTTATTGATAAGCAAGGCGATAGTCCAACACCTCTCTTTATACTTGCAGCTTTTTTATATATAATTCCTTTTACATATACTCTGATAAAAGATGGATTGGGTCGTGGTCAAAGTTTGGGGAAAAAAGCTGTAGGGCTGATGGTATTGCATTTGCCCGATAACAGACCATGTACATTTGGACAATCTTCATTAAGAAATCTCTTTTTGATGTTTTTTGGATTAATTCCAATAATTGGTTGGTTAGCTGAACCAATAATGGTTTTGGTTTCTGAAAATGGAAGAAGGATGGGAGATAGGGCAGCAAACACGATGGTTATTGAATTAAATCACATACGATATGTTAAATAAAGAACAAAAAAGCAGTATTTTACTTTTGCTGGCATCAAAGGCATTTGAGAGACTGGCATTTTATACTATTATGGCAATTCTTGTCAAATATTTGATGGATTCATTGGATATAGAAACAAATAAGGCCGCTATTTTCTACAGTGTTTTTTATGGTGCAGTGGGACTAACCACAATATTTTCCGGACTGTTAGGCGATTTGCGAGACAGGATGAAGGTTGTAAAAACAGGCTTTATTCTGTTGACAGTTATGTATTTGGTGATTGCTTTACTGCCGGGAATAAGTGTTATTGTTGTATTTGCTTTAATTCTTTTAGGTGTAGGAGTTGGCCTTACCTCTCCAAATATTATTGTCTTTTTAGGTAATATTTACAATGAAAAGGGTAAAGAAATAGCCGGATTATCAGGGTTTATTCTTTTTTCCATTGCAGTAAATATTGGAGCATTAGTAGCTCCACTAATTTCAATTACCCTAAAAGATAATCTCGGTTATTATTCTGTTTTTTTATTTGCATTTATTTCCGGGTTAACATCACTTATTCTGTTTTTAAAGTTTAAAGAAAATTATAATAAGCTCGACTTAGTGGCAGAACAAAAAGACTATATAGCACCTAAGTCTGAGAAGGGATTAAATTCGCTAATTGTCATCTCGGTATTATTAATTGGTATTTTAATCAGGCTCGCTTTAAACCAGAGAGGGATATCTTTCAATAATGCAATAGGCGATTTGATTGGAGATGGGTTTAACTTAAATGAGAAAACTAAAAACATTGAAGTATTAGTCTCAATAGTGCTGTTTGGACTGTTTGCATTTGCTGTCACCAGAGTTAGAAACTTAAACTGGGGAAAGGTTTTCAATATTATTCTAATTGGGCTTACTTTCTCAATTATTGGTTTTTTACTGGTTGGGAGTTATGAATTTTTGTCTAAGATAATGAGTGGGAAGAGTATATTCCTCCAATCGTTTATTTTTGTAATCATTGCTGAGACTCTTATTACACCAACAATATCCTATTTGATTTATAGAAGTTCGCCAATAAAACGCAAAGGACTTTATCAAGGTATTGCCTATATCGCATTTGCAATTTCAAATCAGCTATTGTTCATTGGGTTACTACTTTATGACAAAATAGGAACCACAACATTTATTATTTTCTCGGGTATTCTTCTGATTTCTGCAATGTTGGTATTTATCTTAAAGAGAAAAGTTAATCATAAACTGACAGAAATTGAGTAGGCTAAAGATGAAACAATATCAGAGCTCGATCGTCTTTTATCAAATGTAATTTTTATAAAAGTATGAGAAAAATATTGTCTTTAATATGTGTGTTGTTTATTGTAAATAATACAACCGCTCAATCCCCGGAAAAACCTGCCCAAACAAAAATAATGACTCTCGGTGTATTCCATTTTGCATTTCCCAATCTGGATGTAGTTAAAACTGAAGAGAAAGACAAAATATCAGTCCTGGACGAACCGTTTCAATCTCAAATAAAATCAATTTGCAAAGCCATCGAAGAATATAACCCAACAATTATTGCAATTGAACTTACTCCAGATCAACAGCCTATCATCGATTCTCTATACTCACTTTATAAATCCGATAAGTTTAATCTGAGAAAAAGTGAGAGTTACCAGTTAGGATTCAGGATTGGAAAGCAGTTAAACTTAGAAAAGATTTATTGCGTTGATGACGGGGGAAGACATTATGGAAGCATAGAAGAGCTGTTTAGTGATAAAACCAGAATGTCAAAATTTGAAGACTATTATTTAAATTCGAGAGACACTGTTTATGATCTTCCTGTTTCCAATAATAAAATATCAAACATTATTGATGCTTTGTATGAAGCCAACAACCCTGAAAGAATAAAAGAGAGGTTGGCATCCTATCTGTTACATCCATTTAAATATGAAGAAAATGCCGGAGACTTCACAGGTGTAGATTTTGAAACCGGCAGATGGTATAACAGAAACCTTAGAATATTTAGAAATATTCAAAGAATTTCAAATGGTGGTCAAGAAAGAATTTTGCTGATTATTGGCAGTGAACACCTTAATTTATTAAATCTTTTTTTTGACACATCCAGAGAATTTGAATTAGTTTCACCTTTACCTTATTTAGAAAAGGCAAGACTTTAACCTATCTTTGCCCCCTCAAAATTTTAAAGATAAATAGTGATGGTCTCATGTGATGGGTTGAGTGTTGAGTTTGGCGGCACAGTATTATTTGAAAATATATCCTTTGTAATAAACGACAAAGACAGGATAGCCCTTATGGGCAAAAACGGAGCAGGTAAATCTACCCTCCTGAAAATACTTGCAGGAGAAAGGGCTCCTTCAAGAGGAGTTATCTCTGCACCAAAGGATTCACTTATAGCATATCTGCCTCAGCATTTAATGACAGAAGATGGGCGTACTGTCTTTGAAGAGGCCTCTCAGGCTTTCAAACATCTGCATGATATAGAGGCACAGATTGCTGAGTATAACAGACAACTTGAAACCAGAACAGATTATGATTCAGAGGAGTATTACAAACTCATTGAAGATTTATCAGCACTAAGCGAAAAGTACTATGCTGTTGATATTACTCACTTTGCAGAGGATGTTGAAAAGGTGCTTTTGGGACTTGGATTTAAAAGGGAGGAGCTCGGCAGACAGACTTCTGAATTGAGCGGAGGTTGGCGTATGCGCATTGAGCTTGCAAAGATTCTGCTTCGCAAGCCTGACGTTATCCTGCTTGATGAGCCTACAAACCACCTGGATATGGATTCGATTATATGGTTGGAGGAGTTCTTGATCAACCAAGCCAAGGCTGTTGTGCTTATCTCACATGACAAATCTTTTGTGGACAATGTCACTAACAGAACTGTTGAACTAACAATGGGACGAATTTACGACTATAAGGTTAACTATTCTCACTATCTGGAGCTACGAAAGGAGCGCCGTGAGCAGCAGCAAAGACAGTACGACGATCAGCAAAAGATGATTGCCGAGACAAAGGAGTTCATTGAGAGGTTCAAGGGGACCTACTCTAAGACCTTTCAGGTTCAGTCCAGGGTAAAGATGCTTGATAAACTGGAGCTTGTTGAGGTGGACGAGATAGATTCATCTGCATTGAGACTTAAATTCCCTCCCTCTCCCCGCAGTGGGAACTTCCCCGTTATCATGGATCAGGTTGGTAAGACATACGATAATAAAACTATCTTTTCGAATGCATCTCTTACAATTGACCGCGGCGATAAGGTTGCTTTTGTTGGCAGAAATGGTGAAGGTAAATCTACTCTTGTAAAATGTATTATGAGGGAGATTGAACACGATGGTAAACTTACACTGGGGCATAATGTGCAAATTGGGTATTTTGCGCAAAATCAGGCATCACTCCTTGATGAAAATCTTACTGTTTTCCAGACAATTGATGATATTGCCGTTGGCGACATCCGCTCTAAGATTCGTGACCTTTTAGGTGCGTTTATGTTTGGCAGGGACGATGTTGATAAGAAGGTTAAAGTGCTCTCGGGAGGCGAGCGTACCCGTCTGGCAATGATAAAATTGCTGCTTGAACCCGTTAACCTCCTCATCCTGGATGAGCCCACAAATCATCTGGACCTCCGCACAAAGGATATCCTCAAGCAGGCGCTACTTGCTTTTGACGGAACCTTGATTGTGGTCTCTCACGACCGTGATTTCCTTGACGGACTTGTATCTAAAGTTTACGAATTTGGCAACGGGCAGGTAAAAGAACATCTCGAAACCATTCAGGGCTTCCTTGAAAAAAAGAGAATGGAACATTTACGGGAGATTGAAATGAAATAATTGGAGAAATAATAGGATGTGTATATTAGTAGTTTAAATGATAATTGAGTAATGCTGAACTCAATAAAAACATACCCGGTCAAAAACCAATTGCTAAAGAAATACATAAAGTTCTTCTGGGAGTATCATGCCAATAATTCACAACTTAATCATAAATTAATACCTCAAAGAAATATTAACCTGAGGTTCAACTTAAGCGAAACGCCACATTTTCTTTCTCTTAATAATCAAGAACATAAGCTTGAAAGGGTCTATTTCTCAGGGCTACATGACTGTTTTACAGACGCCCATCTAAAATTATCCGGGGAGATTCATACTTTTGGGATATGTTTTTTTCCTGAGGGTTTTTATCCCTTTATAAAAATTCCCATTGCAGAATTCAAGAACCGTATATTGGGGTTAGGAGAGATAGGATTTAAAATGGGAGAAATTATTTGGGAGAAATTATCTGGAGCTAACGACATCACTGAGAGATTAGATATTATTGAAAAAGAACTGTTATCATTTGTAATAGATGATTCTAAGGATTCAGACAACTTTATCAATATTTTTAAAACATTAGTAAAACGCGATAATTCATTGCAGATAAGTGAATTTTGCAAATTCAACAACATCAATATACGCACACTTGAACGCATGTACAATAAGTATGTTGGCCTTTCAGCTAATACATATAGAACTCTGGACAGATTTCATTTTGGGTTAAATAATATTCTATATGGTGATTATTCAAAATATTCTGATGTAGCTTATGACTCCGGCTATTTCGATCAGATGCATTTCATTCGTGATTTTAAGCGTTTTACAGGTGCCACTCCTAAGAGTTTTGCTAAACAAAATGATTCTTTGCTGCAGATTGCAAAATTGAAATAGGTGTCGTTTGTATGCTATTTTTTACAATATCTACCCATTAATTTTGTCATCATAAATTTTATAAGAAATTAATTATGAAGACAAGTGTTACCATTGAAAATGTAAAGGTTATCTGCTTTTCCCCGACAGGGACAACAAAAAAAATTGCAAAAGCAATTGCAAAAGGAATCAAATTTAAGAGGACTGAAATTATTGATATTTCAAAACCAGAGGCTCGTAAATCTACTCCACGAATAAGTAATAAAGATTTGTTGATTGTTGCTATTCCGGTTTATATGGGACGATTGCCCTCTTTTGTAAAAGAGTGGCTCCAAACGATAGAAGGTTGCAACACACCCGCTGTATGTATAGTGATGTATGGAAACAGAGCATTTGACAATGCATTGTTAGAACTTAGGGATACTCTTAAAAACAGAGGTTGTATCCCATTTGCTGGAGCCGCATTTGTCGGAGAACACTCTTTTTCCAGCGATGAATATCCCAGTTCGGTAGGGAGACCCGATCATGAGGATATCAATAAAGCTGAATTATTTGGTAATTCTATATTTAAGAAACTGAGTTCAATAATATCCCATGATGATCTTTCCGATGTGAAGGTGCCGGGGATTTTCCCTTATGGTGGAACTACTGAATTATGGAAAGTTGATTTTATAGGTGTAAATGACAATTGTCATCATTGTGGAATATGTGCAGAGAACTGTCCTACTGGTGCAATTAATTTTAAAAACAGCAGTCAGATAGACATTCAAAAATGCATCTTATGTTGTGCCTGTATTAAAAATTGCCCCCATAAGGCAAAATCAATGAAGCCGGGACTTATGAAAGAGGCAGCAGTCAGGTGTTCAAATTTTATTACACGAAAAGAGCCTGAAATATTCTTAACATAAAACGCTAAAATCATTAACTTTAACCGATAAATAAATTCAACAAAATATATTCTCTATGAATAATAGAAACATACCTTTTTCACTAATTGATTGGACAAATGTGCCAAAGAGCGAACACAAAGGAGAAAACGGAGTTGCATACTGGCAAACAATGCAATTTGAAGGATTGCGCATAAGGTTAGTTGAGTATTCAAAAGGCTACATTGCCGACCATTGGTGCACTAAAGGACATATAGTCCATTGCCTTGAAGGAGAATTTGTAAGTGAGCTGAATAATGGTGAAAAATCAATTTTAACACAAGGAATGACATATGTTGTAACTGATGAGTTGAGTTCACACCGTTCATCTACTGAAAATGGGGTTAAGCTTTTAATTATTGATGGTGATTTTTTAAAATTTAACAATTAATGAATCCCATTATACCATTATACAAGCAGGCAGACCGACTTATAGTCAGATCTAAAGATTGTTACGTCTATGATTCAGAAAATAGAGAGTACATCGATTTTGAATCAGGAGATTGGGCGGCAAATCTGGGTCACTCAAATTCTCATATCAACTCTGTGATAAAAACACAAATTGATAAACTTATTCATGACGGACTGAGATTCAGAAGCAATGAATCGGAGTTGTTGTCAATAAAAATACTTGATAAACTTGGCCTTGACAATGGACAGTGTGTTTTTCTAAATTCAGGATCAGAGGCTGTAAATCTGGGGATTACAATTGCTAAAAAACTAACAGGCAGAAAGAAAATTTTAAAAATTGATAGTTCGTATTTATCAGCTTATGGACATGGGCAGATTTCTGATGATAATTCAGAATTAATAAATATTCCCTTTGATAATTTTGAAGCAATATCAGACATAGATCTTAATGAGGTTGCTGTGTTTGTTTTCGAGCCAGGTAATTCATTTGGACTAATAAAATATCCTAATGTCGAATTTGTGAAAATTGTGGCTTCCGAAGTAAAAAGATTTGGGGGATTACTGATGGCTAACGAAGTTACAGCTGGATTTGGAAGGACCGGTAAATGGTTTGGTTTTGAACATTATGAATTTCATCCCGATATTGTATCGGTTGGTAAAGCTATAGGTAATGGATACCCTATTAGCGGAGTGGCTATTAGTTCGATGGTTGCAGAATTGTTTCCAAAATTTCAATTTCGGTATGCTCAATCTCACCAAAATGACGCATTAGGATGTGCAATTGGTATAGAGGTAATTGAAACAATTGATAGGGATGATTTGATAACAGAAAGTTTTAAAAAAGGAGAATACTTCAAGCAAAGATTAGCTCAATTACAAGCAAAATACCAAAACATTATTACTGATATTAGGGCAAGAGGCTTAATGCTAGCAATGGACTTAAGCACTTCTGAGAATGCAGATATTTTGTATAACCAATTAATTGAAAGATGTATTTTGGTTGGGTTTAAGGAGAGAACAATTCGGTTTATGCCGCCTTTAACCATAAAATACGAAGATATTGATAAACTGACAGATGCAATCAGTGAAATAATTACCTGTATGGATTAATTCAATAACCTGAAACATGAAAATTTTCTACAACCCCATATTCTTAATAATTACGATTTTAGTAACTGCTTGTGAGTTAAATTCCAACGCCTCGGACCAATTGCTAAAAATTGAAGGCGAGTACTTTGGACAAGCAACTCCGGGCGACACTGCAATTCTATTTGCACCAAACACCATTTCAACCGGAATGAATGAACGGGATTTTGCAATCTCTCCAGATGGCAACGAAATTTTTTTCTGTCGTGAAGTAGGTAACTTTAAATACACCACAATCTTTTATTCACAGAGAATTGACAATCTTTGGACTACACCTGAAGTTTTTGAATATTGTGTCAACCCCGAATACAAATATATAGAGCCGCACATCTCTCCAGACGGCAGTAAACTATTTTTTATATCAACTATGCCTGTAGATTCTTCGTCTGTTGGCAATGAAGATATTTGGGTATCTGTTAAAGAAGATGGTAAATGGACTAACCCACAAAACCTCGGACCTCCGGTTAATACAAAGAGTAAGGAATTTTTTCCATCGATAACATATGATGGAACTATTTACTTTACACACCTTGATACAATTGCCAATGAAGAATTTATTTACCGCTCCCGCTATCGGGCAGGAAAATATCAGCAGCCCGAAAAACTGTGTTCAAATGTGAATATCGGAAGAGCCAGATACAACGCATTTGTGGCGGCTGACGAAAGCTATATTATTATCCCTGCTTTTGGAATGCCTGATAGCTATGGCGGAACGGATTATTACATATCTTTTCGGGATAGCCTTGACAATTGGGGCAAAGCAGTTAATATGGGACCGAAAATCAATTCTGCAAACCCAAAAGAGTGGTCAGCATCGGTAACTCCGGATGGTAAGTTCATATTTTTCATGTCTGCTAAAATGGGGGTTAACACTCTAAGTGAGCTAAACACCCAATCTCTGCTCGACTTCCATAACTCTCCGCAAAACGGAAATTCAGATCTATATTGGATAAGCTCTTCAATAATTGAAGAACTGAGGTTAAGATTTAATAATATCAATAATTGATTTAGAAAATAGAAAAAGGCTACCTTTAAATAGCATATAAATTTCTGATCATGAAAAAACCGGCAAATAAAAAATCGGCTGTAATCTCCTCGTCCGTCGTATTTTTTGGCATCACAGCATCGTACATTGGTATGTACGAAAGAATTACCTGCAAGCCAACTCAAGCAGGATTTTGGTATATATTGATAATGGGATTTTCACTTGGCACATCGATTATCCTTTTTGCTTTCTGGCTTGACGAGAAGAAAAAGATTAAAAAGGAGGCTAAAAACTAACTTATTTATAGATTGCCTTTTATAATATTATTATCTGATAGGAATATATGAACATAACCTGTTCTTCTGCACTTACTAAACTTAGAAGGAAGATCCCGTATGGGTGGGATTTGAATATTTACAGAGGTTGCACCCATAATTGTGCGTATTGTTATGCACGCTATTCACACGATTATTTGGGAGAAGATGATTTTACCAATATTTTTGTTAAAACAAACATTGCAGAACAACTGGAAAAAGAGCTAAGTGATCCATCCTGGAAGAGAGAAGTTATAAACATTGGTGGTGTAACTGACAGTTATCAGAGTATAGAAAAAGAGCATCAAATAATGCCTGAAGTATTGAAGCTTCTCATCAAACACAAGACACCGGCAATAATCTCAACAAAATCTGACCTTATTTTACGTGATTTTGACCTGATTGCTCAACTTGCAGATATTACATATGTAAATATAGCTTCCACAATAACGACAATGGACGAAAATATCCGAATTAAAATTGAACCAAATGGAAGTCCAAGCACAGATAGATTTAAAATATTAAAAGAGTTCAGAAATACAAATGCCTCAGTAGGACTTCATACAATGCCCATAATACCACTGCTCACCGATAGTCGAGAAAACATTGAAAACCTCTGTATAGAAGCAAAAGCAGCAAATGTCCATTATATGTTACCTGGAGTTCTTTATTTGAGGGGTGTTACCAGAAAATACTTTTTTGATTTTATTAAAACTAAATTCCCTGATAAATGCAATGCGTTTACGGAGTTATATCAGACCGGAGGTGCAGATAAAACATATAAAGAGGTTTTGTACAGCGAAATTGTTAATCCTTTAAGAGAAAAGTACGGAATCTCAAACAGTTATATGAAACCAATGAGAGAAAAATTAAAGATATCAGATACATTAGATCAGATAGTATCCCAATAGGTAAATTTCTGACTAAATATAAGAAAATGAATAAGATGGTTAATAAAATTATTGCTTCGAAAGGAGATGTGGTAATAAGAGAGATAGAGAATTCTGATCTGCAGTTATTGGCAAAATATGCAAACAACCCTAAAGTTGCTATAAATCTAAGGGATGCGTTCCCTAACCCCTATACAATGGATGATGCTATTCGATTTAAAGAGGCTGTAGATATGCAGAATCCAAAATCAATCTATGCGATCGATTATAAAGGGGAGTATGTTGGGAACATTAGTTTATCTCCGGGAACAGATGTGTATCGTAAAAGTGCCGAGATTGGATATTTTATTGGAGAACCTTTCTGGAATATGGGTATAATGTCAAAAGCTGTTGATTTGATAACAGAGTGGGGGTTTAAAACACTTGACATAGTGAGAATCTATACCGGAGTTTTCGAATTTAACAAGGCATCACAAAGGGTACTGGAAAAGTGTGGTTTCAGTAAAGAGGCTGTCTTCAGAAAGTCAATTTGCAAGTATGATCTGATTTACGACGAAATCAGATATGCAAAAATAAAAGAGTGAGTGATGAATAATGCAAGTATTGCACCGTGTGGCGTTAATTGTGACACCTGTTTAGGTTTCCAGAGAGCTAAAAACAGATGTGTCGGGTGTAATAATACCGGTAATAAGCCAAATCATTGTACAGTTTGTAGCATTAAACAGTGTGCAGAAAAGGGAGACAACAGCTTGTTGCTTTGCAATACTTGTTTAAAATTTCCCTGCAGGCGTATTAAAGA
The DNA here is from genome assembly GCA_003542575.1 of Rikenellaceae bacterium. GTDB lineage: Bacteria > Bacteroidota > Bacteroidia > Bacteroidales > UBA932 > Bact-08. Next base: position 310,958 of record DPKJ01000003.1, on the reverse strand, counting down.
TCTGGATAAAAGATACAGAACCAAATACGGAGTTAGCCTTATTGAAAATCTTAATACGATTAAAGAGACAGGTTTAACACAATTCATTGAGCTTGAAGAAGAAAAATGGAAATGCAGAAATTGCGGGCAATTACTTTGTGTCCACAGAGATACATGTTTAAATTGTGGTAATCTTAAGCTGATGTGTTAAAATAACTTTTCAAAGCCTCTACATACTGCTCAAAAGCATTCCGGCCGATTTCCGTTATATGGCATAAAGTTCTGGGCCGTTTGCCGCTGAATCCCTTTTCTATCTCAATGTATCCTGCCTCGCTTAGTTTTTCCAGCTGAACACTAAGGTTACCTCCCGTTGAGCCGGTTTTCTCGCGCAGATAAACAAAATCTGCCTCTTCTACCGAAATCAAAATTGAGATAACTGCAAGTCGCAGCTGCGAATGAAGTAATGGGTCTAAATCTTTAAACATGGCTTTATGCTTTTTGAGATTTTCTTGATGCAGAATTTAGTATGTGGCCCGGAATAATGAGCATAATTACCGCAAAGAGTGAAAAGATTAAAATCTGATCCAGTCCACTGAGAATCAGTATTACAAAACTCAATAATATTCCCAAAAACCCGGCAACAATAATTGGTTTAAATTTTATTATCAGACCACTTATTGCTACCCCGGTATTTATCAGAAGGGCCATTGTGAATAAAATTGGAAAGGCATTGTAGTCAATAAACATATAAAGAGACAGTAATGCTGCAACAACACCTATTACTATCCAAATATTTCCAATCACTCTTCCTGCAAATGTTGTAGCTCCCCGCTTCTCTTTTTTTAACAAATAAATCATTCCCGGATATCCAATAAGTGGTATTGTAAACCAAAGCCACTGTATCCTGTAGTCACCTGTTTTCATAAGTAAAAAATAGATTGCAAGTGACACAAAAAGCCATACATACCCCCACAGCAGGTAGATGCTGCCACCATCTTTTTCGAGATTATTTCTAGTCTCTTTAATCATATTGGTGATTATTTCCAGACTTTCATTTTGAGTTAAGTTTCTCTCTTCCATAAATTTAATTGTTGCTTAGATTAGTAAATAAGTTTATAATATAAACCATTTGGTTCAAAAAATTGCAACTCTATAGGTTGCGCGTTGCAAATGTAAATAAGTTTATGAAATAAACCAAATTTATTTGTTTTTGCCGGAGAGATTCAAGAATTTATGAAAAAAACTTAACTTTGAATCCTGATTAAACATTACTGAAACACTATGGAAGAAGGCCCTTATCAATGTAGTATAACAAAATCAAAACTTTTATAAGGGGCACTAAATCTCCTTATAGAACGTTAAATAAGGAGGTTAACAATGGTTGAAATTAGAAAAAACACTTTCCATGATCTTATCAAAAACAAGGAGTGGAAGAGACTCAAAAAGTCTTTAAACGATTTAGATATTTTTCAATTAGCAGATGTTGTTGAGAATATTTCAGAAAGTGATGAAATAATCTTATTCAGATTGCTAAACAGGAAACAATCAAAAGAGGTCTTTCAGTTACTTTCACATCAAAAGCAGGAGCACATTATTGAGGGACTTGCTCAAAATGTTCATAAACTCTCAAATCTACTGAATGATATTGAACCTGATGACAGGACGGCCTTCTTCGAAGAGTTGCCCGGTAAGGTTACTCAACGACTGATCCAACTTCTTAATCCCGAAGAGAGACAGATAACAGTTCAACTTTTAGGTTACCCTGAGGATAGTATAGGTAGGCTTATGACGCCTGAGTATATTGCCGTTAAACCTTCAGATACAGTTGAACATACCTTTGAACACATAAGAAAGTATGGGAAAGATTCTGAAACGCTCAATGTTATTTATGTTGTTGACAATGATTGAAAGTTAATTGATGACATAAAAATTAAAGAGATTATTCTTGCATCACCAAACCAAAAAATTGACGAACTGATGGACTATCGGTTTGTCTCTCTCAATGCTGTGGACGACCAGGAAACAGCAATAAAAACATTTAAAGACTACGACAGAGTGGCTTTGCCGGTTATTACTGCAGAAGGTGTTCTGATAGGAATTATTACTGTTGATGATATCATGGAAGTGGAGGAAGAAGAGACAACTGAGGACTTTCACAAATTTGGTGCATTTAAGTCGGCTATTGCTAATCCTCTGAAAGAAAGAGTTTTCAGTCTTTATAAAAACAGAATCTTCTGGTTACTTGCTCTCGTCTTTATGAATGTTTTCTCAGGTGCTGCAATTGCAAATTTTGAAAATGTAATCCAATCTATTGTTTCCCTTGTCTTCTTTTTGCCGCTATTAATCGATAGTGGAGGAAATGCCGGTGCACAATCCGCAACATTGATGATCCGTTCATTGGCAATTGGTGACGTTAAACTATCAGATTGGTATAAGCTAATTGCTAAGGAGATGATGGTTTCTCTGTTTTTAGGAGTAACAATGGCAATAGGAGTTGCAATAGTTGCAAGTTTCCGAGCGCCGGAAATTATAATTGTTGTTTCTTTAACAATGCTTTTGGCTGTCATGGCAGGAAGTCTAATCGGCCTACTTCTTCCATTTGTTTTCACAAGATTCAAACTAGATCCGGCAACTGCCAGTGCTCCATTAATTACTTCTATTGCAGATATATGTGGGGTCTTGATATATTTTTCCATCGCTAATTGGTATTTTGGAATTTAAGGAAATTTCTCAATAAACTTGATAAAATAATGTTACAAATGGACTTGGAACAATTAGGGTACAACTCTGGAATTGAACAATTAAGAGTAGAAAATAACCTTTCTGAGTTTGAAATTGGTCGGGTAATAGCGGAGCATAAAGAGAGGTATATAGTAAAAACCACTAATGGTGAGTTTGAATCTGAAATCACCGGTAATTTAAGATTTTCTGCAAATGGACGAGTGGATTTTCCGGCTGTTGGTGACTGGGTAGCAATAACAACTTTTGATTCGGGAAATTCAATAATTCATAAAATAATACCAAGATTATCAATGATTTCAAGACAGGCAATTGATAAGTTTGGCGAGATACAGGTAATTGCTGCAAATATTGACTATGCCCTTTTGGTTCAGGCGGCTGACAGAGATTTCAATATAAACCGTCTTGAAAGATATCTCACTATTTGTAATTCATCCAAAGTGAAGCCGGTAATTGTTCTGACAAAGATAGATTTGATTGATGAGCCTACCAGGATCAGAATCATTGAGCTAATCAGAAAAAGGATAAAAGGTGTTCAGGTATTCACAATAAGTAACACTACACATGAGGGCTATGATGATTTAACCCGCTTGATTGAAAAGGGTAAAACTTTTTGCTTGCTGGGCTCATCTGGTGTTGGTAAATCTACACTGGTGAATAACCTCTCCGGCAAACGGGTAATGAGTACAGAATCAATCAGTCAAAGTACCGGCAAAGGAAGGCATACTACAAGTCACAGAGAAATGATCTTTCTTGAGAATGGAGGAATTCTAATAGACAACCCGGGAATGAGAGAGGTTGGTATTGTAGACAGCGAGTCGGGGCTTGAAATGACTTTTGATGACATCTACACTCTTTCTAAGAATTGTAAATTCAAAGATTGCAGTCACACAAATGAAATTGGTTGTTCTGTTATTGAAGCACTGAATAAGGGGTTACTGGACAAAGATCTGTATGGAAATTATCTAAAAATGCAAAAAGAGAGAGACTTTTTCGAAACATCTGTTTCAGAGAAAAAGAAGAGGGATAAAATGCTAGGTAAAATTATTAAAGAGTATCATAAAAAGGGTATAAAGTAGTAACATTCTTATTATTAAATTCAGGCTAAAAAACAATTGTACGCTTAAATAAACATTCTCCAATTAATTTGCATAACTTTAATATAATTGTGAGGTATTCTATGTGATTCGTTATGTATACCTCATCTTAAATCTGCAATTTTATGGCACTAATTGAAGAGTTTGAAGAAGAAGGGATTTGGCTGTTTAGATATCGTAGTCTGCTTCCTGTAATAATATTAATTATTGGAGCCCTCTTATTTTTGAGGTCAGAAATGTATCCGGGAGTTTTCTCTCTCCATAATACATCTTACGAGATTTATTACGAAATGTTTTGCCTGTTTGTAAGTCTGATTGGGTTGGGTATTCGTATTTATACTGTTGGCTATACTCCCAAAAACACTTCAGGCAGAAATACTAAACAACAAGTAGCAGATACTCTAAATACATCAGGAATTTATAGTATTGTAAGACACCCGCTTTATCTTGGTAATTTTTTTATGTGGTTTGGCCTGGCATTGTTAACAGGGAATATTTGGTTCATTCTTGTTTTTTGCTTTGTTTACTGGCTATATTATGAAAGGATTATGTTTGCTGAAGAGCAATTTTTACGTCGTAAGTTTGGAGCTGAATATTTAGAATGGGCTAATTTTGTTCCGGCATTTATTCCAAAATTTTCAAAATTTTCAAAATCCGGATTAACATTTAGCTGGAAAAAAGTGTTAAAACAAGAAAAAAACGGCCTGGCTGCTATCTTCCTAATATTTTGCATGTTTGATATTGCAGGTGAATTAATTGAAAATGATACTCATTTCAACTATTTTCTTATTGTTGGCGCTATTTTAACTCTGTTTATGTATTTAGTTCTTAAGTACTTAAAGAAAAGGACCCAAATTCTTAACGAATCGGGAAGGTGAAGTTTATTTGGCAGAAACAATTTAAAATCATAACTTTAGCCTCGATATATTCACAAAAATCAATAACATAAGCCATGTTGAAAAAACTTAAGAAATTTGCTGCCCTTCTAGGGCTGGCAGCACTGCTTTCAGGTTGTGCACTAACATTACCTGTTAACGCAACCAGCAATCCTGTAGGTAATAAGGTAGGTGTATCTAAAGCTACCGGTTATCTGGGAGTATTGTTTTTTGACCAGGATGCAAGTATCCAGACTGCTGCCAAAAATGGTGGTATTAAGAAAATTGCTACTGTTGACATCAAAAAAACAAGTATCCTTAACCTTATTGTTACCTTTGAAACAATAGTAACAGGAGAATAAAGTTCATGTAAAGCATGGTGATTATTAAAGAAGTCACCATGCTTTTTTATTTAAAACTAAAATGAAAAAGATTAGGTTAACCAGGTTATTCTATTTTTTACTTCTTACGGTAATACTTACATCCTGCTTTTCTGTAAGACCGGCAGCAGTAAAAACCAATAAAAAGCTTTTTGAAACATTTTTTCTGGGTGATCAGGGCACGCAATATTTTATAAAACCGCTATCATTTAAAGATAATTCTAATAATTATCTTGAGATGGATATCACTTTCAGATATCTCAATAAAATTCAGGATTCAGCAACAATAAATTTCTCAATTTACAACAAGGCGCTTATACAAGCCATTGACAGTTTAAGTATTGGCAATCATAGCTACTCAGTAACTACAAAAGAGATTAAGTATCTATTCTCAGAAAGATCAAAAAACTTCTATAAAACCAGATTCTCCACTAAAATCAGTTTATTGGATTTAAAACATCTTTTCTCATATAGCGATTGGAAAATCTCCCATTATGCAGCTCAAGAATTCAATTATAATACACCATCATCTGTATCTAAGAAAATTGACAGGTTAAAGTTTGGTGTTTTTGATCTGATCAAAGACCAGGAGCTTTAACATTCGAAAAATCAATTATCCCTTTTCAGCTATAACTACAAGCGCTGGGTATTGAAGAATTTCAAGATTTCTTCCCGAAATGGAGATGATTTTATCCTGATGAAAAGCGGAGAGCGTATTTATGATACTCTCTTTGGAGTAGCCAAGTGCGTCTGCCATTTCATCTCTGGTGAATGGTATCTGAAGTTTGTTGGAGCAAAACAATCTGGACAAGGTTAGTAACAGAGTTGCAACAGCGCCATTAACATTTTTATGACTTAATGTGATGAGCGTGTGCACAACTCCATTTGTAAGCTCTGACATTAGTTTTACAACATACACAGCAAATTTTCCGTTAGTCTCAATTAAATTCTCAAACACCTCCCTGTCAATTATTCGTACGGTAGTATGAGTTATTGCCACAGCAGAGAATTCCAGTCTTTTCTTTACAAAAGAGCACATCAGCCCAATAAAGTCACCATTTGTAGCAAAATTGAAAGTTGTATCTCTCTCTCCGGTCTGAAAGTTCAGTTTTGCAATGCCATTCTCAACGAATAGAATTTGTGATGCAAGTGTACCCTGTTTGATAATTGTCTCTCCTCTTTCATAAGAGAGTGTTTCCGATGCGTTTAAAACACGATCCCTTTCACTTTCGCTGAGGGTCTCCATCCAGTCGTTTACGCTTATATTTGGGTTTATTTTCTTCTCCATATTGCCGGTTAGATGTTAAAAATGCAATTTTACATCTTTTATCATTAAAAACTACCTTACGTTTTATATCATACATCAAATAATCTGCCATACTTTTGTTAAAATATTTAACTTTTTTAATTCAAATCATTATGGCAGATATAAAATTCAGAGTTAAAGCTCATAGCGAAAACCAGGCAAAGACAATTGTTAAAGCAAGACAATTCGAAATAGTGGTTGATGAACCGGCTGATCTTGGTGGAACTGACACAGGTCCTAATCCGGTTGAGTATGTTCTGGCTGCTTTTGCCGGATGTTTAAATGTAATGGCTCACATTGTAGCTAAAGAGATGAATTTCGAATTAAGAGGTGTTCAAATGGATTTAAGTGGGGATATTAATCCTGCTCGCCTTTTTGGAATGAATTACGATGAACGTGCCGGATATAAGCAAATAGTTGTTCGTATTAAGCCTGATTGTGACGCAGATGCAGATACTCTTGAGAAGTGGGCTGAGGCAATAGAAAACAGATGCCCTGTTAGCGACAATCTGCAGAATACAACACCTGTAAAGATTGAAGTGAAGAAATAATAACGGAAATAGTTCTTTAATAAAGGCTGTGTTTTTAAAAAATGCAGCCTTTTTGCTATCATAATATTAACTTTGATGTTAATTGAGCATAACATAAAACTGTAACTAAATTACCTTGAAGATAATTCCGAAAATTTTTAAAAAAATAATATGGATTGCACTTGTGGCATTCGTTGCTAGTATTGTGTTTTCTTTGCTTTTTCCGGCCCGTGTTAAAGTAGTTGACAGCATAAGAATGTTTGCTCAAAGACCAATTATTAAGTGGATGGGAAAGATAAAGATGGAAGATATTCCTATTATTAATAGTCAGGACACAACAACAGGCATTGACATCTCATTCGAAGAGCTAAATGAGTATTTAAACGATTTAACTCCAGGGAGTATCATACTTACCCGCACCCGCAATTATGCGATATCGGGATTTATACCAAGTATGTGGATGCACGCCGGGATTTACCTAGGTACCAAAAACCAACTGTTTGCTACCCTTCAGTCACAAAACCTTCTTAGCACACTGGACTCTTTGATGAATGATTCAGATATTTACGTGTTGGATAGTTACTCTAACGGGGTGAGTGTGAGACCGATAAAGGAGCTTTCAAATATGATAGAAGCCTCATACCTTACTCATTTCGCCTCATTCTCTTTTAATGACACAAATGAGCAGAGAGCTCTCTTTATCGGGAAAGGTATGGAGTATTTAGGAAGAGAGTATGATTATGATTGGATTACAGAAGACGATGAGACAATATTCTGCTCAGAACTGTTATATCATACTTTAAAAGCTGTCGGGATAAATATTAAGGATCGTACGACAACGGTAAGTCGTGTGATATTTACCCCGGACAACTTGTTTCAGCATTTACTAAACAACTCGGGTCAAGAAGGAAAGTTTACCTTTCATGGAACTGTTTACAAGGAGGAAGATACTATTCAGATTCTTTTCCCAATGTAGAATACATAGCCATAGTAATCTTTGTATTTATCATATAATTCGGCTTCAATTTTGAGATAATGTATAAGATTTTCAGCTACTTTATTGCCTGAATATTTTGCAAGAAAACTTTTTTGGGCCTCAATTTGAGGAATAAAGAAATGTTCTGTCCAGCAGTTTTCAGGAATAATAAATGTTGCAACAGGAACATAACCGGCTCCTTGCATCTGTGAAACCTTGTTAGGGATAGTGTCAATCTGACTATATGCATTAACCCAAAAACGATCAATTTCATCAGGCCTTTCGGGAGTAAACCAGGATGCTTCACTTACAGCTATATATCCTCCTTTTTTTAGATATTTTCGCCAGTCATTAAGCCCTTTTTCAAAACCGATGTTATAAATTGCTCCCTCTGACCATATAAGATCCAACTCTTCTTCCTCGAAAGGGAGGTTGTCCATTGATCCTGTAATTCCTTTTACCCTATGGTCAAGTTTATTCCTAATGGCATTTTTGTTAAAAAGTTCAATAAATTCAGGGAATAGGTCTATTGCGGTAATATCTCCCGGTAAACTCTGTGCAAGAACCATTGTTTGCCCCCCTGTACCGCATCCGATGTCAGCTATTTTTGACTTCGGATTGAGGTTATCAATAAAAGAGGCGGCCAACTTAGTCACTTCCGGGCTACCAGGACCCTGTCTTTCAACTTGTGAGAAATATTCACAAATTAATTTAAATTCAAATTCGTGGATTGAATTATTTTGATTACTCATGATGTTAATTTTTTAACCCAATAATATTGGGGTTCATTTTTTGAAATTTTGGTAATAAATAAAGAATCAGGTATGAAATACCTGAGATAATAAACGGATAACCTTAAGCAGAATGCTCAAGATTATTTACCTCACCAAATCCGAATTAAATTTTAACATCCAAAGTTTTTAGACGGTGCAAAGATAAAAATTGATTTTCATATTTTATTATTCAAATGTAAATATTATTACATTTGCGCGAATTTCATATTGAATGAACTTCACTATAATTCAAATATATGGCTATTCCAACATCCAGAACAACAGAGATCGCAAATATTAACATCAATAAAGAGAAATGTACCGTATGCGGAAAATGTGTTGAGGTTTGCAAAGATTTCAGCATAGCTGTTGTTGAAAAAACCCTTGTAACTACATCTGATCCTGTTTTCGGATGTATGGGTTGTGGACATTGTATGGCTGTGTGCCCTACAGGGGCAATTACCATTTTGGGAAGAGAGATTAGTGAATCAGATCTCTTTGAAATACCAACGCTTGCCTCCGCCTCAAATTATGATCAGTATACAGCACTTCTTAAGCGCAGAAGAAGCATCAGGGAGTTTGCCGACAAAGAGGTAAGTCGTGAGATAATTGATAAAATAATTGATGCAGCCTCCAACTCTCCTATGGGAATCCCTCCCTCTGATGTGAATTTGTTGGTATTTGAGGGCAGAGATGCAGTAAATGAATTTGCCCGCGATTTTTGTAGGTTTCTCAACAGCATGCAGTGGTTTGTATCCAAATGGTTTTTGACTTTGATGAGACCTTTTTGGGGGAAAGCAAATGATCAAATGTTCAAAGATTTTGTCAGACCAATGTTCAAAATATTTACAAAAAAAATGGACCAGGATATCAATCTCGTTACCTATGAGGCTCCACTGGCTATCTATTTTTACGGGTCACCCTATACAGACCCTGCAGATCCGATTATTGCAGCTACTGTTGCTATGTATGCAGCAGAAACACTGGGACTTGGAACTTGCATGATTGGAAGCGTACACCCGTTGATTCAGAATGGTAAAAAGGCAAAAATATTCAGAGAAAAGTACGGCATAAAATACAAAAGCAGAGAGGGGTTGATTGTATTATTCGGGTACCCTGCCGTAAAATACAATAAAGGGATTAAAAGAACATTTGCCTCTGTAACAACAATTAATTGATACCTTTGTGCTCCTGATAAATATTTAAAATCCATCCAAAACTTTAAAGGATGTCCCAAATTATTGAACTTATACTTATTGCCATAGGCCTCTCTTTTGACACTTTTGCAGTATCTATATCTACAGGCCTCACCAATAATAAAATCAGGTTTATACAAGGAGTAAAGGTTGCACTTGTGCTGGCCTTTTTTCAAACTTTAATGCCACTTATCGGTTGGTTGGGAGGTATTCAAATAGGTCGTCTGATGTCTGACATTGATCACTGGATAGCTTTTGGGCTTCTCTTTTTATTGGGGGTCAAGATGATTGCAGACACCTTTAAAAAAGAGGAGGAGAGAAAAATTAATCCCATGATGTTGAGTGTGCTAATTTATTTGGGACTAGCCACAAGCATAGATGCACTTGTCGTGGGTGTAAGTTTGGCACTTATAAGTACTGATATTTACCTTGCACTTGCTGTTATAGGCTTTACCACGTTTATGGCGGCTATGATAGGTATGCTTTTAGGAAAGAACGCAACCGGAAAACTTGGCAGGAATATTGAAATATTGGGAGGCCTTATACTAATAGGCATAGGAGCAAAAATACTCATTGAACACCTTTCTTAAAATGAAATTTAAACTAATGGCAATTATCTTAGGCGCTGCATTGATTCTCATTTGTCTGTTTTTTTTAGCAGTTATACTTATCAACAGTCCCGGAAAACCCCAACCTATTGTGGATATAAATGGAAAAATTGCAGAAGGTAGTCTGGTTGAAAAAATCTTTGTGAAAATTGGTGGCGTAAAACAAGGAATGTTTATTAAAAGCAAGAACACAGATAATCCTGTTTTACTATACTTGCACGGAGGGCCTTCTTTTTCAAATTATTTTATGATTGAAAAGTACAAACCAGGGTTGGAGGATTTTTTTACCGTTTGTTACTGGGAGCAACGCGGTGGAGGTCTCTCTTACACACCCGAAATCTCAAAAGAGAGCATCACTTACGATCAGCTTACTTCTGATGCCATAGAGGTTACAAAATATTTGAGAGAGAGATTTGGCAAAGAGAAAATTTACATTTTTGCTCACTCCGGAGGGACTCCAATTGCTCTTAAAGCAGTTTCTGAAAACCCCCAGCTTTACCATGCATATATAGCCATGGCTCAGATTACTAATCAAGCTGAATCGGAGAAGATTGCATACGAATACATGGTTTCCAAAGCTATAGAGTCAGACGATAAAAGAGCACAAAATGCGCTTCGAAAATTCTCATCTGTTACACAGGGAAATAATATTTTGACATTTTTCAAATCACCTGCCAGAGATAACTATATGCATAAGATGGGAATAGGCACAATGCTTAACATGAAATCGATTTTTACCGGTGTTTTTATTCCGGTTTGGATGTGCAATGCCTATTCATTCAAAGAGAAATTCAATATCTGGAAATCAAAGATTACTTTTTTACCAAAAACAAACATTCATAAAGAGACAATCGAGACCGACTTTGCATCAAAGGTAAGTGAGTTAGAAGTCCCTGTATATTTCTTTTCAGGCATTCATGATCTAACTGTAAATACCTCTTTAAGCAAAGAGTATTATAAAAAACTCATCGCCCCGATGAAGGGTTTTTATACATTTAATAGCTCTGCGCACAGCCCGCTGTTTGAAGAGCCGGCTAAAGCAATGAAAATAATCAAAGAGGATGTTCTTTGTTGTAAAAACACGCTTTCCGATCTATTTGATTAAATAGCCGACAGGTCAGTATAATGTTTTAATTTTGCATTGTATCAATTTAAATTCTTCAATTCACATGATCGTATCAAAAGTCAAACAGCTATCTCTTCTGATTATTATTTTAACCACTTTATCAACTCTTTCTGCCCAGCAGAGAGTACACTATGTTGTTAATGAAAACATTCATCTTTATCAAATTCATGACTCGGTCTATCTTCACCTTACATGGGACACTTTAGGCAGTTTCGGCAGATTCTCTTCAAATGGCATTGTGCTTATCAAAAACGGAGAGGCCCTTATGATTGATACACCCATGGATAATGGAAAAACAGAAATACTGGTTAATTATATTAAAGACTCCCTGAACGCGAATGTAAAAATGCTTCTGATTGGACACTACCACGATGATTGTCTTGGTGGGTTGAAGTATCTGCAAGGGTTAAATGTAAAATCTGTTGCAAATTTAAGAACAGCCGAAAAGTGTAAAGAACTTGGTTTACCGATACCCTCTGATACATTTGACAAATCACTTGAACTCAATTTTAACGGAGAAAAGATAGTTTGTGACTTTTTTGGAGGGGGACATACACCAGATAATATTACTGTATGGATTCCATCAAGAAGTATTTTATTTGGAGGCTGTCTTGTAAAATCTTTTGAATCAAAGAATTTAGGTAATATTGCAGACGCAGTAATTTCCGATTGGGCAGAGACAGTTTCTAAGTTAAATGAGACATATAAGGATGCGCAGATTGTAATTCCGGGACATGGAAAAATTGGTGGGACTGAGTTGCTTATGCATACAATAGAGCTTGCAGCCGCAGCAAAAAACAAAGCAAATTAATAACTCAGGAATATGACCTCAAGTGACAAGTACTCGGTAAGCAAGTTCCCGCAATCAAGGATAGCCTCTTTTGATATATGTGCGGTAAGTAAACTTAAACACTATGTAAGTGTTATTCTGGAGGTTGATATTACCGATAGTCGTAAAAAAGTCAAGGAACTCAAGACAGAAGGGCTTAAAATTACCTTCTTTGGTTGGTTGCTCAAAGGTATTGCTACTGCAATTAAGAAACATCCGGCCTCTGCAGCTTCTCTCAAAAACAAAAGAGAGATAATCATCTTTAATTCAGTAACTATTTCTACAATAATTGAAAAGGAGATTGATGGTATTAAAGTACCTATTCCCTTAATTATTAAAAATGCAGACACAAAAAGTGCTCAGGATATATCCCTTGAAGTTGAGAGTGCAAAAAAAGAGGATGCAAACAGAGATACTATTGTGCTCAACAAAAAGAGAAATCAGGTTGAGGGATTATATTATATGCTGCCCGGTTTTTTAAGAAGAGCTGTATGGAGATATATTCTTGAAAATCCAAAGTTTGCTTATGAAAAGATGGGAAATGTAGCAGTCTCTTCATTAGGAATGAGTGGAAATGTAAATGCCTGGTTTATACATAAAAGCATTCATCCAATATCTTTCGGGATAGGGTCGGTTACAAAAAAACCTATTGTAATTAACAACTCGGTTGAAGTGAGAGAGGTCTTAAATATGACCATTCTTCTTGATCATGATGTGATTGACGGAGTGCCTATGGCAAAATTTGTAAGAGATTTGGTTAATGAACTGAGCTTATAAATTTCCAACCCTCTTTTTTATTAAATTCGCTTGTTAAATTTAAATTCTATGAAAAGCAGGGAATATTATCTAGACCTTCTCAATAAGAACATAAAAAATCCCAAAATGATAGCTCATTGTCTTGCTTCAGAGGCAGTGATGAGGAGTCTTGCGGAACGGTTTGGGGAGGATGCTGATTTGTGGGGTATTGCAGGATTAATGCATGATGTTGACGTTGAATTCACCCAAGGGGACTCTTTGCGCCATGGTCCGGAGGGTGCAGAGTTGCTAAGAAAAGAGGAGATGCCAGATGATGCAGTTGAGGCAATTTTACTTCATAATGAAAAGGCTACAGACATTAAACGAAGCAAACGGTTTCACTATGCCCTTGCCGCCGGAGAGACCATTACAGGATTGATCTTTGCAGTGGCCCTGGTATATCCCGACAGAAAAATATCAAGTGTTAAGACAAAGTCTGTTGTAAAAAGGATGAAAGAGAAGCTATTCGCAGCTTCTGTAAACAGAGACGCCATTATGGAATGTGAGCAGATAGGTATTCCAATTGACGAATTTGCTGCTTTGGCAATCGCGGCACTTGCACCTATTGAAAATGAACTGGGATTTTAAAATACTATCAGAATGAGAATAGAATATGATATAAAGCTGGGCTTTAAAGATGTAATGTTTCGCCCAAAGAGGTCGACCCTTAAAAGCAGGTCGCAGGTAAAACTTGAACGCACATTCAGACTACTACACAGTAAAGGGGAGTGGACAGGTATACCTGTTATGGCTGCAAACATGGATACAGTTGGAACCTTTGAGATGGCTCTGGCGCTTATGAAACACAAAATGTTTACTGCTATTCATAAGCATTACTCAAGTGAAGAGTGGGCCACGTTTCTTACAGGAGCACCAAATGGGATTGAAAATTATATTGCCATAAGTACAGGTACAAGTACTGACGATTTTGAAAAGCTGACAGCGATATTAAGTGATAACCCAAAGTTGAGATTTATCTGTATAGATGTAGCAAACGGGTATTCCGAGCACTTTGTGGCATTTGTTAAACAGGTTAGAAAGAGATTTTCCGATAAAGTAATTATTGCAGGCAATGTAGTAACAGGTGAGATGGTTGAGGAGTTATTACTTTCAGGTGCAGACATTATTAAAGTTGGTATTGGCCCGGGCTCAGTTTGCACAACAAGGGTTAAAACGGGAGTAGGATATCCACAACTCTCTGCAATAATTGAATGTGCAGACGCCGCTCACGGTCTTGGCGGACAGATAATAAGTGACGGAGGTTGTTCAACACCCGGAGATGTGGCTAAGGCATTTGGTGCAGGAGCCGACTTTGTAATGCTTGGAGGAATGCTTGCCGGACATGATGAAAGCGGAGGAGAGTTAATAGAAAAAGCAGGACAAAAGATGAAACTCTTTTACGGAATGAGCTCAGCAACAGCAATGAAAAAACATTCCGGTGGGGTAGCCGAGTATCGGGCAAGTGAAGGAAAAACAGTTGAAGTGCCTTACAGGGGAGCTGTAGAGGAGACAGTCCTGGATATATTGGGGGGTGTTAGAAGTACCTGTACTTATGTTGGTGCATCTCAATTGAAAGAGCTCTCAAAGAGAACAACATTCATAAGAGTTGCCGAACAAGAGAGTCAGGTATATACACGGGAAGAGAAACCTGCCAAATAGTTACCTTCCACTACAAATTTTCTTCGTGAGCGTAGTCAACCACTTTGTTCAGAAGATTGTTGAATGCGAATGTCTTTTTGTATTCTTGTACTACATTTTCAAGAAGATTGTCAGACATAATAAATGCCTCGTCAACAAACTTAATCAGGAAGTAATCTTTTAGTTTAAAATATTCTGCATAAGGGCTGTCGGCCGGAAACCCGGCAGGAATCCTCTTTAGCGCATCACTTGTATCAAGTTTAAATCCCGAAGCCACATCAATAGCTTTTTGAAACTCATCTCCATTTAACATTATCTCTTCCCGGATATTCTTAATAACAATTGGAGCAGGTCTGTAAATTCCTGTACTCAGGATGTGGCCTCCAATATATTCTGAACCTTTTGCTTCAATATGAAAATAGTACCCGGAATATCCTGAACCCTTACCTTTTGGAGAGACAAATGCCCCCATATGAGTTTTATAGGGAGATTTATCTGACGAAAACCTAACATCACGATATATACGATAGGTGCAATCTTTGATTGTTAGATTTTTTACAGAAGAGTCAAATGATGCAATACCTGAGATGAGTTTTTCTGTGAATGAGTTAAATGTTTCCAGAGCCGCTTTATATTCACTCTTGTGCTCTTCGAACCAAGGTCTGTTGTTATTTATACGAAGACGATTCAAAAAATCAAGTACCTTTTCCATTGTGTTATGATGCTTAAATAAAATACGGACGAATTTAAACAAACAATTTTAAACCTGACATCATTTGAGGTACAAGTGGTATAAAGAAAGAGCGGGCCGGTACGGACCCGCTCTCGGTTAAAAACTAGTCGTGATAAGGTTACTGTGTGTAACCAGGGTTTTGCTGGAGTTCAGGATAAAGTTGTCTTTCTGTGTGTGAAATTGGAAGAACAACTTTAAAGTAATTCCAGGTAATTGTTTCAGGGCATCCGGCTGACACAGCAAAGTTATGACCGTCACCGTCTGCTCTTGTAATAGATTTTCCTAAGCGCATCTGGTCAAAGAACCGATGTCCTTCACCAATAAACTCCTTCCTTCTCTCAATTTGGATAAGGTCGTCTGTAGCTACAACATCAGAAACAGAAGGGTTGGCTCTTTTTCTTACTGCGTTTAGGTATGTGCTTGCTGCAGTTACTCCGGCAGTTCCCTTAATTGCACCTTCGGCTGCTATCAGGTATGCCTCAGTAATTCTCAGAATACGTGGATTGTTAAGTCTGAAATTGGTTCCACCGTTACCAGGGAATTTCGAAAGCCACGCCTTTGAGATTTCGTATTGTGAGTCATATCTTACAAAAGTAGCCCGAACATCACCAGGTTCAGATTTAACAAGGTTTATCCAGCTCACAGTTGGAATTAGTGTAGCTCCGGATGAAGGCGCACCATGCCATAAGTTGTGCCACATAGACGCATAACCACCATCAAGGTCAATCCTTGCTTGATTAGAGACAAAAAGTTCCAAAACAGTCTCATTTGCACCTTCTTGTTTCCAATAATCAACATAACCTGCATTTGAAACCATTGAATATGGTGATTGGTCAATAACCTCTTTTGCGGCTGTGTAAGCGTTATTCCATTCACCTTTATAGAGGTAAATTCTAGCTTGCAGAAGCTTTGCAGCCCAATAGTTAAAACGATAGGTGTTCTTTGCTTTTGAGAGTAATGGAAGCGCTGTTTCAAGGTCTCCAAGTGCCTGAGCATATGTCTCAGCGACAGTACTTCTTGGTTTTTTTGAATTTGATGGAGATGTAATTTCAGTAATAAGTACTGCTCCCAAAGATGCTCCGTTATCCTTAGCGTATGGATAACCATATAACCTTGCAAGGTCAAAATATACCAATGCTCTTACTGCGTAAGCTTGCCCTTTGTAGTCATTTTTCTTGGCTATATCAGCAGTACTTGTTACTTGCAGGTTATCAATGTTACCAAGCAGTGTATTGCAACGCATAATGGTTTCATAGCATCTTGACCATGTAGAGAAATAGCTGTTTGCCTCGGCTTCGTAACCAAGAGTGTAAATTTGAGGCCAACCAACCGACATTGTTCTTGGTTGGATATTGTCACCTCTCTGGTCCCCAAAAAGCTGCATTTGTGTGCCGTAATAGTCGAACCATTTCATGTTTTCGTACAGGCCGTTAGCAACTATACCTGCATCATACAGGGTAAGCATTGCTGTCTCGGCCACTATCACATTGGTAGGTTTTGTATCAAGGAAATCTTCACATGACGATAAAGACAACATTAACCCCGATACAACTATAATATTCAATATATATTTTTTCATATTAATAGGTGTTTATTATTTATAGTGATACCTCAATACCCAGGGTTATAGTCCTGAGTGAAGGGAATGTAAAGTTGTAGTATCCGTTTGATTGCACTTCAGGATCAAAGTTCAATCCGGTGAAAGTGAGGAGGTTGTTTCCTGCGACATATACTCTGGCATTCGAAATTCTAAGTGAATTTTTAATCTTATCAGGTATATTGTAAGAGATTGTCATGTTTTTGAGTCTCATATAGTCTCCTTTTTTAAGAGCACGGCTGGAGTCATAGTATCCACCACCTGTGTTTCCGGCAATACGCCTTGGTACCTGAGTAACATCACCCGGTTTTTGCCAGCGATCTAACTGCGATTTTGCAGTATTTTTATAAGAGTTATAACCATCATCCTCAATATCATCAACTGCATTGTCAAATACATAGTGGCCATATTTATAAGACCAGGCCATTGATGCTGTTAGTGATTTCCATGAGAAATTAGCATTAAAACCTCCAAATCCCTTAGGTATTGCTGTCATTCCATCAAGAATTACAGATTGAGCCTGAGCTCTTCCAACAAGGGTTCTGTCTCTTGTTCCGTCAGGTTTAGTTGCATTTGAATAATACATAGCTGCTCCTGTCTGAGGGTCTGCACCGTAGTATTCACGTGTGTAATACTGAACATATGAGTAACCCGCTTTCCAGATGTGAGGTCTGGTTACAATTTGTTCTCCTTCATTTGCAAGAGAGAGGATCTCATTATGCAGATTAGCCCAGTTTAATCCAACAGAGAGACTCATGTCATTCTTCTTGATGATATCGTAATTCACCGATAGCTCAAGACCTTTGTTAAGCATTGAGCCAATGTTGGTAAGAGCCGAAGAGAACCCTGTTGTTGAAGGAACNNACCTTGTCAAATAATCTTGCATCTATACCAATATTCCAGTTACGGTTCTTTTCCCATGTAAGATCGGCATTGGCCAGATTGGACGGGTAACCTGCTCCCTCATTTCCATAAACGCCATAACTGAATACTGCCATATAACCATAATAGTTTGAAGGCAATGTTCCGCTTGTTCCGTAAGAACCTCTTATTCTAAGGTCGTTCAACCATTTGAAATCTCTCATGAAGGATTCATTACTCAACCTCCATGAGCCTGAAACCGACCAGAAATCACCCCATCTGCTATCTTTGCCAAGCCTTGAAGAGCCATCTCTTCTAAATGAACCGGAAAGGTAGTATCTTGAGTCGTAATCGTAATTGAGGTTACTGATGGCTGAAAGAAGATTTGATGCACTTCGGTATGTAAAACCTGCACGGAAAGTGTTGGCAAGTGCTGATTCTGTGGCACCAAAGTTTGCAAAGTCAATTTTCTCAAGTCGAAAATAGAGGAAGTCCTCTTTTTCGGCTTCCCAACCAACCATAACTCCAACATTATGTTTATCAATTGATTTATTATAGTTAGCGGTTGTTGAACTTACAATTCTGTTTACATTCCTTACACGATCTGATGCATATCCGTTACCATATGCAGTAAAGTTGATGTGCCCGTATAGCCATGCAAATCTGTCATGAGCTTTAAGGTAATCACCACCCAATACTGTTTTAATCTTAATGCCATCTGTCAGCTGAACCTCTGCCCAACCCTTTAACAGTGCCCTCATCTGAGTTGCATCGTTAATTTGAAGGTGCCACTGAGGAACGGGATTTACCCTGGTTCCTCCGTCATAATACTGCATCCAGTAAGAACCGTCTGATGCATATTTAAATGGCCAGCGAGGAGTAAGGTGAACTTTCCAGAGGTAGAAAAGGTTGTCTTTTGCCTGCCCATCCTGGTGACCGCTTTGCTCCTGATTTGAAAACTGGAACGAACCGCCAATTGTAATTTTCTTGGAAACTTTACTTTCGGCATTTATGCTGGCAGTAAGTCTGTTCAGATATTGGATACGGTTAACACCATTTTCGTCGGCATAGGCAACTGATGCATATACTTTAGATTTGTCATTACCTCCCGATATACTGTACTCATAATTTTGAGTAACACCGGTCCTGAAGAGAGCTTTTTCCCAGTCCTGATATATAAGGTCTGTCTTTCTTGACGGGTAGTACCTCTCAACCATCGCGTCAACATAGTTGCTTAGAGAACCGTAAGACTGCCAGAAAACAGGGTTGTCGGTTCCGTAGTTGGTCCAGGCCTCTCTTGTAAGAGTCTCACCTTCGGCTTCACTAACCATAGGATAGTTATCAAAAGCAAAGTAAGAAAGGGCAACATTTCCCTTAAATGTTGAAACAACCTTACCTGCTCTTCCCTTCTTGGTAGTAATAAGAATTACACCGTTTGAAGCTCTTGATCCGTAAAGTGAAGAGGCCGCTGCATCTTTCAGAACGGTTATTGACTGAATGTCTCCGGGGTTTAGAAAGTTCATCGAACTGGTAAACATGTTTCCGGAACCATAGTCACCGCTTGTTGCAGGTACTCCGTCAATAACGTATAATGGCTCGTTACCTGCATTGAAAGAGCCGAATCCGCGGATTCTGATCTCAGGAAGCGAACCGGGCTGTCCCGATCTTTGTGAAATTTGTACTCCGGGAACTGCCCCTACAATTGCCTGCTCAAATGATACAACAGGCACATCTTTAAAGGAGTTTTGGTTGATCTGAGTTGCTGAACCCGAGTAAGATCCCTTTTTTACGGATCCATAGGCAACAACCATAATTTCGTCAAGCCCTACAGCTGCAGTTGTCAGAACAGCGTTAATTTCGCGTCTGCCGTCAACAGCAATCTCCAGGGTTTGATAGCCGACAGAAGAGAAAACCAGGGTAGCATTTGCAGGCACATTGGCAAATACATATGCTCCCTTTTCGTCGGCGCTTACTCCGGTGGAGGTTCCCTTGATGAGAATGCTTACAAACGGTATGGGAGATCCGTCAGAAGCATCGGTTACCACTCCGGTAACCCTAACCTGTGCAAACGCAAAACTTACCATAAGCAGCAGCGTGCACAGTAGCAGAAATGTTCGTTTCTTCATAGTTTTTTAATTTAGTTAAGTAAAACAGAAAAATTAGTTAAAGTGTATGTTTAATTTTTGTGTAGTTACGGAACAGGATACAAACAAGCACGAAGCAATGCTAAGCATTACCAGTACAGTTTATGTTTAAACTGCTAAAGATTCCACTCTCCGCTATTCTGCCTAAATGAAAAGTAACGAAACGTAATTGGGGGTCAGGGGGGGCTAAATTATATTGTGACTTTGATTGTCTTCTGATTATTTGCTACAGAAATTGAAATTATCTGTCATATCAAACGTTAAAACCTTAACACAATGTAAGCAATTTTTTTTTACACTGCAAATGTTTTATAAGTTAATTGGGCTGTGCTTTTCAAAAAGAATTGATATTCAGAATTACATTATTGTAATTTTTATGTGAAAATTGTAAAATTATACGATTTGAAACCAAAAAAACAGCAAAAAATGCATCACTTACATATTATTAATACAAAAAGAGGGTGAACTTTTTTGTCACCCTCTTTTAAGTGTTTAAAAAAACAGACAGTTTTTTTAAATTTCAGAAATTGCCGGTTCGTTCAGCATATCTTGAACAATTTTGGTAACAGTTCTAAAGTCAATTTTCCCTGAACTCATCATTGGGAGTTCCTTTATTACCAGAAACTGTTTCGGGAGAGCAATATTTGGAAGGTCATCGCCCATCTTTTTAAGCATCTCTGATTTGTTTACCTCAATTGTTACGGTTGCAATTATCGAAGATCCTCTGATTTCATCAGACACATCTACAACGCAACATGAAACTCCCATAGGAAGATGCTTTTCTAATGTGTTTTCAACCTTCACCAGAGAGACCATCTCACCGCCAATTTTTACAAAACGCTTAAAGCGACCTGCATGCCAAAGGTATTTATCTGCATCAAAATAGCCCATATCTCCTGTATTGTACCAACCACCTTGCAGAGCTTCGGCTGTTAATTCGGGGTCGTTAAAATAACCTTTCATAACAGAGTCTCCTTTTACCAGAATTTTCCCAACCTCGCCGAGTTTACACTCTTGCCCGGTTTCAAAGTTTTCAACACGCACTTCAACTCCCGGTATAACTCTGCCTGTACTGCCAGGCCTGTTGTATTCAAATGAGTTTACTGAGATCACAGGGGCGGTTTCAGTAGCACCGTAACCCTCAAGAAGTGTTACACCATGTTTCTGCATAAAGCCCTCTCTAAGAGCATCAGGACATTTGTCCGCACCCGATACCATAATTCTCAATGACTTGAAATCACCCGGTTCAGATTTATGCAAATAACCCCAGAAGAAGCTTGGTGTTCCAACCATAATTGTTGGTTTTTCATCTCTTGCTATTGTGCATACGGTTTGAAAATCAAGTGGGTTTGCATATGAAACCATTGTCATTCCATAATACAAAGATACCCAAAGATTTACGGTTAGTCCGAAGACATGGAAAAAAACCAGATTTGCAAGTAAAACATCATTTTCACTTACATTTACATAGCTTCCAAAGTTTGAGATATTTGAAGCAATGTTTTTGTGTGTAAGCTGAACAGCTTTTGGATCCTTTTCACTACCGCTTGTAAAGAGAATTGCAGCTGTATCATTTTCATCACCCTTGTGAATGGTATTTAACAAGATTCCGGCAGGAAGTTTGCTTTGCAGAGCAGCTCCGATTTTATCGCCTGAAGTGACTCCGGCCATAATATCTTCTATCATAACCATCCCATCAATTGCCGGACATTTAATCTTTTCCAGGAGGGCTTTTGAAGTAATAATTGTTTTAAACCCACATTTGCTCTGAGCATATTTTGCGTTTGTCTCTGCACCTGTTGAGTAATTAATCATAACAGGAATTCTCCCGCACATAAGAGCTCCTACTGTAGCAAGAGCACAACCGGCTGAGGTTGGTATCATGATTCCAATAAAACCCTCATCATATTTCTTAAATTTTTTACTCAGAATAAGAGCGCCTATTAGTGCTCTTGAGTATGTTACTCTTTTATCTGTTGTTTTGTCAATGATTGCTAACTTATCGGCATACTTTTTTGCATTCCGTACAAATTGCTGGTGTAATAACATAGCGGTTAATTTTAGTTATTTCTTTTTTTAATCGGCGGCTAATATAACAATAAATTTGAATTTACCCAATATGAGTGTAAATATGGCCGTGTTGTTATGGCCTTTTATATATACAATAACAAATACATGGTAGGCTTTGAGTGTGTAATAGTGTAAAAAAGAGCCAGGAGGTATAATGGGCTTATGAATTATTATGACTAAATTTGTTTCTTTATGATATCTAACATCATAATTTAATATCAATCTAACATCATAATTCAATATCTTCAGTATGGAACAGCAAAACATTAATATAGAGATACTATATCTTACAATCGACGACTATCAGGAGTTGAAACAGGCAATGATTGAATCATATCAGCATATGCCTGCATCGTACTGGAAAGAGCATCATATCAGCAAGCTGCTGGAGATTTTCCCCAAGGGGCAGATCGTTGTAAAAGTTAACGGACAAATTGCCGGGTGCGCGCTTTCTATAATTGTAGATCAGCAGAAGGTAGAATTTCCGCACACATACAGAGAGATAACAGGTAATTACACCTTTGACACTCACAGCAAAAAAGGCGATATGCTTTATGGGGTTGATATATTTATAAAGCCAGAATTCAGAGGTATGCGTCTTGGCAGACGGATGTACGATTTTAGAAAAGAGTTGTGTGAGAAGATGAATCTCAAAGGCATCGTATTTGGGGGCAGAATTCCCAACTATCATAAGTATGCCGACTCTTTAACACCAAAACAATATATTGAAAAGATAAAATCAAAGGAGATTGACGATCCGGTTCTTAATTTTCAACTCTCCAACGATTTTTATCCTGTGAGAATTCTTAAGGCATATCTTGAAGGGGACGAATTATCTAAAGAGTTTGCAGTTCTTCTGCGTTGGGATAACATCTATTATGAGATGAAATCCATTAAAACGCAGATTAACAAAAAGGTTGTTCGACTGGGTTTGGTCCAGTGGCAGATGCGTCCTTACAATAATACAGAGGAGTTAATGGAGCAGGCAGAATTTTTTATTGACGCCCTCAGTGGATATAAAAGCGATTTTGCCCTTTTTCCTGAATTTTTCAACGCTCCCTTAATGGCAAAATATAATAAGCTAAGCGAGCCTGAGGCTATACGTAAACTAGCGGATTACACAAAAACCATTGTTGCAGAATTTTCAAAACTCTCAGTTTCTTATAATATTAATATTATAACCGGCAGTATGCCGGAAATCATTGACGGAAATCTTCACAATACAGGATATTTGTGTAAAAGGGATGGTTCTGTAGAGCGATACGAAAAAATTCATGTAACACCTGACGAAGATAGAGTTTGGGGATTGAAAGGTGGAAACGAGATTAAGGTGTTTGATACAGATTGCGGAAAAATCGGGATATTGATCTGCTATGATGTTGAGTTCCCCGAATTGAGCAGATTACTTGCTGACGATGGAATGGACATTCTCTTTGTCCCATTCCTTACAGATACTCAAAATGCGTTTGCTCGTGTCAGATATTGTGCTCAATCAAGAGCTATTGAGAATGAGTGTTTTGTGGCAATTACAGGAAGCGTTGGCAACCTGCCAAAAGTTCAGAATATGGACATTCAATACTCTCAGTCGATGGTCTTTACACCTTGTGATTTCCCGTTTCCTGTTAATGGCATTAAATCTGAGGCAACTCCAAATACAGAGATGATTCTGATAGCAGACGTAGATCTGGATTTACTCACCGAGTTACACAACTTTGGTAGCGTAAGAAATCTGAAGGACAGACGGACCGATTTGTACAAAGTTTCCAGAAGGTAATACCATCTTTTGCGGGTATTTTTACTAACTTTATCTCCCAACATATCTGATGGGGATTAAATATTAATACGATGAACAGTTACGAAAAGGTGCTTGAATGGTTAAGGACAACATGGAGCATTGAACTTTTTAAACTAGGCGATAATGCATTTATGATTAAAACAATCATAATGCTCATTTTCTCCTTTTTTCTGCTTTTCTATCTATCGGGAAAGATTAGGAGGGTACTTGCTTATAAGGTATTTCCAAGGTATAGTATTGATGTGGGAGTGGGGCAATCAATTGCAACTATTGTCAGATATCTGTTATTAATTATCGGGGTGATAATAATCTTCCAGACGAGTGGAATTGATCTGAGTGCATTGGGGATACTGGTAGGGGCATTGGGTGTTGGTATAGGATTTGGCCTGCAGCATGTTACCAATAACTTTATCAGCGGTATTATAATACTTTTTGAGAGGCCTGTAAAAGTTGGTGACAGGGTAGAGGTTGATGGTCTTACTGGAAATATCGTAAATATCTCTGCAAGAGCTACTACTATTCTTACAAATGACAATATTGCCGTTATTGTTCCAAATTCAGACCTTATTAACAAACAGGTTGTGAACTGGAGTCACAACAATAAAAATGTAAGAATTCACTTTCCCTTAGGAGTCTCATACAAAGAGGACCCGGAGAGAGTAAGAAAAATTTTATTGTCTGTTGCAAAGGCAAATCCAGGTGTGCTCCAGGAGCCACCTCCTTATGTTAGATTTGATGAATTTGGGGATAGCAGCCTTAATTTTAATATGCTGGTATGGACTTCTGAATATTCAGATAAGCCGAGTACTCTTAAAAGCGAATTGTACTATGCAGTATTTAAGGCATTTAAAGAACATGGTATTGAAATTCCGTTTCCTCAGAGAGATGTGCATATTAAATCTAATCCCAAAGATTAATTATATTTGCCAACCTTTAATACAGACAGAATGATAATAGGGATTGATATTGGAAGTACCACAACCAAAGCTGTGGCGGTTCAAAACGGGAAGATTATTAAAACAGTCAAAACAAAGGCTTTTGATGCTGTTACCTCTGCAACCGGGGCATTGGGAAAATTGATTATCGAGAGTAACCTGAATATATCTTCTGTTAAGAAAATAATAATTACAGGGGCCGGGGCAGTTAACATAAACAACGAAATTTTTGGGATAGAGACTCATAAAATCGATGAGATTACCGCAATCGGCCTGGGAGGTATGTTCCTCTCAAAGAAAGAGAATGTAATTATATCCAACATTGGCACAGGTACATCAATAATTGAGGCAACCAAAGATAAGATAACCCACCTGGGAGGGACAGGAATTGGTGGAGGCACCATTATAGGCCTTTCAAAAGAGCTTATTCACTCCACAACATTCGAAAATATACTCAGACTGGCAGATTTGGGAGATCTGAGCAAAGTAGATCTTTTAATAGAAGATATATCCGATTCCGGAATCAGTTTTCTTAACAATAAATCTACAGCATCCAATTTTGGGAAGATGCTTGAAACAGCCAACAAGGAGGATATAGCCCTTGGTATAATAAATCTTGTATATCAGGTTATTGGTGTCATTTCTGTATTTGCGGCTAGAAGCAGAAACAACGATTCCGTTTTAATAACCGGCAACGGCAGCAAAAATATAATTGGCAGAAAAATACTTGAAGAGATTTCGCAGCTATACAATATAGGTTTCGAATTTCCTCCAGACGCTGAATTCGCTACTGCAATAGGGGCTGCTCTCTCTGAGCAGTAATTTTTCACTATTCGATATTAAAAATTGTACTAAATCCGGATATGTCAAACACCTCTTTTATAGAGGGTTGCATATTTTTAAGAATTAGCACACCTTTAGTAGACATCATCTTTTTCTGCATTATTAGAAAAATTCTCAGTCCTGAGCTACTAATATAATTCAGTTTACTACAGTCCAGTGTGATCTTTGAAGTTTTATCTTTTAATAAATCTTCTATAAGAGCCTCAAATTCATTGAAATTTGTAGTGTCTATTCTACCTTCAATTATAATGTTTATTTCGCTTCCGTTTCTATCAGATAATATATTCATGTATACAGTACTTATTTTATTTATTTTCTCTTAATTAAAGTAAGTTTGTTTTGATTGTTTTCATATGTATAGGTAACCCTATCCATAATTTTTTTTATTATAAAGATTCCCAATCCGCCTACCTCTCTTTTTTCGGCATCTAGAGTAATATCAGGATCAATTTTTTTTGTTGGATTATATGGTTTTCCATCATCACAGATACAAATTTCTATTGTGTCGTTGTGATTTATTATGTTTATAGTGATACAATGTAATGAGCTATCGCTGTAGGAATAAAACATAATATTTGTCACAGCCTCTTCCAAAACAAGATTTAGCTGATTGACAAATAATGGAGTGAGTGCCCATTCTCTACCAATATCATTTAAGATAGAGGCCAGCCTTTCCAATTCGGCAACTCTGTTTTCCAATTTAATCTCTATTTCCATGATTGCCTTTCCCGTAATAAATAATGCACATTGTTGTAAGGTCGTCTGATTGAGTATGTCCATCTACATGAGTTGATACCCCTTCAAGTACCTTTTTTATGAGAGTTTTAGGGTCACAGTTTCTGCCGTTTCTCAGAATTTCAAGTAATGCCTTCTCTCCGAACAACTCCTGATTACTGTTCTCAGCTTCTGTTAGACCATCTGTATACAGAAATATCTGATCTCCGGGATTTAAAATAATCTCTTCCTGCTTGTAGATAATATCTTCAAAAAGTCCCAATGGAATGGCTTTGGCTGCTCCAAAGAAGTTTATCTGATCAGAAGATTTAATGATTACAGGAGGGTTGTGTCCGGCATTGCAATACTTGAGACGACCATTGTTAATATTTAAAATCCCTATAAAGAAGGTTACAAACATACTGGAATCATTACTGATCGAAAGCGTTCTGTTTATTGATGAGATTATCTCATTGGCCTCTATTTGCATGTTTGCTACAGATCTTAATAGGGTTCTTGTTACAGCCATAAATAATGAGGCCGGAACACCTTTGCCCGAGACATCTCCTATTGCAAAACACAGGTGCTGTTTGTCAAGCATAAAAAAATCATAAAGATCACCACCCACCTCCTTTGCAGATTCAAGTGACGCATAAAGATCAAATTCTTTAAGGTCCGGGAATGGTGGAAAGATGTTTGGAATCATTCCCATCTGAATCTCCTTGGCAATGCGAAGTTCACTCTCTATCTTCTCTTTTGCTGAAGTAGTCTCTTGAAGATCTGCTATATACCGTGTTAACTCTTTTTTGAGATATTCAAATGAGTCGTGAAGCTCTTTAATCTCCAGACTGGTTAGTAAGGAAGGCAGTTCTGTTTCAAAATTTCCTTCTGCTATCAGCCTGGCCGATTTAGCGAATTTTGTAAGAGGATCAACCTGTCTGTTTATTATCCTAATTGTAAAACTTATCAGAATTGTCAGACCTGCTGCTCCAAGTAATAGAATCAACAGATTTAATCTATATAGCGAGGAGTACATCTCTTTGTGTGGGTATACCACACCAAGTGCCCACTTTGTTGATGGGAGCTGCGTGTGATAAACCCAAACCTGTTCATAATCATCTAAAACGGTTTTAATAAGATCGCTTTTACCTGCGATCATATCTCTTCCGATTTCTCTTAATTGGGGTAATTGTTTCTCCTTGGCTATCGTGAAAATTGATTCATTCATAATGAATGAATGGTTAGGGTGAGTAACGAAAACTCCGTTTCTTGAAATCAGAAAAGCGTATCCTGTCTCTAAAATATTAACTGAATTGACAATGTCTGTGAGCCATTCAAGCGAAATATCAACTGTAATTATTCCCCCAAATATTCTATCTCTATTTTTAACAATGTAAAATGGGACTGAAAATGTTGATAGAAGTGCATCTCCACCACCATCGTCATAATATGGCTCGGACCAGTAAGGCTCCTTTAGCATCGAGGGAATCTGATACCAGTCCATAAGAAAATAGTTATAGTCTTCGGATCCAAGATATATGGATTTTACTGAACCTCCGCTTTTGTATGCATAGGGTGAATAGTATTTTTTTGTGCCGTCAAATGTGAATGGTTCATAGGCGATTGCGCTTGCGTAAATTGAAGGATTGTTCTCAACCAGTTTGATAAGAAAGCTATCAAGAGTATTCAAATCAATAGAGTTGCTCTCTAACATCCAGGCAAGATTTTGAGGCAGTTGCTCGGCCTGCTTTATAATCTCTTCTATTTTACTAACGCTGTTATGTGCAGTTAATTCTGCATTTGATCGGGTGGATTTTTTAATAGAATCTCTTGTAAAAAAGTAGTAGAGCGAAAAAATTGAAAAACCCAGCGCAATACAGAAAAGCAATATTCTGCTTATTATTTTATATGACAGTGAGCCTTTTTTCATTTTCAGGGATTATTTAAATTGACTTACCAATGGCTTGTGAAACTCTTCAAAGGAAAAATTTTCATTAATAAATGCTCCACTGTTGCCGGTCATGATTATATCTATTGCCTTATAGAAATCTTCGGGTAATAGTTTCCCTGTCTGGACTGACTTGTCTCCGGGCTTTAAAAGTTCAAGAACTTTGTCAAGCATCCATCTCTGGTGGGTCTTATTACTTGGAAGATTTGCTCTATTCATATATTCGACTACCAGGTCTATTGCATAATCTTTATTTTCCCGGACATAATCCCATCCTTTTAAGGTGGCCTGCGTAAATCTAAGGAAGTACTCTTCTCTCTCCTCAAGATCTTGTTTCATGCAATAAAGACCATCCTCCGGAATATCATATCCATAATCTGACATAAAGAATGTGCTAAGTTCCTCATAATTTATACCGCTGTTAATAATTTGGTCATACTCATTATAATACATAACCGCCAACACATCAATCCCTTTTGTCATGAACAGATTTATAGTGCTTAAAATTCTTACGAGTTCAAAACTATATCCCTTCTCTTTCATAAGCGCTATAGGAATATCATCAAACCCACTGTTCCAGATTCCAATCTTCTTGCCTTCAAGATGGGCAAGCTCGGTAATTCCATCCTTTTTTCTGGCTACAAACATTAGTGCAGAGTGTTGTGAAAGCTGTAAGATATTTACTACGGGAAGACCCCCGGCCCGAACCTTTATTGCATCCATTAAGAACGAAGAGACAATATCCGCTTTTTTGCTTTCCAGATATTTAAAAGATGCTACATTGGCAGAGGGGTGTATTATTTCCACATCTAATCCTGCATCCCTGTAAAATCCTTTGTCAAGTGCCGCATAAAAGCCTGCAAATTGAGCCTGTGGAATCCAGTGAGGGCAAAAAACAATCCTGTTATCTTTACCTGCAAAAAGGGAAAGAGTAGAAAATGAAATAAATACAATTAATATTCTCTTCTTCATAGATTCTATTCAGGTTAATCTCCTAATAATTTTAAAGATAGCATGAATTGCTCATTAAATCTTTTATATTGTTCAAATTTTCTTGCGTATCCGACAGACCATGTGGTCTTAATATATGAGAATAATACTACCTGAAAATCTATCTGAACTCCTGCATTAAAGTAATTATGTGTAAGTATTGATTTATCAAAATCTGTCAAGAGATGAGTTCCAAATAGTGAGCCCTTTACAAAAGTGGGATAGAGCCAGGTTGTTCCAACGTTCTTAAGCCTTAGTGGAGGGAGATTAATCTCTGCCATAGTCTTTAGATAGTTGTACCCACTTAGCTCGTCAATTTCTGCGCCGGGAAATGCAAGAGTACTTCTGTACTGCTCGGATGGCTGCCAGTCAACATAGTTATTTCTGAACCCGCCAAAATAGAAATGAGAGAGGCCGGATTCTCTTGCTCCTACAGAGACTCCAAGGCTGTTTCTTACCCAAATACTACTGTTCCTTACACCCGGAATAATAAATCCAACCTCTTGATCAGAGACGAAAGTAGGATAGAAGGCACTCTTGGCAAGTAGAGTGGTTCCGTTAATATTCCATGAATATCCCTGTTCGTCGGTTACAGCTCCCAGTGTTTTTCTCAGTTTTGAAAGACCATAGGTTGCTGTTGCCATGTGAAGGTTCTTAATTGGTGTTGTAATATTCTGATAATCCGGAAGAACCTCCAGATCTCCATATGTAAATATCCCAAAATTGTAGAATGATTTAAACGGAGCATAAAGTGATTTTGTTCGTTTATACTCTACACCAAAGGAGTAACCTGCTCTACTCCTTTTTGTAGGTCCAAACAGGTCATAAAAGTGTGTTTTATTATAATTTCCTGTAAATATCCAGTTCCATAATTGCCATTGTGCCGATAAATGGATTTTCTGATTACTTTCATAATTACTCCATGGAGAGAGAGCCATAAAGAGATCGATATTGCTTACACCTAAAGGGTCTCTCCAGTTCATTCGATATCCTGCAGCTATTGTCTCCTTAAAGCCGGCAATATCAGGATACCCATTTACTAATTTCATCTCTTTAACAGGTGAATATTTGTCCGATCGGCCAGTCTGAGGAAGGGCTTCTATCGTAGCGGCAGGGGGTAGCGACCACTCCTCTACTTCAGGATGGTTCTGATGTACCATATTCCCAAGAAATTCTATTGCATTTGCATCTCCGATTACTTTGGCAGGAATAATTCCGGGCTTCATACCATCTCGGAAAAATTTCAAAACTATAAGCGAGTCGGAAGAAATTTCAACCGGCATAAATAATCCTGTTTCATCATTTGAGAGCATTTCAAAATCATTATTGTCAAGGTTGATTCTCCAAATATTTGAAATTCCCGTAAAATAGGAGGTCCCCGTCAAATACCGGTCATCAGAGGAAAATCTGAATTGCGTGAGAGTTACATCTTCCTGCTCAATTAATGTTTTGTAGTTTGATTTACCAATCTCCAGATCATCAATATTAAAAAGAATGACCGACTGTTCTCCCTTAACACCCGACATTGTTGCACTTAATAATTCTCCGTTGTGTGAAATGTCAATATCAAAAATGGCTCTTCCAAAAGGAGCCGTAAACATAGGAATTACCTTGTCAAACGGCTCCGGAATCTTTACCAGAGCAGAATAACCGTTATCATGCATAACCCCCCAGATGCTGTTGTCAATTTTGTTTACAACAATATCCCCTGTTCGTGTCATCTTATTGACAATCCTTTTCTTTCCGGTTTTTATATCAACCTCAGCAAGGGAGCGATATTTACTGTTGTGTTCAGAAAAGTAGATTTTCTCTTTGTTGGGATTGTATGCAATATGGGTGGAGTAGTATAATTGCGGAGAATCAAGAGTTGCAAGTTTTTTGGTTTTACCTGTTTTTCTGTCAATTTCGGCTATTTGAGATATAATTCCGGGATGATTAATGGATGCATAAATTTTATCTGTAACCGGGTTATATTCAAGTTTTGAAACACTACCCAAAGGGTTCCCGGTAATAGGGATGAATGTCGTTACCGGATACTCTTTTACAGATTCAATGTTCTTTTTTTGAAACGCAGTCTCCCACTCAATCCATTCGTCCCAGATTTCCTCTGTACTTCTTTTATAAACCGATTTAAACTGATTTGCATAGAATGCTTTGCTCCCCTCTGATCTGTTGTAAAACAATTTTAGATTATCTATCCCGTACTTATAGGCAAGATATGTTATAAATCTTGTCCCATAAAGATAAGAGTTTGCACCTACCTGGAAATCAATTGTGGTCCCCTCGGTATCCAGCCCTATGAGTGAGTATATCTCTTTGCCTTCGTTGACAATTGAACGAAAATACATCTCATCATAATATCCCATTGCCCTTCCCATTCCTCCGGACATCCACGTCTCCAGAAAACAGGCTATACCCTCGTGATACCATCTGGGCGAGAACCACCTTGGAGTTGTAAAATAGCTCCAAAGTGCCGAAAGCGGATACTCTTCTGTACGTCTTACTTTACCCAGCAGAATTTTCCTAAAAAAAAGATCTCTATTATCTGGCTTGTCTGCCATTACGAGATGTGTATATTCATGGTTAAATAGCCATTGAAACCTCTCATTAGAAGGGATTATACTAAATGCAAAACTGTATGGAGATATGCCAAGGTGTATCTGATTTAAGGGCATAACAATAGCGCCGCCGTGCCCCATGTCTTCAAAATCATTGAGCATCAAATAGGTGGTACTGTCTTTGTAATTCCAGAATTTTGAATGGAACCTTGATGCATTGTGATAAGTAGAAACTACATGAGGCACAAGAAAGCTATAGCGCTTACCAAAATAGATAAGCTCAAGATTTCCAGATTTTACTTTGTTTATCTCCTGAGAATTAATCCGGGAGGGGAATATTAAAAGAAAAAAAAGGGATAGGATAGAAAGAGGCCTTTTCATCTTTAGTTAAATGCTCCCATTTTTTCAGAATCGGTAAATCCGGCCCCTAGTTTCTCAGAGTCAAAAAAACCACCCAGTTTTTCAGAATCAAATAATAAAGTTCGGCCGAGTTCGTTCGAGCTAATGTTTGACCAAAAACCAAGTTTTTCTGAGTCTAAGGCAATGACTCTGCCCATCTTTTCTACATCTAAAAAACCAAGTTTTTCTGAGTCAAAAAATGTGATTCCAAGTTTTTCAGAATCATAGGCAATTATTCTCCCCATCTTTTCTACATCTAAAAAACCAAGTTTTTCAAAATCATTAAACCCGGTCCCTAATTTTTCTGAATCCCAGAAGCTTTTAAGTTGTAATTTGTCGATCTCTATTTTGTTCTTGATTGCATCAACTTCGCCTGACTCCATGTCAGTAACGAAAAATCTTTTTTTATCAAGATATTTTAACAATACTTTATCGTTAGTTACGGCGGCTGTTATGGCCTGATTATAAGCAAGCAGGTCATGAGCCTTTTCAAGACCCTTTACTGATGCTTTGGGTTTTTCTGTGATGTAGTTCTCAATGATGTTAATAAAATCAATCACACTGTTTCTATAATAATTGGTCCGGGTAACGATGTTATTAATTTGCATGGAAAAGTTCTTTAACAATACTGCATTTGTATTCTGAGGGTCATTACATAAAACCAGCATCATTAGCAGATCTGTTCGGCTTGAGTTTAGAAATTGACCATACCTTTGAATAGCAGCTATGTTGTTGTTGTATTTAGTGCTGAAATCTTCATTAGACTTAGATTCATTAACTGCCATCTCAATTTTTTCACCTAAATCCAATGCATTTGCATAGTAAAAGTTCAGGTAGTTTTTCATTGAATTCAGGAGAATGGTGTCTGAAGCAAGGTCGTTTTGAAGTTTAAGTTCGGCCTCAGTTGCCTTGGCATTGCTGTATTTTTTTACTTTGCCGATAGTTCCTGAAATTGCATCATTATTTACCCGAGGATATTCAACTGAGATTCCAATGAGGAATCCGGCAATAATGCCAAAAAATACAGCGACTATGACTGCAATAGTAGTTCTTCTTTTCATGGTATAAAGTTTTGGTTAATTTTCCAAAGATTTCTGTAATTCATACTTACCAAAGGAGATAGAACAAGTTCACCAACTTTGCCAATCTTCTTTCGTAATAATTTAATTTCCAATAGCTTGTCTAATGCTTCAGGGTCTGGAATAATTTCAATACCACTCTCTTTAAGCATAATGTTACTCTTAGCCTTAATTGAAAGTTCCAGATAGATTTTCAAATAACAATACATGTCAAAAATCACCTCCTGAGAAAACTGTTCTTTTATTGAAAGTAAATATTCACCGGCTTTTGTTGACGAAAATTCTCCTCTGTTAATCATCTTTAGCATCTCTACCTCACTGCTGAATTCAGTCTCTAGCCACTCTCCGAGTTGGTTGGTATTATAGCGGAATACAATTATAAAGAACAATGGAAGAAGAATTATAATCCCGAGAGTCTGAATAATAGGGCTGATATAGAAGTGGTTGAAAAATGAGTGTAATAAAGTTACAGAAGCAAGTGCTATCAAAAAAGATAAAAGAGATTTTCTCTCTTTTATCTTACCTCCAATTAATATAACGGCAAAAATAGCTGTACAACCACCATGCATCAGAGAGGTCCCG
This sequence comes from Rikenellaceae bacterium, assembly GCA_003542575.1. GTDB lineage: Bacteria > Bacteroidota > Bacteroidia > Bacteroidales > UBA932 > Bact-08. The sequence continues at coordinate 276,863 of DPKJ01000003.1, read as the reverse complement.
AATCCTCTGATAATCCACACAAGAGATGATGCGTCAGGCAAGGTGTAAATGTAGTATGCATTTTCAATCATAGAGAAGCCGGCACCTGTTGCAAAACCATAAATTGCAGCATCAATTGTAAAGCCCACTCTCTTAGCTGAGACCAGATATATAACGAAACCTGTCTTAATAAGTTCTTCAAGGAGGGGAGCAAAATATTTTGAATGCACCTGCATACTATGCGAAAATGTATCAACTGCAAAACTATTGATTAAGTAAGCAACAAATGCACAGATTATTCCCCAGATAAATGAAGATAGAACTCTCTTTACGGAAACAAGTTTAAAGCTGTCCATCAAGAACAGAAAAAGCAAAAAAAAGATAATAGGAAAAACGCTAAAGACAATTTCCATTTGAGAAGTTTTATAGCTGGTTCACAAATTTAAAATTTTAAGCCATATAATCACCAAAGTAATTAATTGAATATTCATGAATTGAGAATATAATTGATTTTTTATAACTTTATGTCCTACTAATTTGAATTTTACGAAAATGATGAAAGACAATAAATATTGTAATCTGGATAAACTTATTACGATGCTTGACGGCGATATGCCTTCTGTAAAGGAGATGGTAGAAGAGTTTTTAGATACTATACCGGCCTATTTTGAGGATTCAGTGTCTGCCTACGAGGCAGGAGACCTCATTAAACTTAAAAGTGTTATTCATAAGCTTAAGGGAAGTATTGGGCTTATCGCAAATGAGCAGATTGCTGCAGAAATTGTCACACTTCACGCATCAGTGGGAACAGATAAAGACAAGATAAATACAGGTATGGAGCGTTTAAAGCAGTGGTTTCCCGTTTTATGCGACGAATTAAAAAGTGAGATGAACGCGCTATAGATTAACTCATTATAACAAGTAAAGCCGTATCAAATTGAGAGAGATTGTCTCAATTTGATACGGCTTTTAAGTAAAGGAAAATGCTAATGTGTTAAATAACAGCGATATATAAATTTGGCATATATTTAGTCATTATGTAGGTGAATTTAATTAAAAACATTTTAACATATCTACATATGAAAAACAGAAGAATAGCACTATCAATAATAGCAATTTTTGCACTCACTTTAATGTCGTGTAATAAAGATGCATTCCTTGAAGATGTAAGTTCCAACAATGAGTCTCTTCTTATGAAACAGGAGGCCGTTACAATTTTAAACCAGACAACAAACTCCGTTACAATGTTTGCCGGTCAAACTATTAACGCAGGACAGGTATCTTTCACAGACGTTGACACTAACAATGACAATATTAAAGACGCATTGGTAATCTCATTTAACCTAATAAATGGTTGGGAGTTTGTAGATGTAGCTGTTTGGGTAGGGAAAAATCTGGCTGAAATGCCTGCAAACAAGGCTGGTAACCCCGTTATTGGTCAATTCCCATACAAAGGCAGTAACCTTTTAGGCCTTACAACTTACTCAATTACTATTCCTTTTACTGCCATTGGTTATGTTCCCGGTCCTGAGCCTGTAAACTATTTAGTTGCTGCTCACGCTTCCGTAAGAAAGCTTAATGGAACAGTGTATCAAAATGAGACGGCATGGGGATTTGGTCCAAAAATAGTACAAAAAGGCAGTTGGGCTACCTATTTTGGGATTACACTTTCGCAGGATATAGTAGTTGGAGAACCACCGATTGAGAAGACAGAGACTGCATTTGCGTATTCACCAACACTTTCAACTACGTTTGATGATTTCCTAAATGAGAATGCTCGCTGGGGATGGTCTATCGGGCCATTAAGTTCAGGCAATTACAATTTTAATATCTATGCAGGTGCCGGTCAAAATGACATTTCAAAAGGCACATTGGTTGGCGTTTTAAATGTTGTTTATAACGGCAGCTCAGCAGTAGTTACATATAACTTAAATTTCCCATATACAATTAAGGAGGCCCATCTATATGTAGGATCAGATCTGCTTCCTATGAAAAATGGGGATTACACTACAGCTCCTGGTCAGTATCCAATGGTATCTGAAGGTCTTAGTGGAACTTCGTATACATTTAATGTAACAGGATTGAGCGGAAATGTATATGTTGTTGCACACGCAACAGTGGCAGGGTTCTAAATTGGATTGTCGCCTAAAAAGCTAAGAGCCGGTTAATTAAACCGGCTCTTTTTTTATTCAGATCAATTCGCTTAATTGGATAACGATGTTCCGTAATTCATCTCCTTCAGGTACCTGTAGATTGTAGCTCTGCTGATTCCAAGCCTTTTGGCAACATCTGTAGGATTGTTTCCGTATTTAATAAGATAACTTTTAATTATACAAAACATATGCTCTTCAAGTGTCATATTTTTATCAAGTTCTGCAATATGACTTCCGGCAGGTGTAAAATTTATCTGTCCCGAGTCAATAATACTGGAATCACTTAAAACGACAGATAGTTCAATTGTTGATTTCAGTTCTCTTATATTTCCGGGGTACGAGTAACTTAGTAACTTGGAAATGGCATCCTCTGTAAACGTGACTTTCTTAAGATTATTCTCCTTACAGTAGCTGTCAGCAAAATGTTTGGCCAAAATTATTATATCTTTTCCTCTCTCTCTAAGAGGGGGAAGGTTGATTGGAATTCCCATGATTCTGTAATATAGGTCTGTGCGGAAATTCCCCTTTTGAACCTCCTCTGCTAAATTCTTATGAGAGGCCGTAATTATTCTTACATCAACCTTGATTAAGCTACTTCCTCCAATTCTTTTAACCTCTCTCTCCTGTAATACTCTTAAGAACTTGCTTTGTATATTCAGATCCATCTCTGCAATTTCATCAAGAAAAATTGTACCACCGGAAGCCTCTTCAAATATCCCGGCTTTTCTTGTGTGTGCTCCGGTGTAGGCCCCTTTTTCGTAACCAAAGAGTTCGCTCTCTACCAATTCTTTAGGGATAGCACCTATATTAACAGCAACAAATGGTTTACCATTTCTGCTTGATCTAAAATGGATCGCATTGGCTATCAGTTCTTTTCCCGTTCCTGTTTCCCCTGTAATCGTTACACTTACCGGAGTATCTGCAGCTTTCTCAAGAACTTCAAAGACCTTTCTTAACTCCTTGCTCTCACCGATTATAGTTTTGGAAAAATCATATTTTTTGCTGACCTCCTTTTTCAACCGTTCATTTTCAGTTTTTAGAGAGATGTTTTCTCTCTGAAGTCTGATTGTATTCCACAAACGATTTGTTGTCTCGTCATTTTTAACGATATAATCACATGCCCCCTGTTTTATTAAATCAACGGCTGTTGTAATGTCATCTTGTCCGGAAATTATTATTACAGGAATTTCGGGGTGTATCTGTTTTATCTTAATGAGTAGCTCTTTACCCGTCATATCGGGAAGGCTAAAATCAAGAGTTATGATTGAGGGTTTTTTATGGAGATTGTTAAGACAGTCTTTCCCGGTAGTGTATTTTTCAACGGAGTATTCATTGTTCAATGATAGATAATGACTTAAGAAACTGGCGTACCATGTGTCGTCTTCAACAACAAATATTTTAAATTGATTCATAAAGTTTTGGAATTAAGGCAATATGCCCTTTCAAATATATGCAAAACTTTTTAAATAATGATGAAAAAATTAATACCTCACCAACACATAAGGTTTGATTGGAAGGGCTCTGTAAATAGATCGGGCCTCCTCCCTGGGGATGAAAATTTTCAGACGGTATAAATATGATGGGGCATTTTTGTCCTTGATAAGGGCAAAATTATGATCTCTGAAAAACCTTGAATAGTTAGCTTTAAAATTTCTGTAGGCTCTTTTTGAACCCGCAAGATCATGTTCCTGTTGATTTATTTCAATCACCAGATTGTTATCAAGTAAAAACAGTACAAAGACATCATTTTGTATTGGCAATATTGGCGCAGCATCGTCGGCACTTGCCTCTGTTGTATCTTTTGGTGCTTTTTTAATCACTACAGGAAATTTTTCAATACTTGCAAGCTCTTTTTTAACAGGGAAAGGGCCTGAATAGAGGCTGTCTCTTAGGTATACTGGTAATTTTTTAAGTCCTTGATTAAATTCAATCTCAGAAATTTTCGACTGGAAAAGGGAGACCCCTTTAAGTGATAGAATTGCAAGGCTATCTTTAAGATCAATCAATAGGGATATAGAGTCAGTTTTGGATAGTAAAAGGGCAGATTTCAAAACAGACTCATAATGTTCTCTATCCCTTACCCGCTCAAGCAAAGCTACTTTTTCCTGAGGCAGCTTGTTCTCGCTAACGCCTTCAGGATTAAACTGTTTGGTTATTTTACTCACTTCGTTGCCTACAGGAATAATTCCAAAGAGAATAAATGCGGCAATTATGGCCATAAGCTGTACTGAGACAAATATTACAACACCCTTAGTGGTAAATGACCCTTTTATTTTGCTAAACAGCATTGTCAGATTATTCTTCATTTTGTCTGCAGATTAAAAAATGTAAACCCTTGAACCTACATTAAGATTTTTAAAGACCACCTCAAGATCCTGGTCACCCAGCCTCACACAACCATGAGTTACCGGCAACCCTAAAAATCGCTGATAAAGAGTTCCATGAATCAGATATCCATCTCCGAGAGTGAGTGCATAGTCACCCAAAGTGCCATATTCCAGTCTGTCAGGGTGGTTTCGAGGAGGAATCGGAAGGCTCTCCTCTACAAATGCCCAGTCCGGTTTATTCCATATAGGATCTACGATTTTACCCAAGATAGGAAACATACCCTTGGGCGTTTTGAACATCCATTGTTTTCCGTCGCCGGCATCAAGAAGAACATAACTCCCGGTAGAACATATGCCCTCTCTTATAACCCCTTTGCGATTTCTTAGAACAAACTTGTTCTGAGTAGTGTTAATTATCAAATATGGGCCGTACGGAAGCAGATTTTCTAACCGTCTCAAAGATGCTGTGATTCTTCTTTCTGTATTTTTCAGCAGTTTTTCCAACTCCAGTGAGTCTTTAGAAACATAGTGTCCCGGAACCGGAGGATAGCTGTAAAAGATGTAAGAGAGCTCTTTCATATTCTCGGATTTACGGAACGAAAAAAGTATACTGGCAACTGCTGTAAACACAGTTACCAGTATAAAGGCCGTTTTAGAGTGATTATCTTTCATAGTAAACAATCATTTTATCTCTTGGGGACTATTAAGTAATTTGTCAAGAGGTGTCAGTGAACCTACAATTGCTACAGGTGTTCCCACAGAACAAAGTGCGTAGAGGTTATCCATATCTCTGTTGGTAAGTGCTACACAACCGTCAGTCCAGTCTATTCCCTTTCCTCCCCCTCCATGAATCTCAATTGAGCCACCTATCAGTGCGTTTCTTGAGATATTGCCGGCAGATTTTTGATGGTTAAAACGTCTTCTGTCCTCTGCATTAGGAAAGTTAATCAATAAAGCTTTATAATAGATTGTGTTTCTACCGCTTTTTTTAACAGTAATTGTGTATTTCCCTTCAGGAGTAGCCCTGTCTCCCTTTTGAACCTTATCTCCCAGCCAGTTGATGCCAAGTTCTACGTCAAACTCTCTATTTTTTTTCCCGGACTTATAGACAATGCATTTTCGGGAGAATTTATCTACAACCAGGCTGACAGATGAGTGTGTTTTGGACCACTGTTTCATCTCTTCATTTAGTCTTATCCATTCAGGATAATTTTTAAAGTAATTATCCAGTATATCTGCCGTATTGTCTTTAAGTTTTTCTATGCTTTGGTTAATAGAGTCAATTATATTTCTCGCAGTTACAAGATCATCTCTCTTATAGGCAGATTCTGCCTCATCCAGTTTTAACAAGACAGGAGTTACCCTCTTCCTAACCGAATGGTTAAGAGGGAGTATCTCTTTAACGGATTCTATATAGCGGAGGCTTATTCTTAGTGACTTTATGCTGTTTTTGATGTATTCGTGGAGTTCTGCCTTTACCCTTATTGATTTGACTTTGGCCTCCTTTGCCAGAGTAATTGCTTCGGTAGCAGAATTAAGAGATATTTCATAATCTCTGAAAATGGGGTTTTTATCATTGTTTGTTTTCCATTCATCCATTGCCAGTTGCCACTTAATCTCTGCTGCTGCGAGTTCATCAATTGAGTAAACATCTGCCTCTGCCTTTCTTGCCTCTGCAATTGCCTTTCTTGCAGCTTCAATTATTTCTACGGGCGGTTTCTGTGAAAAAATCGAAATTGCTGCAATTGATATAACAACAGCAACAATTATGAAAATTGACCATTTAAGAATTACTCTCCCCTTTCCTTTTTTCCTCCCTGCCATACAGTCTCTATTTTAAAATAAAGCCCTTAATTTAATTAAGGGCTTTAAAAATTAATTGCAAATACAATTTGTGAATTTAATAAAAAACTCAGTAATTACCTTCTTTTGGTTTTTGATATTGCTGTTGCTAGTTCCTCTTTTATAGCTTCGGCTTTAACCTTTGATGCAGTTGTTTTATCCTGAGCTGTAAGGTAATCGCCATTGGCAATAAGGGTGTTGATTTCGCTAACCGATGCTTCAAGAACGGTAATGTCGTTTTGAATAGCTTCCAGAGCAGCTTTACCCTCTTTTCCTTTAGGAGCTTTTGCAAGCAGAGCTTTGTCTTCGTCAATAAGTGCAACAAGAACTACAAGTGTGTCCTGAACCTCTGTGCGAACCTGAGCTTTACGCTCTTCTGTTCTTGCTTTAAGAGCTTCAACATCTGTTGCAATAACTGTAAGTTTCTCTTTGATTGATTTGTAATCACGTGAAAGAAACATTTTTGACTTCTGAGCTTCGATAGCAACATTGGCTGCGTTCAGTGAGTCTTCAAGGGCTACAAATTCATCTGCAAGATAACGGTTGGTCTCCATTACTTTTGCTGATTCAACAGCTGCTTTAGCTGCATCCAATTCAGCTTGTGGTGGTTTTGAGCAACTAGTGGCCAGTGCTACAAAAAGCACTACTGCAAAAATCTGGAATAGAATTTTTTTCATTTTTTTCAATTTTTTGTTTGTTATTTGTGTGAACTGTGATTTGACATTTTACTGCTAAAGTCTTAATGTCAATTATTGTGCCAAGTCGCATAAATAACACATAAATAGATAGTTACGGCTGTAACTTAACTTATGAATTTTTAAGAGAAGGATCGAAAAATTCTATTACAATCTCTAATTTGCAGATTAATAGCAAGATAGAAAAATTAGAAAATTTTTATAAGTGAAATAGTGTACAGAATGTTTGCAGTGTGCAAATAAAGTTTACACTTCTAATCCTTCAGACCATATTTTTCTATCCTTTCATGGAGCATAACTCTTGATATTCCTAATATTTTTGCGGCTTTAAGCTGATTTCCTCCGGTTTTTGCCAGAGCCCACCTTAAAAGGTCTTTCTCAAACTCTTCACCTGCAAGCTTAAAAATCTCGCCCTCTTTGGAAATTATCTTCTGATTCAGATATTTGTCTAATCTTGATGAGTCCGGCTTATTAATAGCTACAGATGGCCCGGTCTCTTCAAAAAGCAATTCAGACCCAATAACAGAGCCTTTTGTTAAAATTATGGCTCTTTTTATAACATTCTCCAATTCACGGATATTCCCCGGCCAGGTGTAATCACATAGTCTCTTTATCGAATCGGGGTGAAGTGTTAAAGTGTTTCCGCTGTTCTCCTTGGAGTATTTTAATAAAAAATGCTTTGCTAAAAGAGGAATGTCTTCTCTGCGCATTCTCAAAGGGGGAAGAGAGATAGTTACTACTTTAAGACGGTAGTAAAGGTCTTCTCTGAAAGATTTGCTTATAATGTCATTTTCTAAATTTCTGTTTGTTGCAGCAACAAGTCTGGCATTGACTCTGATTATCTTTGAGCTTCCCAGCCGCTCAAAGGTCCCCTCCTGTAAGATTCTTAAAACCTTTGCCTGAAGAGAGAGACTCATGTCACCAATTTCATCAAGAAAAAGAGTTCCCTGGTGAGCCTCTTCAAATTTACCTGTTTTTTGTCTGTCTGCCCCTGTAAAGGAGCCCTTCTCATAACCAAACAATTCACTCTCCAGCAGTGCTTCCGGAATAGCCGCACAGTTGATTGCAATAAACGGTTTATCTGCTCTGTTGCTGTATTTATGAATAGCCCTTGCTACAAGCTCTTTACCTGTTCCACTCTCTCCTGTAATTAAAACACTTGCATCACTGGTGGCAACTTTTCCTATAAGTTTGAAAACATCTTTGATTGCAGTGCTTTCTCCAACAATAATATCGCCTATTTTAGCTGCTGTCTGTTTTTTCTTTTCATCACTTTCAGGCTCTTCGGGAATGCTTAAGGTAACTGTGTTTAATGCCTCTTCGATTACCTTCATAAAATGGGGAATGTCAAAAGGCTTTTCGATGTATTCGTATGCACCGTACTTCATTGCCTTTATTACCCGGTCTCCTGATCCGTAGGCAGTGATAATTATTACAGGTGTTTTCGGTGAAATTTGCTTCAACTCTTTTAATACCTGTATGCCATCTTTTCCCGGCATTTCAATGTCAAGTATTACAAGATGAGGAGGGTCTTTCCTGAAGGCAATAACTGCCTCTTCGGCATTTGAGGCTTCGGATATCGAATACTCTTTGGTGTTAAGAAGTTTCTTAAAAGAGTACCGTACGCTTTGTTCATCATCAATAACCAGTAACTTGAACATATTGAATTATTTAATTAATCAACGGAAGATAAAAATGGAAAATGGCACCTTTTGATTCTGACTTGTTTTCGGCATTAATAATACCACCATGAGAATTGGCAATCCCTTGTGAAATCGAGAGCCCAAGGCCGACTCCCATATCACTTCCCCTTATAAAGGGTTCAAACAATGATTTCATAATGGCATCAGGAATCCCATTTCCAGAGTCATCAAAATCGATGCGAATATACTCTCTTTTGTATTCACCTTCATCTAACACAACATTTTCATATGATATTGTTAATGTTCCGCCGTCAGGCATAACTTCAACGGCATTTAAAATGATGTTCATATATACCTGCTTGAGATGTCCGGAGTCGGCCATTACAAACGACTTGTTTTTATGGGTGTTATTTAACAGGGTTATATTATTTTTCTCTATTCGGGGTTTTAAAAGATGAATAACCTCTGAAAGAGAATCAGTTGGGTTAACTCTTGTAAATACAGGATCGGCAGGTTTGGCGAATTTTAGAAAATCTTTTGTGAAGTTCTCCATTCTGTCGATTTCACTGGTTATTATGTCAAGATCCTCTTTTATTGAAGGCGAAACCTCTTTTCCCTCTCTTATTGAATAGACCAGCATCTTAATAGCGGCAAGCGGATTTCTTATCTCATGAGCAATTGTAGGAGCAATTTTGCCCAGTGTTGCATATTTGTTTGAATATTGCAGCAGCTCTTTGTTTTTGGATAGATCAGAATTAGCCCGGTTAATTTTTTCAATCAGGACCTTTATTCTTTTATCAAGTTCATCAAGCTCTCCTCCGTGGTAAAGTTGAAGTTGTTCAAATACTTCATCTCCCGAAACACTTCGTATTGTGAGTATTAATTGGTTAAGCGGGCCAAAAAGCAATCTGGATATCAGCCAGCTAAGGAGTAGCCCGGTGACAATCCCTCCAATTCCAAGGGAGATTAAAATTCTTAAGATTATTTCGTTTGTTCTTGAGAGCTCCCTTTCGTGAAGTGCCTGGACACTTTGATTAATTGTGATAAATTCGTTGCTCTTCTGCTGAATGGTAACAAGCAACTCTTGTGCAGAATGTACCAGAAGGGCATTTGCTTTACTAAGTTCTCCAGCTTTAAAAAATGAAACAGCTTTTATAATATTTTGCTCGTGATTTGAAAAGAGAGCAGAGACCTGGCTGATCAGTTGAGACTCTTCCGGTGTATTTGCCCTAACCCTTGCTCTTTCAAGGTGGTAAATAAATTTAGTCTGTCTGTTATTTAGAGAGTCAATCCAGATTCCAGATTTATTTACCAGAAGAGTGAATGTTAGTCCTTTGATTGCCGTTAGTTCGTTCTCCATCTCTTTGGCCTCGCTTACGCTGCTTCTTGACCACTCTATATATCTCTCTGTCTCTTTTTGAAGATTGTAGGAGTATGCAATAACAAGAAAAACTCCTCCCATCATTATTGCAAGAATAAGCAGGACCCAGATAAATATCCGGAAATTGAAAAAGGGTTTTAAAAACACAATCTTAGTTTGAATTTGGATTCAAAATTATGTCAAATTCTGATTTAAATGTACGAATATTTTCAGTTTGTGATTAATGGGATTTATTTATGGGTATAACCTCTTAATATTCCATTGCTTTTGGCTACTGTTTGTGTTAATTGAATAGATAATCCGGTCATGAGAGCGTCTCACACCTCCTTGCCAAAATTCAAAGTAGTGTGGCTTGATAATGTATCCCCCCCAATTTTTGGGACGCTTAATTGGTGTCTCTGATGCGGCAAGACGGTTTACATCATAGTCGAATTTTTGCTTGTCATCAAGAGTTTTACTCTGTAAAGACAATGACGATGAGGCTTGACTTTCGCGAGGTCTGGAGTTAAAATAAATGTCAGACTCAAGATCTGAGATTTTTTCAGCCGGCCCCTCTATCCTAATCTGTCTCATGCTGTTGTGCCAGAAAAAGAGTAATGAGACCATCTTGTTTTCAGTAATCTCTTCCCCTTTTCGACTGTTATAGTTAGTGAAAAAGACAAATCCATCGGGAGAGAAACTTTTTAGTAAAACTATTCTGGATGAGGGAGTTCCATCTTTTGATACAGTGCTTAAAACCATTGCATTTGCCTCAGATAGCTCTGAGGGATTTGCATTTATTTGCTCTTCGGTTTCAGAAAACCAGATTCCGAACTGGGTGAATGGATCGGGAGATAAATCTTTTAACTCCAGCGGGATGGGAGAATACTCCTTTCTCATATTATGCAACTCCTTTCTGTTCATCTCTTTAATCTGTATCGGTTCTTCGCTATAAAATTATAAACAAAATCTCTGAGTGGGGCAGGAACAATCATTAAAACATATAGTATGCGCCACATCCCTCCTGCATTCTTAAGTATTTCGAGAACAGCCCGTGATTTTACATAAACCTTTTGTTCTTTTATGAACACAATGTATTGTTCTTTGGAAAAATCAAGTGAGTGAATTTCTAAAAGTCTTTTACCTTGAATGGTGCCATAGGCAACGTATTCCAAATTTGACAATCCCCCTCTTTTTCTAAGAAAAGTAACGGTGTATGAGCATATTGCACATTCCTGGTCGTATATAACTACTGAAGGCTTCATAAGATACTATATAAACCATAATCCTGGTCAATTGTTTATGAACATATATGTGAATTATGTGCTTTGTTTTTATTAAATTGCATAAAGTTCCCAAAGAGCATGGCACCCATTACTTAAAAACAATCATATGGGTAAAATATTAAAATTCAGGTTTGAGCACGGGATCACTGCTGCCTATTTAATACTGGGATGTCTGTGGATTCTTTTCTCTGATAATATTGTAGAGGGTTTTACTGATGACAAAGTGGTTTTGTCAAAGGTACAAACATACAAAGGTTGGTTTTATGTTGTAATTACAGGCATTCTTTTCTTTTTGTTTTTAAAGAGGCACCTTAAAAGGTTAAGAGAGGCAGAGGCTAAGGCAAAGGAGAGTGATCGGCTGAAAACAGCCTTTCTTGCAAATGTGAGTCACGAGGTCAGGACACCAATGAATGCAATTCTCGGCTTTTCTGAACTTCTTAAAAATCCGGAGCTAACCGGAGAGCAGCAGAAAGAGTATCTTGATATTATCGAAAAGAGCGGGGAGAGAATGCTTTTACTTATAAATGATATTGTAGCTATCTCTAAACTTGACACCGGCCAGATAACAACTTACTATACTCTTACAGATGTTAATGAACTCGTTGAACACTTACACGCTGTTTATTTAACTGTTGCAAATGAAAAGGGTTTGTTGTTCACGATTTCAGAGAGAGCTCCGCAAGACAAATCCAATGTTTATACAGATAAAGAGAAGCTTGTCTCTGTATTGACCCATTTGTTAAAGAATGCAATCAAATACAGTGCAGACGGTACCATCGAAATTGGCGTTTCGCTGGAAAATGGATATTACAGGTTCTCTGTGAAAGATGATGGTATCGGAATTCCTGAAGAGAGAATAGAAAATATTTTTGAGCGATTTGTTCAGGCTGATGTAAGGTTATCCAGAGAATACGAAGGCATTGGTCTTGGACTTTCTATTTCAAAAGCATACATCGAGATGCTTGGGGGAAATATTACCGTAGAATCTAAAGAGGGTTTAGGCTCAAAATTCACTTTCAGAATACCTGCAAAGGAGAATTTTGATTAATTTTACAGTTCACGACTGTAAAATTTAAACTTTATGAAGAAGAATCTGCTTGTTCTCTTACTAATTCTAATCTCTGCAATTACACTTGAGGCTAAAAGGGAGCGTGGCTTATTCGCTGCTCAGAATCAAAAAATTCATGCAGAGCTAAAGATTCCATATAATCTGTTTAGTAAGACTCCTAACTTCAAGTTAATTCAGCGGGGCGTGAAGTACATTGATGAAAATGGAACGAAGGGCAGACTTAGACCCGGAAATGTTGAATGGTTTGAGTTTGAGAGTAAAGGCAGGATTTTTAAGATGGTATCACTTAAAGGTAAAGAGGGTTCAAACCTTTTTTTAGGCAAAAGGAAAAACTTTTTTGTTCTTGAGATGGTAGGAGGGAATGTGACCCTTTATAAAATGTTTTATGATGAAAAGGAGTTTATGTCTGACTCTTTTACTACGGAGAAAGAGAGGTATATTCTTGAAAAGGATGGAGTCCTTAAGATTCCTACTATGATTAATTTCAGGAGAGACATGAGTGCCTATTTCTTTCTCTATCCTCAGTTGGTTGAAAGAATTGTCAGCAGAGAGCTCAAATATTCAGATATCGAGGGGATCGTAACGGAGTACAACGATTGGCTCTCTAAACAATAATATGAAAATATTTACATCATCCCAGATAGCACTAATTGATAGTTTTACAATTATCAATGAGCCTGTTAGCGAAACAGACCTTATTAAAAGAGCCGCCAGAAAGCTTTATGACTGGCTTAAAACAGAGGTCAATAAAAAGCAACAGATATTTGTATTTGCAGGTCCCGGGAATAACGGGAATGATGCAATTGCACTTACATCAATACTCGCTGCACGGGATTTTAACTGCAAACTGTTCCTTATTAAAAACAGAACTTTAAAATCTGAATTAAGAAGAGAGCTGTTGGGAGAGGCATATCTCTTTGGCAGTGTACATGTAACGGATATTGAAAATGAGAGAGATATTCCTGAAATCTCATCAGATGCAGTTGTTGTGGAGGGCATTTTCGGAATCGGACTCAATCGCTGTGCGGAGGGGATCTTTTGTCAAATAATTGAAAAAATAAACAATTCAGGTGCAAGAGTTATTTCAATTGATTTACCTTCGGGTCTGCTCTCTGAGGAGAATGTCAACCCTGAAAACAATTCAATTATATGGGCAAATAACACCCTGACCTTTGAATTCCCAAAACTCTGCATGTTTTTTAAAGAGGCATCCCCATATATCGGCAAGTGGAATGTGCTTCCTATTGGTCTCCATAGTGAGATAATAGAGAAGACAGATACCATGTATTTTATGCTCACAGAAGAACTTATAGTAAAAGAGCTAAAGCCAAGGGATAAATTTGCACATAAAGGAAATTTTGGTTATTCACTGCTGATAGCAGGTTCTTACGGAATGGGAGGAGCAGCTGTTCTTGCAGCCAAAGGGGCAATGAGAGCAGGTGCAGGAGTATTAACAGTACATATACCAAAATTATTGTACCAGATATTACAGATTTCAGTTCCTGAGGCAATCTGTTCGGTCGACTGGTCTGAGTCTGTTTTTACCGGAATTGAAAATATTGAAGCTTACAGTGCCATAGCAGTTGGTCCGGGGATTGGCAAATCACCTGAATCATCTGATGGTCTCAGAAAATTGCTGAAGGCCAATAAAAAGCCAATGGTCATTGATGCAGATGCTTTAAACATTATTGCTTCAGAAAGAGATCTTATTGATCTTATTCCGGAAGGTTCAGTTATAACTCCTCATCCGGGCGAATTTGCACGAATTGCAGGTGAAACAGAAAACTCCTATGATGCGGTAATGAAACAGTCAGAATTTTCGCAGAAACATAACATTGTGGTTGTTCTTAAAGGGGCTCATACATCGGTTGCGACTCCGGATGGCAATATCTTTTTTAACTCAACAGGAAATCCCGGAATGGCAACCGCTGGAAGTGGTGATGTTCTAACAGGCATTATTCTCGCTCTCTTGTCACAGGGATACTCTTCGAAAGTTGCTGCAATTGCCGGGGTATTTATTCACGGGCTTGCGGGCGACATTGCTCTTGAGGCTAATGGTGAAAATTCAATGATTGCCGGTGATATTGCCGCATCTCTGGGAGCTGCTTTTAAAAGAATCGGGTATTAATAATAAAGCATTTAAATAAATAAACCTATGTTTGACTTTCTGGATCAGTATCCCTATATTCTTCCTTTTGTAATCTTCTTTGGAAGAATAGTTGACGTATCACTTGGCACATTAAGAATCATCTTTGTATCTAAAGGAGAAAAATATATTGCTCCTATCATTGGTTTTTTTGAGGTCCTTATATGGATTGTTGTTATTTCAGAAATTTTTTCAAGAGCAAATGACATTGGTGCATATCTTTCATACGCAGCAGGTTATGCTTCAGGAAATTTTATCGGTATTTTAATTGAGCAGAAAATTGCTTTTGGGATATTACTTTGTAGAGTATATACAAAAGGTAATGGCAAAGAGTTGGTTTCTCTTCTTAACCGGCAGAATTTTGGCGCGACACTTATTCACGGGACAGGCTCTCTTGGAGAAATTGATGTTATTGAGACTGTTGTTGACAGAAATCAGATGAGTAAAGTAGAGAGAATTTTTACAGAATTTGACCCTAACGTATTTTTCGTGGTTGAAGATGTAAGAACAAAACAGAGAGGGATATTCCCAAAAAATCAAACGCTTCTGAGCAGATGGCGCATTGGTAAGTAATATTTTAAATTAATAAACGATGAAGACTTTTAAACAGGTTACCCGGATAGCAGTACTCCTTACTTTTTTATCTGCTATCGCTGCATGTACCGTAGAGGTTAAATCTGCATATCCTGCATCTTATCTTGAGGAGATTACAATTTCTCAGCTTCATGAAGGATACCTAAGCGGAAAATACACCGTTACACAAATTGTAGAGGATTATCTTTCAAGAATCGAGACGATTGATAAAAACGGGCCAACACTTAATTCAATAATTACAGTAAATCCGGATGCTTTGAAAATTGCCAAAGCCCTTGACAAAGAGTTGTCTGAGGGTAAGGTTAGGGGCCCGATGCATGGTATTCCGGTTATTATTAAAGACAATATTGATACACACGATGGTATGCCAACCACTGCCGGTGCTGTAATTTTAAAAAACTCAATAGCACCCGCAGATAGTAGAATTGTAGAGATGTTAAGAGAAGCAGGTGCTGTAATAATTGCAAAGGCAAACCTTAGTGAGTGGGCAAATTTCAGGTCAAACTTCTCTTCAAGCGGATGGAGCGGGGTAGGAGGGCAGACAAAGAATCCCTATTTTCTTGACAGAAATCCGTGTGGTTCAAGTTCGGGCTCCGGAGTCTCTGTTTCAGCTAATCTTTGCGCCATTGCAATTGGTACAGAGACAAACGGAAGCATAGTATGTCCCTCCAACAACAATGGAGTTGTTGGTTTTAAACCGACAGTAGGTTTGCTGAGCAGAACAGGAATTATTCCGATTTCATACACTCAGGATACTCCGGGACCAATGGGCAGAACAGTAGAAGATGTAGCTATTTCGCTGGGAGCAATGGCAGGGCCTGATAGTAAGGATGAGAAAACACTTGACCCTAATGCAAAATTTTATGCAGATTATACCCAATTTCTAAATTTGGATGGTATTAAAGGAAAGAGAATCGGTAAAATCAAGTCTTTGGGAAGAGCTCATCATCGTGTTGATTCTCTGATTAATGCTGCTGCAGAGTATATGAGAGGCGCGGGTGCTGAGGTTATTGAGCTGGAATTTCCATATCCCGGAGCAGCAAGTGCTGCATCGTTTCAGGTGATGCTTTACGAATTTAAGGATGGGCTTAACAAATATTTCAACTCTCTTGGTGATGATGCTCCTGTGAAGAGTGTTACAGAGCTTATTGAGTTTAATGAGAAAGATCCTGTTGAACTGAGGTATTTTGATCAAGAGCTTTTAATAATGGCAAATGAGAAGGGTTCATTGGACAGTAAGGAATATAAGGAGTACCTTGAAAGAATGTTTAAACTTACACGTGAAGAGGGAATAGATAAGATAATGGACCAAAATAAATTGGATGCAATTATCTCTCCTACGGGTTCTCCTGCATGGAAAACCGATCTGATTAACGGAGATAATGGCAGAATCAGCAGTTCGTCATATGCTGCAGTATCAGGATACCCAAACATTACTCTGCCGATGGGTTTTATTGACGGACTTCCGGTGGGTATTTCAATTTTTGGTCGTGCATGGAGCGAACCTGTACTTTTGGAAATTGCCTACTCATACGAACAGGGAACCAGGCACAGAAAAGCACCACAGTTTAAAAAACATTAGTAACTAATTAAATTTATCAGATTTCGATGATGAAGCACCGCCTCTTAATAGTAACTGTTATCTTACTTCTGTTATCCGGAAAAATAACAGCAGCAGAAACACCTCGTATTTCCCTTTTAACCTGCACTCCGGGGGCTGAACTCTATTCAACTTTCGGACACAGTGCACTTAGGGTTTACAACCCGGCAACCGGGAGTGATCTGGTATTTAATTTTGGGCTGTTTGACTTTAATACTCCCAATTTTTACACTAGATTTATGAGGGGCAAGCTTGAATATATGCTGGGTATCCAGTACATGGACGATTTTTTATACCAATATCAATGGGAAGGAAGAGGGGTAGTAGAGCAGGTCCTTTCTCTTGACTCTGCTCAGACAGTAAAAATTCTTGCAAAACTGGAATATCTGTACATGCCAGAAAATAGGTACTATCTGTATAGTTTTCTTTATAAAAATTGTACTTCGGAGCTTAGAGATATTATTTTTGATATTACCGGTAAAGATGAGTATTCGCTTGCTAAAAGTGCAGGTAAGACAAACAGGGATCTTATAAACGAATACGTTGGCGGTTGGCCGAAATTTGGTATTAACATTTTGCTTGGATCGACTCTTGACAGAGAGATAGATGTGTTTCAAAGTATGTTCTTACCCGACTACCTCTTCAATGAGCTAACAGTTGCGGTAAACGGTGAGATTCCTTTGGTGTCGGACTATAGAGTATTGCTTGAAAAGAGCGATAATACAATCAAAAGTAAAACCTTTATCTCAAAGATTAAGGATGTACTGTTCTCTCCAATTTTTGTTCTTGGATTAATAGCTGCAGTTGTAGGATATTCTCTTATTAAAAAAAGATATAAAGCTGTGGAGATTGGGTTTTTATCAATTATTGGTCTGCTTGGAATTTTTATTAGTGTACTCATTATGATTACCGACCACAGAGAGCTTTATTCTAACTTTAATCTTTTATGGTGCAGCCCAATTTACCTGTTTATTGTTATCGCGTCACTAATAAAATGGAGAAAAACAGAAAAGGTGCTTTCCTATGCATCTTTACTGTTTCTCTCATTAATAATTATTGTCTGGATTTCCGGAATTCAGTACGCTGAACCCGGGTTTATATTTATAGTGATGACACTTGGCCTCTCGTCATTTATCAGGGCCACAGGCCGATATTAAACAGAGAACCTGATAGTTCGGTTTGGTGTTGCCACAACCCATCTTTCATATAGGAATCTGCCGTTTGAATATACCTTAATGTTATGCCTTCCCGGTTTAACCCTTATCTGTTTTGCTTTGGCTGTTCTGCCTCTGTTGTCGTAATTTAGATTAACTCTTATTCTGTTGTCAACCAAAACGGTTACGTTTCTAAGGCGGGGGTTGTTTTGGGTCAGGAGAATATATGCATCTGCAGATCTTGGGTTTCTGTTGTCATAACCTCTCTCATCATAACCCCTGCGATCGTAGCCTCTTTCGTTCCTTGGACCGCTTGCAATAAATGCCGGGCCGCAACTGCTCAGTACAATTGTTACTGCTATCAGACTAAAAATCAATTTTTTCATAACGTGATTATTTGGTTTATACCTTTGATTATATACATAGCAAAGATGCTGCCAAAGTTTTTTGCTGACACAAATAAGAGTTGGCTAACTAGATGTAAAAAGACCGACTTAAAAATTGCTTTCTGGTCGGTCTTCCGGGAAAATGGGGTTAGCTAAATTTACAGTTCAGGTTCAAAAACGAATGTCATTCTGTTTCCTGTTGTAAATACTTTTTTTGCAAAATTATGAATCTCTCCGGCATCCATCTTGTCAACCATTTTCTTGGCTGGTGTTGCAATGTCCGGAATCTGACGAATTGCATCTGAAATTAGTGTAAGCCATGCAGTATCTTCGGTCTGATCTTTATATACTTTTTCGAGGTATAGTTTAATCTCTCTCATCTCCTTTTGAGTTGGACCAGAGGCAACCAGCTTATCTATCTCAAGTTGAACAATTTCAAGTAACTCATCAACAAGAGTAGGATCTGTGTCAAAATCAATGGTAAAATTGACAGAATTCTCCGGCATACGTGATAAATCACCTGTTACACCTACATGATATGTTCCACCTTTCTCTTCACGAATAGATTTCATGTATCTGTCTCTGAGAATATAAGTAATAAATTTTGCCATCATACCATTCTCAGCAGTATAATCAACATCTCCACTATAAATACGGTTTACACTTGCTTTTGTGCTAAGCATATTCTTAGCTTTATATCTGAGTGAAACTTCACCTTTTTGGAATGCAGACTCTTTATATTTAAGTGCAGGAGTTTTGATTTTATCTCCGTTTAGCGAAGCTATATACTTTTCAACCAAAGCTTTACCTTTAGTGGCATCCATTGGTCCAACAAAGACAAATGTATAACCGGCAGGGTTGCCAAAGTGTTTATAATATAGTTCAGTAAGCTTTTTCGCTGTAACATTGTTGATAAACTCTTCTGTAAAAGGTACATTTAAAGGGTTATAATCAAATTTCAGTTTGTTTACAGAATCTTTGAATCTGTTAACCTCTCCCTGACTGTTTCTTATATTCTTAATAAGCTGTGTCTTTGTGTTATTAACATCCTTCTCGTCTGCTGCAACCTGATTGAAGTACATATGCAGAAGTTTGAAAAATTCTTCGGGCTCCTTTAGCTCAAAAGAACCTGAAAATTCGTTGTGTCTCATAGATACAGATGGTTTAACAAGGATTCCTTTGGATGAAGACCATTTGGTAAGTTCATTCTTGTTAAAACCATTAACATGGTAATTTGAGATATACCTATCCATGATTCTGGCAAGCATCGGATCCTCAGGCAGAGCATAACCACCGGAACGGAAAGCACGCATCCTGACAACCTTCTCCTTTCCTTGTTCCTCTTTCCATATTACTTTTGCGCCGTTTGCTAATGTCCATTCAACAGTAGAATCCAAACTCTTTTCGTATTTGATATTAAGATCCTTAGATGTAAGAGCTCTCTCTTTGGAAATTTTACCTGAAACAGGTGTGGTTTTCATAACCATATCCTTTTCTGTCAATGGAATAAATTTATCAAGTGAGGTCTCCTTTATTTCGTCCAATAGAGCTAGCACCTGATCTTCGGTAGGCAGGTACTCTTTGTCACTTTCCGGAACGGCAAATATTATGACTCTGTTTTCAAGGCTTAAAATTCTGTCGAGATGGTTGTTTACATCTTCAACTGTAATTTTTTCAATAAGCTCTTTTGACAGTTTGTAGTTTGCATCTATGTCAAGTAGTGGGTACTCCCTTGTGAAGTGGTCTACTGCAAACGAGACATAATCTGAATTTTTAGGTTTCTTGATTCTGTTATAGTTTACGTCAAGTTGTCTTTTAACTCTTTCGAAAGCAGGTGCAAACTCTTCGGGGTCAAATCCGTGTTGTCTGGCTCTTTCAACTTCAATAAATATACCTTTTAGAGCATTGGTGATACCTTTATTATTGATAGGCAGAGCTGTTGTTGTGAATGTTCCTGAGGCATAGCTGATGTTGCCATAAACAGGAACCAGCGCGCGGAATAGTTCATCTGAACTCTCTGCAGCAACCTGAGCTCTGATTTTGAACATATCAAGAAAAAGAGCTTTTACTAAGTCATCATACTGTGCCTTATGCGAATACAACTCATCTGTTGAAAGATGAGGTATCTTGATTGTCATTCTCACCGAAAGTGCCTTTGTTTCAGGATCGGTGTGATAACCAACAATTGGCTTTTTATTGTCGGGCACAGAATATTTCTCTCTTACAGCACCGTTTTTAACAGCCGGAATTGTTGAAAATCGCTCAATAATTCTCTTTTCAATGTCGTTTACATCAATGTCACCCACAACTACAACAGCCTGAAGATCGGGTCTGTACCATTTGTGATAATAGTCTATGAGTGTTTGACGTGAGAAGGTGTTAATAATCTCAGGCAAACCGATAACATCTCTCTGAGCGAACCTTGACCCGGTCTGCTCCATGCGGCTTATACCTTTCATCATTCTTGTTCTGGAGTCGTCACCCCTCCGCCACTCTTCTCTAACTACTCCACGTTCTGCCTCAATCTCTTCAGGTTCACACGAGATATAATGTGACCAGTCATGAAGTGCAAGCAGAGCTGAGTCTAGTACAACAGATCGCTCTACAGGTACCGCAGATATGTTGTAAACTGTCCTCTCCATAGAGGTGTAGGCATTTATATTGGCACCGAATTTTACTCCTATGCTGCCAAAATACTCAAGAAGTCTCTTGTCTGGAAAATGTTTGGTTCCGTTGAAGGCCATGTGCTCTAAAAAGTGAGCAAGACCTCTCTGGTCATCATTCTCCTGCAGAGATCCAACATTGTGTACTATAAAGAATTCCGCTTTGCCTTTTGGATTCTCTGCTTTGCGGATATAGTAGGTCAGTCCGTTTTCAAGCTTACCTACCTTGAAATTTTGATCAAGGGGGAGCTTTTCGTTAAAATTTATATTTTGAGCGAACCCTGAGGCGGCAAAAATAATTGCCGCTAGCAGAATTGCAAATCTTTTAATTATGTTCATCTTTTCAGATTATTTAGTCGAGAATTGCATCTCTTTAATCAGGTGGTCTGCCTTTGCATATTTTTCAATAATCCAAAGGACATATCTGATATCTACATTAACGCATTTGTTCATTTCGGGATGGAAGTAAGCATCGCCTGCAAGCGACTCTTTGTTTCCATCGAAAGCAAGGCCAATAAGTTCTCCTTTGGCATTTAATACAGGGCTTCCTGAGTTGCCGCCGGTAATATCATTGTTGGTAAGGAAGTTGACATACATCTTTCCCTTTTCTCCCCATTTTCCCCAGTCGCCGGCTTTCAAAAGAGCCAAAACTTCAGGTTTAATGTTAAATTCATAACTGTCAGGATTGTACTTATCAAAGAAACCCTGAGTTGTGCTTTGAGCACTGTAATGGATTCCGTCAGAAGGGGTGATTGGGCCTACTGTGCCGTAAGTGAGACGCATTGTTGAGTTTGCATCGGGATACTGTACTCTGCCTTTTTCCATATTCATCTGGTAAATTGCACGTGTGTATTGTGCTTCCAGACTCATAATGTCGTTTCCGCCCATAAGTTCGCTCTCCTCCTGGTTAAATTCGGTGATTCTTGCAGAGCGGGTAAGAAGTGGTAGTGGATCGTCAACAAACAGGGTGATAGGCTGGTCTTTTTTAACTGCCTCACGGAATTTTTCAGGGTTTAGAAGAATTGAGTTTGCAAATACATACTCTGTAATTGCATCAGCACTTCCGTTAAATCTGTCAAACATCATAGCCAGGTTCTCTCCCCAATACTCTCTTGAAACATTGGCAAAAAACTCTCTAAGCTGGTACTTCATGAGTTCCTTCTCTACCTCAAGTACACTTGACTCGTAACCTCTCTCTATGTTGTCTAGCAGTGTTCGGTGGTGTGAAGAGCCAACTTTCAATGTATCAACCTTTTCTCTCTCCTGAGCTGTTCTTAGTGAGTTAGTACGGTTGCCCAGATATACAAAACCTTGTCCTGAAACCAGGGTCTCTCTAAAGTATTGTTTTTGACGAGTGAGCTCTTCGCGACTTTTGTAGTTCTCTTCAAGCTTTTTGAGAAGATCTCCCCATTTTGCTTTTCGTTCGGGAGATGCATCAATCCAGGCCTGTAGCTCTTGCTCCTTTTGTTTATTGATGTTTACAACACCAAAACGTCTAAAGTTATAAACCTCACCTGCTGTGTACTCCTGAACATTACTGTTTCCAAAGTAATGGTCGGCATAAACTAGTCTGGTTTTGGGATCTTGTTCCATGAAGTTGTTCATGATACGGAGTTTGTTCTCCTTGAGCTTAACAGTTACCGGGTTTGACACCTTCTCTTTCTCGTTTACACCAAAAGAGGAGTTGTATCTGTTGGTTCTTCCCGGAAAACCTATCACCATTGAATAATCACCCTCTTTAACCCCCTTTGTCGAAATTGAAAGGATCTTTTTAGGCTTTAAAGGAACGTTGGAAGCTGAGTGAGCTGCGGGTTTGCCGTTTGCATCAGCATATATTCTGTAAAGAGCAAAGTCCCCTTTGTGCTGAGGCCATTCCCAGTTGTCTGTGTCACCACCATAGGCAGCAATTGAAACAGGAGGTGCTCCCACCAGGCGTACATCAGTATATACTTCGTAAAAGAAGATATAGTATTTTGAGCCTCTCCACATTGACATAAGCATAGTCTCCATTCCGCTTCTGGCGTTGTGCCTTCTCTCCAGAACAGATGATATTCTCCTCATTCCTGCGCCCTGACCGAGAGATCTTAAAGAGTCTGCAACAACCTTCACCTCATCTGTCGCGTCTATTACTCTTCTTAAAAAGAAGACCGATTTACCTTTAATGTATTTCTCTTCTGACCTGTTCATTGCCCAGAAGCCATCTTCGAGATAGTTCTTCTCAGGAGTACTAAGGGAGTGAACATCACCGTAAGCGCAGTGGTGGTTTGTTATAAGCAGTCCTTCGTTTGAGATCATACTTCCGGTACAACCGAAATCAAGAGCTACCACTGCATCACTTATTGTTGCAGCGTTTTCATCGTATATTAGTTTAGGGTCAATTTTCAGACCCGCCTCTTTCATCTTGTTAGCAAGATTTTTTTCAAGGAGATTTATAAGCCACATCCCCTCATCAGCTCTCGATACCGTGAATATCGAGAGCAGAATAAGGAATGTAACAGTTTTTGAAATGTATTTCATAACTGTTAATTATTTGTAAATGTTGTGTTAACTACAGCGACGTTCTATTTGGTAGCACCTTTTTCAGTAAATGAAAATTTTGGGTCAACCTCTTCCATTACGCCTTCTCTGTTTTTGATAGTCCATTTGCTTCTGTTTAGAACCTCCCAGATTTTGTCATCGTCAAGAGCATCCTTTGAGTAGGTAATTCTAAAGCAATATTCGTCAGCTTCGTTAACCAGGGTCTCAATAGAGATAAAGCCCGGGATTTGTGACAAATGGTTTGAAAGAAACGGTAAGTTCCTTGTAATTAGTGGTTTGTCAAGATCAGGGTAAACAAGCTCATAAACTGCTTCATTTTTTCCTGCCCACTCTTCCTGATTGCTCTTGAAAGGAACAGAGAAGGTGGTGAACTGACGAATAAGAAACTCTCTTCTTGATATTGTGTCAACAACGTCAGATATTCCAATATATTCGAAATCAACTTTTACTATGTTTGTACCACCGCCATGAATAAGCATCTCAAGCTCCTTCATCTCAACCATCTTCTTAAAGAATTTTTCATCAATAGGCTCGTCAAGGTCCATATACAACCTAACAGTAAGAGGGCAAGAGTATTCGGTTTCAAGGCCGTAATAACCTTTCCCGGTATTCCTGAACTGAAGACCCAGATAGTTAGGGTCCATCCTGTCGTACATCTTTTCTGTATAGATAGTTACAACTTTGATATTTTCAACATCTTTAGGAGGTGTTGCAATTTTGAATTTCGAAGGAATATAGATAAGTTCTCTTATTCTCTCTTCAGTTACTTCGGCAGGATTGTAGTAAATGTCTACATTTGAATGTTTCACGAATGTTGCAACACCATATACTCCGTTAATTTTCTTAAGAGTGGCAGCAAAAGCCATAGAACTTCCGTAGCATTTAACTGAACGAAGGCCTTCTACTCTTACCTTTTCAAGTTGACCATGGACAGCCTCATCACCCCATCTTTCGTCAATGGTTGGAAGCTCCATTGTGCTTCCTAGCCAGAGGGCTACTCCAAAGAGAACAAAAGTCAGAATGGCAGGAAGCCAGCGTAAACTCTTTTTGCCTCCGAAAGTAAGTGCACCCTGGTTGCAGCTTGCAATACACTCTCCGCAAAGGTTGCAATCAACATTTTTAACAGTACCAACTTTGTCAACATCTATTCCGTAAGGGCATTTTTTAGCACAAACGCCGCAATCGTTACACTTCTCTTCAGATCTTACAACCTTAAGCAAAGGGAAAACTTTAACCTCAAGATAGAGAACTTCCCACAGATAACCGATAATTGAAGCGGCAGCCAGAAGATAAACCCATGATACAGCAAGTCCACTAAAGTTAACCAGAGCAAAAATACCTACAAGCACAGCGAAAGTGATGGCGTATTTGAAAATGTTGCTTAATGCTCCAAGTGGGCAAAGATATTTGCACCAGAACATTTTAATGAAAAAGTTTCCAAGGATGAAAACGGCAATAGCAATAATTGCCATCCACAATGTCAATTCACCTTTGAATCCGGTTGCTGCTGCATAGTAAGGGTCAAAATTTTTGCAGAAAAGTTCTGAACTTGAAACTGTTGTGTAGAAAATCCAGAAAAGCAGCACATACTTAACCAATCTCAGTAGTTTGTCTGCAATTGTGCCATAATTTATGACAATCTCTTTAACTTTTAGTTTTTTACGCAGTTTAGCCAATTGCTCGGTTGCCCATCCTAAAGGACAGAGATAGCCGCAAAATAGTTTGCTGAATAAAACGACACCAATTGCAAGAACAATACCCATCATGATTTGTGTTGCAGTCATGCTGCAAGCCATTGAGCCGGCCACAAGATAGGTTGCTAATGTCTGGATACCTCCGAATGGACAATACGCCTCCGGATCGGCAGTTTCATTTCCGAACATTTTCGTTAGGATAATGATAATTGCCAGAAGTGTTCCCCACTGTATTAAATGGCGGAACCAGTTTTTCTTCATGTTTTTCATTTTGAAGGTTTAATTAAATTTTAAAAGTAGTATCCACAAAAATAGTTAAATTTGCTTAGGATATAGTACAAATAAGGTTTTTTTGCAATACGAATGTTCTTGTTTATTCAATAAAATTTGAATAAAAAATCTTTTTAATATCATACTATTACTTGATGATTCCATTTATTAACTCATTATAAACTACTTTAACGTGAAAAAATTATTAACCCTTTTGTTTGTTATTTTATTAATAGCAACAAAATCTTTTGCCGACGAGGGCATGTGGCTTGTAAATCTTCTGGATAAACAGCTGTATGAGCTAATGGCAAACAAAGGCCTTAAACTTAAACCGGGCGAAATCTACAATGTTGAGGGTGGTGCCCTGACAGATGCAATTGTGGCTATCGACGGAGGAATGTGCAGCGGAAGCATTATCTCTCCAAAAGGCCTTATGATTACAAACCACCACTGTGCATATGGTGATATTCACTCCCTGAGCACTCCTGAGAAGAACTATCTCGAAGATGGCTTCTGGGCTATGAACATGAGCGACGAGGTACCAATCAAAGGTAAAAGTGTAACCTTCCTCAGAAGTGTTATGGATGTTACCGATATCGTTAGCAAGATAATTGACAGCCTTGACGCAGCGGGGCCAAGAGGCCTCTTTTTCATGAACAGAGTTTCGGGCATTATCGAAAAGAGATTTGAAAGCTCCCCTTACGAAAAGGGACTCTCATCGATGTGGAGGGGATCTAAGTATTATCTCTATTTCTTTGAGACCTTTTCAGATGTTCGCCTCGTTGGAGCACCACCTGTTTCGATAGGTTCTTTTGGAGGAGAGACTGATAACTGGGGCTGGCCTCAGCACAAAGGAGACTTTGCCATGTACAGGGTTTATGCATCTGCTGATGGTAAACCTGCGGAATATTCTGCGGAGAATGTTCCAATGGAGGCAAAAAGATTCCTTACAGTCTCTGCGAAAGGGGTAAAAGAGGATGACTTTACAATGGTTATCGGATACCCCGGCAGAACAAACAGGTATATCTCTTCATTCGAACTAAGAGAGAAATTTGAAATTCTTAACCCTGTTATCAGCGGTGTAAGAAGAGCTAAACTTGATGTCTGGAAAAAATACATGGATGCATCAGATGAGACAAGGCTTATATATTCTGATAAATACTTTGGTATAAGCAACTATACCGATTATGCAAAATGGGAAAACCTTTGTGTTGACCGATTTAATGTAATTGAAGAGCTGGAAGGGCGAGAGAAGTTGCTTCAGGAATGGATAATGTCTGACTCAAAAAGAGCAGAAAAATATGGAAAGATGCTGGGTAATCTCAGGGAGGCATATGCTGTTAAGGCAGATATCACTAAGGTGAGAGAGTACTTTAGGGAGTCTATGGTAAGAGGTGCCGAGCTTGTTGGCCTGGGCCAACGTTTTCAGGGACTCATCTCATCTTTAACCAGAGCAAAAAAAGAGGAGTTCACACTTGAAGATAAGGAGATTTCAAATTTTAAAGATATCGCTCTTAAGACCTTGAATGAACTTGACCCGGCTGCAGATAGAGAGCTATTTAAAGTAATGGTTAAATATTACCTTAACGAGGTTCCAACAAGCTTTTATGATGAAGCTTTTGTCAATCTGTTGGCCAGATTTAACGGGAACAGTGATAAACTTGTCGATTTTGTATATGACAACAGTATCCTGACATCAAAAGAGAGGTTGGATGACTTTTTTAATCAGAAAAGAGCTATCAGTGACATTGCTGCCGATCCAATAATTGATGTTGTAAAAACGATAGGAGTAAGGCAATATAATGCGATGGAAGACTCACTTCTCAAGGCTGCAGAGCTTGACCCGTCAAAGGATAGGGGAGATTATGTTAGAGCAATGTACGAAATGCAACTTGAAAAGGGTGTGAATGTTTATCCTGATGCTAACTCAACCATGAGGCTTACATTTGGTGAAATTGGTGGAATTAAGGCAAAAGATGCAGTTTACTACCACTATCTAACTACCTCAACAGGTATTCTTGAAAAGCAGAATCCCAACGACTACGAGTTCAAAATTAAGCCTGACCTGAAGGCAGCCCTTGAAAAGGGTGATTGGGGCAGATGGGGCACAAATGGTGTGCTTTATGTGAATTTCCTCTCTGACAATGATATTACAGGAGGTAATTCAGGAAGTGCAGTTATGAACGGTAATGGTGAGCTGATAGGTCTTGCTTTTGATGGCAACCGTGAGTCGATGGCCGGTGATGTTTACTATGTAGAGGGTTACTGTAAATCTGTATGTGTTGACATCAGATATGTATTGTGGGTAATTGATAAATATGCAGGTGCCGGACATCTTATCAACGAAATGAACATAGTTTTTTAGAGAGTTCAATGTTAATGTTATAACAGTTAACGAGCCCTTGAACTGAGAAAAAGAGGACAGCCTGAGGCGTCCTCTTTTTGTTATCCCGTTTGTTTGAAACATATTGTCAAGTTTAACTTTGATTGTAAAAGCTCACCAAGCGCAACGCAGTTTTTCTTAAGGCTTTTTTCTTTGCCTTTTTCGGGGCTTGCGGAACGCCTCCCTTTGGTCGTTGGACGGTCCTCAGCCTTTTTCCGAAAAACGCTTCAGAAAATTAGCTAAAAAACAGATGTTGCTTTTAGGTGAGCTTTTTACGAATCAAAAAAGAGGACACCATAAGGCGTCCTCTTTTGAAATATAGCGTGTTAGTCGTTTTAGAATGAATAACCGAGTGCCAGGCTGAAAATTCCGGCGTTGCCTCCGGTGTGGTACTTCAGGTCTGACGCTGAGGTGAAGGAGTATTTGGTGTCAAGATAAATTGAACCTGTAGTTCTCTTTGTCATTACAAATTTTGAATATCTGAATCCAACTTCGCCAAACATCTTACCTTTAGTTAGAAACTCATATTCGCGATTTAGCATATCAAGTTTTTGAAAAGGAATTATATCCATGGAAATTTGATCTGATGCTCCGGGAGCAATGTGCTCTTTAAGTTTAGATCCACTTCCAACGCTGTACCCACCGAGCAACGATAGATCAATCATTCCATTTTTCATCAGAAAGTTTTTGTTAACCTTTCCATAACCTGATGTAATCTGATAGTCCTGACTAAAATAGAATGGACTTATCAATGAACTTAATCCTGCAACAGAAGAGTAGCTATAACCAGCTTTAAAATTCCAGTCAGGGCTGCATTTGTATTTACCAAGAGCAAGTTCATATTCGGCGTTCAAATCAAAAGTGTTTTTTGCGAATGTTTTGTTAAGACCATAATAATATACGACAGTAATACCTCCGATTCTTTCGGTACTGGTAATTTTATCATAATTTGTCGCTTCGGTATAATTAGTTTTGACTTTCAGATAATGTCTGGTTTCGTCTGTTTCAAATTGAGCAACACCTTTGTATTCGTAAGCTACTGCATCAGATTGAGAGTATGCTCTATCTGCACCAGGACCTGACACTCCATCCTGACTTTTGTAGGTAAATTCATTGTGGAACTTAAAGTTATCTCTTATGTACTCAACCTGTACTGATCCTCCTTTGATAACATCTACAAAAGGCCTTGATAGGTTTAGGATATCTTGGTTCCAAATAGCATTCATCCCAAACCAAAGTCCCTTAAGTAAATATCCGTTATAAAGCACATCATCTTCAGCAACTTTTGAAAAGGTTACATTTTCATGAAACTTTCTGTAATAGTAGTTGGCTCCAAAATTGAACATCTCGGTTTTATAAATAAAGCCACCTGTTACCTCAAAATCCAAAAGCTTTGTAGAGTGTCTTAAGTCCTTCATCTTAGCAAGATCAGCTGTCTCATAATTAATCTGTAATCCAAACAACAAATTATCAGCAATCGGAGAAGAGAAACCACCTGTTAATTTATAGCTCTCTTTTCTCTTATCTGCCGGTCTGTCGTCAGCAACCGAAAGCAAGTATCTTTCTGGGTTAATCAGACCACTCCATGTCATATTTTTACCACTAAAATTGTTGTAGTCAATTTTTCCATAGAATGTTGTTTTCTTGATTTTTGTATATGAGGCTGTTCTTAATCCGAAATTAAAACTGTTGTCCGATTCGTAATACTTTACGAAAGGGCCGTCGTTTTTACCCATATATGCCTCTACAAATGATGAGTTATTGAAGTCAATAAAATGTAATCCGGCAGCGTTATAACTGTCAGTCCAAGTTTGTTTCCTTTGAAGATCGTCGAAGTGATATAGGCACTTCTCCTGCACCTTTCTCTTATTCTGTGCTGTTGCTGTGGCATTAACAAACAACTGTGAAAGAAAGAGAGCAGATATGATAATTATATATTTATTATTTATTTTCATAATCCTGTTTTTTTAACTATTCTTTAATAGATTGACTCTCTCTTACATAAAAGTCGTTTAAAGAGTTGTTTGTATCCATATAAACAATTCTTCCACCTGCAATTGCTGTTGCTATAGGATCAATTTTTCGGTGAATGGTTTTACCCTGATAACCATCAGCACTCTCCATAAGTGCATATGATGCATCAATAGAGGCAGGAAGTCTCTTGTTTTTTGTAGTTACATCAAAGCTTTCAACACCGTCTAATACCCATGCAGATGGGATCATTATATATTCAGTTGCAGATGTGGTCCCGGGTTTACGACTTCTGTTGGCAGGATCATTAACATAAGCTTGTGCACCAATCTCAGGTATTCTGAAAATTACAGTTGCCGGACTTGAAACAGAGAATGGATATGCATTTGCAGTACCACCCTTCCATAAAAGGTCAAGCCATCTTCCCACAAGGTTTGGACCGGGTGATGGGTGATAGTTGGCATTGGTGTATCGTTGATTGTAACATACCCAATACCCTGGCACATCAAGATTAACAGACTGAGGTCTTAGTATAGTATGGTTAACAGCTGCGCTGATTGCAACAACTGCTTGCTCTCCTGGTTGAAGAGGGTAGCTCTTACCGGTTCCCGGAAATTGCCAAACCGCTTCAATTATTGGAATAGTATCCCTGATTACCCTTTGACCATCTTTTATGTAACTCCAGGCAGTAGGACTGGTTGGTGCATTGTAAGGCTCAACAGTTCCAAAGCAGACGCTATCTAAATATGCAACATCATCACTATTGTTATAAATTGCAAGATATTTATCATATTGGAACGTTTTTTGATCCGGACCTGTACAGCCTCTGTAGTATATCTCCTTTATTATAAGCTGACCGGCATAAGAGAGAATTAATTCAATATTTAATGTTAAATCTCCTTTGAGTGTGTCAATTAACCTAATCTGGTCTACACTACGGTTAAAAATTGGAATTGCTCCTGAAACAGGAGTCCCCTTATCTGTTACTGATACACGGTAAAATCCATATTGAAGCTCAATTGAAACTTTACCCTGGTTGTCTGTAACCAAATTATAAGAGGCACCATTACTTGGGTTAAGAACAGTTACCTCAGCTCCTGCCTTCACCTCATCTTCGAAGCCTTCGGGATAAATGAGGTTAATATTTAACTTCCGTGAACCCGTTTTATACGGATTTTCATCTATCAGATCCTGCAGTTTTTGCTGACAAGATGATAAAAGGCCAACGAAAGCAAAAATGAATAATATATATAAACTTTTTTTCATCTCTCTTCAGGTTTAAAATTTAAATCTAAGTGTTGCTCCATATGCAAACCCTATATTTCTCACAGACTCTACACCGGTTGCCCAGCTCTTTAAGTAAGGGTTGCTCTTTGTAAAGTTATTCACATAGAAAGACAGAGAGGCTAAGTCTCCAATCTCTTTGGTGAGACTTATGTTTGACATAAAGTATGCACCATTACCGTCTTGCATAAAAGTGTAAATTGTGTTGGAACGACCAATTAAGTACGCAAACCTTGGATCATTTGCTTCAGTCTGTGTAAATGGTTTAACCACCTGATCAAATCCCATGTAGGCAACAGGCCATACTCCTGAGAAATACTCTTTCTGATCGTAAACACTCTTGTTTACTCTGTTCCCGCTCTCATCAACAAGATATGCCCATTCCTTACCGTTGTAATAGGTAAGATTCTGAGATCTTGCGTATAAGGTTCCTTCGAGTCTGAGTGAAATTGTCATTCTTATCTCAGGTATGTGTGTAGTTGCGGTAAA
Source organism: Rikenellaceae bacterium (assembly GCA_003542575.1). GTDB lineage: Bacteria > Bacteroidota > Bacteroidia > Bacteroidales > UBA932 > Bact-08. Next base: position 245,337 of record DPKJ01000003.1, on the reverse strand, counting down.
GTTTGCTGTCATACCATCTCCCCATGATCCATTGTAGGTAACATTTCTACCTGTACCTCCCATATAGAAGGCAACAAATTCATAAGATCTGCCCTGATTGGTAGGAATTGTAGAGTGAGGTATTGCAGAGTATGATGATGATAGTCTTTCCGAGACTTCCTTAGAGTATGAGTACCTTGCGTCAAAACGGAAAGATGTTCTTATCGATTCAACTCTTCCAAAGTCAATAGAGAGTTCCACACCTTGACGATAACTTGGCTCACCGTTAGCCTGCATTGAATTCTGTATAAATAATGTGTCTGTGACTGACTTAGGAATCATAACCTCACCAAGTGAAGGGTTGTCTTTATCACGAACATATATCTCTCCGGTTATCTTATCAACCCTAAATTCAGGATTGTTGGGAACTGCATAATTTTCATCCGTTTTGGTGTATGCGTAAGGGACATGAAAAGATTCTGTATAGTAAGGATTTAAAGCCTTGTTGTTGTAGTAAACCAAAGAAACACCTATTCCACCAATATTTCCGTCAATACCAAACTCAATATTGCGGCTTCTTGACCATTCAAGATCTGGATTGAAAAAGTCACGGAACACATTTGTTTTTGCTACATAAAAATAGTTATTCTGTGTTCCGTAGTTTTTTGAATAGACCATGATGTCTCTGTATTTATCCTGAGGATAAATTACAGAGAGATTCGGAAGCTTCTCCATCATACCCCAGCCTCCCCTGATACTCAGGTTGCGAAGGAATCCCTTGTTACCTCTGTTTTCAAGGATGGTATAACGAGCATTAAACCTTGGTGAGGCAGACATTGGATTTTTGTATGCCATGTCTTTAATGTAATTAGCTTCGAAGCGGACACCACCTACGAGTGAAAGAGTGGTTTTCCCTATTGGGAGAGTTATATTATCCTCAATGTATGCATTCAGATTGTGAAGGAAAGGTATATCGGAATAAGGTCTGGGCCTGTATCCATCAGGATATAAATTGTTTTCATAATCTTCACCTTTGCCAATATTCCCACTTGTTGACCATCCGATGCCGGCTTTAACTTTATTTAAAACACCTCCATACCTTTTGTTCAAATTGTATTTAATGTTTGCACTGAAGTTGAGACCTTTACTGTCTTCAATACGAACATTGTAGAATTGAGCAGGAAGATAATTTGTCTCATGATACCCATTCTCCATTGCATTTATGGCCGGTTTAATGGTTGCATATGAAAAGTAGGTGTTGTTTTTTGAAAGGTCATCCTTATAACTGCCACTTACACTAAAATCTAAGTTAGTAATATAGGCGCTGTTTATCAGCCAATTTGCACTTGCGCCAAACCTTATTGCATTATCCTGTGTTAATGACCAGGTGTCCTTATATGCATCAGGGTCTGTTTTAGCATCCTGACGTCCTATTGTTCCTCCCAGATTTACATTAAACTGAACAGGGCGACCCTCTCTGTTGAAGGTATTTGAATAGTTTAATCCATAACCATTCCTGAAGTAGGTAGTGTACGGAGAGACAGGATTCTGGAATGCATGGGCATATTCAGTATTGAAATTTAAAATACCCCTGTCTTTCTTAAGGTCAAAACCTTTACTTAGTGAGATCTGCTTTGTAGTTGGGTTAAGAGATGTAGATACATTGTATCCAGATCTACCCTTTTTTGTGCGGATTACAACCAACCCGGATGTCATATCCCCGTATTCAACAGATGGAACCCCGGTTATTACCTCAATTGATTCAAAGTTTGAAGCAGAGAGGTTACGGGTGTCAACACCTGAAGTGGTACCTGATAAATTACTGTTTGGAGACAGTCTTATACCATCAACCTCAACTGCAGTTCCAAAGCTTCCGTTTCCGTCTCCACCCCTGATGTTAAACACGCTCTGTGTCATTAGGTTAGGGTTAACAGTTTTACCCCCCGGTAATAAACTCATAATGTCTGTAGGGTTAATAACCTGAAGGTGGTCAATTGCCTGCCTGTCCATTCTTGTAGAGGTGTTTATAGCACTTTTAACCTCGGTTGCTGTTACTGTAACAGATTGAAGTTTAAGGTTTTCCTCTTTTAGTTTGAATGTCAGGCTGTCAATATTCCTCTCAATCTTGACCATGGTTTCCATGGTCTGATATCCGAGGCATGTAATTTCCAGCTTAGTTGTTCCTTCTGATACTCTGTTTATTAAGAACATACCTTTTGCGTCGGTAGTTCCCCATAGGTTAAGATCAGGAAGTGAGACTAAAGCCATCTCGATAGGAACGTTCGTCTCATTTTCATAGACGAAACCCTTTACCGAGTATAGCCTTCTTGCTGTCTGGGCAGGCAAGATTGTTGCAAACCCAATACAGATAAGAAAAAATACCAATAGTTTCCTTTTCATAGTTTAGTTAATTAAGTTTATAAAGTAGCGTTTAGTTTCTTTGAAGCGGATTGGAAATCAATTGTTTGTTCTCTTTATTATAATTTAGTTGGTTTAGTTCGATATCGTCAATAATAATTACACTTGGCAAAGATACAGTAATTGGATAATTCTCGTATACTCTTACCTGTATTTGTTCTTTGGCAGAAATGGTTTTTATCCTTTTCAAAACGGTAGTGTTCATGATTGTCAGGATAGTAGCTGATTTTACCGGAGTTTCACGACCTGTTTTTACATCAACCCGATAAATCTTTGGTGAAATATCATCTCTAAGTTCCGGGTATCTTCTTATTATATATGCGTACTCCAGACCCTCAGATGCTGCGCTTTTTAAGAGTTCCTTTTTTAACTGGGCAGAGGATTTTCCTTTTTCAGTAGTTATATGAAGCAGTGTCGGCAACATGTTAACAGAGGCTCTTTTATCCAACAGGTTAAATCTCAGGCTCCCGGTAGATGTCATTCCGCTGTCTGCAGGCATTCTTCCTGAGATCATTCTTTTTAAGAGACCCTTTTCAATAAGGGCGATTTCATCTTTCCTGGCAACACCCTCAGCATCAATATCAATAAATCCAGGTACAGGCATGCCTTGAAAATGAGAATAATTGGAGGCATCTTTAATTGTGATTTTTTGATCAACAAGTTTTTTGCCCATACGGCTGACAAGAGATTTGTCTACTTTGGTAATTCTGGAAGCACCGCTGTTAAGATTGATGTTGTCTCTTTTGGCAATAATGCCATTTTTCATTACAAGGTTCTCCATAAACAACTTAAGTACCGCCTGGTCTTCAAACATCACAGGACCCGAATAGTACTCAGTAATATCTGTAGCAGATGCCATCTCTTTAAGTGATAGTATCATTGATTCTATTGCTGAGACACACCTTGCCAGGTCAGGAAGATACTTGTCTGAAACTGCAACAAATTCTATCTTGTCTTTATGTGTTTGACCATCCTTATCCTTGATTGAAGCTGTGATGGTTAGTAATGAAAGGCCTGCAGGAGATACAAACTTTGTCCCTTCGGTGTTATAGTGATAGTAATATGTGTTTGAGCTCTTATATGTTACAGAAGAGTTTACTATTTCGGGATAATTAAGGAAGATTGCAGAAAGCTCTTTAGCTCTTTTTTCCCAACCCTCTTTGTCAAAACGGAGAGTATCATATTGAACGGTGGTTCTTACGAATGGCTTTGCAGGGAGGAAGTCATTAATGTTTTTATTTGATTTCCCTGAGGCTGTCTTTTGTCTGTATGTTGCTGCGGCCTCCTTATAAGCGGCGTCAGTTGCCAGCCACAGATCTCTCCTTAGTTGCCCTTCATCGTTTTCTGCACTTGCCCTCGAGCTAACCATATCTGCATTGAAACTGATAATATTGGTTGTTTTATAATCACCTATTAGTGGCTTTACAGATATGTTTCTGAATCTCGGGCTTTGATTTGAATAGACAATTGCACCCAGAACGGCTTTAATCTCAATAAGCTCTTTGTCTGTAACGGAATAGCTGACAAAGAAAGGTTTTGAAAGACCTGCCATCTGAAGGCTGTCTGTTGCTCTTTTTGCCTCAAGCTCCATTGCTCTGAAAATTATCTCATCTGAACTTTGGCAAAAAAGAGATATCGGGTAGAGGAGAAGTATAATGTATAATAATGTTTTTTTCATTTTTCTTGTTAGGTTTTATGGCCTTGCCAAAACAGGTGGAAGATTTCTTGAACGAGGCTTCATTTGAAGCTCTACTTTGTTTACAAGAATTGCCGGGGAAATTGCAGAAACAGGCACATATCCCGAAATTGATCCACAGCTTCCTACAAAACTCTCAGTCACTCCTCCGGCACAAATAATGTTGGAGAACATAGAAAGCGGAGTTCCAATCAGATCGACTCCTCTTACAAGTTCATCCTCCCTTCCGTCAACATATACCTTGTAAACCTCAAGTGGAGTAACATTAAATGCATTGGGGCTATTGCGTCCGGTCATTGTAAAACCGCCTGTAACCTCCTTAAAAAAGAAACCATAATCTTTTCCCTGACTAGCTGCTTCATCCTTTAACATCTGCCTTAGCTCCTCTTCACTTTTATAATCGCTGGTCTCAATTATCAGATTAGATTGTCTTGAAGTGGGATCATACCCTACCTCTGCCCTTGAATGGCCATTTGATCTTGGGAACCCATCTATTGCGGTCCTTGTCATCAGGAAGTCATTAAGAATACCCTCTTTTACAACTGTTACTCTCTCACCTTTTACTCCCTGATCATCAAATTTATAATGCCCGTTCAGGTCCATCCCTTTATAAACTTCAAGCGAAGGGTCGTCATATACACTCATGGTTAAAGGCAAAACCTGCTTTCCAATCATTTTTTTAAAAGTCTGCCCGTCTCCATCACTTTTCATCTTCTGACCCTCTATTCTATGTCCGAAAATTTCGTGAAAAAAAACACCACTTGTAGAACCGGAAAGAAGTGCCGGCCCTGTATATGGTTGTACCACAGGTGCATTCTTTAGCTTGATAAGCCTGTCTGCCAGATTTAGAATATCTTTTTTTATAACCTCTTCATCTGGGAAACCGTCACGATCGAATGAGAAATAGGTTATGGCCAATGGAAGATCCATCCCATCATCTGCCTTAACGGCAGCTCTAACCATCAGGAAATTGTGAGTTAAGTTGTGCGCAATTCTTGCGCCCTCAGTTGATATATAATATTTTCTTATTATCTCCTGTCTTACAGATACACTCCCTCTAATAATATCAGGGTACTGAAGAAAGAGGGCTGAATATTTTTTTGCAATTGATTTTGATTTCTCAACATCCATAAGTGCTTTGTCCATATTCAGAGGCTCTTCGTGGTAATTAACCACTTCAACCTGTGTAAAATCGGGTGATTTGTCACTCTCTTCAGCCCTGACTCCTTTAGCTGATCTCATTGCCTGATATGATGCAACTCCATATTTATAACGAGAGAGAAACTCATTCCATAGTATCTGTTTGATTGCACTCTCTGATCCGGTGCTTTCATAAGGGAGCAAGATAGGTTCCGGTGGAGCAAAAAAGGAGATTGTTGTTCCCGGAGTGTTGTTGTGAAAATTATCAAATTCCGGTGATCCGACCCTAACTTCGGGTAGAGCCGCAACGATTCTGTTTTTGGTAACCCCGTTTACAACCCCGAATGATGCATCCACAGATGTTGTTGTAACATCATCAACCCGACAGCTCATGAAGTATGGTGGAACTTTCTCTTTTCCAAGTTCTTTGAAATAAATTCTCAATTCACCCTCTATCACATCCATAAGTCTCTCCTGACCGCTGACGCTACCCGTTCCTGTAATGGAGAAGAGTAAACAAAGGGAAATTACTGAATATTTAATTTTTTTATGCCTCATTTGTGCCGCCTGTTGATTTAACACTGTTAATGATTGCGTTAACGTTTTGCAGTTGAAGTTCAAGGTGGCCTCTGTCGATGGTGCCTTTTTTATATTTTTTAACTGCACTAGTTAAGTCTTTTCTCAGGATCTCTAATTCATTCCATACAAGTGTCTGTAGATCATTAAGATAAATCATATTCACCCCCATTGTCCTTTTTTCGTTAAGAATGCTCTTTGGAGCAAGACTTCTTAATTTGTCGATATATATCTTATGTAGAGATCTTTTATTAACGTCAAGTGCTTTTCCACTGTACATTTGCTTAAATATACCTTTGCGGATATCTTCCAGAAGCTCCTCAACCTTGTATGTGTCTTTGTAGTTGTAGGTTGCGTCAACCATTCTGGAAAGTGCTGCCATAGTGAGCAGGTCATTAAGAACTCCTCCCTGAATAGAGCGAATATTTCTTTCGTACATACCCGATGCGTCAAACTTTTCGATTAGATCTCTTCTTATCAGCCACTGAGGCATTTCAAAGACATTGTCGCAGATAAATTTCATTGCCCTCTTTTGGTTCTCTCTTTCAACCGGAAGGTATGAAGGTCCATCCTGGCTCTGTTTCTTATATGTTTCATATCTCCCTCCGATATGGGTGGTTACATGGCGCATATATCTTCTCCACTGTGAAAAAATCTCTTCATAAAACTCTTTAACCGGGGCTTGTGTTTCGTGTGGTTCATGAATCCATTTGTCAAAGTTTGCTGCAACATACTTAAGGTTCTTAAGTCCAAGTTCGCCGGCTAACATCGAATCATCTCCCAGGTCTTCGGATTGTCCTCGAGGGTCGTTCTGAGTCATTTGGTGTTTGATGTAAAGGTAAGTTCTGTCTCCCAGCTTCTCTTCAATCATCTTATCAAGAAATGGAATCTCATCTCTTGGTGAAGTTACCTCCGGGATTACACGGTACGCCCAATTGATGTTATATTTATCGTAGGGGCCAACTTTTGGGATAAAGTTTTCTATTCCGTCTCCCTCCTGGGCTATGTAGTTATACCTTGCATAGTCCATAATTGACATAGTTGTTCCGTATTTGTCGGTATATGATTTTGACCTTAATGAGTCAACGGGAATAGCTGCACTTGCAGCAAAGTTATGAGGTAAACCAAGCGAGTGACCAACTTCGTGACAAACTACCTGTCGGTAAAGTTCGCCCATAATCTCGTCACTTAACGTAAGGGTGCGGGCATTTGGGTTAGAACCGGCAGTCTGTACCCTGTACCAGTTTGATACTAGCTTCATAAGGTTATGATATATGCATACATGTGCCTCTATTATCTCTCCTGAACGAGGGTCGGCAACGTGGGGTCCGTAGGCATTCTGCTCCTGAGATGCCAGATAATTCACCATTGAATACCTTGCGTCCATCTCATCCCAGTCGGGGTCCTCCTCTTTGGAAGGAACCTCTTTGGCAAGTATGGCATTTTTAAAACCGGCAGCTTCAAATGCTACCTGCCAATCTTCAATCCCTTGTTTAAAATATTTTACAAGTTTTTTTGGAGTAGCGGGGTCAATATAAAAAACTATCGGGTTGACAGGCTCTGTCAGCTCTCCTCTCTTGTATGCTTCCAGATCCTTTGGCTCAAGTTTCCAGCGCCGTACATACTGAGTTCCCTTAATTCTGAAATATTCGTAGGAATAGTCGGTCTGACCTTGTGTGAACATCCCAATGCGGTCATCTGCAATTCTTGGCATCATTGGCTTTTCAGGGAGCAGAAGCATTGAGTGGTTTATTTCAAAGGTTACGAAACCGTTTGTCTCAACACTGCTTTTTGATTTGCCTGTCTTTTTGTATGTCTTCTGAGAACGGCACTCGATGTTAGTAGGAAATGCTTTTACATAGTGGATAAAGCTTTTGTTGTCCTCCTGGGTTCCTATTCCAAAAAAGCTCTTTTTCATCTCTGCAAGGCCAAAAGTGATGGCATCCTTGGCGTACATATCTGTTACATCAATTACCGCAGATGAGTCTTTGCCGAATGCCCTTATATCAAAGGCATAATAGATTGGCTCAACAAAAGAGTTCTGAAAGGCAGCGTATATGTCGCTCTCTTTATCTGCTACATTATATATATATGGTGAGCGGAGGTAGATTTTTCTGCCGTTTGCCGAGATGTCCCATCTGAAAAGAGTCTCTGAAAGTGATTCTCCACCATAGCCGACACCTCCTCCGGTTTTAACTGTTCTTACAACGAGCAAAACTTCTCTGCCAAGCAGGTTTTTCGGAATTTCAAAAAAGTATTTATCGCCAATCTGGTGTACACCAAAAAGCCCCTTTTGTGATATGGCTTTAGATGTAATGATATCAGAATAGGGTTTAATTGCCGCAGGTGCGGCAGGTTTCTCCTTTCCGTTTTCGGTGTTGCTTTCTGATGTCTCTTCTTTTGTCTGTTCCTGTGCGTGAAGTTTTAAGGGTGCCAGAGTTAAGGCTGCAATTATACTAAATGTTAAAATGGGGGTTAAACTGAAAAAGGGACTGTTTTTCATTATTGGGTTTAGTTAAAGTAGTTTTTATATATAAAAATATCATAGCCATTGATTATTATCAATTTACGCGCATGTGCATATGCTGCACTTATTTTATATTATAAAGATTTTTCCGCAAAAATCTTAGATAACCCAATCCCCATAAGGTTTTGCAAGGTAATAAATATTTTGTAAAAATGTTAAAAAAGAGATTTTTTCATCAATTTTTTAATTTGACACTGTAGTGAGCTATTAAACAATAGCTAATTATACCCATTCTAGTCTCATCCAAAAAACTACTTAAAAAAATAGGACCCGAATTTCGGATCCTACTTTAAGTGCTTGGGTTAAAACTTGTAAATCAACATTATATAAGTCTCATTATTTAATGTTTGCAGAAGTGATATTTGTAAATGACACACAAACAGCCACTTGCAAGATGACTTAAAGTTTGTCTAGTCCGAACTTCTCAATAAGAGCTTCGGGCCTTGGATCGCGACCTCTGAAATTCCTGTATAATATGGCAGCGTCTTCAAGGTTACCCTTGGACAAAATATTTGCTCTGAAAGATTCTGCAACCTCTTTATTGAAGATTCCCTTTTCTTTAAAAAGAGAAAATGCATCTGCCTCAAGTACTTCTGCCCACTTATAACTGTAATATCCGGCTGAGTATCCTCCTGAAAAGATGTGGCCGAAAGATGTTGACATACATACTGAATCAATAAATGGTAGTACTCTCGCCTTTTGGGTAGCAGCCTTTTCAAACTCCATTACATCTGAGGTTGAGCTTGTTTCACTAAGGTTATGCCAAGCCATATCATTCATTGCAAATGTTAACTGTCTTACATTTGAGTAACCGCCAAGATAGTTTCTCGCATCAATTATCTTTTTAATAAACTCCTGAGGAATCTCCTCACCGGTTTCATAATGTTTTGCAAATGACTTTAGGAACTCACTCTCGGTAGCCCAGTTTTCCATAATTTGTGAAGGTAGTTCAACAAAATCTCTTACCACATTAGTTCCTGTCAGAGACGGATAGTTGCCTTCGGCCAACATTCCGTGCAGAGCGTGACCAAATTCATGGAGCAATGTGGTGAATTCATCAAAGGTCAGCAGAGATGGAGTGTTTTCTGTGGGTTTGGTGAAATTGCAAACAAGTGAAACGAATGGTCTGTGCTCAACCTTGTTGTAAAAAAACTGGTCTCTGAATGTAGTCATCCAGGCTCCACCCCTCTTGCTTTCACGTGGGAAATAATCTACATACAGTAACGAGATAAATTTACCGGAAGCGTCTTTTACTTCAAAGACCTTTACATCGTTATGATATACAGGTATAGTGTTGTTTTGGGTGAAGGTGAGTCCATAGAGTGAGTCTGCTAGTGAAAAGATGGCCTTCTCTACACTCTCGAGGCGGAAATATGGCTTTAACATCTGATCATTAATGGCATACTTCTCGTTTTTATACTGTTCAGACCAGTAACCAAAATCCCAGGGCATTATCTCTCCTGCAAACCCTTTTGATTTAGCGTATTTTGTAATTTGGGCAACCTCTTTTTTGGCAGGATCAATAGTTTTGGAGAGTAGCTCCTCAATAAATGTGTTCACTTTATCAGGTGTACCTGCCATATTATTTTCAAGTACATATTGTGCGTGTGTGGTAAATCCAAGAAGGCGGGCACGGTTCATTCTCAGTTCAACAATCTTTTGGATTATCTCTCTGTTATCAAACTCATCATTAAAGGATTTGGAGTTATTTGCTCTCCACATCTTTTCACGAAGCTCCCTGTTGGTGCTGTACTGCATAAAAGGTCCGTAGCTTGGCCCATGAAGAGTGAATACCCACCCATTCAACTCTCTCTGCTTTGCCTCTTCGGCAGCTCCGTCAATGACAAATTGAGGAAGGCCTTCAAGAAGAGAACTATCCTCTAAATTCATAATGAATTTATTTGTTGCCGCCAGAACATTCTGCCCAAACATGAGTGTCAGTTTGGAAAGTTCGGTACTTATTTCACGGTACTTATCTCTTGCTTCGCCCTTGAGATCTGCTCCGTTTCTTGCAAACCCTTTATATGTTTCCTCTGTAAGACGAATCTGCTCTTTTGTAAGGTTAGTGGAGGCTCTCTTTTCGTAAACACTCTTAACCTTTTCAAAGAGCTTTACGTTTAACATTATGTCATTTGAGTACTCGGTAATCATAGGAGAGACCTCCAGTGCAATGTCCTGCATCACAGAGTCTGTATTGGCTTCGTTAAGGTTGAAGAAAATTGAACTTACCGCAGAGAGTTCCATGCCGGCGAATTCCAGGGCTTCGATAGTGTTTTCAAAGGTTGGTTCCTGAGGGGCGTCTGTTATGGATTCAATCTTGTTTTTTGCAAGCAATATTGCTTTTTCGAAAGCAGCTTTGTAATGTTCGTTTTTAAATTTATCAAAAGCCGGAGCTCCATAAAGGTTTTCCGATTTAACGAGTAGTGGATTATTATCTTTCATTTTATTGGTGCAGGATAGTGTTGTTAATGTCATAATAACGGCAACAACCATATATGATTTTAAGTTCATAGTCGTGCTAATTAAATTAAATTTTTCAATGTCCTGTAATTATAAAACGCATCGGAAATTAAGGGATAACCGGTAAAATCCAATGCGTTTTAAAAATCACATGTTGCTTATAATCAGTTTGTCTGAATTACGAGGTATTTTGTTTGTTCCCAGAATGAAGCAGGATTAGTGATTTCAAGAACCAGCATTCCACTGGCATCCTCTTCAAGAATAAATGTTCCTGCAGGGTGAACCGAAAGTACTTTTGCTCTCTTCACATTAAGATTGATGGCCTTTATATTGCGGATATCTATTTTTACAAAAGCTGACTGTTCTGCCTCATATGAGATCTTTGCAGAGCGGAAAAGTCCACCTTTTGAAAGAACCTTGGCGTTTATCAGCTCACTCTTGGGAGCCGCAATGTAAAAAGCTGTGTTCAACAGTTGATCCTGAGTTGCAATGGTCTCTTTGTTTGCCTCTTTCTCTTCAGAAAGAGATGTTACATCGCTCTTAAGAGTGGCAACAGCTTTGTCAAGTGTTGCAATCTGCTGTGTTTTGATTCTCAATTGACTGTCCTTCTCTTCAAGCTGTCTTTGAAGGTCGACAATTAGCACAGATTTCTCTTCCAGCTCCATTGTGAGAGCGTCAATACGCTTTTTAAACTGAGATGACTGATAGCGGTTGTCATTTTTCAGTTTTTCCAATTGCTGTTTGTAACCTGCAATTGCTTCACCAATAGCGGAAACATCAGATTTCATCTGCTCTCTCTTGTTTGCATTCAGTTCTGTTCCTGACTGAGATTGCAGCACAAGAATATTCTCTGCCTCACGAATTGTCCTGAGACCGTTTTCTACCTCATTCAGGGTAGCAAACACCTCCTCAAGCTCTGCACTTTGAGCCGCAGAACTTACCGAAAGTGAATCTAATTTTGACTGAAGATCTTTGTATTTTTTGGAACGTTCAACACAAGATGTAAGTGAAAACAGTATAAATACAAAGGTCAGAATGGTTGTTAATTTTTTCATATCAATGAAAATTAATGTGTTATGTTCGTTTTTTAAAGTAATAATTTACCTCAAATGTATGCATAATTTTAAATCAATTGCAGATATTGTAATATAATAAAAAAATTTCTGTTTTAAGGCAACTAATTTCTGATTCTGAATTTGTTTTATCTCTTTTGAAACACTTATATGCAATATCTTACATTACTTTACGATGTATAATCAAATTAATTAGTTATGGAAAAGTCACTTAACAAAGTAGAACTGAAGGGAAACGTTGGATTTGACCCAAGAATCAGCAATGTGGATGAGGGGGGAGTTGTAATGAGACTTTCACTTGCAACCAATGAGAGTTACAGAAACAAAAAGGGAGAGCTTATTGAAGATACCGTGTGGCACAGTATTGTTGCATGGGCGGGAAAAAGCATGCCCGATTTTGAAAAAATCAAAAAGGGGACATTTCTTTCTGTTACAGGGAGGATTAAACCTGTGCAGTATCAGACCAAGGCAGGAGTTGATAAACAAACTTATGAGATTGTTGCTTACAGCATAAAACTGCCGCTGGATGAAGGGGAATAGAAAATATTAGCTAATTTTGGCCTGAATTAACAAGAGGGGTGTTATCCCCTCTTTTACAGGCAAAATTATGGAGAGAGATTTTTTTCTATACAACACACTATCAAGAAGACGAGAGAAGTTTGAACCGCTGACACCCGGCATGGCCGGAATATACGTATGTGGCCCTACTGTTTATGGTGATGCCCACTTAGGTCATGCCCGGCCGGGAATCACCTACGACGTACTTGTCAGATTGCTCAGACACCTTGGGTACAAAGTAAGGTATGTGAGAAACATAACCGATGTTGGTCATCTTGAGAACGATTCAGACGAGGGAGAGGATAAGATTGAAAAAAAGGCACGTCTTGAGCAGCTTGAGCCAATGGAAATTGTTCAGCACTATACAATAAGATACCATGAGGCAATGAAGCTCCTGAATACATTACCTCCAAGCATAGAACCCAGAGCATCAGGTCATATTCCAGAGCAAATCTCACTTGTGAGTAAAATACTTGAGGGAGGATATGCATACATAAGTAATGGCTCTGTATATTTTGATGTAGAAAGATATAACCAAAAATATCCTTATGGAATTTTATCCGGCAGAACGCTGGAGAATGTTATAAGCAATTCAAGAGAACTTGATGGTGCTGACGATAAAAGGTCTCCTTTCGATTTTGCCCTTTGGAAAAAGGCAACGCCGGAACATATAATGAAATGGGATTCTCCATGGAGTAACGGCTTTCCGGGATGGCACCTTGAATGCTCGGCAATGAGTGCCAAATATCTTGGAGAACGTTTTGATATACACGGAGGAGGAATGGATCTGTTGTTCCCTCATCATGAGTGTGAACTTGCTCAAAATACAGCTGCACGCGGAGAGGGTGGTGTGAGATACTGGATGCACAATAATATGATAACGATTAATGGCCAAAAGATGGGTAAATCGTTGGGTAATTTCATAACTCTCGAGGAGCTCTTTACCGGCAGCCACGAAATTCTTGAAAGGGCATACAGTCCAATGGCCATAAGGTTTTTCATTCTACAGGCACACTACAGAAGCACTCTTGACTTTAGCAACGAGGCACTTACTGCTGCAGAAAAGGGTTATAAAAAAATGGTTCAGGCAGCCAAAGATGTCGCAAATTTAAACGCTTATGGACAAGAGCTATCAACCGAGATAGAAGCTGTAAGAGATGGTATTTATGATGCTTTATGCGATGACCTTAATACTTCAGTTGCCCTTGCTAATCTTTTTGAAGCGGTAAGAGTTGTGAATCTAGCAAAGGACGGGCAATTTAAACTCAGTATTAAGGATAAAGAGATGCTCCAATTTCTATTTAAAGAGATAATGGAGGGCGTACTGGGGCTTGTTGACGAACAATCAGGAACCGGAAACAGTCAGGTTCTTAATGAGGTTGTTGATATGATACTTGAGATGAGGAGAGAGGCAAAAGCTGAAAAGAATTTTGCTAAAAGTGATGCTATAAGGAATAGACTCACAGGAGTTGGAATCACAATAAAAGACACAAAAGAGGGTACTGACTGGAGTCTTTAGGCAGATTTAAAAAACTTTAAATACCTGGTTTATGAAAAGAAGAGATTTTTTTAAAATCGTCTCACTCGGAGGCGTGAGCTTTGCATTAAATCCTGTTATCAAGGCCTCAGAACTTAGCCCTTTGTTTAATCTTCAGGATGGTCCCGAAACAAATATAGCCGATGCAGTTAAAATACCCAGAACAAAAGACTCTATGCCGGGCTTGTATCCGGGAAAGGTCGTAAAGGTAACTGATCCGGGTTCAGTTGTTGAAGGTAAACCTCAGGAAGATGCTGCATACAATATGCTTAAAACAGCAATTCTCTCCCTGACCGGTGAAAAGAGTCTGAAAAAGGCATGGAGAAAATTTGTTTCGCCAAAAGATATTATCGGATTAAAGGTAAACCCTGTTGCAGGTAAACTTCTAACAACTTCACATGCTGTTACTAAATCTGTAATAAGACAGCTTGAAGAGTCGGGAATACCCCGGAAAAATATTATCATCTGGGACAGAAGAGAGATGCAGCTTCACGAGACCGGTTATACCTCTGAAAATTACCCGGGTATAAAAATTACGGGAACTGAGTGCATGGATGAAAAAGGTGGTTTTTACAACAATGAGGGTAAACTTTACAGCGAAGAGAGAATTGATAAAAATCAATATTTCTATGCTGACCTTGAAGGGACCCACGATGACTACACCATACCATATATGGTAAACGGCGGGAAATACTCATATTTCACAAAAATTTGTACCGAACAGGTTACCAAGATAATTAACATTCCGATCTTGAAGAATGCAGGCCCCACAACCACTCTGGCATTAAAAAACCTTGCATACGGAACCATAACCAATACATCCAGACTTCATAAGATATGGCACGAGACCTGTGCCTTTGTTTGTGCTTTTCCGCCTGTACGGGATAAGGTTGTTCTCAATATTGCAGATGGTCTTATAGGATGTTTCGATGGCGGGCCATCAGCCAAGCCACAGTTTATATGTAACTACAATATGTTAATAGTTGGTACAGATCCTGTGGCGGTAGACAGAACAGGGCACGATGTAATTATAGCCAAACGAATTGAAAAAGGCATTCAGACAGAAGATAAGAAAAGTGCTTCAAAGTTTATCGATTTGGCCCAGGATCTCAAACTTGGAATTGGAGACAGAGATAAAATTGAACTAATAGAAATTAACAGCTGAGCCAAAAAATAACAGCTGATTTAAATTTATTACAATTATGAAGCTATTCAGCAGATCAATTCTGAAGGTACTTTTGCCAATCATTGCATTTTCACTATCTGCAGCAATTTTACAGGCACAAGTGACAGATGACCAGATAACAGTTAAGAGAGAGCGACATTTCAAAGGAGAGGCACTTTACGGTTTTATGAATGGCGGAAGTGAGCTTTACCTTGAATATGGGTTTAAGAACCTTCGTGCCATTGATGTAGTTTACAAAGGTGAGGAGTACACAGTTGAGATTTATAAGATGGAGTCTCCCGAAGATGCATTTGGGATATATTCGATTCATACTTATGGAATTCTCTTTGCAGATACTGTTTTTACTTATGATTGCCACACAACTATGCAGCTCCAGACAATTTCAGGAGACACCTATTATACTGTTGTATTTGAAAAGCCATCAAAAGAGATAAATTACGATGCCGTTAATTTGGTTAAACACTACATGATAGAGGCTGACACTTCTGCAATATTTACCATTCCGGAGCAATTAAGTGAAATTGTTATACAGAAATCAGGAAAGTTAAAATTCATGAGAGGGCCGCTTGCTGTATTGGCTGCTGTACCTGAGCTTACAGATTATTTCAAAAATCTAACAAATTATAAGATATGGTCACTTAAAGATGAAAAATCTCATATCTCAAAAGCATTTTTTTACTCAAAAAACGAAGAGTCTATTACTCGTTTAAAGAGCCTATTACGGCCATCAGACTTGATTTTGCAGGGAAATGATTGGCTTTTGTTTGAATTTTAATAAATATTTTTTATTAAATTCGCAAATCTACCAATTATAACAATTTGTGAGAATACCTGTTCTTATACTATCTTCAGTATCCGTTTCTATCTATCTTTTAACGATGATGGGGGTGGGAAGATACTCATGTAACTGCGATCACGCCTCGCAAATTGCCATTTTTGGTATTCACACAGAGTGCTCCTGCACTGTTCAACCGCACCACGAACATCATGATCACAAATGTATCTGCGGGGCACATCTTGAAGCCCAGGACTCAAAAAGAGATGACTGCTGTGCAGTATCTTACTTTTTTCTGGATTCAGATCAGAATATACTCCACACAAGCTTTGATTTTATACAGTCAGACTATCAGATACTGCAGCCGATAAGTACGATATGTCTGGGAGTCTCAATGATTCAGCGGCCAAGAATCAAAAATTATCAGGCACTGTTCCGATCGGCGTTGGTGCCCATATTCGAAATGAATCGCCAATTGATTTTATGATCAGTTGAGGGAGAGTAGTGTCTCCCAAAGGCTGTTGAGTGTTTTCGTGACTCTATCTGTTGCGGAGATGTACCTTATATATACATAACATAAAATATTGCGATGAAAGTTTTATCATTTTTCCTAATAACCTTCATGACATTTTTTACAGGTGAGCTTAATGCAAAACCTGCTGAAAGAGGCGTGGCAATTGTAGTGGACCCTGTGACCTGGGACAATTGCAAAAATTCCATTGAAAATTATATGCAGTCTGTTAAAGCAGACGGATTGAACCCTATTTTATTAATTGATAAATGGGGAATTCCGGATTCAATCAGAACGAACCTATACAAATTATATAAAGAGAGTAATATCGAAGGAGCAGTTTTAATTGGTGATATCCCGGTCCCTATGATCAGGAACGCCCAGCACCTTACAACTGCTTTTAAGATGGATCAGCGCAGAGCCTGGGAGCGGTCTTCTGTGCCCTCGGACAGATTTTACGATGATTTCGATCTTAAATTTGAATATATTAAAAGAGATTCGACATATACCAACTACTTCTATTACAATCTTGCTGCTGACAGTCCTCACAGAATAGAGTGTGATATTTACAGTGCCAGGATAAAACCCCCGAAAGTACCCGGTAAAGACAAATACACTTTAATCAGCGAATTTCTCAATAAGGCTGCCAAAGAGAAGCAACAAAAAAGAGAGATTAAATCACTCACATATTTTGCGGGACACGGGTATAACTCAAATTGTATGGTATCCAGAGCTGATGAAAGGCTTTCACTTACAGAACAGTTTAAAGTCTTCAAAGATGGTAAGGGAACTCTTACATTTATTGACTTTACCTTTGATGACTTTATCAAATTCAGACTAATGTCTGAACTTTCAAGAGAAGACCTTGACCTTGCAATTTTACACCATCACGGCTCTGAAGACGAACAAATTCTTAATGGATCGTCACTTACCAATATGCCAAACCGGTGGATTGATATGACAAAGAAATTTTTCCGAAGCAAAATAAGAGGAGCTGACGATACTACTGCATCAAAACAATATTACATAGATAATTATAATGTTCCTGAATCGTGGGTAGAGAATGCCTTTAATCCTGAATATATAACTAAAGACAGTATTGATGATGCCTCGATGGGTATTTTAATTCCCGATTTATACGGATACAAACCCGGAGCAAGGGTAATTATTTTTGATGCCTGTTTTAACGGATCGTTCCACCTTGATGATTACATCAGCGGTCACTACATCTTTGGTGAGGGAAAGACTATGGTTGTAAAGGCTAATTCGGTAAATACACTTCAGGATACATGGACAAATCAACTGGTTGGAATACTTGACTTTGGAGTAAGTGTAGGTAACTGGTCTAAAGGTCAAATGACTCTTGAATCTCATCTTATTGGAGACCCAACCTACAGATACACCTCTTCACGAAAGGAGACATCTGACATTAACGAAATGATTGTAAACGGAAAAACCAACGAGAAATACTGGCGGAAAAACATTAACAGCACAATACCCGAAATGAAAGCGTTGTCCATGAAGATGCTTTACGGAATGGGTAAAATCTCTTCTGACGAAATGTTGCAGATTCAGACAAACGACGCAAGTCCGGTTGTAAGAATGCAGGCCTTTTACCTGATTAATAAAAGATTTAACGCCAATGTGGTGAAATCCTTAAAAGCCGGCCTGTATGATAATTACGAATTAATCAGGAGAATGAGCGCCAAGGAGGCTTCAACAAATCTATCTCCGGAATTGTTAGATGATATATTTAAGATCAGATATGCTCCAGGGACCTCAAAAAGGGTAGAGTTTCAGTTGAAATCAGGATGTGAGTCATTCGGTAAAGAGGAGGCTCTGGCTGCATTTGCAAAATATGCTGATAATGGGAAAGACCAGTGGTACATGAACAGGGCTCAGGAGAGAAAAATGCTTGAATACTCTTTGGGAAGAACAGAAAAAGAGATGTCACAATTAATGGATCCTTCGGTAGCTGCCAGAAGTAAGAGATTTACGATAACTGCGTTAAGAAACCTTAATAATGTAGCATATCTGGATACATTGTTCAAATTCCTTAAGGAGTCAGATGATAACGAGTTAAGGGAAACACTTGCCGAAGCATTTGCATGGTATACAAACTCATCAAAGAAGTACGAGATTGTGAAGGCCCTTAATGAACAACTTAAAATTGAAAAGGATTTAAAAGTAAAAAATGAAATAATACGAACCATAAACAGATTACAAGACTAACCCAACTAACTTTAATAAACTATGAAGAGAGACAAAATCCAGATTTCGGGCGGAGGTGCAAAGGCACTGATTCTGTCTGCGATAGCGTTGTTTCTTGCTGTGGGGTTGAGTGCAGATCTCTCTGCACAGACCTCTTCTCAAGGTAATTATGCTACGCTAAAAGGTGTCGTTCTTGAATTCGGGACAGAAAATGTTCCGGTCGAGTTTGCATCAATTCAAATTCTTCCTCAAGGTTCCATGTCAGCGACCAACTCCAGAGGAGAATTTACATTTGATAGACTGTCTCCGGGAAGAATTGAATTAAAGATTCACTTCCTGGGAATGGAATCAATTGACACAACTCTTAACCTGATTGCGGGCAGGGTTACAGAGCTCAGACTAAGAATGCGCAACAGCTCATTCCGTCTTAACGAAGTAACCGTTGTTGCTACCGAGAGCAAAGCGGGGCAGGCAACTGCTTCGAATATCTCAAGGCAGGCAATGGACCACCTTCAGACAAGCTCCCTTTCTGATATACTTCAGCTTTTACCGGGAGGAGTGACTGTGAATCCAAGTCTTTCAACTGCCAAGACATTTACAATCAGGAGTCTTGGAGGTTCTGCTACCAATATGAACAGTATGGGTACTGCAATTTATGTTGACGGAGCTCCAATATCAAATAATGCTAACCTGCAAACTCTTTCACCTGCAATCACCGGTTCAGCCGGAGCTGTTGGAGGAGGATCTTCTCCTGCTTCCGGAATTGATATCCGCTCAATCTCCACAGACAATATTGAATCTGTTGAGGTTATCAGAGGTATTCCTTCGGTAGAATATGGAGACCTTACTTCGGGTGCCGTTATAGTAAGATCAAAGGCCGGTCGTGAGCCATTGATGGTAAGATTTAAAACAGACCCTTTTATAAATCAAGCCTCTGTAAGCAGAGGATTGAGCCTTGGAGAAAAGAGAGGGTATCTGAATATAAGCGGAGACTATGCTTATAGTACTGCAGATCAGACAGAATCTTACAATTATTATCAAAGAGTAACAGCTAAAGTGCTCTATTCGAATATTTTTAAAAACTTATCAACCAACACCTCATTTGACTTCTCTTTGGGTAAAGATACCAGAGAGAGAAATCCCGATGACGAAAGAAGTCAGCTTGAATCAGGTGCAAAAGATATGGGTATTAGGCTTAATACAAATGGAACATGGAATATCAATAAAGGTTGGCTTAACAATATTAAATATACCGTTTCAGGAAGCTATCGCGACAAACACTCCTTCACTCAGCAGCTTTTGGGGAATGCTTTCTCAGCATACTCAATGTCCAATACAGATGGTGCGGTTCTTAGCAACAGACCGGGTCAAAAGGTTTATGATATTAATGGAAGGGAGCTTACCAATATCCCTCCGGGTGAGAGTACATACTATGCAACCTATCTGCCAAACGAATATTTCAGCAGATATGATATCTATGGTAAAGAGGTAAACGTATTTGCAAAGGTCAATGCCACCTTCTCAAAAAGATCGGGTAACATTACAAACAGGATAATTATTGGTGCAGATTTTAAAACTGATGGTAATCTTGGAGATGGTAAAATATATGACCTGACTAACCCTCCATATAGAGTACTATCTGCAGAAAACTCTTCTCCAAGACCACGGAAATACTCTGATATTCCTTTTATTAACCAACTTTCTGCCTATGCTGAAGAAAATCTTACCTGGAATATTGGTGAGAGAGACCTCACTGCTCAGGCGGGTATCAGGTATGATAATATTCAGGGAAAGAGCAAGGTAACTCCAAGGTTTAATGCCTCATTTGAGTTGCTGCCTGGAGCACTGTGGATAAGAGGAGGATATGGTAAAAACGCCAAAGCCCCTTCTACAATTTATCTGTATCCTGAAAATGCATACTTTGACTTTGTGCATTTTAACACTCTTAACAGTAGTTCGGTACCTCAGGCAGAGCAGCTTTTGCTCTCAACAACAAGAGTTTTTGATACAAGTAACAAGAATCTTAAGATAGCAACAAATACAAAAAGTGAGATAGGCTTTGATTTTAGAATCAATAAAATGAGATTCTCAGTAACAGCTTATAATGAAGATCTGATTGATGGATATAACCTTGGAAGTGCAGTAGATAACTTCAGACTTGTTAACTATATTGAGTATGAAGTTGGTCAGGCCAACCCGGGATCGATTCCTGCTCTTAAAGAGAAGACATCTAGCAACATTTTCGTAAGCTATGCCACCCCAATGAATAACATTAGGGCTCACAACAGAGGAGTTGAGTTTGACTTCGATTTCGGAAGGTTCGACGCTATTAGAACTTCATTTGTTTTAAACGGGGCCTATATGAGAAGTTCAGAGTGGAACCAAGGGCTTGTCTTTGGTACCAACAGAAATCTTAACAGCCTTGAGAAGAATATTGCAATTTATGACCCTTATCAGCGTGATGAGAGAGAACGTTTTGTAACCACATTAAGGGTAACTCACAATATCCCATCAATAGGATTTGTGCTAACAGCAACTGTTCAGGCAAACTGGGTAAACAAAACATGGACAAGGTATGATAATGACACAATGTTCGTAGCCTTTATATCAAGATTGGACGGGCAGGTTAAGCCATTTAACCCATCATTGAAAGATGATCCCGAATACTCATATATGTTTACAAGCAGAAGCTCTACAAGAAGAATTGTAGAATCATATTTTCCAACACTTCTGTTCAATTTTAACCTTACCAAAGAGATTGGCGATAACCTTAAAGCCTCGTTTTATGCGAACAATATGTTTAATCGTCGTCCTCTTTACGAAAGCAAGAGAACTCCCGGTTCATTTACACGGTTGGGAATACCTATGTTCTTCGGATTTGAATTGGCATTAACCATTAAATAGCTAAAAAATGTCAGATATGAAAAACAGATATAAAATAATATTGATAGCGGTTTTGGCTATGTTTTCGGCAGTCTCATGCCAGCAATTCAGCGACGTATCCAAAATCGGAGAGGTTGAGTCACTGAATGCTGTTGTGAGTGTCTCTCTCAACCTTGGATCGGCACCTATGCCTGATGCGCTGAATGTTAAAATGATTAACTATAGCGAGAGGTATGAGGTTAATACCACAATGAATCCAAACGGTACTGTAACGATTCCCGACATTATTCCGGGTATTTACACAATTACTGTAACTTCTGAAAAATCACAAGACGGATTTACATACAACTACAGCGGAAACGTTGTAAACGTAGATATTGTTACCAACAATAAGCAAATAACTGTTAATGTTGGTGCATCCAAATCCGGAGCACTTGTTTTCAAGGAGGTATATTACTGCGGATCAAGAACTCCTACCGGAGGCTCATATTTCAGAGACCAGTTCTACGAGATTTACAATAATAGTGAAACAGTTCAGAATGTCAGAAATCTCTCAATAGCAATGATTGCTCCGATGACAGCTACTGCTAACAAACCAGTTTGGCCGGCTACAGAAGATCCTTCATTGTTTGTATATGCTCTTCAGATATGGAGTGTTCCTAATGATAAAGATTATCCGCTAAATCCGGGTGAATCAATAATAATTGCCCAGATGGCAGACGATCATCAAAAATCAAACCTCAACCCAACCTCCCCTGTTAACCTTTTAAGCGCAGAGTTTGAAACTCTTGTAAACACAACTTCGCTTATTCAGGATAATCCGGCGATAAATATGGTTATGTCATTTTGGCCATCTCCTACACCACAGTGGCTGACCACAGTATTTGGCGGAGCATTTGTAATCTATTACCCGAATGAACCTATAAACCCGGCAAATTTTGTAACTCCTGTTGGATTAACAACAAGACACTACAGAATTCCGATAGAGGATGTTGTTGATGCCCTTGAGCTTGTTGGTAATGCTACTCAGGTGCAGTTAAAGAGGATGCCTGCTGTTCTTGACGCAGGAGCCGCTACCGTTGGCGGAACTTACCTAAGCGTGAGTGTTGCCAGAAAAGTTAAAGAGACTGTTGATGGAGGTCGTGCTATTTTGTTCGACACAAACAACAGCTCAGAAGACTTTGAGGTGATGAATCCTCCAGTTATAAGAAGATATGGTGCTGTTGCCCCATCTTGGAACACTTGGAAATAATGTTTAACAACATCAATACTATGAAAATGAGAAAAGTTAAATATATATACTGGGCAGGAGTACTAATGCTTACGCTCTTTGCCGTACAACCGGCATCAGCCCAGAAGGCGGATAAAAACAGTCCGGCCTCTTTAGAGCTGCTTAAGGCTAAATCACTGTGGTTTAACACCACAAACGGAGCCGGTCTTACATTGGATGAGATGTACAACTTCAGCAGCGTCGATTTTACATACCAGCTTAAAAGCGGTGATTTTAAAAAGTTGCAGGATGGTGACAGAGAGAGGCTCTTGGGAGTATCAACCGAAGGGGGACAAAAGTTGGGAACTGGATATGCCTGGGGGAAATTCTCCTTCAACAATGAGATGCAGAGAAACACACAGTTCAATACTACAATGCTCGATCCCGGGAGAGGAATGCCTTTCTATCCTGTTGACCCAAATATCAGCGACTGGAAAAAACAGGACTACAGACTTGAAATGAAGGTTGCAAGTCAACCACTCTGGGAAAGGGTTATTCTTGGAATCCAGGGAGAGTACTTTGCAAGTACGGGGGCCAAACAGGTTGACCCAAGATCTGAGACCTATTTCTACACAATAAACATCAAACCTGCTTTGGTTGCGCTTTTTAATAACCATGCAGTGGGAGTCAACTTTGTTTATGAGAATCTGGTACAGGAATCAGGAACTACAAACAGTAACTCACAGATCAATCATGACGTTTATGTTATGAAGGGTCTGGGCAACTACTATCCTTCGGTTGTGGGGGGCCTCCAATCTCTTGGTCGCTTTGTTTACAATGGGAACAAGGTAGGTGCTGCAGTTCAGTACTCTTATGGTTTTTCAGATATTAAATTTCTATTGGAAGGAAAATACGACTATGGCGTTGAAGATGTCATAAGTACTCCTACCAAACCAAAGAAAGAGGGTAGTGTAGTTCGTGAACTGATGGATGCCAGGTTAATCGTGGTTAAAAACTGTGATAATGTCAGCCGTCTTGAAATATCATACTCCAATAGAAGTACTGACGGAATAGAGCATGTACAGGTTCTTGACAATACCTATGAGGTGCAACAGTGGGTTGACCTTTACAGCAGCGTTCGCTCGACATATAATCAGGAGGATATCTCTGCAAGATTAGATTTCTTCAGAGGGGCAGACCACGATTATAAATGGAAAGCAGGTCTCTTTACAAACTACAGAAGTAATGACGAAGATTATATTATGCCTCATTCAAGAATGATTATCAAGAACATGTATTTTGGAGCAGATGCCAAAGCAAACATAGCTTTGGGAGGCGAGACCAAACTACTTGCTGGTGCGGGATTTACATATAAAAACAACTTTGATGGAAGCTACCACTACAGAGGAGCCGATCCGGGGTCAATTATAATAACTCAGTTTATGACACCCGATTTCGAATTCTTAAAGCAGAGCTACTACAAGATTGGAGGGGAGTTATCTCTTTATTCAGGACTTGGTAAAATGAGCAAAGCAGGATTCTACCTTAAAGCAGCCCTCGATTACTATAAACCAATTGAAGGGGATAACAGCCGCGTTCAGACAAACATTGGATTAGGCTTTATATTCTAGATAGAAATTTGTGATGTATAGAAAGTTACTGACACTGTTTCTTTTTGCAACTCTTCTCTCTGCTTCCGTTTCAGGAGCAGAGAGAGGGTTTGCAATAATTGTTGACAATGACACTTATGCGGCTTGTAAAGCCGAAATCGATAACTACAGATCTGTGCTTGAGAATGAGGGATTCTCAGCTGTAGTGGTTGCCCGGGTGTGGAGCGACCCCGTACAGGTAAAGGATGTCCTGTACAATATGTATCAGAGCAATAATCTGAAAGGTGCGATTTTTATCGGCCAGATTCCGATTGCGATGATACGGGATGCTCAACACTTTACTTCTGCCTTTAAGATGGACCAGGAGCTCTTTCCCTATAAGAGCTCCTCTGTTCCATCCGATAGGTTTTATGACGATTTTGATTTAAAGTTTGATTATCTGGGCAAAGACTCAGTTAACAAACTTTTTCATTACTACTCCCTGAGATGGGACTCTCCGCAAAAGATATCATCAGATATTTACAGCGGAAGATTAAAACCCACCCTTCCCGGAGATGATGGTTATGCTCAGATCAGATGGTACTTTAAAAAACTTGTTGCTCAAAGGGCAAAGGAAAACGAACTTAATATCATAACATCATTTACAGGCGAAGGCTCATTTTCAAATAGCCTGACTGCCTGGAAAGAGGAGGGGCATACCCTGAGAGAGCAATTTCCGAAAGCCTTTTATGACAAGAACTCTGTTAAGTTTCTTCTTTACAACATGTATCCATACATGAAGGATATTGTTATTGATGAGCTGAGAAGAGACGAGATGGATCTTATGATTTTTCATGAGCACGGAATGCCTCACAGACAATATTTAACGGCCACTCCAATGAGCAAAGGAATAGATGAGTATTCCGAAGCAGCCAGAAGATTGTTCAGAGATGCTCTTAGAAAGGTGGAAAATGAACAGGAGAGGGAGAAGATGAAACAGGCCTGGATGAACCACTATATTGTTGATTCTTCTTGGTTTGCAGGTGTCTCTGATCCAGATAGGTTATTTAAAGACTCTCTGGATGAAATTCGTACAGGAATTGTTCTTGAAGATGTTCTGCAAATTAAGCCTAATGCCAGAATGGTAATATTTGATGCCTGCTACAACGCGGACTTCAGAGAGGATAAGTATATTGCCGGTGAGTATGTTTTTGCAGATGGTAAAACTCTGGTTGCTTTTGGCAACAGCGTAAATGTATTGCAGGACAAATCATCTTCAGACCTTATGGGTTTGCTGGGAATGGGCTTTAGTGTTGGTGAGTGGGCTTTGATGACCAACATTCTTGAATCACATATCATTGGAGACCCTACATTTTCTTTTAAAGGAGAGGAGAGGGCAAAGATTGAATTTTACTCTAACGATACAGCATATTGGTTAAATCTGTTTAAGACAGAGAGCAACTCCGAACTAAAGGGGCTTGCGCTACATAAGCTTTTTAGTTTGGAATTCAGTGATTTACCGGAATTATTGGTTAAGACATATGACATTTCAGAAAGCTATATGTTACGTTTACAGGCATATCACCTTTTACAGTATTTCAATACAGAACATTTTGGCACTCTCATAAAACGGTCTCTTTATGATCCTTATGAATTTATCAGAAGAAAGAGCCTCTATTCTATGGCAAGAATTGGCAGTGACAGCTATATTCCATATGTGGCTTCGGTTTATGTAAATGACTATCTTGATGAGAGGGTCTTTTTCAACTCTATGTTCTGCTTTGATATGATGGATATGGAGAAGCTTTCTGATGAGATTAAGAGACAATTTGCAGACAATAAAAGCTACTATGATAAAGAGTCAGCACTGGAAAACTTTGACAAAACTCTTGCCTCAAGACGCAGTATAGCAAAAATGGCAGATGCAGTAACAGATAAGAGCAAGCCAGTTAATGTGCGGATATCTGCTGTTAAGATGCTTAGAAATAATGCTTATCACACTAAGGTTGATAGTTTTATAAAAGTTCTTGGAGACAATTCAGAGGATTTGACATTGAGAGTAAAACTGGCTGAGGCCTTGGGATGGTTTACCCTTTCGGAGAAAAGAGAGAGTATTCTCAGTGCCTTTAAAAAGATTGCCTCTGAACCGGATACAGATAAAGCGCTTAAAGATGAGCTTTTGAAGAGCATAAACAGAATTGAAGTTTACATGCGTTAACAGTTAAGGAATGAAAAGAGTAATAAATATAATATCTCTGTTTGTAATTTTGTTTATAACAGTGTCACAGGCAGAGGCCAAAAGCAGGATAATTCCTGCCGGGGGCCGCTTTGATACGAGGTTCCTGATTGTTATTGATAAAGATAGCTATAGTGCTGTTGAAAAAGAGATTGGAGAATACAAAAAAGCTCTTGAAAATGAAGGGCTTGGCGTTGTTATGCTCATAGGAGAGTGGAGCGACCCGATTGTACTCAGAGAGGAGATAAGAGCCATATATAATAAGCGTCCCGTTATGGAGGGAGCTGTATTTGTGGGGAATATACCGGTAGTCAGGATTAGAAATTTCCAGCATGCCACAACAGCGTTTAAAATGGACGAAGATAATTTTCCAATGTTTGAGTCATCTGTAACATCGGACAGATTTTATGATGATCTTGATCTTGAATTTGAGTTCATAAAACAGGATGAGAAAAATCCTCTGCACTTCTATTATAATCTTAAAGAGAGTTCTCCTCAGCAGATTTCAAGCGAATTTTACTCAGCCCGAATGATGCCACCGTCTGATTACGGAGTTGATAAAAACCAACTTCTGGGAAGATACCTTCTCAAGGCTGCTGCGGCTCACAGAGAGCTTAATTATGTCGACAGAGTTATCTTCTTTAACGGTCACGGATACAACTCCGACTGCCTTACAGTTTGGCAAAACCAGCAGTTTGCAATAAAGGAGCAGTTCCCACTGGCTTTCAAAGATTCAAGAGGGAATGCCTTCTATAACTTCAGACAGGATCCCTTTATGAAGTTTAAGCTTTATGAGAGGATGCAAAAGGAGGGAACCGATCTCTTTGTTTTTCATGAACATGGAGCTTTTGATACTCAATACATAAACGGAGAGTTTCCTGCTCCTAATGCTTTGGGATATGTTCCCGGAAGGACTTCTGCTCCTGTAGTTGCATCTGCAGCATATATTCCAAGAGGCCCAATGGAGGCTCTCTCTGCAAGTGTAAGAAATATTTACCGCAGATACAGAGGAGAGAGGGCCGAAAACTTCAGGAAAACCATGATAGAGGAGTACGGATTTAATGAAAAATTCTTTGATCAGGAGAACCTGGATGCCAAAAAGAGAGAGGACTCTCTCATTGCAGCAAATGTTAACATTACCCTTCCCGATTTAATCCCTCTGAAATTCCAGCCAAGAGTCTCAATTTTTGATGCTTGCTATAATGCCTCTTTTCATCAGACAGGGTATGTTGCAGGATATCATATTTTTGGAGAAGGCAATACAGTGGTGACACAGGGGAACACAGTTAATGTTCTTCAGGACAAATGGTCGATGGAACTTATCGGTATGCTCGCTGAGGGAGTAAGAATAGGCTTCTGGCAAAAAGAGATACAGACCCTGGAGTCTCACCTGATTGGTGACCCTACATTCCGTTTCACTGCCGGCTCAGGAGACAAACCTTCTGCCGATAAAGGTAAATTGTTAAACAGGCAACTTGCCCTTAACAGCCGCGAGACTAAGATCTGGATGGATTACTTCAAAAGCGAAAACCCAAATCTCAAAGCTCTGGCCCTTAAACAGCTTTCCAAAAATCCCCCTCCGGGGTTCTCAGATCTGCTTTTGTTGACCTTTAAAGAGAATAAGAATTACATTGTCAGGATGCAGGCGCTAAAGAGGATGATAGACATGAACGACAGAAACCTTGTTCAGGCACTTGTTCTTGGTCTGAATGACCCTTACGAACTTATAAGAAGGAATGCAGCAAGATTTGCAGGTTACTCAGGAGATGAGAGACTTATAGAGCCTCTTGTACATACTATTATCTTTTCAGACGAGAGTCAAAGGGTGCAATATGCAGCCCAAAACTCTCTGGATATGTTCAACCTCAATCTTGTGAGCAAAGAGATAGAGAGGCAGGTTGCCGGATCGACACTCATTAATGGTGAAAAGAGAATAGATCAACTTGTGGGTTATTACAAATCGCAAAATAAAAGGTGGACAAATTCTCTAGCAACCATTAAGGATAAAACATCCGAAAACTCGCGCAGGATTTCAGCAATCAGGATGCTGCGTAATTATAATAATCACGCTCAGGTTGAGGATCTGCTTTTGGTTTTAAGGGACAATTCAGACGATCTAAAGGTTAGGATTACCCTTGCTGAGGCTTTAGGATGGTTTAACTGGAGCATTAAGAAAAATATGATTATTGATTCACTCAATAATATGTTCAAAGATGGGACCACACCCGAAGAATTGAGGCGTGAGGTGCTGCAAAGCATCAAAAGATTAAGTGTGGGTTAAGTATTTTGTGTTATGTAAAGAGAAGGGGCTGTCGTGAGACAACCCCTTTTTGATTTACAGCATTAACGATGAAAAGTAATTATAATTATTTTTTTACTTTGACAACAACAATTACCGGATTTGAGTCCTCTTTAAGTGTAGCTGCAACACGTTTCATTTCAGAAGAGTTGCTTTTATCGGCCGCATCAATAAACTCCATAGCAGATAGCGGCATTATAAGCTCTCCTTGGGGGCTGTGGTTGATTGGCCAAAAAGCGACACCTCCGTCTAAATCATTTATCATGGCATCTCTCTTGCCTTTTTTTCTCAGTAAATTAAACTCCCCGCTTCTCTTATTATAAAGCGCTCTGTACCATTCGCCAAATTCTGAACTCTTAATATTCTCTCCGATTCTTAGAGATAAGAAAATTGCATTATCGGACTCTGTAGTAAAAGTTGTGATAGCAGATACGCTGTTTTCCCGGTCATTACCTGCTGTTCCAGTCATTTTACTATTCCCGTAATCAATAACATAAGCAACACTCCTTATTAGTGAATTATCAAACGAAATAATTGAATCGCAATCAGGGGTAACAATCCTCAACAAATCGTTAAACCGATAAATATGGGCAGGGGTAGCTGACATGAATTCAACCGGGCCATCAGATTCGCCATCCTTTTCAGATTTTTCCGGTTTGTCAAAATTTGGCAATTGATTGAGTGGAGATCCCAGCGAATCAAGAATAATAAGATGAGATTTTCCTGATGAAAAATCAAGTGCGTCAATAAAATAGTAACTGCTGAATTTAATCATTTTAAATATGTGGGCGTTTGAGTTTTTGAAGTCAGGCACATAAATCTCCCTGACAAAAGATCCCTCCGGGTTATATTCGATAAGCTTTGTATTATCAAAAATATAAGGATAGCCCTTTTCATTGTCAACAAATAAGTTAAATGGGTTTGCTGAGGTAAACTCCCCTTTCGCACGTCCTAAACCTCCAACATATCCAAGGAATTTTCCGTCCCGGCGAAATCGTTTTATATCCTTCCATTTATGATCTATAATATAAAATGTTCCATCAATCAGTATTGGCCTGTGAAGACTTGCAACAAGAGATTTGTCTGAAGTTTCAAGCGGGATATATTCGATAGATGAAGCTATTTCACTCAGATAAGCATCTCTTTCGTTGTTGAGGGCATCTTTAATAATAAGTTTTATCGATTCATCTTGTGCTTCTTTCTCCCTTTTACATGAGAGTAAAATAAGAGCAGTACAACCTAATACTGCCATTAAAAGAAAATTTCTTTTAATTTCGAATTTATTTTGATTAATAATGCTCAGGGATTCAGAGATTAGCAGCAATAAATATACAAAAAAACCGTGCATAGTCAAAACTTGCACGGTTTTTTAATAATTAGGAAAAAATTAATCCTCAGTAAGTTCGAATCCCCAGTCAATACCCTTCATGGTTGCAGGAACTCCGGTCTTCATCCAGACAGGCATAGGTGCACCTTTCAGATAGTGGTCAAAGAACTGTGAAAGTCTAATACTCAAGTCTTTCGCGTTAACTCTGCTCACTAGGTTATGTTTCTCTTTATTGTACTGGAGCATCCATACCGGCTTGCCAAGACGGCGAAGCGCTGTAAAGTACTCAATACCCTGATACCACGGAACTGCATCGTCTTCATCGTTGTGCATAATCAATAACGGAGTTTCTACCTTATCTGCAAAGAAAAGAGGCGAATTCTCAATATAGAGGTCAAATCCTTCCCACAAAGTTTTGCCAAGTCGGCTTTGTGTATGTTCGTACTGGAATTGTCTTACCATTCCCGAACCCCATCTGATTCCACCGTATGCACTTGTCATATTTGCAACAGGAGCACCTGCCCCTGCAGCTTTCCATTTGAACAGATCTGGTCTGGTTACCATATAAGCAACCTGATATCCGCCCCAGCTCTGACCTTGTATTGCTACATTTTCGCTGTCAACCCAAGGGTTTTCACAAAGCATCTTAACACCCGGTACAATGCAGTCAAGTGCACTCTTACCCGGATAGCCAATCTCGTAGTAAATATCCGGTAGAAATACCAGATATCCGTTACTTGTAAAGTATGTGATGTTAATTGTTGAACGGCTTGGAGCAGGCGCCCTGTAAAAGTGAAGCATATCGGATGTCCTTTCGTAGAAATAGACAATCATCGGATACTTCTTATTAGGGTCAAAATCTTCAGGTTTATACAGAATACCATCTACATCAAGACCTGTAGCAGATTTCCATCTTACAAGCTCGCTAGTTCCCCAATTGTAATCTCTCTGCTGAGGATTAATATCTGTAACCTTGGTCTGAGTCTTGAAATTGTCTTTTGTAACCCAAACATCAGGTGAGTTTGTGAAGTTGTGCTTTACGTAAGTAATTACCGGGCCGGTTTTAGCCTTATTCAGGTAAACAAAAGTAACAGGTTCAACTATCCAACTCTTCATTTCAGGTTTTCTCTTGCCCATCTCTTTGTAATAGTAACCGTTGTTTTTGGTGTTATTATCAAAAACAGAGAAGTAGATTGTCTCTTTTGGTTTAATCGGCTCCATTTTAATGCCTGGAGTTCCCGGAGGCAATAGAACGTTGTCAAGCCTGACAATTCTGAATGTAAAGTTGTTTTTTCTTCCAAGACCCTCAGTAAGGTTTATTGCAGGGGTCAGGCCTTTTGGATCAATCTGCCATACATCATATCTGTCGTAGAGGTAAATTGCTTTATCTTCTGCAGCCCATCCACCACTACCGTATGGAGATGCCATTTGAGGTGTATCATCAAGTTCATTTGCAAAAGAGACATCAATACCTTTTGTCAGTGATACTATCTTTTCGGTGGCAATTTCGTAAGAGTATATCTGCTTGTCGGCATTATTGTACCAAACAAGAAACTTAGAATCAGGTGATGAACTCACTCCTGTAATGTAAACATCTTCAAGCAGAAGTTTGCTGCTGCCATCCTTAATGTTTACAATATAGAGGTCTCTCCTCGGATTAGCAGACCATTGAGATTCAATCTGATATTTATAGTCAGATGCTGCAAATCCCCAATCTGCACTCCACTCTCCGGCAACCTGAACCAGCTGGTACTCCTCTTTGGCTAACTGTACAAGTGTCGGGTTCTCCTTAAGCTCAATGGTTGAGAGGTAGGATTTTCTTAGCTCCCTCTGCAGATTTATTAGCTGGAAAGGCTGAACATATGTCTCCTGATAGTGCCAAATATCCAGTTTTGCAACCTCAGAGTCTATAATTGTTGTGTCTTTTTCAGGCATAATTGGTGCAATTCCAAAGAAAATTCTATCTCCCGCCTTATTAAACTGTAAAGCTCTGTTCTCGCTGATTCTCCAGTTTTCAGGGAGACCTTTAAGATTGTTATCAACTACCACTTTCGCCTGATTGAAGCCATCTTTGTAATGAAGAATAGATATAATCTTATCTTTTTGCTTAGTGGTGTCAAGCCTTGCGTAAAAGAGCATGTTTTTATTGTCTTCGCTCACTATAGGAAGTTTCACCGTCTGTTTAAGATTAAACTTATAGAGGTTTGTCAGAGCTTTTGTTTTTGGTATATAGAGGAATAGCCCGGGCTCATAGATTGTGTCTTTTGAGTTTGGTCTTCTTATTACAAAAAGTGAGTCACCTCCGTTGCTAAAATCATATTCAGATATAAACTTTAATGTGTCAATCTTTCCNNCCAATCTTAAAATTCTTCAGATATGGAATTTTTCTAAGCTCTTTAGTCTGGAGGTTGTATATCCCAAGGGTGTCTTTTGGCATCTGATCAGGTTTGACCTTCTTAAGCCTTGCCTCTTTAGTTTGAGCTAAAAAGGGCTTGATTGTCATTGCTGCAAATTTACCATCTGCACCCAGTTTGGGCTGAACAACTCTGGCAATTGAGTCTTTTGTGTAGTTTGTGAGGTTTAATGCCACAAGATAGCTGTCGCCCTCCTGTGCATTAACCAGAAAAATTGTGTATTTGGCGTCATCTGTCATATTAAATGCGCCAACATTTTTCCAGCCGTCATAAACGCTGTGGTCAAGTGGTTTCTTCTGCGCAAACAGAGTCAGACTCACCATGACCAAAGCTAATGTCAATATTTTTTTCATGTTGCTTTTTGGTTAATTATATTAAAGTATAGTTTCAAATTTCATTATTCTTTAAGCCACTTGTCCAGCCATCTGTAAAATACCCTGTTCCACTGTACGCTGTTCTGTGGTTTTAAAATCCAGTGATTCTCTTCTGGGAAGAGGAGCATTTCAGAAGGGACACCCAGTGCCTGCGCTGCATTAAATGCTGCCATGCTCTGATCAACAGGAACTCTGTAGTCCATTTCACCATGTGTAATAAGAATAGGAGTGTTCCAGTTCTTTACAAATTTATGAGGTGAGTTTGCGTAGTGTCTCTTTGCTACAGGATTATCATCCCACGGAGCTCCACCGTTATCCCAATGAGGGAACCAAAGCTCTTCTGTAGTCATGTACATATGCTCCTGGTTGAAAATACCTGCGTGGGAGACAAATGCACTGAAAACACCTTTATGAATTCCGGCAAGATAAAATACTGAATAACCTCCGTAGCTGGCACCTACAGCACCTACTTTGCCAACATAACTCTCTTTTTTCATCTCCTTAACCGAAGATAGATAGTCCTGCATGTTTAAACCCATGTAGTCTCCTGAAATCTGATCTGTCCAATCCTGTCCAAAAGCGGTTGTTCCTCTTCTGTTTGGCAGAATCACAATATATCCGTTTGCAGCCATAAGCTGGAAGTTCCATCTGTATGACCAGTTTTGGCTAAGAGTGCCTTGCGGACCTCCAAGGCAGAAAAGTAATGCGGGATATTTTTTTGCAGGGTCAAAGCCGGGAGGGTAGATTACCCACATGTGCATGTCTTTGTTATCTACGGTTTTAATCCATCTCTCCTCCACTTTGCCCATTGTTATCTGGTTAAGCAGATGTTCATTTTCATTAGATATTTGAATGTACTCACCTGTTTCGGGATTAACCGATACTATTTCATTTGGCATTGACATACTTCTGTAAAGAGCAATCAATTTATCTCCTGCTATTTCAACCTTACCAAAATCAAACCAGCCTTGGGTAATCTTTCTTATTGATTCGTCTGCAATGGTTATTTGGTATATGCCTGTTACAGCATTAACGCATGAGTTAAAGTAAAGACCCGAGCCATCATTGAGCCAAGTCGGACTATCAGCATTGTATTTAAAATTTTTGGTAAGATCTCTCTTTTCTCCTGTCTCAAGATTCATAATAAAGAGTCGGTGCTTGTCTGCCTCAAAACCGGCTCTCTCCATACTCAGCCATGCAATATGTTTGCCGTCAGGTGAAAACAGAGGGTCTGTGTCGTAACCGGGCATACCTTCAGTTAGGTTTTTGTGACTCTTTGTCTCCAGGTCAAACAGATAGATATCGGTATTTGTAGAGTAGGCATAGTCTCTTCCTGTAAGTTTACGAGAGGCATATAATATTTTTTTACCATCGGGACTCCAGCTTAACTGCTCAATTCCACTAAGTGGAAGAGTAGGGCTTTCGTATGGTTCTCCTTCCAGTATATCAAACACATTTGAGATGCTCTTTCCGTCAAAATCGGCAACAAAAGGGTGAGGAATCTCTTCTACAAAGTGATCCCAGTGACGATACATAAGCTTATCTATCATTCTGCCCGAGGCTTTATCCAGATCGCTCCAAATATCAACAGCTTTGTCAATTGACTTGATGTTTGATACAAAAAGAATTTTTGTCTGGTCCGGTGAGAGTGTAAATTCAGAGATACCCTTTCCGTATGCTCCGACTTTGACGGCGTTTTTGCCCTCTCTGTCCATTTTAAACAACTCTCCGCCCTGAAGGAACAGAATCTCCTTTCCCCGGGTTATCCACCTTGCGTTATTTTCGCTCTTTACCGTAGATGTGATCTGACGTCTATTGCCTCCATCAATATCCATGATAAAAAGCTCTCTGTTGTTCCTGTTTTGTGAAATATCGGTAAATGAAACGCCAAAAAGAATCTCCTTACCGTCGGGAGAGACCTGAGGGTCGCTTACCTTACCCATATTGTGCATGACCTCAGGAGTCAGCAAACCGTTTTCAACCTTGATGGTACTCCTCGAAATGGGGGTTCCCTCTTCGGTCTTCTCTCCTCCTCCCGAGCAGGCAGAGGTGAGGAGTGCAGATGAAATCAACATAACCAGTAATTTACTCTTCATAAAATGTAGTTTTTGTATATAATTATCACTTTTTTACAGAACAATCCTGTAAAAATAAACAAAAATGACATTAAAAAAGAGTAATTATAAAACTATTTAACCGGAGTGAAAATATAACCTCCCTTACCGTCTGCCTTGAGTGTTCCTATCCCGGGATAGGGTACGTGCATACCTGCGGCAGTAAGGTTGTGTTTAATGATGTATTCAAGCATCTTAAGTCTTGATTCAACGGCAGCCTTAGGGTTTGTGTCATAACTAATTGCAACTTTTGGATAGGGCATTTGAATTGCCATTGCATGAGTCATATCTCCCCAAATAATCAGATTGTCAATAAAATAGACTGTATGACCCGGTGTGTGTCCGTAATTCATCATTGCTCCAACCTCATCTATTACCTTTACGGGGCTCTCGTCTCCCGGTTCAAACAGAACCATTTTATCACTATATAGAGCAAGTATTCCAAGCGCATTTTCATTTGCACTTTTATACTCTGTTTCTGCAAGATATAGTTTTGCATTAGGGAACATTACCTTACCCTCTTTCACCAGACCTCCTATATGGTCACCATGCAAATGAGTCAGGATAATTGCATCAATCTGTTCAGGAGTAACCCCATGCTGTTCGAGATTTTTGAAAAGCTCTCTGCCATGCCCTGTATCGGCCAGTATGTTTTTGCCTTTGGTTCGTATAAGAAATGCGTTGGTAGCACCCGGATATGTTTTCTCCGGCGCTGTCTGCTCAATTATCTCCTCCGTTGCACCAATCAGGTTATTAAGGTTGCTGGCCCGCTGACCCTCTGACAACAGAATAATCTCTGCGTTTTTAGTTTTATAGATAAAGGTGTTCTGGGCCTGCAGCGCCAGTGCACCCAAAAGTGCCAATAATGTAAATATCTGCTTCATTGTCTGTTTGTTTTTAGGTATAACAATTTTTCAGCTATAAAGTTACATTTATTCCGCACTTAACCCACCTACCCGGCTGTGGCAGATTGCCTATATAGAGATATTCTGTGTTAAAAAGGTTGGTAATCTCAATGAACGGGGTTATACTTTTGCCACTCCACAGAAGCTTAAAATCGGCAAGAATGAATGGTTTATAAGCAACCTCTGAGTTGCCGGGGCCAAGATATGTTCCCTCTCTCTTTTGGAAAGAGATATCCCACCTTGCCTCTAGTTTAGATACGATTTTATGGTCTAACCCTGCAAGAATTTTATGACGCAAAAAGTCTGTTGCATACAGCGAATGAAGGTTGCCAATCTCCTTTGTTACATCAAGCCATGCATAGGAGATCGAAACCTTTTTGAAAATGCTTTGTGATATGCTGTAATTGACATTGACCTCAAAACCGGTTGTTGCTACATTTGTCAGATTGCCTGCACTCCACTGATCTGAACCGGTCTCTCTTGTCCAGTCAATAATACTGTATCCGTAGCGATAGAATCCCGAAACAGCTGCTCTAAGGTTGTGTTTTGTAAGTCTTAGCCCGATTTGTGCCGAAATTGCCTCTTCAGGTTTTAGATTCATGTTTCCTGTCTGGGTAGGGCTTTTGTAATAGAGATCGGTAAAAGTGGGATTTCTGTAGCTGTTGTTTACCCATCCGTTTGCCTCCAGATTTGGGGTTATCTGATATGCTGCTGCAAGCCCGGCATAAATTCGTGTAGCTGAGTAACCGTTGCTTGCCATAATTCCGGCAGTAAAACGCCACCTCTCCAGTTGTAGTATATGTTTAAGATAGTATGAGAAGGTCTCTCTCTCTTTTGATTTTGTGTAATTTATCCCCTCTTCAAAGGGTGCAGGTCTTGGAGATTGCATCAAATCACCCAAAACGGTGCTGTAAATGTGTTCAAATCTGTACTCTGCACCGGCAATTGTTGTACCTCCTTTATTCCACCTGAAAGCAGCCTTGGCATTAACTCCGGCAATGTCATTCATGTGATAGTTATGTCCGGTGTACCACTGAGGAGATTCGTAACGAAACAGCTCAAACCTGTCGTAATGCCTCCTTTGGTAAGCAGAGGCAGAGAGCTGGACTCTCTTGCTCTCCCACATATAGGTTGCCGACGAGAGAAATAATCTGGTTTTTTCAAACTGGTCAGGATAGGCAATCGAGTAAAAACTGTTTGCTCCAAATGCCTTTTGCTGATAACCTGCCTGAATATTTACTGAGTGGCCTGTTTTGTTGGATGCAGTAAGATTAGAGTATGCATTAATAATTTCAAAATCTGTATTGTCGGAGTAACCGTCACCTTTGCTGTATGCTCCCCCAACCTGTCCGGCCACGTTCCATCTTCCCGATAGTGTCTCTGATGCAAGCCCCACATTTGCCGAACCTCTGAAAAACCCGAATGAACCTCCGGTCAGAGATGCTGCAAGTGTTCCTTTGAGAGGAGTCTTGGTAATTATGTTTATTGCACCGGCAAAGGCAGCAGAGCCCTCGCTCCACGCTCCGGGTCCCTGAAGAATCTCAATTCTCTCTATCTGTGAAATGTCTACCGGAATATTTAATGAATGGTGTCCGGTTTGGGGGTCTGTGTAGTTAACTCCATTTATCATAACTATTGTCTGATCGAAAGTTCCCCCCAGAATGTTAATGTCGGCCTGAACTCCTTCTGTCCCTCTGCTTCTGAGGTCAGTGCCCTGTATATATCGCAAAAGATCCTGAATGTTCTGAACGGGTGCCCGCTCTATCTCCTGCTGTTGAATTACTGCTACTACTCTTACCAGTGGCTGAAAAGGTGTGGGTCGCTCTGTATTTATAACCAGCTCTTCAAGTTGAACAAGTGTTTCATTAGCGCTCTTTGTTTGAGCGGCAAGCGGCTGAGTATTCATTACCAATAATGAATAGGTGACACATAGCACACCAATCATAATTACCTTTCCCATGGATGCAAATGCTGCCCAGGGTCTTCTTTTCCATCTTATAAAACAGATGAGTGCTTTTTGTTTTCCGTTTTTGTGCATAATATTTGATCTTTTGCGAGGCGCAAAATTGATGCAATTGTTAATATCATGCAAATTATTTGCTACTTTTGAGAAAATAGCTGACTATGAAAGCAAATTATCTAATCAGGGCTTCACTCCTGGTAACATTAAATTTTTTCTGGCTCATGGGAAATACTCAAACAATTGGCATTGACGGCCCTTTTATGGACCAACTTCTTAAAATTAAAGCAGAGCTTTTCAGCTCGCCTGAATACTCAAATCAAGAAAAGCAGACAGCTGAGATTGTTCTAAAACATCTCAATGAAACTAAACCTGATTTTTTGCACAAAAATGTAGGCGGCTATGGAATTATTGCCGGTTACAAAGGCAATCTGCCCGGTCCTTCGGTAATGTTTCGCTGCGAACTGGACGCAATTAAGACAGAAAAGGGGAATGAGCATCTCTGCGGGCATGACGGCCATATGACTATTCTTTTGGGTCTCTCAAAAATTGTTTCGGCGGATAGAAATTTTCATGGAACCATTTGGCTGCTATTCCAGCCTGCTGAGGAGATTGGTGAAGGTGCAGCGCGAATGGTTAAAGATATGGAAGCAATGGGACTCAGGTTTGACTATTCGTTTGCCATTCACAACAGTCCCAAATTCGACCTGAATTCGGTAGTTATTCACGAAGGAGTATACGCAGCCGGTTCAGTTGGTATGGAGATTCACTTTAAAGGATCGCCTTCACACGCAGCCTATCCTCATCAGGCAGTATCGCCATACAACGCATTGATTGAAACAGCCGCTTATATGCAATCACTTAACAAGGCAGAGAATGTTTTTCAAGGGTTTATTCTGGGCACCGTTGTAAATATGACTCTTGGAGAGATAAACTACGGAGTTACACCCGGTGAGGGGTACCTTAGGATGACGCTTCGTTCTTTCATTGACCCTGATCTTGACAAACTTTGTGCTCTGATGGAGGAGTTTGCCCGCAAAAAGGCAGCCGAACAAGGGCTGGAGGTGCGTTTTGCATTTTTTGACAGATTCCCTGCAACTGTAAATGATACAAAAGCTAATGAAATGGTTGTTGCTGCTGCAAAAGCAGAGAATCTGGGCATAATTTATGCTAAGGAACCTACAAGAGGCTCTGATGATTTTGCATTTTTTGCAACCTCGTCAACATCCTCATATTTTAATATAGGAAATGGGAAAGGTGCAGATATTCATACAGTCGGTTATAAGTTCTCTCCCGGGATTATTGAAACTGCCTTAAAACTATACAGGAACCTGATTTATAATGTTAAAATACAAAATTGAAATGAAGAGAAAATTCTTTATCACACTGGCAATTATCACCTCATCAATCTTTATTGCTTCTGCTCAGAATCCTACTCTCGAGACAATTTTCAGCAGAAAGAGCGTAAGAACCTATACCGATCAGCCTGTCTCGGTTGACGATCTTATGTTGTTGGTGAAGGCAGGTATGGCGGCTCCAACCGGAATGAACCGTCAACCATGGGAGTTTTTCATCATTCAGGATAAGGCACTTATGGCATCTCTGGCAGATAAGATTCCTTACGCAAGAATGCTTAAGGAGGCTCAGGCAGCAATAGTTGTGATTGGTAATCCTGAAAAATCTATTTACTGGTACCTCGACTGCTCCGCTGCGGCTCAAAATATCTTACTGGCAGCAGAGTCAATAGGGTTGGGAGCAGTATGGACTGCAGGCTACCCTTTTGAAGATAGAATGGAGATTATTTCAAAAGCAGTTGGAATTCCAAAACCTTTTTTACCGCTATGTCTTATTCCGATAGGATATCCTAAAGGTGAGCAAATGCCTAAGAATAAATGGGATGAGTCAAAAGTGCACATGAATAAATGGTGAGGCGTAGTTACTTGAATGAGGCTTGAGGGTATATTTCTGTTATTAATTTCTTTGCTGGGTTTTACTGAGCTGGATGCAGCAGTTTTTTCTGGAAAAATTACAGATGAAAACGGTCAGCCGGTTCCTTATGCATCTGTATATATACACGAATTATCTACGGGTGTAAGTACTGACGAAAAGGGGGCATTCAGAATTACGTTGCAACAGGGCATTTATACCTGCGAGGTTTCATCATTGGGTTACAAAAGAGAGAGATTTACCATTGAGATTGACTCTCAGTATGTAACCAAGACAATAATTCTTAAGGAGGAGATTTACAGGTTAAGTGATGTGACTTTCAGGGGAGGAAAAGAGGATCGTGCAATGTCGGTAATGAGAAGAGCTATCGCCAAAGCTCCATATCACAGACAACAGGTCAGAGGATATGAATCCACTCTCTATATGAAGGGGAGTATGAAGGTTACAAAGATTCCCGCTTTAATCCGACTCCAGGCAGGAAGGAGTAAAACAGGGTTAGTTCTCAATAAACTCTTTCTTATAGAGTCACATTCCGAAATTGTATACAGTTATCCAAATAACTACGATGAAACCATTAAGGCTTTATCCTCTACAATCCCATCAGAAATTGATCCCGGCAGTATGTCGGGAGTAATCAGGACCTCTGTCTATGACAAGAACTTCTTTGGTAAATTATCACCACTTGCCCCAAATGCGTTCAATTATTATAGATTTGTTTATGAGGGTATTACAAATGAATCAGGCAGAATAATAAACAAAATTCGTATAACACCCAAAAAGGGGGACTCAAAACTAATAACCGGATATATTTATATTCAGGATGATACATGGAATGTCTCATACATTGATTTTGTCACAAAAGAGGCGGGGGTTACCACGAATGTTAAAATTACCTATAACGAGGTTAAACCCTCAATTAAGTTGCCAACAGCCTATTCGGTGGATGTTAAGGTGGATATTCTGGGAGTAAATGCCGGGGGCAGGTTTAACTCATCAATAACATACTCTAAAGTTAATGAGGTAAAGGGCGAACAGCTTCAACCCGAAACTCTGTTGCCCGATAAAAAGATCACCACACGCGAGGCTCGAAAAATTGCCTCGGTAACTGAAAAAAGAGTAAAACAAAACGATACCGTTTCAAGAAAAAAGGATTTGGAGATAAAGAGAGATACAACTCATAAAAGAGTTGTTGACACCTTGGCTAAAATGAGA
This sequence comes from Rikenellaceae bacterium, assembly GCA_003542575.1. GTDB lineage: Bacteria > Bacteroidota > Bacteroidia > Bacteroidales > UBA932 > Bact-08. The sequence continues at coordinate 204,220 of DPKJ01000003.1, read as the reverse complement.
GATAATACATATTGGACCGAGGTGAGAAGGCTTCCGTTAAGTGAAGAGGAGATTCTCTCATATAAGGAATCGGACTCCCTTAAAAAAGAGTTTAAACGGGTATTTGAAGAGGATTCTGTAAAGAAGATAAACCGATCAACCGGGAATAAAATAGTAGATAAAATTGTATATGATGCCCGTTATAAAGTTGGAAAAAATATTACTCTCGGCTATGGAGGCCTAACCAGATTGGTTGGAGATTTCAATTTTACAGACGGTTATCAAATAGGTCAGAATCTCTATGCCTCGTACCGGATCAACAACAACTCATCAATTGTGCTGACTCCCGAACTTTACTACTCTACATTGCGTAAAGAGCTTCTGTGGAAGACAGATGCGGTTTTCACCTATTCACCATTAAGATCGGGCAGACTACTGCTCAGTACCGGAGAGGGTAGCAGCAATATCAACAGAAGGTCGGGAGTTACTCCACTTGTAAACTCCTATGCCTCATTTCTGTTTGGACTCAATCCTGTGAAATTTCATTCACGGAGATGGATTGAGGGCACAAACAGTATCGATCTTTCAAATGGTCTCCGTTTGAATGTGGGTCTCTCATATGAAGAGATTACTCCGCTGGAAAACGGGGATATAAAATCGCTCTTTGGAAAAGTGCCACAACCGAACACTACTGATAATATTTATGAGGTTATTTCTACTGAACACAAATCGGCCTCCTATACAATTTCATTATCATATACACCCGAATATTACTATAGGATAAGAGATGGAAGAAAAAGATATGTAAGGTCAAAATATCCTACATTTACTCTTTACTCGCGTGCTACACTTACATCCCCGTCGCAGGAGTACTCATCATATGGAATGGCGGGTCTTACAATATCACAAAGGTTTAATGCCGGGTTGTACGGAATGTTTCTTTATAATGTTGATGCAGGGGGATTTTACAAAAGAGACAGGGTCTTTCTTAACGATTTCAGACATTTTGCCTCTTCTGACATAATGGTTACCGAGAACGGATTCTATGGGGCATTTCTTCTTCTTGACAGTTACCGATACTCTACACCTGAAAGCTGGCTGACTGCTGCCATAGAATACAGGACAGATTATCTGTTTCTGAACAGACTACCTATATTCAATAGCGCATTTCTATATGAGGCCCTCCATCTGAAGGCTCTCTGGTTACCGGAAAAGAGAATAACCCATACTGAGGCCGGATACTCTTTTGGCATGAAAGGGCTTGTAAGGGCAGGGGTTTTTGTGGGATTTGACGGGGCTAAATACAGTGGTTACGGCTTTAGGATTGAGTTGCCTATATTATCACAGCTCAGGTAGTCAACTATAAATGATTAAGCTAACTACAGCCGATTGGTCAATTGTTGTCAATTTTACGGGATTTGATGTATTCATCAATAATTCTTGGAAAATGCTCTTTTTCAAGTTTATGGATTTTTGCCGCTAATGTTTCGGCACTCTCGTCAGGGTCTAATGTGCATTTTGCCTGAAAAAGAGCCTCTCCATTGTCATAAACCTCGTCAACCAGATGAATTGTAATTCCGGACTCCTTTTCAAGAGAGTCAATAACTGCCTGGTGAACCCTGCTTCCGTACATCCCTTTTCCACCGTACTTAGGCAGCAATGCAGGATGTATATTAATAATCCGGCCTCTGTACTTTGTAACAATTCTGTCAGGTATCTTAAGAAGGAAGCCGGCCAGAATTAGGTAGTCAATTTTATTATCAACCAGTATCTCATCAACCTTAGTGCCCTCTCTTAAATCATTTGCAGAGAATATAATACTCGGTATCTTCAGCTTTTCTGCTCTCTTGAGAACATAAGCATCTTCCCGGTTTGTAAGTACAAGTTTTACCTGTACCGATGGATTCGGTGAAAAGTATCTGATTATATTTTCTGCGTTTGTTCCACTACCGGAAGCAAATATTGCTATATTTACGCTATCCATTGAATTGACAGTTTTGGGTGTGCAAATATAAGAAAAATAGACTATTATCAAGAATTTGAGCTTATTTATACTTTGATAAAATATCATACAGTCAATCAGTAAGATATGGTTTCACTTTATAGATTTTTTTCGTTTTTTGAAATTTTTAGCTTTCTTTGCAACCTAATTTTGAAATAACAAACACTTTTTATTAACTAATTATTTAGAATCATGGCAGACATTAATGCAAAGGTTAAAGCCATCATCGTTGACAAGTTGGGCGTTGAGGAATCGGAGGTAACTCCTACAGCTAGTTTTACTAACGATCTGGGAGCCGACTCTTTGGATACTGTAGAACTCATTATGGAGTTTGAGAAAGCTTTCGGCATTACAATTCCTGATGAGGCTGCTGAGAAGATCTCTACAGTTGGAGACGCTATCGCTTACATCGAGAATAATACCAAGTAATTTCCACAAGTTTATGAAATTAAAAAGAGTTGTAGTCACAGGTATTGGGACCATAAATCCAATCGGAAACAATATTGCCGAGTACTTCGACAATCTTGATAAAGGTCTCAGCGGGGCAGACCTGATTACCCGTTTTGATACTACCCTTTTTAAAACCAAATTTGCTTGTGAATTAAAAGATTATGATCCGGCCAAATACGGGATCGATAAAAAAGAGGAGCGTAAACTTGACAGGTTTACCCAGTATGCATTTATTGCTACTGGGGAGGCAATGGCCGACAGCTCACTTGATCTCGAAAAAGTAAATCCCGATAAGGCAGGAGTCATACTTGGAACAGGAATAGGAGGGATTGATACTCTCTTTCAAGAGGTAATGGGCTATTTCGAAGGAGGTTGTGTCCCTCGCTTTAGCCCTTTCCTGATTCCTAAAATGATCCCGGATATTGCTCCAGGAATGATTTCCATGAAATATGGATTCAGAGGACCTAATTACACTACCGTTTCGGCGTGTGCCTCTTCGACACATGCAATGATAGATGCGTTCAACACCATTAGAATGGGAAAGGCAGATATTATTATTACCGGTGGTTCTGAAGCGGGTATTACCATACCAAGTATTGGTGGTTTTAACTCGTCTCAGGCGTTATCAACAAACAACGAAAATTATAAGACAGCTTCCAGACCTTTTGATAAGACTAGAGATGGATTTGTTATGGGCGAAGGAGCAGCGATTTTAATTTTCGAAGAGTATGATCACGCAGTAGCAAGGGGAGCAAAAATCTATTGCGAAATCGGAGGCGGAGGAATGACTGCTGATGCTTACCACATTACCGCTCCTCATCCTGAGGGATTTGGTGCAATGAATGTGATGAAGGTAGCATTGGAAGATGGAGACATTCAAAAAGAGGAGGTAGATTATATAAATGTTCACGGTACGGCAACTCCACTTGGAGATATTGCAGAGCTCAAAGCAATTAAGAGCCTTTTCGGAGAACATGCGTATAAGATAAATATAAGTGCAACCAAATCTATGACCGGACACCTTTTAGGAGCAACCGGAGCAGTAGAGGCACTTGCCTGCATCCACGCCATAACATCCGGAACAGTTCCACCTACCATCAATTTCGAAACTGAGGATCCTGAAATCGACTACAAGTTGAACCTTACGCTCAATAAAGCTCAGAAGAGAGAGGTAAATGTGGCCATGAACAATACCTTCGGGTTTGGTGGTCACAACTCCTGCATCGTCTTTAAGAAGGTTAAATAGGTTTTAATCAAAGGAAAAATATAGAGGTTGTTTACAATGTAGGCAACCTCTTTTTATTTAGCACAAGTCTACATTTTACTAGTTAAAACTCATCAAGCGGAACGCCTCCCTTTGGTCGTTGGACGGTCCTCAGCCTTTATCCGAAAAATGCTTCAGAAAATAAGCTAAAAAACAGATGTTGCTTATTGATGAGCTTTAACATAGCACAAAATCAAAAGAGCAGCTCATTGAGCTGCTCTTTTGATTTTTCTGTTAGCCTAATCAGGGTGTGAGATATGCCTTGATTAAGGCATTACTGCGTAGGTTAGAATAAGTTTGGGCTTTCTTGCTGCAGCAGGTCCGTTAAGAATTGCCTTGCCATAAAGGAGATTTTGAACGTAGAAGGTTGTAACCCCTGAGTAAAAATCACTGGTCTGCATCACAGGAGTCACCCATGTTTGTAAAGTACTACCTGTAATTTTGCCCTGCATCATCCTCTGTACATATGAGCTTACATCAAGTGAGTAGTATAGAAGTGAACGATTGATTGTGCCATTGGTCTCGTATACACTAAGATCTTTAACCGGTTCGTAAAGAACCAGGTGATCTTTGTCAGATGTCTCTCTTGTTGCAAGAAATAGCTGAGAAGGATAGTAGTTTAGCCTTGTAAAGTCAGTAGGGTTTTCATAAGGAAGCCTTATCTCAGCTTTGGCTACAACTACTTTTGAATAGTCAATATTGTTTTGCTGTGCCCAGTTTAAAATATCTGTTTTAACCTTTGAAAAATCAATATAAGGTTTTATTCCGGCAAACCCCTCCATATAGATGGTCTCAACAGCAGCGGATGTCTCAAGAGATGCAGATGAGTGTTTGAATGAGTTAGCCGAAGGTTGGGACTCTCTTACATAATACATAATTGTACTGTCCTTGTCAATGCCTTTTTGAGTATCAACATGACGGTATTGAAGAAGAAAGTATATGCTTGTAGGAGTAATCATATTAAAGCGGCCACCTTCAAGAGCTCCTGGAAGAGGGTCTGTCATTAGATATAGTCCTTTATATCTTTTCAGGAACAGCTCTATTGAATCGCTCTCCAGCATCGTCGCTGTGAGCAACTCACTCGCATACTCAAGTGAGAGATTCATATTTAAGCTGTCGCCTCCGAAATAGACGTTTCCGCCAATGTTCAGAGGGATAGGATCGTAGTCACCGGCTTTAATTGAGTTGTTGTATGCAACACTTGAGTCAAGATCGATATTCAGTTTGTAGACATAAAAATTTTGTGGGATGTTTGCGTCTTTCGCATAAAAATATGCCTTATCGCTTACAGCCATATACATTTTCAGAGACTTGGGAACAGGGTTCTGTCCGAAAGTGAGAGAGTCCCTCAAGGGAATAAATTGAAAAGCCGAAGATGCCTCAGTCAACCCAAAATCGGGGTCTTTATAATTACCTACTATAAGAGAAGATGGATAGAGTGTTTGCAAACTGTCTGAAAGCCTCATCTCTACAGGTAAATTAAACTCCGTTACAGATACATTAATGATATGATCTCCAGGCAATAAGCCGGAACCTATTGTTTTGTCTGTATCTATACAAGATGAGAGAATTGCTGTAGTAAGGATCGCTGCTGCAGAACGAAAGATGTTCCTAATTGTCATTTTTTTGCCAGAATTTTATCGTAAAACTGAATGTATTCCTCAACATAAGTGGAATCAGGTGCGGATGTATCAATGAACCCGAGAGTGGGAAGAGAGCTTTTCTCTATAACCGCATTAAGCTCCGGTTCAAGTTCGTTTTCGCCGTAAATAATTCCATCGGAATACTGTACTGCTAGCTTTGCAAGATTTATGCCATTGGCTGGATTCATTACCTCAATATCTCTGGCTCTGATTCCTGAAACAGATATTTTAGATTTGATATCATCTCCAAATACCTGATCAAGACCCTCGTTGTAAAGAGATAATACTATTTTACTATCTGTAAATATAGGGTCCTCCTGATATATTTTTTTCAGATATAGCGGAAGGAAGTGGGCTATCCAGCCTTGACAGTGAATTATATCAGGTTTCCACCTGAGCTTTTTCACAGTCTCCAGTACACCTCTTGCAAAAAAAGATGCCCTCTCTTCGTTATCATTGAAGTAGCACTCGTTTTCGTCTTTGGTAATGTATTTTCTGTAGAAATAATCTTCGTTGTCAATAAAATAAACCTGCATTCTTGCAGAAGATATTGAAGAGACTTTAATGATAAGAGGTCTGTCAATATCATTTATAATAATGTTCATGCCTGAAAGCCGGATAACTTCATGGAGTTGGTTTCTCCTTTCGTTTATCAGACCATATTTTGGCATAAAAGAGCGAATTTCATATCCTCTCTCCTGTACACCCTGAGGTAAAAAGCGCCCGGTTCTCGAAATTGTGGTTTCGGGTAGAAAAGGGAATATCTCGGAGCTTACATAAAGGACTCTTGTGGGATCACTCATTTTTCCTGAAAGAATTAATGGCAAATTGTTCACAAAGATAATAAAATTAATTTAATTGGACATTTTATGTATCTTTGGAATCATTTTGACAATGAAGAAGAGAGAGAAAAATATCATATACAGAAGGCTGATTCAGTCATATTTATCATCGGTTATAAGTATCAGTATGGTGCTTATTCTTGTCGGACTTTCAGGGTTAATGGCAGTTAATGCCCGCTCAGTTTCTGACTTTTTCAGGGAGAATATCAAATTATCGCTTCTATTCAATGAAAGCACTTCAGAAAACTATGCAATGGAGGTGATGGGACTTCTTGAAAAAGAGGAGTTCGTTAAAGAGGCAAGATTTATTTCCAAAGAGCAGGGTACTGCAGAAATGTCAGAAATACTTGGTGCTGATTTCCTTTCAATATTTGAGACCAACCCCATTCCCGTATCAATAGATTTGTTCTTGAAGGCACGTTATCTTGAGCCTGACTCTTTAAGAGGAGTTGAGGCAAAATTGGCACAAATAGAAGGAGTAGAAGAAGTTGTTTACCAAGAGTCTCTTGTTAAGACAATTAACGAAAACATGGAGAAGGCTGGCTATGTTATTGGAGTCTTTATATTACTTCTGCTGTTTATCTCATTTGTACTAATAAACAATACTGTCAGGCTTAACCTATATTCCAAAAGGTTTATAATTCATACTATGAAACTTGTAGGAGCAAGAAGGTCTTTCATAAGAAGGCCGTTACTTGTCAGAGCTTGTATACAGGGGCTTATTTCGGGGCTTCTCTCTGTATCGATTCTTTCAGCAGGAGTGTATGTGGTTTACAGAGATATGCCTGAACTATTCAATATACTGGATTTTAAAATGGTAGCTGCGGTTTTTGTCGGTGTAATATTGCTGGGAATACTGCTTTGCCTCTTCAGTACATTTATTATTGTAAGCAGGCTCGTCTCCATGTCGGGCGATGATATTTATTATTAAACTAAATTTTTTGACAATATGGATTCAGGAAAATTTGCAATCCCCTATAAAAACCTGATTTATGTGCTGGCAGGACTGGCGCTGATGATTATCGGATACGCCCTGATGACCGGCGGAGGCACAGACGATCCTAATATTTTCACCGGAGAGGAGATGTTCAGTTTCAGGCGCATTGTGCTTGCACCACTCTTTATTCTGGCAGGATTTGTCGTAGAAATTTTTGCAATTATGCACAAACCTAAAGCTAAATGACTTTTTTTGAGGCACTCATTCTGGGCTTGGTACAGGGTCTGACCGAATTTTTACCAGTCAGCAGCAGTGGCCATCTTGCCATCGGAAAAGAGCTGTTGGGTATTCAGGCAGAAAATCTCTCCTTTGAAATTGCAGTACATGCCGCTACAGTATTAAGTACTATTGTTGCATTCAGGAAAGATATTTTTTCGCTTATAACCTCATCAGTAAAATTTAAATACAATAAAGAGAGCTCATATATCCTGAAGATTGCGCTCAGTATGGTGCCGGTTCTTATTGTTGGGCTTTTCATGAAGGAGAGGGTAGAGGCAATTTTTGGTTCCGGTCTTTTAATCGTTGGAATCTGTCTGCTTTTAACAGCATTGCTACTTGCCCTTTCTCAGTATGTTAAAGCCAAAGAGAACGAAATTAAATACTCTAATGCCTTCTTAATAGGTGTTGCTCAGGCATTTGCCGTGCTTCCCGGTCTATCCAGATCGGGAGCAACCATATCTACTGGTCTTCTTCTGGGCGTTAAAAGAGAGGAGATTGCAAAATTCTCTTTTCTAATGGTTTTGGTACCTATATTGGGAGAGAGTTTTCTCGAACTTATTTCGGGAGGATTCTCTTCAGCAGAGTCGGGGATTAACCTATATTCTCTTTTTGCCGGATTTACTGCTGCATTTTTTTCCGGACTCTTTGCATGTAAGACAATGATTTCACTAGTCAAAAGAGCCCGCCTTACAGGATTTGCCGTTTATTGTGCTGTAATTGGATTGTTAAGCATAGCCTACTCAGTTTTTTATTAGGTCACTATGTCTAAAAAACTTCATATATTTTTATCCGATGTTCATCTGGGCCTTAAAGCCTTTGATCCTGTAAAAAGAGAGGCAGCATTTGCTGATTTTCTGAACAATCTTCCTAAAGAGACAGAATCGCTTTATCTGTTGGGAGATATTTTCGACTTCTGGTATGAATATAAATATGTAATACCAAAGGGTTTCACAAGAACTTTGGGTGCATTAACCAATCTTTCGGACAGGGGCGTAAAGATTTACTTCTTTAAAGGAAACCATGATTTATGGACCTTCGGCTACCTTGAAAAAGAGGTTGGGGTAAAGATTTTGGATGATCCTACTGTTGTTGACATTGCCGGTGTAAAATTCTGCCTCGCCCATGGAGACGAACTTGGCGATGAAAATGGACAAAAATTCTTAAAGAGATTATTCAGAAACAGGTTTTTACAGGCATGTTTCAGCGCCCTTCATCCGCGGTGGGCATTTGCTATTGCGTTAAGGTGGTCAAAACACAATCGCCTTTCAAAAGGGGAACAGTTTAAATTTCGCGGAGATAAAGACCCTTTGTATAAATTTGCTACAGAATTTGAGCAAAAAAATAATACAGATTATTTTATTTTCGGACACATTCATACTCCCGGCAATACAAAAACGCCAATGGGAGCAGGTTTCTACATATTGGGTGAGTGGATACACGGTTGCGAGTATCTGGTTTTTGATTCGCAAACAAAGCAGCTATCGTGGGCCGGTGCTAAAAAAGAGAGAAGTAAAGATAGTCAAACGATCCTCTCTGATACATCTGAACAAGCTCTTCAGTAAGTTTATCGTCACCAAATCTGTCGTAGGGTTTTCTTAAATCAGATCCAAACAGTTTTGCGATTCCCTGCCAGAACCCTGCCGCAGCACCTCCTTTATAACCCCTGATGAGAGAATACGAGCTTTGTCCGATTTCACGGTCAATTAGTTTAAGAAGTAATCTCCCCTGTGAAATTGTCATTTTTCTGAGGGGTTTCTCAAATTCGTTAAAGAGCTGGGACTCGAAACTCTTTATGTATTTCTCCCTCTCCCGTGCAGAAAATTTTTTGCTGCTCATAACACTGTCTGCCTCCTGAATTTTCTGTTTTGCAATAAGGGCATAGGGGTATGTCTTTCTGAAATTGTAAACCAGTCTGTAAAATTCTCTCCACTCTTTACCTTTCATTTTATTCTTGTCCCATGCAAAATGATAGACGGCAGCCAGATTAATCTGAAATACTGTGTCTTTTCCCTCTATTTTGTAGCCAACTTTGTAGCTCTCATCCTGAGAGTACAGAAATGACTGGAAAACAGGAACTATAAAAAACAATATAAAATATAGGAACAACCTCTTCATAAAACAAAATTACCTCTTTGAGCGATCATGTTCAAGAATTAGACCAAAAACACTATATTTGATGAAAATCTTAAACTATGCTCTCTTCTGTTTATGGTCCCTGGACCTTATTTACCGATCTGGGGATTATTTTTGCGCTTTTGCTTGCAGGAAAATTAATCCGGGTAAAAGTAAAATTTATTCAAAAACTATTTATCCCTCCATCACTAATTGCCGGTTTTCTAGGTTTGGCCCTTGGTCCAAACGGATTTGGCCTGCTGCCATTCTCCGGCCAACTGGGCACCTATGCCGGTATTCTTATTGCACTGGTTTTTGCAGCTCTTCCACTCTCCTCTCCCAAATTTTCATTTAAAGAGGTTGCTGGCAGGGTAGGTCCTATTTGGGCTTATGCACAATTGGGCATGCTTATACAATGGGCTGTGATGGGTCTTTTCGGACTATTTGTACTTAATTTTATATGGCCTCAACTGAATCCTGCTTTTGGAGTAATGCTCCCAACAGGTTTTTACGGGGGTCACGGAACGGCTGCAGCTATAGGAAGCGCCTTTGAAGGTCTTGGATGGGACGAGGCAAAAAGTTTAGGAATGACCACCGCAACCACAGGTGTTGTTGTTGCAATAATTCTGGGGCTTATAATGGTTAAATGGGCTGCTGCAAGAGGAGAGACTAAATTTATAAAGGATTTTTCTGATTTGCCGGATGATCTCAGAACCGGACTTATTCCCGCAGAGAAAAGGGAGAGTGCGGGACAGGTAACCACATCTTCAATTTCTATTGATTCGCTTGCTTTTCACCTGGCATTCGTATTTGTGGTAGCTCTTATTGGATATCTTTTAAGCCAGGGGGTGAAATATTACTACCCAAAACTTGAGATACCGGTATTTTCTGCCTCTTTCATTGTAGGGTTGATTTTTAAAAAGATATTTGATGCTACAAAAGTCTCAGACTATATATGCCCCAATCAAACATCCCGTCTGAGCAGTACCTTTACCGACCTTCTGGTTGCATGCGGAGTTGCCTCAATTCAACTCAGTGTTGTAGTTAAATATGCTGTCCCTTTAATAGTTCTTATCCTGACCGGTATAACTGTTGTTTGGCTTACAACATTCTATCTGGGCAGAAGATTATGTAAAACCTACTGGTTCGAGAGATCCATTTTTGCATGGGGATGGTGGACAGGTACCATGGCAATGGGAATTGCTCTTATCAGAATAGTTGACCCGAAAATGGAGAGTAAAGCTATGGACGACTATGCTCTTGCCTATCTTCCTATTGCACCTGTTGAGATTTTGCTGATAACATTTGTCCCTGTAATGTTTGCAAGCGGTCTGGGTGCGTGGATTCTGCTGGCAGCTTTAGCTGCTTCGGTATTTATAATAATTCTTGCAAAGAGAATGGGCTGGTGGATATCTCCGGCAAAAACCAAAGCTTAAAACAGTTGATTATACTAAAACGAAATGATACCTAACAATACTATTCGCAAAATTTCAGTATGCTTAGCGATTGTTGCACTTTCAACATCCGCTCTCTACTCTCAGTCGCTGGAACAGAAGGCTGAACACATTCATAGGAATTTCTTCACTATTGATACCCATAATGATACTGCATTGCATATCAATAACCCCGAAGCCGAGTACAGGGTTGCAAAGGGGCAGGTTACATTTCCCATGATGAAAGAGGGAGGCCTTGATGCTGCTCTGTTTGCAATTTATATCGGACAGAAAGAGAGAGACGATGAGTCTCTTTTAAAGGCTACTCAATATGTATCTGATAACCTCACCAGATTTCGCAAATATGTCGAAGACTATAAAGGTGTTTCCATTGCATACAATTCAGATGATCTCATCAGAAACAAAAAAGAGGGAATTACTTCGGTGGTATTTGCAATTGAAAACGGATATGCAATAGGTAAAGATATCTCAAACCTGGAAAGGTTCCGTGATATGGGTGTAAGAGCTATTACGCTTTGCCATAATCTTAACAATGACATTTGTGATGCCTCTATGGATAAAGCTCCTGAGCATAACGGATTATCCCAGTTTGGTGAGCTTGTTGTAAAAGAGATGAATCGCCTTGGTATTATAATAGATGTATCACACGCATCTACCGAATCGGTTTTTGATATATTAAAGGTAAGCTCAAAACCAATCATGGCAAGCCATTCCGGAGTCTGGGCTATTAAAAACCATAACCGCAATCTTAAAGATGAAGAGATTAAGGCAATTGCAAAGGCAGGAGGTCTAATCCAGGTAGCAACCGGTAGGTTTTTCCTGTCCGAACTGCCTAAAGAATCTGTAACTGTGGCTCACATAGCCGACCATATAGATTATATAAAGAATCTTGTAGGTATCCAACACGTAGGTATCGGAACCGACTTTGACGGCGGTGGAGGAGTAGTTGGCATGGAAAATGTCTCAAAAATGAAGAACCTCACTATTGAACTTCTTAAAAGAGGTTACACCCCAAAGGAGCTTGAAATGTTCTGGGGAGGCAATTTTATTAAATTCTTGAAAGTTCAGAATTTGTAAAAATATTTTCAACATCCTTTTGCACATTTAAAATTTTTGGTATATTTGCATCCCGCTAAATACCTATTGAATATATCTATTTAGTTAAGGGATAGGGGATTAACCCTAAAAATTTTTTGACCAAAGCACACAATTATATTTACTGTTATCGTTAAACTGTAAAAAAAGCAATGTTACAACCAAAAAAAACCAAGTTCAGAAGGCAGCAGAAAGGCCGTATGAAAGGGATCGCACAGAGGGGAAATCAGCTCTCTTTTGGATCTTTCGGAATTAAAACTACAGCGGCGTGTTGGCTTACCGGACAACAGATCGAGGCTGCCCGTCAGGCCGTAGTTAGGTATATGAAGCGTGAGGGTCAGATCTGGATTCGCGTATTCCCCGACAAACCTTTTACCAAAAAACCTGCAGAGGTTCGTATGGGTAAAGGAAAAGGTGCTCCGGAGGGATTTGTTTGTCCTATTACACCTGGTCGTATGATAATTGAGGCAGAAGGTGTTCCGCTCGCGATTGCCAAAGAGGCACTTCGTTTGGGAGCTCAGAAACTGCCGGTAGTTACAAAATTTGTAGTCCGCAGGGATTATCAGGAATAATAAAAGCAGAAATAATATGAAAGCAACAGAGATACGCGAGTTATCCATTAAAGATCTGAAGGAACGCATCGAAACCGAAAAGGCAAACCTAATGCGCCTTAAGATGAATCATGCTGTTTCTCCTTTAGATGATTTATCTCAGATTAACAAGGCAAAAACAAACATTGCCAGAATGCTCACCATATTGAGCCAAATGGAAAATAAGAAGGACAACTAAGAAGTCATGGAAAGAAATCTTCGTAAAGAAAGAATAGGAATGGTGGTAAGTAACAAGATGGACAAATCCATCGTAGTTGCTGTTAGAAGAAAAGTAAAACACCCTATTTACGGAAAGTTCGTAAATAAAACCACTAAGTTTGTTGCTCATGACGAAAAGAACGAGTGTAGCGAAGGAGACAAAGTGCGCATAATGGAGACTCGTCCTTTAAGTAAGACAAAACGCTGGAGACTAGTAGAAATTGTAGAAAAAGTTAAATAGCCATGATACAGCAAGAATCGAGATTATTGGTGGCAGACAACAGTGGAGCAAAGGAGGTTCTTTGCATACGCGTGTTAGGGGGAACCCGCCGCCGCTATGCCGGAGTTGGCGATAAAATAGTGGTTACCGTTAAAAGTGCTATCCCGGGTGGTGACGCCAAAAAGGGAACAGTTTCAAAAGCGGTAATTGTTCGTACAAAAAAAGAGATCCGTCGCGCAGACGGTTCATATATCCGCTTTGATGACAATGCATGTGTATTGCTCAACAGTCAGGGAGAGGTTCGCGGAACCCGTATTTTTGGCCCGGTTGCCAGAGAGTTACGCGAAAATTATATGAAGATTGTATCTTTAGCACCTGAGGTGTTATAATTTTTATAAGGAAAAGATATGAATAAGAAATTACATATTAAAAAGGGCGATACAGTTTATGTAAATGCCGGAGACGACCGCGGAAAAACCGGTAAGGTTCTCGAGGTTCTTACAGAAAAAAGCCGCGCCATAGTTGAAGGAATCAATCTGGTAAGCAAACATACCAAGCCGAATGCCAAGCACCCTCAGGGGGGCATCATCAAGCAAGAGGCCGGGGTACACCTGTCTAACCTGCAAGTTGTTGACCCTGTGAAGGGAGGTCCTACACGCATTGGCCGTCGTTTGAATGACAAGCAAAAATTAGTTCGTTACTCGAAAAAATCTGGAGAGGAGATTAAATAATGGCAAATACTAAAGAAGGAGCTGCAAAGAAGCCAGCGGCAAATGCCAAACCTGCGAAAATCGAAAAGGCGGCACAATCACAAGGAGCCCAGGTTGTTGTAAAGGGCTACAAACCTACTCTTCAAAAAAAATATACAGAGGAGATAGTTGCCAAGCTTCAGAAGGAGTTTGGATATAGTTCTGTAATGCAAGTACCAAAACTTGAGAAAATTGTTATTAATCAAGGTATTGGTTCAGCAACAGGTGATAAAAAACTTGTTGATATCGCACAGCAGGAGCTCACTATCATAACAGGACAGAAAGCGGTACAGACAATATCAAAGAAAGATATTTCCAACTTTAAACTAAGGAAGGGAATGCCTATCGGAGTTAAAGCCACTTTGCGTGCTGCCAAGATGTACGAGTTTCTTGAAAGACTAATTTCTGTATCACTTCCTCGTATCAGAGATTTTAAAGGAATCAGCGAGAAGTTTGACGGTAAAGGTAACTATACACTAGGTATTAAAGAACAGATTATATTCCCTGAGATCGATATCGACAAAATCACAAAGATTCTGGGTATTGAGATAACATTTGTTACTTCAGCGGAGAAAGACGAAGAGGCTTTTGCTCTTCTTCGTGAATTCGGTCTGCCTTTTAAAAACATCAAGAAATAATCTTTAAAAAGAGAAGATAGATAATGGCAAAAGAATCAATGAAGGCACGCGAGAGAAAACGCGCAAAATTAAGTGCCAAATATGCAGAAAAACGCAAAGCCCTTAAGGAGGCAGGTGACTATGCTGCTTTGGATAAACTGCCAAAGAACTCAAGCCCTGTACGTCTGCACAACCGTTGTTCAATAACAGGTCGTCCAAAAGGTTTTATGCGTATTTTCGGTATCAGCCGTATACAGTTTCGCGAAATGGCCAGCAAGGGTCTTATCCCCGGCGTTCGCAAAGCCAGTTGGTAGAAAAATTTGTGACGAGAGTCACAGACAACATATTATTTATAATTAGTTGGATATCGGGCACCGTTATTTGGTGTCGAATAAACTTAAAAACAAAACAAAATGACTGATCCAATTTCAGATTTTTTAACAAGGGTGCGTAATGCATCAATGGCAGGACACAAAATAGTTGAGATTCCTGCATCAAAAGTTAAGCTGGAACTTACCCGTATTCTACATGAAAAGGGTTATGTTATCAGCTATAAACTAGTTGAGGGTACTCCCTTCAACACAATTAAAATAGCTCTGAAGTATCATCCTGAGACCAAGAAATCGGCTATCAAGAAGATATCAAGAGTGAGCCGTCCGGGTTTAAGAAAGTATGTTGATGTTGAAAACATGCCGAGAGTATTAAACGGACTCGGTATTGCCATAATCTCATCCTCAAAAGGTATGATAACCGATAAAGAGGCCAAGGAGCTTAATGTGGGCGGAGAGGTTATCTGCTATGTTTATTAATATAATTAAATAAAGAATTCATAATGTCACGAATAGGAAAATTACCTGTAAACCTTCCGGCCGGAGTAACAATAAGTGTTGGTTCGGATAATGTGGTTAAGGTTAAAGGCCCGCTCGGAGAACTTTCGCAAAAGGTGGATGCCGATATTAGAGTTGCCGTAGAGGGAAATGTGGTTCAAGTTACACGACCTACCGATCAACCGAGACACCGTTCAATGCATGGTCTTTACCGTTCATTAATTAATAATATGGTAACTGGTGTATCAACCGGCTATACCATTAAACAAGAGTTTGTCGGTGTGGGTTACCGTGTTGAGGCAAAAGGCCAGATCCTTGAGATGAGCCTTGGATACTCACACGATATTCATTTTATGCTGCCCAATGAAATCAAAGCAGTTACCGAAGCTGTTAAAAAAGGACAAGCCCCCGTGCTTACCCTTACCAGCTACGATAAGCAACTTATAGGAATGGTTGCGGCAAAACTGCGCTCTCTGCGCAAACCTGAGCCTTACAAAGGCAAGGGTATTAAGTTTGTAGGTGAACAACTTCGTCGCAAAGCCGGTAAGTCGGCCAGCGCTAAATAACAAGTGGAGGATTTATGGCTTTAAGTAAAATAGAAAGAAGAAAAAGAATACGACTTCGTATTAGAAAAGTTGTAAACGGTACTCCGGAACAACCAAGAATGTCGATCTTCAGAAGCAACAAACAGATTTATGTTCAGCTTATTAATGATATAGATGGTATTACCCTTGCATCTGCAAGTTCTCTTGACAAAGAGATTATAGAAGAGTGCAAAGGCAAACCAGCTACAGAAACAGCAAAATTGGTAGGTAAACTGGCAGCTAAGCGTGCGATTGAAAAAGGTATTGAAAAAGTATCTTTTGACCGTGGCGGCTACCTTTATCACGGAAGAGTTAAAAGTCTAGCAGATGCCGCCCGTGAAGGTGGTCTTAAATTCTAAGAATTTTGAGTATGATAAATACAAACGTAAAAAAAGTTAAGACTACCGATCTCGAATTAAAAGACAGATTGGTTGCAGTAAAGAGAGTTACCAAGGTAACCAAAGGAGGACGCCACTTCAGTTTTGCAGCAATTGTTGTTGTAGGAGACGAAAAGGGTGTTGTTGGTTACGGCCTTGGCAAAGCTAACGAGGTTACAACTGCTATTTCAAAAGGAATCGAAGATGCTAAGAAAAATCTTGTAAAGATACCTCTTAACAAAAAGACAATTCCTCATGAACAAGAGGCAAAATTTGGCGGAGCCAGAGTATTTATGAAGCCAGCAGCAGAAGGAACAGGAGTAAAAGCGGGTGGTGCGATGCGTGCCGTGTTTGAATCAGTAGGAATTCACGATGTTCTTGCGAAATCAAAAGGCTCTTCAAACCCTCACAACCTGGTGAAAGCAACAGTAGCTGCGCTTTTGGAAATGCGTGATGCATATACAGTAGCCGGACTACGCGGAATACCTATGAACAGAGTATTTAACGGATAAGGAGAAAAGGATATGTCTAAAGTAAGAATTACTCAGATTAAAAGTAAAAACGGAGCAACCGAAAGGCAAACTGCAAATTTGCACTCTCTGGGTATCCGTAGAATACATCAGACGGTGGAAATTGAACTGAATCCGGTAAATAAAGGAATGTTGGAAAAGGTTCTGCACCTTGTTAAAGTTGAAGAAATTAACTAAATAGGAGATTTTACACATGAAATTACATAATCTTACACCTTCATCAGGATCTTTGGGCAGAGAGAAGAGAATCGGACGTGGCGAAGGATCGGGACACGGAGGAACATCTACACGCGGTCACAAAGGTGCTCAGTCAAGATCGGGCTACTCTCGCAAAAAAGGATTTGAAGGAGGGCAGATGCCTCTTCAAAGAAGACTTCCCAAGTTTGGTTTCAACAACATAAACAGAGTGGAATTCAAAGCAATTAACCTATCGACACTACAAGCACTCAGCGAAAAATTGGGAACAGATGTTCTTACTATCGATACATTGATTGATGCAGGTTTCGTATCAAAAAACCACAAGGTGAAAATCCTTGGAAACGGAACACTATCCATCAAACTTGAAGTATCTGCTCATGCATTCTCAAAGGCTGCCATAGCACAGATTGAAGCTCAGCAAGGTAAGGCTACAATAATCTAACTAAACAATGAAAAAACTGATCGATACAATAAGTAATATCTTCAAGATTGAAGAACTGCGCAAAAGGATAGTCTATACTATCCTGTTGCTGCTAGTTTACCGCTTGGGAAGTTATGTAGTATTACCGGGGATTGACCCGACTCAACTTGGAAATCTGCAATCGCAGGCATCAGAAGGTCTTTTAGGCCTATTGAATATGTTTTCCGGCGGAGCCTTCGGTAACGCTTCAATATTTGCGCTGGGTGTAATGCCTTACATTTCGGCGTCTATCGTAATTCAGCTTCTTGGTATAATGATACCATATTTCCAGAGGTTACAGAGAGAGGGAGAGAGTGGAAGAAGAAAAATGAACCAGTGGACAAGGTATCTGACAATTGTCATTCTTGCGCTGCAAGGTCCGGCCTATATGGCAAACCTGCACGTTCAGTTGCCTGAAGCTGCATTTTTATTTAAAGGATTCTCGTTTAATGTTTTCGCTACAATGGTACTCATTGGCGGAACTATGTTCATAATGTGGTTAGGGGAGCGTATTACCGATCGCGGCTTAGGTAACGGTATCTCTCTTATAATCATGGTTGGTATTATCGCCCGTCTGCCATTTGCCCTTTTAGCCGAGGGTAGTTCAAGAATCAGTCAGACTGCAGGTGGTGGTTTACTTATGCTCATAGTCGAAATCATTGTAATGTTCTTTGTATTTGTTGCAACAATTGCACTTGTTCAGGGGACTCGCAAGATTCCGGTTCAGTATGCCAAGAGAATTGTTGGTAATAAACAATATGGCGGAGTTCGTCAGTATATTCCGTTGAAGATAAATGCGGCAGGAGTTATGCCGATTATCTTTGCGCAGGCACTGATGATGTTCCCGCTTATATTTGCAGGCTTTGACGCTACTCGCGGAATTGCTTCTACCCTGACCAATCCGGTAGGATTTTGGTATAACTTTATATTTGGCCTCATGGTTGTGGCTTTTACCTACTTCTATACAGCGGTGACGGTAAATCCTTCAATGATGGCAGAAGATATGAAGAAAAACGGTGGATTCATTCCCGGCATCAAACCTGGTAAAAAGACCACAGAATACCTTGATGCAATTATGTCCCGCATAACGCTCCCGGGCTCGATTTTCCTTGCCTTGATAGCAATTATGCCAGCTTTTGCAACAATGTTGGGAGTCAACAATCAGTTTGCCCAGTTTTTCGGGGGAACATCTTTGCTGATTCTTGTAGGAGTGGTTCTTGATACTCTTCAGCAAATTGAGAGTCATTTGCTGATGCGTCACTACGACGGTTTAATGAAGACAGGACGTCTTAAAGGCCGTACGGGAATGTAAACCGGATCTCAAAGTTCTTTGAAAATGATAAAACTAAAAACCGGGGAAGAGATTGAGATATTAAGAGAGAATGCTCTTTTAGTATCAAAAACTCTTGCGGAGGTCGGAAAGCACATTGTTCCGGGGGTAACAACTCTCGAACTGAACAAGATTGCAGAAGATTTTATCCGCGATAATGGCGCTGAGCCGGCATTCCTTGGTTATGGAGGATTTCCTTATACCCTGTGCATCTCTGTGAATGATGTAATTGTTCACGGTTTTGCATCCCAGTACCGTTTAGCCCAAGGTGACATCATCTCGGTTGACTGCGGTACCATCTACAAAGGGTTTTACGGAGACTCAGCCTATACTTTCCCGGTGGGAGAGATTTCAGAAGAGACCAAGAGATTGCTTAAGGTCACAAAGGAGTCTCTTTATATTGGAATTGAACAGGCGGTTTCCGGAAACAGAATAGGTGACATCTCATTCGCAGTTCAGGAGCATGTTGAAAAAAACGGCTTTTCGGTTGTAAGAGAGATGGTTGGTCATGGCATAGGAAGGAAACTGCATGAAGCACCTGAAGTGCCCAATTTCGGAAGAAGAGGGGTTGGTAAAAAACTGCAGGAGGGTATGGTAATATGCATCGAACCTATGGTTAATGCAGGTTCCAGATCTGTTCACATGCATGATGACGGATGGACACTGAGTACAGCAGACAAAAAGAACTCAGCCCATTACGAACTCATGGTTGCAATTCAAAAGGGTAAACCAATGGTTTTATCAACATTTGAGTACATTGAGAAAACAAATATTTAAATTATAAGGTTAAATTCAGATGGCAAAACAAGCTGCTATTGAAAAAGAGGGAACAATAATCGAAGCCCTGTCAAACGCGATGTTCCGGGTAGAGCTGGATAACGGTCACGTTATAATTGCTCATATCTCAGGAAAAATGAGAATGCACTACATTCGCATACTCCCGGGAGACAGAGTCAGAGTAGAGATGTCCCCTTATGATTTAACAAAAGGAAGAATTTCTTTCAGATACAAATAAAAATTAGAAAATATGAAAGTTAAAGCATCCATTAAGAAGCGCAGCGAAGATTGCAAAATAGTAAAGCGTAAAGGTCGTCTTTATGTAATTTGCAAAAAGACCCCTAAGTTCAAAATGCGTCAGGGATAATTTTTAATAGTAAACAATAAAGAGAATAGATAAATTATGGCACGTATAGCCGGAGTTGATTTACCAAAAAACAAGAGAGGAGAGATAGGACTAACCTATATCTTCGGGATCGGACGCAGTTCTGCTCAAAAAATCCTTGCCAAGAACGGCATAGATTTTAGCACAAAAGTAAAGGACTGGAACGATGATCAGATAGCTGCAATAAGGGGAACCATTGTAGAGGAGTACAAAATTGAGGGTGAACTTCGCTCAGTAGTTCAGATGAACATCAAACGTTTGATGGACATCGGATGTTACAGAGGTATCCGTCACCGTCTCGGGTTACCGGTTCGTGGTCAGTCGACCAAGAATAATGCCCGTACACGTAAGGGTAAGAAGAAAACTGTAGCTAACAAGAAGAAAGCAACTAAATAGAACCTAGATCATGGCAAAAAAGACAGGAACATCAAATAAAAAGAGGGTTGTAAAGGTTGAAGCCTACGGTCAGGCGCACATATCATCTACCTTTAACAACATTATTGTATCCCTTACCAACAACACCGGACAGGTTATAAGCTGGTCTTCTGCAGGTAAGATGGGTTTCAGGGGTTCTAAAAAGAACACTCCTTATGCTGCTCAAACAGCAGCTGAAGATTGCGCTAAGGTGGCTTATGATTTAGGACTGCGTAAGGTTAAAGCCTATGTGAAAGGGCCGGGAGCCGGACGTGAATCTGCTATCCGTACAATTCACGGAGCAGGTATTGAGGTAACAGAAATCGTAGATGTTACTCCACTTCCTCATAATGGATGCCGTCCAAAGGGACGCCGCAGAGTTTAATCCTTTTAAAATCATAATAACAGATTTAACATGGCAAGATATACAGGGCCTACCACAAAAATCGCCCGCAAATTTGGAGAGCCAATTTTTGGACCCGATAAAAGTTACGAAAAAAAGAACTATCCTCCAGGACAGCACGGTCTGGCAAAGAAACGCAAAAAGACTTCTGAGTATGGCATTCAGCTGAAAGAGAAACAGAAGGTTAAATATACATATGGACTGTTGGAAAAACAATTCCGTAACTTGTATGACAAAGCATCTAGAATGAAGGGCCGTAAAGGTGAAAATCTCATTTTGCTGCTTGAGTCACGTCTTGACAACCTGGTGTACAGAATGGGTATAGCCCCAAGCCGTGCAGCAGCAAGACAACTCGTTACGCATTGTCACATTACAGTAAACGGTGAACTAAACAGTATTCCATCGACAAATGTTAAACCCGGAGATGTTGTTGGCGTAAGAGAGAGATCAAAAAGTCTCGAAGTTATTCAAAACAATATTTCACGCGGTACAGCAAGACACTCATGGATTGAGTGGGACGGTAATTCACTAACAGGCAAGTATTTGAATATGCCTATCAGAAGTGAAGTACCTGAAAACATCAATGAGCAGTTAATTGTTGAGTTGTACTCTAAATAATAATAAAATGGCAATTTTAGCATTTCAAAAACCAGATAAGGTAATAATGCTTGACGCAACCGAAACATTTGGTCGCTTTGAGTTTCGTCCACTGGAGCCGGGCTACGGCATTACAGTAGGTAACGCTTTGCGCCGCATTCTTTTGTCGTCTCTAGAGGGCCATGCTATCACAGCTGTTAAGATTCAGGGAGTAGATCATGAATTTGCAACAATCCCGGGAGTAATCGAAACAGTTGTTGATATCATACTTAACCTGAAACAAGTTCGTTTTAAACGAATGATAGAAGGTGAAGATACAGAGATTGTGAATATTACGGTAAACGGCAAACAGGAGTTTACTGCAGAAGATATATCAAAACAGTTATCTTCTTTTAAAGTACTTAATCCGGAACTTCACATCTGCTCTATGGAGCCATCGGTTACACTCTCAGTTGAACTGAGAATTGGAAAGGGCAGAGGCTATGTTGCAGCAGAGGAGAACCGCATTGAAGAGGCACCTATAGGTATTATTCCTATCGACTCAATTTACACTCCGATTAAGAATGTAAAGTACTCTGTAGAGAACTGGCGTGTCGAGCAAAAAACTGACTACGAGAAACTTAATTTAGAGATAACAACAGATGGATCCATCCATCCCAAGGAGGCCCTTAAAGAGGCAGCAAAAATCCTTATTCATCACTTTATGTTGTTCTCGGACGAAAAGATAACTCTGGAGACACCGGTAGAGGTAATAAGTAATGAATTGGATGAGGAGTCACTCCGCATGCGTCATTTACTAATGACCAAACTGGCTGATATGGAGCTGTCGGTAAGAGCACTCAACTGCCTAAAAGCAGCTGATATTGATACTCTTGCAGACCTTGTATCACTTCAAAGATCTGAGCTGATGAAGTTCAGAAACTTTGGAAAAAAATCTCTTTCCGAGATCGACAACCTTGTTGAGCGCTACAGACTCAACTTTGGTATGGATGTAACAAAGTATAATATTGAAAAGAAAGTTTTGAAAAATGAGGCATAATAAAACAATAAATCACCTTGGCCGTAAAAGCGGACACCGTAAAGCGATGTTAGCAAATATGGCTTCGTCACTCATAATTCACAAAAGAATTGAGACAACCCTGGCAAAGGCGAAAGCACTCAGAATGTACATCGAACCACTGATTACAAAATCAAAGGACGATACAACACATTCACGCCGTACAGTATTCTCGTACCTCAAACAAAAAGAGGCAATTACGGAGCTTTTCCGCACAATTGCCCCAAAAATTGCTGATCGTCCGGGTGGATACACCAGAGTTCTTAAGCTAGGCTTCCGTAAAGGAGATGCTGCTGAGATGGCAATGATAGAGTTAGTTGATTTTAACGAAACAGCACTTGCATTTGCAAAACCTGAAGTTAAAAAGAGCACAACTCGTCGTGGTCGCACAAAGAAGAGTGATGAGGCAGTAGCAGAGGTAAAACCTGCAGCTAAAGCTCCAAAGGCAAAGAAAGAAGCCAAAGTTGAAACAAAAGTCGAAGAGGCAGTTGTTGCAGCACCAGTTACAGAGGTAGCTCCTGAAGTTGCTCCGGCAGCTGAAGTAGTTGTTGCCCCTGAAGCAGAAGTAGCTCCTGAAGCAGAAGAGCCAAAAGCTTAATAACGCTGTGTAATCATATTTTTACATACAAAGAGGCTGTCTGAATTCAGGCAGCCTCTTTTACATTGGTATAAACTCATCAAGCGCAACGCAGTTTTTCTTAACGCATTTTTTTCGTATTTTGTTCAACCATCTAAGATTAAGTTCATTACAAAACAAGCACATATCCAAAAGTGGCGCGGAGATTTTTGTGGATTTCAAAAAGAAATTGTAATTTGCAAAATACCTAATATTAGTGCGGTTTTCAGAGATAATGCCTTGCTGAATCAATATGCACTAATAATAAATTGTAATAAACAGTAAAAGATGGAAAGTTATCCGGTACAAAGAATTCAACATTTGAGCAGTCTGGTTGGAAATACTCCATTACTTGAGATATTCTTTAAATACAAGGGCCAGGAGAGGAGAATATATGCCAAATCAGAGAACCTCAACATGACCGCCAGTATTAAAGACAGGATGGCATTTACAATTCTTTATAAATCCTATAAAAATGGATCTCTCAAACCTGGTGATACAATAATTGAAGCTACAAGCGGTAATACAGGTATTGCGTTTTGTGCTATGGGAAGAGCTATGGGGCACCCTGTAGTTATTTTTATGCCCAATTGGCTGAGTGTTGAAAGATATAATCTTATTCAGAGTCTTGGTGCAAAGATTAATCTCGTAACTAAGGATGAGGGAGGGTTTGTGGGTAGCATTGCTATGGCAGAGAAACTGGCCAAAGAGACTGAAAATTCATTTTTGCCAAGACAATTCTCCAATGAAAACAACATTCTTGCTCATTTTGAGACTACAGGCCCGGAGATATGGAGTCAGATGACTTTCCGTAATCTTATGCCTGATGCTTTTGTTGCCGGAGTAGGTACAGGAGGAACCATAATGGGAACAGGAAGGTTTCTCAGAAAGATGAACCCCAAAATCAGGTTGCACCCTTTAGAACCGGCCAATTCTCCGACACTTACAACGGGATATAAAGTTGGAAGTCACAGGATACAAGGTATTTCAGATGAATTTATACCATCAATAGTTAAGCTTGACGAATTAAACGAGGTGCTTCAGGTTGATGACGGTGATGCAATTATAATGGCTCAGAGGTTGTCAGCAGAGTTAGGGATCTCTGTTGGGATATCTTCAGGAGCCAATTTCCTCGGAGCGCTGATTGCTCAAAATAAAATTGGGCCTGATGCCAATGTTGTTACAATTTTCTCTGACTGTAACAAAAAATATCTCAGTACAGACCTTATGAGACAAGAGCCTGTCAAAAATGGTTTTTATTCTCCGGATATTGAGCTTCTCAGTTTCAGATCCTTTAAACGGGTGTGTATAACTTGCTGTAACCCGGATGAATGCATTGAAACATACTCTCCGGGAGACATTGCAATAAACGAACTTCCAAAATGTGTAAGGAGGTAATTCGTTGTCTCAAAATGAGCAGGAATTAAGCAATCAGCATACCTACCATAGCTGCAGACATTAGTGCTACAAGCGTTGCTCCTAGCAATGATCTGAAGCCAAAGGCGCTCAGGATAGGTTTCTGGTTAGGAGCCATTCCACCAACTCCACCGATCAGTATTCCGATTGAGGCAAAGTTTGCAAAACCACACAAAACATATGTTGCCATTATTACAGATTTTGAAGATACAAATGCACCTGTACGGATCATCTCTGCAAGACTTTGGTAGCCGATAAACTCCGTCATGATTAACTTTTCTCCAAGTAATCGTCCGACAAGGTCAATGTCTGATCCTGAGACTCCTGTCAGCCAGATTACCGGGGCAAAAAGATATGACAATAAAAACTGCATCGACAATCCATCAAAACGTCCATTTGTAATATCTGCAATAACAGGATTAAGAGATGAGATATCTCCAATCTTCATAAATATGGCATTAAAACCAGCAATTAGTGCATAGAAAACCAGAAGCATTGCACCTACATTTGCGGCTAGTTTAAGCCCCTCTGTTGTGCCGTTGGAAATTGCATCAAGAACATTTTTTCCAATTTTTTCTTTGGGAACCTCAACCGAATTATCTATCACTTCTGTTTGAGGTTTAAGAATTTTAGCTATTGCTATTGCTCCTGGTGCAGCCATTATGGATGCCGAAAGCAAGTGTTTGGCAAATTCGAGTTCCATCACTCTGTCTCCACCTCCCAGCATTCCGATATAGGCAGCAAGAACTCCCCCCGCCATGGTCGACATTCCGGCAGTCATAATAAGCATTACCTCACTTTTGGTCATTTTTGGGATGTACTCCTTAACCATTAGAGGGGCCTCAGTTTGTCCAAGAAATATATTACCGGCGGTTGAAAGAGACTCTGCACCTGATAATTTCAAGGATTTTGACAATAACCAGGCCATTGCCCATACAACTCTTTGTAAAATTCCAAGATAAAAGAATAAACTGGTAAGAGCTGAGAAGAAGATAATTGTTGGAAGAATCTGAAGAACGAATATGAACCCAAAATTGTTAACATTCATCAGTGACCCGAACAGGAATGTTGAGCCCGCCTTGGTCCAATCCAAAACGGCCACAAAAAGGCTTCCCAGGAATTCAAAGATATTTTGAACAGCCGGAAACGCTATTACAGAAATGGCGATTGTGAATTGCATAAGAAGTGAGAAACCAACTGTTCTCCAGTTAACCTTTTTTCGGTCCAGACTAAATATCCAGGCAATGAAAATCAGAGAGGACATACCCAGTATACCCCTCAGAATTGACCAGAGATTTATATTAATCTCCTTTCTGGCAAGTATGTTTTTATAGGGGTTTTCTGTTGGGGCTGAAACAGCTTCTACAGTAATTAAGGTACTATCCGGGATAACTGCGTTAACCTCCGGTGCTGAATGCCCGCTAACTGTTTTTTGTGTTGAATCTGAAACTCTGTTATGCTCCTGACCTTGCAGAAATGTTAATGTGAACAGAGTTAGTGTAATTATAAACAGGAGTTTTTTCACGTGGTTTAAATTAGTAAATGCTTAGGAAGACAAATATAGCTATTATATTATTATCTTTGGGGGTTATTTTACTAATATGCGATTCGAAAAAACAGCACAGGATGCCGAATCTTCGGCACGTTGCGGGTTACTTTATACAGACCACGGAGTTGTTGAAACTCCAATTTTTATGCCCGTCGGGACTGTCGGTTCAGTCAAGGCAGTTTATCACAGAGATCTTAAAGAGGACATAAAAGCTCAGATAATACTCGGAAACACCTATCACCTTTATCTAAGGCCAGGCTTAGAGATAATTAAAAACGCCGGAGGCCTCCATAAATTTATATCATGGGACAGACCCATTCTTACGGATAGTGGCGGTTACCAGGTTTTTTCGCTAGCCGAAAACAGGAAACTCACAGATGAAGGGTGTATGTTCAGATCGCATATTGATGGTTCAAAGCACTTTTTTAGTCCCGAAGGAGTTGTCGACATACAAAGGATAATTGGGGCTGACATTATAATGGCTCTTGACGAGTGTCCGCCGGGTGATTCAGATCATGCATATGCAAAAAAGTCACTCAAACTGACAATGCAGTGGCTTGAAAGAGGAATTAAACATTTTGATTCGACTGATCCCCTTTACGGTTATTCACAAACCTTTTTCCCGATTGTGCAGGGTTGCGTCTATCCGGACCTCAGAAGAGAATCAGCAGAACACGCTGTTTCACTTAACAGAGAAGGATATGCAATAGGAGGTCTCTCAGTTGGAGAACCTGCAGAGGTGATGTATGAAATGATAGAGGTTCTTGACCCCATTTTACCCAAAGACAAACCAAGGTACCTGATGGGCGTAGGGACGCCTGCAAACCTGCTTGAAGCCATAGAGAGAGGTATTGATATGTTCGACTGTGTAATGCCTACAAGAAACGCAAGAAACGGTATGCTCTTCACTTCAGAGGGGATGATAAACATCAGAAACAAGAAATGGGCAGACGATCATACCCCGATTGATGTGAATGGTACGTCCTTTGTAGATAAAACCTATTCAAAGGCTTATCTGAGACATCTCTTTATTTCCGGAGAGATTTTGGGAGCCCAGATTGCAAGTGAACATAATCTCGCCTTTTATCTGAATCTGATGAAAGAGGCGCAGAAGCATATAAGAGAGGGCAGTTTTAAAAAATGGAAAACTATCGCAGTTAAAAAGCTTGAGACAAAACTTTAATGAAGGGTTTAAGACTAAACATCCTGGATAAATACATAATAAAGAAGTTCATAGGAACTTACTTTTTTGCTATTGTTATATTCATTGGAATAATTATCATTTTTGATGTCAGCGAGAAGATAGACAATTTTGTAGAAAAAGGTGCTTCTCTTGAAGCGATTGTTACCCAATATTACGGCAATTTTGTCCCTTACTTCATGAATATGTTCAGTCCTCTGTTTGTATTTATCTCAGTAATTTTCTTTACATCAAAACTTGCTTCTCACAGCGAAATAGTAGCAATGCTTTCCGGAGGAATCAGCTTCAAAAGGCTTATGTACCCATATTTTATCTCTGCAGCATTTATTGCTGTAATGAGTCTTGCATTGAGCCTTTTTGTAATTCCACCTGCAAACAGGGTAAGGCTTGAATTTACCGATAAGTACATAAAAGATAAATTCATCAATACCAATAAAGATATTCACCTTCAGTTATCGCCGGGAAATTATGTCTACATGGAATCTTTTAACAGCTGGAGTAATATTGCTACAAGATTTACCCTGGAGACAATAGAAGGGCACTCAATTGTTTCCAAGCTCTCAGCAGAGACAGCAGTCTGGGACTCTACATCAAGAGGATGGAAGTTGTACAGCTATTACATCAGGAACAACAAAGGGAATACTCAGGAGATAAAGACCGGGCACCAGATTGATACAATAATCAACCTCTCTGTCGAAGACCTCAACAAGCGCGATAACTTTGTTGAATCATATAATTACCGTGAGCTGAACGACATGATTAAACTCCAGAAACTAAGGGGAGACAAAAGGGTTATTTATTCTCAGATAGAGAAGCAAACCCGCTTTGCACTACCTTTTTCTGCCTTCATTCTTACACTTATCGGAGTCTCACTTTCGGCCAAGAAGAAGAAGGGAGGCATAGGAATAAACATAGGAATTGGACTCATGTTAAGCTTCTCCTATATACTTTTCCTTAGATTCAGTCAGATGTTTGTACATGCAGGTGTTCTTCCTACCTGGATAGCACTGTGGTTGCCTAATATGCTCTATCTGCTTATTGCTCTCGGGTTATATAGAGCAGCACCAAAATAGGGGTTATTTGCGGACTTTTTTCCCTATTTCCGTTAACATATCGTCAACCATGTTATCAAGTAACCATTGAGGATTCCATCCCCACTCATCTCTTGCACACGAGTCATCCATGTTGTCGGGCCATGAGGCAGAAATTTTATCCTTTACAGGATCAATCTCGTATTTAAATGTAGCCTCAGGAACTCTCTTTTTAATTGCAGCAAAAAGTTCTTTAGGGTTAAAACTCATTGCAGTTACATTGAAACTGTTTCTGTGAATAAGTTTTTCTGCAGGTGCATCCATCAAATCTGTGCAAGCCCTGAGAGCATCGGGCATATACATCATATCCATGTAGGTGTTTTCAGGAATAGGACATGTGTAGTGGCCTGTTTTTAATATTTCGTAGAAAACCTCAACAGCATAGTCTGTTGTTCCGCCACCCGGAAGAGCGCCGTTTGATATTATTCCAGGGAATCGCACACTTCTTGTATCTACTCCAAAGCGTGTATAATAGTAGTCACTCAGCAACTCTCCGGATACTTTACAAACGCCGTAGATTGTATTTGGTTGCATAATTGTGTCCTGTGGAGTGTTTTTATGCGGGGTTGAGTGTCCGAAAGCTCCTATTGAACTTGGCGTAAACAGAGAGCAGTTGAACTCTCTGGCTAGCTCAAGTGAATTGATTAGTGCCCCCATGTTCACATCCCATGCAAGCTGAGGATTTTTCTCACCGGTAGCAGAGAGCAGCGCAACCAGATTGTATATCCGGCCGATTTTGTTTTTTGAAACAAGTTCACGGTAAGCATTTACATCCAAAGCATCCAAAACGACAGATCTGCTTATTTCAGATAACTTTTCAACCACATCCTTTTTGAGATCTGCAGCGATTACATTATCTTCGCCATACAACGACTGTAAATGAGGAATAAGCTCTGTGCCGATTTGTCCGCCGGCTCCTACTACTAAAATGTTCATCTTATATTAAATTTGAATATATTCTGTAATTAAAAGTGGGACAAAAGTAAGAAATTTATTAAAAATATCATCTCATTGTTAAACTCTTTTGAAAAATGTCACTTGAGAAACTTCATAAAATAATAAACGACTTTTCATCTGAAATCGGGTTTGTTGCATATGGGGCAATTCCGGTAAAAAATTTTATCAAAGAGACACAATTTTTAATGCAATCGCTGGAACTATCCTATAACGGATCAATGAAGTATCTTGCCGGGAATATAAACATCAGGCAAAACCCCCGGCTTTTACTTAAAGGAGCAAAGAGTATAATGGTTTTTTTGGCCCCGTATAAACCCACAACCAGACAATCGCCTGAATTACCTCAAATATCATCCTATGCATATGGGAGAGACTATCATCCGGTTATTAAAGATAAATTACACAAGGTTGCAGAAAAGCTGAAAGAGAATATTCCCGGAGCACAATACAGGGTTTTTACCGACTCTGCTCCCATTTTTGAAAGAGCAGCAGCCGAAGCAGCAGGGCTTGGGTTTATCGGAAGAAACACTTTTCTCATTAGCAAAGAGCATGGATTACACACATTGATTGGGATTATCATTACAACTGAGCAGCTGTATTACAATAATGAAGTTGTTAAAAACGGCTGCGGTACCTGTACCAGATGTCTGGAAAGTTGTCCGACCGGAGCATTGGTAGAGCAATACAGACTAGACTCAAGAAGATGCATTTCATACCAGACTATCGAAGACAAGAGCCTGTATGAGGAGCAGCTTTTAAGAACAGACAGAAAAGGGTGGGTTTTCGGATGTGAAATATGCCTTAACATTTGCCCGTGGTCGAAAAAAGGAGAGTCATCAAAATGGGGGGAATTCAAACCATTTGCAACACACCCCGGAAAAACATCAATCTCTTTTACGCCGGAGGAATGGTTAAAGATGACAGAAGAGGAGTTTAATTCATTTTTCAGGCACTCTCCCTTAAAAAGAGCCGGGTTATTCAAAATCAAGGACAATATTGTAAATTCGCAATTATGATAAAGCAGTGGCAGACATTGGTTCAAACAGAACCACTAAAAGAGAGAATAAAATACAGTCATAAAATACTGTTTACCGGCTCTTGCTTTGCCGGTGAGATTGGGAACAGAATGCAAAACCTGAGATTCCAAACGCTTGTTAACCCCTTTGGAGTCCTGTATAACCCTGCTTCGATAGCTCTTTCATTAGAGAGGATAGAGACAGAAATACCCTTTTCCGGGGACGAACTGATAAAGGCAGGCGATATCTACAAGAGTTTTATGCACAGCAGTGAATTTGCATCAACATCAGAGACTGATTTTCTTAACAAGAACAACTCTTTGCTGAAAACTGCATCCTTACATTTTAAGGAGAGTAGATGGATTGTGATTACCCTTGGGACATCGTGGGTTTACAGAGAGAAGAAGAGTCAGAAGATTGTCTCCAATTGCCATAAACTGCCTTCAGATATGTTTATACGAGAGGCTATGGAGGCTGATGAAATCGACAAGGTTCTCTCTGACATTATTAAGCGACACCCCGACAAAAACTGGGTGCTCACAGTAAGCCCCATAAGGCATTTCAAAGAGGGTGCAAACGGGAATCAACTAAGTAAAGCAAGGCTTTTACTTGCTACAAATGCACTTGTAGAAAAGTTTTCAAATGTTTTTTACTTCCCGGCTTATGAAATTTTCATGGACGAATTAAGAGATTACAGATTTTATGCAGAGGATATGATTCATCCATCGGCAGAATCGACAGACTACATTTGGGAGAAATTCCGGGAATTTGCTGTAGATGCTTCATGTGAGTCAATTATGTCAGATGTGACCTCTTTGATTAAGATGAAACAACATCGGCCTCTTTTCCCTGAAAGTAAAGATTATAGAGAGTTTTTGGATAAAATTGCAAAACTTGAAGCCAAAATTGCCTCTAAAAGGCTGTAAATTGCTGAAAAAATTTTTTTAGTTACATTTTTTTATTAAATTTGGTTGCTTCTTGAAATGGGGCATCATAAAATGAAGAGATTTAATTATATGTTGCCCGGAAATTCTTTAAAAAATTACTAAATTAAATTCGACAATAAAACATTTGTATTATTTGTTTGAAACAATTTTTAATATATATTTGCATAGAAATCAGTTAAATCAACATCCTAAACAATAAATCATGAACAAGGCAGAATTAATAGCAGCTATCGCAGCAAAGACAGAACTTACAAAAGTTGATGCAAAAAAAGCTCTTGACGCATTTATAGATGTAGCCAGCGAGTCTTTGAAAAAGGGCGAGAGACTTACTCTCGTTGGATTTGGTTCATTTTCGGTAAACGAAAGGAATGCCCGTAGTGGCAGAAATCCTCGTACAGGTTCGAAAATCAACATTGCCGCTAAAAAAGTGGTAAGATTTAAAGCAGGCGCAGAATTAAATGACATGGTCAACTAATCTGTCAAAATCAGAAATCGGAAGACGCCCTGCACAGGGGCGTCTTTTTTTTAAAAATACAGTGATATTGTTTTTAGAAATTAAAGTTGCGGGAAAGATTAGTAGGTAATGAATACAAGAATCCGCCCTCTTTTGACAAAATGCAGTGAAAACTGATCTCCTTCACATTCGTTGAGTGTTCCTTTCCACCAAGAGTCAAAAATCACATTATCCAGAGGGTATTTGAGCCCTTCTGACTTGATTCTGACGTCGTTATCCAAAGCAATTACTGAAACCTGACTGCTCTTTTTTGTGAAAAATGTTCTGTCTTCTAAAACAGGGTAAAAAACGCCATTATTAGTCCACATCTCAATCGGAATAGAACTCTTTTGAACATAATTCAACAGAAGTGAAATATTGCCCAATGAATGGTCTTCTCGTATACCGGTCGCTCCAAGAATAATGATTTTTTCAGGATTGTGAAGCAGTGCTAAATCAAATGCCTTTGTAAGATCATTGGTCTCCTGACAGTCATTAATGTGAATTATTGAAGCAAATCGTACTTTATTATCAACGCTTAAAGAATCCATGTCACCCACGATTGAATCCGGAATTATGCCTTTGGCAATTAATCTGTCTGCCGCACCATCACAGCAAACTATATAGTCTGCATCTCTCAACTGATTCAGGGGAGCGGAATGAAGTGGGAATTCACCGTCAGCAAGTATGACAAGGGGTCTCATTTTTCTTCAAATCTATAAAGTGAGATATCTCTGAATCCTGCCAGAAAATCCTTGATATTTAGTCTTTTCTTGCCTGCTGCCTGGATAGAGGTAATTGAAATAAATCCGCCATCGCAGATTACCTTTAAATAGGTTTTGGCATCTGTAAGGATTTTACCGACAGCAAGTTCGGGCGAACCATCTTCACGGGTTGCAGAGTATATCTTAACTGGGATTGCCGTATTGTCTTTAATCAGGACAGAGTGTGCCGCAGGGTAGGGACTTAGCCCTCGTATTAAATTGAAAATTTTAAAGGTATCGTTGTTCCAGTCAATTTTGCCGGTATTTTTATCGAGTTTAGGTGCCTCCTTTAGTGGGTTGTCTCCGACTTCAAGAGTAGATTGATTAATGGCATTTGCCTGCCCGTTAACTATCAGGTCAACAGTTTCGCAAACAAGATCAGCTCCCATTAACATAAGCTTATCATGTAACTCGCCGGCAGTTTCAGACTCTCCAATTTGACACTCTCTCTGTAACAAAACCTCTCCGGTATCTATCTTTTCGTCAATCAAAAATGTTGTTACTCCACTTTTTTTCTCGCCGTTTATTATAGCGTGATTGATTGGTGCTGCACCACGGTATTGAGGGAGTAATGATGCGTGCAGGTTAAATGTTCCAAATTCAGGAATCGACCATACAGCCTTAGGTAACATTCTAAAAGCGACTACGACAAAGATGTGGGCATTTAGTGCCTTTAAATCATCCAGAAACGACTCATCTTTTAATGACAAAGGCTGAAATACCTCTATCCCCTTTGCAAGAGCGAACTCCTTTACATCACTCATGGACATCTTTAAACCTCTGCCCACCGGTTTGTCAGGGGCAGTAACAACTGCACATACATTGTACCCTTTTTCAAAGAGAGCCTTTAATGGTGCAACTGCAAATTCGGGTGTGCCCATGAACACAACTCTTATATCATTCTGGTTTTTCACCTTTGTATCTGTTTATTTTATCAAAAACTTTTTTGAAAAACTGAATATACACATCAGTATTGAAAAGAGATGAGTCTCTTGTCGATTTCCATGTCAAATATACCCCAATCGGAAAAAGGACCATTGATGAAATCAGGGTACCCATTGCCGGAGATACTACTCCATCTGTGGCAAGTTTTTTCCCGCTGATATCAATTACCCAATAAACCACAAAAAAGAGCATGGAGACGATTACAGGTGTACCCAGCCCTCCTTTTCGAATTAATGCTCCAAGCGGTGCACCGATAAAGAAAAAAATGAGGCAGGCTATTGAGAGGGTGAATTTTCTAATACTTTCGATACTAATTTTCCTTAGCGGATATACATACTGATACTCTTCAATCTGGAAGTTATCTACTAAAGTTACTGCATTTTCAAGTTGTCCGATAGTCACCCTAAGGTCCTGCCTTTTGTCTTCCAGAGATTTCCAGCGGAATAGTGAGTCATATGCAACTGTCTCTTTATATTTGGATTGATATGCCGTATCAAGCTCTCTGCTAAAGGTGAGACCACCTCCGCTTACGAGATTACGATATTGGTTTGTTTTTATTTTAACATATACAGAGTCAATTGAATCTTTTGCCATCCTTAGCTGTGAAAGATTTTGTGTCATCACTTCATTGCTAAACCTATCTTCCTCTGAGCGTTGGAATGCATAGCTTTCAATCGAAATTGCCATCTCTTGCTTTGTGAATCCGATTCTTTGAAGTGTAAACGGACTGTCCAGAATTCCGGGGTCATGAGGCTCCTCTTCGTATGAGTAGCCGTCATAAAGGGTAAAAAGCAGACTCTTTTTGTCAGCGGTAAATTTAATTGAACCGGAATCGGCAAGTGTCAGATTTGTATTACCAAATCCGCTCTTGTGAGTGTAAACCATAACATCGTAGATTGAGCCGGTCTTTTCGTTACGACTTCCAATTCTGATATTATAACCTTCGATACCGTTATAGAATATTCCTGTGGGGATTCTAATCTCCTCCTTTGTCTTACTGATGTCATCCCTTAAAGAGTATATTTTGTTGTAAGATACAGGAATAAGATTATTCGAGGCAAAGAATGCCCCTATACTTATAAAGAATGAAAGTATAACAAGTGGTGCCATTATCCTTTGAAGCGAAATTCCTGCTGCCTTCATAGCCAGTAATTCACTGTTCTCTCCCATGCCACCGAGTGTCATGATTGAAGCAAGCAATGTTGCAATTGGCAAGGCTAGTGGGATCAGAGTTGCAGAACCCCATCCCAGAAATTCAAGAATGACCATAACTCCAAGCCCTTTTCCTACCAGTTCATCAATGTAAAGCCACAAAAATTGCAGCATAAGGGAGAAGATTACAATGAGAAATGTAAGAACAAAAGGTCCTAGAAACGACTTAACAATAAACTGGTCTAATTTTTTCAAAATTGACTATTTAGAAACCATTTCAATCAACTTCACAATAGCATCTGAGATACCGTCCGGATTTTTCCCACCTGCCGTTGCAAAGAAGTTTTGTCCTCCGCCTCCTCCGTTAATATATTTGGCGGCTTCGCGTATATCCTTTGAGGCGTTGTACCCGTGGGATGTCATATCATCAGTGTACATTAGGGCCAGAGAGGCCTTACCCTCATGGCTGTACCCTGCTATGAATGCAGCAGAGGTAAACTCGGCACGAATCATAAAGGCAACATTTTTCACCACTTCGGGGTTATGTTCACCCTTAAGTATCATAACCTTAATCCCCTTAACTACCTCCATATCCTGAACAACTCTCTCCTTAAGTGCTTTTGCTCTCTCTTTCATTGCCTCTTCAAGATTCCTGCCAAGTGTATCGTTTTCACTTACAAGTTTCTGAACAGCATTAATTACATTAGGGGTGTTGTTTAAAAGTAGTTTTATTGTCTTTATTGTATCTTCTTCGTTCTCAATTAGTTTTTCTGCATGAACTCCTGTTGTTGCTTCTATTCTTCTTACCCCGGCTGCAATTGCAGATTCGGAGATTATTTTAAAAAGCCCTATGTTTCCGGTTGAGGAGGTATGAGTTCCTCCGCACAACTCAATAGAGTCTGCGAAACGGATAACCCTTACTGATTCACCGTACTTTTCGCCAAACAGGGCAATAGCTCCCATGCTTTTTGCTACCTCAACCGGAACATCTGTGTATTCATCTCTTGACGAGTTCTGCCTTATATAACTGTTAACCAGATTTTCAACTTTACGAAGGTCTTCGTCTGTAATTTTCTCATAATGTGAGAAGTCAAATCTGAAATGAGTAGGACTAACAAGTGAACCTTTCTGTTCAATGTGGTTGCCGAGAATCTCTCTGAGAGCTCTGTGCAAAAGGTGTGTTGCAGTATGGTTATTGGCAGTTGACTCTCTCTTCTCAATATCAATCTTAGCAGTAAAAGTGCCTGTTAGTTCTGAAGGAAGCTTATCTGCAATATGAATGCTGAGGTTGTTCTCTTTAACAGTGTTTGTTATAGCAATAACCTCTCCTTTTGAAGAGGTGATTGTGCCGGTATCTCCAACCTGACCGCCACTTTCGGCATAAAAAGGACTTTTGTCAAAGACAAGCTGACAATACTCTTTATTATTGGTCTTTATCTTTTTATATCTGACAATATGGACCTCATCTGTGGTTTTTTCATATCCGGTAAACACCTGCTCTGAATAGGGTGAAACTTCAATCCAGTCTCCCTCTTGGGCGAATGTGGCTTTACGGCTTCTCTCTTTCTGTTTACCCAACTCCTCTTCAAATGATTTATGGTCGATGGCGAAGCCTTTCTCTCTTGCGATAAGTTCACTCAGGTCAATTGGAAAACCATATGTGTCATATAGTATAAATGCATCTTCTCCGGAGATCTTCTTAGAATCCTTGTTCTTTTCCATAAGAGAATCCAGAAGCCGAATCCCCTTCTCCAGTGTTCTGAGGAATGACTCCTCCTCCTCTTTTATCACTTTTTCAATCAAGATTTTCTGAGAGACAAGTTCAGGAAATGCGCTGCCCATTTCGGACACTAGTGTTGGAACAAGTCTGCAAAGCAGCGGTTCTGAACAGTCAAGGAATGTGTAGGCGTACCTTACTGCCCGGCGGAGAATTCGTCTGATAACATAACCTGCTTTCACATTTGACGGCAGTTGACCATCGGCAATTGAAAAACTTATAGCTCTCATGTGGTCTGAAATAACTCTCATAGCCACACCGGTCTGGTGAGATTGGTTATAATCTTTTCCTGTGAGGGTTGAAATCTCCTTTATCATACCCGAAAAGACATCGGTATCGTAGTTGCTTTGCTTACCTTGCATGGCCATGCAAAGCCTTTCGAGCCCCATTCCAGTATCTACGTGTTTTTGAGGAAGAGGTACAAGCTCACCGTTTGCCTTCCTGTTATACTGAATAAACACAAGATTCCAGATTTCAATAACAAGGTGATGGCCTTGATTTACCAGGGTTGCCCCGTCAACTGCAGCTCTCTCTGCATCACTTCTGATATCAACATGAATCTCACTGCAGGGGCCACATGGGCCGGTATCTCCCATCTCCCAGAAGTTATCCTTCTTGTTTCCAAGCAGTATTCTATCTGCAGGTAAATACTTCTTCCATTCATTTGCTGCCTCATGGTCAGGATCGATGCCTTCCTGAGGGTTGCCTTCAAATACTGTTGCATATAGCCTGTTTGTATCCAGCTTGTACACTTGCGTAAGAAGCTCCCAGGCCCAGTCAATAGCATCTTTTTTAAAATAGTCTCCAAAGCTCCAGTTGCCCAGCATCTCAAACATTGTGTGGTGGTAAGTGTCGTGGCCTACCTCCTCTAAATCATTATGTTTTCCGCTGACTCTGAGACATTTTTGTGTGTCGGCCACTCTTGGGTATTTAGGAGCGGAGTTACCCAGAAACCAGTCTTTAAACTGATTCATTCCGGCATTGGTAAACATAAGGGTAGGATCGTCCTTAATAACCATTGGAGCCGATGGAACAATTGTATGTCCTTTGCTTTCGAAAAAATTTAAAAAATTATCTCTTATCTCTTTTGATGTCATATATTTTAAGGCTGTTTGTCTGTTTTTTTATGAATCACAAAAATAGGTTTTTTATTAAAATTATATAAATTTGCATGAAATAAAGATTGATTTTTCCTATGTCAAAACAAAGAAGATATAAGTTTAACCCTGATACTCTGGCTTATGAGATCCACAAGATACCAATAAAGGCCAGATTTTCAAAAGGATTTATTCTGTTTCTGCTTAGTATTGCCACTTCTGTCGGATATTATTACCTATATACTCAATATTTTTCCCTTGAAAC
This sequence comes from Rikenellaceae bacterium, assembly GCA_003542575.1. Classification (GTDB taxonomy): domain Bacteria; phylum Bacteroidota; class Bacteroidia; order Bacteroidales; family UBA932; genus Bact-08. The sequence continues at coordinate 166,543 of DPKJ01000003.1, read as the reverse complement.
ACCAAAATTACTCTCCATTAAAAGGAGTAATGACGAGTTGGCGAACAGGCTTGAACTTATTAACAGGCGTTTTGAGAGTGCAAACAGGACTTTGGTTACTCTCCAAATGAGAGACAACTATGTATACAGGCCGATTTTCGGAATGGAAGAGATTCCCCAGGATGTGAGAAATGCCGGCTTCGGTGGTGTTGACCGTTACTCTCACCTTGAGAATTTTGAACGCTCGGGCATACTCAGTAAAACCGCATTTAATCTTGATCTCCTCTATAAAAAGGCCTATGTGCAGTCCAGGTCATTTGACGATGTTTCACTTCTGGCAAAAAATGCTGACGAGATGACACTATGTATTCCTGCGATACCGCCGGTTAATATTGCATCTTCAAAAATCAGATATTCAAGCAGCTTTGGGTACAGAAGAGATCCTTTCCATGGTGACTTCAGAATGCACACAGGTATTGACCTTTCCGGCCCTCTTGGAGAACCTATTTATGCTACAGGCAATGGTAAGGTTATTGAGGTAGGTTATGACTTTTTCGGTTATGGCAACTTTGTGTTGATTGATCACGGCTACGGATATAAAACCAGATATGCTCACTTGAAAAATGCATCGGTAACTATTGGCAGAGTTGTAAGAAGAGGAGAGGAACTGGGAATAATGGGTAATACCGGGAGATCAAAAGGCCCTCACCTCCACTATGAGGTTATCTACAGGAATAAACCGGTTAATCCTCAAAACTACTATAATAGGGATATTGATCAGGAAGAGTTCTTCAATTTATTAACTCCCAAGAGTTAGACAGCTATGAGCAAGTACAGATTTAACAGAGAGCAGCTGAGATTCGTAGAAGAGAAACTCGGCCTGAAGGGCAGACTGGAACTTGTAATCAGATACGTTATTGGAAGCCTGCTTCTGGCTGTGCTTTATTATATTATATTTGCCTCAATCATAAACACCGGTCAGGAAGAACGCCTTCTCAAGGAGAATCAGATGCTCAGCCTTGAATACAGAAGGGCTTTGGAGAAGATGGATGTACTGGATAGTGTATTGGGAGACCTCAGGCAGAGAGACAAGGAGATATATATGAGCATATTCAAATCATCTCCCCCAGAGCTTCTAAATGAATACAATCCGAGACTCTATGCACAACTTGACTCCTCATCGGACATTACACTGGTAAGTTTTGCTTCTGACAGAGTAAGGTATATGGAATATCTGGCAGGAGAACTAAATAGAAAGTTCTCTGCAATATTTGACACACTAAAAGGAAGAGATGATCTTAACTCGATTCCATCAGTAATGCCGATAAAGGGAATGACTGTTTCTCAGACGGGAGCAAGTATTGGAGATAAAATACATCCTTTTTATAAAACAATGACCAGACATACTGGTATTGATCTGCTGGCCGGTCTTGGAACAGAGGTGGTTGCAACTGCAAGAGGAGTGGTAACTGAAGTATCCAGGTCAGACAGAGGAAGGGGTAATCAGATTACTATAAACCATGGAGGGGGATATCAGACCAATTACGCTCATTTGGGTGAAGTTCTTGTCAGAAACGGACAGACCGTTAACAGGGGTACGGTTATTGCGAGGGTTGGAAGCAGCGGTCTATCATTCGCCCCACACCTGCATTATGAGGTGAGACTTAATGGAAACCCGATGGATCCGGTTAATTATTTCTTTGCAGAGTTAACCCCGTCGACATATCGCGATATGATGATTATTGCGCTAAATAGTGGTCAGTCAATGGACTAGCCGTAAGTATAACCCTTTAAATTCTGAACATTATGCCATACAAAGAGTTTAAGATTGAAAAGCTTTATTACACCATAGGTGAGGTAGCAGAGATTCTTAATGAAAACACCTCTCTGGTAAGATTTTGGGCACAGAAATTTCCGGAGTATATTAAACCGGCAAGAAATAAAAAGGGTAACAGGCTTTTTACGGCTGATGATCTCGCTAACTTCCGGTTAATATACTATCTGGTAAAAGAGAGAGGAATGACCCTTGAAGGGGCGTCAAAAAGACTTAAGGACAACAAAAGCGGGGTGGATAGAAGAGTAGATGTTGTTGAAATACTCACGGGTATTAAAGATCGTTTGCTGGAGGTATCTGATTCTTTACAATAATGAAAGCAGGAGAGATTATAAGTATAGTTGAAGAGTTTGCCCCTTGTCACTTTCAGGAGGATTGGGATAACTCAGGGCTGATGGTTGGAGATCCTGCCAGGGAGGTAACCTCAGTAATTCTTGCCCTTGACTGCACAATTGATGTTGTTGAGGAGGCACTGGATTCTGGAGCTGAGATGATTATCACACATCATCCTCTCATATTCAAAGGAATTAAAAGAATTGGAACAAAGAGTCTGCAAGACAAGATGTTGACCAAAATTATAAAAAATGATCTTGTTGTATATTCTGTTCATACAAATATTGACAAGGTTCCTGATGGAGTTAGCGGGATAATGGCAGACAAACTTGGCTTATTAAACAGAGAGATACTTACAAAAAGTGAAGAGAAAGGAGTTGGGCTTGGTATTTTTGGAGAACTTGCAGAAGAGATGTCTGCCGATGAATTCATTGGTATGGTGAAGGAGCGTTTCGGACTATCATTGATTAAAAGTTCAAAACCACTTACTGTCCCTGTTAAAAAAATTGCACTGTGCGGTGGGAGCGGAGGCTCCCTAATTAACGACGCATTTAATGCAGGTGCTCAAGTTTATATCTCCGGAGACCTCTCGTATCACAGCTATTTTTGCGAAGATGGATTTATGATAATTGATATCGGCCACTACGAGAGCGAAATAGGTGTGCTGGATTTGCTGATGTCTGTTATTTTGAAAAAAATTCCTAACTTTGCCGTTCTCAGAAGTAAAAGAAGTAAAAATCCAATATATTATCGATAATTGATTATGTCAGCAGCCAAAACAAAAGTACCTATTGAGACCCCGTTGGACGGCGGTACATTTATATCATTGCAGAAGAGCTCCGTTGAAGGTGACCTTACGATGGAGTCGAAACTGAATCTGTTATACAAATTACAGCTGGCAGATTCTAAAATTGACCAGATTCACCTGTTAAGAGGAGAGCTTCCGCTTGAAGTTCAGGATCTTGAAGATGAGATATTAGGGATGAAAACTCGTGTTGAAAATTTTCAGCTTGAGATTAAAGATATCGAAAAGTCAATTTTGCAAAAGAAGCTGGATCTTGAAAACTCAAAATCTTTGATTGAAAAGTACACCTCACAGCAAAATAATGTCAAGAATAACAGAGAATATGACTCACTATCCAAAGAGATAGAGTTCCAGGGACTTGAGGTGCAGTTATCGGAAAAGAGAATTAAGGAGAACAACATTATTCTTGCAGAGAAAAAAGCTGTTCTTGTTGAAACAATTAAAGCTCTTGATGAGAGAGCACTTGACCTTGAAAACAAAAAAAGAGAGTTGGATTCAATAGTTGCCGAGACAGCAAAAGAGGAGGATGAACTCATTAAGTTTTCTGAAGATATTCAGGCACAAATTGATGCCCGTCTGCTTGCCGCTTACAAAAAAGTAAGAACAAACGCCAGAAACGGACTTGCTGTAGTAACAGTAAGGCGTGATGCATGCTCGGGCTGCTTTAATAAAATTCCACCTCAGAGACAGATGGACATAGCCTCAAGCAAAAAAATTATTGTTTGCGAATACTGCGGCCGTATCCTGGTAAGCGCTGACTTCGAAGGCGAATAAATGAGCAGTGTCCCCTATACTGTAAGGGAGCTGTTTTTCAAGCATATAGCACAAACCTCCTCCTCACCTTTAGGTATTGAAATCGAAAGGGCTGAGGGGGTTTTTCTTTTTACACCCGATAATCGCAAAATACTCGATTTAGTATCAGGAGTATCTGTCTCTAACACCGGTCATGGCAATAAAGAGATAATCGAAAGTGTAAAGGCGCAAATCGAGAAACATATGCACCTGATGGTATATGGTGAGTTAATTCAAAGCCCACAGTCTCAACATGCGCATCTGCTTGCAGAGCAATTACCATCTTCACTTGACTCTGTCTATTATGTAAACTCAGGAAGTGAGGCTAACGAAGCCGCCCTTAAGCTTGCAAAAAGAGATACCGGAAGAAGAGAGATGATCTCTTTTTATAATTCATACCACGGAAGTACTCACGGCGCTTTGAGCGTTATGGGTAACGAAGAGTTTAAAAACTCTTTCAGACCTCTGTTACCCAACGTAAAACACATTTGTTTTAACAATTTTGCAGATTTAGAGCAGATTACGTCTAAAACTGCTTGCGTAATAGCTGAGCCGGTTATGGCTGAGGGAGGTGTAATTCTGCCTCAGATCGGCTATTTGCAGGCATTAAGGGAGAGATGTACCCAAACAGGAGCCTTATTGATTTTTGATGAGATTCAAACCGGATTTGGAAGAACAGGTAAATTATTTGCATTTCAAAAATACGGAGTCACTCCGGATATCCTTACTCTTGCCAAGGCACTAGGCGGAGGAATGCCTCTGGGTGCACTGGTTGCATCACAATCGCTCATGAAAGACTGGCAATCAAATCCAGTGCTGGGGCACATAACCACATTCGGGGGTCACCCTGTATCATGCGCTGCTGCACTTGCCTCTCTTAAATTGCTTTTAAAAGAGAGTTGGATTGATGAGGTTAATGAAAAGAGTGCTATATTTGTGGAAGCGCTAAAGGATCATCCGAAGGTAAAAGAGATAAGAGCCGCTGGCCTGCTGATAGCCGTAGATCTTGTAAATGAAGAATATGCCAAAAGAGTTCTTCCTCTTTTGATAGAAGAAGATATTCTAAGTGACTGGTTTCTCTTTTGCCCTACTGCCTTCAGGATTGCACCTCCTCTGATAATTGACAGAGATCAGTGTGAAATGGCTGCGCAAAGGGTAAAAAAGGCGCTGGACAGGTTATAATTGGTGTAAAGCTGTATGGCAAAAAAAATTGGACGAGGCAAAGCCTCAGGTGATGCAAATCTGGATGTATTGGGTCTTGAAATGGGTAAGAGACCACCTCAGGCAGTTGATATTGAGGAGGCGGTTCTCGGCGCACTCATGCTCGAACCTACTGCAATTACAGATGTTCTTGACATAATCAGCCCTGACTGTTTCTATAAAGAGACCAACAGAAAAATCTTTACGGCAATTTCTGCACTGGCAGCAAAACATGCTCCTGTTGACATTTTTACCGTTTCAGACGAACTTAAGAATTCCGGAGACCTTGAATCTGTAGGTGGAGCATCCTATCTCAGTCAGCTGAGTATGAAGATTGGTGCTGCAGCTCACATCGATTACCACGCAAAAATACTCCTCCAGAAATACATTCAAAGAGAGCTCATATCAATCTCTTATGGTGTTCAAAAAGATGCATTTGATGATGCTGTCTCTGTTGATGATTTACTTGACACTACTCAACAAAAGATTTTTACACTTGCTGACAGAAACATGCGCAAAGAGGCGCAGGTTGTTCAGTATGTGATTAACCAGGCAATTGACGACCTTCAGAAAAATCAACTCCGTACCGATGGTTTAAGTGGTGTCCCTTCGGGTTATACCTCCGTTGACAGGGTTACTCTTGGATGGCAGCCGTCTGATCTTATTATTATTGCCGCCCGCCCATCTATGGGTAAAACTGCATTTGTACTAACAATGGCCAGAAATATGGCTGTGGACCACAAGGTACCGGTTGCATTCTTCTCTCTGGAGATGTCATCTGTACAGCTGGTGAAAAGGCTTATGATTAGCGAAACCGGGCTGGATGGTGATAAGATAAAAGGTGGTTCAAAGTTGAAAGATTATGAATGGGAGCAGCTTCACTCAAGGCTTAAACAGTTGGTGAAGGCACCGATGTATATTGATGACACTCCATCGCTCTCAATAAACGAACTTAGGTCAAAAGCCAGAAAACTTGTTCTTATTCATGGAGTTAAGCTGATTATTATTGACTATTTACAGCTTATGACAGGTCCGCCGGAGTTGAGAGGAATGAGAGAACAGGAGGTTTCAGCAATTTCAAGGTCATTAAAGGCAATTGCAAAAGAGCTGGAGGTGCCTGTTATTGCACTTTCACAGTTGAGTAGAGCTGTAGAGACGCGCGGAGGCACAAAGAGACCACAATTAAGTGACTTGAGAGAGTCAGGGGCAATTGAACAGGATGCAGATATTGTGGTGTTTATCCACAGACAGGATTACTATAACCTGGGTGATGATAATCCTGCACTTAAGGGGGTCTCTGATATCATAATTGCAAAACACAGAAACGGTGCGGTATGTGATGTTCAGCTTAGATTCAGAAGTTCAGAAGTTAAGTTTACTGATATGACTGATACCTCTCTTGCCAAAGATCCACTGTCAGGCGGTTTTGAAACATACCCATCGAGAATGAATCAGCAGGAATTTATGTCAAATTCAGATTTTGAGAAAGAGTTTTGATGAAAATTAAGATACTGTTATTAATATCACTTCTTTCAGTTTCCCTCTTTGCGACGGTAAAAGTAAAACCCTGCACCCCCGTTAAAGATATTCCCGAACATTTGAGAGCTTACGATCATGGTGAGAACCTTGTTTATGTAATCAATTACAGATGGGGAGTTATAAACACAGATGTTGGAGAGGCCGCCGTTAACCTTACCAAAAAGCGACATCCCAATGGAGAGGAGTATTTTCATTCTGTTATTACCGGGATAACATATAGGTTTTACGATGTTTTCTTTAAAGTGAGAGATCTGTTTGAATCAAAATTCAGTACAAAAAACGGGAGACCATTCTATTTTCACAGAGATATTCATGAAGGTAAGTACACCATGAAGAACACCTTCTATTTTCAACCCGACTATACTATTAAGGCAAAGGTCGAAAGAAAATCCGACCCGATTATTGATACTGTACTTGTAGGCAGAGAGTGTACCTTCGATCTTGTGTCGCTCTTCTATTTTTCCAGAAACATCGATTTTTCCAACATACCTGCCGGCATTGAACAGCCTATCTCGTTTGCAATAGATAACGAGGTATTTGAACTCTATTATCGTCTAATTGGCCCTGAGACAAAAAGAATTCCCGGACTCGGTCAATTCAGAACGCTTAAATTTGCAGCCAGAGTTGTTGCCGGTGAAGTCTTTTCCGGCAAAGAAGAGCTGATAATCTGGGTGACAGACGACAAAAACAGAGTACCTTTGATGTTTGAAACTCCAATAAAAATGGGAAGAGTGATAGGCAGGCTTAGTAGTTTTAGAAATCTTAAACACCCGCTGATTAGCAAAATATCATGACAAACAAACAGGATTATATAGATCACGAAGGTGTAGTATTATCAATCGATAATGAATTTATTGCGGTTGAAATATTAAACAAGTCGGCATGCGCATCATGCCATGCCAAATCGGCTTGCTCACTTGGTGATGTAAAAACAAAAATCATCGAAGTAGAAAATAATTTCAAGGATATATACGAAACGGGGGAGAGGGTAAATGTTAAATTAAAGAAGACTCTGGGATACAGGGCACTTTGGATTTCTTATGTTGTACCTCTTTTAATCCTCCTTGTTTTATTAGTATCTTTGACCTCTGCCGGAGCTTCGGAACCCGTTACAGGGATTGCGATTATAGGTGGAATCTCTCTTTATTATTTTATAATATGGCTGTTAAAAGACAGGCTAAAGAGGGAGTTTATATTTATGATAGAAAAACTTAAATAATTGATGACTACTACAATTCTTTTTACAGTTGTCAGCCTGAGTGTTCTGGGCCTTCTTCTGGCTCTGGTTCTCTATTTGGTTGCTCAAAAATTTAAAGTAGAGGAGGATCCTCGTATAGATGATGTAGAGGCAATACTACCGGGAGCAAATTGTGGCGGCTGCGGATATGCAGGGTGCCGTGCCTTTGCCGAAGGGTGTGTTAAGGCAGATAGTCTCGATGCGCTTTACTGCCCGGTAGGGGGAAATGACACTATGAAAAATGTTGCTTCTTATCTAGGGATGGAGGTTGCCGAAAAGGCACCACAGGTTGCAGTTGTAAGATGCAACGGGAACTGCGATTCAAGGCCAAAAACAAATCACTACGACGGATACTCATCGTGTGCGGTAATGGCATCGCTATATGCCGGAGATACTGCCTGCAGCTTTGGCTGTCTTGGGCAGGGAGATTGTGTTGTGGTATGCAACTTTGATGCTATCAAGATGGACCCGCGCACCGGCTTACCTGAGGTAGATCAGGACAAATGCACAGCTTGCGGAGCATGTGTTAAAGCCTGTCCAAAGTTTATCATTGAGCTGAGGAATAAAGGTCCAAAAAATAGAAGAATCTTTGTTTCATGTATCAACAAAGATAAAGGTGGTGTGGCAAGAAAAGCTTGTGCTGTTGCTTGTATAGGATGCTTTAAATGTCAGAAAGTTTGCCCATTTGATGCGATAACAATGTCAAATAATCTTGCATATATTGATTATAACAAATGCAAGCTTTGCAGAAAATGCGTTACAGAGTGTCCGACACACGCAATCTGGGAGGTTAACTTCCCTGTAAGAGTCCCAAAGAAAGAGGAAGAACCGGTTGTAGAACAGTAAATTATTAATCTGATATGAGCAGAACTTTTTCAATAGGGGGTATTCATCCCCATGACCATAAGATATCAGTCAACGCTTCAATTGAGGATTTTCCACTGATGGATATGGCATATATATCTGTCTCCCAGCATTTGGGAGCACCTGCCGAACCTGTGGTAGCCAAGGGTGACACGGTAAAGGTAGGTCAGCTGATTGCCAAGGCATCAGGTTTTATTTCGGCAAATATTCACTCTTCTGTCTCCGGAACAGTTACTGCCGTAGAACCTATGCCGGATATCTCAGGAAACCTTATTCCCCATATTGTTATAAAGGTTGAAGGCGACGTGTGGGATGAGTCAATTGACAGATCGCCTAAGATAGTTAAGGAGATTAAAGCCTCTTCAAAAGAGATTATTGATATAATTGCAAAATCCGGAATTGTCGGTTTGGGCGGAGCTGCCTTTCCTACCCACATTAAGTTATCTCCTCCTCCAGGAAAAAAGGCAGAATATCTGCTGATTAACGGAGCTGAGTGTGAACCATATCTTACTTCAGATTACAGGGTAATGCTTGAGTACCCGGAGCAGATGCTCATTGGCACCAAAATAATGATGATGGCCCTGGGAGTTGAAAAAGCATATATAGGTATAGAGGAGAACAAGCCCAAGGCATTAAAGCTTTTAAAGAAGATTGCTTCTAAGAGCTATAAGGAGATTAAAGTGGTTTCTCTTAAAAAGAGATATCCTCAGGGAGGAGAGAAACAGCTGATAGATGCAATAATTCATCGCCAGGTTCCTTCAATGGGCTTGCCGATTGATGTTGGGGTTGTCGTTCAGAATGTTGGGACTGCACTTGCAGTTTATGAAGCTGTTCAGAAAAATAAACCGCTTTTTGACGGGATTGTAACAGTGACCGGAGGATGTATGACAGAGCAGAGGAACTTTCGTCTGCGGGTAGGCACAAACTTCGAAAGGATAATGTATGCGATAGGAGGCTTCCCGAAAGATGCTGTAAAGCTTATAAGCGGAGGCCCAATGATGGGTAAGGCAATTTCAAGAATGGATGCAGCCACCGTAAAGAGTACTTCAGCGCTTTTACTCCTGACAGATGAAGAGACAAGAAGGGGAGAAGAGGGTAATTGCATAAGATGCGCAAAGTGTGTAGAAGCATGTCCGATGGGTCTTGAACCATACCTTCTGAACAGGTTGGCAAGAGCCGGCCGCATAGATGACCTTGAAACAAACCTTATTCAGGATTGCATCGAGTGCGGATGCTGTTTCTACAGCTGCCCTTCGAATATTCCTTTGCTTGATACCATAAGGCTTGCAAAGGGACAGGTTTTGAGAATAATTAGAAGCAGACCTAAAAAGTAACAGATAATCTTTATGAAAAAACTATTAGTATCACCTGCTCCGCATATTCACGGCAAGGATAGTACCCAGGGGTTGATGAGAGATGTAATAATTGCACTATCGCCTTCACTACTGGTGTCTATCTACTTTTTTGGCTTCTCTGCCATAAAACTGGCATTTGTAGGAGCAATAACCTGCCTGCTGGTTGAATTTGCCATACAGAAGTACATTATAAAGGGAAAAGTAACAGTTAACGATTATTCGGCAGCCCTTACCGGCTTGCTTCTTGCCCTCAATCTTCCCCCTAATTCTCCGAGTTGGCTTGTTTTTATCGGTGCCATAGTTGCAATCGGAGTTGCCAAAATGAGCTTTGGTGGCATTGGCCAGAATCTCTTTAATCCGGCTCTTGTGGGACGTGTGTTTTTACTGGTCTCTTTCCCTGTTATCATGACTGACTGGACTACTCCTGTGTCGTGGTTTCGCGAGGGTATAGATGCAACTTCAGGTGCTACAGCGCTTTCGATAGTGAAGGAGGGTCTCTCCAAGGGGATGACAATGGATCAAATCTTTGAAGCAAACAACTTTTCCTATGCCGAGATGCTATTCAGCAAAATTGGAGGATCTGTCGGAGAGGTTTCTGCTCTGGCTCTGCTGGTGGGGCTTGTCTACCTGCTTATAAGAAGAGTTATCCGGCCTCACATCCCACTTTCAATTATTGGTTCTGTGATGGTTCTATCGGGAATTTTCTGGATAATTGATCCAACCCATAATCCTGATCCAATATTTACTATACTTACAGGAGGTCTTCTTATCGGTTCAATTTTCATGGCAACAGATTATGTGACATCGCCAATGAGTACAAAGGGAATGATAATCTTTGGTGTAGGCATTGGAGTAATCACAGTTCTCATCAGAAATTTTGGAGCATACCCGGAAGGTATTTCGTTTGCAATCCTCATTATGAATGCAACGGTTCCTCTTCTGAATAATTTTTACAAACCAAAAAGATTTGGTAAGGAGGTGAAGAATGGCTAAAAGTTCAACTTTAAAAAATATGGTGATGACCCTCTCTGCCGTAACTCTCATTGCTTCGGCACTTTTGGGGGGAGTTTACGCACTTACAAAGGGTCCGATTGATATTGCAATGGCTGCCAAGACAAACAATGCAATTGCAAGTGTCTCTCCTGAATTTGACAATGACCCCTCTGCTGAAATGTTCATGGTAGAGAGTGCGGGAAAGAGCTACAAAGTTTACCCGGCAAAGATGGGCGAAAATGCAGCAGGTTACGCTATTGAGACATATGCATCGGGTTTTGGAGGAAGAATAGCACTTATGGTTGGATTCAATGTAGATGGAACAATCAAGGGAATTTCTGTTCTTTCGCATACCGAAACTCCGGGACTTGGAGATAAGATCGAACCTTCAAAGAGTAGTTTCAGTGCACAATTCGAAGGAAAAGACCCACAGAATTTCAAACTGGTTGTCAAAAAAGATGGTGGTGATGTTGACGCGATTACAGCTTCGACAATTACTTCAAGAGCTTACTGCGATGCCGTAACGTTGGCATGGGAGGCTTTTAAGCTCTGTTCAAACCAAAAATCAGAGGAGGAGAAGGCAAATGAGTAAACTATCATTAATAACAAGAGGAATCCTAAAGGAGAACCCAATTTTCGTTCTCTTTCTTGGAATGTGTCCCACATTGGGAACAACCACGTCGGCAATTAATGGCCTGGGCATGGGCCTGGCTACAACCTTTGTACTAATAATGTCAAATATTGTAATTTCATCTATTGCAGGTCTTATCCCAAGTAAGGTGAGGATACCTTCATACATTGTTGTCATTGCAGCATTTGTAACGATTCTTCAGCTGCTTATGCAGGCATATACTCCCGGTCTCTATGAAACACTTGGTCTGTTTATTCCGCTGATAGTGGTAAACTGTATTGTTCTGGGAAGAGCCGAGGCTTTTGCTTCAAAAAACAATATCACTGATTCGGCTCTGGATGGAATCGGTATCGGATTGGGATTTACCCTAGGTCTTACAGTACTTGGCGCCGTAAGGGAGTTGCTGGGCAGTGCATCACTCTTTGGAATCAAACTTATTGATGGTGATGGAATGCTTGTTTTTGTACTTGCTCCGGGAGCATTCATTGCCCTCGGTTACCTTTTGGTGCTGTTTAATAAACTTAAAACCAGAATCTCTTAATTGATTACAGTATGGAATATATATTAATAATCATTTCGGCAGTTTTTGTAAACAATATACTTCTGTCACAGTTTCTGGGAGTCTGCCCTTTTCTTGGTGTTTCAAACAAGGTGAGTACTGCTGCCGGGATGTCGGGTGCGGTAACCTTTGTAATGGCTGTTGCAACCCTTGTAACATATCTTTTGCAATACTATGTTCTGATTCCTCTGGGCATCGAGTTTATGCAAACAGTAACCTTTATTGTGGTAATTGCGTCGCTTGTTCAAATGGTTGAAATAATCATGAAGAAGGTAAGCCCTGCTCTTTATCAGGCGCTAGGTATTTTTCTTCCGCTCATTACTACAAACTGTGCTGTACTTGGTGTGGCAATTCTTGTTGTCTCTAAAGAGTTTACATTCGGGGGTGATCCTCACATGCTTAACATGGCTCAGGCTGTTGTGTTTGCAATTGCAAATGCTTTGGGATTCGGTCTGGCTATGATTCTCTTTGCGGGGTTAAGAGAGCAGCTGGAACTTGCAAATGTGCCTAAGGAATTTAAAGGCACGCCAATTGCATTAATTACAGCCGGAATACTTGCTCTTGCCTTTATGGGATTTGCAGGTTTAGTTTAATTGATTATGGCTAAAAATTTACTTGAAATTGAGCAGTTACTCCGGGAGGGTGAAATTGCAACGGCTCATCAGGAGCTTGAAGAGTTTCTGAAAAGAGAGCCTGAAAATGCTCAGGGTTGGTACCTAATGGGGGGAATTCTGAGGCGTGAACAGCAGTGGGGAGAGGCTATCAATGCGCTTAACAAGGCTAAGTTTCTGGACCCTGCAGGCCCTGCCGCTCATGCAATTGAGCACATTTACGAAATACTTCGATTTCAGAATACCGATATGATGAATCCTTAATTTTCGTTAAGAGGAATAACAATCTGTTAAAATACAGCTAGGATATGATGTGAACCCTAAAAGTTAGACAAATAACTTTTGGGGTTCACATCAAAAATGGATTGGTTCTTTAAGCATATTAATTGTTATCTCATTTTTCCCTGTAACTTAGTTTAATTATGAAAAGATTTTGGGCATCTGTCTCTGGCAAAATTTGTTCTTTAATTTTTGTATACAATTCTGGATTTTTTTTGTTAATCAAATCTCCAACGGCTCCTTGAAATAGCTCAGGAGGGAATAAATAGTACTCTTTTAAACCACAACTGAAGAGGGGTTTGAAAAGAATAGGCAACCCATTAAAGGGATGGCAGTAAATTAAATTCCTACTCAGATCAACTAAAAAAGTTTCTATCCTATCTTTTGATATTGAAAGCCCGTACATTGAACTATTAATTTTATAAAATCCAAGAACTTTTGTAAACCAATTATTTCTTGAACTAATCTCTTTAAAACTTTCAAAATCTATACCGCTGATTGATTTATCGGTATTCATCTCCTCGATATATCCAAATTCTTTTGGTAAATTGTCATCAGCCACCATTTTATAAATTTTGTTTGAATAGTTTGAGCTGAGGTAAAGCTCTTTTTCATACTGATTGAAGTGTCTAGGAGAGATTGTTGGGCTTAAAGTGGGACCAAATTTGTCTTCAAAGTAGCATAATTCGCCAGCGTTATTCAGAATGATGTAGTTGTATTTCTGCTGAGGATCTTTATTGGAATCAAGAAAGATTCTTTTTCCCCCAAATTTTACAAATTCAATGTAGTTATTCTTAACAGGAATTGATGTTTCATAGTTTCCTGCGATATCGTAGACTTTAATGTCATTAACATCCAATATTTCAATTTTTTCAGTATCTCTGTCAAATGAAAAATCGGAAACCATATTTAGTTCTCCTGGTCCTCTACCTTTACTTATTGTTTTTAGGTAATTACCATTTTTGTGAAATAGTTTTAAGTCTCCATAAAACGTCATTATATAATAAATATCTTTGTATACCTCTATTCTGTTTATTCCTTTAAAATTTATATATGCTTCGGTTTTATTTTCAAGAGGGATAATTTCAACATCATATGTGTACCCTGATTCAGAGAAGGGCAAAGTATTTTCCATATTATATTGAACGGGAATTTTAAATGTAGATTCAACCCCCAAATTAGTATTGCAACCATATGTGATCACCATCATATAAATGAAAGTGATAAAAATATAACAAGGATTTTTTTTCATTTTTAAAATTTATTAAAAACAAATACCGTCATTGCCACACACATTACACTCCCCAGTATAACAATCACCCCCGGCATCTGGCTCAGAATTGAAAATACAAGAAGGAACACTACTTGGTGTACCACATACTAAACAATCTAAATTGTAGGTAGAATAATAAAGAGCACATTTTCCGGCATTAAGTTGATTAACTAATGATGAGAAAATGAAAAATAAAAAAGATGTAGCGATAATTAAAATTAATTTTTTCATAACATAAAAATTTAATTGTTTATAATTTAAGAATCCACTTTAGCCAAGGCTAATGAGAATAGAATAGCAGTTGAAAGATTTACGCCTATTATGCTCAGGTTCTTATTAAGTAAATTACAATTTAGTAACCTTTCCAACAAAAAGAATAGCACCTGTACTCTGTTCGTATATTAAGAATATAAATGGTCTGTTAACCTCCATTATTACCTCTGCTGGATTTGGTTGAGGCCCTATGCTTGTTGCATACATATTTACTATTGTCACCGCAGCTGCCTCTGTACCGTTTTCATCAACAGATATGTAACTTTTCTGAATTACTTCAGATACATAAGTTCTCATGTCTGACATAGCCGAGAAATCGGCGTTGTGAGTAAATGCTGTTGGCATACCCATCACTGCAAGTGTTTCATCCAGTTTTTCCAGACTATTCTCAATTTTGAAACGAGGCATAGAGAGTGTAACTTTTGCAAGCGATCTGTGGTTTACCATTGTCTTCCAAACATCCTGGTCAAGGTCACTGATTATATCATCAATCTTCTCGCCCTCTGCCGGAAGTATAATATTCATTGCATAGGCAGTATTGGAATATGGGATTGTTACCATACCGCATCTGTCCATCTGTGAATACATCATATCCATTCTTCTTTGGTGCATCATAGCTACAGCAGAGGAGGTGTTGTCAATATTATTGAATGATTTATTAACGGTTTTGGTCTTGTCAAAATTAAATCTCCAGAACGAACTAAAATATATTGCATTTGTAAGTAAAACCATAGATGATGGATCTATCTGTTTAATAATCTCCGGAATTTTACCGTTGGTTTTCTCTTTACACCAGAGGTTAATGGCAGGAATAGTAGAAGGAGCTGAAAAATCCAGAGTGCTAACCTTTGCATCAAAGTAGTTCTTGTTTAAATCAAGAAAAGAGCTCTTCAGTGGAATTGTTTTATTAGCCCAGACTGAGTTGGCAATACTTAATATTGTATGCGAATCAACCTCTACTAATGCTTTTGTGAGCTCCTTATAATATTGGTTAATTTCCTGGGGTTCATATTCATTCATGCCAAGTACACCGGCAATCTCTTTTTTTGTGTCCCCGGCAGCTCCGTTGTAAAGCATACCCAATGCTGCAGACATACTGTACGGTGAGAGAAACATATTTGCGCTTTGCTTTTGGGACAAAGCCTTGAAGAAGCCAAAGGCAAATGTGTTTGTTTTATCAAGAATCAGCTTACTCTGAGCTTGTAAAATGATAGGTTTTGCCGGTACATAATTTACTATTGGATTTTGCTCTTCCGACTTTGGATTCTCAACCGCTTGTTGCGACTTTGAACACGAAATCGCAAGTAAAATTGTAGCCAAATAAATTAACTGTTTCATAATGGATGGTAATTCTTAAAATAATGAAATTATATCAGGCAGTAGGTTCAGATAGCTTTATATGCTTGATTGCCAAGTGCAATTTAGTGTCTTTCTGATTAATTTGCAAATAATTAAGGCATTAGTTGTTAAATTTATACGATTATAAATATTTGAAATCGTCGGAATAGTGCACTGCGAAAGGAATTCTTTAATTTGTTCAGCAGTAATGTTATAATCTAAAAAAGCCAATCCATTGTTCCAGGATTAGCTTTTAATATTTAAATGTAATCAGTTGCTAATATTGCGGAGCTTATTTTAGATAGTCTAAAACGGAAATATGTTTTATTTTCCCAAATCACTCTACTCCTGCAACCGATTGTTTTAGTGCACCCTCAAATTTTCTTGGTACTTTTCGGCGACTGCGGAACTCCTCCCTTCGGTCGTCAGACAGTCCTCGTCGTTCCCGAAAAGTAGCCGCGGAAAATTATCGGAAAACAAATATTGCCTTTGAGTTGAGTGATTTGTGAGATTATTGAGAGTGTGCCCATTTCCGGAATTTAAGTGTTTACATAACTATTTGACTAAGTGGATTATACAAAATGATATTGCCCGTTTTTTTTTAAATTATTATGTTTGCAAGCCATTGATATATAGATATTAAGGCAAAGACTTAAAAGTCCCCTATTTTATACGAGTAAAGTTGCCTATCGGGTCTCCGATTTTGAGAGTGAGTGCGTCAATTTTATTGCTATTACCGGGGAAGAACTCTAACTCGATGTTGCTGATATTTCTTATGTTAAATGCGTTTCCGGTTTTGTGTCTTAGTTCTGATTTTACATTGTTGAGCTGAAACATTAGTTTGTTCTCCTCCTCAGAAATTGTGATAGTACCGAAATCTTCCTTGAAAAACTGGCCAAGATATTGAATGTTGGCAAGTTGAGGGATTGTGTCTATCTTTGTTTGTGGAGTTATTGGCCTTGGACGGGTAAATGAGCTAAGGTAAAATTCTCTCCAGTCTCTCTTATCTTCACCTTTAAGCATCTCAATCATCTCTCTTGTAATAGCCATGTGCGGGTTTGTGGTGGCTCCGGCATTTGTGAGAATTGCAATGCCCATATCTATTTCCGGCATTATCCCTACGAATGCTGTGTAACCGTAGGCAAGTCCGGTATGTCTTATGAGTCTTCCGTTGCTGCTCTGCTCCACTGTCCATCCCTGTGCGTAGTTGTTAAGAGTTACTGAATCATGTCCGCTAATGGTTTGCGGAACAAAAAGATAACGGTGATTTGTTTCCGAAATAATCTGTTTGCCATTGAATTTACCTTTACCAAGGTGCATCTTAAGCCAGTTGCCCATATCCTCTGCTGTAGAGATTACAAATCCTGCCGGAGCCACAGCAGAGAGCCACCGGAACCCTCTCTCACGATCTGCTCTGATTGCTGTCTTGATTGTGTCTTTATCCATAAAGTGAGTGTGACCTTTAGCCAGTGCATTTGATGAATAGAATGAGCGGTTACCTGTTGTGCTGGAATTCATCTCAAGCGGCTTGAATATTCTCTCTGCAATTGCATCATCCCAACTCATGTTCGTATATTTCTCAATAATCTTTGCTGTTACTGTATACATTGCATTGTTGTAGGCGTAGGTGGTTCTGAAGCTGTATGTTGGCTGAATATGTCTCAGGAGCGTAAATATCTGATCACGGTTATAACCAAAGTGTGGCAAGTCATCCGTTGCGTATGCACGGAATCCCGTTTTATGAACCATTATGTCTCTTACCTGGAAGTTTGCAGTGACCCAGGGGTCGTAAAGCTTAAAATTCGGCAGATGGTTAACCACGGTATCCTCCCATTTTACTTTACCCTCGTCAATAACTGTTGCCAATAGTGCTGCAGTCATTGCTTTTGATGTTGATGCAATAACAAACTGAGTTTTTGGAGTAATTGGTGTACCTGTTGAATCAATTGCTGTTGTACCGTATCCCTTTAAAAAAATTGTCTCTCCCCCCTTTACCACAACAACTGCCATTCCGGGCAGATTCCACTCTTTAAAAACATCATTGCAAAGTTTGTCAAAATCATCTGACGAAAATTTGTTTGATTGTGCAAAAATGGCCGGGCTGAATAGAATTGATGCAGAAATGATTACTGCAACGCATAGTTTGTTTAAGTTTTTCATTGTATGGGTTGGTTAGAATTTGCTTTCAGGTGGAAAATGTTGTGTTTGAGAGGCAACTCCCGCAATCTCCTCTTTGTTGTGGGTAACATGGATTATTGTAATACCCAGTAAGTTAATCTTCCTTAAAAGTTCAGAGGCTTCACCTCTTAGATTTTCATCCAAAGCAGAGAGTGGTTCGTCAAGAAGTAGTATCAGAGGCTCAGGTGCTATTGCTCTGGCAAGTGCCACCCTTTGCTTTTCTCCCCCGGAGAGTGAATCCGGTTCTCTACTTTTTAGTTTTTCTATTGAGAGGTAACGACACAACTCATCTACTCTTTTTATTTGATGAACTTTATCCTCGCCCCTCATTTTAAGAGCAAAGGCGATATTCTCAAAAACACTCAGGTGCGGGAAAAGGGCATAATCCTGAAACAGCATTGCCACAGGACGTTTTTGAGGAGGAAGATATATGCATTCGTTGCCGTCAATCATTATTGACCCGCTCTCTGCTCTTCTGATTCCTGCAATAGTCTCCAGAAAGAGGGACTTCCCGGAGCCTGATGGACCGAAAAGGGCAAGATAGGAGCCTCTTTCCAGAGATATATTCACCGGTCCCAGAATAAAATCTCCAGCTTTGCAAATTAAGTCTTTGATATTTAGTAACATATTCTATCTTTTCTGGTAAATCCTCATTATTAGAAAAATAACAACTGTTACCACAATAAAAATTGCAGCTATTGGCCTTGCATAATCCAGACCGAAAGAGTTAAACCTGTCAAAAATAAGAACAGGTGTTGTCATAGGGTGGTAGGCGACAATTACAATAGCTCCAAATTCACTCATTCCTCTTGCGAACATCAGTACCATTCCCGAGACTACAGATCTTTTTGCCAATGGCAGCGAAATTTTAGTAAACACCTTAAAGGGTGATGCACCAAGTGTCTCTGCGGCACGTTCGAGCCTTTGGGGTACAGCAGCAAACCCATCTCTGGCCGATGTAATAAGAAAAGGAATGCTTACAAAGGCCATTGCTATTCCTATTGCAGCAGTTGAACCTACAAGGTTGAACCCCAATGAAGAGGCAACCGATCCGACTACAGAATCACGTGAGATAAAACCAAGAACCGCAATACCGGCAGCTGAGTGAGGAATCACAATAGGGATATCAATAATTGCTTCAACAACGCCTTTCAGTGGGAATTTTTTTCTTGCCAGAATGTAGGCCAGAGGCAGTGCAAAGAGCGAGCAAAACATGGTTGCAATAAAAGAGATAAGCAGGGTTCTGGTAATGCTTGAGGTAACCTGCTGGTCTTTGATTGCATCAAAAAGGAGCGGAGCTTTCACCGAAAGGAACATTCCAACCAAAGGTGCAATGAGAAAAAGGAGGAGCACTCCTCCCAGAAAGATGAAAATAATTCGGGTTTTATTGTAATAGCTTTGATCTCTCATCAAAGCAAAGATAGACAATTTTTATATCTTTGTTTTTATCCAAATAACAACAAAAAGCTTTGTATTTATGTTAAAAAAGAAGACACTGTTAATAATCTCTGTAGCCTTTATGATGTTTTCCTCGCCTGAGGTGATGACCGGCCAGAGGGTGCGCACTGCAGCAGCACAACAGGAAAATTCTGCAGAAAAAAATCAATCAGACACAGTTAAACCACCGGCCACTAAAGGACCTGCTTTAATTGAGAAATTCATAAAAGCAGATGTAAAGCCGATGAAGGGAATGACTACCGTCTATAAACAAGAGGGTAAATATTTCATAAACATTAACGATACTCTCTTTAACAGGCATATTATCATGGTAACAAGAATCTCCAGGTCAGCCGAGGGCATAAGGTCAAGCTTTGACGGATATGCCGGAGACCAGCTGAATTCAGGAATGTTCAGATTTGAAAGGGGGCCTGACAATAAAATATTTCTGAGGAAGATTCTTAACAGGGAGAGGTCTAAGGACAGTACTCAGGCAATGTTTGAAGCTGTCTCAAGATCTAATCTGGCAGCTATTGTTGCAACTTTTGAAATAAAGGCACAATCTGCTGATAAGAGCGATAATCTGATTGATGTCACAGACTTTTTCAGTTCTGATTCAGAGACTCTCTTTTTCAGAAAAGCCACCAAAACAAGTTTCAGACTTGGCGGTATGCAGAAGGAGAGCAGTTATGTATCGGCGATAACAACATATCCGATAAATACTGAGATCAAAACAGTAAAAACGTACACTCTTACAGACAGAGGAGAGACGGCAACCTATGAGCTGAACAACTCATTTGTCCTCCTTCCGAAAGTCCCTATGACTCCAAGATATGCTGATGAAAGGGTAGGGTACTTTACTACCGGTTATACCGATTTTGACCTTAATCCGCAGGGGGTGAAGCCTGTAAGAATGATTACCCGCTGGAGACTGGAGCCAAAACCCGAAGATGTTGAGAAGTACAAGAGGGGTGAGTTGGTTGAGCCTGCAAAGCCAATCGTCTTCTATATAGATCCGGCAACTCCAAAGGAGTGGGTGCCATACCTTATTCAGGGTGTTAATGACTGGCAACCGGTATTCGAAAAAGCTGGATTTAAAAATGCAATCTACGCTCTTGAAACGACATCACCATTGGCAGACCCTGAATGGTCGCTCGAAGATGCAAGGTTTTCTGCAATTGTTTATAAACCATCTGATATTCCGAATGCCAGCGGGCCTCATGTAAATGACCCGAGATCCGGTGAGATAATAGAAAGTCATATAAACTGGTATCATAACGTGATGTCGCTTGTTAGAAACTGGTATTTTGTTCAGTGCTCTCCTGTTGACCCGGGAGCCAGAAAAATGCTGTTTGACACTGAGCTTATGGGACAGCTTGTCAGATTTGTATCCTCTCATGAGGTGGGTCACACTTTAGGCATGAGACACAATTTTGCGGGTACAGCCTCTTATACTGTTGAACAATTAAGAGATCCTAAGTTTCTGGCGGAGAATGGCCATACAACATCCATAATGGACTATTCAAGGTTTAACTATGTTGCTCAGCCCGAAGACAACATTCCAAGAGAGTTGCTCTTCCCGAGGATCAACCATTATGATAACTGGTGTATTGAGTGGGGCTACAGAAGGTTTCCGGAGATTGATGATCCAGTGAAAGAGATTCCAAAGATTAATCAATGGATAATTGAGAAGACTAAAGACAAAAGATTTTGGTTTGGAACGGAGTCAAGTGCTAACGATCCAAGACTCCAGGCCGAAGATCTTGGCGAAAACCAAATGAAGGCAAATGAGCTTGGAATTCGAAACCTTAAGATGGTTATGAATAATCTTGATGAGTGGACCAAAGAGCCAAATAAAGATTATGAGAACCTTAGGACCATGCACGGTGAGGTTAACAATCAATTTAGAAGATACATCGGCCACGTTGCAAAATGGGTGGGAGGTGTTTATCAGGACCCAAAAACAGTTGAGATGCCGGGTGATGTTTATGCGATAGTAGAGAAGGAGAGACAGGTGGAGGCAATGGCATTCCTTAAAAAACACCTTTTTGATACTCCCCCGGTTTGGCTCATTCCGGATAATTACATGAACAAGTTTGTAAGCAGAAACGAAACCTATCTTGAGAGAGCATACACAACTGCTCTGAACTCATTGCTTAGCAGAAGAGTTCTAATGAACCTTGTTACTGCAGAGACTGCACTCGGTAAAAATGCCTATACGGTGAATGACCTATTCAATGATCTTAACTCATCAATCTGGAGCAATCTTCATACTTCAAGGGGTGTTGATGCATATCAGAGGGTTTTGCAAAAGGCTTATGTTACAACACTTTGTGATCTGTTTACAGGTGCTGCGACAGTTGCAAGAATGGGCCCGGTAGTTAAACCAACTTCAAATCCTAAAGATATAACAGAAAGTTCAGCTATTGCATACTATCAAATGAGAGATCTTTTATTAAGATTGAACAGGACAGGAAGCAGAGATAAAGCAACACATGCACATAATCTTTACCTGACAAGGTATATAGAAAAAATTCTAGAGAAACCTGCCGAATAGGCTGGTCTCTTCGGAAGATTAATGGGTATCCAGTCCCATCCTCATATAAATGAGGTGTTCGAGCAATGGTGAAATTTCGGCCAGGTATTCAGTGACTGCCCCAAGGCTTCCCGGAAGGGTGAAAATCAGGGTATCACCTGCAATACCGGCCACACCTCTGCTCAAAAGAGCATTTGGTTTTTGAGCACCATATTTTACCCGGATGAATTCCATTATTCCGGGTATCTCTTTTTCAATATATGTCTTAACAATATCGGGGGTAATATCTTGTGGGCCAATACCGGTACCGCCTGTTGTAAATATCATGTCACATTTTTGACTCATGAGTTCATCTATGGTTGCTCTAAGGTTGACCTCACTGTCAGGAATAAGATGGTATTTGAAATCAATTTTTCTATTGATTGAGGCAACATACCTCTCCAGGGTGTTTATCAGATGTGGACCGCTTTTGTCTTCGTAAATACCGGCGGAAGCCCTGTTGCTGAGTGTTATAACACCAGCTTTCCAGATATTGGGTTTGTAAATAAGTTCATCTCCTGCTTTTAGTGTTCCTCCTCTTATAACCTTGGCAAATATTCCCTCTTTTGGCATAACGCAGGCTCCGGTTTCGGTATATATTGCACAGCCGCTTCCGTGGCATTTTTTGCCAATCTGGGTAACCAGCATGGTGATAGCGCTGCCTTCCAGTATGTCACCCGGACGACACTCATTCAGTTTCATTCCCGATATTGTAATATTCTCTGCAAACTCTCCGTAATTGTACTCTCTCCCGGTTATATCCGAAAACTCTCTAATACTCTCTTCGGACAGCAGGCTAACCTGTCTGTGCCAGTCGCCGGAGTGAGCATCTCCGGTAATCCCTCTCTCTGTAAGTTCAATTTTGTCTGCCGGAAGTTTTATTGTTCCCTTCTCAACAGAGATATTTACTGACTTAACCTTTAATATCTTTTCCATTTAAATAGCCTCCTTTGTTTTCTCTTCAAGTTTAATTTCTGAAATGACCATGTTTTTGTCAACGGCCTTGCACATGTCGTAAACGGTGAGAAGTGCAACAGAAACAGCATGCAGCGCCTCCATCTCCACTCCTGTGTTACCTATGCAACTGATATAGCTTACTGCCTTGATTCCATTTTTTTCAATAGTAAGATTTACATCAGCTTTGTTTAAAATCAAAGAGTGACAAAGTGGAATTACATCCCAGGTTCTTTTGGCAGCCATGATTCCAGCAATTTGAGCCGTTGTAACAACAGATCCCTTTTTCATACCATTCTCTCCAATAAGGCGAAGGGTCTCTCCATTTAGTGATATCCATCCTGTTGCCCTTGCTGTTCTTGATGACAGGGGTTTCCCTGAAACATCTACCATATTTACATTACCATCTTTGCTCAGATGTGAAAGAGCAGGTTTCTTGTTACTGTTATCTGTCTGTTCCATTTTATCCTCCAATGTTATAAAAGTTACCCTCTTTGTTGACAAGTCCCTTTGATGGTTTGATTTTCAAAGCCATCTCAATTGCTTCCCGGGCACTATATTTGGTTATATCTATTTCAAAATCACTAAACAAACAAGGCTTAAGCATTCCGGTTGAGGTTAATCTGAGACGGTTACAGATATTGCAGTTTCCTCCGTCTCCACCCTCTACAATTCCAAATTCGCCTCTTTTTAAATCCATTTTGTGAATAAATCTTACATTAAGGTTGTTTAACTTTGTGAATTCAAGCACTTTAAGGGCGTCGGGCTCCTGGCTGCTCTTATCAACAACGCAGTTAATCTTAACCGGATTGAGACCAGCCTCCTTTGCGGCAGAGATGCCGGACAGTACATTATGTATATCTCCACCTCGGGTTATCTGTGAATACCTTTTTAGGTCAGTTGTATCCAAACTGATGTTTACCCTCATCAATCCAGCCTCCCTGAGTTCTTTAGCAAACTCAGAAAGGAGCACACCATTTGTTGTCATAGAGAGATCTGTGATTCCATCAATTTTGGCAATCTCACTGACCAGTTGGGTTATTCCTCTCCTTACCAAAGGCTCTCCCCCGGTAAGTCTCACTTTGTCAATACCCATTGAAACGGCGGCTTTTGTAAAGTCGGCAATCTGTGAAAAGGTAAGAATCCGTGAGTGATCTACCATCTTGATTCCCTCCTCCGGCATACAGTAATCACATCTCAGGTTGCATCTGTCGGTAACCGAAATTCTCAGGTAATTTATTTTTCTTCCAATACAGTCTATCATCTTTCAAACAAATTCCCCATTTTTGATGCCACCTCCCATAACACAACTCCTACAGAGACCGAAACATTCAGTGAGTGTTTTGTGCCGAACTGGGGAATTTCAATTGTTCCGTCACAAATATCAACAACATTCTGACTTACACCCTTTACTTCGTTCCCAAATATTAACGCATACTTTTTGCCCTGCTCAGGTATAAACTTGTTTAACATTACAGAATTTACAGTCTGCTCTACTGACAGAGGCGTAACACCTCCATCTTTTAATTTTTTAACAAGAGTTAAAGTATCTTCACAATATTCCCACTCAACACTCTCCTCTGCCCCAAGTGCTGCTTTACGAATTTCTGCTGAAGGGGGTACAGCGCAGATTCCGCATAGGTAAATTTTCTCTATTGCAAAGGCATCTGCAGTTCTGAATGCAGCGCCAATATTGTGTTGGCTTCTAATATTGTCAAGTATCAGAACAACAGGCAATTTATTGATTGTCTTATATTGCTCGGGAGTAATTCTGCTCAGCTGGCTGTTTAACAATTTTTTATACACAATTCCCCTTTAATTTTATTATATTTGCAAATATAGGGAATAAACAATTCAACTAAAATTCAATAACAATGGAAGCACAAGGCAAAGTTAAAATCAAACTGATAGAAAATGGCCCTGCTAAAATTGAAGGACCTGTTACAGTTATTCACCCCGATGGGATGGAGGAGGATAAGAGCATTTGTTACATCTGCAGATGTACCGGCTCACAGAACAAACCCTGGTGTGACGGTTCCCACGCAAAATAATTTTATAGAAATATCTGCATTTAGGTTAAACTTTTTTCATTAAAGGTTGTCAAACATAGATAAACAGACCTTAAATGAAAAAATCACAAAAGATTCTGCTTTACATAAGCATACCTGTACTTTTAGCTATTTCGCTAATTGTCTATAATTCTTTAATCCGTAAAAGCGACATTGAATCAAGCGGGCCACGTAGCTCGGCACCTGCCTCTGCACAACAGGGAGGCCAGGGAGGAGGTCGTTCGTTACCTGTCTCTGTTTACATTGCAGAGAAGATGGCACGTGAAGATGGTTCTGTAAGAATTGGTAATCTTGTTGCAAAAGAGAGGGTTGAAATTGTAAGTGAACTCTCCGGAAGAGTTATTCAGATTAATTTTAAAGAGGGGCAGCATGTTAAAAAGGGAGATATCCTTATAAAACTCAACGATGACGAGCTTCAGGTACAACTGACCAAGGCTGAGTATCAGCACACCCTTCTTGAGCAAAGATTGGAGAGGCAAAGAATACTTTTGGAAAAAGATGCCGTAAGCCGTGAAGATTATGACAAAGTACTCACAGAGTACAATGTTCTGAAGCAGGACATAGAGCAGTTAAAAATCAGAATTGAGAAGATGCTTGTGAGAGCCCCTTTTGATGGTGTATTGGGTTTTCGTGATATAAGTCTGGGTGCATTTTTACAACCCAATTCCAAAATTTCGACTCTCGTAGATATTGCGACTCTCATTGTGGAGGTAGCTATTCCTGAAAAGTATATCACAGACAGGCTTTTCGGCAATGAAATTTTATTCAATGTTGAGGGGATGAGCAGAGATTTCAGAGCCTCTGTTTACGCTATTGACCCTCAGATTGAAGTAAAAACAAGGACTATCATGATAAGAGCAAGGTATGATAACAAAACGGGCTTGCTAAGGCCCGGGATGTCTGCCAGAGTCTCTTTAAATACAGGAGCCGGAGAGAAGAATCTTTATGTGCCAAATCAGGCGGTGGTTCCTGATGTAAGAGGCCGATCAGTGTGGGTGATGAAAAACAGCAAGGCAACACTTATCCCTGTTCAGACAGGAACAAGAACAGTTGACATGTTGGAAATACTTTCGGGAATTTCACCCGGAGACACAATCATAACTACGGGGCTTATGCAGTTGAGAGAGGGGCTGACTGTAGTTCCTGTAAATATTTAAAACATTAGAGATGAGTTTATCAACAACTACAATAAACAGACCGGTTCTGGCAACGGTAATGAGTCTGCTTATAGTGATTTTCGGAGCTATCGGTTATTCATCACTCGGAGTAAGGGACTATCCCAGCGTTGACAACCCGGTTATTTCTGTACGGTGCTCCTTTTCCGGTGCAAATGCCGATGTTATTGAGACACAGATAACAGAACCACTTGAAGCAGCAGTTAACGGGATACCCGGTATTCGTGCTATATCAAGCACAAGCCGCGATGGTTCGAGTTCAATTAATATTGAATTTAATCTTGAGGTAGACCTTGAGACTGCAGCAAACGATGTAAGGGACAAGGTTTCGGGGGCGATGAGAAGGCTTCCTCAGGATGTGGATCCACCTGTTGTTGAAAAATCTGATGCAGATGCACAGCCGATATATACCATAACTCTACAGAGTAAAACCAGAGATATTATTGACCTGAGTGAGTTTGCCGAGGTTAACTTTAAAGAGAGACTTCAGACAATAAGTGGAGTAAGTAATGTTGGAGTTTGGGGCTCGAAGAGATACTCTGTCAGAATGAGGATGGATCCTATTCTGCTGGCAGCATACAGAATTACACCGCTTGATGTAAGACAGGCTGTTACAAGGGAAAATGTTGAGCTTCCGTCGGGAACTATTGAGGGTTCTACAATGGAGCTTACTGTAAGAACACTAGGTAGATTACGTTCGATAGAAGATTTCAATAACCTGATTATCTATAGAAGTGGTGAGAGAGTGGTAAGGTTCTCGGATATCGGAGTGGCAGAGGTCGAGGCCGAAAATACACGCTCAATTCTAAAACGTGATGGAATTCCGATGGTTGCATTAGTGCTGATTCCGCAACCAGGAGCAAACTATATTAATATTGTTGATGATGCAGTTAAAGCTGTTGAGGAGTTAAAGAAGAGTCTGCCGGATGATATTGAAGTGGGTGTCGGTTTTGACAATACTATCTTCATCAGGGATTCGATAAGTGAGGTTAAATTTACAATATTTCAGGCATTTATTCTGGTAGTACTTATTATTTTCCTCTTTTTGAGAAACTGGAGAACAACGCTTATTCCAATAATTGCAATTCCAATTTCACTTGTAGGTGCATTTTTCGTGATGTATCTGGCAGGATTCTCCATTAATATTTTAACTCTTCTCGCGCTCGTTCTTGCTATCGGACTGGTGGTAGATGATGCCATAGTTGTGATGGAGAACATTTACACAAAGATTGAAAAAGGAGTTAATCCTAAAGAGGCTGCTATTCAGGGGTCAAAAGAGATCTTCTTTGCCGTTATCGCTACTACGGTAACTCTTGTGGCAGTATTCTTTCCTATTGTATTCCTTCAGGGAGTTACCGGAAGGCTCTTCAGAGAGTTCTCAATAGTAATAGCGGGTGCTGTAATGATCTCAAGTTTTGTGGCACTTACCTTTACTCCGATGATTTCGAGCAAATTGCTAAAACAGGGTGCTAGTGAGGGGAGGTTCTATAAATTTTCAGAGCCTTTCTTTAAATGGCTTAATGGATTATATGCAAGATCCCTTGCCGCATTTATGAGAAAAAGATGGCTTGCAATTGTCTTTTTGGTTGGCTCACTTGGATTCATTTTATATATGTGGACATCAATTCCTTCGGAGATGGCGCCATTGGAAGATCGTTCAATGATTAATGTTTCCAGTACGGCACAAGAGGGAGCTACTTTTGACTACATGCTTAAATACACAGACCAGATGTATGAACTGCTTGATAATGAGGTAGAAGAGAAAGATAGAATTATGCAGATGGTTGGTATGGGAGGTAGAAACAGAGCAAACTTTCAGGTCTCTTTGGTAAGCCCTCTTGACAGAGACAGGACTCAGCAAGAGATTGCAGATGAGCTTTCTCCGAAGGTAGCCAGACTAACCGGTGCAAGAAGCTTTGTAAACCAACAACAGACATTCGGAGGAAGAAGAGGAGGCATGCCGGTTCAATATGTAATTCAGGCAAAAAATCTGGACTCACTTAAGGTTGTAATCCCAATTTTTATGTCTGAGGTAGCTCAAAGTGAGGTCTTTGCAAATTCAGATATTAATCTCAGATTTACAAAACCAGAACTAAGCGTAAACATCGACAGGGATAAAGCCTCAATGATGGGTGTATCTATTCAAAATATTGCACAGACACTTCAACTCTCAATGAGTGAACAGAGGATTGGTTACTTTATCAGAAATGGTAAACAATATCAGATTATCAGCCAGATTGACCAGAGTATGAGAAATAAACCGGTTGACCTTGCCAATATTTATGTAAGGAACGATATGGGAGAGCTCATACAACTTGATAACCTGATAAAGATGGAAGAGAGCAGTACTCCGCCTCAGCTGTTCCGCTATAACAGATTTGTTTCTGCTACAGTTTCAGCATCACTTTCCAAAGGATACACTTTAGGACAAGGTATTGCCGAAATGGACAAAATTGCAGACAGGGTTTTGAATCCGGATAATTTTTCAACGGCCCTTTCCGGACAGTCTAAAGATTTTGTTGAGAGTACATCAAGTCTCCTTTTTGCATTTATATTGGCACTAATTCTAATATATCTGGTGCTGGCAGCTCAGTTTGAAAGTTTCAGAGACCCTCTTATAATAATGCTTACTGTACCATTGGCACTTATAGGAGCCCTCATTACTCTAAAATTCAATGCGCAGACACTTAATATATTCAGTCAGATTGGTTTGATTATGCTTATTGGCCTTGTCTCCAAAAACGGTATTCTTATGGTTGAATTTGCCAACCAAAGGAAATTGGCAGGACTTAAGAAATTTGACGCAATAATGGATTCGGCAGCATCGAGATTCAGGCCAATCCTTATGACCAGCCTTTCTACCATTTTGGGTGTGGCACCTATGGCCTTTGCAACAGGTGCAGGAGCAGAAAGTAGAATTTCAATGGGTCTTACGGTAGCCGGAGGACTTATCTTCTCTACCCTCTTTACCCTGTACATCATTCCTGCCATGTACTCATATATTTCATCATCAAAAGCAAATTTCATTGAGAAAACATGAAGCGAAAAATAATAATATCCGCTACATTTATCCTCCTGCTCTTATTAAGCGCCAGAGCTCAGAGCAGTGTAAATATAAATACTGCAACAGAATTTAAACCCATAACTCTGGAAGAGTGTATAGAGAGGGCAGTTGAGGCTAATTACTCGGTAGTTATTTCAGGAAATAACCTTGAGATAACCAGAAATAATGTGACTCTCGCTCCATTTTTACCTACTGCTTCGTTGAGTTCAAGGCAAAATTCCTCGACTTCAGATCAGAGAAACTTTAATTCCGAAGGAGTCCGCGAAAACAGTGTAGTAAAAAGCGCATCTTTAATCAACAGCGCATCACTCAGCTGGCGTCTCTTTGACGGGTTTGCCATGTTTGCTACCAGAGAAAAGCAAAAGGAGCTTCTCTCGCAGGGCGAATATAACTTCCGTTCTGTTATTGAAAATCTGGTAATGAGAATATCTGCCCAGTACTATCAGATTATAAGCTTACAAAACCAGGTAAGCCTTTTAACTGAGTTGGTAGCTATTTCACAGGTCAGATATACTCAGGCACTTACAAGATACAACATAGGAAGCGACTCCGGGCTGGAATACAAGCAGGCAAAGATATACCTTAACAGTGACTCCTCAAGGCTGATGCTGCAAAAAGAGAATCTCAGAAACGCCTATATTGAGCTCTACAGAATGATGAATGTTTCTCTTGAATCTCAATATACAATAAACGATACTATTATACCGGCACCTCAGCTTGAAATTGTCAATCTTCTCGAATCTGCCGATATTAACAACACAACTCTGAATTCACTAAGGGCCGGTGAAAAAATTGCAGTTTTGGACACGAAACTTGCAAAGGCAGCCCGTTTGCCTTCGGTTGACTTCTCAGCAGGCTACAACTACAACTTTAACAGAAGTCAGTACTTCCCATCTAAGTTTAATGAAAGTGACGGTCTGAATTGGGGGTTTTCACTTTCGGTACCACTGTTTAACGGAAACGAAATAAACAGAAGGGTGAAAAATGCAAAAATATTGGAGGAGAACGCAAGACTGAGCATTGAGAGAGAGATGCAAAATATTGAAAGTGACCTTAGACAGCTCTATAATCTTTACACCAATAATCTAAGATTAATAGCATTTGAGGAGGAGAGCAGAGAATCGGCTTATCTTAACCTTGAAGCAGCGATGGAGAAGTACCGTTTGGGCTCACTTTCCGGAATAGAGTTTAGAGATTATCAACTTTCATATCTTGATGCCTCTAACCGTAAAATGAACACTCTGTATCAGGCTAAGGTCTCTGAAATCACACTTCTTTTGATGGCCGGAAATCTTTTTCGATAATCAATATTTTCCTTTGAACATTAGTTCAACATCTTTGTTTGTAATACATTAAACTATAACAATATTGTATTGCAATGAGATCTTCATTATATATTGCTGGAATTAAGGCTTTTGCCAAATATTTGCTAATTGCCGCAGTTACCCTTTCTTATACATTTGCTTTTGCCGAAGAGCAACAAAGAGGCTATTCTCTTAATGGCGTGGTTCTTGACAAAAACACAAGAGAGCCTGTTCCTTTTGCTATTGTCTCCATCTGGAAAGGCAACAGATTTACTACGGCAGATTCACTTGGCAGGTTTTCTCTGGAAAACATACCAGCGGGAGTATATCGTATACAGATTGATCTTTTGGGATATACACAATATATTTCTGAAGAGATGATGGTCTCTGTATCGGCCAATTTTCTAAGAGCAGAGATTGAAGAGGAGAGCAGATTGCTAAGTGCTGCAACTGTTCGTCCAAAGGCTATCCCTTTCAGAAGATTACCGGAAAGTCCACTTTCGCAAAGAAGTATTGGAGTAGGGGAGATTGAGAGAAATCCTGGGTCTAACAGGGATATCTCAAGAGTGGTTGCATCTTTACCGGGTGTAGGTACAGTAAACGCCGGGGGATACAGAAACGATGTACTTGTAAGAGGAGGAGGTCCCTCTGAAAATAAGTTTTTCTTTGATGGGATTGAAATTCCGACTGTCAACCACTTTAGTACACAGGGTTCCAGCGGAGGCCCTGTAGGAATAATTGATGCCGACTTTATTCGCGAAGTAAATTTCTATTCCGGCTCTTTTCCGGTTGCCAGAGGCGGTGCGTTAAGTTCTGTTCTCGATTTCAGACTAAAAGATGGCGATCCGGTACAAAACAGGTATAAATTTACTGTGGGAGCTTCTGAAGCAGGCTTCAGTACAAATGGACATCTCTCAGACAAGACAAATTATCTTTTTTCGGTAAGAAGGTCATATCTTGAGTTTCTATTCAAAGCGATCGGCCTTCCTTTTCTCCCATCGTTTACAGATGCACAGTTTAAGGTGGAGACACGATTCGACAATAAGCACGAGCTTACGTTTCTGGGAATAGCGGGATTTGACAATATGTCTTTGAATGATGATTCCGGTGGAAAAGAGAATAATGAATATATTCTTGCATATCTGCCTGTAATACAGCAGGAGGTCTTTACACTGGGAACAGTTTACAGATATTTTTATGGAAGGAATTCACTTAACCTTTTTCTTAGCCACAGCTATTTGAACAACAGAAATACCAAGTACAGAGGGAATGATGAATCATCTCCAGAAAATCTGTCACTTCTTTACAAATCGGTTGAGAATGAAACCAAATTCAGACTTGAAAATATATCAAGAGCTTCAGACTTTACATTTACTGCAGGTTTCGGTGCAGAACTGCCTGTATATTCTAACGATACCTATCAGAAAATATTTCTTGAACAGCCGGTTACCGTTGAATATGAGAGCTCTTTAAGCTTTCTTAAATATTCGCTCTTTGGCAATGCTAATTACACCTCTCCAAATAGAAAATTTTCGGCAAACCTGGGCCTTAGAATCGATGCCAATACCTTCTCTTCAGATATGTCCAATCCATTTAATCAGTTTTCTCCACGAGTATCGCTCTCCTATGAGGTGATGAACAATCTGTATCTTAATGCGTCAGCTGGCAGGTATTACCAACTGCCTCCGCTTACTGCTCTCGGATATAGAGACAGAGCCGGCAATTTAATGAATAAGGAGATAAAATACCTGGGTTCAGATCAGGTGGCTGTTGGAGCAGACTACAGGAGCAGCGAAGGTGTTCAGTTTGCAGTTGAGTTCTTTCACAAGTGGAACTTCAATGGTATGTACTCAGTCAATGATTCAATTCCGGTTGAGGGAAAAGGCACCAATTACGGTGTTGTGGGAAATGAGCAGATTG
Source organism: Rikenellaceae bacterium (assembly GCA_003542575.1). GTDB lineage: Bacteria > Bacteroidota > Bacteroidia > Bacteroidales > UBA932 > Bact-08. Next base: position 133,972 of record DPKJ01000003.1, on the reverse strand, counting down.
CTTCTATACTAAAAGGTCGTGCATACGGTGCCGAAATTTCATTCAGATGGATTTATGAAGATAAATTCAATCTATTAAGTTCTATAACACTTTTCAGAAGTCAGTTTTCTGACCCTCAGCGAACATGGACTCCTCAGGCCTGGGATAACAGGCGTTTGATGACCGTTGCCGGGGGGTATAAATTACCTGCCAATTTTATCATTGGTGCCAAATTCCGTTACTCAGGAGGTTCTCCATATACTCCGCTTGATATTGAAAAGTCCTCTCTGGTTGCTGCATGGGATGCATCAGGCAGGGCATATAAAGATTATTCAAGGTATAACTCCGAATATCTCAAGACATTTACGCAGTTGGATTTAAGAGTAGACAAAGAGTTTTATTTCAACAAATTTGCTTTAAAACTCTATCTGGATATTCAGAATGCACTCAATAAAAAGTATAAAGATGCCGATGTTCTGGTAAGTACAGGAAGAGTTATAAATCCTGATGCACCCTACAGCCAGCAAAAATATGAGATGAAACGGATAGAGCTCGAGCAGGGCATTATTTTGCCAACTCTTGGAATTACTATTGAATTTTAGTAATCAAAAAGATCTCTCTCCGGCCACAATGCCACCCTCTTGAATGCATTTCTAAAAAGAGCATCAATCTGTCTCGGAAATGTTGAGCCTTTCCACGAACTCGTGTTCGTAATAAATACCCAGGAAAAACCATCTCTGCTGTATTTTAAAAGGGCACTGGTTCCTGAGAGTGTGCCGGTTCGTGACCAATCTCCAGAAGAGGTGCATTTTGCCCAACCAATAGGAAGGGTTGATGGTGTAGAGTTTGTCATGATTCTGATACTCTCTTTTGAGAGTATATCAGGGACATTATCTCTTCCATCCAGGGCGGCAATAAGTTTAAGTAGCTCCGAAGGTGATGCAACCCATGCCCCGGCACCAAGCAGGCCTCTGATATTGTTGCCCCCATAGCACCTTTGCATCATAAGCCCATTCCCTGTATAAGATTCAATTAATTCCTGATCGTGAGGTTCGTAGTATTTTACCTCATTAATGTACTTTTCTTCAAAATAATTTTTTGCAAGATGTATGTCGTACACTCCTGCAGGTTTAAAAACATGCTCTTTTACATAATCTTCGTAATCTAGGCCCGATACAACTTCAATCAGCCTTGATAAAATAAGATAGCCTAGATTGGAGTATCTTGTACCATGCCCGGGATTATAACTCAATCTTTGATTTAGAGAGTAGGAGATAATTTCATCGGTCTCTGCTTCTCTATTCAGATTTAGCCTTTTAGATATCAGCGATAGGTTAAACATGGGATCACCGCCGCGATTTGAAAACCCTGCTTTATGTCTGAGAAGCTGATCAATTGTAATGCTTCTGATTCTGTTGTCTTTAAATGATGAAAACTGAGGGAGGTCAAGAGATGCTCCTGTTGAGAAGGGCCTGTCAGAAAGGTCAAGTTTTCCCTCTTCGTAAAGTTTCATAATAGCAGCCCCTGTGATAAGCTTTGATAGAGAAGCTATTCTGAAGATATGCTTTACTTCGGTTCTCTCCTCTTGCTCTTTATCTGCCCATCCGTATCCTTTGGCATAAATGAGTTTTTCATCCTTCATTACTGCCAGTGAAGCCCCTTTAATATCCCACTGACGCATAAAACGCTCTATCTGAGCATCCATCTTCTCAGTCTCAGGCATTTCAGATAGTTCGTTTGTTAAGAGATGATTTATTGCAACGGGAATTATCTCATTGTCATCATCAGCACTGGCGGGGATTAATCTAATTCCGGTAAATCCGAAAAAGATGATGAAAGCAGTAATCAGTAAAATAAAAATTATTATATATGAGGCTAAGCCTCTTTTTCTCCTTTTATTCATGCATCAAAAATAATAAAAGAGATTGTACTCTGAAAGCCTAATAATCAACAATTTTAAGAATTGTTATCATCTGTAAGCAAAAATGCCTTCTATCAAAGAAATATTAAGAAAAACCCCTAAAATAATAATGAAATTAAAAAACATTTATATCTTTACATCATAGATTGGATCTTCGATTCAATAAAGACGAGCTTCAGTTCAGGGGGTTAGAATACTGGAGCTCGTTTTCTCTTTATTGATAGGTGAACTATTCCAGGGCAAACCTTACTACAACCTGGTGTTCCATTTTAATTTTCTGGAAATCGGGTAAAAATTCACCCCCTGCAAATTCTGCAGAGCTATCCATCATCTTGACAGCTGTGTTTACTCTGTATGAACGAGGGAAGCTTGCATAGCTTTGAATGTATAGTGCCTTGCCAAGAGTTCTGCCCAGAGCGCCGGCAATAGCCTCTGCGCTTTTCATTGCATTTAATGCAGCATCTGCCATAATCTCTCTGCTTACCTGCTCAAAGTTTGACAATGCTGTACGAGTAATTTTAACGTCAGTAATGCCCTCTTGTTCCAGCTGTTCAAAAAGTGCTGTTAACTGAGAAGTTCCGTTTACCTTAAGGACATAGGACTTGGTCAGAAGAATTGCGTTTTTCTTTAAGAAGAATTTTTCCAGCGATGAACTAATGTCAGAAATTTGCAAATCCTTTGTGAGATCTATGCCTATTGATGCAAGTCTTTTAAAAAGACTCTTCTCCTGCCTCTCAATTGATACTTTACCCCGGTTATCTTTCTCGGTTATGGTAATATCAAGGTAAATTTCGTCTGGCGAGAGCTCTTTTTCTGCTCTGCCCGATACTTCGATATAATTCTGTTCAATAAAACCCTTCTCCTGTGAAAAGAGAGATGCGCAGCCAAGCATAAATGCAACTGCAATTATTTTTTTCATCGTAATAATTTTTTAGTTCATATTTTGCTTTCTGTACTGTCCGGGAGTAATTCCGGTCTCTTTCTTGAAAGCCCTTAAGAAGGAGTTGATTGATGCAAAACCCGACTCCTCGGAAACATATTCGAGAATATACATCTTTTTATCTTTGAGTAGTTCTTTAGCGTATGAAATTCTGTAGTGATTTATAAGATCAGAAAAGGTAGAGTGAAACTCATTGTTTACAATTCCCGATATATATGAGCGATTAGTGTTAAGCCTTTTGGAAATATCTGTAATTCGTAAATCTGTATTTCTGAATATTTGTTCCTCTTCAATAAGCGTTATAAGGTCAGATTTTAGTTTATGTCTCATACTTTCTCCTGGAAGTCTGGCTGCAGAGGTGCTATCTTTAAGAACATCTATCTTGTAGGTAGCAATTGTATATTTTTGCTTAAACCCAAGAAATCCGATTGAAAAATGAAAAATACTGAAAAGTGCTGAAGGAATTGCAATTAATGCCAGTTCATTAATAAAGAATGCCTTTCCGATAATATTTGCTGCAACAGCAAAAACTGAAACGCCCACCATCGCAATCATAATATCGCGTGTCCATTTGATTGTTCTCTCTTCGGTTGATGCATAAAATTCATTAATCTGTTTCTCGTACTCCACTATCATTTTGCTACTGTAATAGACAGAAGGGATTAACTGAAGTACAAAGACTACGCGGCTTAATTTAAATATTACAATTTGAATCTCTGCAGTTAAAGAGAATGGAAACTGACCTGATTCTTTGTAGATTACTTTATGAAGATAGGCCGATAACTCTTCGGGTGACATAATTGCAAAAGTTATTACGGTTGCCGCAGTAAAGAGGATTGCCGGAGTAAGAACCCAAAGACCTTTTGCATTAATTGTTCCGTCTTTTGCAATCCCTTTTATGTACAGGTAGAAAAGCGGAAAAACAGAAAGGGAGGTTAAGGTATATATGGGGTCAAGAAAGGAGTATATTTTATAGTTTAAAGAGAAATAAGCAGCGTGAGAAGCATACAGAACACTGGCAACAAACATAAAAAGGCCAAGAAAGAGACGTGGCTTATCCTTTTTGCCGGCATCAGTAACAAGTGCAATAGCCCAGAAAAGGGTTACGAACATCGGTAATGATATTACGATGAATCTTAACATTGGTTTTTAATTTGCAGTGCAAGACAAAGTTAGTAAAAGTTTCTGATAAATTTTCATGAAAAATTTTTATTAAAAAACTTAGCATAAATATACTTATGCATAAACTCCACTTCTAACAAATTGAAAGACTATCACATGATTTTATACTGAAAAAAATTAAATTATTAATATAAAATCATTATATTTGAAGGTAATAAGTTCAAATCATAACTTAGCGAGAGAAATTGCCCGGAAGAGGTTGAAAAATAAGTTGTAAATGTATAGCTCCAAATTTCCCTGAAATTATAAAGCACTATATATTAACTTTTAAAACCGAACCTATGAATACTAATGAAGAGAGTCAAGTTGATAGAACAACTATCGACGAGATAATCTCTAGACACAGGGGTAAACCGGGCGAGCTCCTTACTGTAATGGAAGAGATACAGGAGGCTAGCGAATTTAAATACCTGGATAAACTCTCGATGGATTATCTTTCCTCACAAACTAAGGTTCCGCTGTCACAAATCTACAGCGTTGCAACTTTTTATTCATTTTTCAATCTTAAACCCCAGGGTAAACACTCCATTATTGTGTGCAGGGGTACTGCATGCCATACTAAAGGGTCAAAAACATTGCTGAATGATCTTTCAACCCTACCAGGCTGTAAAGAGGCCCTGGATTCAGGTGAAACGAGTTTTACAACAGATGACAGACTCATAACTGTTAAAACCGTAGCTTGCTTTGGCCAATGTGCCCTGGCACCGGTTGTTGCCGTTGACGGAATCATCTACAGCAATGTGACCTCAGAGCAAATTAAGAAATTACTGCAACATTTACAGGAGGATAAGAAAGATGAAAATATCAGACTATACTAAACTATTAGAGATAAAAGAGACAGCTTCCAAGAAAATACTTCCTGATAAACCATATGTTGCTATCGGTATGGGAACATGCGGAATCGGCAGGGGAGCTGAGGTGCTGTTTGACAGTTTCGAAAGGGTAATTGCCGAAAGAAAACTGGATATAATAATTAAAAAGACAGGTTGCTTTGGCTTCTGTGCAGAAGAACCCCTGGTGAATATCTATATTCCAGGGAAACCACTTATTATTTTACATCGTGTAACAGAGAATGACGTTATACCGTTGATTATTGGTATTGAGAAGGGCATAATGCCATACAGAAATGTACTCTGCAGAATTGAGGAGTGGGATTTTATTACTGAAAAATATGAGTTTGGAAAAGGCCTTACAGAGTATCCTCTATGGAATGAAGTGCCTTTTTTCAAATGGCAAAAAAAGATTGTGCTTCGCAATTGCGGTCTGATTGTACCGGATGACATCGAGGAGTATATAGCTGTTGGGGGGTATTTCCCGCTTTACAACGCTTTACACAAGATGAATCCTGTTTCAGTAATAGACGAGGTGAAAAAATCCAAGTTACGTGGCAGGGGTGGTGCCGGCTTCCCGACAGGGGTTAAGTGGGACCTTATGGCCAAAGTAGAGGGAGATCAGAAATATGTGATTTGTAATGCTGACGAAGGTGACCCGGGAGCATTTATGAACAGGAATGAAATAGAAAGTGATCCTTTTATGCTGATTGAGGGAATGACTATTGGTGCGTTCGCAATGGGTGCATCAAAGGGTGTTGTCTATATTAGGGCAGAATATCCGCTTGCTGTTCAGCGTCTTAAAGGTGCTATCAAACAGGCAAAAGACCTTGGATTATTAGGAGATAACATTCTTAATTCGGGCTTTAATTTTGAGATTGATATAGTTGAGGGTGCCGGGGCTTTCGTTTGCGGAGAAGAGACCTCACTTATTCATAGTATAGAAGGAAAATCGGGAAGGCCTTCGCCAAGACCACCCTATCCTGCTGAAAAAGGTTTGTATGGAAAGCCAACAAATATCAATAATGTAGAGACATGGTGCAACGTGCCTGTAATCATCTCCAAAGGAGGAGATTGGTTTACCGGGACAGGAACAGAAAAGAGTCCGGGTACAAAGGTATTCTCACTTGTTGGAAAGGTTAAAAACACAGGACTTGTTGAATTACCTCTTGGATCGACACTTGAAACTATTGTGTTTAAAATAGGAGAAGGCACAGGTACACAAAAAACGGTTAAGGCAGTTCAGTCGGGAGGTCCTTCCGGAGGTTGTATACCTGTCGAGTACCTTAATACTCCTGTTGACTACGAATCATTAAACTCTTTAGGTGCCATTATGGGTTCCGGAGGTATGGTTGTGATGGATCAAGATAACTGTATGGTGGATGTTGCAAGATATTTTACCGAGTTTTCAAACGGTGAATCATGTGGTAAATGCACACCATGTAGGGAGGGTCTTTCACAGACTTTGCATATTCTTAATAAAGTAACAGAGGGTGTAGCCACAAGCGAAGATCTGGATGCACTGGTTAAGCTTGGTCAGGTTATTAAAAGTACTGCACTTTGCGGCCTTGGTCAGACAGCTCCCAATCCTGTTCTTACAACATTAAGATATTTCAGGGATGAGTACGACCATCACATGATTGAGAAGAAATGTGAACCTGGAATTTGCCACAGCCTCTTTACTGCTCTTTGTGAAAACAGCTGTCCGCTTCATATGAATATTCCAAGATACCTTCAGTTGCTTAAGGAAGATAAACTTGAGGATGCTTTTGAAACTTCATTAAGAGATAATCCTCTTCCAGGAACTTTGGGCAGAATTTGTCACTTCCACTGTCAGATGAAATGCCTGAGAGAGACAATAGATGCTCCTGTATCTCAGGGAGATATTCACCGTTACATAGCGGATACCGTCTATAAAGAGGGCAAAGCCCAAAAGATTTATGCAAGGCTGATTAAAGAAAAACTTCCTCCGACATACAAGAAAATTGCCATTATTGGTGCCGGTCCGGCCGGTTTGACGGCTGCGTTCTATCTTGTAAGATTGGGCCATGACGTTACCGTTTTCGACAGCGAATCAGAGGCAGGAGGTATTCTCAGATGGGGAATTCCAAAATATCGTCTACCTCTTGAAACACTTGATACAGAAATAAACTTTATCAAGGAACTTGGTGTTCACTTCGTTTTCAATACAACAGTCGGTAAGGATATCTCAATGGAGGAGCTTGAAAGAGACTATCACAAAATTATTATTGCAGTTGGTGCCCATAAGGATATATTACTTAGCGTTGAGGGTAATGAACTCGATGGTGTTGTATCCGGAATGGATTTCCTTAAAGATGTTGCAAAAGGTATTAAACCGGATATTGGTAAGAATGTGGTAGTAATTGGTGCAGGAAACGTTGCAATAGACGCAGCCAGAACTGCTCAGAGATTTGGAACCGATGTAACTGTCGTTTACCGCAGACTCAAAGGTGATATGCCTGCAAATAAAGATGAGATTAAAGAGGCAGAAATTGAAGGTGTAAACTTCCTCTTCCTTTGCAATCCAAAAGAGATTCTTGCAGATGCCAACGACAAAGTTAGAGGTATTGAACTTATGAAAATGGAGTGCGGAGATATTGACCTTTCAAACAGAAGAAAACCTGTTCCAACAGGTGAATCATTTATTATTGGTTGCGACTCGGTAATTATGGCTGTTGGCGAAGAGGTTGATGCTCCATTTGTAAAGGAATTCGGACTTAAAATATCTACAGATGGTGTTATAAGTGCTGACCACTTTACGTTTAAGACCAGCCATCCTAAGATTTATGCGATAGGTGATGCTGTTACCGGTCCTGCTACAGCAGCAGAAGCCATGGGTATTGCTAAAAAAGCAGCAGAGGTTATTGACTACAAATTAATGAATAAACGACGCTTCCATAAATTAAACAGGGGATTTGATTACAGTGATGATGTGCCGTTGAAGCCTGAAGGCGGAAACAGACATTATGCTATCAAGCGCCCGCTCGAAGAGCGAACCGGCAATTTCAAGGAGATTAATCTGGGCTATTCAAAAGATCAGGCCTATGCCGAAGCTGCCAGATGCTTGCGTTGCGATGTACGTATCAATACTAACACCGAGGAGGAATAATTATGGAAAATAAATTTATAAACATTATTGTAGACAATAGAGCCTATCAGGTAATTAAGGGCTCAACAATACTTGAAACGTGCAAGGAGATTGGGATAAAAATTCCCTCTCTGTGCTATTTAAAAGATGTTTCGAGTAATGCCTCATGCGGAATATGTGTTGTTGATGTCAAGGGGGCAAAGACACTGGTAAGATCTTGTATTACTCAGGTTAACGAAGGGATGGAGATAACAACCCATTCACCTGCGATAAATCAGGCAAGAACCACTAACCTTGAGCTATTGCTGGCCAACCACCCTAAGGATTGTCTCATTTGCGAAAGAAACGGGAATTGTGAACTTCAGGAACTTACCGTAACACTCGGTATTAAAGATACTCCTTATGCCAAAACTAAACCTGTTGAAAAAATTGATGATTCATCGCTTTCTTTGGTGAGAAATCCTGAGAAGTGTATATTATGCGGTAGATGTATCGCTGTGTGTGCTGAGGTTCAGACTGTTCATGCTATTGATTTTACAGGGAGAGGACTTAGAAGCATTGTCTCTACATATCAGGACAAGGGACTTGGGAATGTTGCCTGTACCAATTGTGGTCAGTGTGCTTTAGTTTGTCCTACTGCGGCAATTGTTGAAAAGGACGAAACGAAAGAGGTTTTTGAGGATATTTACAACAAAGAGAAAATTGTTATTGTCCAGACTGCTCCTGCAATCAGAGTAGGAATAGGTGAAGCAATGGGTATGGAACAGGGAGCCCTTGTGACAGGCAAGATGGTTGCTGCATTGAGAAAACTTGGATTTGACAAGGTGTTTGACACTCAGTTTACAGCCGACCTAACCATTATGGAGGAGGGACATGAGCTTATCAATCGTATTAAAAACGGAGGAACACTTCCAATGATAACTTCATGTTCACCGGGATGGATTAAGTTCATTGAGCACTTTTATCCCAAATCCCTGGATCACCTCTCGACTTGTAAATCACCACAGCAGATGTTTGGCGCAGTAGCAAAGACCTATTATGCCGAAAAACTGAATGTTGACCCTCGCAAGATTATTGTTGTTTCGATAATGCCTTGTACTGCAAAGAAATTTGAGTGCAAAAGGCCTGAAATGAACTCTGCATTCTCTTACTGGAAAGATATACTCAACCTCACAGAGAGAGATAACTTTTATGATGTTGATTATGTACTTACTACCAGAGAGCTCGCCAAGATGTTTAAAAAGACGGGTATAGATTTCTGCACGCTTCAGGAGGAGGAGTTTGACAAACCTTTGGGAATCTCTACAGGAGCCGGAGTAATTTTTGGTGCAACGGGGGGAGTTATGGAGGCTGCTGTCAGAACAGCTTATGAGGTATTAACAGGAAAACCGCTTAATAAGATTGATCTCACAGCTGTTAGAGGTTTTGAGGGAATTAAGGAGGCAGAACTCGATATTAAAGGTACTAAAGTTAAGGTTGCAGTTGCACACACACTTAAGAATGCAAGAGCTCTTCTTGATCAGATCGAGGAGGGTAAGTCACCGTATGCATTTATTGAGGTGATGACCTGTCCCGGAGGATGTCTGGGTGGCGGAGGACAAGCAATTCCTACTACCTGGGAGATTCGTCAGAAGAGAGCAGATTCTATTTACAAGGAGGACAGGCTTATGCCATTAAGAAAATCTCATGACAATCCTGCAATTAAGGCCATTTATGAAGAGTTCCTGAATGAACCTTTAGGACATTTGTCACATGAGCTGCTCCATACTCATTATGAAGAGCGTGGAATTTACTAGCTTCAAGTGTTTATAACGAAATGAGGATGACCAAAACAGGTCATCCTCATTTTTTTATACACTCCGCAAATTTAAAACCTCTTTCTTGGAGTATATTTTGTGTGCAGCAGATGGTGTGATTTTTCTCCCAAAGGCTTGCCCAGAAAATCGGCGTAAATCTTAATTACCTCAGGGTTCTGATGAGATTTACGTATAGGCATTCCGGCATCTTCGGCATAAATTGCGGCAGCCCTTTTAGCCCTTATTTCAGGATTGGTAGGTATCGGCTGACCTCCACCTCCCAAACAACCGCCCGGACACGCCATAAATTCTATAAAGTGGTAACTGGCTTTACCCGCTTTTATTGAATCCATAACAATTTTTGCGTTGGCCAATCCGTGAGCAACAGCGCACTTTAACTCTACGCCGTCAAGGAATGACCACTCTTTAAGAGGTTTTTCAATTTTTATGCTAGCCTCTTTAATCCCTTCAACTCCCCTGACAGGGGTAATATTAAGGTTTTCGAATGGAACTTCTCTCCCGGTAACCAGTTCGTAGGCTGTTCTAAGTGCAGCCTCCATTACACCTCCGGTAGCTCCGAAGATAACACCTGCTCCGGTTGATTCTCCCATGATACGGTCGTAATGCATATCTTCCAGTTTAAGGAAGTCAATACCTGCCTGCTTTATCATGATGGCAAGTTCCCTTGTTGTCAGGACATAATCAACATCGCGGTAGCCGCTGTCATGCATTTCAGGACGGCTTGCCTCAAACTTTTTAGCAGTACATGGCATTATTGATACAGATACAATGCTCTCAGGGTCAAGATTGCGTGCCTTGGCATAATAGGTCTTGACAAGCGCACCAAACATCTGTTGTGGTGACTTACATGTAGACAAGTTGTCGAGGTACTCAGGATACATATGTTCAATGAACTTAATCCATCCGGGTGAGCATGAGGTTGCCATAGGCAACTTAACAGTGTTGTCTTTATCAACAAGAACCTTTTTCAACCTGGTAAGAAGTTCGGTACCCTCCTCCATAATGGTTAGGTCTGCAGTAAAGTCGGTATCCATAACGGCGTCAAAACCAAGTTTTTTAAGAGCCGAAACCATCTTTCCGGTAACCCTCATTCCAGGGTCAAAACCAAGTTCTTCTCCCAAACCAACACGAACGGCCGGAGCTGTCTGAACTACAACATATTTACTTTTGTCTGAGATTGCATTCCAAACCTCCTCAATGTAATTCTTTTCAACAAGAGCACCGGTAGGGCAGTGGTTTATGCATTGACCGCAATTTGTACATACAACTTCACTCATAGTCTTTTCAAAGAAGGTGGTCACCTTGGCATGTTCTCCTTTGAAAGCCATTGTTAGGGCATTGACACTTTGAAGTTCGGCACATGTCCTGACGCAACGCTGGCATCTTATACACTTGCTGTCATCCTTAATGATTGACGGCGAAAATTTGTCAACAGTGTAGTTTTTAAATGGAACAAGATGGATAAAATCCTGATTCATTATCTTATACTCCGAAGCTAAAGTCTGAAGTTCGCAGTTGCCGTTCTTGTAGCAGCTTGTGCAGTCTGCATTATGTTCGGTTAAAAGGAGTTCAATGATGTGCTTCCTGGAGTTCCTTACTTTTAAAGTGTTTGTAAGAACCTCCATACCGCTTTCGCAAGGGGTGGCACAAGCTGTTGCAAGCCTCTTCTGGCCTGCGAGTTCAACCACACAAACCCGGCAGTTACCTGCAATGCACAGGTCTTTATGGTAACACAGGGTAGGGATAATTACCCCTGCCTGTGTTGCAGCATCCAGAATAGATGTTCCGTGCTTCACATCAACCTTTTGGCCGTTGATCGTAATACTTATTTTATTTCCCATAAATGTAATTTTTTCAGCATTAATAAATCATCTCTTCTCTGAAGTTCTCAACAATTGAAGAGAATGAATTGGCAACGGATTGTCCCAGTCCACATTTGGAGGTTATCTGCATTGTCTCGGCAAGTTTCAAAAGCTTGTCTAGATATTGAGCATTTTTATCCCCCCTTTTAACCGCTTTAATACCCATCAAAAGCTGCTGGCATCCTACCCTACATGGGGTACATTGTCCACAAGACTCCTCAGCAAAAAAGTTAAGATAGTTATCAAGTACGTTAAACATAGATCTGGAGCTGTTAAACAGCATCATAGATCCTCCTGTAGGGAGTGATATTCCAACGAGTTTGCCTTGAAAACCTATGTTTGTCTCTGCAAACTTCTTTCTTGGAACAAGAAATCCCGATGCTCCACCAACCTGAACAGCTTTTGTATCATCGTCGCCAAACTCCTCTACAAAGTCTGCCAGACTCATGCCTAGTTCAAGTTCATAAATGCCCGGTTTTGGAGTATCTCCTGAAACTGAAAACAGTTTTGAACCTCTGGAGTACTGAACTCCAAGGTCATAAAATCTTTTTGATCCGTATCTGAAAATTGTATAGGTATGTGCAAGAGTTTCAACATTGTTTATAACGGTTGGCTTACCCATGTAACCGAATGATGAAGGATATGGAGGTTTGTTTCTTGGTTCTCCTCTTTTTCCCTCCATTGACTCGAACAGAGCTGTCTCTTCACCACAGATATACGCACCGCTGCCCATAAAGATCTTTATGGAAAAATCAAAATTGATCTCTTTGCAAAAATATTCAAATTCACTTATTGCCTTGTTAAGTTCAGGCTGAAGGAAGTAATACTCTCCTCTTAGATATATGTATCCCTTTTTTGCTCCAATAACATATCCGCATATGGCAATAGCTGTCAGAACCTTAAAGGGAACTCTTGAGAGAATCTCCCTATCTTTGAAAGTTCCCGGTTCACCTTCGTCAGCGTTGCAAATAACATATTTTACATCGCTTTTTTCTTCGGAGGCAACCTTCCATTTTAATCCGGTTGGGAAACCGGCTCCACCTCTTCCTTTTAATTCAGAACTTATAAGTTCGTTAATCAACTCCTGGGGAGGACGGGTAATGCTTTTCTTAAGAACATCTTCCCAGTCGTTCTCATTTTTAAAAATGAAATCGACTCTTTTTAGTAAATAATTAGTTGACATTTTCCCCTCCCTCTTTTTTATTCATGTACATGGTAAGAATTTCCCGAATTTTCTCGGGAGTGAGATCGGTGTATACCTCGTTGTTGATTAACATAGCCGGGGCCTTATGGCAAAATCCCAGACAGTTGGTCTGCAGCAGTGAGAACTTTCCATCAGAAGAGGTTTCGCCGACTTTGATTTTCAGCATATCTTCAATGGTAAGAAGTATCTGTTTCTCTCCCTTCATGGCACACGTTATGGTTTTGCATACACGAATAATGTATGTGCCCATTTTTTTGTGTTCAAGAAATGAGTAGAATGTTGCCGTTCCGAAAACTTCGGTAGCCGGTATATCTAACTCTCTTGCAATTTCGATCATGGAGTATTCCGAAAGATACTTTTCTTGTTCTACTACGCCCTGCAGAATAGGCAATAAACTATGCCTTTCACGACCATGTTTATCGGCAAGGTCTTTGATGAGCTCAATAATTGGTTTCATCCAAGTTTGTTTTGTATGTAAAAGTGGTTTGACTAGAGTTTGTTTCGCTGCTTTTTTATGCAGGAAACTTTTTTGATGCCTCTTAATTTAAGGCCTTTTCAACGCCATAGACATTGGGTACATTGACCGGTTTGTCTATCGGGGTAGAGTATTCTAGTTAGACAAAAAATGATAGGGTAAATATAAGAAAAAAAAGAGAGAAACTCCAAATTGAAACCAATAGATTCACAATTGCAATTTCTCTCAAACAGATAATGTTTGCTATATTTTTACCACCAACCCCGGATGTTGTAAATAACCCTCGGCTGGTTACTTCCATAGGCAACTCCGATGTCTCTCATTGCCCTTATTCTTAGCTTGCTGATATCTACGTTATCCTGCTGAACTTTAAGCATAAAATTCCATTCCCGCTGATCCACCTCTTTTATCCTTTTGGCTATTCTTTCCGATAGCGCGATTGCACTTGGGAAGCAGGAAGCCTGTGGATCAATTCCGGCAAGAAACCTTATAGCTCTCTGACCGGCATTGAAATCTTGTCCCGAATTCCATGCATTTGTTGCCTGAGCCAATAGAACCTGACAATCATGATCAATCTTCTTGTCAAAAATCGGCCCCAAAAGCTGCATGCATTTTTCATAACACTCTTTACATACACTTGGAACCCGGAACAAAGTGGCAAGAGCTGCGTTGTACTCGTGCATACTCTCCAAGGCTTTAGCTTCTGAAATAATCAGGTCGCAGTTTGCGTTGTAATACTCAATAATCTTTCTTTTGGCATTTTCTATAAAATATTGATACTGAGGATCTCTAGTCTTTATGTTTTTGATGGCGTCCAAATAGGCTTTGGTTTCGTTATCGCCTACACCTCTCACGTTTACAGAGTGTGAAGCAAACATAATTCCATCAATACCATCGCCGATATACAGATTAACCTCCAGATTATATGCATGCATAGGGGGGACTGTTGGAGTGATATTCTTTGTAGTAGCTACAATATTGGCTGTAATAATGAATCTTGGGTTATAAGAGGCACCACCCATCCCGTTTTGAGAGGCAATTTGGCTTAACTTGTTTGCAAGGGAGTTTTTAGTTACTGCAGAAATTCCCTCTACCTGATCGGGAATATAGGTATTCAGTACTATTCTGGCCTCATCATCGGCACTTCCATATGTGTTTTGACATAACACATAACCACCGGTTAAAAGAATACAAATTATCAATAATATCTTTTTCATATCTTAAATATTCAGGTTATTGCTATTTTTCTCCGACTGTAAGGGTTGCTTGCCCAAGACCTCTCATGGTTATTCTGGAATCAATCATAAATCGGTCTTTTAAATAACGTTGTAACCCTCTTACCCAGGTACGGGCATCCACAGCTCTGTTATTGGCGTCGTAAAGAGGGATTCTTACCTGCTCGAATATCATCCTGTTCTCAGATGCATCAGCAGTACTGAATCTACCCTGAACAGTATTATCCGAAACCCAGTTCTCTATTTGAAAGCCGAGTTCATCTCCACCATATTCAGTCATAAGATCACCATCGAAAGAGTCCCATTTTCTGATTCTGAGTGTAATCTCTCTGCCGTTTTCAAACATATCATCAAAATGTTGCTGAAGCTGTCCGTTGAAATTGTCAAGATGAGAAAGCACTGCCGTTTCGAGCATAATTGGAAGTTCTGTTGCAATCAGCTGATTACCGGTTCCGGAAGCCCCAGCAACCTGTTTGTCGGTATAGGCGTCAAGCCCCTGCAAAACAAAGGTTACAGATCTTCTAGGACCCATCGTATTTATTGTCCAGGTCATCTGTATCCAGATATCGGCGCGAGCAATATTTTTAAGTTTATCAATGGGGCTTTCACTTAATTCAGCACCGCTTCTGCTTGAACTCATAGCTGTTTCTGCAGCTTCTGTTTCAAGAGACTTTAGTGATGATTCAAGGTTTTTCAGAGGAAAACCCCTCTGGGTCATCAGCTCATTTATTTTGCTTATTACCACCATGAGATCGGCACTCTCCTGCATTGCTCTTTTATAATCGGGTAATTTAACCCGTGTACCCTGATTGTCAAACTCCATCATGTAGCCATTTGTATTACACCACAAATCGCTGGGGACAACCATTATTGTGGGTTTTTTTGCCTGTGATAATGCAGGCAAAACTGAACAAATAATCAGTATCGTTGTAATTATCAGTTTCTTCATAATTAAATAGTTATTAGTAATATCTGATTATACCATCTTCTGCCATCTTTTGCTTAAGTTCGGCATGGTAAATTCTTAAAATTATTCCGGCAGTTAAACCGCTTCGGGTAGATTTAAGATCTCCATCCTGGATATTCCTGTACCGTGGCTCCACAAAATTGAGATAGGCACCTTTGTCTGTAAAGAATGAGTTAAAATATGATGCAAATTTTTGTCTTGCATTTACTTCGGATACAATCGGTTTCATTTCACAACCGTTTATACCTTCGGTTATTCCCTTGAACAACACATCGTTCACTGCGTTTTTCATTGCCTGATCTACAGCCTCTGCTCTTCTCTTGCCGCTTCCCCAGGCCTTTACAATTTGAGTTCCATCCTGGTCATTTCCAAGACACTCGGTTTTATATGTATAATTTCCTGCTACAGTTACTGGTGCTGCGCATCCTGATGCCATCAAAATAGTGGAGGCAATTATAAGTGAGTTAATCAGTTTATTTTTCATATCGTTTTTTTTAATTTAAAATCCACGTCCCAGACTCTTAATAATTCCTGCCTCTTCGAGGTCTTTCCTAAGAGCATCTACATTAACAGACATTATTACTCCAATTTTATACTCTTTACCCACTCTTAGCCTGTCTTCTGCAGCAACGGCACCATCGTTAGTGAGCGATACAAACTTCAGATATTTACCCCCTTCTGCAAAAAACAGGCGGAAGAAATCCTGTTTCTCCACTTCCAGATTGGGATTTGTAGCGAGTGCCCTTTGTCCGGGAACTCTCCCACTCCCGGCAAAACCACGAAAAATTATTCCATGCACAGCATTTTTTTTAGCTTGTTCAACTGCCAGGTTTGCATTAGGGGAGTATGACCATACTTTTATCAGGTATGTTCCCTGAACACCGGTTTGAACGCCTTCGATTTCGTACTTCCAGATGTCAGTGTTCTCTTTCTTGTTTCTCCTTGACTGCCCATACATTGCTTCTGAGGCAATTAATAAAAAGAGGAGAGTAATAATAAATGTAAGGGTTGTTTTCTTTAATACTTTCTTCATAGTGCAGGTTTTTTATTTATTGATATCTATTTTATCTGTTTAATCAGTAATCCCGGATAGTAGTTTTTACCTCCTTTAAATGTAGTGCGATCCAATATTGGTTTTTTACCGTTATCATCACCACTATCTGGATCTTCTGAACCAAGGTTAAATCTGTTATCCCAAATGAGATTCTTATCAACCTCTATCTTTCCCATGCTTTTATATGATATAACTCCTGTCTTCTGATCCATTACCTGTTCAAAAACTTCAAACTTTTCACCCCCTTCAAGCCCCTCCTTCATGCCAATTTTTGCAGTTATTGGATTTCCGGTATAAAGAGGAGTTTTAGGCATGAAAATGTCATAACTTTTTTGAAGTTTAGCAAAAACAGCATCAATGTTTCTTATTGTTGCCAGTTCAACAATTTGCTCTTCTGTCCTTTTTGTTTTGAGAGAAAAAGTGACTAGACTTCTTGATTTTTCCGCTCCAATAAATTTCAACTGAAACAGGCTTGTCGTATCAAATAGCTCTTTCTTTAAGGCATCATTATTTGAGGCATCAATGTACAGATTATTATAAAAGACATGCTGAATAGAGTCATTCCAGTCAAGTTGGTACAGATAAGAGGTTGTCCATACAGAATATCCCTCTTTTGCCTTTTTGTAAGCAACTTCTGCTGCAGTGATAGCAGCTGCCTGCAAAAGTCCGTTTTTAATCTCTTTCGCGGCAAGAATTGCACCTTCCCTAATTACAGCTGCAGGGATCTCATTGCTAAGAAAATTCATTTTTGAGACGACCACAAATGTGTTATAAATAAGATCAAGACCGGCCGTTTTCAAAAGGCTTATCCCGTCTGATGATGCCATAGCTGTTTTTGTATCAAGAAATGAGGCATCAAACATCCCTCTGTCGGCAATAAGTTCTATGTCAAAACTCCCGTCAGGTTGTCTATTGAACCATTTTGCAACCATCTTGTTTGCAACTTTCTGATCTTTAAAGAATTTGCGAATCACAAGTGTGTCATCATAGCTTGCAGGATCGTCGTTTGCCTCACCCGGTTTGGCAAACAGACCCTGTTTTAAGGCTCCTCCGAATGTTTTTTTAACACCTGAGGAGGCTCTCTCTTCTTCGGATATGGGGTAAAGCCTGGGGTTGAATGATTTTACATTAATTGTGTGATCATTGTATTTATCCGGGAATGGAGCATTATAATATGCCTTAATTACCGTATCCTTTTTTGGAAAGTTGTCCAGCTCCATAAGTATGGTATGGAGTGAGCTTCGTCTGTATTTAAAATCTGAAGAACCATTAGGATTCTGAGATAATATTTGCGTCACAGTCAAAGTGAACAACAAAATCAGAGTGAGAGAGAGAAGTTTTTTCATAATTTACTTTTAAGTCAGTGAATAAGTTTATAGTTTAGATAAGTAGATACATTTTTGGTAAATACGTTATTGATGTATGTGTTATTGTTTGAATTATGTATCTGTTTCCGTTTTATTTTCCGTATTACTTTTTTCTTTCACTCACATCAGGTGCGCTTATTGCAGAGCTGGATTTTGTAGGTAGTGATGCACTTCTTAGAGTGGCCCTTATTTCTGAGAAGTAGTCAGAGTCATAGAATACTCTGCCTTGCCCATTATCAATAAAAACAGTACTGTAACCATGATTATTAAGCATAAATATCGAATAGTTCAGATTGTTTATTCCATTTCCAGCCAATGTGCCTGATATTACATAAACTAAGTCAGCGTACTCTCCGGAAAGTCTGGTGGATACAACTTTTAGAAACGCAGTAAAAACATTACCTGAACCAACAATATACCCTGCAGTGCCTGAGCTGCTCCCGGTCTCAGCTCCCGTAGTATAGTTTATAGAGACATCTTCATAGCCAATTGTAAGATTTGTGTTATTCTGACTATGAAATCTGATTCTTACATCATTGAACCTACTTTCCAGGGCCCAATCTCCAGGAATGTTTGTTCCCTTTAACCTCAAAGGTGAAACATTATAAATATTGTTGACAATTGGAGGAGAATTTCCTGTATTGATAGGCATTCCCAACCGTTTAAGTTCTTCAATTATACTTTCCGGAACCAATTCGTTGATTTCATGGGTAAGACCATTTGCCCGGAATTCAGCCCCATAAGCGGTTCCAACACCATTGGTAGCGTATGCTCTCACATAGTATGTTACTCCTGCAGTCAGTCCTGTAACATAACTTGTAAAGGCTCCTGTACCTGTACCGTTTGTGGTTTTCGAATTATCAACAGTAGGATTTGTTGATGTGCTCCAGCAAACACCTCTGGCTCGTACATCTGAACCTCCGTCAGTTGTAACATTACCTCCTGATACAAATGAAGTAGAGGTAACATTAGAGAGAGATGTTGTTGTTACAACAGGCAGAGTAGCTAGTGTCGAGAATGATATCTGATTGCCGTAACCTGTTCCAATACTGTTTGTTGCATAAGCTCTTGCATAATAAACAGTTCCAGGCGATAAACCGGTAAGTGAACCGTTAAAGGAACCGGTTCCTCCTCCAATTGCTACTTTTGAATTGGCAGTTGTCGGGTTCTGTGAGGTACTCCAGCAAACACCCCTTGTATAAACAACCTCTCCGCCATCACTTGATATATTACCACCACAAGATGCAGTGTTCGTTGTTATTGAGGTTGCGTCTGTGGTAGTTAACACAGGAACGGTGGTAGTTGTTGTGAATGTAATCTGATTCCCATATGCTGTCCCTACACTGTTTGTAGCGTATGCCTTAACATAGTATGTGTTCCCTGGTGTAAGCCCGGTGAGTGAGCTTGTAAAAGTCCCGGTCCCGGATCCGTTGGTTGTTTTTGAGTCAGAAAGGGTAGGGCCCGGATTGTGACTCCATACTACACCTCTGGCGGTAATTGCAGCACCCCCGTCATTTGTGATAACTCCACCAGAGGTTGCTGATGTAGAGGTTATTGATGTTGCAGCTGCTGTAGTAAGGGTAGAAAGAATTGCAGAGGTTGTAAATGAGACCTGAGTGCCGTACGCTGTTCCCACACTGTTCACGGCATAAGCCTTAACATAGTATGTTGTCCCGGGACTTAAACTACCCATAGTGCTGGAAAATGTTCCTACGCCTGCACCGTCATTTGTCTTTGAATTTGCCACAGAAGGATTCTGGTCTGTACTCCAGCAAATTCCCCTGGAAGTGATTGCTGCACCACCGTCGCTGGTTATATTTCCACCTGATGTGGCTCCGGTTGATGAGATATTGGTAATGGTAGCAGTTGATATTGAGGCGAGTAAGAGAATTATTTTCTTGCAACTATACAAGAATACGGATACTGCCCCTATAAGGAGCAGCAGTCTGGTTAACTGACTCTTTTTCATGACTTGAAGTTTAGGTTACGTTTAATTCAAATACTTATTAATATGTTCCGGATCCAGATAATGAGAATTATCATTATCAATGGAACTATTATAGCTTTCTTCTTTAAATAAAATTCTGCCCTGTTATAAAAATTATGCATGCTTCTTTTGCCGGTAATTAAATCAAAAATGAGCCAGGGAGGTAATATGACCAACATTAATGCAAGTATAAAACCGATAGGATTGTGATTCAAAGCCTGTCCAAAATCACCGTCAACAATCGAAAGAACTGATCGGGTAGAACCACACGAGGGGCAGGGAATACCGGTAACTGTTTTAAAAATACACAATCCCGGAGCAGGTAAGTCAGAGTTTTTATTAATTGTAAGATTTAGAATAACCCAAGCATATCCGGTAACTACTGACAAAACAGCAAAGGGATAAAACCTGTTTTCCTTTAATGGCATCAGTATAGTAGTTGCTGAAGCGTTATCATGTTTTTTTCTCGGGTTGCCCTCATTATCAGAAACCAGTCAATAAATGTCCAGATGCCAAGGCCTCCGCAAGTAAGTAGTTTCCCGATACCAAGTCCGGTATCGCCAATCAGGAATCGGTCAATTCCAAATGTTCCTCCAACAAGAGATACTATAAGACTTATTGTTGGATCTTTAAATTGCACAGTCTGGAGAATGAACCATTTTGAATCGTCCATGTTCAAAAGCCTGTCTCTTATTTGTCCAAGGTGATAACTTTCGAAAAATCTGCCGTTGGTCAGAATAAACATATCCACTTTTTGTGAATCCATATTATTTGAGTTTAATGTATATTTACACTTGAAAACCCTATTATTCCATATCCCCATATAAAATTAGCAGAATTTTTACAACCATTTTTTATAACTTATTCCCATATTGTATAATTGACAATATGGATACAACTTGATATGAAACACCAAATATTAAGCATATGAAAAAAGTATTGATTTTTCTTGCCGTTCTTCTGGCAATCTCTGTCTCAGAACCTTCTAAGCTTTCTGCGCAATCAAATGATACGATAGACAAGATTGACAAAATCTTTGCTCAGTATCATAATGCAATGCCGGGAGTTGCTGTTGCTGTATCACTAGAAGGGAGAGTGATATACAATAAGGCATTTGGACTTTCAAATCTTGAGTTTCCCATACCAAATACAACAGAAACAATTTTTGAATGTGGTTCGGTATCAAAGCAGTTCACTGCTGCCGCAATTCTTCTATTGGCTCAAAAGGGAAAGCTTTCGCTAAATGACGATGTAAGAAAACACATCCCGGAGTTACCTCAGTATGATGCCCCAATTACAATTCAACATCTGCTGAATCATACCAGCGGCCTTAAAGACTGGGGCGCACTGTACTCACTGACCGGCTGGCCCAGAACAACAAGAACCTATACTCAGTATTTAAGTTTTGATATTGTATTCAGGCAGAAGAGTCTCAATTTTACACCTGGCAACAAATACTCTTACAGTAACTCAAATTATGTAATGTTGGTCTTGATTGTGGAGAGAGTTTCCGAAAAATCTCTGGCTGATTTTACTAATGAAGAGCTTTTTAAACCACTGGAAATGACAAAAACACAATGGCGGGATAATTTCAGAGAGATAGTTCCAGGCAGGGCAGTCGCTTACTCTGTGAAGAACGGAGCCTTTTTTCAGGATATGCCATTCGAAGATGTGCACGGCCCAGGAGGACTCCTCACAACAACCGGCGATCTTCTTAAATGGAACAGGTTGCTGGAGACAAATGAAATATTTAATGCTCATATTGTACAGCTTCGCATAACACCAGGATTGCTCAATGACGGCTCATCTTCGGGTTATGCAGCAGGACTTATGATAGGTGAGTGGAACGGATATAATGAGATCAGCCATAGTGGAAGTACTGCCGGTTACAGGGCATGGCTTGCCTGGTATCCTGATAAAAAACTATCTGTTGTTATTCTGAGCAACTACTCTGCTTTTAATCCAACCCTTGCAGGAAGGGCGATAGCCTCTGTTTTTTTAGGGACGCCACAGATAACTACCACAATAAGGGATGGCTCTCAACAGACCAAACAACCTACTTATGAAAACTCAGATCTGAGCAGATATATTGGAACTTACTATAGTGAAGATGTAGATGTAACTTATCAAATCAGCTTAAAAGATGGCGAGCTTGAGGTTTATCGTAAAGCAGGTGATACTTTCAGGCTGATCCCAACTTCAATGGATGAGTTTTCAACCTTGGCAAATGGTCAATATATATTTACTAAAGACAAAAGGGACAAAATTACCGGATTTACTGTTTCTGTGAGCAGAGCGGAAAATGTGCCGTTTAAAAAAATCTAAGGATAAATCTGCTCAGAAAATATATAGCGAAAGCATTCAGGACAATCAATCCGATTATACTCATTATTTTTAATGATATTCCCGGTTGATGTTCCGGGGATATGTTTTTCCCGGTAACTGCTTTGTAATTCAGATAACCTAATATCGGAGCAGTTATAAATGAGAGAGTTGTTGCAATATCTACGAGAACTCTCATCTCTTTTGCAAAAGCGGTCATGATGAGGAAAGAGATAAAGATTAAAATTGTAAGCCAGAAGTAGCTGATATACTTTTCATATACGGGCTTATTCAAAGATGGAATAATAATCTGGGTAACAGGCTTCATAACTCTTGGATATGCATCCATGACGGTTAAAGTTGTACTAAACATTGTTGCTGTAGCAGCAAGTGCTATTACGGGATAAGCCCATTTGCCTATTGCCGTAGTGTAGAGATTAAAGAATTGTGTTGAAAATTCAGTGCCATTGTTAGCAAAGTTAATTCCGGTACCATACATGCAGAGAGCTCCAAGTGCGAGGAAACAAAGAGCAAGAACGGTTGTACCTATATATCCGATTTTAAAATCGAGCAGCGATTCGCTGAGTTTTGGCTTGTAGCCTGTATTCTTAATTTTTTCAATAGTCCACATTGAATGCCATACCGAAATATCGATAGCACTTGGCATCCACCCTGCAAGGGCAATAAGAAAAGCCAGATCAGAAGCCTTCCATGTAAATCTTACCATAAAATCAGGATTAGGGTTGAACCCCTTTGCTGACGCTGCCAGTACAGCAATAACAGTTGATAACGAGAGAATAATAATTATAGCTTTGACAACTCTGTCGAGAGCTTTATACTTTCCAATTGCAACAATAAAAATGCATAAAGCAAAAACCAGCACAATCCATCCCTGAAAGCTCAGAATTCCCGGAAAAACAGAACTCAGGATCCCAACAGTTACCGATGTTACGGTAGCCTGTATCGTAAACATAGTTCCCAGAGTAAGCGCCATGAATAGCCAAACGGCCCATTTACCAAGTCTTAGATAACCGTGAACAAGACTCTCTCCTGATGCTATGGCATATCTTGGACCGAATTCAAAAAAGGGATATTTTAGAATATTAATAAGGATTACAATCAACACCAGGTCAAATCCATAACCCGCACCTGCACGGGTTGACTGAACCAAATGGGAGACTCCCACTGCTGCACCTGCCCATATAATGCCGGGACCCAGTGCTTTCCAGAAATTTTTTTTCATTAAGTAAGGCTATGAGATTGAAAAGAATCAACGTAAACAACATTGAGCAGTAAAGTTATATAAAAAATATTACTGTGAATTAATTTCGAATCTACTAATTATAAATAGATGCTTGAGATTATAAAGATATTTGAGTTTAAACCCCTCCGAGCTGTTTTAAATTTAAGTGTTCGCATAAGTGTCTAGAGATATGCTTATTTCAAAATCAATTTACGTTTTTTGGGGTCATTGAATTTTGCAACATATAGATATTTAGAGATTTGAAGAAACACTTAAAATTCCACTTCTTTTCCCATATCACTCAACTCCGGCAACCGATTGTTTTAAGGTACCCTCAAATGTTGCCTTTGAGTTGAGTGATTTGGGAGATTATTGAGAGTGTGCCCATTTCCGGAATTTAAGTGTTTACATAACTATTTGACTAAGTGGATTATACAAAACGATATTGCCCGTTTTTTTTTAATTTTTACGTTTGCAAGCCATTGATATATAGATATTAAGGCAAAGACTTAAAAGTCCCCCAACTTTTGATCTTGATCTCATTTTTGATCGTGATCCCTTATGTTCGTGATCCCTTATGTTCGTGATCCGTGATCCTGGATCCGCGACCCGTAAGACTTTCAAAAACAAAAAAACACCTGCACATTTTTGCGCAGGTGTCTGTTTTGCTCCTCGTCTAGGACTTGAACCTAGGACCCCCTGATTAACAGTCAGGTGCTCTAACCAACTGAGCTAACGAGGAATTAATTTTCCCGTTTTGGGACTGCAAATGTAATGTGAAAATTATAAAACTGCAAATCTTTTGTATCAATTTTACAATAAAAATAAATAATGTATTTGTTTGTCTCTTTTTTTAACTTTGTACAATAGCATTTGCGAATGGAACTTAATCTTTTGTCATCAATTTTAAGAGAACTGATACTCGAGCACGATAGAGTATCTCTGCCGGGAATGGGCAGTTTTATTGCAGAAATGGCTCCCTCTGTCTTTTCAGACAAGGCAATGGTCATTCATCCTCCGTTTAGAAGAATTCTTTTTCGTACATCTGAGGTGTGGAACGACGGCTTACTTGAGAGCAGATACGCTGCAGAAAGGGGCATAAGCGATAGTGAAGCTACTGCGGAAATTTCTGTTTTTGTAAAGATGATGAAGATTGAGCTTAACTCAACTAAACATTATAAAATTCCCGACTTTGGCTCGATGAGGGCTACAGAGCAAAACGACTACTTCTTTGTAGCAGAGAAGGGGTTGTTTAACTATCTTGAAGGCTTTGGTCTTGAACCACTAAATCTTAAAATTCTCAACAAAAGAGGTGCTGTAGAGACTCTTACCGGAAAACCAACGCCGTTTGATATTCCAAAAGAGACTGAGCAACCTGTTAGAGAGGAAGATCCAGCGAATGCCTCAATTAATGAGGAATTTACACAGGATGCTCCACAGGTAGCGGATAAAGAGACACAGAAAGAGGTTCAGGTAGAATCTCAAAAAGAAGCTCCAGAAGTTGTTCCAATAGTAACTCCGCTGATAACTCCAAAGGAAATTAAGAAAAGTTCGCCTGAGGAGGAGAAAAGGACAACTACTTTAGCAGATAAGGAGAAGCTCGTAGCAGTAAGTGAAATGGAAGCGGAGGGAGTAAAGGGAGCGAACGTAGGGAATGTAGTGAAAGGAAAGAAGGTTGAAAAGGCCGAAAAGGCTGAAAAGGTTGAGATAGTTGAAAATGATGCAAATGATGCAAATGATGAGAAAGTAAAGAAGGCAGAGATGGTACAGAAGAGTGAGAAGAGCTCAAAATTCGTTAAGCGGTTTGTTTTAATTCTCGCAACGATCTTCATGATAATTGTTATTGTAGCCCTGCTCTTTATTTTCAAAGATGAAATGAGGCCATTCTGGGAGTGGTTGTTATATAGTAAGGATGAATTGGAGATTCTCCGTGCTAATTAGCGGTAATTACGTGTGATTAAAAGTTTTGTAAGCAAGATAATAAAGTGGGATGTAAACAGGGTTGCTCATCAGAAGAGAATCCTTATATTTTGACTGGTTAATATTAATTATAAAAGCAGAGAGCCCGGTTAAATACCGGGCTCTCTGCTTGTGATCTCAAAACGGGTGGGTGAAAATCAGCTTATGCCGCTTCCGTTACCAAGGCGCTCTTCGGGTGTAATTATGCGCATTTTACCGTTCTCTTCCTTGGCCATAAGAATCATCCCGTTTGATTCGATACCCTTTATTTTACGGGGCGCAAGGTTTGCAAGTATGCAAATCTGTTTGCCAACCATCTCTTCTGGTGAATAGTATTCAGCGATTCCCGATACAATTGTACGGGTGTCTAATCCGGTGTCAATAGTCAGTTTAAGTAGTTTATCCGTTTTAGGGACTCTCTCTGCCTCAAGAACTGTTGCAGTTCGAATATCCATTTTCATGAATTCGTCGTAGGTGCATTCATCTTTAAGAGGAGCAAGTTCCTGCTTAGCGGTCAATTCCTCTGATGATACTCCTGCTGATGCCTCTGTTTGTGAACTCTCCTGATTGCTCTCTTTTGTCGCTTCCAGTTTGGCAATTTGAAACTCTATTGCGGTGTCCTCAATCTTATCGAAGAGCAATCTTGCTTCATTGATTTTGTGTCCCGGGTGCAAAATTGACTCAAGGCCAAACTCCTCCCATTGGCTACTTTTCATATTTAAAATGTAACGCAGTTTTTTAGTGGTGTGAGGCATAAACGGTTCAAAAGCAATGGCGAGGTTGGCACATATCTGAAGTGATACGTTCAGGATTGATGCAACTCTCTCTATGTCTGTTTTGACAACTTTCCAAGGCTCAGTTTCGGTGAGGTATTTGTTACCAAGACGTGCCAGATTCATCGCCTCTTTGAGAGCATCGCGAAAGCGGTAGTTCTCAAGACTATCCTCAATATTCTTCTTTATCTGAGGAATCTGTGCAAGAGTCTCTTCGTCCAATGGTTCATTCTTAACAGGGGCTGGAACCTCGCCCTCGAAATATTTGTGGGTAAGAACAACAGCGCGGTTTACAAAATTTCCGAAAATGCCTACAAGCTCACTGTTATTTCTGGTCTGGAAATCTTTCCATGTAAAGTCATTGTCCTTCGTTTCAGGTGCATTTGCACATAGTACATACCTTAGAACATCCTCCTGACCCGGGAACTCATCAAGATACTCATGGAGCCAAACAGCCCAGTTACGGGAGGTTGATATTTTGTTTCCCTCAAGATTTAGGAATTCATTGGCAGGAACATTTTCGGGGAGGATATATCCGTCACCGTGTGCTTTTAACATTGCTGGGAAAACTATGCAGTGAAATACGATATTGTCTTTCCCGATAAAGTGTACCAGCTTGGTCTCTTCGTTTTTCCACCAAAGTTCCCAATCATTTGGCATAAGTTCAATTGTGTTTGAGATATATCCGATAGGTGCATCAAACCAAACATACAGAACCTTACCCTCTGCCCCCTCTACCGGAACAGGAACTCCCCAGTCCAGATCACGACTTACCGCCCTTGGCTGAAGACCTCCGTCAATCCAAGACTTGCACTGGCCGTAAACATTCACCTTCCACTCTTTATGTCCCTCAAGTATCCACTCTTTAAGCCATGGCTCATATTGATCCAACGGAAGATACCAGTGTGATGTCTTTTTCATTACCGGTGTGTTTCCGCTCAGGGTAGATTTCGGATTAATCAGCTCTGTGGGGCTGAGCGTGCTTCCGCACTTCTCACACTGATCTCCATAAGCATTCTCAGCAAAACATTTTGGGCAAGTACCTGTAATGTACCTGTCAGCCAGAAAGTGCTTTGCCTCCTCGTCATAGTACTGCTCGCTCTCTTTCTCAATAAACTTGCCCTCTTCATACAATTTTCTGAAGAAGTCAGATGCTGTTTTATGGTGAATTTGTGAACTTGTTCTTGAGTATATGTCAAAGCTTATGCCTAGTCTCTCAAATGAGTCTTTTATGATAAGATGATATTTGTCGACTATCTCCTGAGGAGTGCAGTTTTGCTGCCTTGCCTTAATTGTAATTGGAACTCCATGTTCGTCTGAACCACAAATAAAACGTACATCCCGACCTCGCATTCGCAGATATCTTGAGTAGACATCGGCAGGGATATAAACTCCTGCCAGGTGGCCAATGTGTACGGCTCCATTTGCGTAGGGGAGAGCTGCAGTTATGAGGTGTCGTTTATAGGTACTGTCCATCTTATGAAATTTTAGGCGACAAAGATATAAAAAATGTTAAATGGTAAGCCTTTTGAGCTCTTTGGCAAAAGAGTTGCGAATCTGCATAAGGATCTGTATCTGCTGCATATAGCGGTTTCGCTCTTCTATGTTTTTATCCTTCTCTGCTTCGGCAAGGTGCTCACAAAGATTATGATAGGCAATAGCAGTAATTTTTGCCTTGTATATCAGTATAGATTTGGGCACCACGGTAGAGAGTAGGTGCTCCTCGGGTGGAATCTCTGCAACGAACTGCTTTATTGTGAGGCTGTGCTCCTGATGCAGCAGGTCGAGCACCACTTTTACAAATTCTTGATTTTCATGGTTTAAAAAATGCTTCTGAACCTCTGCCTGCCCTCTGTCCTTTATTTGGAAATATTCGTCAAAGATGCTTTTATATACAAGGTTTTGTAATTCAAGGTCATCGGTTTGAAGTTCACTAAGAACAAATTGAGAGACTGTTACAGATATAGGGTTTTGGTCGTCTGTACCATACAGTGGGTGCTCTCCGAATTTAATCAGGTAGTAGAGAAGCTCTCTTTCGGCAGGCTCACAGTATGTGTTGGTAATAAATTGCGGAAGACGCTCTCCTGTTTCAAGAGGGGGAAAATATTTGGGAACTCCGGGTTCGTAATACTCATCGGGAGTATTTGAATATGCTCCGTATTGTCTTTTCCTTCGAAGCTTTTTTACCTCTGTAGATAATATCTCCTCAGAAATATTCAGACGAGTTGAGCACTCCTCAATATAAACTGCTCTTGAAATGGCATCCGGTATAACGGCAATACTTGCCACTATTTCGGATATTAACTGAGCCCTCTTGACCGGATCCTTTTTAGTTTCTGAAGAGAGTAATCTGGTTTTGAACTCAATAAAGTCCTCTTCGGCCTCCTGTAGGAAACTTTTTAATTTTTCGGGACCAAACTTTCTTGCATACGAATCAGGGTCTTCTCCATCGGGGAAAAGGACCACCTTTACCCTTAGCCCCTCTTCCAGAATCATATCAATTCCGCGAAGAGATGCCTTTATACCCGCAGCATCACCGTCATAAAGCACGGTTACTTCGGGTGAAAACCTCTTTATAAGGCGAATCTGTTCAATAGTCAGGGAGGTTCCGCTTGATGCGACAACATTTTCTACTCCACTTTGGTGAAATGATACAACATCGGTATAACCCTCAACCAAATAACACTTCTGTAGTTTTGTTATTGCGCTTTTTGCAAAGAAAATACCGTAAAGAGTACGACTTTTTACATAGATTTCGGTTTCGGGAGAGTTTATGTACTTTGCTATATTTTTATCACTGCGAAGAGTTCTCCCTCCGAAAGCTATAACCCTGCCCGAAATTGAGTGAATCGGGAACATGGCCCTTTCGTAAAACCTATCATTAAGTTCACCGTCGCTCTCTCTCTCAACCGACAGCCCTGAACCAATCAGAAACTCTTTTTTGTAGCCGGCCTTCTGGGCAGCTTTACTCATGTTGTCCTTACCTCCCGGTGCCCAGCCAAGCATAAATTTTTTAACAGTCTCCTCGCTGAAACCTCTATCCTTGAAATAGCCCAGACCTATCGATTTTCCCTGATCAGTATTCCAGAGAACATTTGTGTAGAACTCCTGAGCATACTGGGATACTGCCATCAGGGACTCGCTTTTCAAGCGGTTGTCTGCCTCCTGCTTTGTCTCTTCCCTGTCTGCAACCTCAATACCATACTTTCTTCCAAGGAACTTGAGAGCATCTACATAACCGAGCTGTTCATGCTCCATTACGAAATTTACAACGTTGCCTGCTTTGCCGCAACCGAAGCACTTAAAGATTCCTTTAGAAGGGGATACCGAAAAGGAAGGGGTCTTTTCATGATGAAAAGGGCAGCAAGCTGTAAAGTTTGCCCCCCTTCTTCTCAACGCCACAAAATCACCGATAACATCTTCGATTTGTGCCGTATCCAGTATTTTGTCTATAGTGTCCTTACTTATCATCAAATCCAAGGAAGCTCCTGAACCCCACAGCTTTCCTTACCTCTCTAAGAGTCGCAACAGCACTCTCTCTTGCTCGCTCTGTACCCCTTTTTACAACTCGTTTAAGAAACTCTTCGTCGTTGTAAATCTGTTCAATTTTTGCCTTTATTGGCAAAGTTTGTTTGCAAATATCCTCTGCAAGCTGTTTTTTAAGGTCACCGTATCTGATAGTACAGTTGTTGTAACTCTCTTTAAAGTGATCTACAGTATCTTGTGTAGATACAATACCAAGAAGTGTAAAAAGATTAGCTACTGCTTCGGGCATCGGGCTGTTAGGTTCTGTAGGGCCGGCATCGGTCACTGCCTTCATTACCTTCTTTCTGATTGTTGATTCTTCATCACACAGATAAACTCCGTTTCCTTCACTTTTACCCATCTTTCCACTACCGTCAAGACCCGGAACCTTAACAAGATCATCTCCGAAATTGAAAGCTTTTGGTTCGGGAAATACTTCACAGTTATAGAACGAGTTAAATCTTCTTGCAAGAACCCTCGCAAACTCAAGGTGTTGCTCCTGATCTTTACCCACTGGAACTAAATTGGCCCTGTGTATTAAAATGTCGGCAGCCATAAGAACAGGATAGGTGAGCAGACCTGCATTTACATTGTCAGGGTTCTGTCTTACCTTGTCTTTGAAGGAGGTTGTTCTCTCAAGCTCTCCCTTGTATGATATCATGTTTAGCAGAACGTACAACTCAGATATTTCGGGAACATCACTCTGAACAAATATCGCAGATTTATCGGGATCAAGTCCCGAAGCAAGGTACTCTGCAAGAATTGTCCTTACCCCGGAATGAAAGTCATCTGGGTGGGGATGTGTTGTCAGAGAGTGCAAGTCAGCTATGAAGAAAAAACAGTCATAGTTGTCCTGCATTTTTATGTAATTTCTAAGAGCACCGTAGTAGTTGCCAAGGTGCAGGTGACCTGTAGAGCGGATTCCGCTAAGTACAATTTCCATTTAATAAGAACAAATTTATTCGTTAACTTCGAGCAGTTTAACCCTAATCTGCTGCTCAATCTCTTCCATTAGAGCAGGGTTATCTAAAATTATCTGTTTAACAGCATCCCTTCCCTGTCCCAGGCGGGTTTCACCGTAACTGAACCATGAACCGCTCTTCTTAACTATTCCAAAGTCAACGCCCAGGTCAATGATCTCTCCAATTTTTGAGATGCCCTCTCCAAATACGATATCAAATTCAGCTTTTCTGAATGGAGGGGCAAGCTTGTTTTTCACAATTTTTGCTCTAACCCTGTTACCGGTTGCTTCATCACCATCTTTAAGCTGGGTTATTCTTCTCACATCCACCCTCACTGAGGCATAAAATTTTAGAGCATTACCACCGGTTGTGGTTTCGGGATTTCCGAACATAACTCCGATTTTATCCCTAAGCTGGTTAATGAAAATACAGCAAGTATTTGTCTTGCTTATATTTGCAGTGAGTTTACGAAGAGCCTGACTCATCAGTCTTGCCTGAAGACCCATTTTTGAGTCACCCATCTCTCCCTCAATCTCTGCTTTTGGAGTCAGTGCCGCAACCGAGTCAATTACAATAATGTCAATTGCCCCACTTCTTATCAAAGCATCGGTAATCTCCAAAGCCTGTTCGCCGTTGTCTGGCTGAGAAATAAGCAGAGTATCAACATTAACACCTAGATTTTTAGCGTATGTTCTGTCGAATGCGTGCTCTGCATCAATAATCGCAGCAATACCTCCGCTTTTTTGAGCCTCTGCTACTGCATGAATTGCAAGTGTTGTTTTACCACTTGATTCCGGACCGTAAATTTCTACAACCCTACCTCTTGGGTAACCGCCTATTCCCAATGCGTGGTCAAGACTGATTGACCCTGACTGAATAGTAGAGACCTCCCATTTTGGCTGCTCTCCCAACTTCATTACGGTGCCTTTTCCGTAGTCTTTCTCGATCTTGTCCAAAGTGGCCTGTAATGCCTTTAACTTTTCGGAACTGATTTCAGCACCTTTTTTAATTACTTCACTCTCCTTTGCCATAATGTTTTTGTTTTAATTACTGCAAAAATAGCAAATGATTTTCAATTTCTGTAAATTTGCAGAATGAAAAAATGGTTACTCGGGAACACACTTCCTGAACTGAAATTAATAACTGAAAGTCTGTCTCTTCCCTCATTTACGGCAAAGCAGATTTCTGACTGGATCTATAAAAAAAGGGTTAGTGAAATTGCTCTTATGACAAATCTTTCGGCATCTGCCAGAGATGCTCTGTCAAGTACATACGAGGTTGGGGGTTTTGCTCCGTCTAAGAGAACCCTCTCTAAAGACGGAACAAAAAAATACCTGTTTCCCTCATTTAGTTCAGCACCCATAGAGGCTGTAATGATTCCTGACGAAGAAAGATCTACACTTTGTATATCGTCTCAGTCGGGTTGCAAAATGGGATGTCTCTTTTGCATGACAGGAAGAATGGGGTTCAAGGGGCACTTGTCAACAGGTGAAATAATATCTCAAATTATGAATGTAGATGAGGCTGAAAACCTCACCAACATAGTTTATATGGGAATGGGTGAGCCGATGGATAACATTGAGAATGTGCTTAAAAGTACAGAGATTATGACTGCGGATTGGGGATTTGGCTGGAGTCCAAAGAGGATAACAGTCTCTACCATAGGTGTGCCTGCTGCGTTAAAATCATTTCTGGACAGATCAAAATGCCATCTTGCTTTATCGTTACATAATCCCTATGATAATGAAAGGGCAGAGTTAATGCCTGTGCAAAAAGCATGGCCACTTGATGAAATCATTTCTCTTATAAAAAGTTACGACTTTACCGGACAACGCAGAGTCAGCTTTGAGTATATAATGTTTTCGGGGTGGAATGATACAAAGAGACATGCCGATGCTCTAACTAGAATGCTTAAGGGGCTTGAGTGCCGGGTCAATCTTATCAGGTTTCACCAGATTCCCGACTTTTCTTTGAAAAGCTCACCCGATCTTATTATTGAAAACTTTAGGAATCGGCTCAATGCTGCAGGAATAATGACAACCATTCGTGCTTCCAGAGGAGAGGATATCCTGGCAGCATGTGGAATGTTAAGCAGCAAAAGTCAGATGAATTAATATGGCGAACAAATCAGAAGCAAAACATACCGGGCTTACATCTCTCCAGGTTGAGGAGAGCAGAAGATTGTACGGGAGTAATGTTCTGACTCCTCCTGAGAGAACTCCTCTGTGGAGACTCTTTATTCGAAAGTTTTCCGATCCTATTATCAGAATTTTACTGATAGCAGCTCTTCTCTCATTTGTAATGTCCTTAAAGACAGGAGAGACAATTGAAACTCTCGGGATAATATTTGCAATTGCTCTGGCAACAGGAATTGCCTTTTGGTTCGAAGTAGATGCCGGTAAAAAGTTTGAGATTCTTAATAAGGTAAATGACCAAACACCCGTTAAAGTTATACGGGATGGTCTTGTTACAGAGATCACAAAAAGAGATATAGTAAAGGGAGATATTGTAATTCTGGAGACAGGAGATGAGATTCCTGCTGACGGTTATCTTAAGGAGGCTCTCTCACTCTCTGTAAATGAATCTACTCTTACTGGAGAACCAATGACAAGAAAGGGTATGCCGGACTCATTTACAGGAAGGGAGTCAACCTATCCTTTTCATATGCTGTTAAAGGGGACAACAATTCTGGAAGGATATTGTGTTTACGAGGTCTCTGCAGTGGGAGATTCTACAGAATATGGAAAAGTAGCCCGTAAATCTGCAGAGGTAACTAACGAACCAACTCCTCTGAACAGCCAGCTAGAGCAACTCGCAAAGTTTATTGGTTTTGCAGGATTTACACTTTCTGTATTTGTTTTTGCAATTCTCTTCGCAAAGGATATAATATTTGGAAGCATTCAGCTCTCATACTCAAATATTTATACGATTACTGCCGTAATGGCCGGAGGTTTTGTGGCAATGTCCAAATTCTGGATGCCAATTCTGGAAGATGGATTTGACCTTCTTGGACTCAATTTGAAAGTACCGGATTTTTTCACAACCAAAAGCTGGAAATTCTGGCTTAATGCAGGACTGATTTTAACTGCTGCAATATTTGCACTTTCCTATATTGTAGGATACAATCCTTTTTCGGCAGAATCATGGATAGGCAGTGAGGTTGCAGTGAGATTACTCAGATACTTCATGGTCTCGGTTACTTTAATTGTTGTTGCGGTACCCGAGGGGCTGCCAATGGCAGTAACACTCGCACTTGCCATGAGTATGAGGAAAATGCTTGCCAGCAATAATCTTGTACGCAAGATGCACGCCACCGAGACAGTTGGTGCAGCTACAGTAATATGCACAGACAAAACAGGGACACTCACTATGAATCAGATGAGGGTTGCTGAGGAGTATTTCGAAGGTCAAAGCGCATTGGTTTATGAAAGTATTGCCCTTAACTCAACAGCACACCTTGATCTGACAGATATCAAAAATATTAAGAGTCTGGGAAACCCAACAGAAGCAGCACTTCTTATATGGATGCAGGAGAGAGCCTCAAACTATCTTACTTTAAGAGAGGAGTCTTTAATATTAAGTCAGTTGACATTTTCTACTGAGAGAAAATACATGGCAACGGTTGCATTTAGTAAAGCGCTTGGAGCCAATGTCTTATATGTTAAAGGAGCTCCTGAAATATTGGCGGGATTCACTGATAACTATCCCGAAACAGCCAGAGAGAGACTTGCAGGGTTTCAGTCAAAAGCAATGAGAACTCTGGGCTTTGGTTACAGATTAGTTGAAAGCGGTGAAAATCTTTCCGATGTTGAAGCATTGGTATCGAAAAATGGGTTGGAATATTTGGGAATCGTTGCGATATCAGATCCTCTAAGAGCCGATGTGCATGATGCTGTTGCACGATGTATCACTGCCGGAATAAAAGTTAAAATGGTTACAGGAGACACAATGGGTACAGCAAGAGAGATTGCGAGAAGAATTGGGATTGTCTCTCTTGATGAAAATGAATATGAGGTAATTACCGGGGATGGTTTTTCTAAGATGAGCGATAGTCAGATTCTGGAACTGAAGGATACAATAAAAGTTATGTGTCGTGCCAGGCCATCTGATAAAGAGCGATTTGTGAGGTTATTGCAGAGAGCAGGAGAGGTGGTAGCAGTAACCGGAGATGGAACGAATGACGCACCTGCACTAAACTATGCACATGTTGGTCTGTCAATGGGATCCGGCACATCAGTTGCAAAAGAGGCAAGTGATATTACCCTTATTGACGACTCTTTTGCTTCAATAGTATCAGCGGTATTATGGGGCAGATCTCTCTACAAAAACATCCAAAGATTTATAATATTTCAGCTTACCATTAATTTTACGGCTCTTATAATTGTACTTCTCGGATCAATATTCGGACACGAACTACCGTTAACGATCACTCAGATGCTTTGGGTAAATCTGATTATGGACACATTTGCAGCAGGAGCACTGGCGTCGCTTCCTCCCGAGCAGAGTGTTATGAAAAGCAAACCAAGAGCCCCGGGTTCATTCATTGTGACTCCGGCTATGAGGGTGAACATTTTGTTTACCGGTGCATTTTTCACCTTGGCAATGCTTACTTTACTATACCTCTTTACAGGTGAAAACGGCCAGATTTCAAGATACAATCTTTCACTCTATTTCACCATTTTTGTTATGCTGCAGTTCTGGAATCTGTTCAATGCAAAGGCACACGGTTCAACAAAATCGGCATTCATTAATCTTAAATCAAGCAAAGGATTTTTAGTGGTTGCGTTTTTAATACTGACCGGTCAGGTTCTAATAGTTCAATTCGCCGGAGAGGTATTCAGAACCGTTCCTCTTTCATTCGAAGAATGGATAAAGGTGATTGGAGGTACATCGGTTGTATTATGGGTAGGAGAGCTTATAAGAATGATCCTCAGGTTAAGAGAGAAAATAAACAAATAAATCAAAAAATAAATAATGCGATTATGAAAAGAGTACTCTATTTGACAATCATTGCCTCAATGGCACTACTCTCATGTAAAGAGTCTGCTCCCAAGCTCACACAAGGAATTTGGAGAGCATCTCTGATGACACAAGACTCTGTTGAAATACCATTTGTTTTTGAGGTTAGAATGGCAGAAAATGACACAATTTTTGATATAATTACCGGCGATTACAGATATGAGGTAAAGGATATAAAAGTAACAGACGATTCACTTTTTGTTAACATGCCACTTTTCAGCTCAAGCTTTAAAATACTTTTAACAAAAAACGGGATGCAGGGTAATTTAATCAGGAGTGCCTATACGATGCCATTCAAAGCAGAATCAAACAATTCAGCCAGATTCAAAGAGGTACACTCAATTAAGGGAGTTGCCGCCGGCAGATGGCAAATTACGTTAGGCGAGAAGGAACTTATTGGCGAGTTTGAAGAGAATGAAGACAGAGTAACAGGCTCGTTTCTTTCACCTTCAGGAGACTATCGTTTTTTTGAAGGAGTTGTAAATAAAGATGGAAAATTAATGATGTCATGTTTTGATGGAGGTTTTATCAGATTGTTTGTTGCAGACATTGATGGTGACACTCTTCGTAACATAAAAATGCACTCGGGATTCAGCACTGTTGAAGAGGGAACAGGATTCAGAAATGAAAGTGCAGCGCTGCCTGATGCCTATTCAGTAACAGGGCTTAAAAAGGGATATACATCACTCGGTTTTACATTTCCTGATACTGACGGTAATCCTGTAAGTCTCTCTGATGAGAGATTTAAAGATAAGATTACAGTAGTTCAGATAAGCGGATCATGGTGTCCCAACTGTCTTGATGAAAGTCGGTTCCTTATGGAGATGCTGGAAAAGTATTCAGCACACATGGAGGTAATTTGTTTGTCATTTGAAAGATCAGATGATTTTGAAACGGCAAAGAAAGAGGCTATGAAATTGGTTAATGTAGCAGGTATTACTTACCCTGTTCTCATTACCGGCCATACTCCCGCCAATGTCAAGGTAGCGCTGCCCGAACTTGATAATTTCAGAGCCTTTCCAACATCACTTATTATTGACAAAAAAGGTAAAGTTCGAAAAATTCACTCCGGCTTTACAGGTCCGGGAACAGGAGTTCATTACCGCAATTTTGTAACTGAATTTACATCATTTGTAGATTCTCTTATAGCAGAATAATTTTTAGTTATTAATTAATTGGAAGATAGGTTAAAAAGAGCACTATGGACAGTTCAGAGAGCCTGCTCGGGCAGGGAGCTCTGCAGGGAAGATATTGCATCAAGGATCAAACGTTTTGACCTTACAGAAAAAGAGCTAAATGAGATAATAACCTCTCTCGAAGAAGATGGTTTTTTGAATCATGAACGATATGCCAGTGCATTCACAAAGGATAAATCATCGCTATCTGGTTGGGGCCCGGCAAAGATTGCCTGGGCGTTAAGAGCAAAAAAAATTGAGGAGGAGCTAATAAAAAGAGCACTGGAAGAGATCTCCGGAGAGAGTACAACTGAAAAGCTGAACGACATTCTCTCAAAAAAGTACAAAACTCTCGAAAAAGAGACTAACAAGCTTAAGGTTAAGACAAAACTTGTAAGATTCGGTATTTCAAGAGGTTTTGACTATGGTTCGGTAATCTCTCAGGTAAACAAATTAATGGCTAACTTTGTTACAGAAATAAATAATTAAGAAATGATAAATACGGATCAATACAAAGAGATCCGTCAGCGGATAACGGCGCTGGGGAGGTCTCTTTGACATCGATAAAAAGAGAGAAAATTTAAAGGAGTCTGAGCTTAAAACTCAGGAGAGCGGCTTTTGGAATAATCCCTCAGAGGCAGAAAAATATCTCAAAAAAGTATCTTCAATAAAGTTCTGGGTAAAAAGTTTTGACGAGATAGAGTCTCTTAACCGGGACCTTGAGGTGCTTATTGAGTTTGCCAAAGAGGATCCGGAAGCTGACAATGACGTAGAAGAGGGCTTTAAGCAGCTTGAAAAGGCAGTTGAGAAGCTCGAACTAAGAAGTATGTTGGGCGGAGAGGGAGATAATCTTGGGGCAATTCTTAAGATTAATTCAGGAGCCGGTGGTACAGAGAGCAATGACTGGTCGTTGATGCTTATGAGGATGTATGTAAGGTGGGGTGAGAGAAATGGTTACAAGGTGCATATTTATGACATGATTGAGGGAGAGGAGGCTGGAGTTAAATCGGTAACTGTTGAGTTCGAGGGTGATTTTGCCTATGGATACCTCAGAGCAGAGAGCGGTGTTCATCGCCTGGTAAGAATATCACCATTTAATGCGCAGGGTAAGAGACAAACAACTTTTTCGTCTGTTTTTGTATATCCGGCAGTAGATGATACAATTGAAATAGAGATAAGTCCGGCTGATATAGAATGGGATACATTCCGTTCGGGTGGAGCCGGGGGACAAAATGTAAACAAGGTTGAAACAGGAGTAAGGGTAAAACACCTTCCAACAGGCATTTCCGTAGAAAATACTGAGAGCCGGTCCCAGTTGGATAATCGCCAAAACGCCTTAAGGATACTCAAATCACACCTCTATGAACTGGAGTTGAGAAAGAGGAGAGAGAAGGAGGCAGAGTTGGAGGGTAAGAAACTGAAAATTGAATGGGGATCACAGATCAGAAGTTATGTGCTTCACCCCTATAAGCTTGTAAAAGACCTTAGAACCGACTGCGAAACTTCAGACACTCAGGCAGTTCTTGACGGAGATATTAACGATTTTATGCGTGCATTTCTGATGCAGAACACGCACGCATGATGCTAAAAAGAGAGAGAGATGGAATTTAAATTTCACGAAATGTTCCCATTGGGAAAAGACAAGACAGATTATCATCTGTTAACAAAGGATTTTGTATCTACGGCCATTTTCGAAGGGAGGGAGATGCTTAAAGTTGATTCGCGCGGACTGAGGCTTTTATCAGCCAAAGCTATGCATGACATTGCTTTTATGCTTCGTCCGGAACATAACGAAATGGTAGCCAAAATATTAAGTGACCCTGAGGCGAGTGTCAATGACAGAGCAGTAGCACTTACAATGCTTCTGAATGCACATATCTCTTCCAAAGGGGTACTTCCGTTCTGCCAGGACACAGGAACAGCAACAATTGTTGCCAAAAAGGGACAATTTGTATTCACAGGCGGAGGTGACGAAGAGGCTCTATCATACGGGGTGTATGACACATATACTAAGGACAACCTTAGATACTCCCAGACAATTGCATTTGATATGTATACCGAAAAAAATTCAGGCAACAACTTGCCTGCTCAGATAGATATTTACGCAACCGACGGTGATGAGTACAAGTTTCTCTTTGTTGCCAAGGGCGGAGGTTCTGCAAACAAGAGTTATCTTTTTCAGGAGACCAAAGCACTCTTAAACCCGGAGTCGCTTGAAAAATACCTTACCGAAAAGATGAAACTGTTTGGAACTTCAGCATGTCCTCCGTACCATATTGCTTTTGTAATAGGGGGAACCTCTGCAGAGCAATGTATGAAAACAGTTAAGCTGGCATCTGCAAAATATCTTGACGAACTGCCGGTTAAAGGGGGAGAAGAGGGGCACGCTTTCCGCGATCTTGAGATGGAGGCAAAACTACTTAAAGCTGCCAACTCACTTGGAATTGGAGCTCAGTTTGGAGGAAAGTACTTTGCACATGACATAAGGGTAATCAGACTACCAAGACACGGTGCATCGTGTCCTGTCGGTATGGGAGTATCCTGCAGTGCAGACAGAAACATTAAGGCAAAGATCAATAAAGAGGGAATCTGGCTTGAGACACTTGATGCAAATCCGTCAAGACTGATTCCTGAAAAATTTATGGCTCCAAATGCAACACATCAGGGAGGGGTAAAGATAAATCTTAACAGACCAATGGATGAGGTTTTGGGAGAATTGTCGAAACATCCTGTATCTACATTTCTGCTCCTTTCCGGAACCATCGTGGTGGCTAGAGATGCTGCTCATGCTAAACTAAAAGAGAGACTTGATGCCGGAGAAGATCTGCCGCAGTATATTAAAGACCATCCGGTTTACTATGCCGGTCCCGCCAAAACACCAACCGGTTATGCAAGCGGTTCATTCGGGCCTACCACTGCAGGAAGAATGGACTCCTATGTAGAGTTATTCCAAAGCAAAGGGGGTAGCAAGATTATGATTGCCAAAGGGAACAGAAGCCAACAGGTTACTGATGCATGTAACAGGTATAAGGGATTCTATCTTGGCAGCATTGGCGGCCCGGCTGCGATTCTTGCACAGGAAAATATTAAAAAAGTAGAACTTCTGGAGTATCCGGAGCTGGGTATGGAGGCTATCTGGAAAATTGAAGTAGAA
Source organism: Rikenellaceae bacterium (assembly GCA_003542575.1). Lineage (GTDB taxonomy): Bacteria > Bacteroidota > Bacteroidia > Bacteroidales > UBA932 > Bact-08. The sequence continues at coordinate 93,911 of DPKJ01000003.1, read as the reverse complement.
AACTTCCCTGCCTTCATATTGGTTGATGATAAGGGCAACGACTTTTTCAGAGGATTACTTTAGGATGTTAACAGGGTACTCAGATGGGTTCGGTATGAATGCTTATCTGAGTGCCTTTACCAAAACGTTTTCTCAGCTCCCTTTCAATTTCGGTAGCAACATCGTGAGACCTGACAAATGTCATGTTTCTGTCTAATTTAACATGAACATCTATGGCATAGATACTGCCTATTTTTCTGGTTTTAAGATGGTGATAGAGTTGAACTTCAGGATGATTTGTAATAATTGCCTCAATTTCATCTACAATATCACTGTCAAGCGATGATTCAAGCAGCTCTTTTACGCTTGGTAAACCTAGGTCGATTGCTACCTTCATAATGAAAAAACTGACAAGCACTCCGGCTATAGGGTCAAGTATTCTCCATGAATCACCAAGGAAAATTGCGCCCCCAATACCCAAAGCAGTACCCAGAGACGAAAATGCATCAGACCTATGGTGCCATCCATTTGCTATAACGGCATCACTATTAATCTCTTTGCCCTTTTTTATGGTGTACTTAAAAAGAATCTCTTTTGAAATTATTGACAAAATTGCTGCCCAAAATGCAATCATACCTGGTTTATCCAGCATTTTTCCATCAAGTGCCGCAATAATGTTTTCTGCACCATTTATTAAGATTCCAAGACCGACTCCAAACAGTACAAGTGAAATTATGAGCGTAGCAAATGTTTCAAATTTGCCGTGACCGTATCGGTGGTTGTGATCGCTATCCTGGCCGGATATGTTTACAAAAGCAATAACCACAATATCGGTTGTAAAGTCAGAAAGTGAGTGAACCCCGTCTGCAATCATTGCCGAGCTTTTGCCCAGAATACCGGCAAGCAACTTGGCTGTTGTTAATGCCAGATTGACAAAAAAACCGACTAAAGTTACTTTTTTTGCGATTTTTGTTCTGTTTTCCACTTTTTTAACAGTTTTTCTAAACAAAGGCTTAAAGATAAGTGTTAAATTTGTTACTTATATATGAAATGGATATTTTTTTTGCTGGTACTTGGGGTCTATATTTCCCTTAACAGCTATGTTTACATCAGAGGACTTCAGGTACTTCCTCAAAATATTTGGCTTAAAATTACCTATTCGGGTTTTTTCTGGATATTGACCGCACTTTTTATGGTACGGATGATATTGGGAGAGAATATTCCTGAATATTTAGCTGCTGTTGCCAACTCAGCAGGCTATACTTGGATTGTCGCAGTAATTTACTTTGCTTTAATCTCTTTGAGTATTGATATCATAAGAGTGTTTAATCACTTTTTTGATATCTATCCTTTTTTTATCAAGAGTAACTATGCGTTTGTAAAAACGGCAACAGCTACAATTTCGGTATTAGCTGTTGTTTCTCTGCTTATATACGGAAACCTGAATTTTAACAATATCAGAACAGTTAAAATAGAGATTACTACTGATAAACATTTTCCAAAAGAGAAAATACGTGCAGTTTTGATAAGTGATCTTCATTTAAGTTCATATATCAGAGAGAGAGAGGTGATGCGAATTTCAAAGATGATTGAGAAAGAGAAGCCCGATCTGCTGCTTATTGCAGGAGATATAACTGACAGAAGTCTTAAACCTCTTAAGGAGTGGAGGCTTGCAGAATTGCTTGGTGAAATTAAAACCACCTATGGGATCTATGCGGTCAGCGGGAATCATGAGTTCTACGGTGGAGAGAGAGATGATATTTTTAATCACCTAAACGACAGTGGTATAACCGTTCTGCTTGATTCTGTTATAACAATTGGAGGTGTTTTGCAAATTGCCGGCAGGGACGATAGAACAAATCCAAAAAGAAAGAGCCTGAATCAACTTCTAACCAATGTAAGCCGTGAGATGCCCATAATTTTACTTGACCACCAACCCTATAATCTTGATGAAAGCGTAAGAGAAGGTGTTGATATTCAGCTGTCCGGTCACACGCATTATGGTCAGTTCTGGCCCGGAAACCTTATTGTAGACAGAATGTACGAACTTGCCTACGGATATATGAAGAGGGGAAATACCCACTTTTATGTCACTTCCGGAGCAGGAATTTGGGGTCCAAAAATCAGAATAGGCACTCAGTCTGAGATTGTGGTGCTTGATATTTTTCCCGGTCTTAAAAAAAATAACCCTCCATACTAGTAGGAAAAGACAACAGTAATTGTCAAAAAATAATTGATAAAACTAAAATTAACCGATTATGAATAAGAGACTATTGACTATTTTGTTCGCTTTTGCAATAGCCATCCCGCTATCGGGCCAGGTATATGTACAGCTGACGCTTAACGAATACCTTGAAAGAGTAAGAAAAAACAATATCGAATATGCCGCTGAGAGGTTAAATATGGAGATATCTGATGCAGAGATAATTTCAGCTTCAGTTTTTAGCAACCCATATATTTCGTTAGGTTACTATACCAATGAGTTTAACAATATGCAGATGGGTCAGGGGGCAATGGTTGAAATTGGAAAGACTTTCTCTCCGGGAAGAAGAACTGCGGCAATAAATGTTGCCAAAAGTGAGAAGGAGCTTAACGAAATACTGCTAACTGACTTCATGAGAAAATTGAGAGGAGATGCTGTCTTAACATGGCTTGAGGCCGTTAAGCAACGTCAGATTATTGAAATTAGAAAAAACAGCTATCATGACCAGGTTAAGATGATGATAAGCGATAGTATAAGAAGAGAGGGCAATATCGTAAAAGATTTAGATGCCATGCAAAGCAGGGTAGAGTCAGGTCTTCTGTACAGTGATATAATTGACATGGAGCTGTTATTAACTCAGCTTTATCAGAATATCTCAATATATTTGGGAACAGGAGTAAAAGATACAATTTATATCCCCGAAACCAAAAACATATGGAACTCTAAGGTTTTTAATTTAAGCGAGATAATACAAACAGCAGTTACCAGAAGAGCTGATATACAGGCTGCAAAAAAAGAGATAGATGTGTCAAAGTTATCTGTTATAGCTGCAAAAAAAGAGAGAATTCCTGAGTTTGATATTTTCCTGGGCTATGGTTTTAATTCTGAGGTAAAGAACGAATTGGCTCCGGCACCAAGGCATGGAGGAATTGAGTTGGGAGTCTCCTTCCCGATACCTTTGTTCAACAGGGCCAGGGGCGAAATTCAATCTGCCGAAGTCAGAAGAAAACAGGCAGAGCTAAGGTACCTTCAGGCAGAGAGAGAGGTTACATCTGAAGTAATAAATGCTTTCAATGAGTATATGGCAACTGATAAGAAATTAAAATTCTTAACGGCAGGTATTGTCAAAACAGCTAAAGAGGTATTGGATGAGAAGCGAAATGAGTACAATAATGGTGATATACATCTTATTGAAGTGCTGGACGCACAAAGAAGTTACGACGAAATTTTACACTCGCTGTATTCTGTAATATATGATAAGTCAATGGCTCTTGTAAAGCTTGAGACAGCTATGGGTGTTTGGAATATTGAATAAATGGCATTTCCGGGGGCTTTTTACCAACTTCCTCCGGCACCGCCTCCACCAAATCCACCTCCGCCAAATCCTCCGAAACCTCCGCCTCCGAATCCGCCTCCGCCAAATCCTCCGCCTCCGAATCCGCCTGAGCGTCCTCTTCCGGCTGATGAGAGAATTGAACCAAGTAAAAGCAAATCCAGTGCGCTTGGACCTCTTTTGTTACCTCCACCAAGGTTGGTTGTGCCACCACCCTTTTTTGAAATCATTGAGACAACAAATACAATTACGAAAAATAGAACAGCTATTGCCGGGAAAATCGAACCATCGGCTCCTTTAGTGTATTGAGTATGACTATATTCTCCGGCAGCAATAGGCAAAATAACATCCAAAGAGGCCATCAGTCCGTCGTAATACCGATCCTGACGAAAAAAGGGAATCATCTCGTTTTCTACTATCCTTTTGCAAACTGCATCCGGAAGAGCACCCTCCAGTCCGTATCCTGTTGCAATAAAGGCTTCACCTCTTTCTGATCCCTTTTTAGGTTTTACTAAAATAACCAGTCCATTATTGAATTTCGAATCACCCACACCCCAGGTTTGCCCTATTGAATATGCTACCTGAGCTTTGTCGTTTCCTTCAAGAGAGTTCAGAGTAACGACTACAATTTGATTTGAAGTGTTATTTGAAAACTCTACCAGTCGCCTTTCAATATCGTTCCTTTCAGTAGAGGATAGAACAGATGCCAGGTCGTTTACAAGAACCGGGGGCGATGGTCTTGAGGGAATCTGAGCACAAGTGCTACCCCAGTATAATATCAAGGAGGTAAAAACCGCCAGATATCTAATCGCCAAAAGAGATTTCGTTGCTTTGTTCATTTGTATCGTCCTGTTGGTATGGGAAAAATTCTTTAAGCTTATTACCCGCAAGTTTAATAACTTCGGTGAGTCCGTCTGCAACCTTGCCCTCCTTTAGGAATCCAAGAAGTATCTCCTTCTCCTCTTCCCAGAAATTTTCAGGAACTTTCGAATTTATTCCGCTGTCTCCAACGATTGCAAACTTATGGGATTTCCATGCGATATATATCAACACGCCGTTCCTTTCCCTGGTTTTATGCATACCCAGTTTACCGAAGAGATAAACAGTACGGGCAACAGGGTCACCGGTACACGTAGATTCAAGATGAACTCTTATCTCTCCCGATGTATTGAGCTCGGCAGATTCGATAGCCTTAACAATCTGACTCTGCTCACTTTTTGACAAAAAATCTGATGAGGCCACGATTAAAACTGTACAACAGGGGCAACATCTGCACCCTCTCTGGCCTCGAAATTAACCTTTCTCTCAAATCCAAATATGCCGGCAAGAATATTTGACGGGAAACGGCGAATATTTGTATTGTAAACTCTTACAACCTCGTTGTATTTCTGCCTCTCAACTGTAATTCTGTTCTCTGTGCCTTCAAGCTGAGCCTGTAGCTCCAAAAAGTTTTGATTAGCTTTAAGATCGGGATATCTCTCAACAACAACCATCAACCTTCCCAGTGCCTGAGAGAGTTCTCCCTGAACCTGCTGGAAGTTGGCCATTTGTGCCTGTGTCATGTTAGTTGGATCAATTGTTGTTTGAGTTGCCTTTGCCCTTGCGTTAACAACGCCTTCAAGAGTCTCTCTTTCGTGAGATGCATAACCCTGAACTGTTGCAACAAGATTTGGAATAAGATCTGCCCTTCTCTGATATACATTCTCAACCTGTGACCAGGCTGTAGTAACCTGCTCCTCCTGGCCAACCATACGGTTATAGCCATTTTTAGCCCACATAAAAGTAATTAATATTACACCGAGGACTACCAGCAATGCAATAATGCCTTTTGACAGTTTCATAATTTCTCTTTATTTAAGTTAATAAACTATTTAGCGAGTTTAACACACCTGACAGATGCCCCGAAGTATGTCTTATTTGCGAAGTTATACGGGAAGGCAGAATTGTCAAAGTGGATAAAACGATATTCTCCGTTATTGGAATCTTTTTGGGATGCACTCCACCAGAAACCAAACATATTAATGTTGGTGAAATAGTTGAAGTTATTTGTTGAGCTACCGGCAGGAATTGCATTCCATCCGGAATTATTTTCTTTCATGTTATCGGGGCTGTACTTCCACATGCTTTTTCCGTTAAGCATTGCATTAACAGCCGCTTTTGAGCCTATTCCGGCCCAGTTGTCATCAAATGAAAGAGGAGATCCTTTAATTGCAGAGCCAAAGTTCTCCCAATCTTCTCTTGTTGGTAAAGCCCAACCCTGAGGGCAAACACCCTGAGGACCGTTCCCAAGCCCTGTCCTGCTTTCACCGCCTGTTGCCTCACTCCACGAATACAGCATACCTAAAACTTCAGAAAGGGCCGATTCATTCTCATAAGGTTTCCCTGCGCCTTTCCATTTAAGGTTGCTTACAAACCAGTTCAGTTTGTCAAATGTTTTGTAATAGTAAACACTACCGTCTCTTGAATCTATTATTGAGTCATTAGTCTTAACAAGTCCGGAGAAGCTGCTTTGTGATGAAGGGTCAATTACAGTAGTGGATCTGGTTAATACAGCAGAGGTATATTCAGGGTGGGTTGCAGTAACTATCACCGAATAGTCTCCCCATGCTGCAGGTGCGGTTACAGTTACTTTTTGTCCGACAATGGAGTCAACACCAAAACCTGTAGTATTCCATTTATAAGTAATTCCTGATGTAGGAAGGGTAATGCCGCTCACTTCAAGCTCTACCGTTGATTCTGCAATCAGATATTTGGGCAAAGCGAATACCAGAGAACCCTCCATGTACTGAGAATCATCAGCAGGATCATCTTTTTTACAAGATGAGAAAGCAATAAGTGTAATAACTAGTGTTAACGGAAGTAGACCAAAATATTTTTTCATATGATAACCGCTGTCGAATTAGTCGACAAAGATATGCTTTTTTATTCTAAATTTGTGCCAAAATGATGCTCACTATGAAATATTACCGCCTCATCCTAAAATTCCTGCCACTTTTACTCATAGCAGCTGCAATTGCAACAGGTTGCAAAGAAAAAACCGAGTACAAAACTATTGATGGATTTACACAAGGGACAACATATCACATTGTATATTCAAATGATGTAGATTTTGCTCCCGATTCATTGGTAGAATCGCTCCTGAAAATGGTAGATTTTTCGATGAGCGGATATAATCCCGAATCAATTATTTCACAAGTAAACAACGGTGACTCTGTTAAGGTAGACATTATGTTTGCAGATGTTTTTAACCGTTCTGTTGAGATGTATAAAATTTCTGAGGGCCTGTTTGATGTATCAGCTGCACCATTGTTTGATTTATGGGGGTTTGGATTTAAGAATAAATCCATTGTTAATCAGCAGGTTATTGACTCTGTTATGCAATTTGTCGGCATGGATAAAATTGCTCTTGATGGAACACTAATGATAAAGAAGAACCCCGGAGTAAAACTGAATTTTAACGCAATTGCACAGGGATACACTGCAGATGTCATAGGCAGGACATTTGACAACCTGGGAATTAAAAATTATTTGATTGAGATTGGAGGCGAGATCTTTTGTAAAGGGGTTAATCCAAGAGGCAAAAGCTGGAGCGTGGGTATCGATAAACCAATTGATGGTAATATGATCCAGGGTCAGGAGATTCAGGACATATTGTTACTTAGTCAAGGCGGACTTGCCACATCCGGAAACTATAGGAAATTTTATGAAGAGAATGGTGAGAAATACTCTCACTCAATAAACCCCAAAACAGGATATCCGGTGAGAGATAATTTGCTGAGTGCAACTGTTATTGCTGCCGATGCCATGACTGCCGATGCATACGGAACTTACTTCATGGTAGCAGGACTTGAAAAATCGATTGAGGTGATTGAAAATACTCCCGGAATAGAGGGATATCTTATCTATTCAAAGGATGGTAAACTTGAAGTTTACAGAAGTAAAGGCGTCAAAATCAAATGATAAACCTTAAAAACTTAAAATATGGGCAGTAAAATTTCCAGAAGAGATTTCATCAGGACATCTGTTATTTCAGGAGCAGCACTGGGTCTTGGTTTTGCAGGAGGCTCAATTATCAGGGCCAATAATCGTTTTGATACAATTATCAAAGGAGGAATTATTTACAACGGAGAGGGAGGAAGACCTTATCCGGGTGAAATTGGGATCAAAGATGGTAAAATAACTGCCATGGCAACCTCTCTTGGAGAGAGCGCTGATAATGTTGTTGACGCCCGTGGAGCAGCTGTCTCACCAGGTTTTATTGATATTCACACTCACACAGACGACAATATGTTTTCTGCTCCTCTTGGTGACAGTAAAATCTATCAGGGGGTAACAACTGACATTGCCGGAAACTGTGGTGGATCTCCCTTCCCGGGTAAAAAATGGGAAAATCTGGACAACTTCTTTGGTGATATGTCTGCCCAGCAAAACGGGATAAACCTTGGATCTTTTGTAGGCCAGGGGCAACTCAGGGAGTTTGTAGTAGGAGAAAACGATGTAAGGGCAACAACGGAGCAACTGGAAAGAATGAAAAGCATTCTTGAACTTCAGATGGAGCAGGGGGCTATGGGAATTTCTTGCGGACTTGAATACACTCCCGGGTCTTATGCTACAAACGAAGAGATTGCTGAGCTTTGCAAAGTGGTAGCCAAATACGGAGGCCTGTTTGCCATACATATGAGGAACGAAGATGACAGAGTTGAAGAGTCTGTGGCCGAGTCAATAGATATTGCAAGAGCGGCCGGAGTAAAACTTCAGATATCTCACCTTAAGGCACAGAATGCGGCAAACTGGCATAAGGCTCCTGCTCTTCTTAGGCAGATTGAGCAGGCAAGAGCCGGAGGTTTGGATATTGCCTTTGACAGATATCCGTACACAGCATTCTCTACCGGTATGTCGACATTTATTCCTTTGAGTGAAAGACAAGGCACAAAAGATGAGATAATTGCAAGATTGAAAGACGATACAATCTCCGGAAAAATCGGGGAGTATGCAATGTCACGAATCAAACGACTGGGCGGACCTCAAAATGTTGTGGTAACCTCTTGCAAACAAGAAGACAACAAGAGATTTATCGGCTTGAACGTTGAGGAGTGCAGTAAACTGACAGGAAAAGATCCGTGGCCTTTCATCAGGGATTTGCTGATAGAAGAGAGGGTATCGGTTAGTATAATTGGATTTGCAATGACAGAAGAGAATGTTAAGATGTTTCTTTCACATCCTCTTGGAATGCCGGCTTCTGACGGTAGCGTGTATTCACCTGAAGGTCCTCTGGGGCAGAGTATGCCACACCCCCGCTCATACGGTACATTCCCTCGTTTTATCGGAAAATATTGCAGAGAGGAATCATTAATGAGCGTAGCAGAGGCGGTTAAAAAATGCACAATGTTGCCTGCAGAAAGACTCGGACTCAAAAACAGAGGATTGTTGATACCAGGTTATCAGGCAGATATTGTGGTGTTTGACACCGAAAAGATTATTGATACAGCAACATTTGCACAGCCGCATCAGTTTGCAGCAGGGATTAATGAGGTACTTGTAAACGGTGTTTGGACAATTTCGAATGGTTCTCCTACCGGTAATATGGGTGGAGGAGTTCTTCGCAGAGGTTAGTTATTGAGCGAATTATATTCTTCTTAAGGATTTACTCGTCATTATCTTCAAATACCTGAACAATTTTTGAAACAAGGGGGTGTCTTACGATATCCCCTTTGTCAAACTCCACAACAGAAACCCCTTTTATCTGCCCCGTCATCTTAACTCCTCTTAGCAGTCCGGAGTCACTCTTTTTTGGAAGGTCAATTTGTGTAGCATCTCCTGTAACAATAAATTTGGAGTTATTGCCCATACGTGTAAGGAACATCTTTAGCTGACCCATTGTTGTGTTCTGAGCTTCGTCAAGTATTACAAAGGCACTTTCGAGAGTACGGCCTCTCATATAGGCAAGTGGAGCTATCTGAATTATCCCATCTTCCATCAATTCGGCAAGCCTCTTTGCAGGGATCATATCCCTAAGGGCATCGTACAGAGGCTGAAGATAAGGGTCAAGTTTATCCCGCATATCTCCAGGAAGAAAACCCAGCCTCTCGCCTGCCTCAACAGCAGGCCTGGTAAGTAGCAACCTCTTCACCTCTCTGTTTTTTAATGCTCTCACTGCCAGAGCAATTGCAGTATATGTCTTGCCTGTTCCGGCAGGGCCGATTGCAAAGATAAGGTCACTTTTCTCATAACACTCTACCAGTTTTTTCTGGTTGATTGTTCTGGCGTTAATCGCCTTACCCTCATTACCATAAACGATTATCTCACTCTCCGGAAGTTCGTTAATCACCTCTCCCGACTGAGTAACAACAAACAGAGAGTTAACATCATCTTCGCTCAGACGCCTCTTTTTGCTGCGAATCTCTATCAGTCTGTTTATTTTCTCCTCGAACAACTTAATATCTTTCGCACTTCCCTTTAGATTAATTTCTGAACCTCTGGCTACAACTCTCATTTTTGGGAAATATGCCGCCAACAGATCAATAAGCCTGTTTTTTACTCCGTAAATATCTACAGGATCTATCTCTTCCAATCTAATAACTTTCTCTATCATCTCTTTTCAAATGTGTTGTAATACTTTTTGATCAATTCATGCTCTCCGACAATTGAAAAGTCAGAGGGTGCCTGCAAATACTCTTTCATCGGAACAATGGTAAAGTAACCTCCAGTTGCAGAAGGTCTTGATGTCCAAATATAGTGAACTTTAGGTTGCAGTATCTCTTTTTGTTCAAAGCATGTTTTAACAATATTCACCTCCAGCATTATCCCTACTCTTGTATCTTTTGCTGTCATGTTTGAAATTGCGTTGCCAAGTGAGTAGGCAGTTATGTGTTCTATATCACCGTTTGGGTTACGATATGTCACAACATCCTGAGGAACATGCGGATGTGATCCAATAACAATATCAGCTCCGTTAGCATAAAAGAGAGATTCCCAATTGAATTGGCTTACCGAAGGGCTGAGCTTATACTCTTCTCCCCAGTGAACCGATACGATTATAAAATCGGGTTTTGCAAAACGGGCTGCAGCAAGATCTCTGCGAACAGTAGATGAATCGAGGAGTTTTACAATGTATGGAGAGGGTACTGCTATGCCGTTTGTTCCATAGGTGTAGTTAAGAAATGCAATTTTTATGTTCTTTTTACTTAGTATAAGCGGGTGATTAGCCGACTCCTCATTACTGTCACGATAAATACCAGTAAATGGGATACCTAACTGCTCATAAAGCTCAATTGTCCCGTTTAACCCTGCAGCACCTTTATCAACCGAATGGTTATTGGATGCAAAAAAGAGGTTAATTCCGCTCTCTTTAGCCTCCTGAGCCAGAGTAGATGGGGAGCAAAACGCAGGATAACCGGCAAATGGAGCAGGTCCAAAAGTTGTCTCCATATTAGCGGCTACAATATCTGCTTTATCAAAAAATGGTTTAAGATATTGAAAATACTCTTTGTAACTGTATGATTCGGGGCTGTTTTTTGCTCCTTTCCCTCTGTATGCAGCATCGAGTTGAGCAGAGTGCTGCATCACATCACCAATAAAGAGAAGTTTCAGAGTATCTGAACTCCCGGCAAAGAGAAGTGAGAGTATCTGAAATGTTATTACTGCAAAGAAATTCATCTATTTGATCTGTACAATTTTGATGTTTGAGATGTTTAATCTTACAGACAGCCAGTCCTGTAGCTTGGATATCTCTCCCTGAGTCAACTCATTATCCCATTTAATAATTGCTACTATCTGGTCTTTTGAGACAAATGGGGCTGCAGTGATTTCAGCACCTCTTGCTAGACTGAGCGATAAAATTTCGGGATATTGAGCCTTAATCTCCTTTGTAATTTGCTCGTATGGAATTTGCATAGATCTTATGGAATCAAGTTCGGTTTGCAAATCCCTGATAAGCTCATCTTTTTTGCTAATTTCAAGATCTGTCCTTTCAAATATTCCTTTTACAATTTCGTTCTCTCTTGTTCCCTCTTCATACAAAGCGTTAAATTTTAGGTTAACCTGGCTTCTCATAATACCATGGCGTTCGAGATTAGTGAATAATATCTCTCTTTGGTTATTGGAAAGCTTCTCTCCTGCAATGGAAATTTCAAGATGAGACGGTTTTACCTTATGATTAACAGAGTAGTCGTAAATATATCCGTTTGCAAGAGTTTTGTTCTCTGCTATAAATCTCTTGGCAGACTGGTTAAAAGAGTTTTCACGTATAACAAGAACGCCCGTATAGATACTTGGAACAACAAGAATTAGTGTAAAGAGACTGATTGTTCTTCTGACTCTTCGCTGTTTTGCAGGATCGGCAAACTGAACATGTGGGAACTTCATATACCTTACCATAAGATAGGTTGCAAGGGCAATGAATATTGAGTTTATAGCAAACAGATACATGGCGCCACCAAAATATGACATATTGCCGTTAGCCAGGCCATAGCCTGCTGTACAGAGCGGAGGCATAAGGGCTGTTGCAATGGCAACACCTGCAATGACTGTTCCTTTATCCTTTTTTGACCCCTCCACGATTCCTGCCAGACCACCAAAAAGTGCTATGAATACATCATAAATTGTAGGTCTTGTTCTTGCAAGCAGTTCTGTTGGTTCTGCAAGTGCAAGAGGAGAGATTATAAAATATGCAGTCGATGCAAACAGACTTATTATGACCATTACGGCAAGGTTTTTAAGAGCCTTGCGTAGAAGATCCGTGTCATTTACCCCAATTGCAAGCCCTGCTCCCATTATAGGACCCATAAGAGGCGAAATTAACATAGCACCAATGATAACAGGAATTGAGTTTACATTGAGACCAACCGATGCTACAATTATCGCAAAAAAGAGAATCCATGCATTAGGTCCTTTAAAATCTATTCCTTTTTTAATACTATCCGTAGTTCCCTCAATATCTATGTGGTCAGAAAAATTGACAATAGATTTAAACTGCTCTAAAATGGTTGCCATATGATTGTGTTTTTAAAAACCGTTACCAAATATACATTTATTTTTCTCTTTGCTCCAAAAATGTTAATTTTGTCTCTATACAAAAATCCTTAACACTAATCAATTATGAGAACGGCAAAATTAATAGCAATGCTTATGGCTGTTACATTGCTTCTTACCGGATGTGACTGGACAAGAAAGCAATTAGGAATGGCTACATCAGAAGACATTGCTGCTCTTAAGAGAGAGCAGGAGAGAGCAATCGCCGAAAAGAGATCAGCAGACTCTTTAATGAGGGCAAAAGAGGATTCAGTAAGCAGAGCATTTCAGGATAGTCTTGCTCTTGCAAAGGCATCAGGTATGGTTGACCTGTCAAACACCAACAGATATCACGTTATATGCGGCAGCTTCAGAGAGTTTTCAAATGCACAAAGAATGGTTGAAAAGCTGGAAAAAAACGGTCACAAACCGTTAACCATTGACTTTAGAAACGGGTTCAGACTTGTTTCTGTCTCATCTCATCCAAATCTCTCGGCGGCATATGATAAAATGTATGATCTTATGGGTTCGAAGTTTAACCTTGACGGAGATATCTGGATATACGACGTAAGACAACAATTACACATAAAATAATTTCATTATAATATTTATGAAAACAACAGCATTTACTGCTAAGCACATTGAGCTTGGTGCCAGAATGGTGCCTTTTGCCGGTTTTAATATGCCGGTAGAGTATGTAGGGATTAACGAAGAGCACAACCATGTAAGGGAGAAGGTTGGAGTTTTTGATGTCTCCCACATGGGTGAAATCTGGGTAAAGGGCCCCAAAGCCCTCGCCTTTATCCAATATGTAACATCTAACGATGCTTCTCTTCTAACACCCGGTAAAGTTCAATACTCTTGCTTTCCCAACGGTAAAGGCGGTATTGTTGATGACCTTCTTGTCTATTGCATAGACAGCGTTACCTATCTTCTTGTTGTTAACGCATCAAATGTAGACAAAGACTATGCTCACCTTTGCGAACATGCTCCCAAATTCGGTATTACACCGGGCAAAGAGCTGTACAATGCATCTGACGAAATTTGCCAGTTAGCTGTTCAGGGTCCGCTCGCACTAAAGGCAATGCAAAAGATTTGCGACACAACTGTAGAGGATATGGAGTACTACACCTTTAAGAAGCTGACAATAGCTGGTATTAAAGATGCAATATTCTCTACAACAGGATATACCGGATCGGGCGGTTGCGAAATTTATGTTGCCAACGAAGATGGTGAAAAGCTTTGGAATGCAGTTTTTGAGGCTGGGAAAGAGTTTGATATTAAGCCTATAGGTCTCGGTGCCCGCGATACACTCCGTCTTGAGATGGGTTTCTGCCTCTACGGAAACGACATTGATGACACGACTTCACCAATTGAGGCCGGTCTGGGATGGATTACCAAATTCAGCGAAGCAAAGGGTGATTTTATCGACCGTGAGTATATGCTCAAGCTAAAAGATGGCGGTGTTACCAGAAAGCTTGTTGGTTTTGAACTTCTGGACAGAGGCATTCCAAGACACGGATATGAAGTTTGCGATGCAAACGGCACGGAAATTGGTATTGTAACATCCGGAACAATGGGCCCGGCAGTTAAAAAGGCAGTAGGTATGGCATATGTCAAACCTGAATTTGCAAAATCCGGCACAGATATTTTTATCAAGGTGAGGGATAAACTGCTTAAAGCTACTGTTGTTAGAGCACCGTTTTACAAGAAGTAAAAAGTTTTAATGGAAAATTTTGAGTGGGCAAACGAACTTTCGTGCGCTGTAACAGTGTGTGATAAAGAGGGAGTTATTTTATGGCAAAACAAAAAGGCAATTGAGACTTTTGAGTCATATGGAGATGTAATCGGTAAGAGCTTAAAAGATTGTCATACAGATAAAACATGGGCATTGATAAACCGGATGATTGACAGCGGCTCTTCTAACTCCTATACTATTGAGAAAAACGGGATTAAGAAACTGATTCATCAAACTCCCTGGTATAAAGAGGGTGCTGTTGCAGGACTTGTTGAGTTCTCAATAGAGTTACCTGTTGAAATACCACACTTTAAAAGATAAGGGTATGGCAAAATTCAGATTTGTTCACAATAACATAAACGTAAAGGATCTGGAGAAGAGCATGGCTTTTTATAAAGAGGCTCTCGGTCTGGATGAGGTGAGAAGAATAACCAAGCCTGATGGCTCGTTTATTATAGTTTACCTTTCTGACGGCTCTTCGGAGCACCAGTTGGAACTTACATGGCTAAGAGATTGGGACAGGCCTTATAACCTTGGAGATAATGAGTTTCATCTGGCGTTTCGTACCGATGACTTTGAATCTGCACACAGGAAACACACCCAAATGGGGTGCATCTGCTACGAAAATCCCGGGATGGGCATATATTTTATTAATGACCCCGACGGTTACTGGCTTGAGGTGTTACCACCAAAAAAATGATTATGACTAAAAGATTTATTATAACAATAGCTCTGCTGACAGTATGTTATGCAGGGCTTTTCTCTCAATCAGCAGCGCTGTTGCGTATGAAAAGAGATGTAGCCGTACTGGCAGCAGACTCGCTCAAGGGAAGAGAGGCAGGTACTACAGGTGAAGCTAAGGCAGCCAGATACATAGAGCGGGAATTTCTAAAGGCAGATGTTACCCTTTTGTACCCCTCTCCCGGTCAGGATTTCTCAATTATTGCTGCAGAGGGTGACACCTTAAAATCATCCAACATTATTGGAGTGGTAGAGGGATGGGATCCAAAACTGAGAGATCAGTATGTTCTTATCGGAGCCCATTATGACCATCTGGGCACTACAGTTATTAAAATTAATGGCAAGGACTCTCTTATGATCTTTGCAGGAGCAGATGACAACGCATCCGGAGTGGCGGTAATGCTTGAGGTTGCTAGAATGGTAAAGGAGAGCTCAATGGAGTTTCGCCGTTCGGTTATCTTTGCTGCATTCGGTGCAGAGGAGAGGGGAATGACTGGTTCATGGTATTTTGCAAATCGTGCCTTTGCTCCTGTTAATGACATCTCTTTGATGATAAACCTTGATATGGTAGGCAGGGCTGCAGGCAGACAAAACGTATCAGCTTATACTGTTTTGCCTCATGCACAATTGGTTACAATGCTAAAAGATGTTGCAGATATGCCGCTGATGATAACCCCAACCATTAGAACAACAGACTATTTTCCGAGTGACCACAGGGTCTTTGCAACAATGGGGATTCCGGTAGTACTCTTTACTACACTTCTTCACAGAGATTACCACACTGTAAGGGATACACCTGAGAAACTAAATTACAATGTGATGGAAGATCTTGCTCACTTTACATACAACCTTGTGAAGGTGGCTGCCAATACCCAGAAACCACTTGAAAAAACAGTATTTGCCGATCAGGATGATGTACCGGAAGATGATCCCGAAATGGTCTATTCCCAAAATGAGGTTGACAGAAGAGCAATTTACGATAAAGGTGATGAGAGAGTATTCCTGACAAAATGGGTTTATCACTACCTGAAATATCCTGCCGAGGCTATTAATGAAGGTATTCAGGGTAGGGTAATAGTTGATTTTATTATCGAGAAAGACGGAGTGGTGACAAATGTCACAATTAATAAATCGGCAGATCAGCTTCTTGACGACGAGGCGGTGAGGGTTATAAAGGCCTCCCCTAAATGGAAAGCAGCTATGATTGGAGGTAAGCCGGTAAGGAGCAAAATCTCCCTTCCTGTAGAATTCAGACTAAAGAGATAGCAATTTTTATTACTTTTGTGGCTGTTTTAAAAGCAGCGAAATGGAGTATAATTTTCTTGAGATTGAAAAGCACTGGCAGTCCCGCTGGTCGCAGGAGCAAACCTTTAAGGTTAAAGAGGATAATTCAAAACCAAAATTCTATGTACTGGACATGTTCCCCTATCCATCGGGAGCAGGTCTTCATGTAGGACACCCTCTTGGTTACATAGCAAGTGACATATACAGCCGCTACAAAAGATTAAAAGGGTTTAACGTACTTCACCCGATGGGGTACGATGCATTCGGCCTCCCCGCCGAGCAGTATGCAATTCAAACAGGCCAGCACCCGGCCAAAACAACCGAAAAAAATATCGCAAGATATCGCGAACAATTGGATAGAATTGGCTTCTCATATGACTGGTCAAGAGAGGTAAGAACTTGTGAACCTGAATATTACAAATGGACTCAATGGGCTTTTCTTGAAATGTTTGCCCACTGGTACAACAACAATACACAAAGCGCTCAAAAGATAGAGACACTTATAAAGATTTTTGAAACTGAGGGTAATGAAAATGTCAATGCAGCCTGCGGAGATGTAGCCCTTTTCACAGCAGATGAGTGGAATGGAATGGGAGAGAAGGAGAGGGCAGAAGTTCTTATGCAGTATCGCCTTGCATACCTTGGTGAGACCTCAGTGAACTGGTGCCCGGCACTTGGAACAGTTCTGGCTAACGATGAGGTAAAGGAGGGAATTTCACTTCGTGGTGGCCATCCTGTTGAGCAGCGCAAGATGAAACAGTGGCAACTGAGGGTTTCAGCCTATGCCGAAAGGCTTCTTAACGATCTTGACACACTGGAGTGGACCGATTCACTCAAAGATATGCAGAGGAACTGGATTGGACGTTCGCAGGGAGCCGAGATGATTTTTAAGGTATCAAACGGTAAAGAGGAGTTTGATCTTGAGATATTTACAACAAGAGCTGACACCATTTTTGGAGCAACCTTCATGGTCCTTGCACCTGAGAGCGAATGGGTGGAGAGGCTTACAACTGCAGATCAAAAAGCTGAGGTTGATGAGTACATCAAATATGCATCGAGAAAGACAGAGCGCGAAAGAATGGCCGAAACCAAAAAGGTTACAGGAGTCTTTAGCGGAAGTTATGCGGTAAATCCCTTTACCCTTGAGAAGATACCTGTATGGATATCAGAATATGTGCTGGCAGGGTACGGAACCGGAGCAATCATGGCAGTTCCTGCACATGACAGCAGAGATTATTTCTTTGCAAAACACTTTAATTTGCCAATAATTCCTCTGATAGAGGGGTGCGATATATCTCAGGAGAGCTTTGATGCCAAAGAGGGAGTCATGTGCAATTCAGGTTTCCTTAACGGAATGTCTGTAAAGGAGGCGATTCCTGCTGCCATAGATGAGGTTGAAAGGAGAGCATTAGGTAAAAGAAAGGTAAACTTCAGACTACGAGATGCAATTTTTTCACGCCAGAGATACTGGGGAGAGCCATTCCCGATTTACTACAAAGACGATATAGCAGTACCTCTTACATACGATCAGCTACCCCTTGAACTTCCGGAGATTGACAAATATCTGCCAACTGAGAGTGGAGAGCCCCCTCTTGCAAGGGCAGAAAACTGGACACACAACGGTTACCCACTGGAAAAGAGCACAATGCCCGGCTTTGCCGGCAGCAGCGCATACTACCTCAGGTACATGGATCCTCAAAACAGCACCGCACTTGTATCAAAAGAGGCAAATGAATACTGGAGAAGTGTTGACCTCTACATAGGGGGAACCGAACATGCAACAGGGCACCTGATTTACTCAAGGTTCTGGAACAAGTTTCTTTACGACACTGGCAGGGTGTGCGAAGCGGAACCTTTCCGCAAGCTTATCAACCAGGGTATGATTCAGGGACGCTCTAACTTTGTTTACAGAGTTAAGGGTACAAATAAGTTTGTCTCACTTGGGCTAAAAGATAGCTACGACACAACCGAGATACATGTTGATGTTAACATCGTGCATAACGACAAACTTGATCTGGCCGCCTTTAAGATGTGGATGCCCGATTATGCAGATGCAGAATTCATACTTGAAAATGGGGAATATATTTGCGGATGGGCAGTTGAGAAAATGAGCAAATCTATGTTCAACGTTGTTAACCCCGATATCATCTGCGACAACTACGGAGCAGACACCCTGAGAATGTACGAGATGTTTCTTGGCCCGCTTGAGCAGTCAAAACCTTGGGACACAAACGGAATAGACGGAGTTCATCGCTTTCTTAAAAGGTTCTGGAGGCTCTTCTTTGCAGATAAAACATTTGGTGTATCAGAGGAGAGGGCAACCGCTGCAGAGCTTAAAATACTCCACAAATTAATTAAAAAGACTCAGGAAGACATAGAGAACTTCTCATTCAATACAAGCGTGAGTGCCTTTATGATTGCCCTGAATGAACTATACGAAGTAAACTGCAACAAGAGAGAGATTCTGGAACCAATGGTTATATTACTCTCTCCATTTGCACCACACATAAGCGAAGAGCTCTGGAGCCGCCTTGGACATACCCAAAGCGTATCACTGGCAGCCTTCCCTGAATTCAATGCAGAACACACAATAGAGGACTCTTTTGAATACCCGGTATCCTTTAACGGAAAACTGAGGTATAAACTCACTCTCTCCGCTTCGCTATCCGCTGCGGAGATTGAAGCCGCTGCAAGAGAGAACGAACAAACAGCCAAATATCTTGCAGGAGCATCCATTAAAAAGATAATTGTTGTCCCCAAAAAGATTATTAACATCGTTTGCTGATGAAACTAAGAGCTTATCAGGTTGATGCATTTACAGAGACGGTTTTTTGCGGAAACCCTGCTGTAGTTGTTATGCTCGAATCAAAGCCGGACGACCGGACTCTGCTTAAAATTGCAAGAGAGAACGCCGTACCCGAGACGGCTTACATTTTACCCGAGGGCAGCGGCTACAACCTCCGCTGGTTTACCCCCGACATTGAGATGGACCTTTGCGGACACGCAACACTTGCCTCGGCACATGTTCTCTTTACCGAAGAGGGCTTCCAGGGTGATGAGATAACATTCAGCTCACTCTCCGGTGAACTGACAGTAAAAAGAGATGGAGATATGTACCTCCTTAACTTTCCAATAAGAGAGGGGTACAAGGCTGTACTCCCTGCCGAGATATTTGACAGCCTTAGCATTAAGCCGATAGACATCTTTAAAGCCCGCGACTTTATGCTCATCTACTCAAAGCAAGAAGAGGTTGAACAACTGGAGATAAACAGAGGAATTTTTGATGAAATAAACATCAATCCCGGAGGTGTTATTGTAACTGCACCCGGCACCGATTGCGACTTTGTATCAAGATTCTTTACCCCTCAGGCAACCATTCTGGAGGACCCTGTTACAGGATCGGCTCACTGCACTCTGGCTCCATACTGGGCAAAAAGACTTGGCAAGACAGAACTGCATGCAAGACAGGTATCTGAAAGGGGAGGGACACTCTACCTTACCCTCACTCAGGAGCGGGTGATAATCAAAGGGAAAGCAGTCACCTTTAGCCGCTCACACATATACATTTAATAACGCTCAGATGAACAACGGCATATTTAAAACAATAAAGTCCTATGTTATAATGACAATAGGGCTCTTTATTTTTGTCTTCAGCTGGACAGCCTTTCTCATTCCCCACCAGATAGCCGGTGGAGGGGTGAGCGGACTTGCATCTGTAATCAACTACTCAACCGGATTTGAGGTAGCATACTCCTACATTATAATTAACGGGGTTCTCCTCTTAATTGGATTTTTAATACTGGGCAAGGCATTCGGGTTCAAGACAATTTACTGCATAGCTGTAGCAGCTCTAATGTTTGAATTTTTGCCCCTGATACCATGGGTATCTGATATTGAGGACAAACTTATAAATGCACTTCTTGGAGGAACATTAAGTGGAATTGGTATTGGAATGATATTCCTGCAAGGGGGCAGCACAGGCGGTACCGACATTATTGCGCTGATAATAGGGCAATTTAGAGAGACATCACCCGGCAGGGTGTTTTTGATGTGCGACCTGGTAATTATAGGCTCGGTCTATTTCATTCCAGGCAAAGAGCTGTCAGATGTAATTTACGGTTACATTGTAATGGTATCATTCTCATATGTGATAGACATGATTCTTACCGGAAATAAACAATCGGTGCAAGTACTTGTTTTCTCATCAAAATATGCCCAGATAGCAGAGAAGGTAACCAAAGAGATGAAGCGCGGAGTTACTGCACTCAGTTCAATGGGGTGGTACTCTCAGGCAGATAGTAAAGTACTGGTAATTGTGATGCGCAAATCGCAACTGCCGGAGATAACAGAGATAATTAAAAACACAGACAGAAACGCCTTCATGACCGTATCGTCAATTACAAGTGTATACGGCGAAGGCTTTGATCAGATTAAAGGAGGGAAAATATCGTGGAGAAGAAAACCGGAACAATCTTTACAGGAATAAAGGAGTATCTACTCATTGCATTGGGGCTTTTGCTCTATTCAATCGGTTGGGTAGTTTTTCTTATACCCAACGGCCTGGTTGGCGGAGGTGTAACAGGCATATCTGCAATAATATATTACATGACAGGCTTTCAGGTAAGCTACTCATTCTTTATAATAAATATCATTCTGCTTGCCTTTGCACTCAAAATACTGGGCAAGACATTCGGGCTTAAAACTGTGTATGCAATTTTTGCCGTTACACTATTCCTTAAATTCCTTCCAGGAATCATACCCCCTGAACTGATTCAGGATATTGCAATAGAGAACGGCAAGCTGCTCTCTGCCATTATAGGCGGAGCCTGCGCCGGGGCCGGCATAGCCATAACCTTTACCCAGGGAGGCAGCTCAGGCGGAACCGACATTATAGCCCTCATAATAAATAAATACCGCAACATCTCACCCGGCCGGCTAATACTTATGATGGACATCATAATCATTGGCAGCGCAATACTAATACCAACCGAAGGTTCATTAGGCAGCCGCGTGGCAACCATAATCTACGGTTATGTATTAATAGGGGTAACAAGCTACACCATTGACCTTATACTCTCAGGTGCCAGACAATCTATCCAAATATTCATCTTCTCAAAAAATCACGAAGAGATTGCCGACCGCATAACCACCCTTGGGCGCGGCGTAACCGTAATTGACGCCATGGGATGGTTCACAAAGAAGCACGGTAAGGTGCTAATGGTCATAGTAAGACGCACCGAAAGCAACTTCGTTTTTAAAATCGTACGAGAAATCGATAAAAACGCATTTTTATCTGTTGGCAACGTAATGGGTGTTTACGGCCAGGGATTCGATGAAATGAAGAAGTAGAGCCACTTTTACACATTCAGCATTAGAAAACAAACCTAGAATCAGATAAATTACAGATTCATAGATATTTAGTTTTTTCTTTCTACATTTTTATTTAAATTGGTAGAAACAAATTTAAACTTAATACTATGCTAAACTTTAATTTGTGGGGAGAGATTTTTCATCAGGCAGAGTCTCTGATTCCTTTGATTTATCTTGTGATCTCGGCTTACATTGTCTATTTGTGCATCCTCAGGAAGGAGTTACCTTTTAAAGAGAGGCAGACACTAATTGTGCTATCTCTAACAATATCAGGTATCTTTATTTTGCAGCTATTCAGGATGGTAATGCCATATTATGATGGCTTTTCCGGCTTCGTAGATGTGAAACCCCTATTGGCAGCAAACCTGATTCAACTCTTTCTGCCAATTCATGTTTACAACAAAGTCCATCTTAGCAACAAAGAGATCAACTTTAAGTTTTATACTCTGACACCTCTGCTTGCTCTCGTATTAAATGTAATTCTTATTATGTTTCTAAGCAATTACAGCATTAATTCAGGTAAAGCACTCATAAGTACTATCATCTTGATAAGCGCCATCAATATGTCGGTTATTATATTCAGTGTTATAAAACTGTTTAAGGCAATAGCCAAATACGACACCGTCTCATCTCAGAAATTCCTAAATGATGCATTTCTGCTAATTCTTGCGATAATACTATCATTGATTTATATTTTTTACATTATTTCAGTTAAGGTAGAGACAAGAATTAATGGATTTGAAGTTGCACTTTCACTAGTTAATTATTTGATTATTTTAAAGTTGCTTTACCCATATATTAAGTATCATCCGGTAGAGGCTTTAATTGAAAATGAGTCAATAAAAAATTCATATCCCGGTGAAAGAAGAATTTCCGATGAGGGCAAAAGTGAAGAGATTAGAGACAGGCTTATTCAGTATTTCGAAACTGAAAAACCATACTTAAGGTCTGACATTACAATACAGGAGGTATCGCTATACTTGTACACTAATAAAACATATATTTCAAGAGTAATCAATGACTGCTATGGTCATAACTTCAATCAATTTGTAAACTATTACAGGATTGAAGAGGCTAAAAAGCTGTTTTACAGCGATACAAAATTATCAATACAGCAATTGTGTGACCTTTCGGGATTTGGATCCATGGCAACATTTACAATTGCTTTCAGATTTTATGTCGGAAGATCTCCTGCTGATTGGTGCAAGGATCAAAAAATGAAAATTTACCATGAAAAAGAATCAAGACATTAGAAGGATTCTCTGTTTGATTGGGCAGCTCATTGTTAAGATTATTTATAAAAAATTACACAAAACAAATAAGGATAATAAGCTGACCAGAAACAGCTCAATAATTTACAGATCAGACTCTGTGTTAAAGAGAGACAAACTCTTTCTTAACCAAAATCTGCAAATAGGTAAGCTGGCCAAAGAGGTAGGAACCAACAGAACCTACCTCTCAAGGTCCATTAAAAGTATTAAAGGAACAACCTTTGCAGATTATATTAATTTTCACAGGATTGCCTATGCAAAAGAGTATATGATGAATTATTCTAAAGCAAAAACAGATTCAACAATAAATAATATGACTTCTTATTTGACTAGTTATAAGACTAACGCAAGGGGTAATTCTAAGTGTTACTCTAAAAGTAATTCAATATCTAGCACAACAATTGATGATCTCGCCATTGTCTCAGGATTCGGCAGTAAACGCAACTTCATCCGCTACTTCAAGAAGATTGAGGGGATTACTCCGGGGCAGTACATGAAGGGCTTGATGGTGCGCCAAAAATAATCTCCGCGCCAGTTTGTGGTAACTGGTTGGAATAAAGCAACATAAAAATGAGCCAAATTTTATTATAGATTTGGCTCATTTTTAACTGCCTAATAATTAATTATATACCACAAACTGGCGCGGAGATTTTTGCGTTGAGCAAATTCTCAAACCCTCAACTCGAAGGCAACATTTGTTTTCCGATAATTTTCTGCGGCTACTTTTCGGGAACGACGAGGACTGTTTGACGACCGAAGGGAGGTGTTCCGCAGTCGCCGCAAAGTACCAGGAAAATTTGAGGGTACCCTAAAACAATCTGTTGCCGGAGTTGAGAGATTTGGGTAAATAAACCCAAAACAATCGGTTGCCGGAGTTGAGGAGTTGGAAAGCAAAAAAAGTGGAATTTTAAGTTGTGTTGTAAGTTGCACATAACAAGCATGATATAAAATTGACAGAGTTGAAAACAGTTAAGTCAATTCCGTATTTATAAGCTAATCAGTTGTTTATGAAACAACTTAAAATACAACTTCCGAAAAAACCGAATATTTATACAGATATATAATTTCTACCAAGACTTTATGACCTACTGAGCAAATCCTCAACTCGAAGGCAACATTTGTTTTCCGATAATTTTCAGCGGCTACTTTGTGGAAACGACGAGGACTGTTTGACGACCAAAGGGAGGAGTTCCGCAGTCGCCGCAAAGTACCAGGAAAATTTGAGGGTACCCTAAAACAATCTGTTGCCGGAGTTGAGAGATTTGGGTAAATAAACCCAAAACAATCGGTTGCCGGAGTTGAGGAGTTGGAAAACAAAAAAGGTGGAATTTTAAGTTGCGTTGTAAGTTACACATAACAAGCACGATATAAAATTGAAGGAGTTGAAAACAGTTGAGTCAATTCCGTATTTATAAGAAAATCAGTTGTTTGTGAAGCAACTTAAAATCGCATTTGCCTTTTGCAAACTATTGTACAAATCCTCAACTCGAAGGCAACATTTGTTTTCCGATAATTTTCTGCGGCTACTTTTCGGGAACGACGAGGACTGTTTGACGACCAAAGGGAGGAGTTCCGCAGTCGCCGCAAAGTACCAGGAAAATTAGAGGGTACCCCAAAACAATCGGTTGCCGGAGTTGAGAGATTTGGGTAAATAAACCCAAAACAATTTGTTGCCGGAGTTGAGGAGTTGGAAAAAAGAAGAGAGTGGCGCGGAGAATTATACCGCCTCCTCAACAATTACATCGGAGCGGAGGTTGGCTTTTATGAAGTTTTGTCTGTCAGGGGTGTTTTTGCCCATGTAAAACTCAAGCAGTTCGGGAATATTGTCGTCGTTGCCAAGGCGTACCTT
Organism: Rikenellaceae bacterium; assembly: GCA_003542575.1. GTDB lineage: Bacteria > Bacteroidota > Bacteroidia > Bacteroidales > UBA932 > Bact-08. The sequence goes on along the minus strand of DPKJ01000003.1, from coordinate 69,134 downwards.
CTCAAGGCGGATGCTCTCGCCAATAAAATATTTGAACTCGTCAGGGGAGATCTCTCCAAGACCTTTAAAGCGGGTAATCTCGGGGTTGGTTCCAAGTTTTCTGATTGCCTTGTCGCGCTCTTCACCTGAATAGCAGTATATTGTCTCTTTTTTATTTCGTACTCTAAAAAGAGGGGTTTGAAGTATGTACAAGTGTCCCTGACGGATTAGATCGGGGAAAAATTGCAGGAAGAAGGTTAGCAGGAGAAGACGGATGTGCATACCGTCAACGTCGGCATCGGTGGCTATTACTATCTGATTGTAGCGGAGGTTTTCAAGATCCTCCTCTATATTAAGTGCTGCCTGAAGCAGGTTGAACTCTTCGTTTTCGTAAACAATTTTTTTGCTCAGCCCGTATGAGTTTTGAGGTTTACCCTTAAGTGAGAATACTGCCTGAGAAACAACATCACGGCTCTTGGTTATAGAACCACTTGCCGAATCTCCCTCGGTAATGAAGAGTGTACTGTCTAATGCCCTTTCGTGTTTGTCGTTGTAGTGAACCCTGCAGTCACGAAGCTTTTTGTTGTGAAGATTGGCCTTTTTTGCCCTCTCTCTGGCAAGTTTCTGAATGCCCGAAATTGCTTTGCGCTCTTTCTCTGAATCAAGAATCTTGCGAAGCATTGTGTCGGCGGCATCGGGGTGTCTGTGGAGGTAGTTGTCAAGGTGCTCCTTTAAAAAGTCGCCAATGAAATTTCTGATGCTGGTTCCTCCGGGGGCAATCTCTTTTGAGCCAAGCTTGGTTTTGGTTTGTGATTCAAATACAGGTTCCTGAACCTTAATACTCACTGCGGCAATCATGCTTTGGCGAACATCGCTCGGATCAAAGTCCCTTTTAAAGAAATCCTTTATGGTTTTGGCAACCGCCTCACGAAACGCAGCCAGATGTGTACCGCCTTGTGTTGTGAACTGACCGTTTACAAAAGATGAAATGCCCTCGCCGTAGTCGTTGCCGTGGGTAAGTGCAATCTCAATGTCATCTCCCTTGAGGTGAATTGGCGGATAGAATGGCTCTTTTGTGAGAGACTCGTTAAGCAGGTCAAGGAGTCCGTTTCTGGATACGAATTCTGCTCCGTTCAGTTTTATCTGCAGTCCGGTGTTAAGGTAGGAGTAGTTGCGAACCATGCTTTCGATAAACTCCATATTGAAAACGAAGTTCCCGAAGAGCTCCTCGTCTGCGGTAAATTGCACAAGGGTTCCGTTTTTCTCGTTTGAAAGAATGCGGCTCTCCTCTATCAATTCACCTCTGCTGAATCTTGCGTACTGGCTCTCGCCATCACGAAATGCCTGTATATAGAATGCAACGGAGAGTGCGTTTACCGCCTTAATACCTACTCCGTTTAGACCTACCGATTTTTTAAATGCCTTGCTGTCATATTTTGCTCCGGTGTTCATTCTGCTAGCTACATCAACTAGCGAACCCAGCGGAATACCCCTCCCGTAATCTCTTACGGTTACAACCCTGTTCTCAATGGTAATGGAGATGCTTTTGCCGAAACCCATTGCGTATTCGTCAACGGAGTTATCCATAACCTCTTTTAACAGTACATAAATTCCGTCATCAGGCGAAGCTCCGTCTCCTAGTTTTCCAATGTACATACCCGGCCTTCTGCGGATATGCTCGTTCCACTCCAGGGTTTTGACCTCTTTCTCTGTATATGTACTCATATGGGTTTTTGGGAATTTTGTACAAAGTTAAAAATTTTAACGCTTATGAGTACATTCGACAAAGCAGGTTATAAACAAAATAAGAACATTCCTACAGGAAAAGTTCTGCAATCTGCACAGCATTAGTGGCTGCTCCCTTGCGAAGATTGTCTGAGACAACCCACATATTTATAGCATTTTCACAAGAGAGGTCTCTTCTGACCCTTCCAACGAAAACCTCATCTCTGTTTTGTGCAAAAAGAGGCATAGGGTAGGGGGTCTCAGATTTTTCGTCAGAGAGGAGAACACCGGGGCTCTCTTTTAGAATGCGGAGGATATCTTTGAGTTCAAATGGTTTTTCAAACTCTGCATTCACGCTTTCGGAGTGGCCACCAACCACCGGAACCCTTACCGTTGTTGCACTAACGGCAATTGATTCATCGCCCATTATCTTCTTGGTCTCATTCACCATCTTCATCTCCTCTTTTGTGTATCCGTTATCGAGAAAGGTATCAATCTGGGGGATGAGGTTCATGTCTATCTGATATGGGTAGGCTGATTGGTATGGCAAAGCAGAGGGAGCTGACTCTGCTGAAGCTGTTGCCTGAAAACCAGCTTCCCGCTCGTTGGTGAGTTGATTAATGCCTTTGATACCGCTTCCTGTTACAGATTGGTATGTTGAGACAATAATTCTCCTGAGCTTGAAGTTTGCATGTAAAAGATTGAGCGCTACCACCATCTGAATGGTAGAACAGTTGGGGTTGGCAATTATCATATCGCTCTCTGTAAGAGTATTACCGTTTACTTCGGGTACAATTAACTTAATACCTTGCCCCATTCTCCATCGGGATGAGTTGTCAACAACCCGGCAACCGGCAGCTGCAAATTTGGGCGCCCACTCACCCGAAGTGGCGGCTCCGGCAGAGAAGAGGGCAATCTGTGGTCTCATTTCAATTGCCTCTTTTGGTGTTACAACCTTGTACTCCTTTCCCTTGAAATAGATACTCCTGCCTGCTGACCTTTCAGATGCAACGGGAATGAGTTCGGTTACGGGAAAGTCCCTCTCTGCCAGAACCTCCAGCATTTTAGTTCCTACCAGGCCGGTAGCTCCTACGACTGCTATTTTCATATAAATATCCTGTTAAACGCTGTTTTTAAATTGCTGCTCTTAAAATATCGTTCAATACGCCCCCGGCGGTTACCCTTGCGCCTGCTCCCGCTCCGGTTATAACAACTCCATCGGGGTAATTAGATGTCTTGATCATTAGAGAGTTATTTGTTCCGTTTATGTTATAGAGCGGGTGTTCAGGGCCAATACTTTTTATTCCAACCGAATACTCTCCATCTTTAATGGAGGCAATGTATTTCAGCCTCTCTCCCTTTTGGGCAGCCTCTGCAAACTTCTCACTTATGCTCTTCTCTGCCTTCTCAACTTTTTTGTAGAACTCTTCAATGCAGCCTGACATTAATGAGGCCTCAATTGCAGGCTCTGTCTTAACATTGCTCTGCTCAAGATGAAACCCGCACTCTCTGGCTATGATTGTGCACTTTCTTACAACATCACCTCCAGAAAGGTCAGTTCTTGGGTCAGGTTCGGTGTATCCGGCCTCTTTTGCCTCTTTAATAAGGGATGCAAAAGTTTTTGTTCCATCATAGTTGCTAAAGAGGTAGTTGAGTGTTCCCGATAGGATTGCTTCCAGAGAGACTATCTTCTCGCCGCTCTCCTTAAGGCGTTCTATTGTTGATAATAGGGGGAGGGCAGCTCCTGCTGTTGTTTCGTAGAATAGTCTGACACCGTTTTCGTATGTTCCTCTTTTGAGAGATTGATAGTTATCGGAATCGGAGGCAAGTGCAATTTTGTTGCAGGTAACAACCGAAATCCCTTTGAAAAAGATTTCACCGTAAAGTGAAGCTACAGAAGGGTCAGCTGTACAGTCGGCAAATACTGCATTCCGGGGAGCTGCAAAAGAGGCCTGACGAATAAAGGAGTTGATGTCGGCTCTCTCTCCCTCTTGTAGGGCCTGTTCTGCTTCGGCCGGGTTAATGCCCTCTTTTCTCACCACCATCATCTTGCTTGTGCAAATTCCGGTGATTACTACGCTTACATTTTTTGTTGCATATAGTTCGTTCACCTGTTGGCCAATGAGCGAAACAAGTTCTTTGCCTACATTCCCGAACCCTGCAATGAAGAGGTTGATTCTCCTCTTTCTTGTCCCGAAAAATTCATCATGAATCTCCTTAATTGCGTTATTGGTATCCGCTGCTGCAATTATGGTTGAGATGTTTCTCTCCGAAGAGCCTTGTGCTATTGCCCTGAGGTTTATTCCTGCCCTGCCCAGAGCGTCAAACATTCTGCCCCCGGTGCCGGATTGGTTTTTCATATCATCTCCTACAAGAGTGACAATCGAAAATCCCTTCTCAACCACCACTTTGTTAACCTTATTAATGCTTATTTCGTAGGCAAATGCCTCATCTACAGCTAATCCTGCCCTCACTGCATCTGCCTCCTCAACAGCTACGCACATAGTGTGAAGCGAAGAGGCTTGTGTTATGAGAATTACATTTATAGAGGCGTTGGCAAGGGCTGTAAAGAATCTTCCCGAGTAACCCGGAATGCCTACCATTCCGCTCCCCTCAAGTGAGAGTAGTGCTATGCGGTTGCTGCTTGAGATTCCGCGAATCTTGCTCTTGTTTTCGGGTGGATACCTCTCAATTATTGTTGATGGCCCCTTTGGGTCAAAGGTGTTTTTGACAATTATGGGAATTGCTTTTCTTACAACGGGCTGAATTGTAGGAGGGTAAACAACTTTAGCCCCAAAGTGCGAAAGTTCAAGAGCCTCTTTGTATGAAATGTGATCAATGGTGCGGGCCTCAGGTACAATTCTGGGGTCGGCAGTCATCATTCCGCTTACATCTGTCCAGATTTCAAGAACTCTTGCTCCTGTCCCTGCTGCAAAGAGCGAGGCGGTATAATCTGAACCGCCCCTGCCAAGGGTGGTTGTTCGCTCTTCATTGTCGCTGGCAATAAATCCCGGGACAACGTACAACCTTGTTCCGTTTGCCTGCAGGTATTCGCCCATTCTTTTGTATGTTTCATTGGTATCTACTATGTTAGCCGAGTTAACCCGGATTGTTTTTATAAATTTACGAGCATCTGTCCAAACATTGTTTATGCCCATTGATGTCAGTTTTGCAGAGATAATTGATGTTGAGAGCAACTCTCCGAAACTTACTACAACATCTGACGATGCCGGAGTAAGCTCTCCCACTAATGAAATTCCTTCGCAGATCTCCCTGAGCTTCACAAACAGCTCCGAACACCTCTGCTCAACGGGCTCTCTATAGCCTTGCGGAATTAGTTGCTCAGTTATCTCTTTGTGCCTTCTCTCCAAATTTGTAATTATCTCTTTGTATTCGGTATCCTTGGAGGATGCAAGTTTTCCCGTCAGGATGAGCTTATCTGTACAACCTCCGATTGCCGAGGCAATCAGAATTGTTCTGTCTCTTTTCACTGCCTCCGCTACTATGGAGGCTACCTTTGAAATGTTGGCTGCATTTGCAACCGAGCTCCCGCCGAATTTTAGTACTTGCATAATTAGTTATTGTTAAAAAGTTGAAAGTTGTTCCTGATAATACTTTCAGTCTGCTCCCATTCGAGCAGAAATCCATCATGGCCATAAAGAGATTTGATAATAGCCAGCCTTGCCCCCTTAATTTTTCTACTTAAAAATATCTGCTCCTCCAATGGAAACAGGTTATCTGTATCAATGCCTATAACAAGTGTAGATGCCTCAACTGACAAAAGTGCCCTCTCAATGCTTCCTCTTCCTCTTGCAACATTGTGACTGTCAACAGATTTAGTTAGGGTATAATATGAGTATGCATCAAATCTTTTTGATAGCTTTTCACCCTGATGCCTTTGGTAGCTGCACGCCTTTGAAGCGAAGGTAAAATTGTTGTTATCCTCTCCCTGACTTTTGCCGTATCCCTCATAGGATCTATACGATAAAAGAGCGATTGATCTGGCCGTCTCAAGCCCGGCTTTGCCTCCGTTTATATCTTTTTGCTCTCTGAATGAGGGGTCTGCCAGAAGTGCCATTCTCTGAGATTCGTTGAATGCTGCTCCCCAGGGCGATACTGCCGCATTACAGCCTATCAGCACCAGGTTCTTAACCACTTTAGGATACATAATGCTCCATTCAAGTGCCTGAAATCCTCCGATAGAGCCTCCGATTATCAAATCAATTTGCTCAATTCCAAGATGCTCTCTGAGCATGTTGTGGGCAGCAACAGTGTCACGCACTGTAATATCCGGAAAGTCAAGTAAATGAGGTTTGCCGTTAACTCCTTTTGAGGCCGGGCCTGTACTGCCATAACATGAACCCAACATATTGGCACAGATCACATGATATTTTTCGGGGTCAAAGAGTTTGCCCGGCCCTACCAGCCCGCTCCACCACTCTTGTGGATTTGAGTTGGCAGTAAGAGCATGACATATCCATATTACCCTCTTGCCCGGAGAGTATGTGCCGCTTTGGTGATAACAAATTTCAACTGAATCAAGGGTTGCATTGCTCTCTAGCACAAAGGGTGATGCGTGTTTATAAACTTTTCTCTGCATAAGCTACACCCTCCTTAATGCCTGTTCAATATCGGCTTTAATGTCCTCAATATTCTCAATTCCCAGGGATATTCTGAGCATATTTGCCCCTATTCCGGCAGTAGCAAGTTCCTTTTCGCTAAGTTGTGCGTGTGTGGTAGAAGCTGAGTGACTTATGAGAGTTTTATTGTCTCCCACATTTACCAGATGACTTATGAGTTCAAGAGAGTGAACAAAATCGGGAATCTTGCCTGCAGGCATACCATCATTGCCCTTTTCAGCCGCCTTTAGGGTGAATGTTAACACACCTCCGAATCCGTTTTTCAGATATTTTTTTGCTCTTTCGTGGTTGGGATTATTTTTAAGCCCGGGATAGTTTACAGATTCTACCTTTGGGTGAGCCTCCAGCCAACTTGCAAGCTCAAGTGCATTCCCAAGAATTTTATCCATTCTCAGGGAAAGAGTTTCACACCCTTGTTGAATCAGGAAAGAGTTAAAAGGGCTTAGAGTGCATCCCCAATCACGCAGACCTTCGGCACGTGCCTTAACGGCAAAGGCTATGTTCCCATGTGGAGAGTTTGCTCCAAAGCTATCCCAGAAACTAAGTCCGTGGTATGATTCCGAAGGGTTTGTGAACTGTGGAAACTTACCGTTTGCCCAGTTGAAATTTCCGCAGTCGACAACTACACCGCCTATTGATGTGCCGTGTCCGCCAATCCATTTTGTCGCAGCGTGAGTTATTACAGCAGTGCCGTACTCAATAGGTCTGAAAAGGTATCCGGCCGCCCCAAAAGTGTTGTCAACAATCAGTGGAATGTCGTATTTTTTACTTAATGCTGCAAAGGCTTCAAATTCAGGAATATAAAAATCCGAGTTTCCAATTGTTTCAATGAAAATTGCTTTCGTTTTGTTATCAATCTTGGCTTCAAATTCACCAATATTGTCATTCGGAGCAAATCTGAACTCAATTCCAAGGCGTGCAAAGCTGATTTTGAATTGATTATGTGTGCCACCATAAAGTGAAGTTGCACTTACGATATTATCGCCTGCAGAGGCAATATTCTGAATTGTCAGAAATTGTGATGCCTGTCCTGATGAAACGGCTACAGCGGCTGCTGCACCCTCGAGTGCGGCAATTCTTTTCTCCAGTACCTCTGTTGTAGGGTTTGATAATCTGGTATATATATGTCCCGGATGGGAGAGGTTGAAAAGTGAAGCAGCATGATCGGTGCTATCGAATAAAAAGGAGGACGTTTGTGCTATCGGGGTTGCGCAGGGCCCGTTAGATGTGCTTCTGTCACGTCCTGCATGTACCTGTAAGGTATCAAAATATTGTTTACTCATTGATTGATGATGATTTAAGGGTTACGAAATCTCTTGAAGGGGATTTTTGGGCAAAGCCCAATGGTTCTGCGTAAGAACCCGAAACTAGCTATGCATCTTGCGATGCATTCGCATCATCATCGTTGTGGATGTGAAAATCGTAATGCCTATGGAAGAAAAAGAGATACGGGCAGAGTTATTTCTGCCTTTACATGATTGTATGTTGTTCTCTCTTAGCATTTATTGATCTGTCGGGGGCGAAGTTATGAATTGTAATTAAAAAATCCAAATTTATTATACGTGTTTAATAATTTTCTTTTTTATCATTTATGTATAATTGGTATATTTGTCAGTTATTTACAACTTACATAAAACGATGAAAAAAAATAAATCAATCATATTTCAACACGATTTTCTAGTATTGGTACTGCTTATGATAATCTTTCCGTTGATGATTACCGCACAGGAAAATAGTTACAACAACTTTAGAAGAGGTGCGGTGGGTGATGGTTGCGAGACTTGTACAGATCCTGCCTACAGAGTGACAGATTTACTGCCCGAGGGCTCTTTCACCAAAGGTATGGAGGGGCCTGCAGTTGATAAAAAAGGCAATTTGTATGCTGTTAATTTCAGAGAACAGGGCACAATCGGAGTAGTTACTCCCGAAGGAATTGTCTCTGAATTTGTAATGTTGCCACAAGGTTCTGTTGGTAATGGAATCAGGTTTGGCCGGGATGGAAAAATGTATATTGCTGATTACACCAAACATAACATTCTTAGAGTTAATCCGGATAACAAGCAAATTGAGGTCTATGCCCATAATTCTGAAATGAATCAGCCAAATGACCTTACTATTTCAACTGTAACAGGAATTATCTATGCAAGCGACCCGGCATGGAGAGATTCAACCGGAATGCTGTGGATGATAACATTAGACCGTAAGGTTACCCTTCTTGAAAAAAATATGGGAACCACAAATGGAGTAGAGGTGAGCCCCGATGGCAAACTGCTTTATGTTAATGAATCAATTCAGCGAAATGTATGGGTTTACGATATTCTTCCCAACGGAAACGTTACCGGGAAAAGACTCTTTTATAAATTTGATGACTTTGGGATGGATGGCATGAGGTGTGACCCTGTCGGTAACCTATACATAACACGCCACGGAAAGGGAACGGTTGTTAAATTGTCTCCTTCCGGAACCATTACTGCAGAATATCTTCTGAAAGGCAAACTCCCTACCAACATCACCTTTTCAAATGACTACAAAAAGGCATATGTTACCCTTGCTGACAGAGGTTGTTTTGAGGTAATAGAATTCTAAACTGAATAAACTTAAACTTTATGATAAACCAAAATAGCGGCAATCTCTCTGACAAAATTAACAACGGAGAGGATAATAGATCTGATTCAACGCCGGAAATACCAGAACAAGGCATAACAATTGATTCTGATTCCCGGACTGTAGTAGAAAACAATGGGGCAGATAGCCCCAATGCTGACAATGAGATTGCTAGTGATGGTGAGGCTGTTTCGTCAAACGAAGAGAAACACATTTGCAAAAACTGCGAAAACGAGTTTACAGGTCACTTCTGCAATAACTGCGGACAATCAGCAAAAGACTTTGACAGGCCTGTAAGTGTTTTAATTGTAGATGCTATGGCTAATATGGTGGCATTTGACACCCGAGTCTGGAAATCACTCAAGTCGATACTTTTTAAACCCGGAGAGATGGCTCTTGACTATATCTCCGGAAAGAGGGTGAGGTATATGCCACCATTCAGACTATACCTTTTTATAAGCTTTATCTTTTTCCTTCTTTTAAGATTATCAGTTAATTCGGATTCTAATATAAAGTTAATTTCTGTTCAAGATAAAGAGGAGGGTGTAAAAACAGAAAAAAGTATTGATGTGGTTCCGGAGTCTGTAGCGTCAACCGATCTCAAAACAAATGATTTAAAACCGCGTGAAGTAAAAACAGACAAGTTAAAGAAGAGCAAAAACACCAAGAACACCAAAAAAATTGAAGACATTAAAGCAAATAAAGAGCTTTACATTTCAAGATTTTTCACATATCTGTCGTGGGCATTGATTTTGATGATGCCCCTGTATGCCATGTTACTATGGTTCTTATTCAGAAAGTATCAGAGACATTATCTGGGACATTTTATATTTTCGCTTAACCAGCATGCTTTTTTGTTCTTTATTTTCTCAATTCAGATCATAATTACACTTATCTTTCCGGCAAAAGAGACCATTTATGAAGCTTGGCTCCTCCTGGCATTCCCAGTCTATCAGATCATTGGTGCAAGAAAGCTTTACCGGGCAAAATGGAGTTCAGTAGTTCTTAAAATGGGGCTTGCCTTTTTTGTTTATCAGATGATTGTTCTCTCATCTATTGTGCTGTTACTTTATATCATCTTTTATAATCTCAACTAACACATCATAAAGGGATAATGATCTAATGGCGCTTTTATGCACAATTATAAGTGAGGTTTGTTGATAAATGAGTTGGTGTTAATTTGTATATCCTAATTGGAATATATTACTTTGTTACGATTTTGGTTCCTGTTGCTGTTTAATCAGTAGGGATTAAAAGGGAATCCTGTTAAAATCAGGAACTATCCCCGTAGCTGTAAGTTTCAATAACTACAATGCATCTTTGCCACTGACCTTTTTGGTTGGGAAGGCGCATTTGAGGAAACAAGTCAGAAGACCTGCCAAAACAATATTAATCCGGTGCTTTCGGGCGAAAGGCAACAGGATGAGTTTTGGCTGTTTCATTTTTAATTCAAAACCACATCCTTCTTTTCCCGCATCCATCCGATAATTTTAACCTTTTTAGGGATTGGATTATTTTAATTTAAAACGGTATGGAGCTATTTATTATTAAAAGAGATGGAAAGAAAGAACTCTTTTCAATTAACAAAATCAAAAACGCAATTTCCAAATCATTTTTGTCTGTCGGAAGTTTTGCTACTCAGGATATTTTAACTGATGTTCTGAGCAGGGTCACTATCAACAAAAATATGACAGTAGAAGATGTTCAGAATCAGGTAGAAGTGGCATTAATGGCTGAAAAGTACTTCTCAGTCGCAAAATCATTTATGCTTTACAGGCAAAAACATTCAGAGGACAGGGAGGTTCAGGAGAAACTCAGATTTCTTATTGAATATTGCGATGCTGGCAATGCTGCTACAGGTAGTAAATATGACGCAAATGCCAATGTTGAAAATAAAAACCTTGCAACATTGATGGGTGAACTTCCAAAGTCAAATTACATAAGACTTAACAGGAGAATGCTATGTGATAAACTTAAAGATATGTATGGGAAAGAGTTTTCTGACAGATATTTGGAACTTCTTAACAACCACTTTATCTATAAAAATGACGAAACTAGTCTTGCAAATTACTGCGCCAGCATTACAATGTATCCATGGCTAACAAGTGGAACAATGTCTATCGGAGGAAATTCCAAAGCACCAACAAATCTGAAGTCTTTTTGTGGAGGGTTTGTAAACATGGTATTTATGGTGTCAAGCATGTTAAGCGGAGCATGCGCCACTCCGGAGTTTCTGATGTACCTCAACTATTTTATCGCCAAAGAGTATGGTGAAAAGTATTATCTTGATACAGAAAAAATAGTTGATTTATCAATGAAGCAAAGAACTTTGGATAAGGTGATTACTGATTGCTTTGAGCAGGTTGTATATTCAATAAATCAACCTACCGGTGCAAGAAACTATCAGGCAGTGTTCTGGAATATCTCATATTATGACAGATACTATTTTGAGAGCCTTTTCGAAAACTTTATTTTTCCTGATGGCTCCAAGCCATGCTGGAAATCTCTTGACTGGTTACAAAGAAGGTTTATGGTTTGGTTTAACAATGAAAGAACCAAAGCAGTACTTACATTTCCGGTTGAAACAATGGCCCTTCTTGCTGAAAATGGAGATGTTAAGGACAAAGAGTATGGAGAATTTACTGCCACAATGTATTCGCAGGGTCACTCATTTTTTACATATATGAGTGATAATGCAGACTCTTTAAGTAGTTGCTGTCGCTTGAGAAATGAGATACAGGACAATGGTTTCAGCTATACTTTAGGTGCAGGAGGAGTTTCTACAGGGTCAAAAAGTGTACTTACTATAAACCTGAATCGAACAATTCAATATGCGGTGAAAAATGGAATTAATTATTTGAAATTTCTGGAAGAGATTACTGGCCATGTTCATGAGGTTCAAATTGCTTACAACGAGAATCTTAAGTCAATAAAAGAGAGAGGAATGTTGCCCCTTTTTGATGCAGGTTATATTAATATTGAACGTCAGTATCTTACAATTGGAGTGAATGGCCTTGTTGAAGCAGCCGAATTTTTAGGGATAGAGGTAAACGACAATCCTGGCTACAAAAATTTTGTTAAAGAGGTTTTGGGTTTGATTGAAAATCAAAACAAGAGTTTTCGGACTAAGGATATTATGTTTAACTGCGAGATGATTCCGGCAGAAAACGTTGGGATAAAGCATGCAAAGTGGGACAGAGAAGATGGGTATACTGTTAAACGTTATTGCTATAATAGCTATTTCTATATTGTTGAAGACAACTCTCTTAATATACTTGATAAGTTTCGTTTGCATGGAAGAGATTATATTGAGCATCTTACCGGAGGCTCAGCGCTGCATCTTAATCTTGAAGAACATCTCTCCCGGGATCAATACAGGCAATTGTTAAAGGTCGCTTCAATAGAGGGATGTAATTATTTTACATTTAATATTCCAAATACTGTATGTAATGATTGTGGCCATATTGATAAACAAAATCTCAAAAATTGCCCAAAGTGTAATGGAACCAATCTTGACTATCTAATCAGGGTTATTGGTTATTTAAAGCGTATTAGCAATTTTTCTGAAGGGAGGCAAAAAGAGGCTTCATCGAGGTATTATGCTTAAATATGTTGATTATAATATTGTTTTTCAGGAAATACCCGGTGAAACAACATTGGCTGTTAATATCTCTAATTGTCCAAACTATTGTATTGATTGTCATTCGCCGGAGTTAAGGGAGGACATTGGAGTAATACTAGACGAAACAGAATTGAATAAATTATATAAAAGGTATGGTGGCTTAATAACCTGTATATGTTTTATGGGAGGAGATTCTTCTCCGGATAGAGTAGAAGAGTTGGCTATTTATGTAGAGAAATTATCCGGAGGCGGAATTAAGACAGCATGGTACTCAGGAAACAATATGTTCCCGGAAAGCTGTACCCCTAAGAGTTTTAACTATATTAAACTTGGAGAATATATAAGAGAGAGAGGGGGACTTAATTCGCCATCAACAAATCAGAGAATGTATCAAATCGAACAAGGGGAGTTTAAGGATATTACACACCTTTTTTTGAAAAAGTTAAGATAAAAAATCCCCGCATTTTAAAAAGGCGGGGATTTTTATAGACTTAGCAAATCTGTTATTCAAATTTTTGCAGAAGAAGTTCCATTAGTTTAATGGCGGCGCCTGTTACCGAAGTTCCGGGGCCGAATATTGCAACGGCTCCGGCTTTGTAAAGCTGATCATAATCCTGTGCAGGAATAACTCCTCCAACAATTACCATGATATCTTCACGTCCCAGCTTCTTAAGTTCTCCCATAATCTGAGGTACTAGTGTCTTGTGACCTGCAGCCAGTGATGAAACTCCAACAATGTGTACATCGTTTTCAACAGCCTGTTTTGCAGCCTCTTCAGGAGTCTGGAACAGTGGTCCCATGTCAACATCAAAGCCACAGTCTGCATAACCTGTTGCAACCACTTTGGCTCCGCGGTCGTGACCGTCCTGTCCAAGTTTTGCAATCATGATTCTTGGCTGACGGCCCTCTTTTTTCGCAAATTCAGAAACCAGACTCTTTGCCTTTTCGAATTCGCTGTCATTTTTGACCTCGCTTGAATAAACACCTGTGTTCATACGAATTATTGCTTTATATCTTCCTGCTACCTCTTCGCAAGCATCTGAGATCTCTCCCAGAGTAGCCCTTAAACGGGCTGCCTCAACGGCAAGTTCTAGAAGGTTGCCGCTCTTTTCTGCAGCAGCCTTTGTAATTGCTGCAAGAGCTGCCTTAACCTTAACCTCGTCGCGGTTTGCGCGAAGCTCTTTAAGCCTTGCAATTTGCGACTCTCTTACCATAGAGTTGTCAACATCAAGAATTTCCAATGGGTCCTCTTTCTCAAGACGGTATTTGTTAAGACCTACAATAGAGTCGATTCCTGAGTCAATTCTTGCCTGTTTACGTGCAGCTGCCTCTTCAATTCTGAGTTTAGGAATACCTGTCTCAATTGCCTTGGCCATTCCGCCCAGTTTTTCAACCTCTTCAATATGTCCCCATGCTCGCTCTGCAATATCTGCTGTGAGCTTCTCAACATAGTATGAGCCGGCCCAAGGGTCAAGTGATTTGGTGATCTGGGTCTCTTCCTGAAGATAAATCTGAGTATTTCTTGCGATACGTGCAGAGAAATCTGTCGGTAGTGCGATTGCTTCGTCAAGAGCGTTAGTGTGGAGTGACTGGGTGTGTCCCAGGGCTGCTCCCATTGCCTCAATACATGTACGGGCTACGTTGTTGTATGGGTCCTGCTCTGTAAGTGACCAACCTGATGTCTGCGAGTGCGTTCTCAGAGACATTGATTTAGGATTCTTAGGGTTGAATTGTTTTACAAGTTTTGCCCAGATCATTCTTGCAGCGCGCATCTTTGCAATCTCCATGAAGTGGTTCATACCTATTGCCCAGAAGAATGAGAGACGTGGCGCGAATTGATCGACATCCATTCCTGCTGCAATTCCTGTTCTCAGGTACTCAAGACCGTCGGCAAGAGTATATGCCATCTCTATATCACAGGTTGCTCCTGCCTCCTGCATGTGGTAACCCGAAATTGAGATTGAGTTGAATTTTGGCATTTTCTGAGCTGTGTATGAAAATATGTCGCCAATGATTCTCATTGAGAAATCAGGAGGATAGATGTAGGTATTTCTAACCATAAACTCCTTTAGAATGTCGTTCTGAATGGTACCTGACAACTCTTCAAGTTTTGCCCCTTGTTCCATTCCGGCAACAATGTAAAATGCCAGTATTGGAAGTACGGCGCCGTTCATTGTCATTGATACCGACATTTTGTTGAGAGGAATCTGGTTGAAAAGAACTTTCATGTCCTCTACACTGCAAATGCTTACTCCTGCTTTTCCTACATCACCTACAACCCTTGGGTGGTCGGCATCATAACCGCGGTGTGTTGCAAGGTCAAATGCTACTGATAGACCCTTCTGCCCTGCAGCAAGGTTTCTTCTATAGAATGCGTTTGACTCCTCTGCTGTTGAGAAACCGGCGTACTGTCTGACAGTCCAAGGATTCATTACGTACATTGTGCTGTATGGTCCGCGCAAAAACGGCGGAATACCTGCTGCAAAATTCATATGCTCGAGACCTTCAAGGTCAGAAGCAGTATAAGTGCCTTTAAGGCCTATCTGCTCAGGTGTCATCCAAACCGGCTGTTCACCTTTTGCAGGTGCAGCTCCTCCGTTATATTTTATATCTGTAAATTTTGGTCGCATAGCCGATAATATTATTTCTTACTTACCATTAAATCCTGATACTGCTTAAGTGTCTCAAGCACATTGCTCTTAACGCTTATGAAGTTTGTAATTCCTGCAGCAATTAGCTCATCTTTGCAGGCAGGCTCTCCGGCAACTACAATTATTGCCCTGTCACCTGCCAACTCTTTAATCTTTGGCATTGCTACATTATATTCATCATCTGACGAGCAGGCTACAATAATGTCTGCTTTGGCCTTAAGTGCTGCCTCAACTCCCTCTTCAACTGAAGCAAAGCGGTTATTGTCGGCAACCTCAAATCCGGCTACTGCAAAGAAGTTACATGAGAATTGTGCTCTTGCCCTTGCAAATGCAAGATTTCCAAAGGTTAGCATGAATGCAGTAGGAGTGTGTCCCATACTTTCTGTAGCAAAGCGAAGTGATTCGAATGCCTGTGCACCACGGTATTTTTCAATAGGTTCTGCTATAGGATTTTCGCTCTTTTTCCAGTCTGCTCCGCGAGTAACAACATCAAGAGTTACCTCTTTTTCTGCCTTTTCGTTAAAGTTAGGATACTGGTTGGTTCCAAGAAGAATCTCTCTTCTTGTTGCTATATTCAAATCTCTTTTTGAAGATGCAGCTTTTATTTCACCTTGAATATAACCCTGTTTGAATGCATTAATATAACCACCTTTCTCTTCAGCGGCTGTGAAAAGCTTCCACGCCTGCTCAGCTACAGAGGCTGTCAGAGTCTCTATGTAGTATGATCCTGCTGCAGGGTCAGTAATTTTATCGAAATGAGACTCCTCTTTTAGAATTATCTGAGTATTTCTGGCAACTCTGTTGCTGAACTCTGCCGGTTCACGGTAAATATAGTCGAAAGGAAGTACCTCAAGTGAGCTTACACCTGCAAGAGCTGCACTCATCGCCTCGGTTGTGCCGCGGAGCATATTAACATATGCGTCATAAACGGTCATGTTCCACTGGCTGGTAACAGCATGTATATTAATCTTTTGTGATTCTGTCTCTTTTGCTCCGTACTCTTTTGCTACGTTAGCCCAAAGTAATCTTGCCGCACGGAACTTTGCTATCTCCATAAAGTAGTTTGGCCCGATTGCCAATGTAAACTTGATTCTCGAAGCTGCTTCATCTGCTGTATAGCCCATCTCAGTAAGCATGTTAATGTACTCGCTGCCTGCTGCAATTGAGAAACCAAGCTCCTGTACAATTGTGCTTCCTGCATCATTAAATGCATACCCTTCTACTCCAATAACTCTGATTCCGGGATAATCCTTAACCAGATCCATGCTCTTTTTAATTGTTGCCTTGTGTTCAGAGCAGCAAAAGTTACCTGTTGTTGTAAGTTTGTTTAAAGGATCAAAATCGAATGATGCCTTTATTTGAGTGGGTTTAACGCCTGTAGAAGAGGCTACATGAAGGAATGATGCAATAATCTCTGCTGTTGCACAAGAGCACCCTTCAAAGTTAACTTCAGTTTTTGAAAGGTCTATACCTTTTAAAAGAATCGACATCTCTCCAATGCATATCTCTGCATTTCCGTCAATGCAAAATGCGATTGACTCTACACCTCTCCTGAGACCGTCAACGGCCTGTTCATTTGCCTTTTCAACGCTCTCCCAGGCGCAGTAGCCCTGACGTACCAGCCAGTTATTGCCCTCGGTTACTCCCCTTACAAACGGAAAAGATCCCGGCGCGCTTCCTATATGGTTCAGCTTCTCGAGATCTTCTTCTCTGTAGTAAGGGCGAACTGCAAATCCCTCCATTGTCTTCCATACGAGTCTCTTTTCATAATCGGCCCCTTTAAGGTCCTTGTTTATGACCTCTTCCCATTGTGTTGTGGGAACAGGTTGAAACTCAGCAAATAGTTGTTTTGCCATATCTATTGTTTTTGTTAATTGAGTGTTTCAAAATAATTCGCAAAGGTATAAATCTTTCCTTAATATTAAACCTTTTATGACCCGATTAGTCTTAGAAGAAACGAACATTAAAAGGTTAAGATGATGAAAAGATTTTACATTACATTAGTATTTGCGGCATTTGCCATTTCGCTTGTCGCACAGAATCGCCCTGTTGGCGAAAGAGGCTTCATGGGCGCAAACCCTGCAAAGCTTGAGCCAAAATTCACTACAGAACAACAGGAGGCTATCAAAAACCTAAGGCTTGAACTTCGTAAAGAGATGTTGCAGGTTGAGAATCAACTTGCTGAAAAGAGAGCCCAGCTTAAGACCCTTGAGCAGGTTGAAAAGCCTGATATGAGGGCAATAAACTCAAAAATTGACGAGATTACAACTCTTCAGAACAAGAAGATGAAGGCTTCTGCAGCAAACAGAGCAAAAGTACGTTCGCTGCTGACAGATGAGCAAAGGTTGATGTTTGATACTCGCTCAGGTAAAATGCACAATCGCAATTTCAGAGGCAAAATGCAGCAAGGTGCTGCTCAGGGTACAATGCATTTCAGAATGCAGGAAGGTCAAGGTTTTAGAAAAATGGACACAATGCCTGCAGGTCAAAGAGAGGTGAGAATCATGCAGATTCAAAGAGCCCGCTCTACAGAACAGAAAGAGAATTAAACTCCTCTTTCAAGATCACTGGCCCGGTCACTAAAGCCGGTCATATCGGCACCGATTCCACTATTATTGTCTTTGTCTGATTTGACATCAATATTTGGAATTTCGGTGCCTTCCTCTTTTTTCTTCTTCTTGAGGACGGCTTTTCTTAATTCAAAATTCTGACCCAGATATTTTCTTCTTACCTCCGGATTATTGGCAAGAACTTCTGCTGTACCACTTTCCAGAATGCTTCCTTCGTAAAGAAGATATGCTCTGTCGGTAATGGCAAGTGTTTCGTGAACATTATGGTCGGTAATCACAATACCGATATTTTTTGTTTTGAGTTTAGAAATAATGTGCTGGATATCCTCTACTGCAATTGGGTCAACTCCTGCAAATGGTTCATCAAGTAAGATGAACTTTGGGTCTATGGCAAGCGCTCTTGCAATTTCACACCTGCGCCTCTCACCCCCTGATAACTGTACTCCTAGATTCTTCCTTACTTTATGAAGACTGAATTCGTCCAGCAATACCTCAAGTCTATCTTGTCTCTCCTTTTTTGTCAACGATGAGAGCTCCATAACGGCCATAATGTTGTCTTCTACAGAAAGTTTTCTGAATACAGATGCCTCCTGAGCCAGATAACCAAGGCCTTTTTGAGCCCGTTTGTACATGGGCAACTCGGTTATATCTTCGTTATCAAGAAAAATTTTACCGGAATTTGGTTTGATAAGCCCGGTTATCATGTAAAAGCTGGTGGTTTTACCGGCTCCGTTAGGGCCAAGAAGACCAACAATCTCTCCCTGTTCTACCTCTATGGATACATTTTTAACAACGGTTCTGGCGCCGTAGTTCTTTACAAGATTGCTGCAGTGTAATCGCATTATTATTTCAGTTCTAAATTGAGATCGTCTACAATATTTTTAACCTCAGGATTATTTGCCTTCAAAAAGTCTGCCTTTTGTTGAGGCATGTATAATTTTTCTTCGACCTCTTCGTCAGGTGTCACCTCTATTTCAAGAGAAATATCTTTATTATTTAGATTAACTCTCAGAAATTCAACAAGTCTGGCCTTACAATGTTGAGCAATCCAATTTTTTTGAAGTTCGTTTTTAACTTTGAACAAAATTTGGTTCTCTCCGGACAAAACCGGAGCTGTCTGAGATATTGTAGTTGACAGTCTTGGCATAGCGCTCTCAGATTGGGCCATTTTTGCCCATACTTCGTTTAGCTTGTCAGCATCTATTTTATCTGTTCCGATTCTGTTTTCACTTCCCGGACCTGTTTTCCCTGAGTTTTTACCGGCAGAGTTTAAAAGATCTTTAATTGATATTGAGTTGAACCCTCCGTTACCGTTTATTTTTGCCGGTTTAACATCAGCTCTCTTTTCGGGCTTCTCTTCCTTTTCTTCTGTTTTTGCCTCTTCTTCTACCGTTCCCTTTATATTTATCTCCTCTGGTGCCTGTTCATTTGCTTGTGGTTTAGCTTCTTCGGCTACTTGTGCTTTTATCTGTTTTACCTCTTCTGCTACCGGTTCTTTCTCCTTTTCTTTACTCTCTTTTTTCTGCTCCACTTGAGATGTCTCTTTTTTCTCTTGCTTTGACTCTTCACCTACCCATGCAGGAGCATTAATCTTGCATAGCCTTAAGAGGGCAATTTCGATATGCAGACGTGGATGGCCGCTACTTTTGTACCCGGCTTCACATGTAGAGGTCAGGTTAAGGGCATCATAAAGAAAATGAAGAGTACAATGTTCCGCCTGCTCTTTGTACCTGCGGATTATTGATGGGGCGAGATCAAGCAGAGGCATGGTGCTGTTGTCTTTGCAGATGAGAAGGTCGCGAAAGTGAGAACTTAACCCGCCGATGAAGTGAAGTGCGTTGAACCCTTTTGAGAGAATCTCATCAAAAATCAGAAGTACATCTTTATGGTTCCCTGCAAGAAAGTGCTCAGTCAGCCTTATATAGTAGTCGTAATCAAGTACATTAAGTGTTGAGATGACATTTTCGTATGTAATTTGAGAACCGCAAAATGCTACGGCCTGATCAAATATTGTAAGTGCGTCTCTCATTGCTCCATCTGCCTTTTGTGCAATTATGTGCAATGCTTCCAGATCTATGGTTACTCCCTCTTTTTTGGAAATATCTGTCAGATTTTTAACAATGTCCTCAACCGAAATTCTGTTGAAATCGTATGTCTGACATCTTGAAAGAATTGTGGGAAGTATTTTATGTTTTTCAGTTGTTGCAAGTATAAAAATTGCATGTGCAGGAGGCTCTTCAAGTGTCTTTAAGAAGGCATTGAAGGCAGAAGAGGACAACATATGAACCTCGTCAATTATATATACGCTGTATTTGCCTATTTGAGGAGGAATTCTTACAAGTTCGTTCAATTGCCTTATGTCTTCAACAGAGTTGTTAGACGCTGCGTCCAACTCATGAATTGAGTAGGAGCGACCTTCTGTAAATGAGACACATGACTCACATTTGTTGCACAGTTCCATGCCGGGACCGGGGTTGAGGCAGTTTATGGTTTTAGCAAAAATTCGTGCAGTAGAAGTTTTGCCGACACCTCTTGGCCCGCAGAATAGGTATGCGTGAGCAAGCTGTTTGCGTAAAATTGAATTCTTGAGGGTAGTTGCTATATTCCCTTGTCCGATAAGGCTTTCAAAGCTGTCGGGACGGTATTTTCTTGCAGATACAATAAATCTTTCCATACCAGACAAAAGTACGAATTTTTATCTAATTTTGCATTAGTCAATAAAAATAGAAAAATGAGATATTTTATAATGCTTTTACTTTCTTTATCACTTACTTCGGGTGCTTATGCTCAGAGGTTTATACGTGAGACAAGAAACACTTTTACAAGTTTCGGAGCTAAAGTTACAAAGGTTGTATTACCCTCAAATACTCTTCCTGACATGGTTCTCAGAGATGCTGTCAACAAGGGCTGGAGGATCTCTCCTTTTGAGTTTTGCAGCATGGAGGAGTATGAAAAGTTGAAAAATGATACCAGCTTCTTCTTTCTTATGAGAGTAGATGGAAAATACAAAAAAGATCTTGAGGCTAAAATTGAGTATCTCACTCTAATACAAGGCGGACCGGAGGTAAAACGAGGAGCTTACAGCAATAAAAACATTATTAACTTACCTATTCAAGAGTCTGAAGATGTTTCCGGAGCCAACCTCCATTTACTTCCAATATATGTTGATATTATTCAAAATCACATATATAAGATACAGAAAGATGTATCTCTTGCTTTCAAAGGTAACTCATTTTATGCCGACAGAGTTAGTGAGGTAAAAGACAAAAAACTTTTAATTGCATCTGAATATCTCTCTTATACACCTGCAGGAACTGAAATTCAGGATCTTTTCAAGGGTAAGGCTGAGCTTGTTTCAGAAGATGACATAGAGGATGCTGTTATGAATAATAAGGCAAATACTGTTGTTACGATACTCATTAAGCCCAGAGGTAACAGCAGAGGGTCACATTGCTACAAATTACTGATAGGAACAGACACCCACGAATTACTATTCTTCAGAAGGCACAGAATTTCGTTACTGTTGCCGGCAGGATTTACAAAAGAGGACATTCGTAAAATATCAGTACCGTTTCAGTTTTAAGATGACAATTATTACAACAGAGTTAAACTCGGGAATCAGATACGCATTCCGTAAAATATCCTCTCCCGTTGCTTATTGCGCATTAAGTATAAAGGCAGGAACCCGTGACGAAAAACCGGGTCAGAATGGTATTGCCCATCTCACAGAGCATATGCTATTCAAGGGAACCACTTCACGAGGTGCAAGAAGAATTAATAATTTTCTTGAGAGTCTGGGTGGAGAGCTGAATGCATACACTACAAAGGAAGAGACGGTAATTCATGCAACTGTTCTAAAAGAGGATATTGCAAAAGCTGTTGAGCTACTTAGTGACCTGGCTTTTAATTCTTTATTTCCGGAAAAGGAGCTTAAGAAAGAGAAGGAGATTGTTCTCGATGAGATAAGTTCCTACAAAGACACCCCATCGGAGCAGATATTTGACGATTTTGACGAATATATATTTGGAGAACATCCACTCGCTATGCCAATACTCGGCAAGCCAAAGTCTTTGAAATCAATTACTGCTCAGGACATTAAAGATTTTACAGGCAATTATTACCGTCCTGCAAATATGAGCTTTAGCATTGTTGCTGATATTCAGCCTGAAAGGGGAGCAAAACTGGTTGAAAAGCATTTTGGCAAAATGGTTAACAATGGCCATGCTCCAAATGGTGCCAGAAAAGAGGAAATTCCTTTGACACCCTCTTCAACTCCCGGTCTAAAAGCTATCACAAGAAAAACATATCAGGTTCATTGTGTTACCGGCTCAAGGGCATACTCCATGTACAATCCTATGCGCCTCCCTTTGGCTCTTCTGACCAATATCCTGGGTGGTCCGGCCCTGAATTCACGTCTTAACCAATCACTCAGAGAGAAGCATGCATTAGCTTATACGGTAGATGCAAGCTATACTCCATACACCGATACAGGACTGTTTACCATCTATTTTGGTTCTGACAAAAATAATCTTGAAAAGTGTCGCGAAATAGTAAGTAAAGAGATAAATCTTCTAAAGGATAGAGAACTTTCTCCCGCAATACTCAAGGCTGCAAAAAAGCAACTTTTGGGTCAATTTGCAATTTCAACCGACAATGCCGAGTCTCAGTGCCTCTCTCTTGGAAAATCACTCCTCTTTTACGGGAAAGTAGAGCCTATTGAGGTAATAAGAGAGAAGATTGCATCAATAGAGGCATCTCAGATACATAAGGCAGCTGTGGAGATACTGGATACAGATCGTATGTTTACTCTAATTTACAATTAGTTATGAATTCGCCTCTTGATAATTATCTATATGATCACGCAGGTGAGTTGCCGCAGGTGCTGGAGTGGCTTGAAAATGAAACATTGAAGCAAGCCGGCCACCATTCAAAAATGTTAGCAGGCCCGGTATTGGGAAGATTTCTAATCGAATTTTCCAAACTGGTTGCGCCTGCAAGAATACTGGAAATAGGGACTTTCACCGGCTATTCGGCAATATGTCTGGCTCAGGGTTTAAAATCTGATGGTGTCTTGGATGCTCTTGAAAAAGATGAGAGACACCTATCTCTTATCAAAGATGGAATTGAGCGGGCCGGCCTGACCTCAAAAATTAATTTGCACTTTGGCGATGCAAAGGAGCTGATTCCACAAATCAAAGAGGAGTACGATATTGTTTTTATTGATGCAAACAAACGCGAATACTGTTCATATTACAATCTGGCTTTTAATCTTGTAAAACCGGGTGGCTACATTCTGGCAGACAATGTACTTTGGTATGGTAAGGTCATAGAGGAGACACCACCAAAAGATGCGCAGACACAGGAGATACTAAGGTTTAACGAGATGGTAAAAAATGACCGCCGCGTTTCGGGTTTCATTCTCCCTCTGCGCGACGGCCTGTACGTTATTAGAAAGCTGTAAATGCTCTCAGGAAATTCTATTTGTTCAGATACTCTATGTCCATATTGTATCTCCACCTTCCGAAGTAAATATTACCGCCCCTCCATTCAACCTCTCCTCTCTGGAAATCTACTGTCTCACTTCTCGGATGAATCTTTGCGGGGAATAATGGCTGTGAAATATCGTTATTAACAATCAGACGATAGGCGTCCAGCCCCTTTGTAAAGAAGTAGAATGAGTCGTCGTCACCTTTGCTCTCTTTAACTCTGCCGAATGACTGATCTACCGGAACCCAGCCAATTCCTTCAAAATATGCCTCTGCCCAGTCGTGGAGATTTTTGTTGCCGGGATGCATCATCCAGCCCGATTGCCATCTTGCAGGAATACCTGCACTACGAGCCATTGTGATAAATAGCAGAGAGACCTGACCGCAGTCACCATGTCTGTTTGCAAGTACATATTCAGGGATATTGTCAATTGTTGAATATTCGCGTGCACTTGCCCAGGGGAAGTTGGTGTCTATCCACTCATAAATTTTTCTTGCTTTAAGATATGGATTTACCTCATCACCTATGGCCTCTGTTACTGCTTTCTTAATATTTTCGCTGAATAATATGTGCGGAGCCCTCTCTGATGTGAATTTGATGTAGCCGGGAGACTCAGTATTATATTCCTTTGTATCCTCTGCCTGGAATAGGTGAACCTGAGCATATGAAGTGTAGGTAAATTTGTAGCTGAAAACAAGCGGCTCATTATCTGATGCAACACCCTCCATATAGATGGATTTGTGATCATAAGTGTCAGGTGAGATAATGTATTCAGGTTGAGAAACAGATAATAATGCGATACCGGTGTGAGCCTTATTGTCGGTTCTTGGGAAAGGCATCCATACTCTAACGATTTCTCCTGCCGGAACCTCTCCCGGTTTAACTGTAAGGGTGTAGGTAACATTCATTTTCACCGGAGAAACCAACTCTTTTTTAGCCTTTTTTGCCTCTGCAACCAGCTGAGGGATATGCCAGGCAAGAAATCTGTTCAAAGAGTCACTCTGTCCGCCGTTAGGGTGTTGAAAATATTTTGCTGCAACAGAGTCTATTCTGAAAAGATTCCTGGGAGCGGAGTTAAAATATAGCTTCTCCCCGTCAATAATCATGTTTTCAATTGCGTTTGTCTTTTCCCATGCAGCTATCTCTTCGGTTGTAACCTCAGGGTGGTGTCTCTTGATGTAGTTAATAACAGAGGTATCTCTACGGGTAAAGTCTCTCCTTATTCTGTCCATTTTCTCAATAAGGAAGTTCATGTCCCAGCGCTCTGTTTCAGAAATGGTTTCATTTGCAAGATAGAGCCTGATCATTTTTGATGCCTCAGTGAAGTCGCCTTTTTCTATTGTTTTGTTAATTAATTCTTTGTCCGGCATCTTATAAGACAAAGACTCTCCACATGCAAAAAGCAGTGTGGAGAGAATTATTAAGGAAATGTTCCTCATATTTTTATGTTTAAGTTTAGAGAATTGTTTCTCTGCTTATGATTTGCAGCGCTCTGAATAGCTTCTGGTGCGGGTATCAACCTTAATGCGTTCTCCCTGGTTAATAAAGAGAGGGACCATAACCTCAGCTCCGGTTTCTACAGTAGCTGCCTTCATTGCATTTGTAGATGCAGTGTCGCCCTTAACTGCAGGCTCGGTGTATGTGATCTCCATCTCAACAAAAGGAGGAAGTTCACACGTAAGCACTCTCTCTTCGTCTGCAAGGAACATCATCTCAACATTCTGACCCTCTTTCATAAGATCGGCGTTATCAACCATATTGGCTTCAAGCGATATCTGTTCGAATGTTTCGGTATGCATAAAGTTGTACCCCATATCGTCTTTATAAAGAAACTGGTAAGGTCTTCTTTCTACGCTGATTATCTCTATTTTTTCACCAGCATTATATGTGTTTTCAAGAATTCTTCCGTTCTCCAGATTTCTCATCTTAACTTTAACGAATGCTCCTCCCTTGCCGGGTTTTACATGTTGGAACCAAACTATGGAGCAGGGTTTACCATTAAAATCGATACATAATCCGTTTTTAAAATCAGCTGTAGTTGCCATATAGATAAATTTAATTTGGCGCAAAGATAAGATAAATAGGGATATTTTTTTGCAAAAATCAAAATTAGTGCTACTTTTGCACTCCCAAACAAATGGTGCCATAGCTCAGTTGGTAGAGCAAAGGACTGAAAATCCTTGTGTCCCCGGTTCGATTCCTGGTGGCACCACAAAGAGGACAAACTAAAGTGTTGTAATTGATAAAATTACAGCACTTTTTGTTTTTTACAGGTAAAACAATGGTAAAACATTTAGTATTATACGGCATAAATATCAGATAATCAGTTAATTGTATTTGTAAAATTAGAATATTATTTGTAATTTTATAATAATAATTATTGAAAAAACATGAAAAATGCAGAATTAATACAGTTTGATAAACTGGAATTAATTAAAAACAAGGTGTTTAATACAATTGATGTTTCTGATAATACACGCAAAGAGTATTTCTCCAGAGTAAACAACTTTTTACAGTTTATAGGACAAAACGAACTAAATGAGGACAGTTATTTGGAGTATAAACGATATTTGTTGAGGTGCGAATTTTACAGTGCTTCGACGAAGAATAAATACCTAATGACTTCAAAGGTGTTTCTTGACGGACTGTTTAGATTGAGGTTGATTCCTTATAAAATTACCGACAATGTAAAAGGATTTACTCAAAGTAAATTGCATAAAAAAGAGGGGTTAAGTGACGATGATATTGGAAAAATACAACGATATTGTTTGACACTCGAAAGTAGTAAGTCAAGTTTAAGATTAAGAGCTTTAATGGCTCTTTTTTTATTTCAAGGACTAAGACAAATTGAAGTTGCTAGACTTGATATAACAGATATTGACATTAAGAATAAAAAGGCATTTGTAACCGGAAAAGGGAAACATGATAAGGAACAAATCCACTTACACCCAAATGTTGTAAAAATACTTAAGGAGTATATAAAAGCAACTAAGTTTCGAGAGGGTGCTCTTTTTAGAAGTGAGAGTAATAATTCCAATGGGTCAAGACTTACAACAAAATCAATAAGAGAGATAATTAAACAAGTTTTCAACTTACTGGATATTGAGGGCAGTACACATGGGTTCAGACATTACTTTATAACAAAATTGATAAAGGCATATAAAGGAGAACTATTGACTATTTCTAAATATAGCAGACACAGTTCAATTCAAATGTTAGAGGTGTATAATGATGAGGTAATAAGAGAAAGTGATTTACCAAGGTTTTATAACGTATTTAATGGTATTAAAATTTGAGAGGGTTTAGATACATAAAAAACATTTACTGTTTAGAGGGCAACTGGAATACAAACCCAAACAGCAATCAAAGCATCAAACCTATTTTAGAACTTTTAAAAACGACATGTGGAATTAGATATATTCATATTAAATGTGACACTAAAACAGAACTACTCAAATACCTCAGACAATTCACTTTTAAACGATACAAAAATTACCAGATACTATACATAGCTTTTCATGGTAAATCAAACTGCATTTGTACAGGGAAATATTCTACAACATTAACTGAATTTGGAGAAGTTCTTGAAAACAGTCTGGATGGCAAGATTATTCACTTTGGTTCATGTAGTACACTTAAAACGACTAATAAACACATTCGGGATTTTCTTAATATTACTAATGCCGACTCAATTTCAGGTTATAGTAAAAAGATTGATTTTATTGACAGTACTGCATTAGATTTACTTTATTTTAAACTTCTACAGAATTACAAGCATTGCACAAAGGCTCAAAGTGAATTATTAAAACAGAATCCAGAACTCAATAATAATTTAGGAGCAATATTCAATTAGGTATAAAAAATAAAGCATGTTATTAAAAAAAAATCAATACAAATATTGCATAATATTTTTTTTGAAATAAGTTGTAGAAGATTCTTTCACAATAATTTGGATATAATAATAAAAATATAATAACTTTATATCATCTGATTATAGGTGTATTTATGTATTTAGTTGTGTGAATAAACATTCATGATGAAAATAAAAATAATACTTCTAACTCTTTGGACAGAATTTTAACAATATCATTCTTTCTAAATCGATAATTCTCAATTATATTCAATTGGAAAAAACAAACCTCAAATAATTCTTATAATGCAAAAATTTTACAGAGATACCTTTAGAAACTCAGAAGATAATACTGAGAACAAAGCAATCCGACTCTCTAGTTGTTTAAAATTAATAGAGAATAGCGAATATAAAGACGAACTGACGGGGTTATTAAATTTTAATTTGATTTCAAATGAATATTTGGCGATTTCTGGAATCCAACACATTGTTACATCTGTTATCGCTAGAGATGAAGTGTTTGTAAAAAAAGATATTGATTGTCAAATTTCAGATGTTAGTTTTCAACCGGCTTCTGAAGAAAATATGATAAACATTCATTTCGAAAATATTGAAAATTATAAGAAAACTTCATTAACAGCGCATGCTATATATAATACTAAAAGAGATTATTTTGACTGGTTCTATAAATTAGACAAATTTGCAAATTTCTGTATTTCAGAAAAACATATACAATTATTAATAGATAACATTAGTCGTTTAAATGATAATTATAAGTCTAAAGGAGATCTAAAAAAAAGTTTTAGATTGTTATTAGATAGGGATGGCGAATATTATGTTAGAGCAATAACTTCTACAAACAAATATTATGATTATAATATTAGGTTCTCACTTTTTGTTACGATAATAGCTTTATTCAAACTCAATAAAGAAAATGGAATAAACTTTAAACTTATTTATTGTGAATATGATGAGTCTTTTATTAGAATCTATTTTGAGAAGATAGGTAGTACTGTCATACCCAATGTTGGTAAATTAAATTTTATTTTAGAAATGTCAAATGATGAAATTAAAAGAGAGGCATTTAGATTTTCTTCATTGATTTCATTAAGCAATAATTCAAGAACCGAAAAATTTGAAGTTGAATTAAAACCTAGGAAAATACGAACTGACATTATTTCTATTAGACATGATTTTTTGCCTAGCACAATTATTGGTTATATAGCGAGATTATCTTCCTATATACATGATGCTGAAAAAGATATGATAAATGACATCACAGAATTAAGTAAAGTTAGTAACCCCGACCATTTACGATATACTTTACTTAGAAATTTTGAGCGGTCACATAATCAAGCATTAGAGCCGTTTAAACAAAAAATTAACAATATTCTTAATGTGAGGATTAAAAGAGTTAGTGAACTCTTGTTATTGATGGATAAGGTAGACAAAATTATTACAGATTTAGAATTAAAAGAATATATAAGATATATTTATTATGATATAATAAAACCTAAGAAGTAAAATCTATAGGTTATAATATAAGTAAAGTAACAGTTAATTATAAATAAATTATGACATCGAAAAAAATTGCTGATGCAGCAATAAAAATTTTAAATCAAAAGATTACTAATGAGATATTCTTAATAATCCAAAATGATAGGGAACTTATGCATAATTATTTACGTGCAGTAGAATCAAATGGATTAGATAATGTAAATCAGACGATTGGCAAAGAAGTCAAGAAAGCATACAAGTTAAAAAATTTGAATGATCGAGAAGATAACCCGACATGCACTTTGATTCAAAGCCATCAAAAGTTTGAATAAATAAGAGACATTAATTTTGATGCTGTATGATAAATACTGAAGATGATGTAAATGGACTGTAGGATTTAAGACTATTTAAGTATCAATTACAGAAAAATTGCCATGACTTTTATAAGAGTTAATTGAGAGTATTATCCTATATGTCTTAAATCATGCAATATATACTGTCCAGATAAAAGAAATGAAGATGTAAATTTATTCAAAAACTATACTACATTATTTTAACAACAATAATATTAAGACCTGATAAAATGCAAGTTTTAATTGGATATAACCAATAAATTATAAAGCATGTACCTTTCAAATATCAAACTATGGAATTTTAGGAAATTTGGATCAAACTTAGAATTTGATTTGAATTCTCCGAATCTTGACTTAAATTTCAATAAAGGCATTAATGTTTTGATAGGGGAGAATGATTCAGGTAAAACTGCAATTATTGATGCTATCAAACTGGTATTAAAAACTCATAGTATTGACTGGATAAAAGTGTCTCAGGATGATTTTTTTAATAAATCAGATAGACTAAGAATTGAGCTGATATTTAGAGAAATGTGTGCAAATGAAGCCAAAAATTTCACAGAATGGCTCGGATGGGAAGAAATAACCATTATTACAGATAGAGTGTCCACAACTGAGCAAGTACCTTTTTTAAGAATAATATATGATGTGTCAAGAAATATTGATGAATATTATATAATACCTTCAGATATAAGAGCTGGCACGGACGAAAATGGTACCCAACTTACTGCTGAGGCTAGGGAATACCTGAAAATTACGTACCTCAAACCTCTTAGAGATGCATATTCAGAACTTGTACCAGGTAAAAACTCTAGATTATCTCAGATCTTGCAAGGTCACGAGGCATTTAAAGGGAAGGAAAGTACCCATATTCTAGTGGGACTCTTTAGAGAATTTAATTCTTCTGTTGAGCAGTATTTCAAAGGAAAGGATAAAGACGGAATAGAACTTGATGAAAATAATATTAAAGGTAAGGAGCTTAAAGGGGAGATCGACAGATTAATTAAAAGCTTTTATAACAATGAAAAAGAATCAAATTTTGGAGTAGTGGGAAGTACTCTGAGAAACATATTAGAAAAGTTGGAACTCTCAATAAAGGATGAAATTAACCCCGGATTAGGCACATTAAATCGACTGTTTATTGCATCAGAATTACTTCATTTACAAAAGAAAAATTGGAATGGAATAAGACTAGGATTGATTGAAGAATTAGAGGCACATTTACATCCTCAGGCACAAATGAAGATAATAGAATCATTACATAAAGAGGAAAGTATCCAATTAATTCTAACTACACATAGTCCAAATTTAGGATCAAAGATAAAGCTTGACAATTTGATTCTTTGTAATTCAAATAATGTATACCCTTTAGGCTCAAAATATACTCAATTAGAAAAGGAAGATTATGCATTTTTAGAACGTTTTTTGGATGTGACAAAAGCAAATTTGTTTTTTGCAAAGGGTGTAATCTTTGTTGAAGGATGGGCTGAGGAAATTTTGATACCGGCACTAGCAAGAAAGTTAAAATCTCAAAATATAATTCACAAAGATTTAACGGATGCGGGAGTATCAATTGTAAATATTGGAAATACTGCTTTTTTAAGATACTCTGGAATATTTCTACGCAAAAATGGAAGTAAAGAACTAGACATTCCGATTTCCATTATCACTGATGTAGACATAAGAGAATACGAAAAAAATGTTAAAACTGATGGTGATGGAAAGGTTGTTAAAAACGTAAAGGATAAAGCAGAGCATATATATACAAAAAGAAATCCTGTTATTGTTGAAAAAGAGAATGAAGAAAAACATTCGGAGATTATTTCCAAATATCAAAAACAAAAAGTAAGAGTATTTCTTGCTCCTTGTTGGACGCTTGAATATTCAATTTTTAAATCTTATTCACTTAAAACTAAATTTTGCGAGATATTCAAAAATGTTCATCCACAAGTTGATGAGAATAATTATGAAGAAGAACTTGCGATAAAGTTGATAAATCGTAGTCTTGACAAAACAGAGATTGCATACGAATTAGCTAAGGCTATTGAATACGATACTATTACTATTAATGAGGAAGATGATAATTTAAAATATTTGATAGAAGCAATAAAATATGTCTGTCATGATTAATGTGTTGAAAGAGGATATCTCTTATGCGGAAAAAATTCTCCTTAATGAAAATTGTAAATTTGACCCCGAAAGGATTGATTTTATAAATAATTATACAACACTTGACTTGCAAGCTGTGCCAGGAAGTGGAAAAACAACAGCTCTTCTTGCTAAACTATTGATTCTCGAAAAACGTATGCCGTTAGAAAATGGTTCAGGGGTCCTTGTGATATCTCATACTAATGCGGCTGTTGATGAAATTAATGCAAAAATAAAAAAATATGCTCCTAAACTTTTTCGTTACCCGAATTTTGTTGGAACGATCCAAAGTTTTATTGATGTATTTTTAGCAATTCCATATTATGCGAATCGATTTAAAACAATGCCTTTAAGAATTGATAACGAAATCTATGATGAGAGGATTAGACAGTGTCTAAATCATTTGTGGAATTATGGATTCGGTATTAACGCCGAGATGATGAGAAAAATCTTATATTATAAGAACGTGAATGAATCATTATTCTATCAATATAGATTTCAGGTTGAAAATAATGACATATTATTAACAAAAGTATTAAATGGCGCAAAACTTGAAATAGTTAAACCAAGAGGAAATACAAGATTTGAAAATTATAGAGATTATTCACCAGAAGATAAAGCTTCTCTTTATAACTGGTTTTTCAATTTTAAGTTGAATATTTTAGAGCATAAACAAATATTGCATTTTGATGATGCGTATTTTTTGGCAAACTTATATATTAAGGAATATCCAGACATTGTTAAACTATTACAAAAAAGATTTCATTATGTCTATGTTGATGAAATGCAAGACATGGATACTCACCAACATGACATATTAGAAAAAATATTCTATAATGGTGGTACTTCATTTTCAATATTTCAACGTATTGGTGATATAAATCAAGCAATTTATAATGGTAATTCTATTCATATAGAAGACATATGGAGCCATAGACAGAATACTTTACATCTAGAAGGGAGTCATAGAATTAATAATCAATTAGCCCCGATTGTGGAAAAATATGGATTGTCAAATGTTCATATAGAAGGAAGAAAACGAAATGATGACGGATCAGAGATAGTTATAAAACCTCATATTTTTGTTTTTGATGATGCTACAAAGCAGACTGTTATACCACAATTTGCAGAAATTATTAGAGCTTTTCAAGCTGAAGGTAAAATTCCCGAGAACCCAGAGAACAAGTTTATGGCCGTTGCTTGGAGAAAAAATCATACTGAAGATGGTAAATTAGGCCTTTCTGATTATTGGAGTGAATTTACAGAAACGGGCTCGAAATCGAAAATTGACTATGAAGTATTAAAAGATTATATATTTTTTTTTAACAGAGAGGATAAAACGTTAAAATCGATAAGTGATCAGATAATTAATGCTTTTCTAAAGATACTTCGTCTTGAGAATATATTAGATGATAATCAAAAAACATTTTCAAAAAACACACTTTTTAAACGACTCAAAGATTGCAATTTTATACTTTACGAAGAACTTAAACAAAATATTTATAATTGGTCAATTTCATGCATTAATAATAAGCTAGAATATGTATATCAATTAATTAAAGCTTACATCCCTGCTTTTTTGGCAATGTTTGGAAAAACAATTTGTGATTCATCAAATTTTATTGAGGGTGAATCAGATAATGTTAATGTTGCTTCCATTAAAACTTTTGAATGTACCAATATTTATAAGAAAGATGGGATAGATATCCAAGTAGGAACAATTCATTCAGCAAAAGGTCAAACTCATACAGCGACACTTTATTTAGAAACTTTTTATGAACGAGGGTATGGAAATTATGAATCCGAGAGATTGAGAAATCAATTTTTAGGAGAATGTTTACCAGAAACTTTGGGAAGAATTACTAATTGCGTTGATAAAATAAAACAGTCGGCAAAGATGGTCTATGTGGGATTTTCTAGACCAACACATTTACTTTGTTTTGCGATTCATAAGAATAGATTTGATTTGGTATTATCGGATATTGATAGAAAATTATGGGAAATCAAGGAATTATTTTAATTCCAGATTAGTTTTTACTGTCTAATATTGGATCTCTTATATTATTTTATTCAGTAAGTAAGGAAATTCTAGAAATCCAATAAATAATAAATGACAATTTCCTCGTAAATTTATTTAAACTTGTATTTGAAAGTTTGGTAAATATAATTACAGAACATAGAAAAATATCTTATAATGTTTTGTATTTCAACACAAATTTTCCGTCCGTCGGAACCTCAAAAGCAATTACACCATCTATAGGAACTCTGGGTGGTAATGATTCACCTGCGCCAAAAGCATCCCTATTAATAGTGGTAATAAAACTAAGGATAGATTGCATCTTGTAATGTTGGTATGTATTACTGTTTTCATCAACTAAAAAGAAATCGTCTCTATAAATCTCCTTTGAAGATTTTGTCATATTAGTAATTGTAAGGTAGTAATATCGGTATTTGCCATGACCGCGATCTAAGATATTTGCTGCGCCTTTTTTATCCTTTATTTTTTTTACTTCTATATAAAAATCATTTCTATCATATATAATATCTCCTTTTTTAGATTCTACGAATGAATAAACTACTTTTTGAGAATCGATCTGGAACACTCCATTATTATTAATTGAATCAACAATAAACTGTTTTGAAGCATTATCTGTGATATCTTGTTTGATATCTGAATTTGCATTATTCACTGTTAATGAATCTTCGTTTTGAGGAGTTAATTGACTAGCAATATTTGCACAAACCATAAGAAGTCCAAAATATATTAATGTAACCATCCCTCTATTTTGTATTTTGTGAAATGGTATAACCAATTTTGGATTAAACAAACCGACAATAAATGCTAGCAGAAAAAGTGATGCTAAAATGCTAAAGAGAGTTTCCATGTATATAAAATTTTAAGTATTCTATAAATTAATGCGTGGACTAAAACCTACTTGCCTTGGGGTACCGCCAAGCACCCACGACACAAATAAGAAATAACCCACGCAACCGATGGGCGTTCCTTATTATTCGATGTGTCGTTTTAAAATTTTGGCGGTTTTTAAGGCACGAATAAAGCAACGCTAATATGTATTGTTTTTTTTACTCTAAATCATTCATTAATTCATTAAGATTATTTAACAATACGAAGATAGTAAATCTTTTATTTCATATTTAAAATATGCCCGTACCTTGGAAATCTTGTTGTGACCTATACTTTGTACCCAATACTACCCCCACGCGGAATCCCATTTAAGGGTACCCCCTCCCAACGGTGCGGAGAGATTAATAAATAACTGCGTGTGTGTATCACTGCGTAATTAAATATTATTGCGTATCTATTCACACCGTACCGATGCGTGGCAGAAAATAAAAACGCTGGGAGTAAATAAAAGTATCCATTACTACTATATACTAATAGAAGTAATACAACATTCCCCACCGAATTTTTAATCTTATTCTCTGCGTAGATATCTAATTAGAATTTTGCCCAGAAAATTAATCCTAATTTCTGTGCGTAGATTACTCTCTCTCTCTCTATATATATAAGGTATCATAGTATCGAATTTAATTATTTCCGCCAATTAGTTTTCTAATTTCTTTTCTAATTTAGATCTAATTACGCATAAAAATAACTGCGCAGAAATTAATCCACACAGTTACTTAGTTGCTGCTACCTGATTACCAGTCTATCGTGCTATTGCTAATCATCTTTTTCTAATCTACGCACGTCTGGCTTACCCAAACGATGCCCTACACATACTTATCTAAAGAAATCATACCCTTTATTACATATTATATGGATATTATAGAGGATACCCACATTTTAGCGCCAAATCCTTTTCTGTTTTACTGGGTGAATCATTGTTCTTATTGTGTAATTACTCTCTCCTTGTAAACACAACCGTCTTTTTCGGGCATTTTCTCCACCTTGCATAGGGTAAGGTATCTTTACAAACACTATTCAACCTCCTGTATTTATTACCTATTACAGCGTTTTTATCCGGCATGTAATTTTTGGCAAAAAAATAAAGAATTTAATCATCATAAAAAATACAAAAATGACCTTACATAGGGTTACTGGCTATTTTATGAGTTATTCGCAATTATTTGATCCCAAATTTTCTCTGCGTTTTCATTGATGTAATTTTTGAATGTATCTTTTCTATAAGAACTACAAGAACTTTTCATCAATAACTCTTCTACATCTTTTATTCTATAGAGGATTGTTTTTTTAGAGATACGAAAAAATTGAATTCTTCCATCGTCTCTATAATTTTGTAGAGTCCTTTTACTTATTCGAAGAAGATATATCACTTCTTTCGAGGTCAAAAAATGAGAATTCTCTTTCATATTCTATTGTTTAGTTTGTTTATAGCTTCAACTTTTTTTGTGTCAATTAATTTGGCATATATTTGAGTTGTTCGAATATCACTATGGCCCAATAATGCCTGAATAGCACTCATATTTGCATCTTTTGTTATCAATAATGTTGCAAAAGTATGTCTGCCAACATGGGTAGATAATTTTTTTGTTATCCCTGCCAGTACAGCAATTTTTTTGAGATTTTTATTGATAAATGCGGTTGAACAACTTATTGCATTTAGACTATCTCGTTTATCCGCTTTTTCAACATCAATTTTGAGAATATTAAAGATGTATTTATCTGGATTTTTTTGGATATTATGATTTTCTAAAATGTTTTCTTTTTTTGATATAATTTTTTTTGCGACATCACTCAGTGGAATACTAATTAATTCCTCAGTTTTCCTCATCCTAATATTTATGAAATCGCCAGAATAATCTTTCCATTTAAGACACAATATGTCAGAAATTCTCAACCCTGTGTATGACTCAATAAGAAATACATCTTTTGCATCATATAATGGATTTCTTATTCGAATTTTTAGATTGAGAATCTTGTTTAATTCTTCCTCAGTTAAATATGGTCGATTAGATTTTTCTCTTTTGAATTTGTATTTTCTAAATGGGTTGGAATTCTCATCCAATTCATATTGTCTGTAAATTTCTTTTAGCAGTTTTGCAATAGCTTTTAAATTTACTGTGATCGTGTTCCTATTATTACCAAGTGTATCGGAAAGGTATTGCTCATATTTGTTAATAAAATCAATATTGATGTTACTTATTGGTAGAGTCTTCTTTTCTAAATAATTTTTTAGTTTCCAAATCACTGTTTTGTTTTTCTTATAAGTAGAATAATTGCCACGCGTTTCTACCTCTTCAATGTATTTATCGGCATATTGAAAAAAGTCTAGTGAGGTTCTTTTCTGAATTTTATTTCTAATCGCAGAAACACCTTGTGTTTCTTGAGACAGATTTAACAGCAGGATTTCTTTTTCTAATTCTGCTTTTTCTTTAGAAATACTGGCATTTAACTCATTTGAATTAGGATGACTCTTTTTTATGCTACATTTCTCCACGTCCCAAAATGTGGGGTTAATTTTAAATATTGTTTTATAAGTAATCTGTCTATCTTTTATTATTCTTAGACAAACGGGCACTTCGTTTGTGATTTTAGATTTTTTCTCTGGTCTAATTATTACCTTACATGAATAATTCATATTTACTTCTTTTTAAACATTCATAATCTATTATCTGGTAAAACATAGGTAAAACATTTAACATAAGGCGGTAGTACAAATGATAATAAAAATAATAATACAATCCAAATCGCACGACTGGAGATCAACTGAAAGTAATTGAATAGGTGAAAATGGGTGAATAGGAAATTACAACTGGTGGCACCACCCAAAAGCCGCATAGCTTCACAGCATGCGGCTTTTGTCGTTAATAACCTATTGACTTATCACAAATCCTCAACTCAAAGGCAACATTTGTTTTCCGATAATTTTCCGCGGCTACTTTTTGGGAACGACGAGGACTGTTTGACGACCAAAGGGAGGAGTTCCGCAGTCGCCGAAAAGTACCAGGAAAATTTGAGGGTACCCCAAAACAATCGGTTGCCGGAGTTGAGTGATTTGGGAAAATAATAAATATTGGAATTTTAAGTTGCTTTGTAAGTAATAGATAATGTGCGCTATATGAAATTGATGGTGTTAAAATCATTAAAGTCAATTTTGTATTTGTAAGATAATCAATTGTTTATGAAGCAACTTAAAACTACAACTTCCGAAAAACCAAAATTTTGTTCAAAAATATCATTTCTACCAAGATTTTGTAAACTATTGCTCAAATCCTCAACTCAAAGGCAACATTTGTTTTCCGATAATTTTCAGCGGCTACTTTTCGGGAACGACGAGGACTGTTTGACGACAGAAGGGAGGAGTTCCGCAGTCGCCGAAAAGTACCAGGAAAATTTGAGGGTACCCTAAAACAATCGGTTGCCGGAGTTGAGTGATTAGGAAAAAGCAGACAGGAGTTGGAAAATCTGACAGAATCTGGAAAAACCTGACAGGAGTTGAGAGTGCTTGACAGGAAATGATTTGATATTCGGGAATTAGCAAATAAAAAACGCAGCGAATTTCACTGCGTTAATTATTTATGTTAAGGGCAATAAGTTACGGTGTTGCAGTTGTTGTAGCGGATGGGTTACCGCCTCCGATCTTATCATCTGTGGCACTTTTGCGCGCTTTTCTCACATTTACATTGAATTTTCCGAATCTCCAGAAGAGGCTGAAGTTGGCAGATCTTGTATACATTATAGATTTTGAATTCATCCTGTAAGTTGGATCTATGGAGTCGTATTCAAATGTCTTTGTTGCCGAGAACGGATCTCTTACAGAGACAGAGAAGGTCAGCTTATCATTCAGCATTCTCTGTCTGAAACCGATACCTGTAAAGAACATCAACGGTCTCTTGGATTGCAGACTTATATCTCCACCGAAAAGGTATGAATCAAACGATATGGTTGCCTTCTTCCAAAGAGCAGCAGAGGCACTCATTCCTCCGTTGAAACTGAATCCCTCGTTCTCTAAACTCAAATCTACAGAGTTGACAGTTGTGTATGCAACAGCTCCGTTAACATTTAGATTTAATTTTTCCCCTGCTCTGTATGAGTAATTGACATTCAAGCGGTAACTGCTGTTCTTCCCGATATTCTCATATGTTGTGCTTCTCACACCGTTTTCATCAATACGACGTATCTCTTCAATATTATTTATAGAGAAGTTCCCGCTTAGATTTACTCCAAAATTCCATTTGAGCGAAGCTTTACGGTATCCCAGACTGACAGAGTTTCTCCTAACGGTTTCCAGCTCAGGGTTCCCATACCTGATGTTCATCGGATCAGAATCGTTAACATATGGGTTGAGGTACCAAATTCCGGGGCGATTCAAACGTTGAGTGAAGGCAAATGACAACATATTACCCTTTTTAAGCATCATGTTTAGGTTTAAATACGGAACAACATCAAATTGTTTATTTGTAAATGGAATATCACCCTCATAGCTTTTTGATAAACCGTCATTAAATGTGTATTCTCCCCTGAAACCAGCTTTTGCAGTCACCGTTTTGTATTTATAAGCATATCCACCGTACATGCTTGCAATGTGCTGATCATAGTCAAGGTCGTTTACTCTTGCAGGATCATCAGTCCAAACGTTTTCTGCAAATCTTTCAACCTTTGAGTCAGATGTATTTTGTCTAAGGATGTATTTTCCACCAACCTCTATCATATGCTTTTTGGTAAGAGGATCGTAATAGTCAACCTGAATTGTATGTTCCATCCCCTTTGCATCGTTAATTGAGTGCTGCTTGTAGCCTACATAATTGACTTCAGGGTCAATTTCACTTGTAATATCTGTGCTCATTGGACTTGCGTCCACACTGTAACTAAAGGTTAGGTTTTGATCAGGTTTTTTGTAGGTTTTCTGATAAGAGAGACTTCCTGAGAGAGATCCGAAACCGTTTTTGGAATTAAAAATGTTATTATACTTTCTGGTTATCTGCCTGTTTATGTTCATTGTTGTAAAAGTTGAAAGACCTTCACTTGTTGAGGCCCCAAGATACCCGCCACCCGATAGTGTGATAAGGTTGAGGCTGTCAATTTCATAACTCGCTTCTATGTTTCCGAAAGTGAATTTTGTGTATGAATCGGAGCTCCCGAATGATTCAGAGTAGTGATAATCTGTACTTAGGAAGTTTTCAGATTCAGAAGTATTTCTGCCCTTTTTTGAAACTTCATTTCCATGATAAATATTTGTGCTGATTGCAAATTTGCCAACCTGAGCAGAAATATATCCCCCTGCATTATAGCCCCCAAGTGTATTTGCTCCGACATTCAGATTTCCATTGTAACCCTGAGTGGTTTTACGATTAGTTATAATATTGATGACCCCACCAACACCCTCTGCATCATATTTTGCCGGAGGATTTGTAATTACCTCAATAGATTTAATTGTATTTGCAGGCATTGCTTTTATTGCATCCTTAAAGTTCTTTACCAACATTCCCGAAGATCTTCCATTAACCAGCACCTTGAAATTTGTCTCTCCATTCAGCCTCACAGTTCCCTCGCCATCAACACTTATCATTGGTACCTTTCT
Source organism: Rikenellaceae bacterium (assembly GCA_003542575.1). Taxonomy (GTDB): domain Bacteria; phylum Bacteroidota; class Bacteroidia; order Bacteroidales; family UBA932; genus Bact-08. The sequence continues at coordinate 29,501 of DPKJ01000003.1, read as the reverse complement.
AAGAATATCAGCAATCACACTCGATGAAGCCATTGGGTCAGCATCAATGTTATAAGTAAGCTTATCAGGTTCATTTTTTATAAGTGGCCTCACTCCCGATACCGTTACCTCCTTTAATTCCAAACCCTCCGCTATTTCAATCTTGCCTAAATCAACCCTACGCTGACTATTATCAAGAACCAGCTCTTGTTTGTAATTTGTATATCCCGTCATTGCAGCCGAAAAAATATATTTTCCTGCTGATGGAGCCTCAAAAGAGAACTTTCCATCTACCCCTCCTGCCGCTGCAGTAATTAGTTTTAAAGAGTCTGTGAAGATAGCAACTGTAGGGTACTCAACTGTCTTACCGGTAGCAGCATCCACTACTACTCCGGTGATCGTGATTTTTACATTTTCTGCTTTTTGTGCATGAAGATTCACTGCTGTCATAATCAGCAATAAGATTGGCAATATTATCTTTTTCATTTTTGGTGTTGGTTAGGTCTGAAATTTTCAATAAAATGGTGCAGATGTATAATTATGTGCTTCCCAGCAATTATTATGCCGCTGTAACTTCTGAATGCCAGATGTTTATTAAAAAAGAATGCAAATATATCAAAAGTGTTAATATATCCTTGCAAAATATTCACTTTGTGATAACTTTACACCGATTTTTAATCAAATATGATATGAAATACATTTTTCTTATGGTGATTATCAGCTTGTCGGCTGCCTCACTTGGCTCTCAAAACAGATCGATTGAGATTACTCACTATCTGCTATCTGAATTTACTCCGGGAACTGTTATAATGAAAGATCGCTCAATCAATTTTGCCGTTCTGAATTATAACCTGCTAAGCGAGGAGATGCTTTTTAATCAGCAAGGAAAAATTTTGGCTTTAGGCCCTGATATTGTTAAAGATATTGACACGGTTAAAATTGGAGAGAGAAAATTTGTTATTCAAAATAATAAGTTTGTAGAGTTGCTGTATTCGGGTAAAGATGAGCTTTTTGCAGAATACCGTTGTACACTGGTAATGCCGGGAACTCCTTCGGCCTATGGAACAACAACTCAAACAGCTGCAACAAAGTCATACTCTTCGCTATATGCCGGCGGAGTATTATATGAACTTACTCTCCCGGAGGGATATAAAACCCGACCCTATATTAACTACTGGCTAAAGAGGGATGGTAAAATGACCAAATTCATCAATATTAAGCAACTTGGTAATTTATACAAAGAAAAATCATCCGAATTCAAGGCCTATACAAGGAGTAATGAGGTTGATTTTAAAAACCCTGATAATGTAACCGAGATTGTTAAGTTTATTGAAAAGTGATATTCGATAGTAGGAATAAGATATATTTGTTGTCCAATAATTCAATCAATAACGCTATTTAAAATTATGTTCAACAAATCGATCTCATTAATATCAGTCATACTATTGACACTTTTCTCCCTTAATGTCTATTCACAAAACTCAACACCAAACAACATATCCCTCACAGGAAAAGTAAAGGAGGGAGAAAAAAATCTTGAATTTGCCTCGGTTGTTTTAAAAAATTCAGAAAACAAAATTGTTGCCGGAGCACTCACTGACAGTCTTGGGATCTTCAAGTTAAAAGTAGGTAAAGCAGCTGATTATAAAATTGAGATCAGTTTTATTGGTTACCAGACAAAAATATTGGATATTACTCTTAAAGAGGGAGAGAACAAACTTCCTGAACCAATTATGATTAATGCTTCTGTAAACTTGCTAAACGAAGCATCTGTTACAGCAACCTATAATGAAAAACAGACCGATATTGAGAGAACAAAAATAAATCCCTCAGCATCTATAGCCGCGTCAAGAGGTTCAATAACAGATCTGTTAAGATCTGCTTCCATGGTTCAGATTGATAACAATAATTCTATCTCAATAAGGGGGAATTCAAACATACTCATACTTATTGATGGAATACCATCAACAATAGGCTCTCTGGCCGGAGTACCGGCTTCTATCGCACAGAGTATAGAAATAATAACCAATCCGGATGCAAAATATGACTCCGAAGGAACAGGCGGGATAATCAATATTATTACAAAAAAAGAGAACAGAGATGGTTTTTCGCTTGCCTCATCTATTAATTATGGATTTACCGACAGGATAAATGGTGATGCAAACATCATGTTTAATGCATTTGGATGGAATTTCGGATTTAGCTACTCGGGAAAATATCATGTAGAAGAAGTCAGCAGTGAACTTGACAGGTTTTTCTATTCAACCTCAAATTCAATAGAGCAAAAAATTGAATCGGTTCAAAAACAAAAAACAAATTCATTGATATTTAATGCCGTTAAAAAATTATCTAATGGTGATCAGTTCACATTTAATTTTAAATACGTTAATCCGGAAATCAATAATAATCAACAGATTATTAATTTAAGTACAACTTTGGCAAACACCACTTTTGTTAGTCGTGAAAACGAATTTCACCATCTTAGAGATATGGGGGAGGCAGTTGTCGATTACAAGAAAATCCTTAAAAAAGATGTTAGTGATATTACATTCAGAGGCTCCTTTTCAAGAACCAAAGGGCAAAGACCGGCAAGGTATTTTGAAGACGATGTATTAGTTTTAAAATCTCTTGGTGGAGGTCATCCCACCAACTACTCTTTTCAGACAGACTATACTCTAAAAACCCCAAGTAAAATACTTTTTGAGGCTGGTATCAGATATTTTCACAGAGGGAACACGTTTAAGTTTGATACCTATCAATATGACACCATAACCCGGGAGTGGATATATAATGATTTCTTCAGCACCGATCTTACACATGGAGAAGATATCGGTTCGGCATATTTCAACTTTTCAGGAAAGCTAAAGAAAGATTTAAGCTATAAGCTTGGTTTAAGAACGGAGTATGGAGTATCAGAATTAAATATTTTAAAGGAGAACGAATCGATTCATACCAACAACCTCTTTCTGGCACCTTTTCTTTTAATTAAAAAGGATATCAGTTTACAATCTTCTCTCTCTTTCAGTCTGTCAAGAAGAATTACCAGACCCTCATATCCTCAGATTAATCCCTATGTAAACATGCTGGACAAGAGTGTTTACGAGACCGGAAACAGACATATAAAGCCCGAACAGATAACCAAAGTTGAACTCATGTACAACTTTTCAAAAAACGGAACATCCTTTAACGCTTCTCTTTTTTATAATACTATTTCAGATTTCATCACACAGGTATCTTCGCTTTATGGCGATGATGCACTAATGTTAACCTATGTTAATGGTAAACGGAGTGATAAAACAGGAGTTGATATTAACCTGAGACACAAAATCTCGCCGATTCTCTCGTTTAACACAGGAGGGAGTTTGTATTATGGCAGCACAACAGGTTCATTCAATGGATTTGATCTTACAAGCAACAGCGTTATGTGGTCGGGTAATGCAGCTTTGAATCTAACTCCTAATAAAAAAAGTGACATCAGTTTGCAGTATTTTTATACCTCTCCGGCAACCTATCCTCAGTTTAAAACAAAAGCGGTACACTTTTTGGACATAGCTATTAAACGATTACTTATTAAGGATAAATTGAGTGCCTCACTTACGCTGTCAGATGCCTTAAATACAAGAAGATGGGACATAAGTTCAGACAACTCAATATACAGGTTAAACAATAACAGCAAGAATCAGAGCAGAGTTCTATGGATTGGTCTAACATTCAACTTAAACAGAGTGCAGCAGTCAAAATCTCAAAAGCGGGATGAAGATGGAGAACAACAAAGTTTAATCAGAATTGGATATTAAGAAACTTTTTTAATGTTAAGTTGTTTATATAAGCAGAAATTAACTTACACAAAAAATGAATATAGTTAAAACAATATTTTCAGCAGTAGCTGCCCTTTTCGCAACTGAGGCGATATCTCAGAACCCGGTAACACCTCCATCGGATTTTTATTCATTGTCTTTCAAGACAATAACAGGCGAACCTTTTAAATTTGAAAATTTAAAAGGCAAAAAGGTACTAATAGTAAATACAGCATCAAAATGCGGTTATACACCACAGTTTGAAGAACTTGAGCAAATGAGCCAGGAGTACAAGGGGAAACTTGTTATTTTGGGCTTTCCTTCAAATGATTTTGGAGCACAGGACCCTGGTACAAACGAACAGATAAAGGAGTTCTGCGAAATGAACTACGGAGTCTCATTTATGATGATGGAAAAATCCTCTGTAAAGGGTGCTGATAAAAACAGCATATATAAATGGCTGTCAGAAAAAACAAAAAACGGATGGAATACTACTGAACCTTCGTGGAATTTCGGGAAATATCTGATAGATGAAAAAGGACGTCTTGTAGGTTTTTATCCATCTAAAGTTAAACCGATGGATCCAAAAATCACAGAGAATCTTAAATAGAGTCTATTTTTGATCTTTAAATGAGTGGGCGAGAAATTTCTCGCTCACTTTTCTTTGGTAGCTTTTTGAAACAGGCAAGTCAATTGATCCCGGAGCGTCAAGCTCAATATAGAGCCCATCCTTATCCCTTCTTATTACCTTAACTCTTTCCAGATTAACCAGAAAAGAGCGGTGACATCTTGTAACCATTGTATTTTCGAGCTCTCTTTCCAGATTTTTTAATGTGTTTCTTAGAAGATATCTTTTAATCTTTTCATTAACTGAATAATGAATTAATACATAATTATCAGAAGATTCAATATACAAAAGATCAGACCCCGAGAGCGATAACCTTAAAACTCCCTTTTCGTCAGTAAAAGCAATGCTACCCGGGAGCAAAAAAGTCACCTCATCAGGATTTTCTATAACCGCCAGCTTCTCGACACTGTCCCTCCACCCGAAATAGAACCAAAGAACAAAATAGGGGAGCAGCAGAACGAGTGTGGTATTCTTTAGAGATCCTTCAAAAATCTCCATAATATCTCTGTCAGGATTCAGCAGAAGTGTATAGAAGGTATAAAAGCATGACATTAGGAATATTTCTGTAAAAACCCAGATTCCGTACTTCCAGTATGATATCTTATGCCTTTTGCTATAGAAGTACATAATGAGGCGACTAATAACAACCACAAGAACTCCGGTTAGAATTATTATTGAGGAGTATACTAAAAACATAAACTCCGAAACCTTGTACCATCCCGACGAGCTGAAAGGTTTGTAGATATTTATGAAAACAAGGGCAAAAAGTGCTGTAAAACCAACAAGCCGCACAATGTTTTTCTTTTTATTTATGTATTCCGGTATTTGCATAATGAACAAATTTAAAAATAATTTCACCACACATATCACTTTTTTATCCCTTATAACACAATTTCATCCCAAAACATATGCTTCCAGACCTTTTTTTTGACCCGATCACTTCTCATCTCTTTATTTGTGAAAAATAAACTTGAAAACATGAGAGAATTTACCTTGGAATTCAGTGAGAGATTGGGCTATGATCAGATTAGCGGGGCCAGGGAGAGTGTTGCAAATACTGAGCAGTTCCCGGAAAATGACAATCAGATTGCGGAGAATCAAAATTTTAAATACTATGTTGTCGTGCCTTCAAATGTCGGAGACGGATTACCGGACAAAAGATTCAGTTCGGCAATTTTACTTTTTCACGGCCTCAATGAACGCAGTTGGGACAAATACCGCCCCTGGGCTAACTATTTGGCAGATAAAACAGGTAAACCTGTAATTTTATTCCCAATATCACTTCATATAAACCGTTCTCCGGCAAGTTGGAGTAATCCCAGAGAGATGCAGAAGCTCGTAAACGAACATATATCCAAAGGAGGAGATGCTCAGGATCTCTCTTTCTTCAATTATGCATTAAGTACCAGAATTGCAGCAGACCCTTTCAGATTCTATCTGGCGGGAAGAGAGACTGTTTTTAATGTATCTCAGCTGGGGAATGAAATCCGCGAAGGGTGCCATCCATTATTTGACAAAGATTGTAAAATGGATGTATTTGCTTATTCAATAGGAGCATTGTTATCACAGGTACTTTTTATGTCAGACCCTGCAGGACTCTTCAAAGAGAGCCGGCTGTTTATGTTTTGCGGAGGTGCACTCTTCTCTGAAATGAATGGTAGTTCAAAACTGATAATGGACAGAAGATCATTTAAAATGCTCAATAGCTACTACCGTGAAGTTTTTGTTAAAGATAATGTTGAAAAGAGAAGAGTAGGAGATAATATCGAAGATGCATTTATTACTCACATAGGTTACGAACTGAATAAAGAGAAGAGAGTAGGGTTTTATAAAAAAAACAAAGACAGAATAAGAATTATATCTCTTAAAAAGGATACAGTAATTCCAACAAAAGGGATAAAAAGAGCACTGGGAGGAGTTTACAAGAGCATCCTTACCGAATTGGACTTCCCCTTTAAATACTCACACGAGGTACCTTTCCCGGCTGACGGTCAAAAGGTAAACCTCGTGGAGAAAAATTTCTGGTTCGAAAATGTCTTTTCAAAAGCAGCCCTGTTTTTGGGCCCGGCTTAGTTTAGAAAATCAGAAGACTTCTTGGATCAAGGTTTTCACGCTCGATGTCCTTGAAATAGTTTACAGTGCCAACTTTAAGTTCAACAGTTGAAGCATCGTCGCATATGATAATACCTTTACGGTGCATCTGTAGCACGCTGATGGTCCACATATGGTTTACTGCTCCCTCAACACCGTGATACAAGGCCCTTGCCTTATGATGTCCGTTAACCAGAATCATAACCTCATCGGCGTCCATTATTGTCCCAATTCCAACTGTAAGCGCTGTTTTAGGAACCTGAGAAATGTCATTATTGAAGAATCTTGAGTTGGCAATTATTGTGTCAGTAGTAAGATTTTTCAACCTGGTTCTTGAAGACAGCGATGAACCCGGTTCATTAAATGCAATGTGTCCGTCCGGGCCGATGCCACCCATAAATAGATTTACACCTCCGTAGGATTTCATCTTTTTTTCGTAGTTCTCACATTCCAATTCAAGGTCATGTGCATTACCGTCAAGAATATTTGCATTTTCACGCTTAATATCAACGTGCTGGAAAAAATTTTCCCACATAAAAGAGAAGTATGATTGGGGATGCTCTTTTGGAATACCTATATACTCGTCCATGTTAAAGGTCACAACATTGCTGAAAGAAACCACACCCTCTCTGCAATAGCGAATGAGCTCCTTGTATGTCCCATAAGGAGTTGAACCTGTAGGCAGCCCGAGAACAAAAGGTTTGTCCGGTGTGGGTTCAAATTCTTTAATTCTCTTAACAATGTGCGCTGCTGCCCACTGGGATACCTGTTCGTAAGAGTTTTGGATTATAAGTCTCATATATAATAGATGTGTTAAGTTTTATGTTAAGCTTTAAGAAATACTTTTGCATTGGCTACAGCTGCATCTGTAAGACCAGCCCCACTCAGCATTCTGGCAATCTCCATTACCCTCTGGTCTTGCTTAATCTCTTTAATTTTAGTAGCTGCTTTTCCTGTAATGTCGGCCTCCTTGTATACCAGGAGATGACAACTGCCTTTTGAAGCGATTTGCGGCAAATGGGTTATTGCAAAAACCTGCATATTATTACTTAATTCGTCAATCAGCACCCCCATTTTGTCTGCTATGCTTCCGGAGACACCACTGTCAATTTCATCAAAAATAAGAGTTGGCATTCCGCTTTCACGGGCCATTACCGCTTTCAAACATAGCATTATTCTTGAAAGTTCTCCACCTGATGCCACCTTTGACAACTCTCTTGGAGGCATGTTTTTGTTGGCTGAGAAAGTGAAGACAACTTCATCTTTACCATAAAGATGGTAGTTCGCGCTCTCTGTTATTATAACATTGAACTCTGCATGTGGCATTTCAAGTTCACGGATTTTATCCCTGAGTTCAGATGAAAACCCAACAGATGAGTCAGTTCTGATTTTGGTAAGTATTTTGGAGCACCTATCTCTCTCTTCTTGGACTTCTATGATTTGAGCATTTAATTTATCAAGTTTCTCCCTATCATTGTGTGTATTCAGGAGGTTTTGAGCAAGCTCCTCTTTAATTTGGATTAGTTTTTCAATGCTTTCCGCTTTATATCTTCTTTGCAACTCATACAACAGAGATATTCTCTCATCCAGTTGTTGTGCTCTTAATGGAGAAACGGTAATTTTCTCGGATATTAAAAGCAGTTCTGATTCAATGTCTTTAAGCTCAATTCTGCAACCTTCTGCTCTTTGGGCAAGCTCTGCAGCAGCGGGTAAATTATGTGAAATTCTATCCAGAATTGTATGGATTTCACGCAAACCTTGAACTACAGATAAATCATTTGGGTTAAGACAGTTAATTGCAAGTTGAAGGTTGCTCTTTATCTCCTCTGCGTTACTAAGAATCTTAAATTCTGCCTCTAACTCCTCCAACTCACCCGGGATAAGATTTGCATCTTCAAGCTGGTTAAACTGAAAACGGTTATATTCAAGTTCCTGTTCTTCTTTAGTTATCTTGTCGTTAAGAAGCTCTTTTTGGGACTCTAGCTCTTTAAGCAGATTGTATGATAACTGATATCTGTCAAGTTCGTCTTTACTTTTGGCAAATGAGTCCAGAACAGATAATTGGAAACGACTGTCCCCTATCAGAAGGTGTTCGTGCTGAGCGTGAATATCGATAATCTTGTCTGACAGTTCTTTAAGGAACTGGACTCCAACAGGTTGGTCATTTATAAATGAGCGTGTTTTCCCGTTGGGAGTAACAACTCTTCTTAAGATTATCTCATTTGAAGGTTCAATTGAAAATTCGTTAAACAGTTCAATTGTTGAAGAATCCGGCTCAATTGTGAATGTTGCCTCCACAACACAATTTTTAGAGACATCTTTTAAAATCTCTTTTTCGGCTCTGCTTCCAAGAAGAAGGGACATAGCTCCCAATAAAATTGATTTTCCGGCTCCTGTCTCTCCTGTAATGATAATAAGGCCCTCAGGAAAAGTTATCTCAAGGGTGTCTATAAGTGCATAGTTGGATATCGCCAAAGATCTTAGCATAAAAAGAGCTTTTCGACATAGTCTACAATATCAGAGGCAGCCTCTCTTTTGTGTTTAAGTGGAAAAGCCAGGCTACTGCCGTCTGAACCTATTATGGTAATTTTGTTTGTATCAACTGCAAATCCGGCTCCCGGATCATTAAGTGAATTCAATACAATTGCATCAAAATTTTTATTTTTAAGTTTTATTCTGGCGTTCTCATCTTCGTGATCAGTCTCCAGAGCAAATCCGATATGCATTGTATTTTTGTTTTTTATCTCCCCTAAAGAGGCGGCTATATCTTTAGTAGGTACTAATTCAAGGACTAGATTTCCTCCACCCCTCTTTATCTTTGTACCAGAACCTTTATGAGGCGTAAAATCTGCAACGGCTGCTGCAAGAACAGCAATGTGGGTACCTTTTTTGTACTCTTCAATTGACTTTTCATACATTTCAGCTGCTGTTGTGACTCCTACAACCTTAATGGACGGGTTGATGGTTTTGATATTAACCGGGCCACTTATCAATGTTACAGATGCACCGCGTACAGCAAATTCCTCAGCAATGGAGTAGCCCATTTTACCTGAAGAGTAGTTTGAGATGTATCTCACAGGGTCAAGTTTTTCCACTGTAGGCCCTGCAGTAATTAGTACTTTTGTTCCCGCAAAGCTTTTTTCACCTCTCTTGCCTGAAAGTAATGCTTTAACATATTCTGCAATTACCTCAGGTTCTTCCATACGTCCTTTACCATCCAGACCGCTTGCCAGTTCGCCGGATGTAGGCTCAATCACATAAACACCTCTTTTTTGCAATAATGCGATATTGCTTTGGGTAACTTCATGCATAAACATATCAACATCCATAGCCGGAGCTATAGCAACCGGGCACCTTGCCGATAGATATGTGGTAAGAAGAAGATTGTCGGCAATTCCTGTTGCCATCTTCGCAATCGTATTTGCAGAGGCAGGTGCAATCAGGAAAAGATCGGCCCACATACCAAGAGAGATATGGCTGTTCCAGTCACCGTTTTCAGGATTGTAGAACTCCACCAGGATTGGGTTTTTTGTGACTGTGGCCATAGTAAGCGGTGTTATAAACTGCTTGGCCATATCTGTCATAATAACTTTTACCTGAGCACCCTCTTTAACCAGGGCGCGGGCAAGCACGGCAGCTTTGTATGCAGCTATGCTTCCTGTAATCCCCAGAAGTATGTGTTTACCTTTTAGCATTTAGCCCTCAATTTTCCTAACCTGGATTTTTTCCTCCTCAAATTCATGAATCGCAAGAAGGGTTGCCTTAGGAAGTCTCTCGTAATAACGGGAAATTTCTATCTGTTCTCTGTTTTCGAAGGTCTCTTCAAGTGTATCTGCAAATGATGAAAACTCCTCAAGCTTTTGTTTCAGCTCCTGTTTAAGCTCGGCAGCAATCTGATTTGATCTTTTTGCAATGATCATTGCAGACTCATAAATATTGCCTGTTGGTGCAGCAAGTTTTGACAGGTCGCGGGTAATTGTGTTTGTCGGAACGCTTTTGCTTATCTCCATTTTATTTAGTTTTTTATATATGTCTGTGCTTTTTCGAACATTCCGTCAACCTCTTTTCTCATTTTAGAGTCGGGAAATTCGCTGATAAAATTATAATACTCATCTACAAACAAGAGAAACCTCTCTTTTTGCTTCTCCGGAATACTGTTATTTGCATAATGATAATTTGCAGCAACAATATAGTACATGATATCCTCTCTATATTGATTCTCTGAATTGTCTTTCAGCACATTTTTAAGTGCAAAGGCAGCTGCTTTGTAATCCTCAATGGTATAGTAGATTTTTGCAGATTCAAAGCTTTTTTTGTCAAGCCTTTCCTGAAGATCAACAAGCATGTCTCTCATCTGTTTCAGGTATTTGCTGTTGGGGTATTCATACAGAAATACATCTATTGCAGCCATTGCTTTATAGGAAGGCAACTGGTCAAGTTCGTACCTGTATGTGGAGCGGTATAAACACTCAATTCTGAGGTATTTTGCCTCCTCAGTGAATGGGCTTCTTGGAAATACACTTACAAAACGGTCAAAATTAGCCTCTGCAATTACATAGTCTCCGAGTTTGAAATTGCTCATTCCCAGGTAGAACTGAACAGTGTCGTCCTGTAGAGTTCCATTTGTTGCAACCAATAGTTGGTCAAACAGATCAGCGGCTTTAAGGTATTTACCTGCCTCATAATAACGAAAAGCTCCTCTGTATTGTTCGTTTACATCTTTGGAGTTTCTTATCGCCTCAAATTCCGATTTGCAGGATGTTGTAAATGCAATTATGGCTAATGCAATTGCTGTTTTAATGTATCTCATCATAATTTATTTGTTGTCAGCAAGAAATCTTTCGGCATCAATGGCGGCCATACAACCCGAACCGGCTGCTGTTACTGCCTGCCTGTAGTGAGGATCCTGTACATCACCTGCAGCAAAGACTCCCGGCACATTAGTTCTGGTGCTCTTACCTTCGGTGATAATGTATCCCTCTTCGTTTGTCTTTATCCATTCACTTACCAGCTCTGAATTGGGGTGGTGGCCAATGGCAAGGAAAAACCCGTGAATATCAATTTTCTTCTCACTTCCGTCTTTATTAACAAGAATCGCACCATTAACCCCGCCCATTGGCGACCCTGTTATCTCTTTTGTGTTATAATTCCAGAGAATCTCAATGTTTGGAGTGTTCATCACTCTGTCCTGCATTGCCTTAGAGGCTCTAAGAACGTCTCTACGAACAATCATATAAACCTTGTTGCAAAGCCCTGCAAGATATGAAGCCTCTTCACAAGCGGTATCTCCTCCGCCTACTACTGCAACATCCTTTCCCTTATAAAAAAAACCGTCACATGTTGCACATGCAGAAACACCCTGACCCCTGAAGCGCTCTTCGCTCTCCATGCCTAGATATTTTGCAGTTGCTCCGGTTGAAAGTATCAATGTTTCGGCGAAAATCTCCTTTTCGTTATCTATGGTTATTTTGAAGGGCCTTTTTGAGAGGTCTGCCGAGGTTGCAATACCAAAGCGAACATCTGTACCAAATCTTGTTGCCTGTTCTTTGAGATCCTCCATCATCTCCGGGCCCGTAACCCCTTTTGGATATCCAGGAAAGTTATCTACTTCAGTAGTAGTTGTCAGCTGGCCTCCGGGTTGGATACCCTCGTAAAGGACAGGATTTAGGTTTGCTCTTGAGGCATATATAGCAGCAGTATATCCGGCCGGACCACTGCCAATAATTAAACATTTTATATTCTCTTGTGTCATATTTTAAAAGTTGAAAAATTTAATTTCCGTTTCAACCGGCAAAGGTATGAAATTTTTTTCTTAGAGCCATCTCAAGGCGTAGTTCCCATACAAGTATAAATGACATAATCCATCTGGAAATCAACATCCATCCCAGCAATGCACCAATTGAACCGTAGAGAATAACATCTTCAAGATTACTGTGCGATATTCCAATATGGTGATTGAGCAAATCGACATCTTCACGGGTTATTTTACCGCTTTCGGTTTCGTCAATCATTACTGCTGCCCCGTATGCAAGACCAAGAGTATTTGCAACAATCCAAAGAAAAGATGTTTTTGCCGGTAGCCCGAAAACTGCCAGGATTGGTTTCAAAAACCTTGACAGCCATTTAATTATGCCAAATTCTGAAAGAAGCTTCTGTAGTATGGAAAGAGAGAAAATCAGTACAGACATAAGGACAATAAGCCTTAATGTTTTGTAGAGCCATATCTCCATCATCTCCATGAAAGTCAATTCAGAAACCGGGATTGTTATTTTTACCGCCTCTGTTGATTCAGGCATAATAAGATTTAAAGTGAATCCTAGGATAAAAGCGCTAAGAACCCTTATTACAAACATTCTTACGCCGGATGAACCAGTCTTTTTCTGTACAGCTGTCTCAGTTATCATGTTGTGCGAACACAAAAGCATAACAGCTAAAATTGTAATACTTCTGACATCCAGATTTAGAGTTGCCATAACTGCTATAGCCGAGTAGTTGTTTACGAAGAATCCGGAAACATAGGCAAGTGCAGCCTCCCCCGGCAATCCCATTAAATTGAATACAGGACTTAGAAATTTTGATATCCAGGGCAATATTTCAAAGTATTCCAGAAACTGAACACCCAGTGTTACAAGTACGGTTATACGAATAAGCCAAAGACAGGTCTTTAGTGTCTTTGGCATTATCTCTTTTATTGAGCCCCAGGCTCTGTAAATTGCAGATTTTTCCATATTAGAAACAGTCTGCAAAGATAGTGATATTTTTAACTGTTAATAATTATTTTTCTTAGGCTCAAAGTGAGCTTTAGGATGGTTACAGGCAGGGCAGTTCTCCAGAGCTTTTTTGCCTTTGTGAACATAACCGCAATTGCGGCACTGCCACTCAATCTCTTCCTCTCTTTCAAATACCTTCTCTGCAATAACTCTTGCAAGAAGAGTTCTGTAGCGAGCTTCGTGTTCGGCCTCTACCTTTGCTATCATTTTAAATGCAGTGGCTACTTTTGGAAATCCCTCTTCCATTGCTATCTCTGCAAATGTTGGGTAAAGTTCTGACCACTCTTCGTTTTCACCGTCAGCTGCTGCAGCAAGATTCTCTGCAGTTGAACCAATTATGCCGGCAGGATATGAAGCGGTTATTTCAACCATTCCACCCTCAAGAAAACTGAAAAATCTCTTTGCATGCTCTTTCTCCTGCTCTGCAGTCTCTGCAAAAACAGCGGCTATGTGCTCAAAGCCCTCTTTTTTTGCAACCGATGAAAAGTATACGTATCTGCTCCTTGCCTGAGATTCTCCGGCAAAAGCTTTAAGAAGATTTTGTTCAGTCTTTGTTCCTTTAATGCTCTTTTCCATATTTCAAATTTTATTGAAGTTAGTTCAGGGCAAATTTAGCTTTTTATAAAAACATTTACAAAGCAACAGAGTATATTTGTGATAATAATTTAACAGACATGAAAACATCAACAGTCAGGCAAAAAGCGTTAAGAGACTATTTGAAAAAAAGTTCTGCGGATGCAATAATTATTCCTTCGGGAGATAACCATTTTGGAGAGTATTATCAGGAATATTTCGCCTGCAGAAAGTGGGTTTCGGGCTTTACAGGTTCTGCCGGAACACTTGTTGTTACTAAAAAAAATGCTGCGCTGTGGACAGATTCCAGATACTTTGTCCAGGCTGAAAATGAGTTGGCAGAGAGTGGGATTGTCTTAATGAAGATGAGGGTAGAGGGCACTCCTTCTATTCCTGAATGGCTGAAGGCAGAGTTGGGTACAGATGGCATTATTGCCATAGATGGTCAGATTGTTTCAAAATCAGAGTTTGAGTCTCTTTCTAAAGCTCTAATACCGTTAGTACTAAAATCGGTTCAAGATCCATTTGGAGAAATTTGGGAAGAGAGACCACAGTTAAGATTCAACAGAGTTTTTTCTCTGGATATTCATTTGGCAGGTGAAACTGTAACAAGTAAGCTTGTGAGGGTAAAATCAGCAATACCTACTTGTGAAAAACCGGCATACGTTATCTCAACATGCGACGATATTGCCTGGCTTTATAATTTGAGAGGGAGCGACATCCCATTCAATCCACTCTTTGCATCCTACGCTGTTGTCACAAAAGATAAATCTTATATTTTTGTTAACGAGGGAGTTATTGAAGATGCTCTGCAAAAAGAGTTAATGAATCATGGGGTAGAGATAATGAACTATAATCAAATTGGAAAATTCCTCACTTCATTTGACCAGAATTTTTCAATTATTGCACCTCCGGATAAAATATCAGTATCTCTTTACAATCAGGCAATCTCAGGTGGTGCCCGGTTTATTGCCGATGAATCAAAAGGGGGTATAACAGGTGCGTTAAAAGCCATTAAGAACAGTACAGAGCAGAATGGATTCAGAGAGGCAATGAAAAGAGACGCTGTGGCATGGGTAAAGTTCATTATGTTTTTGGAGAGTGAGCTTGAAAAAGCATCCGGAAACCTGACTGAGCATCTTTTGGCAGAAAAAATTGCGCATTTAAGGGCTGAATCTCCCGATTACAGAGGAGAGAGTTTCCATCCAATTGTTGCTTTTGGAGCAAACGCAGCACTACCACACTATTCGCCTTCAGGGGATAAGCCAGTCTCAATCTGTAAAGAGTGTTTTTTGCTTGTTGATACCGGTGCACAGTATATTTACGGAACCACCGACACTACAAGAACATTTGCACTTGGAGAGCTCACAGATGAGCAAAAAAGAGACTATACACTTGTGCTTAAGGGGATGATAAATTTAAGCAGAGCAATTTTCCCAAAGGGGACAAGAGGCTCTTCTCTGGATTTTCTGGCAAGAGGCCCTGTCTGCTCTGCCGGTAAGCTATATTCGCATGGAACCGGTCATGGGATAGGTCATTATTTGTGTGTACACGAAGGGCCGCAAAGTATCAGGATGGAGGAGAACCCGGTCGAATTAAAACCGGGAATGGTCACATCAAACGAACCTGCTGTTTATGTAGCGGGATCTTATGGAATCAGAACCGAAAATGTGATTTTGTGCAAAGAGCATGAAGTCAATCAATACGGGACCTTTTATAACTTTGAAACACTAACCCTCGTGCCTGTTGACACAAGGGCTATTGTTGTTCCGTTACTTGGAAATGAAGAGGTTGAATGGCTGAATAATTACCATAGAGTTGTATACAATACAATATCTCCTCTTCTTAAAAAGGATGAGGCTGAGTGGCTAAAATCCAGGACTGCCTGTATCAGTTGAAAAATCAGGCCTGTACTTGAGAACTCTTACTCCGCTGTTTATAAATCCCTCATCTCCGTTTCTGCGGATGAATCTGTAATCTGACTGAAGGAGTTTTCTGTTGTACTTACCAATATTATCTTCAATATCTCCTCCATAGTTATACAAAGCTCCCAAAAAGAAATATGCAACATCATATGCCTGGAACGAATAAGCAGTTGGTTCGGCATTGTACAGCTCCCTAAAACGTGCTATGAATCTCTTAACATTTTCACCATTATAATCTACATGGTATTGCATAGAGATACTTAAACTCATTGTGTGATAAAGATTTATATCAACATTGTCAAAATGTCTCCACCTTGGTGTTCCAAACAGTTTGATTGAATAACCGCTTCTGGATTGCATCAAATTGAGATTTCTAAGAACATCTGAGACAAATGCTTCGGAGTTGGATGCTACGATTATCTGATTCATACCATCTTTAACTAGCCTGCTTTCGAATTGAGGGAGGATAGATCTTCCACCTAAAATAGTATAGGACAATGTTCTGTATTTAAGCCCGGCATCCTGAAGCATCTGACGTGTTATCTGAACAAAACGGCTATCCTGCCCGCCCTCCTCAAAAATCAGAACTATGTTACCCGAGGCAGCAACATCCTCTATAAGGGCCTTTTGCTGATATGCAACAGGAGTTCCAACATGAAAATAGTTGGGATACCTTTCGGAGAGTTCATCACCTGAAGGGTCAACCGGTGAAACAAGAGGTATGTCGTTTGAATGTGCAAAAGAGAGAACCGGTTCAATCTGAGCTGATAAAACAGGCCCGATTATTATATCACTTCCTTTAAGATCTCCCCTTAGTGCAATTTCAGATGCAGGTATCCTGTCCGAATCAAATACTCTTAACTCCAGATTGATACCACTGAACTCCTCTTTCAGATCTTCCAGGGCAATCAGGAATCCTTGATAAAATTCAACGAAATTGCCCGAGATATGGTCTGTAGAGGCAGAATCCCTTCCTCCCAATGGAATTATAAGAGATGCAGTATAATTTCCACCTCTTGTTCGCGGATCTCTTCTCTTTACCTCTTTTTTCTCGTCATCAGGTTCTTCGATTATTATCTCTGCAGTTGGGTTATTATCGTTTTTGTGTAACCGGGCAAATCTCTCTGCCTCTCCCGGATAGGGAATTCTGAGCACCTGTCTGGTGTAGATTTTTCCACCTTTCAGAGAGTTTACTATCGCGATCTCCTCTTCAGAAACGTTGTATTTTTTTGAAATTGAAGTGAGATTTTCATACCATCTCACAACATGTTTTGCCTGTATTCTTACAGGTGAAACTGTGTCTTTTACAACGATTTGTATTGCAGGTGGAGCCTCTTTAACAGGAGGTGCCTCTTGTACCGGAGAGGTGTAATCAGTTACTCTTCTGATAAGAATTTTATACCCCTCTTTAAGCCCTTGCCTAAGATCAGGATTGTCATTTATTAGAATATCCGGAGTGACATTATAAGCTCTGGAAATTGAGTAAAGAGTCTGTCTCTTTTCTACAGTATGAACATAATATACAACACCGTCAATGGTCGTGATCTCTGCAGATATGTCAACCTTAACGGGAGCATACTGGGCACGACAACCCTGTGGCACAAAAGTAAATGCAAAAAGCAAGAGGATTAGTAAATTTCTCATAATCTGGCGAGCATGTTTCGGATATTGGTCTCTATTCTTTCGTAAATATCGTTATCATAAACAGCTTTTTCAAATTTTTTGCCTGTGATTTTTTCGTACAACTCAATATATCTTTCAGAGATTGAGGTAACAATCTGGTCTGTCATTTCAGGCACAACCTGGCCCGGTTTACCCTGAAACCCGTTTTCCATAAGCCACTCCCTAACAAACTCTTTTGAAAGCTGCCTCTGATTTTCTCCCTTGTCAAACAGCTCCTGATAAGTGTCAGCGTAAAAATATCTTGATGAGTCTGGTGTGTGAATTTCATCAATAAGGTATATTTCATCTCCCTTTTTACCAAATTCGTACTTTGTATCAACGAGAATTAAACCCCTTTCGGCAGCAATTTGAGAGCCTCTTTCAAACAGAGCCAAAGAGTATTGCTCAATTTTTTTGTAATCACTTTCACTCACAAGACCACTTGAAAGAATCTCCTCCCTTGATATATCTTCGTCATGAGCCCCAAGTTCGGCTTTGGTTGTTGGAGTGATGAGAGGCTTTTCAAATTTCTGGTGCTCTTTCATCCCGTCAGGAATAGGAATTCCACAAATTGACCTCACCCCCGATTTATATGTTCTCCATGAACTTCCTGTGAGATATGCGCGAACAATCATCTCGACAGGTAATGTTGTGCATTTATGCCCCACCGTTACCATTGGATCAGGTGAAGCAATTTTCCAGTTCGGAACTATATCCGATGTGTCATCCAGAAACTTTGAAGCTATTTGATTTAAAACTTGTCCTTTATAGGGAATCCCTTTTGGCAGAACAACATCAAATGCCGAAATTCTGTCAGATACTATCATTACCAGGTAATCATCTTTTACTGAATAGACGTCTCTTACTTTACCTGTGTACTTTCCGGTTTGTCCGGGAAAATCAAACTCTGTTCTGGTTATCGCCTGCATTGTATATAGTGTATTAAATTCCTGAAATATAATTATTTAAATTTTAACAGAGAGATTAAAAATCTTTGTAAAACCCGGTAAGCCTCTCTGCAAAAACCGACCAGGATAGTTGCTCTTTAAGTTTTTGAATATTCTTCACATAAAAGTCTGCATTGCTCTTTTCAAAATAGTCTCTGATACCCTGAGCTACCAGGTTACTATCGGGATAATCGACAACAACTCCCGTGCCCGGTTTGCCCACTGCCTCCTTTAGACCCCCCACATCTGTAGTTATCATCGGGAGATTGAAATGATATGAAATTGCGCTTATCCCACTCTGAGTAGCACTTTTATAGGGTAGAACCACAACATCTGATGCTCCAAAAAAGAGAGAGACCTCATTGTCTGCTATATATCTGGTATATAAATGTATACGTGCTTTTCCCGGTGAATTGTCAATTTTTTTCTGGTACGGCTCAAAACTACCATAAGGCTCACCTGCAATTATCAGTTGGTAACTTTCGTCAAGCATATTAAATGCATCAAGCAGTATATCCAAACCTTTGTATTCTCTTATAAGTCCAAAGAAGAGGAGTGTTTTTTTTGAAGGATCGGTGCCTAATGTTTTCTGTGCAAATTCTCTGCTGCACTTTTCTCCAAAATGGTTGTAAAGCGGATGTGGGAGATGTATATACTTTGCATCAGGCTTAAGTCTCAAAAGATCCTCTCCAACAGATTCGGAAAGGACAATAAACTTATGACCGGGATTTGAGTTCAGAAAATACCTGGTAAACGGAGTGTCAAAAAATCTCTTCTCGTGTGGAACTATATTGTCAAGTACCGAAATTACCTTTGTATTTACATTCATATGTCTTGCAACATAGCCAAGCGAAGGAGCAAAGAACGACATCCAGTAACGCATGATAAGAAGGTCAGGAGCAAATTTCCTTATCTCTCTTGCAGTTGAAATGTATGTAAAGGGGTTAATTGTATCTAGAAGAGGAGTGCTCTCAATTTTTATTGCAACATCCTCATTGGTAACATATTGGGTCTTTCCCGGAAAAAGCAAACCCGGGTATTGTCTTTTAAAATTGAAGGCCCTTACCTGGTGCTTTTTGCCCAGTTCGGTGAGCAAGTTTGCATTGAACTGGGCAATTCCACCTCTGTATGGGTAAAAGCATGATAGAATAGCAATTTTCACCCAACACTTTGTTATTATCTTTTTGCTTTTGTCTTGATGTATTCGTCGTTCAGTCCGGCAACCACCATTTTGGTAATGTCAAGCCCGCTGTCACCCAAAAGAATAGTGTTTGTAGCTGAGTTTGTGCTGATAATCATTGCAAAACCCTTCTCCTGATTCATTTTTACAAGATATGAATTTAGTGCATCGAATACTCTTCTGTAAAGTACTTGCTCCTCTTCCTGCATCTCAACCTGTTTTTGATTTGCATAATTCTGGAGATCTTGTTCGCGCATGGCAAGCTGTTGTTGCTGAGTCTCTGCCTGAGATCTTGTAATAAGACCTTTTTGAACTTTCTGCTGAAAATCCTTTACATCATTTTCAAAGGTACGGCTTCTCTTAGTTAGATCACTCTGAATAGTCTGTGCCTTGCTTTCCAGTTCTGATTTCAGATCGTTGAACATGTCGTACTGATTTACAAGGGAGTCTATCTGTACAAAAACAATATCTCCGGCAGCAGCCAACTCGCCCTGGGTAACCGAACCTGAGTTAGAAACAGAAGGCTTAGAGGTAAAGTGTAAAATAAACAGTACAATTACAGCTACTGAAAGAATAACATTTGTGATAATCGATGCGTTTTTCATTTGATTATTTTTATTTAAACGACAAATATAATTAATAATTTTTTAACTCCCTAAGGTAAGCCTGGATGGTATTTTCCAGACCCAGATAAATTGATTCGCAAATAAGGGCATGTCCAATGGAAACCTCCAATAACCCGGTTATATTTTCCTGAAAATATCTAAGATTTTCCAGACTCAAATCATGACCGGCATTAAGCCCCAATCCATATTCAGCAGCACAAACTGCCGCCTTTACATAGGGTTCTATTGCCTGCTCTTTGTTTGAGCTGTAATATTTGGCGTATGCCTCTGTATAGAGCTCTATCCTGTCACAACCGGTTTCGGCAGCATATTTCACCATCTCGGTATCAGGGTCAACAAAAATTGAAGTTCTGATTCCTTCCTTAGCAAATGCTCTGCATGTTTTTTTAAGAAACTCAAGGTTCTTTTTAGTATCCCAACCACTATTAGAGGTTATAACATCGTGGCTGTCAGGAACAAGAGTTACCTGAGCAGGATGAATACTCATTACCAGTTTAATGAATGAATCAATGGGATTACCCTCAATATTGAATTCAGTTTTAAGAACCGGTTTAAGGTCAATTGCATCTTTATACCTAATGTGTCTTTCGTCAGGTCTTGGATGTACTGTTATTCCCTGTGCTCCGAATCTCTCACAATCCTTAGCAGCCTGAATCACGTCAGGAAGATTGCCTCCTCTTGCATTCCGGAGTGTGGCAAATTTATTTATATTTACGCTCAACTTTGTCATAATGGATGCAAATTTATGTATTTTTGACGATTATTATTCTTAATACTCTTTACTTCTGTTATGAAGATAGCAATTTTTGCACGCGAAATAAATGAGAAATGGTGGAATCGTCTGATGTCAGTGTTAAAAGAGCTTGACAGCCGGGGCGTAGAGTTAACCTACTACAGACCTTTCTATACAAATATGGTTCACTCAACAGATATCCCGATACCTGCAGGCGATCTTTTTACCGGAGAGCTGGACCTGCCTTCCGATACTGATATATTCCTGTGTCTTGGAGGTGACGGCACATTTCTGGAATCAATCACAATGGTACGGGACAGAGATATTCCCATTGCCGGAGTGAACTTCGGAAGATTGGGTTTTCTAACCGCTGCTGACTCAGTAAATGAAGAGTGGATTGATGCGCTTGTCAGTAAAAGCTTTCAAATAGAAAAAAGAGCACTCCTGACAGTATCCTCTTCTGCCATACCTCCCAATTTTTGCCGATATGCACTTAACGAGGTCTCCTTTCAGAGAAAAGACCCGTCAATGCTCGCTGTATATGTAAAGGTAAATGGAATGGAGCTGCCTCCGTACTGGTCAGACGGACTTGTTTTAGCAAGTCCTACGGGATCTACTGCCTATTGTTTAAGCGTAGGAGGCCCTATTGCCCTTCCGGGAGTCAAGGCACTTATTCTGGCACCAATTGCTCCTCATAACCTCAATGTTAGACCACTTGTTGTCTCGGATGACTCACTAATTGAAATTCATGTAGAATCAAGAAAAGGCTCTGCAATAATGAGTCTTGACAACAGATCGTTTATTCTCCCGGCCGGAGAAAAAGTCTTAATATCCAAAGCAGAATTTGACATTAAATATATATCCCTCACAAAGGACAGTTTCATTGAAGCTCTAAAAGAGAAACTGTTATGGGGAAAAGATAAGAGAAACAGTTAAACAGGAATTTTATGAGTAAAATACCAAGGCATGTTTCCATAATTATGGACGGTAACGGAAGGTGGGCCAAAAAAAGAGGATTGGAGAGGCTTGAGGGTCACAAGGCAGGGGTGGAATCTGTTAGAGCTGCCACGGAATTTGCTGCTGAAAACGGCATTAGGTTTTTAAGCCTTTTTGCATTCTCCGAAGAGAATTGGTTAAGACCCGAGAATGAAATCTCTGGCTTGATGGAATTAATGGTTGGAGCAATAATAGGAGAGACCTCTACCCTTATGAACAACAATATCAGATTTAGAGTAATAGGCGATAAATCCCGTTTATC
Source organism: Rikenellaceae bacterium (assembly GCA_003542575.1). Taxonomy (GTDB): domain Bacteria; phylum Bacteroidota; class Bacteroidia; order Bacteroidales; family UBA932; genus Bact-08. The sequence continues at coordinate 7,332 of DPKJ01000003.1, read as the reverse complement.
GGCAGGTTTAAACGAAAAGATTGAGGATATTGAACGAAAAAGTTCTATCAACAGCGGCTTAACAATGGTAATATTCTTAAGCTACAGCGGAAAGTGGGATATTTTACAGGCAATAAACAGATACACTTCAATGGTTAAAAGCGGTGAAATCCCGCAAAACGAACAGCTCACTGCCGAAAAATTCAGCAGTTTACTGAGCACCGCCGATATCCCTGACCCCGACCTTCTTATCAGAACAAGCGGGGAGCAGAGAATCAGCAACTACATGTTATGGCAGAGTGCATACACCGAATTTTACTTCACGGATGTGCTTTGGCCCGATTTTCGCAAAAATGACTTCAGAAAGGCTCTTGAAACATATTCCGATAGAGAACGGCGGTATGGAAAGACAAGGGATCAGATTAATAATTCAATTTAACAGACCTTGGATACAAATAAAAACTTATCTTTGCAGCTTTACAGTTTAAGAGTGCAGATGAAGTCATTAACCCTTTTCCTATCATTATTATTTCTCATACCTTCGGGAGCTGCGGCGCAACAGAGAGACACAATCAATACAAGAACAGCGGTAACAGATTACAACAGACCGCAAAACTATATTGTTGGAGGAATAAAAGTTTCCGGCATTAAATATGCGACCGAAAACCAGGTTATTGGACAGACCGGCCTTTCAGTGGGTGATACAATACAAATTCCCAGCGACGAGATTTCATCAATCATAAAAAGATTGTATGCTCAAAGGCTGTTTTCTGAAGTAGCAATGTATATAGATTCCGTATCCCGCGATACGGTATTTCTCAATCTCTATCTTCAGGAGCGCCCAAGAATCATAAGGTGGGACTTCGAGGGTGTAAGAACCGGAGAAAGGACAGATCTTAATGAACGTCTTAAATTGCGTAGAGGTGGTGAACTCTCAGATTATGTCATCTCATCTTCTTCAGAAATAATCAGAAGATTTTACGTAGAAAAAGGATTTCTTCAAACAGAAGTAAATGTAAAACATGAGGCCGATTCAATGGTAATGAACGGTGTACGTGTCACATTTGTTGTCGACAGAAAAAGCAGGGTTAAGATTAAGAAGATAAACTTCTCCGGAAACGAAAACGTTAAAGGGTCAAAACTGGCATCTGCAATGAAGAAAACCAAGGATATGAGAATTCTTAACTTCTTCAGCAGTAAGAAATTCAATGAAAAAGAGTATGAGAACGACAAAAAGCTGTTAATTCAAAAATATAGCGAAAGAGGCTACAGAGACGCCAAAATTGTCAGAGATTCAATTTACTATATTGAGGATGGTCGTCTTGCTATAGATTTTGAAATTGACGAAGGAAACAAGTACTACTTCAGAGATATTACCTGGACAGGCAATTCAATGTACTCTGCAGAACAGCTAAACAGTATCCTTAGAATTGGCAAGGGAGACATCTACGATGTTGTATCAATGGAAAAACGCCTTTTTGATGCAGAGGAGGGGAATGTAACCAAACTTTACAGAGACAGAGGCTACCTTTTCTTTAGGGTTATGCCGGTAGAGAAGGCAATTGTTGGAGATTCTGTTGATGTAGAGATGAGAATGTTTGAAGGTAAGCCAGCCATCTTTAACAGAATTGTAATTAATGGTAATAACGTTACAAACGAAAAGGTAGCAAGAAGAGAGCTCTATACAAGACCCGGTTATCTTTTCAGCCAGACAGCACTTGAAAGATCTGTACGAGAACTCGCTACAATGGGTCACTTCGATCCCGAAAAACTCTCATCAGCATCAGGAACAAGTGTTATCCCAAATGAAGTAACAAACACTGTTGATGTAACCTATAATGTTGAAGAAAAATCAAACAGTCAGGTAGAGCTTGCCGGAGGATGGGGAGGTAACACCTTTGTAGGAACATTAGGATTAAGTTTTAACAACTTTTCACTAAGCAAAGTATTTGACAAAAAGGCATGGAGACCTGTTCCTCTTGGAGACGGTCAGCAGCTTTCAATCAGATTCCAGACAAACGGAACCTACTACACAGCACTCTCAACCAGCTTTGCTGAACCTTGGCTGTTCGGAAACAAACCAACTTCACTGAATATATCTCTCTACTATACAAGGCAAACCAATTCATACTATTTTTATCAGAACACCGATCAAAGTATGGAGGTTTACGGTATGGCAGCCGGAATTGGAACCAGGCTCAAATGGCCGGATGACAGATTTGTACTTTACAATGAACTTAGTGCGCAGTCATACAAACTCAAGGATTGGCAATACTATTTTATCTTCTCTGACGGTTTGTCAAACAATATCAGCTGGAAAATAAGACTGCAAAGAAACTCAACTGACCAGCCGATCTATCCAAGATCGGGATCTGACTTTATGCTTGGCCTGCAGTTAACTCCGCCATACTCTCTATTCAGACCGGCAGATACCGACTACAAGAGTATGACAGATGCACAAAGATACAAATGGATTGAATACCATAAATGGACATTTAAAGGGACAACATACAACAGAATTGCGGGAGATTTGGTACTTATGTCAAGAGCCTTCTTCGGATATCTGGGGTATTACAGCAGAAATCTGGGTTATTCGCCATTCGAAGGCTTTATTGTCGGTGGTGACGGAATGTCGGGATACAACACATACGGATCTGAAACTATTGGACTCAGGGGTTACCCTAACAGCTCACTTACACCAAGAATAAACAACAGTTATTCCGGCAACGTATATGATAAATTTACAGTAGAACTGAGATACCCTCTTGTACTTCAAGCTCAATCAACAATTTATGCCCTTCTTTTCCTGGAGGGAGGAAACAGCTGGTCGGACATTAGAGATTTCAACCCATTCCAGATAAAGAGATCGGCAGGTTTCGGAGTAAGAGTTCTGCTTCCTATCGTAGGAATGCTTGGAATTGACTGGGGATACGGATTTGATCCTATCGAGGATAAAGCAAGATCGGGCAGCAATTTCCACTTTGTAATAGGACAACAATTTTAATAATCAAAATCAGGGGTTATGAAAAAAATAACAATCATCGCAGCATTTATTATTGCATTTTCTATAAATGCAATTGCTCAGACAGCAGGTTTTGTCAATACAGAAACAATACTGTCAAGGATACCTGAATACGAACAAGCTCAACAACAGCTTGAAAGACTTAAAACTCAGTATGAAACTCAAATCCAGAATGAGATAAAGGTGATTGAGAATATGTACACTCAATATCAAACTGAAAAATTGAGATTAAACGATCTCCAGAAACAGGCCAGAGAGAACGACATTATCTTAAAAGAGCGTGCAGTTAAATTAAGACAGCAAGATATCTTTGGACAGGAAGGAGTTATGGCGCAAAAGACAAAAGAGCTTTTAAATCCGATAAGAGATTTCGTTCAAAAAGCTATTGATGAAGTAGCTAAAGAGACCGGTACCATTCTGATTTTTGACATTGCCACTACACAAGGGATAATCTTTAGTGACCCTAAAGGTGATCTTACGCCAAGAGTAATCAATAAACTCAGGCTTAATTAATAAACCAAATAATTATTATCTATATGAAACATTTATCAAAGATTCTTTTAGTACTATTTGTTCTCGCATCTACAACCGGATTCTCACAGAATCTAAAGTTCGGACACATCAACAGTGAAGAACTTATTTCCCTGATGCCTGACAGAGACAGTGCTTTGGTTAAGCTTCAGAAATATGCAACCGATCTGGACGAAACACTTCAGGAGATGAGAAGCGAATTCCAGACAAAACTTAACACATATCAGCAAAGACAAGCTACTTGGACAGCTGCAGTTCTGGAGGCAAGACAAAAAGAGCTTCAGGAGATAGATCAAAGAATTTCACAGTATCAGCAGACTGCTCAGCAAGAGTATCAGCAGATGCAGCAAATCTTATTTGCTCCGGTACTTCAGAAAGCCAACGAGACAATAACCAGTCTGGGCAAACAAAGAGGTCTCATCTACATTTTTGATACATCTTCGGGTGCCATACCATTTATTAATGCTGAATTGAGCGAAGATATTCTTCCTTTGGCAAAAACTGCCCTCAAGATTCCTGCAGATAAAAAGCCAATGGCAATCGGTGGACAACCGGCTCAATAATATTTTTGACGAGAATAAATAAAATTTTTTATAACTTTAAAGTCGCTTCACCTCAGAAGCGGCTTTTTTTATAATATGTTAGATCATAACCCGAAAATATTCACTGTAGGAATTTTTGATTCCGGTGTAGGAGGCTTGTCTGTATGGAAAGAGATTATTAAGATAATGCCTTTCAATAATTACATCTATGTCTCCGACAGTGCGTATTGTCCCTATGGTCCAAGGCCTCAGTCAGAGATAATTGACAGGGCAAGAACAATTACAACCTTTCTCATTGATAAAGGAGCTGATATTATTGTAGTTGCATGTAATACTGCCACTGCTGCAGCAATTAAAACTCTTAGAGAAGAGTTTACAATACCATTTATAGGTATGGAACCCGCCGTTAAACCGGCAGCTTTATGTTCCAAAACAGGCGTAATCGGAGTACTGGCAACCAAAGGGACACTTAGTGGAACTCTTTATAACCAGACTCTTAAAACATACGCCAACGGTATAGAGGTTGTAGAAAGAGAGGGAATAGGTCTTGTGGCACTTGTTGAGGAGGGAAAGCTAAATGGTGATGAAACTGACAGACTACTTAGAGAATATATCACTCCCATGTTGGAAAAGGGCGCTGATCAGATTGTTCTTGGTTGTACCCACTATCCTTTTCTGCTGGAGGCCATTAAACAAATTACCGGCAATAATGTTGAAATAATTGACCCTGCACCCGCTGTCGCAAAACATCTGTACGACGTTTTAGAACACATGCAGGGGGATAAGCTAGATTATGAACAGTTTAAATCTACCAAAACGACTATGTTCTATACTACGGGAAACATAGAAACACTAAGGGGTATGGCAAGGAGAATAATGCCCGAAATAGAGGACGAAAAATTTAATGCTGCAGATTTCTAGCAGCATTTTTTTTAATACTTAAATGATATAAAACAATGACTAACAACATAATAAACAATTAAACTATGAACACCCAGACTTTATTTTACTTTGTGCCATTGGCTGCTCTGACTGCCTTAGGTTTTGCCTGGTACTTTTTTAAACAGATGATGAGGGAGAGTGAAGGGACAGATCTAATGAAAGAGATTGCGTCACATGTCAGAAGCGGAGCGATGGCATATTTAAGGCAGCAGTACAAAGTTGTACTGATAGTTTTTATTGTACTCAGTCTGTTTTTTGCGGTTCTTGCCTACGGATTTGAAGTACAAAACCCATGGGTTCCGTTTGCCTTTATAACCGGCGGGTTTTTCTCAGGCCTTGCAGGATTTATCGGCATGAAAACGGCAACCTACGCATCAGCACGTACTGCAAATGCAGCAAGAAGGTCGCTGGACAGTGCCCTTCGTCTGGCATTCAGATCTGGAGCCGTAATGGGGCTTGTTGTGGTTGGATTGGGTCTTCTTGACATTTCGGTTTGGTATATGGTGCTGGACCATTTTGTCGAGAGTATTTCAGATTCTCAAAAAATGGTAGTGATAACCACAACCATGCTTACCTTTGGAATGGGAGCTTCAACTCAGGCCCTTTTTGCAAGGGTAGGAGGGGGTATTTATACCAAAGCAGCAGACGTAGGTGCAGACCTTGTTGGTAAAGTAGAGGCGGGAATTCCCGAGGATGACCCAAGAAACCCGGCAACTATTGCAGATAATGTGGGTGACAATGTTGGAGACGTTGCTGGAATGGGTGCTGACCTTTATGAATCATACTGCGGATCCATACTTGCTACAGCTGCACTTGGTGCCTCGGCCTTTTATATTAATCCCGAGATGCAAACCAAGGCAATATTTGCCCCAATGCTAATAGCTGCAGGCGGCATTATACTTTCAATCATAGGAATTTTTGTAGTTAGAACAAAAGAGGGGGCAGGCATGAAAGAGCTGCTTAAATCTCTTGGAATAGGAGTCCATTTTAGTTCGGTTCTTATTGCTCTCTTTACCTTCTTTATATTATGGGTTCTGCAAATTGACAACTGGATGGGAGTTTCCTTCTCGGTTTTAACAGGTTTGGCTGCAGGCATAGTAATAGGTCAATCAACAGAATACTACACATCTCACTCATACAAACCAACAAGAAAAATCTCTGAAAGCGGTCAGACAGGACCTGCTACAGTAATAATTTCGGGTATTGGAACCGGTATGATATCAACAGCAATACCTGTTTTAACAATAGCTACAGCAATAATTCTCTCCTTCCTTTTTGCCATCAGATTTGATGTAACAAATATGCTCGAAGCCAGGAATATAAGCTTAGGTTTATATGGTATTGGAATAGCAGCCGTGGGAATGCTATCAACTCTGGGTATTACACTCGCAACAGATGCATACGGCCCGATTGCCGACAATGCCGGCGGAAACGCTCAGATGAGTAAATTAGATCCAGAAGTAAGAAGAAGAACTGATGTTCTTGATGCATTAGGAAATACAACAGCAGCAACAGGAAAAGGATTCGCGATAGGATCGGCAGCTCTTACAGCTCTTGCACTGCTTGCTTCATACCTCGAAGAGATTAAAATTGGTTTGGTTCATATTGGTCAGACAACAATTGATGTAGCTGGAAGAGTGGTAAATGTAGCTGAGGCAACGATTCCTGACCTTATGGAATATTATCAGGTAACTTTAATGAATCCAAAGGTTTTAGTGGGTGTCTTTTTAGGATCTGTTATGGCTTTTCTTTTCTGCGGTCTTACAATGAATGCAGTTGGAAGGGCAGCTCAAAAAATGGTTGAAGAGGTAAGACGCCAGTTCAGAGAGATACCGGGTATTCTTGAAGGTACAGGTAAACCGGACTACGCAAGATGTGTGGAGATATCTACAAAGGGGGCACAAAGAGAGATGCTGTTCCCTTCAATTCTCGCAATTATTGTTCCAATCGCCACAGGACTAATCTTTGGTGTTTCAGGAGTAATGGGCTTACTTGTAGGAGGTTTGGGCTCCGGATTTGTGCTTGCTGTATTTATGGCAAATGCAGGGGGTGCCTGGGATAATGCCAAAAAGTATGTCGAAGACGGTAATTTTGGAGGTAAAGGATCAGAAGCTCACAAGGCAAATGTAGTGGGAGATACAGTTGGAGACCCGTTCAAAGATACATCGGGCCCTTCTCTAAATATTCTGATAAAGCTTATGAGCATGGTTTCCATTGTAATGGCCGGGCTTACAGTTGCTTTCAGCCTTATTTGATAATTAATTCAAATTATGCAAACTGTTACGTGTATCAGTCGGAAAATCTAACTCGTCCTAA
>DPKJ01000014.1 GCA_003542575.1 Rikenellaceae bacterium | reverse complement strand
TTAAACAAATATATACTAACTATAAATGAAAATAATAGTATAGACACTGCCTACATTTTTAACTTTGGTAAATACGCGCCTGATCCTCTTAAAAGTGATCATTTTCGCTCTTATGCACCTTTCATCTGGAACAAGTTTTGGAACTTTGAAAGTGATCAGTATTTGTTTATGACATTTCACACCGGATCATTATCAGATAAGCCTGCTAAAATGTTTAGGAAGGGAGGTGTAGAAGGTGAATACGATTACAATTTTGAATGTTCGGTATTTAATAAGAAAACGGGAGAGTTTCAATTCATACTTCAGCCTGAAATCAACCAACTTGGGTTTGTGGAGGACTTTGAAGGGGGCCCTGCTGTGTGGCCAAAATATGTGAGTTCAGACGGCTACCTCATAACATATTTGTATGCACACGAGTTTAAAGCCCACGCAGAGACACATGAAGTTTCGGATAAATTTAAGAGTATAGCTGACAATCTCAAAGATACCGACAACCCGGTGATAGTTAAAGTGAAGTTGAAGAATTAATGTCTAAATAGTTAAAACAATGAAATTTCTCTTGGTAATACTTATAGTAATAACAACCTCGTGTCAAAGGAATCACGAAAATCAGAAAAATGATTTTCGGGTATTGGATATAGAGGGCAATGTAGGGAAGGGGCGGGTTGCAAAAATTAGTGAGATTGCAGACGAAGTTCTTTATATACCATTAGAGACTAGCAAAGAGTGTTTAGTGAATGAGCCCAATCGCGGTGTAAAATATTATTCGGGATTAATCTATATTGTTAGTTCTTAAAACCCTCAACACATAAAAATCTTTGACACAACAGGCAGATATATTCGCACTTTCAACAGGTTTGGAAGAGGCCCTCAAGAATATGATTATATTCAAAGACTAAGAATTGAAAGTGCTACAAAGAATCTTTTAATCAGCACCCCGACTAAACTATGCGAATATACTCCTGATGGTAACTTTATAAGAAGGACCCTTATACCTACTGTAGATTTTACTGACAAATATGGATTTCGTGAATTTATCAAATTAAATGATAATAGATTTGTACTATCGCTTAGCATAAATAAGAAATCAAAATACTCAGCCATTGTTATAGACTCTTTGTCGGATATAAAGGCACTGGTAAAATATCCTGAATCAGAAATTGCTTTACAACAAAAAATATGGGGAAATATGTTTAATCCTTATATGTATAAATTTAGAAACCAGGTAAGAATAATCAATAGTAATGATGAGTATGTAATTAGCTTAAATGATGAAATTAAGCCTGATACAGCATTTGTTTTTAACTATGGCAAATATAAAATGACTGCAAACAACATCCACTACAGACCATCAATGAACGATAACTATATCGACAGGAGTTCACTGGTTTACGAAAGTGACAGATACCTTTTTATGCAATTTAATATGAGAGGTATTGCTAAGAAGCACTTTGTCATATATTATGAGTACTCTAGCAAAATTAAGATATTTCCTATCGCCTATTCATATTTTGATAAAAAAACAGGTGAGTTTAACTTCATTTATCAGCCTGATAAAAACCAGTTTGGATTTGCGGATGATATTGGAGGAGGACCTGCTTTATGGCCGATTGAAGTATCTGATGATGGTTATATGATCTGTTATTTTAACGCACTTGAACTATTAGAGTATGCTAAATCTTCAAAAGCATCTGATAGTTTTAAAAAAATTGCAAATACCCTTAAAGATACCGACAACCCGGTGATTGTAAGAGTTAAATTGAAAAAATAACGATTAACCTTTTAAGTAATGAAAAAGCTCATTTTTATATTAATTATTGCAATAACTGCCTGCCGGAACAGTAGTGATAACCAGCCAAAAGATTTGAGAATAATTGACGTTGAAGGCGGAGTTGGTAAGGGTAGGTTGGTGAAACTGTCTGAGATAGCTGAGTCAATTGAATATATTCCGCTTGAGACAAATAGTGAAGCTGTTGTTGGAAAAATATTCTTTGAAAGAATTTTCTACGAGAAAGGTTTTTTTTATTTGATGGAGCAAAACAGGTCGATATTCATTCATGACAATGATGGAAAATATTTTAATAAAATAAATAAACTTGGCCGAGGACCCCACGAGTATGATACTACTTTCGATATGGATGTTGACATTATTACAGGTAATATTTATGTTTTGGCTTCTAATAAGATCATAGAATATTCCTTAGATGGAGATTTTAAGAAAGTTGTGAATTATAAGGACAATGGCTTTTTAAGTAAACATTATATCATAGGATTTATTAAATCGGATTTGAATTATTTTCTGCTTTCAACAATCAACGATAGGTCTCAATATTCAGGTTTTTTAATTGATTCCTCATTAAGATTGTTACTAAGCGTTGAATATCCCGGAGAAGATTATGAAAAGGTTACCACCTACAGTGCCTTACTATCGATAATGGACCCTATGATATTTAGGCACAAAAATGCAGTACGAATTAAAAATGGCTACAACAAACATATAATATCAATTAACAGAGACCTCAGTATCGATACAGTTTATATTTTTAGCTTTGGCAAATATACTGCAGACCTTCTTAACAGCAGCCATTTTTTATCTCGGTCACCTTATATATGGAATAGATTTGAGATTTTCGAAAGCGACCAATATTTGTTTATGATTTTCCACGTAGGGCCATTGGCTGATAAACCAGCTAAAATGATTGGCATGAGAGGAAATCAATATGATTATCAACACGACTGCTCCTTCTTCAATAAGAGAACAGGAGAATTCCAATTTATTCACCAGCCTGAAATCAACCAACTTGGGTTTGTGGAGGACTTTGAAGGGGGCCCTGCTGTGTGGCCAAAATATGTGAGTTCAGACGGCTACCTCATAACATATTTGTATGCACACGAGTTTAAAGCCCACGCAGAGACACATGAAGTTTCGGATAAATTTAAGAGTATAGCTGACAATCTCAAAGATACCGACAACCCGGTGATAGTTAGGGTGAAACTTAAAAACTAATCAATTCATTTCATTTTAACAATCACAACTACCGGATTGTCGTTTTCATCTAGTTTGGCCGCTATCTCTTTTACTTTTGCTGAACTTACACTGCTGTCTGCAAGACTTATGAATTTATCTGCCGGATACATAGATAGCAGATAGTTATCAGAGCATTGTGAGTATGGCCAAAAGACGAGGCCAGTATCTATATCGTTTCTGAATCCCAACTTTCCTTTAACGGGTTCTTTCATAAGTGTTAACTTCCCATCAACTTTGTTGAAAATGCCACATACAATATTCCATCTTCTTTCATATGACTCTGTTTTTATCCCTCTGAAATTGAATTTGAGAAACAGATAATTACCGGACTCAATCACATCTCCTGACAGAGATATGTTATTACTTGTTTTTGAACCGAGTATCTCTTTATAATTTGATTTGTTGTATGGCATTTTATATTTCCCATAATTGAATATAAAAGACTCTTCTAACTTCATATCTGTAGTTAAAGAGTAAACTGTGTCCATGTCAACATCCCTGTGAATAATTCTGATTTTATTTTCAAAGCGAAGCAGACTGGGTATTCTAGCTACATTCAGTTCAGAATTATCAGCAGGATTGGCAATTATCAACTTTACTTTCGATAACGAGTCAAAGGCAATCAGTGAATACTCAATCCCGTTATCAGTGCGCTGTTGAACAGAAGATAAATACGTATTATCATCAAACTTTATGCAATTTAAAAAATCACAACCTTTTAAATCAGGAATTTGTACACTTGAGATGAAATTCCCGTTTATATCATACTCTTTAAGGATGCCGGAGTAAGAAAAAATCGTAACGTTGCCACTTTGTGGATCAACATTGGCGTTTAAAATATCTGAATACTCCTCCGGTCCACGACCAAGTCTGTTTATCGTAGAGAGGTATTTCCCGTTACTGTCGAAAATCTTAACATTTGTATTGTCTATCACATAGATATGTCCTTTCTCAAAGAAGACAGAGACAATCCCTCCATCAATAAGAGACTCCTTTTTAGTCTCCAACGGAATATATCTGATTTCGTCTGCAATATGACTCAGATTGACAATCTCCCCTGTTCCAACTTTGGCGGCAATGTCTATTACCCTAGAATCAGTTTGCTCTGTTATTGGACTACAGCCAAAGCATAAGAGGAGAAAAACGCTTATGAATATTCTTATTTGATTCTGCATAAAAGTATATATTTAGATTTCAGGCTTATATATTGATGCTAATTTATAATTTTAAATTAATTAAGCAACTGATTTTCTACACAAACTTTTCATTAAGCCCGCATCAGCATTATTATTACACTGGTGAAAAACGTTCAAAACCCTAATAAAATAAGGTGAAATATTTTTATTTTAAGTGATTGATTACAGGTAGTTTTCGTATGCGCCCATATCCAAAAGGCCGTGACCTGAGAGGTTGAAGAGGATTACTTCGCACTATCCATTATATTAATATCATGAGTGCAATCATTTGTAATTTCTACAATTACATAAATAAAGCCAAGTAAACCAATCAAGCTATGAGTCTTCACAGCTCCTTTGGCCTTTCGATATTTAGTCCGTGGAAACAAACTTAAGCAGAGATATATAGTGATTCTGTCCAAGACATTAACCATATTGTAAATGTCTTGTCTGAAATTAGTATCATCGGCAAATAATGGATGAGCTTGTTTTATGAGAACAGGAGCATAACCAATATACATCTTCCAATTGCAATTCTCGTTAGCCTCTGCCAAAGAGAATTTTAAAGCTGCAGATTTAAGTTAATCATGATAAAGCTTTGACTTAAAAAGTTGTCAAATAGGATTCATAATCGTGAAGGCTTTCCTTTCCAGCTAATTGAGTAAAATTCAAAACCAGGATATGCTCGTTGCAGGTCAACTTCCTTGTTATAAATACTCCTTTGTAGCGGTCAATGGATCTCGGGAATTGTAAATCTAATTTTAACTTGATAAGGTGTGATATAAGTGCTTTACCCAAATGCTTGATATCTTTTTAACTCAAGATAAATACTTGTATTCAAATCGACCAAGCATAAGCCATATAACAATCTATATACTAATATTATAAATAATTAAGCTGTCTCCAACAAAAGACTAGTGTTATTCTTAATATAAATTGAAAATATACTTCCGACACCCTCTGTACTTTCAATACCAACCTTACCCCCGTGTGCCTCAGCTACCCATTTTACATAAGTCAATCCGAGACCAAATCCTTTGCATTTTGATCTATGGCTACCATCATAAACCCTATAGTATTGTTCAAATATTTTTCTCTGATGAGCCAACGAAACGCCTATGCCGTTATCTTCTACAGATATACAAGAATATTTTCTATCATTCCTTACCTCAACTCTTATGTCAACACTATCTCCGGAATACTTGATTGCATTCTCGAAAAGATTCCTTATTGCATTAGAAAGGTGTACTTTGTTTGCGTAAACTTCAACTTGATATCCGAGATCTACTTCAAAAAAGACATTTGTAGTTTTACAATTTTCAACTTGATAATCAATTATTTCGGATATTAAAAAAAATTCCTTATCCAGTTTAACGCCTCTATTTCGCAATTTGTTTATGTCTAACAATGTATCAATAAAACAATTAATATATAAAAGCTTTTCTTTCGAAATTTTTAAATATTTTTCATGTTCTATCAAATCATTATCTTTCAGGCTACTCTCCAACATTTCAACTCCGGTAAGAGCACATTGTAATGGAGAACTCAATTCATGAGTAAAAAACACAGTAAGGTTCTCCTTTGTCTGTGATAACAAAATTTGTTTTGCAAGAATACGTAATTGAGTAATAAGAATAATGATTATAAATCCAATCACCATGAATGATAATGTAACAATTGACAAGAAATCACCACTATAAACAGAAAGTGGGTAATATACCTTAGCCTGAATTTTTATATCTTTTTTAGCTGTAAAATATTTTACAACGAAGAAAGATGCTTTTGAGTAATCGCTTTTTCTTCTAAGTCCAATTTCATTTTTGTAATTTGAGTCTTTATAAACCAGCTTATAATCAGTTGTCATACTTAAAGAATCCAAAATTCTATTTAATCTATCTGAAAAAACATTAAAATCAAACGAATTTTTATCTTTCATATATTCTTGTTTTTCAAGCTTTTTTTGAGAAATGAATGTCGTTTCAAATTTACTATTAGTAGTTTTTATCCCCTCATTTCTATGTAAAAACTCTTGTCTTACAGCCGCTTCGACACATTCGTTAAATCTTAATTGGTAATTAGTTTTTTTATGTTTTATAACTATAAATAAACAGTATGATTGCACTAATAAAAATAGTGAAATTGCAAAAACTGATAGTATAATGAATCTCCGTATCATCTTTTAAAGGCAAATGAGGGTTAACTGAACAATTCCGGCGGACACTAAAAAAATTCAAAATAGAGGTTCAAGATAGAGCAAAAAACCCATGGAGTGCCTTATCAGTTCACTGTTAAAAATGATTAAAACCATCCAACTCATTGAAATAAAGCTCAGACGGGCAATATATAATTTAGGTTGTATCCATGCTATATATGAATTCTCCATCAATTCAATCACTATCAGCGCATTTCTGTGACATACCTTGCATATTATATAACCAATTTTGGATTTCTAGCTGGGGTTTCCCCCATTTCCCTAGTATGTCTTATGTTCCGCTCCTTGAAATATATTCTGTTTTCAGGTGTTAGGGGAGTCTACTGCTTTGGCTTTCAATCCCAACTTTTTCAATATAAGTTCGTCTGTCATGGTTTCAAAAAGATTCAGATTTAAATTTTTGGGATAAAATTAGGCGCTCATTTGCACATATACAAGTTTTAACTTACTTATTTTACTTATTATGTGCTTTTTGCGACTTATTCTGCATGCCCTAAGGATTTTTTAAGGTTTTCATAAGGATTTGGGAATGATTTCAAAAAAAAAAGTATTTAGTTTTGGAAAAAATTGGAAACAAGCAAAATACTATAAGTCGAAGAGCTTGCTTTATTAATATGTGGCGAATAATTGATTCCAATTAAGTCGACTATGGAAGAATAATTAGGTGGAAAATGTTGACGATCTTGAACCTCGTTTGTAGAAAGAGCTATTGCGCATAGGTGCATAGTAATCGGAACGTTATGGTTTAAAAAAAATAACAGAAGTGCAATAAATTGAATTTTATCCTTATTCATGAAATTATGTTATCTAATACTACTGATATATTTAATAAACATCTTATACAGTCATTAGTCAAACAGGATTTTCCTATAGGATTGGCCAACGGCAAAATGGGTATTTGTATATACTTATATATTACAGGAAGGGTAGAGAGTAATGAAGAATATTTGTCTTTAGCAGATAAACTACTTGACGAAATCACAAATCATATTTCAGGGCTTCCTGTCGATGTTGAAAATGGATTAGGTGGTATTGGATTAGGTGTAAACTTCCTTGCAAAAAGTAATTATATCAAAGGGAATTTAAATCTCATACTCGAAGATATTGACAATGTTATATTTAAAAATCTGTCATATACCAAATTTGTTGAGAAGATAGACGTTCTTTCATTAATACAAATACTTTACTATTTGTACATCAGATTAAAGGCCCAAAGAAAGAACAGCGAAAATGAGCTTTTATTAAAGGAACTTATAATATCAACAATCAATCATATTTACGAAAAAATAGATTTAGAATTTTTTGAAGAATATTTATTTTATTCAATAAACTATCCTTTACCTCAGTTATTGTATGTATTTAGTGAGATTTACAGCCTTGAATTTTATAATTATCGTTTAATAAAGATAATAGAAGAATTGGAGCACAAAATATTATCTGTTTTACCTCTGCTAAATAGCAACAAACTATATCTACTCTGGGGACTTGACTCATTGCAAAGACGAATCCAGAATAAAAATTGGGAAAAACAAATCAAAGTAATTAAAGATCAGATAAATCTAGATATGATATTCGACAATGAATTAAAGGATAAAAATATTTTTTTCAACGAGGGGGTCACAAGTATTTATTTTTTCATAAACTCATTGAAGGATTATTTCTCACCGGAATATCTATATGTATATAACACAAAAATCCTTAAAAAAATAGAATCATCTACTGTGTGGACATTAGTACCCAAGGAGCCTCAATATGTTAATTCTTATTTAGGATTATATGGAGGGTTGTGTGGTCCTGCGTTGGTTTTGAATTTAACACACAATAATATGTAGAATTATTATGAAAACTAATTTAAGCGATACTACTTTTTTGATCCTGATCAGACTGGATTCAATTCCACGTCTTGAAAATATTTTAGTTGTTACAGAACAGATTTGTAAATATTATAATACAACTATCATGGTTAGGGAAGCAGATAGCTACAATAATGGCGTATTAAAATCGCTTTTAAACAGAACGATACATTATGAATTTATTGAAGACAAAGACCCGGTTTTATATAAAACAAAACATTTCAACCAAATGACTAGGATTGTATGTACTCAACATATTGCAATCTGGGATGCAGATATTGTTGTGAACTTTAAATCAATAATGGATTGTATCGCTAAACTGAGAAAAAATGAGGCAGATGTTGCATATCCCTATAATGGTATTTGTTATGATATTCCTAATCAAATCAAATGTTTTTTTTTAAAAAAAAGGGATATTCGCTTCTTATATAGACATAAAAAAAAAATGGATAAATTATATCCTAAAATATTAGTAGGTGGTGCAGTATTAATTAATAGAGAAAAATATTTACAAGCCGGAAAAGAAAATGAAATGCATTATGGATGGGGAAATGATGATTTTGACAGATACTATAGGTTTCTAATTCTCGGTTATTCGATATATAAGACTGATACTTGTTTATTTCATTTATCACATCCAAGATCTACAAATAGTCAATATAGAACATCAGTGCAAATTAAAAGATCTTCTTGCGAACTCATAAAATTAAAAAACTCATCCATAAATGACTCAATCATCTAATTTATAGCAAATAGACAGAGGATGCCGAAAATCTTAAGAGTAGGCTTATTTTAAATATTATTAAAATGAAGAAATTAAAAAAATTGAGTTTGAATCAACTGGCACAAGCTGATTTAAATGAACGAGAAATGTGTAGATTATTGGGGGGCGGTGAGCCAGGTAACTGTCAATGTGGTTGTCACTATGAAGGACAACCTGGAGGCTCAACAACAAGTGCAAACGATAGTGCAAATAATGCATTGGGTTATTCTTCCGATCCTGTGGGACCTACTTTCCCGTCAAACTGCTACCCTGACACAACCTATCCTGTTTCACCTATTTGTTATCAACAAGATAATCTTTGTCATTAAACAGCAACTCGTTATTAATCTAAAACATAATTCAGGGCTATTTAATTCTTATAAATAGCCCTCTAATTAAAATTTTTATGAATCATATTCGATTTTATTTTATTATAATTTATTCTGCAACTATCGTTTTAGGTTGCTCACAAAATAAAGAAACAGCCCGAGCATATTTCACTATTGACCCTAAAGACAGAAAAGTTTCAGTTCCGATTTATTTAAACGACTCTATTCCGGCAAATTTTACTTTCGATACAGGTGGTCAACTTGTTTTGGACTCAGCATTTAATGCAAACCATCCTTCAATTTTAAAACATTTACGCATTTCTCCTGATACAATTCCTACTGGATCAGGTTGGTCAAAAAGTCGAGTACACGGTTTATTTTTTAAAAATATTTATCAAAAATTGAAAATTGGAAATTCTTTAGTCAATTATACAAGTATGACGGTTTTTAATTATAAAAAAAACAGCAACAATCCCTCTGGTGACGAAGGAGTTTTCAATATTCCGCCAGAGGACTCAGTTAATGTATGGGAACTGAATTTTGATTATAACTATTTGGAAGTTCATAATGCAGACGGATTTAAAATGCCAGAAAATACTCTTATTTATCCTCTTTTAGGTCCTAAAAATATACCCAGATATTATGTTGAGCTTCCTTTAAAAATCCAAGATTCAGATGGGGATACACTATCAATTGCTAAAAAACTTTTTTGTATTGATTTAGGAATGCCATGGGACATTGCGTTAAATACGATTAATCCGGAATTTGGATTTTTTGAAAAAAGAACTGATGCTGTCTGGACAAAATTTCTTGATAGTTATACTAAACATTATAAAGTAAAATGTACTCTTTCTGATAATTTCTCTATGGATTCTTTGCGTATATATACATACAAATATTACAATTACCCCTATCCCTCATATACCATAGGCCTTAATTTCCTTAAACGATTTAATGTGTTTTTCGATATGAAAAACAGGCGATTAGGGTTGCAACCGGTGAAGCATTTTCAAAGAGTAATTAATCCTTTGCATCCTAGATATTATTTTAATATTCAAAAAAATACTACCGGGAAATACATAATTACTGATGTTGCTAATTATAAAGAAAATTATTTTAAAACAGCCGGTTTGCGAAAGGGAGATGAAGTGATTAAAATTAATGATATGCCCATTCAAAGTGTGACTCCAATAATTTTTAACAAATTCTTGAGAAAGGACATAATGGTATTTGATCTGAAACGTGAAGGAGATCTGCAGAAGATAACCGTAAAAATAAATCATAACGAAAAACATGGCGATTGAGAATATTAATATTATAATTTTTAAACTATGAATGACAAAGTAAGTAGATATAACATAGAAATAGAAAATGACAATTGTATATTATTATATAATACACTATCCAATAAAATCCTACCTATTAGTTTCAAAGATTATGCATCTATTGAAACATTACTTGAATATTTGCCTGAATTCCAAGGCATATATCCCAATCTATATAATGCTTTTAAAAAATCAGGATTCATAATCAATCAAGAGTTTGATGAACTGGCTTTTATAAAGTTGGAAAACAAAAAGCGAATATACTGTCATAATAATTATAGAATTACAATCAATCCAACATTGGATTGTAATTTAAAATGTTGGTATTGCTCTGTTAATTATACAGGAGCAAAACATAATAAAGAGAAGATGAGTGATGATGTTATTACTAATATAAATAATCACATACAATTCTTAGCAACAACTCAAAATGCAAAATCCATCACTTTGGATTGGTTTGGGGGAGAACCGCTTATGTATTTTGATGAAGTAATAAGTAAAATTTCCAACTTCACCAAAAATATTGCATTAAAAAATAATGTTACCTTTTCGCAAATAATAACAACTAATGCTACTTTATTAAATATTGACCGAATTAAGCAAATGCGGGATCACAATTTTGCTTTTTTTCAAATAACATTAGATGGCAACGAACAGCGGCATAATGAAATTAAATATTATTCTGACAAACGTGGTACTTACAAAGATATAGTCAACAATATCAACCTCATATGCGAATTTATCCCAAATGTTCAAATTGTACTCCGAATTAACTATGACATGCAGACTTTAAAAAATATTCAGGATATCTTAAATGATATTTCCGAGAATAGTAAAAGATGTATAACAATAGATTTTCAAAGAGTATGGCAAGTACAATGTACAGATGAAATACGACAATTGTTGCAAAAAGCGAAAGAAGATATAAAAAAATCGGGTTTCCGGTCTGGATTTTGGGCATATAGACCACAAACTTTTCAGCGTTGTTACGCGGACAGTTTTCATTACTATGTAATAAATTTTAATGGTAAAATTTTCAAATGTACCGCTCGCGATTATGGAGAAGATAAGGTAATTGGGATTCTACAACCTTCCGGGATAATTGATTGGAATGATGGTTTACTTGGGAAAATTTATGAATCTATGCCATTCGAAAATGAAAGGTGTGAAAAATGCAATATGCTTCCAATATGTATGGGACCATGTGTACAAAAAAACTATGATGCACGAGTATATAAAGGTTCTGTACCTTGCTTATATGAAAAGGCAGAATATAGTCTCTCTTCATATGTTATTGATCAAGCAAGATATCGAAATTTGATAAAATAATGAAAGAATATATTTCGGCAAAGGACATCAGATATCAATTAGCAAACCTTAAACAATTGACATTTGAGGTTACTGATGCCTGCAATCTTAGTTGTAAATACTGTGCATATGGTGAATTTTACAATGATTATGATTTACGTGAAAATAAGAATATAAGTTTGCCAGCTGCAATAAAAATGATAAATTATTTAGTTGAATTATGGAATTCAGAATATAATATGTCTGCAACTCGCACCGTTTTTATCAGTTTTTACGGGGGCGAACCGCTTTTAAATATGCCGTTTATAAAATCCATCGTACAATATGTTGAAAATATAGAAGTTAAGTCCCGGAATTTTGTATTTTCAATGACTACCAATGCGATATTACTTCAAAAAAATATAGACTACTTGGTAAAACATAATTTCAATTTACTAATAAGTTTAGACGGCAATGAACTCAATAATTCATACAGGGTATATAAAACAGGCAAACCAGCATACACAGATATTAAAAATAATATTGATACACTTCTCCAAAAATATCCTGAATATTTTAAAACAAAAGTCAATTTCAATTCAGTATTGCACAATAGAAATAGTGTAGAACAAATTTACAAATACTTTAAAGCTGATTATAACAAAATCCCAAGTATTGGAGAACTTAACAATATGGGTATTCGTGAAAATAAAATTGAGCTTTTCCGACAAACTTATCGTAATACCTATCAAAGTTTGTATCAGGCAGAGAATTATGAAGTAATCGAGCGGGATATGTTTCTAAAATCTGCTACATACCAAAGCATTACTGCATTTATACATCAATATAGCGGATTTGTTTACCGTAATTATACTGATTTAATATTTGGGAATGACCAAAAAAAGTCTATTCCTACCGGGACGTGTGTTCCTTTCAGCAGACGATTATTCATGACTGTAAACGGGAAGATATTACCTTGCGAACGTATAGGGCAGCAATTTGAACTGGGAATGATTTCCGAATCCGAAATATGTATTGACCTAGATGCTATTGCAAATAAATATAATAGCTACTACGCAAAATTTGACCAACAATGCCATAAATGCTACAAAACTAAAGCATGTATCCAATGTATTTTCAATATACCAAAATTGGAAGAAGACCACCCTATTTGCCCTGGTTTCGTGAATGAGACTGAATTTTTGGTATACAAATCAAAACAAATGAATTTTTTACGCAATCATCCTGAAGAATATTACAGGATAATGGAAAATGTAATTGTAGAATAAATAGCAACAAGAATACCAAAAATGATAATAAAAAAAGACAAAAAATATTGGTTATATATTGCCCCTCATGTTTATTGTAATATAAAAGACTCAAATGCACTTTTATATAATACAGTAAATGGTGATAATATGATTGTTACTAATCCTGATTTTATTGATATATTAAAAGCATTACATGAGAAGAAAAACCTAGGGGCGATATGCATTGATGGCGTAAAATTGGCTCAATCTCCTTGTTATGAATTCATTGTTGAGTTTTGCGAAAAAAAAATGGGAAATATCAATGACGTATCAGAAGAACCTGAGAAACCAGTGCAGATGATGCCAATACTCAATCTACAACGTGATGTCAATAGATTCCAAGATGATATGGGACGAGAAGTAGGAGAAGATGTTCTTCAGTATTTGCTTGAGTTAAATTTATATCTAAACGATTCTTGTGAACTAAATTGCATTCATTGTGATACTTACTCAAAACAAGCTTCATGTTGCATAAAAAAATCCTCTAAGCAAAACAATATATTACAGATTAGTGTATTAAAAAATATACTTTTACAAATCAAATACGGTGTTGTAGGCAAATTAAATCTGATCGGTGGAAATGTCTTAAAATATCCTTATTACAATGAATTATCAACATTGTTTTCAGACTTTTCATCGAGGGTGCATATTTGGAACCATTATGCAAATTTCACAAATAGCATCAATATTTTTTCTGATTTTAAATATGACATAATAACAACCTTCCCAATAAATAATTCCGTTTGGGACAATTGTTATAAGTTATTAAGAAATTATAATCATTGTTATCACTTCTACATAACTGGAATCAATGACTATACATTGGTTGATGATTTAATTGAAAAATTCTTTATTAACAACTATGTAATACATCCTGTCTATATCAAGACTAATCATGATTTTTTCGTGAAAAATGTATTTACTGATCCAAAAGACATTTTGCAAGAAACGTTTTCGATGCGTAATATTTTTGCACATCAGAAACTTAATACAAATTTCTTTGGTTCCTTAACAATTATATCTAGTGGTGATGTATACGCAAATATAAACCGCCCAGCATTAGGAAATATTGTTAATAATTCAATATTAGAACTAATCAAAAGTGAATTGATTATCAATACTGCTTGGCGTAAAATCCGGGATGTAGAACCTTGTTCTAATTGCATTTATCAGTATTTATGCCCTTCCCCCTCTAATTATGAAATCATATTAGATAAATCGAATTTGTGTTGTATAAGATAGCTAAATTTTAATTTATGACACGCTATTTTCCTCTCTATACACAACTCGATGCCATGGACTGCGGTCCAACCTGCCTTCGTATGATAGCAAAATATTACGGTCGTAGTTACTCTGTCCAATATCTAAGAGAAAAGTGTTTTATTACTCGCACCGGGGTATCCATGTTGGGAATAAGTGATGCTGCCGAGTTTATTGGATTCCGATCCCAAGGTGTTAAAATTACTTTTAAACAGCTTGCTAACGAAAAACCTTTACCCTGTATACTTCATTGGAACCAGAATCATTTTATTGTCTGTTATGAAATTAAGGAGACAAAAAAAGGGTGTTATAAAATAAAAATATCAGATCCGGTTGGAGAGAAATATTCCCTGTCCAAAGAGGCCTTTATGAAATGTTGGATTAGTTCCAAATATGCCGGGGAAGAAGTGGGAACAGCATTATTGCTAACTCCGACTCCTGATTTTTATTCTCAAGAGGAAATTGATTATAAGGAAAGAACTTTTGGATATTTTGCTCGTTACTTAAAACCATTTAGATCCCAGGTCTTTCAAATTATTTTTGGGCTTATAATTGGCAGTATTTTATCATTAATTCTGCCATTTCTAACCCAATCTATGGTAGATCAAGGAATCGGAAATAACAATATTGGATTCGTAACATTAGTCCTTATTGCCCAACTAATATTATTTATTACCCAGCTTACCGTAAATTTTATTCAAAGTTGGATAATTCTCCATATGAACAGTCGTATTAGCATTTCATTAATTTCTGATTTTCTGGCTAAACTCATGAAGTTACCTCTCAGGTTCTTCGATTCCAAAAACGTGGGAGATATTATGCAGCGTATAGGAGACAATAATCGAATTAAATCATTCCTTACTGGGTCAACTCTTACAACCTTGTTCTCTTTTGTCAATTTTTTTATATTCGCTGGAATACTTATGTATTATAATATACTAATTTTAGTAATATTTCTACTAGGTAATACCCTCTATGTAACATGGATACTCATGTTCATGCGTTATCGTCGAAAGCTTGATATGGCTCGTTTTTCACAAGCCTCGGCAGAACAGAGCAATATGGTGCAAATTGTAACAGGAATGCAAGAAATAAAGCTGAATAACTGTGAAAAACAGCAACGTTGGAAATGGGAACGTATCCAAGTAAAGCTTTTTAAAATAAGTATTAAGGGCCTCGCCCTTGGACAATACCAGCAAATCGGTTCCGCATTCTTTAATCAAACAACATCTCTGTTTGTCTCTTACGTTGCTGCACGTTCTGTTATCGATGGTAATATTACTCTTGGAATGATGATGTCAATTAGTTATATAATTGGGCAATTATCCGGCCCCGTGGGGCAGGTAATCGGGTTCGTACAGTCTGCACAGGATGCCAAAATAAGTCTGGAACGTCTGAATGAGATTCACAACAAAGAAGATGAAGAACAAACTATCGAAAACAAAATCAACGAACTCCCTGTAAAACAAACGATTCGCATTGAAGATCTATATTTTAGCTATGATGGAGCCGACAGGGATTATGTATTAAATGGAATAAGCCTTACCATTCCCGAAAATAAAATAACTGCCATTGTCGGAACTAGCGGAAGCGGCAAAACCACATTAATAAAACTTTTACTTGCATTTTACAAACCAAACAAGGGTTCTATTAAAGTTGACGATACTCCTATTGCCGATCTAAATCCACACCTATGGAGGCAGAAATCGGGAGCCGTTATGCAGGATGGATTCATTTTTTCCGACTCAATAGCTAATAATATCGCTATAGGAGAAGATATAATAAATAAAGAGCACTTGCAGTCCGCTGTACAGACTGCGAATATTAAAGATTTTATAGAATCACTGCCTCTTAAATACAACACCAAAATTGGGATGGAAGGAAATGGCATCAGCCAAGGACAACGTCAACGATTATTAATTGCACGCGCTGTATATAAAAATCCGACATTCCTGTTTTTCGATGAAGCAACTAATTCTCTGGACGCAAATAATGAAAAGATAATCATGGACAATCTGAGCGGGTTTTACAAAGGTAAAACTGTGGTTATTGTCGCTCACCGACTAAGCACTGTACAAAATGCCGATAATATAATTGTCTTGGATAAGGGCAAAATTATAGAGGAGGGCACCCATAAGGAACTAACGGAAAAGAAAGGCGCATATTATACCTTAGTAAAAAATCAATTGGAGTTGGGCAGATAACAAAATCAGAAGAATACTACTATGGATATTAAAGATATTAGCTCTTCCAAACAAGATATTGATTCAAAAACACAGATAGAACTTAAGAGTGAAGAGTTCCAGGATATTCTTGGGAGTATGCCGCCGTGGATTCAAAGAAGAGGAATTGTAGTTATAGGAATTATCCTATTTACGGTTTTAATAGGAAGTGTAGCATTTAAATATCCTGATAAAATATCTACATCCATGGTATTAACAGGTTCTCAGCCTCCTATTGCATTAATAGCAAGGACTTCTGGAAAACTAAGTGAGATCAAAATTATTAACAAACAATATGTCCAAACTGGAGAATACCTCAGCATTATTGAGAATCCTGCCAATACTTCTGATATACAATTTTTGAAGAAATACATAAAACAATTGAATTTGCAGTCAGATACAATAATTTATCTGCCTCCGAAAGAGTTAAAGTTAGGGCAAGTACAAACATCGTATTCAAATTTTTATACTGTACTCTTCGATTACATCGAATTCATTAGATTGCAATACTATATAAAAAAAATAGCTTTTATGAAGCTAAGGTTAAATCAATATAATGAATATTATCTTAATGCAAAAATCCAAAAGAAAATTGTCAGTGACCAATTTCAGATTGCTAAGATACAATATTATAGAGATTCGATCATGCATAATGAAGGGTTTACTTCTTCCAAAGAAATAGAATCTTCAAAAAATCAATATCTACAAGGATGGTTGACTCTTGAAAGTATGAATTCCACTGTGAAAAATATTGAAATGCAGATTACTCAAATACAGGAAACTCTCCTCGATACAGAATATCAGTACCAAGACAAAAAAAATTCTCTAAAAACTCAATTGAGAAATCAGATGTCCCAACTAATTAATGAAATACAAGCATGGGAAATGAATTATGTTTTGATCACACCTATAAATGGTCAGGTAAGTTCTTCTAATTATTGGGTAGCAAATCAGAATGTGGTTGCAGGAGAAACAGTGTTCACTATTGTTCCTACAGAAAAAGGAAAAATGATGGGTAAAGCTGAGATGCCAATGACGAGATCGGGGAAAGTAAAATCGGGACAAAAAGTAAATATCAAATTTGCAAATTTCCCGGACAACGAATATGGTATTGTTAAAGGATTTGTAAAAAACATTTCTGCTGTGCCGATTAAAAATAGTCAGGGGTCAGACTATTATATAGTTGAAATTGAATTACCGGAGGGATTAAAAACAACATACAACAAAAATTTACCATTCCTCCCGGAAATGCAGGCAGATGCTGACATTATTACTGACGACATTTCTCTGTTTGAACGATTTATAATGCCAATACGAAAAATCCTGAAAGTAGGATTTGAATAAACACACTATGGAATGTATAAATAACTGGCTGATTTCCAAAATAATCAATAGAACAATACACTACTTTAAGAAATATGGATTAGTGTGCAAAATTGAAGACTATTCCATCAATAAACATCGAGTCTCACTATACTTTAATGAGATTACTATATTTCAAAAAGATCGGCCTAATGAAATCGTTAATATAGGGAGTGCAAAATGTACAATATCTCTATTCAGGAGTTTGTTTAATTGGGCAGTTGTAGGTGAAATATCATTGAAAAACCTGACCTGCCAAATGAATATAATATCAGCTATCCCGCTTAGATTTGGAACTGTCGCAATTGCATTTAGAATAGGAAAAAAGATAAAACTTGTTGGAATTGATTATGGAAAAATATCGTGTTTATTGCAATTAACTTCAAAGAAAGGGTATAAAGAATTAATAATTGATCTTCCGTTCAAATGGAATGATTTTAGAGATTTGCTTTCACCAAATTTTTCATCAGAAATCTTAAAGAACTTATGGTCTGAAGACAAACTCCAGTTGCAGGTATATTTGAAAAAAACTAATAATATAAAAAACCCATATGTATATGCAAAAATTTTCTATGATAATCTCTCTTTCAATGACATAAGTAAAGAAATCTCCATTGATATAGACAAAGATTATCTAATAAGCTTATTTGATGAAAAATTCAAGCATCGTAATATTGAATATATCGTATATGAAGATATTTCAGAAGATTTAATTAACACTATAATCTGCACAGAAGATCCAATGTTTTGGGTCCATAAAGGAGTAGCTACTGAATTCATCGGGCTTGCCATTGCTGTAAATTTTAAGGAGCAACGCATTGCCCGGGGTGCAAGTACAATAACAATGCAATTAATCCGTAATTTATTTCTATCTCATGACAGGAATATAATCCGAAAAACGGAAGAAGTAGCACTTGCATTACTTTTAGAAAACTATTATAAAATAGATAAAAAAACAATCATAGAACTATATTTCAATATTATCGAATTTGCCCCAGAAGTCTATGGGTTATCTAATGCCTGTTATTTTTATTTCGACAAAAAGCATTCTGATTTAACATTAGAAGAGGTTGTAACATTATCATACATAATACCTAGACCCAAGCACTTTTATGCCGCATTAATGATTAATTCTCAACAATTGAAAATTAACTTATTAAACCACATTAATCACTATACTTATGTATTGCTTGACAAGGAGTTAATCTCTGTAAATAAATATCTTGGTATTAAGAAAAAGCTATATTTTAAATCTCATTTTGGAATACTAAAAATGAATGAGTTCGAGCAGGTGTACTATGAAGAGCTAATTCAAAAAAATCTTATTATTCTTGATGGTCTTCACCCGAAATTATGCAAAATTATAAAAATAGCAATAGTTAATTCTCCTGTGCCATTTATTATTACGGAAGGTCTTCGCTCTACTACAAGTCAAAAAAGCTTATATGCTCAAGGGCGTTCATTGCCCGGCACTATTGTAACAAACTGTGATGGAGTAAATACAATATCAAATCATCAAATGAAAGAAGATGGATATGGTTATGCTTTAGATTTATACCCTCTTATAAACAGAAGAATTAGAATACACGAATCATATGTCCCTGAATTACTTTATATTATTGCCGTACATATTAAGAAAAAAGCGACTGATTTGAATATCAAAATAAATTGGGGAGGAGAATGGAATTTAAAAGATTATTCTCATTTTGAATATGTTCCATAATAGCTTCATATCCTAATAATATTGGCCTTTGGGAGAAATCAATAATAAATTGAGAAAAGGTTTGTCAGAAATTGACGTAGATATATTAATCTCGTTTCTTAAGAACGTAACCAACTTTTTTGCGATTTTCAATAATATAAGGAATACCTTTAAGCTTCACTCTTAATTTATTTATTAAAACATCTACCCTGTTTATCCTTTCAAGATTGGAATCGCCCCAAACTTTGCTAATAATTAATTCTAAAGAGCAGACTTTTTCCTGATTATTAAATAACAAATGTAGAAGCGAATTTTCAGATTTTGAGAGATTAATTATTTGATTATCCTTCTTCAATGCAAGCAGTTCGGGTATATAGTATTTTTTTGAGAAAAAGAGCTTTTCTGCATCTTTCAATTGAAAACATCTTTCAATTCTCATCTTCAACTCAATCAGTCCAAATGGTTTTTTTAAATATTCACAATCTGACATTGCTAATCCTTCAATTACTTTTGCATCATCGATAAGTGAAGTTATAAAAATAACTGGTGCCTCATTACCCTTTTTACGAATGAACTTAACTATATCTAATCCATCAATACCCTGTAAATTCCTATCGATAAGGATTAAACAAGGCGCAAAACTCTCAATAAATTGTAATAGTTCCATTCCTCCATCGGAATAATAAGTATCAAAATTTTCAGATTGTAAAAACTCACAAATAAGACTACCAAATTCAACATCGTCTTCTACGATAAGTATCCGTTTTTTCATATAATCATACACTGCTGTCCTGTTTGATTTTCCCATAGCAACAGGAATGGGTAATCGGACAAGTTTATTAAGTAAATATTTCCAGTAAATAGTTTTTTGATTTTTTTCATACAAGGCAATTAAAAAGTTTGTGTAAAGGTGTACAAGCTGATAGGTCTGAAAAAAGTATTATTGACATATAACAGACGAGCCTGTTTGATGATAATTTGAGCATAACCGATTTGCATCTTCCAATTGCAATTCTCGTTAGCCTCGGCCAATGTGTCCTTTGCGGTTGCAGTTCTAAGTCCGGTATGATAAAGTTTTGACCAAAAAGCGGTCAATTTGCATTCAGTGTCACGAAGGCTGTCTCTTTCAGCTAATTGAACAAATTTCATGACCAGAAAATGCTCGCTGCAGGTAAACCTTCTTGTTAGAGATTCTCCTTTATAGCTGTCAATGCATCTCTGAAATTGCAAATCTGATTTAAACATAATAAGCTGTTTATTAATTAATTTACCCAAATGAGTGTAGTTATTTTTTGACCTAAGACAAAAACTTGATTTCAAATCGACCAAGTGAAAAACCAACATAACAACCTTTATTAATATTATAACTAATTATATAGTCTTCAACTGGACACTAGTGATTACATACCTTAGATAAAATATTGAAAATCGTTTTGTTTTTAAATTAATAATTCTGTTACCTTTCGACAGGGTTGTTTTTTTGGTTAAACTCAAAGCGGTTTTTCAGTTTGCAAGACTGAAGAACTTATGTCAGAACAAATTTGATATATTAAGATCGATTAATATTCAGCGCTTTATGTCAATGCAAATATATAGGAATAAAAATATTAAAACAAAATATTTTCTACACAAACTACTCATTAAGTGTTATTTAGTTCCATAATTACACTTGTGAAAAACGTTTAAAACCCTTATAAAATAAGGTGCCCGCAGAGATTTGAGTTCAGCGGACACCTATTGTGAAAATTTTTTATTTTAAGTGATTGATTACAGGTAGTTTTCGTATGCACCCATGTCTAACAGGCCGTGACCGGAGAGGTTGAAGAGAATTACTTCGCTCTTTCCGCTCTCTTTTGCTTTGAGTGCCTCCCTGATGGTTGCTGCAATGGCGTGAGTTGACTCGGGTGCAGGAATTATGCCCTCTGTTTTTGCAAAGAGGAGGCCGGCTTTAAAGGTCTCTTCCTGTTCAATAGCACATGAATTAATATAGCCATCTGCCTTTAGCTGGCTTACAAGCTGGCCGCCGCCGTGGTAGCGAAGGCCGGCTGCATGAATCTGCTCGGGTTGAAAGTCGTGACCGAGGGTGTACATGGGTATGAGGGGGGTCATGCCGGCTGTGTCGCCAAAGTCGTATTCCAGTTTGCCACGTGTAAGTTTCGGGCATGCGGCGGGCTCTGCTGCTATAAATTCGGTTGGAGTACCATCTGTGAGACGGTGTCTGAGAAAAGGAAAAGATATTCCTGAGAAGTTTGAACCACCACCAAAACAGGCAATTACCTTATCAGGATACTCACCTGCCATTGCCATCTGCTTCTCTGCCTCAAGGCCGATGATTGTCTGGTGCAAAAGCACGTGATTTAGAACGCTTCCCAAAGTGTATCGTGTATTTGGAGTAGTTACCGCCATCTCTACCGCCTCAGAGATTGCCATTCCAAGGCTTCCTCCACAATCCGGGTCCTGAGCCAGCACCTTTCTTCCATACTCGGTAAGATTAGTTGGTGATGGATGAACCTGCCCGCCGTAACTGTTAATAACGATCTTTCTGTACGGTTTCTGCTCAAAGCTTCGCTTGACCATAAATACAACCAGATCAATCCCGAAATACTGGCAGGCGATGCTCATTGCAGAGCCCCACTGGCCTGCTCCGGTTTCTGTGGTTAACTTTTTGATTCCCTGCTTATTGTTGTAATATGCCTGTGCAAGGGCTGTGTTGAGTTTGTGCGACCCAACCGGGCTTACACTTTCGTTTTTGAAAAAGATTTTGGCAGGTGTGTCAAGCGCTTTTTCGAGGGCTGTGGCTCTGACCAGAGGTGTGGGTCTGTATATTTTGTATAAATTAATTACCTCTTCGGGGATATCTATCCATCGCTCAGCTGAAAATTCCTGTTCTACCAAATCTTTTGCAAACAGCCCCTCCATTTCATGGGGTTGCAGAGGTTCTCTGGTTTGTGGGTTTAACAGTGGTTTGGGTCTGTTGGGCATATCTGCCACAATGTTATACCACCGTTGAGGAATTTCGCTTTCGCTTAACTGGAACTTTTTGGTTGTCTTCATCGTTAAAGAGATATTAATTGTGAATAAAAAAAGAGGCCCGATGCGTGAGCATCGGACCTCTGTTATGGTTAAATTATAATTAATCTAATTCTGGCTTAACATACATATAAAGGCGTACTCACAAATCTATTTGACTTGTGCCACCACCACATTTGTATGTTCAGATTTCTTTTCATTGTTTAGCGTGACAAATGTATAAAAAAATGGTTACGGTTGATAACTTTTTTGAAAATTATTTTTACTTTTTTATTGCCTTCACAACTCTGTCCTTCCCAAACAGGTCTTTAATTATCTCATTTTCTGAATAATTGCCTCCATTAAAAAGCTCTGATGTTTGCCTTCCGAATTGTTCGTTTATCTCCATAAAAATTGCTCCTGAGGGTTTAAGATGGTTATCTGCAAGAGAGGCCAGTGCTTTGTAAAAGAGAAGTGGATTGTGATCGGGAACAAAGAGTGCCATGTGAGGTTCGTATTCGGTCACATTCGGCCTCATCATTTTTTGCTCAGATTCTGTCACATAAGGGGGGTTACTTACAATGAGGTCGAATTGCCCCTTCATTGAGACAAATTTATCAGTCAACTCATCAGGGGACTGTTCCTGAGGAGATTTTAGCAGATCGTATTTTAAAATCAAATGCTGAGAAGAGGGTTTAAGGTTTTCTGTTGTTACCTTAAGTGCTTCTGAGGAGATGTCGCATGCATAAACATTTGCGTTTGGGAATCTTGCCGAAAGGGCTGCTGCAATACAGCCGGAACCGCAGGCGGCATCCAGGATATTTACCGAAGCATACTGTTTTCCCGAATCTATAAGGTATTGCGATGCTGCAAGAACAAGCTCTTCAGTCTCTGGTCTGGGGATTAAAACTCCCTCGCGGACCACAATTTTTAGTCCGCAAAACTCCTGAAAACCAACAACGTACTGCAAGGGGCGGGCGGCAGCAAGTTGCTGCAGAGCACTTTCGAGACGCAATAAATGCTCAGGCGCTATGGCTCCAAAAGGCTCAACCAAAGGCATATAAGAATTTATGCCGCAAAAGTGCTCCAATAGCCTCACGGCTATCGCCCGCCCCTCTTCATTTGGGTAGAGGTGTGACAGACGCACCTTTGTAAGCTCTATAAACTCTTTGTAAACCAATTGGTATTATTTTTAACCTGTTCTGTTACTCTGCTTTATAAATTGTGCCTTCTTTAAAGAAGTTAAATTTTAATCGCCCACAAATTACCACCCAGATCAGAAAAATATAGGGTGTTATTATCATTCACGATATTACCCAAAATTGGAGACCCAATATTTATGCGCCATCTGAAAACACCCGTGTTTGCATCAACACTGTACAGGTATCCGTCATTTGCACCAAAATATATAACATTATCAAGCAAAAGAGCCCCGCTCTCAACAGTCATCTGAAAATCTTTTGTGTACGGTGCTGTGTAAATCAGCCCCGGATTTGTTTTGAAGTTCCACAACTCTTTGTAGCCATTCTCACGATCAAATGCAACAACCCCTTTATCGGTTGTCCCAAGTACAAAAAGCTTATCCGTTACAACCGGACGAGAGTTGTTATTTATGGTGTAGTTAATTTTATGCTTTATAAGCTCCTCCCCGGTTTGAGGGTCCACCTCCATGATGTATTCAGGAGATGCATAGAGGAATTTTCCCTTGTAATAAACCGGCGAATTGTCGGCAATTCTTGTGTCATCATCACGCTTCTGCCACAAAAGTTCACCTGTTTTGGCATTGTGGGCAAACCTTCCTGTCCAGTAAGCAGCAGTCAGTAAAACTCCGGATTCCGGCTCAACAATCGGTGAGGCAGTTGTACATACACCGCCCCTCCACGATGTGTTTTTCCAGATTATATCGCCATTTTTGGCATCAAGCGCAGTGAGATAGTGGCCGTGACCGGCATAAACAACACCATTGTGCACGGTAACCCCCTGGGTATATATCGGGTGAAGCTCTGCCTCCCTGAGTTTTTTACTCCAGATTAATTTTCCGGTCTCAGAATTTACCGCATAGAGATTCCCTTCAACATCGCAGGCAAAAAGAGTTCTGTTCCAAAGAGCCATATTGTTCTTTACAGAGTTTTTAAGACTAAATCTCCAAACACTGTTTCCGTTATTCCTGTTAATAGCAATCATGGCATTCCCGCCCTTTCCGTCATCGTCATAAATAGCAGTAAATACCAATTCATTTGAAATTAACGGCGCAGTCATGTATGTGTTAAAACCATTTGAGGCAACCCACTTTACCACTCTTGGGTATTGCTCCTTTTCATTAATAGCTTTAACCCTTGAATTAATTATATTTCCATTTGCAAAACGCACCTTCAAAGCCAACTCTCTGTCAAGGGAGCCGATTTGATCCTCATTTACCTTACCGGGAAGGTCTCCTCTCCAGCTCCATGAGCTTACTCTTTTAAGGGGATACTCTCTCCCTTTAAATGTTACAACAGCACTCTCTGTATCATAAGCAGTATCGTAAATGTTTGCAAAAATCTGAATGTTATTGTTTTGTCCTGTGAAGTAGCCTGCAACCACATGATTTTTAAGTGATGCGTGGCGAATTTCGGAGGAGATCTCCCCATTGCCGGTAATAGAAATAACTCTGAAAGATGATGGGGTATGATCTATTCCCCCTTTGTTGGGCGACATTGAACAGATTGTTGTAACACCTGTTTTATCTGACTTTTCAAAAAGATTAACATGGTAGTGAGCATACAGATAGGCCTTGAGGTTGTGCTTGAGAAGGTCAACTGACACGCTCTCCCCTTTGAGAGTAAAATCATCGGCATATCCCACAAAATGGTGGTCAATCAGCACAACAGGAGTGCCCGGTTCAACCTCTTCAAGATCCTTTTTTAGCCAGGAGTATACATCATCAGCTGTATATGAGGGCTTTCTGTCACCAGTCAGCACAGGAATATTCACAAAATGGACACCCTTGCTGTTAAAGGAATACCAGACAGGACCAAACAACTTTTCATAAAGCTCCTCGCCATACTCTCCGTCAACCAGATCGTGGTTTCCCAAAGAGTAGACAGCTCTAACGCCCAGCTTTTCACTTGTCAGCTCCCTTGAATGATATTTTAAACCGTTTTCGTAGCAGATATCACCGTTGAATAACACAAAATCGGGCTGATTAAACGAAACATAATCCTTTAATACCTCAACCCACTCTTTTTGAATTCTGGCCTCAGTATCTCCAAGATGCAAGAAAGTTAACACTCCGCCTGACTCCTTCTCAACCCTGAAAACAACATTTGAAAGATCCTGTTTTATATTTGTTTTCTGCTGCATAACTGCAAGCGGCACATAAAAAGAACCCACTTGCCGGTAACCTTTGGGAGTAGTCATGAATAAAAACCTGCCCCTCCTGTTTGCCGTAATCCGAAATTCACCTCTGTTGTTGCTCTTTACAATATCAAAACCATCAGATAGTACAACACCTGCCACTCCCCTGCCGGTTTCATCAACAACCTTTCCCTTTATAACCTCAACCACCTCTTGTGCAGGGCGGGCGGCGGCAAGCCTGTTAAGTTGAAAAATCGCTGCAAAAATTGTTAATCCAATAACAAGACTGTAAGAAATAATTTTATTCATAACTCAATGATTAAAAACCAACTGAAATACAAAGAACCAACTGAAATACATCAAAAAAACCAACTACCCGAGCAGTTGGTTAAGAAACTCCCTTATTGTCATCCCAGCCGCCCGCACCTGCTGCGGAACAAGGCTCATCTCTGTCATCCCCGGAACGGTATTAATCTCAAGAAAGAAGATCTCATCACCCCTCACAATGTAATCTACCCTTACAATCCCCTTACATCCAAGATATTTGTATATTTTATGAGAAGTGTCAATAATTCTCTCACTCAATTCACCGGCAATCTCTGCAGGACAAATCTCCTTTGATGCCCCCAGATACTTAGCCTCGTAGTCAAAAAACTCATTATTGGAGATAATCTCGGTAACAGGCAACCTAACAAGTTGGCCATTGTATTCGTACACCCCGTTTGTCATCTCCCTGCCCTGAATATACTCCTCAACCAAAACACTCTCATCCTCCTTAAATGCGCTCTCGATTGCATCATTTAAATCTTCAAGATGCTTTACCTTTGTAACTCCAAAACTACTTCCCCCGTTATTGGGTTTCACAAAAAGGGGAAGGCCCATTCCCGCAACAATATCATAAGCGTTGTAGCTGTCGCCCCTTCTTATAAACTTTTCCTTTGCAAGCTTAACACCTGTATCTCTCAGATAGCATTTACATGCATATTTGTCGAAAGAAATAGCAGAAACAGTTGCCGAACATGTGGTAAAATCCATGCCAATCATCTCAAAGTAGGCTTGTAACAAACCATTCTCGCCCGGAGTACCGTGAATCATAATCAACGCCTTGTCAAACTTTACCCTTTTGCCCCCAATCCCGGACTCCTCAGGAATTACAAATGAGAAATCTGCCTTATCAATCAGATAACTTTTCTCCTCAGAGAATAGAACTTTCCAGTCAGACCCTTTCATCAAAACTTCATAAACATGGTATCTCTCCCTGTCTAAATGTCCCGAAATGTGTTTCCCGCTCTTTATTGATACTTCGTATTCGGAGGAGTCCCCTCCATATATAAGTGCGATTGTCTTTTTAGTCATAAATCAATAACCGTAATTAATTAAAGAAAAAGGGATCTCTGCCCGAAGTTGTGCCCTCAAGCTCTTCGTCACCTCCGGTACACCTCAAATCAGCCGAGAAACCCGGTGGAGCCGTAAACAAATCCTGAGTTGA
Source organism: Rikenellaceae bacterium (assembly GCA_003542575.1). GTDB lineage: Bacteria > Bacteroidota > Bacteroidia > Bacteroidales > UBA932 > Bact-08. The sequence goes on along the minus strand of DPKJ01000014.1, from coordinate 493,128 downwards.
GACTCCCAAAGTCCCATCTTTGAGCACTTTCTGCATGAATAGACCCCAAATTGGCAACGCCATGTTTGATCCTCCTCCAAGAGCAAGACTCTCAAAGTGAACCTGCCTGTCTTCGGCTCCCACCCAAACACCGGCTGTGAGTCTCGGCATGTATCCGATAAACCATCCGTCACTCTGATCATTTGTTGTCCCGGTTTTACCCGCAAGGGCTCCCTCCGGAATATATTTATACCGCAATCTGCCGGCAGTTCCCTCATTCACCACACCCTGCATTAGGTTAACCATAAGGTATGCAGTCTCTTCGCTTATTGCCTCCCTCTTTCTTGCAGTAAAATTACTCAGAACATTGCCCGCCTTATCCTCAATTCTGAGAACAAACATTGGCTCAACATGAACTCCCCTGCTGGGATATGTATTATATGCTCCAACCATCTCGAAAAGGGTAAGGTCGGCAGGCCCAAGACAGAGCGAAACCACAGGATCAAGAAAGCTGTTTACCCCTAATTTACGGCACATATCAACCATTGCAAACGGACCAAATTGCCTCATCAGATAGGCAGAAATATTATTACTGCTTCGTGTAAGACCCCATTTGAGAGTTACGCTTTTACCAATCCACTCATCTTTATCGGTACTCTTGGGTGTCCAGGTTGTGTCTCCCACAATAAAGGTCTGAGGCACATTAACAACCTTGTAACAAGGAGTATACCCCTCCTGCATAGCCAGTGTATAGAGAAACGGCTTAATTGTTGAACCTACCTGTCTTTTTGCCTGTCTTGCATTGTCATATTTAAAGAATCTGTAGTTTGGACCACCAACATATGCCTTGACAAATCCCGTTTGTGGCTCCATTGCCATAAATGATGCCCTAAGAAAAGATTTGTAGTATCTTATTGAGTCATTTGGAGACATAACTGTATCAACACTACCCTTTTTGTTCCAGGCAAAAACAGTCATCCTTACCGGTTTCGAAAAGCTCTCCTCAATCTCCTTTTCAGTTACCCCGGCAGCAGCCATCATACGATACCTGTCACTCCACCTTCTGGCCTGTCTCATTATATTATCGGTAACGCTTTTTGGTTCGTTATTCGAGAAAGGCCTGTTGTTTTTAAACCTCAGGTCATTGAAAAAGACTCTCTGCAACTCACCCCCCAAATGCTCTGCAACTGCCTCCTCGGCATAACGCTGCATTTTTGAGTTAATTGTAGTGTAAATTTTAAGCCCCTCCTTGTCCAGGTTGTATTTTGTCCCGTCCGGTTTGAGGTTTTTATTTAGCCAGCCATAAAGAGGATCGTCTCTCCATAGGGTTGAATCTGCTTTGAAATCCTCGTGCTGACGGTAGTCCGACCGCCTTGGCTCATGTGCATTCATCACCCTGCGAAGCATATCCCTGAAGTAGGGGCCAAGGCCGGAATTGTGATCCTGCTGTGAGTATGATAGTGTAATTGGAATCTGTACTATTGAATCGTAAGCAGCTCTTTCGAGAAAACCATATTTGCGCATCTGGTTCAGAACGTGATTTCTTCTGGCCAGGGAGAGTTCCGGATTTAATACCGGATTAAATCTGGTGGGTTTGTTTACCATACCTACCAGTGTGGCTCCCTCTTCAACAGTCAGTTGTGACGGGTGTTTGCCAAAAAAAGTGTTTGCCGCAGCTCTGATACCGTAAGCATTGCTGCCGTAGAAGACAGCATTCATATACATACTTACAATCTCTTGTTTGGTGTAATTTCTTTCCAGTTTAACAGCAGTAATCCACTCCTTGAATTTTGAGATTCCAAGCTTAAAAACTCTTGCGCCGGGAATATTGCTCCTGACAGAATCTCTTGGAAAAAGCGTCTTTGCAAGCTGCTGTGTTATTGTGCTTCCTCCTCCCCCTGAACGAGTTCTACCGAGTATTATCGATTTTACACCAACCCTTGCAAGACTGCGAAAGTCAATACCACTGTGGTTATGGAATCGAACGTCCTCTGTGGCAATGACAGCATCAATAAGTGAAGGGGAGAGCTGGTCATATGAAACAAATGATCTGTTTTCAATATGAAAGGTGGTGAGTATCTCACCATCCTCAGAAATGATCTCGGTTGCCAGATTATTCTTTGGATCTTCAAGCTCTTCAAACGAAGGAATGTCCGAAAAAATTCCCACCAGAAGAATCGTAACAATCAGTATGACAAAGGGACTCAGCAACGCTACCCAAAACCATTTTATCAACTTTTTTCTCTTTGCTATATCCATTTTATGAATCAATTTCCCGGTCTGTTAAAAGGCAAAATTAGAAATAAAAATTTTGATAATCCCTTAATTTATCCTTTACTTTGCGCCATCAAGGATTATTTTCATCTATGGGAGAGAACTTAGTTATCGTTGAGTCTCCGGCTAAAGCCAAGACTATCGAAAAGTTTCTGGGAAGCAGTTTTACGGTCAAATCAAGTTTCGGACATATCCGGGATCTTTCAAAAAAGAACCTCGGAATAGATATAGAGAACGGGTTTGAGCCGGATTACCTCATTTCTGACGACAAAAAAAAGGTTGTATCGGAACTTAAATCACTTGCCAAAAAGGCAGAAACCGTTTGGCTGGCATCCGATGAGGACCGCGAAGGGGAGGCAATTGCATGGCACCTGTTCAAGACTCTTGAACTAAAGCCCGAAAAAACAAAAAGAATTGTATTTCATGAAATCACAAAAGAGGCAATTCTTCATGCAATTGAGAATCCCAGGGCAATAGACATGAATCTTGTTATGGCCCAGCAGGCAAGAAGGGTTCTGGACAGGCTTGTTGGCTTTGAGCTATCGCCTGTTTTATGGAAAAAGGTAAGACCAAAACTCTCTGCAGGCAGGGTGCAATCCGTTGCTCTTCGTCTGATTGTAGAGAGAGAACGCGATATACAGCAATTTGCAGCAAAGTCTCAGTTTAAAATTGAGGGGGTATTCAACCCTGAAGGGCAGGCTAAAACAGTCAAAGTCGCAGCTGAGATTTCAGAAAGATTTGATAATGAGGCCACTGCACTTGAGATTCTAAAAAACTGCAATGGTGCACAATTTAACATTGGCAATATTGAAGAGAAGGAGAGCAAAAGAACGCCTCCTGCACCATTTACCACCTCTACATTGCAACAAGAGGCATCCCGCAAGCTTGGATTCTCTCTGAGCCAGACCATGAGGAGTGCACAAAACCTCTACGAATCAGGGTACATTACATATATGCGTACCGACTCCGTTAACCTGTCTAAGATGGCTATTGCTGCTGCCAAACAAGTTATTACTGACATGTATGGCAAGGAGTACTCCAAAACCCGTCAGTATGCAACCAAAAGTAAAGGAGCTCAGGAGGCACACGAAGCAATCAGGCCTTCATACATGAGCAACATAGAGGTTGACGCATCTCCACAGGATAAAAGACTCTACAATCTCATCTGGAAAAGGACGCTTGCGTCACAGATGTCAGATGCCACAATACAAAGGACACAAATAACAATAGTTTCACCTTCGGTAGTTCAAAAATTTGAAGCCACTGCAGACAGAGTAACTTTTGACGGATTCCTGAAAGTTTATATGGAATCTAAGGATGATGATTCTAATGATGATGCCACTGAAATGCTTTTACCAGCACTTAAGGAGGGTCAGAAGATGAACAATCTGGTGATAAAGGCTACCGAAAAATTCACACAAAAGCCTCCAAGATACACAGAGGCCAGCCTTGTCAAAAAGCTCGAAGAGCTTGGCATAGGCAGACCTTCGACATACGCTCCCACAATTTCTACCCTAAGCCAAAGAGGTTATATTGTAAAAGATAACCGCCCCGGACAGGAGAGGAGCTATCGTGAAATTGTACTTGAGAAGAATGAGATAACATCTGCAATTAAGACCGAAATGTGGGGAGTTGAAAAATCAAAACTCTTCCCTGAAGACATTGGTATTATGGTAAATGACTTTTTGGTAGATAATTTTCAAACAATTATTGACTATAATTTCACAGCCGGCATTGAGGAGGATTTTGACCTTGTAGCAGAGGGCAAACTTGTTTGGAACACGCTAATTTCAAACTTCTACAAACCTTTCCACTTAAGGGTTGACGAGACACTCTCTGCCTCCAGGCCTGCAAATACCGAGAGAGTTCTTGGAGCAGATACCAAAACAGGGAAAAAGGTACTGGTAAGAATCGGCCGCTTTGGCCCTCTTGCTCAGATAGGAGAGAATGATGATCCCGAAAAACGCTTTATGAGTCTGGCTAAAGGGCAGCTTATTGAAACAATCACACTCGAAGAGGCACTTCGTCTATTTGATTTGCCAAGGGTAGTGGGAACACACAACGGCGAAGAGATTGTTTGTGCAATAGGCAGATTCGGCCCATACATCAGGTACAAAGGCTCATTCATCTCATTAGGAAAAGATAACGACCCCCATACCATAAGTCTGGAAAAATGCATAACTTTAATAGATGAACACAGCTCAAAAGAGGCGAAAAAGAGCATCAAGAGCTTTGCAGAAGATGGGATAGAGATTTTGAACGGTCGTTTTGGTGCCTATATCAAGAAGGGGAAAAACAATTACAAGATTCCCAAAGGAGTTGAGCCTGAATCAATCGATCTGGAAAAAGCAATAGAGATTATTGCCAAGGCAGACACCGGTGGCAAGACCCGCAAAAAGAAATAGACAGATCCACTTAATACATTTTCTGATATGGAATTCAACTACTCCATAGAGATAATACCGGCTGCTGCCATAGGCGAAGCTATTGCCGGTACTCCCGCTTTGATAGTCGACACTACTACAAATGACGATATGGCAAAGTTATTGGGAGCTCTTTATTCTGTAAGCAACAAGAAGATATATTATACCCGGCCGGGTATAAATGGTCTCTCCCGCACTCTGGCACTGGCAGAAGAGAACGGTATCAGATGTATAGTCCTGGGAGGGAAAAAGGCACCTGATTTCTCTGCAGCTCTGCCCGCTACAAGTTACTCTGCATCCCTGATTGCCCCCGGCAACTCAAGCGCAGATACCGCCAAATTGCTCAAAAGTATAATCTCAGACAATAATGTTACTGAGTTTTCCCATATTGCATATCAGACCTACCGTTACGAAGCTTCTGTTTTAAAAGAGCTTAAGGAGAGGCAATTCGAAGAGCTGCGCCTTGGAGAACTTAGAAAGGATATTGCTTTAACAGAGCCTCTGCTAAGAAACAAAGAGTATATTTTTATGGACCTTCGCTCTGTCAGATACAGTGATTTTCCCGATAACGAGACGCACTCCCCCAACGGTCTCTATGCAGAGGAGATATGCCAGATTGCAAGATATGCAGGAATGGGGCAAAAGGTTAAGAGAATATATATGTTCGGATACCCTTCCAAATGCAAAGCAGAATCACCCTCATCACAGCTTGCCGCCGAAATTCTGTGGCATATGACAGAGGCTCTCGCAACCAACAAACACGAAGATCCCGGAGCTTTGGGAAAGGATGAGCACTTTCTTAGAAAAATCGTAAGCATGGGCGAACACGGGCAAGATATCGTCTTTGTAACAAGCTCCTCAACAGGGCGATGGTGGATGGAGGTTCCTGAGATAAAAATCAATAAAAATCAATACATTCCGTGCTCATATTCTGATTATCTGGCTGCCTGTTCGGGAGATGTGCCTATCAGATGGCTTTTCTTTTTTCAGAAAATAAATCCGAATTAATTATAATTTATTATTATATTTGTAATCAGACAATATATCTTTTACCAATATGCCAAAATATCAGATTGATCAGATCGATCAAAAGATTCTGTCATTTCTTGTTAAAAATGCAAGGATGCCATTTCTTGAGATAGCCCGCGAATGTGGCGTCTCCGGAGCAGCTATTCACCAGAGAGTTAAGAAGATGGAGAACTTAGGAATTATAACCGGTTCGCGTCTGCTTGTAAAACCCCAAACTTTGGGACTTAATGTATGTGCCTTTGTAGGAGTGAGTCTGGCTCAGGCAAACCATTACCCATCGGTAATCGAAGCGCTCAGAAACATTCCTGAGGTTGTAGAGTGTCACTTCGTAACCGGGAAACACGCTCTTATGTTAAAAATTTATTGCCAAAACCACGATCACCTGATGGAGATCCTTATCAATACAATCCAGAATATCCCTTCTGTTGAACAGACAGAGACATTCATATCACTGGATCAGGCAATTGAGAGACAAGTATGGGTGAAAGATTATCCCGGAAAAGTATCTTCTGTTAAAAAACGCTAAGTATTGCCTCTGCCAGCAGCAGATCTTCAGGTTTTGTTATTTTAATATTGACCGCCTTACCTTGTGTAAGGTGTATGTTTACACCCATACCCTCAACAACAGAGGCATCATCGGTAAAAACGGGAGAGTATGCCTGGCTGTAAGCCTTCAAAAGCAAATCTGAATTAAATATCTGAGGAGTCTGTACAAAACGGTACTCCTCTCTTTTTACAACTTCCGAAAGATCACCCATCATTCTCCTCATCGAATCGGCAGGTTCCAGAACAGGAATAACTGCCTCTAACTCTTCTGCCATTTCGAACAATTGTTCTATGAACTCTTGGGTCACAAAGGGGCGAACGCCATCATGAACAGCAACCAGTGAGCCCTGAGGAATGTGTTTAAGCGCATTTTTAACTGAGTGAAAACGTGTAATGCCTCCTGAAACCAATGTGTGACGGAATGTCAGTTTGTTTTCGTAACAATAATCTTTCCAATAATCTTTGTAGTCTGAGGGCAAAACAAGAATAATCTCTACAGGGTATGACAACGAGAGAAATTTTTCAATTGTATGAACAAGAACAGGTTTGTCTCCAAGTAACATAAACTGCTTGGCAATTTCGCCTCCCATTCGGCTTCCGCTGCCTCCTGCTACAATTATTGCATAGTGTTTCATCTTATTCTTTACGCGCTTTAGGGTGACAAATATAGGTGTTCGGTGTAACAAAAGTAGGTATTTATTGTATATTTTAGTAATTTTGTAAGCATTTACAGGATATGGAAAACAGAACAGTCAAAAGAGCACTAATCTCCGTATATCACAAGGAGGGAATCGAAACTATCGCAAAACAACTCAACGAATTAGGGGTTGAAATTTTATCTACGGGAGGGACTTACGACTTCCTCACCGATCTTGGTATACCTGTAACAACGGTTGAACACATCACATCTTATCCGTCAATACTTGGTGGAAGGGTAAAAACACTTCACCCGAAAGTCTTTGGAGGCATTCTTGCACGACGTGAGAACACCGAAGATCTTGCACAACTTATCGAGTACGGTATTCCTGAGATTGATCTTGTGATTGTAGATCTCTACCCGTTTGAAAGATACGTTGCATCAAAGGCTCCGCACAGAGAGATTATTGAAAAAATTGATATTGGCGGCATCTCACTTATAAGGGCAGCTGCCAAAAACCATAAAGATGTACTGATTGTTCCCTGTAAGGAGCTTTACCCAAGACTAATTTCTATTCTTGAAGAGGGAAAAGGACTAACAACATTAGAGCAAAGGGAGTATTTTGCAATGTGGGCTTTCAATGTGAGTTCACACTACGATACTGCCATCTTCAAATATTTCAACAGAGAACAAAAAGTAGAGAGCTTTAAAGAGAGCCAGACAGAGGCTACTCCTTTACGCTATGGAGAGAATCCTCACCAGAGCGCCCGTTTTTTCGGCCCTGCTTCGGGAATTCCCCTTCAGATTCATGGAAAAGAGATCTCATACAACAATCTGCTTGACATTGAAGCTGCAATTGAACTTATCTCAGACTTTGAAGAGACAACGGTTGCCATTCTCAAACACAATAATGCCTGCGGGTGTGCATCCCGCAAAACCGTAAAGGAGGCGTGGGACGCAGCTCTGGCTGCAGATCCTGTATCTGCATTCGGAGGCATAATTATTACCAACCGTGAAGTTGAGGAGACAGCCGCCGAAGAGATGAACAAAATATTCTTTGAAGTGGTAATCGCTCCGGCATATACCCAAAAAGCGCTCGAAATTCTTAAGCAAAAGAAAAACAGAATCATATTAACCGATAACGGAAAGCTTACAACCAACACTAAGTTCAGATCTCTTCTGGGTGGAGTACTGGTTCAGGATAGAGATACTGCAACCGAGGTTGCGTCATCACTTACAACCGTTACCAACAAAAAACCAAGCGAAAAAGAGGTTACCGATCTTATCTTTGCCAACAAACTTGTTAAACATTCCAAATCCAACGCAATAGTTCTTGCAAAGGACTCTGCACTGGTTGCCTCCGGAATTGGACAAACATCAAGGGTAGATGCCCTCAAACAGGCAATAACCAAAGCAACCGGTTTCGGGATGCCACTTCAGGGGGCAGTAATGGCTTCTGATGCTTTCTTCCCTTTCCCGGACTGCGTTGAGATTGCATACAATGCCGGCATCACTGCTGTAATTCAGCCCGGAGGTTCAGTAAGAGACGACGAAAGCACCCAATTCTGCAATGAAAAAAACATTGCAATGGTTACAACCGGAACAAGACATTTTAAACACTAGAGAAAATATATATTATGGCATTCTCATTTTTGACACAAGAGCTGGCGATAGACCTTGGAACTGCCAACACAATAATACTGATGAACGACAAAATTGTCGTTGACGAACCATCTATTGTTGCTATAGACCAGAATACCGGCAAACCTATTGCCTTCGGACAGAAGGCTAGAATGATGCACGGTAAAACGCACGCAAACATCAAAACAATAAGGCCGCTGAGAGACGGGGTAATTGCCGACTTTAATGCTGCCGAACAGATGATACGCGGGTTCATAAAGATGATTAACTACAGAAACTCTTTTTTCACCCCAAGCCTTAAGATGGTTGTTTGTATTCCATCCGGAAGTACAGAGGTTGAAATCAGAGCGGTAAGAGACTCTGCTGAACATGCAGGAGGCAGGGATGTATATCTGATTTACGAACCAATGGCAGCAGCTATCGGTATAGGTCTTGATGTTGAAGCTCCTACAGGAAACATGGTTGTTGACATAGGAGGTGGCACAACAGAGATTGCCGTTATATCACTGGGAGGCATTGTTATTAACCAAAGCATAAGGGTTGCAGGTGATGTGTTTACATCAGAAATTCAACAATATATGCGTCAGCAACACTCAATAAAGATTGGTGAGCTAACCGCAGAGGACATCAAGATTAAAGTGGGAGCAGCCATGTCAGAACTGGAAGTTTACCCGGAGCCTTATGCTGTAAGAGGTCCAAACCTCATGACCGCTCACCCTGTTGAGGTTAGTGTTACCAGTCAGGAGATAGCGCATAGTATCGATAAATCTCTGGTTAAGATAGAGGCTGCAATTATTCAGGTTCTGGAGCAGACACCTCCCGAATTGTATGCCGATATTGTACAAAACGGAATCTATCTTACAGGGGGAGGAGCTTTGCTCAGAGGTCTTGACAAGAGACTTTATGAAAAGATTAATATTAAGTTTCATGTATCTGACGATCCACTTCACTCTGTTGCCAAAGGAACCAGCATAGCACTAAAGAATGCAGAAAAACATTCGTTTTTAATGAGATAAATGTAAATGTGGGGAAGATCTCCTATTCTACGCGGCCTTGCCACCATTATCCTCTTTCTTACCCTTGAGGTTGTTTCAATTTTATTTATTGCAAATGACAGCGTATTTCAAAGGGTTAAGATTAGTGGTGCGTTAATGTATTTTAAATCAGGCATATCTTCAGCCACTTCTGATGTGAGGTACTATTTTGGGTTAAGAGAGAAAAACGAAGTTCTTATCAATGAAAACCAACGCCTTAGAGAGCAATTGTCACTATACAAAGCTAAAGCAGAGATGGGTGACACACTTGAGGGGTTTTTATCGGTAACCCCTGACTTTACATATATCCCCGCAAAGATTATCTCCAACAGCACAAACAAGCTTAACAACTATATAATCATTAACAGAGGGAGAAAACACGGAATCCAAAAAGACATGGGAGTTATATCTCCCGAAGGGGTTGTGGGAGTTGTAAGCTCTGTATCTGATAATTATTCATACATAATCTCTTTTTTAAACATCAATCAAAGTGTAAGTGCGAGAATTGAACCATCAGGAGCATTTGGCCCACTTGTTTGGGAGGGACGAAGTTCAGACTATGCAACTTTAACTGAAGTACCTTACCATATTCGTGTATCGATTGGAGACACGGTGTTTACAAGCGGATTCTCAACATTATACCCTCCAGATGTTCCCCTGGGCACAATAAGGCGTTCATCTGTAATAATGGGATCGTATCACAATTTTCAGGTAAAGTTGTTCCAGAATTTCAATTCACTACGTTATGTAAGTGTAGTGGTTAACAATAAACAAAATGAGCTTAATCAATTTTTAAAAGAGAATGAAGCTAAGAGGTAACATACTTATATCATTTGTCACTCTGCTTTTGGTTCAGATTATGCTGAGCGGTCTTGTCGATTTTGGGCCACTCTTGTTTATTGCAGTATATCCTCTTTTCATTTTTACACTACCCATAAATACACCTGTGAACAGACTCCTTTTATGGGCATTTGCAATGGGTCTTGCGGTGGATTATTTTACCAACTCAATAATGGGGCTGAACAGTTCGGCGTCACTTGTAATGGCCCTGCTTCAACCTCAGATTTTTAAAGCTGTCAGCCGTAAAGGGGACCTTGAAAATCAGATCAGGCCGGGTCTTGCTCAGCTTGGCTATGCAAAATTTGCTTTATATGCACTCATTTTGCTCACAATACATCATATCTTTTTTTCAATGGCTGAGAGTCTGGGCTTCACCCACTTTATCTACAATCTTCCCCGCCTGTTTGTAAGCATTGCTGTAAATACTTTACTGATAATGCTTGTAGAATACAGCCTTTTTTATAAATTGATGCGTTAAAGAGCATACAAATGGCATTTACGTTTGATAAAAAGACAATACTGACAGTCGGGGCAATTGCCGTGGCTCTTATCTATATTGTGCAGCTCTTTAACTTACAAATACTTGACGAAGAGTATAAGATTAATGCCAGTAATAACGCATTCCGTTATGATATAAGATATCCTGCCAGAGGGCTCATTCTTGACAGAAACGGAAAAATACTCGTTGGTAACGAAACAGCTTACGACATTATGATTACCCCTCTTGAGGTAAAGGGGCTGGACACTGCAGACCTTTGTTCGGTTTTTAATCTCGACATAAACGACGTAAGAGCTAAACTCAAAGAGTACCACAGAGATCGCAGAAGAATAGGCTATCAGTCACTTCCCTTTGTAAAACAGGTTCCCGGGTGGCAATACACACTATTCCTTGAAAAATCATATAAATTTCCGGGTTTCAGCGCAGTTTCAAGAACAATCCGAAATTATCCCTTTAGCGCAGGTGCCAACCTTTTTGGATATATTTCAGAAGTTGACACAACATTTCTACGCTTGAATCCCGATTACCGCAGAGGTGATTATGTTGGAAGGACCGGAATTGAGCGATCCTATGAGCATATTCTTAAGGGGAAAAAGGGGTATAATATCTTTTTGCGGGATGTTCATAACAAGGTAAAGGCCTCATTCTCTGATGGGCAGTACGACCTTGATGCCATTCCGGGCAAAAGCATAACAAGCTCTATTGATGGAGAGCTGCAGCAGTACGGTGAGTTGCTCATGAGCAACAAAGTGGGGAGTCTTGTAGCCATAGAACCTTCTACAGGAGAGATACTTACTCTTGTCTCAAGTCCGGGAATAGATATTGACAAACTTGCCCAGATAAATAAGTATTTTGGAGAGATTTCAGCCGATCCACTAAAACCGATGTTCAACCGGGCGGTTATGTCACCTTACCCTCCGGGCTCGGTTTTTAAACTTGTAAATGCACTTATCGGACTGGAAGAGGGAGTTTTAAATCATGACACAAGGTACTCTTGTGCAGGCAGATACCCCGTAGGCAGAGGTGTCGGATGTCACCCACACCCATCTCCCACAGACCTTACTCAATCAATTTACATGTCTTGTAACACATACTATTGCTATGTGTTCAGGAATATTATTGACAATCCCAAATATCCAAATGTAGCAGCCGGATTCAACAGGTGGAAAGAGTTGGTTGAGAGCTTTGGGTTTGGCAGCAAACTCAACACCGATTTTCATGCAGAACAGGGTGGTACACTTCCCTCAACTGAAACTTACGACAGAATTCACGGTAAAAACAGGTGGAGCTCCCTTTCGATAATATCTCTGGCAATAGGACAGGGAGAGATTGGTACAACCCCCCTGCACTTGGCAAATCTAGCAGCAACAATTGCAAACAGAGGGCACTACTACACTCCCCATATTGTAAAAGGCTCCCCCGATACTCTGATAAATTCGAAGTTTACAGAGAAAAATTTTACAAAGGTTAAACCGGAACACTTCCTTGAGGTTATTGACGGAATGTATCTGGCAGTTAACTCACCTCCCGGTTCAGGAGCAACTGCAAGAATAGCCGCTGTTAAGGGTCTGGATATCTGTGGTAAAACAGGAACATCTCAGAACCCCCACGGCAAAGACCACTCAGTATTTATCTGCTTTGCTCCAAAAGACAACCCCAAAATAGCTGTAGCAGCTTATATAGAAAATGCAGGATTTGGCGCAACATGGGCTGCCCCAATTGCGTCACTTTTGGTTGAAAGATACCTAAACCAGAAGGTTGACAGAAAAGACCTGGAGGCATATGTGATACAGGGCAATTTGATTAGAAATGTATTAAAGTAGGCGGGTATTATGAAGAATTACGATTACCGGAAACTTGACTGGCCTCTGATTATTTGCTATCTGATTCTCACTTTCGTAGGGTGGATAAGCATATTTTCTGCAGTTTATGACGAAGATCATGCTCAGATCTTTGATATTACCCAACGTTACGGAATGCAGTTTATCTGGATTGTGACATCGTTTGTTATTGCCTTTGTTGTGCTTTTTCTTGTCAACTCAAGATTATACAGCACATTAGCCTGGATTATTTATGGATTGAGCATGCTACTGCTTGTAGCCGTTATCTTTTTGGGAATAGAGGTCAACGGTTCCCGCTCGTGGTTCGAATTCGGGCCTGTTCGTTTTCAACCCGCAGAGGTGGCAAAAATAGCCACCACTCTGGCTTTGGCAGCAATGATGAGCAGTCATCAGTTCAGGATTAAATCTACAAAGAGTATCCTCAGAATTATTGCTGTTATACTTTTGCCCATGGCAATCATTGTAATGCAGAAAGAGACAGGATCGGCTCTTGTCTTTCTTGCATTTATCTTTATGCTTTTCAGGGAGGGTCTTAGCGGATGGTATATAATGTTTGGCATTCTGGCTATCATGATCTTTTTGATAACCCTCAGTATCTCTCCGTTTGCAGCACTTATCGTTATGTTTGCCCTGCTGGTAGTATCAAGGGGAATAATAATGCGAAGAATCTTTCTCCACATATTGTTTTTATGCGTTTCGGTACCTGTTATGATTCTCACTCCCCGAATCGGGGAGATTGGATTTGTTGCAGAACGTATTGTATTACCCGATGAAGCCTGGCTTGCAGTTTTTATTGTGCCTGCCTTTGTGTATCATATTTACTCTAGTGTAAAACATAAGTTTCCGGGAATGTGGCTGGCTACTCTCTCTTTTATTGGAGCTGTTCTGCTAGTCTTTTCAGTTGAGTTCTTTTTTGAAAGGGTACTTAAAGACCACCAAAGAGCAAGAATAGAGAACCTTTTGGGAATAAATGTCGATCTTAAAGGGGCCGGTTACAATGTACACCAGTCAAAAATTGCCATAGGCTCAGGGGGACTCAGCGGCAAGGGATTCCTTAAAGGAACTCAGACAAAATATAATTTTGTTCCAGAACAAAGTACAGATTTCATATTCTGCACGGTAGGAGAAGAGTGGGGCTTTTTGGGGTCGACCGCGCTCATAATGGTCTTCCTCTTTATGATTATAAGAATTGTTAATCTGGCAGAAAAGCAGAGAGACAACTTTAACCGTATATTTGGTTACTCCCTTGCATCAATAATGTTTATGCACTTTCTCATAAATATTGGAATGACAATCGGGATTATGCCCGTAATAGGAATCCCCCTGCCCTTTGTGAGCTACGGGGGATCATCTCTATGGAGCTTTACGCTATTTTTGTTTATCTTTATTCGATTAGACCTAGATCGGTGGAAGTAGCTCTGTCCATAATAATTTCAAACTCTTTATCCGATTTCAGGAACAGCATTAGCCCTCCTTTAGGTACCTTTTCTCCCTCCTTTACAAATATCTTTTCAATTGTACCGTCAAAAGGAGCCAAAACAAGATTCTGCATCTTCATAGCCTCGAATGTCATGATGTGATTTCCTTTTATAACATGGTCACCCTCTTTAATTTCAAGGGAGGTTACCACACCTGGGATAATTGACTTTACCTCCTGAGGGTCAGGTCTTTGCCACACTTTGCGATCGATATATTTTTTCGTGAGCGTAGTTTTGTACATTCTTGCATTGGGGAAAACCTGAATAACATCATACTTCAGTTTTTCAATTTTCTCCTTTTCCATTAATTTTTTCTCTCTTTCAGCTGTCTTTTTCAGCTTTTTGGCCTCTCTCTCCTGCTCTTTCTTCTTTTTGGCCAGCTCTTTCTCATTGGCTTTTTGCCTTTTAAGGACAAGTGCCCTTTTCTCAGATATTTTCATACCGATTCGTTTATTAGTAAGTAACTCCGTGATTTTTCAAAAAGAGTATTCTCTTTTTAAAATGGTGGAATACCATGTTTCTTTGAAGGTCTTTTAACTACCTTGTGTGAAGAAACATCAAACGAATGAATAAGGAACTTTCTGGTTTCTGAAGGATCAATAACAGCGTCAATATATCCTTTTGCAGCTGCTACATAAGGATTTGCAAACTTTTTCTTGTACTCCTCAACCTTAAGTTTCCTCATTGCTTCGGGATCTGCTGCCTCTGATATCTCTTTTCTGAAGATAATGTTTGCAGCACCCTCCGGACCCATAACGGCAATCTCTGCCAGTGGCCACGCGAAAACAAAATCTGCCCTAAGGTGGCGTGAGTTCATTGCAATATAACCACCACCGTATGCCTTTCTGAGAATAATGGTAACCTTAGGAACTGTTGCTTCACTATATGCATAGAGAAGTTTTGCTCCGTGGCGGATTACACCGGCATGCTCCTGGTCAACTCCCGGAAGATATCCCGGCAGATCTTCAAGGGTAACTATCGGAATGTTAAAGGCATCACAATACCTTATAAACCTTGCTGCTTTATCGCTTGAATCACAATCTAGCACACCAGCCAATACCAAAGGTTGGTTGCAAACGAATCCAACAGTTCTGCCTGCGATTCTTCCAAAACCAATTACAATATTTGCAGCCCATAGTTCCTGAACTTCAAAAAACTTCGAGCCATCTGTGAGTGCTTTAATTACATCCCTTACATCATAAGGTTTGGTCGGGTCTACAGGTACAATTTTCTCAATTTTATACTTTTTAATATCCGGTTCAACCACCTTTTCAACATTACAGTTGCACTCATTGTGAGAAGGAATGTAGGTAAGAAGTGTCTTAATTTGTTCAAAGCACTCCTTTTCACTCAATGCAAAAAAGTGTGCATTTCCTGTTATTTCGCTGTGTACACGGGCTCCTCCAAGGGATTCCATGTCAATCTCTTCTCCCAGAACCGACTTTATAACTTCGGGACCGGTGATAAACATCTTTGAAATCTTATCTACAACAAATACAAAATCGGTTAATGCCGGAGAGTAAACGGCTCCTCCTGCACATGGGCCGAGAATTACAGAGAGTTGTGGTATAACACCGCTTGAGAGTGTATTTCTGAAAAATATTTCTCCGTATCCGGCAAGGGAATTTACCCCCTCCTGAATACGCGCTCCACCTGAGTCATTAATCCCTATTATGGGAATTCTCATTCTAAGAGCATAGTCCATTATTTTTGTAATTTTTCGGGCGTGCATCGAACCCAAAGAACCACCGGCTACGGTAAAGTCCTGGGCGTATATTGCAACCGGTCTGCCGTGAATAGTTCCGGTGCCTATTACAACCCCGTCACCTGCCAGATCTTTGCCTTCCATGCCGAACTCCCTGGCTTCATGTTCAATAAAGAGGTCATACTCGAAAAAAGATCCCGGGTCAAGCAACTGGCTTATTCTCTCCCTGGCGGGAAGCTTACCCATTGCTATCTGCTTTGCTATGGCGGTTTCACCTCCACCTTGTATGGCTTTGGCTCTCCTTTCCTGCAATTCAGAAATTTTTCTTTTTAATAGATTCATAGGTTTTAGTTTTGTTCCGCACAAAAATATGAAATTATTTTAATAAGCAAATTTTATGATTTTTTAACTACATTTGTGCACAATTTGTTATTAAAAACCTAATAAATAATATCATATGTCAATCCCTTTTGCTGACAGACACAATGGTCCGCGAACAGGTGAAATCGATGAAATGCTTAATGAGATAGGCGTAAAGAGTCTCGATGAACTTGTAAAGCAAACTGTTCCGGCCGACATCCTTTTAAAATCTCCTCTGAAAACTGACAAAGCTTTAAGCGAGTACGAATATCTTGCAAAACTTAAAGGAACAGCATCTAAAAATAAGAACTACAGGTCTTTGATAGGTCTTGGTTTTTACGGAACAGGGGTGTTGCCTGCGGTAGTCAGAAATATATTTGAAAATCCAAGCTGGTACACATCATACACACCATATCAGGCAGAGATCTCTCAGGGAAGGCTTGAAGCGCTTTTAAATTTTCAGACCATGGTTGCAAGCCTCACCGGCTTCAAGATGGCCAACAGCTCAATGCTGGACGACTCTACTGCAGCAGCTGAAGCAGTAAGAATGATGTATGAACTCCGTTCAAGGGAGGCACAAAAGGCGGGCAAAAATCTGCTTTTTATAGACTCAAACACATTCCCTCAGGTAATAGCTGTAATTGAGACAAGGGCAGAGGTTCTGGGGATTGAGATTATTAAAGGTGAATTCAATAAATTTGAGTTTGATGACAGATGTTTTGGTGCAGTTCTGCAATACCCTGCAGCAAACGGAGCTGTTGAAGATTACTCTTCGTTCTGTGAAACAGCCCATTCAAAAGGAATTCTGGTTACAGCTGTAACCGATCTTCTGGCTCTTTGTCTGCTAAAAGAGCCTGCTGCATGGGGAGCTGATATTGCAGTTGGAACAGCACAAAGGTTTGGTCTCCCTATGGGATTCGGCGGCCCGACTGCCGGCTTTATGGCTACTCGTGACGAATACAAAAGAAATATGCCGGG
This sequence comes from Rikenellaceae bacterium, assembly GCA_003542575.1. Lineage (GTDB taxonomy): Bacteria > Bacteroidota > Bacteroidia > Bacteroidales > UBA932 > Bact-08. The sequence goes on along the minus strand of DPKJ01000014.1, from coordinate 475,864 downwards.
AAGAATCATAGGCGTTTCTGTTGACCGCCTCGGCAAACCCGCACTAAGAATGGCATTGCAGACAAGAGAGCAGCACATCAAGAGAGAGAAGGCAACTTCAAATATCTGTACTGCTACAGCTCTTATGGCATCTATGACCGGAATGTACGCTGTTTATCACGGCCCTCACGGCCTCAGGAGCATTGCAGCAAGAGTTCACGCATATGCAAAGAGTGTTGCCGGAGAGCTCACTAAAAACGGCTTTAAACTCATAACCGATAAATTTTTTGATACAATACAGGTTACCGGAGTTGATGCAGACGCAATTAAAGCCGCTGCACTTAACCACGGTTTCAATTTTTACTACCCAAACAGCAAGACAGTACAAATGAGCTTTGACGAGCTTACCAACTGTGAGGAGGCTGTTAAAATACTCTCATTTTTCGGAATTTCAATTAAAGAGTGTCCGGGGGCACCGGCAGGCGAGATATTCCTGGCCCGTGAAAACGAATACCTTACAGAGGCAACCTTCAATAAATTCCACTCTGAGACAGAACTTATGCGTTATATCAAAAAGCTTGAACGCAGAGATATTTCGCTAACCCACTCGATGATTCCATTGGGTTCTTGCACAATGAAGCTTAATGCCGCAGTTGAGATGATGCCTCTCAGTTGGTCTGAGCTTACCAATATGCACCCTTTTGTACCTGCAGATCAGGCCGAAGGTTATATGCAGATTATTAAAGAGGTTGAGCAAGATTTGGCAGAAATTACCGGCTTTGATGCCTGTTCGCTTCAGCCAAACTCAGGAGCTGCCGGTGAGTATGCCGGCCTTATGACAATAAGGGCGTATCACCTTTCGAAAGGTGACACACACAGAAACGTTGCAATAATTCCAACATCGGCTCATGGAACCAACCCCGCATCTGCTGCAATGGCAGGTATGGAGATCATTCTTGTGTCTTGTGACCAGATGGGAAACATCAATGTTGACGAACTTCGCCAGAAAGCACAGGAGAATAAAGAGAGATTATCATGCATAATGATAACCTACCCATCTACACATGGTGTATTCGAGGTTAAGATAAGGGAGATAATGGATATTATCCATGAGAATGGAGGGTTGGTTTATATGGACGGAGCAAATATGAATGCTCAGGTAGGTCTTACAAATCCGGGCTTCATTGGTGCTGACGTATGTCACCTGAATCTTCACAAAACATTTGCAATTCCTCATGGTGGTGGCGGTCCCGGCATAGGTCCGATTTGTGTAACAAAGGAGCTTGCACAATTCCTACCATGCCATCCATTTATGGAAAATTGCACAACTAAGGGGGCAAGGGCAATCAGCTCAGCACCTTACGGATATCCAATGGCCCTGCCTATCACCCACGCATACATCAAACTTCTTGGACCTGATGGTCTCAAGAGGGCTTCAGAGCTGGCAATATTGAATGCCAACTATGTCTCGGTTAAGCTAAAAGATCATTTCAAAACGCTCTATACCGGATCAACCGGAAGGGTTGCGCATGAATGTATTCTTGATTTAAGAGATTTTGCCAAAGAGTATGGCGTTGATGCAACCGATGTTGCAAAACGTCTGATGGATTACGGATTCCACGCTCCAACCCTTTCATTCCCGGTTGCAGGAACACTAATGGTAGAACCTACCGAAAGTGAGCCAAAGGCAGAGCTTGATCGTTTTATTGAGGCTATGATCTCAATAAAAGCAGAGTGCGAAGCCGTTAAAGCTGGCATACTGGATAAAGATGACAATCCTCTTAAAAATGCTCCACACACAGCAGGTGAGGTTACCGCCAATGAGTGGAATCACAAATATGAGAGAGAGATGGCTGCTTTTCCTCTGGAGTGGATCAGAGACAATAAATTCTGGCCTCATGTTGCAAGGGTAGATAACGGTTATGGTGACCGTAACCTAATGTGCAGCTGCGAGGGCTGGTTATAGAATAAAAGCGATTGTTTATGAATGAGACCGGTATAACAGAAAGAGCAACTGCTCTGTTTGGAGTTGTAGACGGAATATTCGACCTTCTTGTCAGGTGGGGGCTCTCTCAGGGGATGGCCTCCATCCTTGATGAGATAATAAGTATGTTCCTTCTCTTTTTGCTTGCCTATTTAACCGATCTCTTTGCAAGGGTTGTTATTCATAAAATAGTTGAGAGAATTGCAAGATATACTACAGCTCGCTGGGATGATATTTTCATTGAACAAAAGGTAATTAGATATCTTGTTCACATAATACCCGGGATTATATTCTATATTGCAACTCCGGTTGCCATTAGAAGTGAATTGTGGGTAACTGTTTTTCAGCGGGTAGCTCAAATTTTTATTGTGGTTGCCATAATGCGTGCGGTTCACGCCTCAACAAAGGCTCTTACAGAGATCTATTCCGAGTCAAAAGATTATTCCGATAAGCCTATAAAGGTAATATTTCAGATTATTGCGGTTATTGCCTATTTCGTTGGTGGAATTGCAATTATAAGCATAATTATCAATAAAGATTTTACCACTCTGTTTGCAGCAATGGGTGCCTCAATGGCAATTTTGCTGCTTATTTTTAAGGACAGCATTCTGGGTTTTGTAGCCGGCTGGCAACTCTCTGCAAACGATATGTTAAGGCAGGGTGACTGGATAACGGTTCCCAAGTATGGTGCCGATGGAAACGTAGAGGAGATAAGTCTCTACTCTGTTAAGGTGCGCAATTTTGACAACACAATCACAACAGTACCTCCATACTCTCTGGTAAGTGAGTCGTTTCAGAACTGGAGAGGAATGCAGGAGTCAGGTGGAAGAAGGGTAAAGAGGTCTGTACTTATAGACATGAGCACCATTAAATTTTGCACCCCTGAAATGCTCGAAAGGTTCAGCAAAATCAAATATCTGCAGGAGTATATACAAATTACCGAATCAGAGATTGAGAGATACAATCGTGAAAACGAAGTTGACAACTCTGTACTTGTAAACGGAAGAAGACAAACCAACATAGGTGTATTCAGGGCATATCTTCAGGAGTACATTAGCCGTCACCCCGAGGTAAATCAGGAGATGACGTACATGGTGAGGCAGCTCCAGCCTACCGAAAGAGGTATTCCGGTTGAACTCTATTTTTTCATAAGAATCAAGGACTGGGTATACTACGAGAGCGTACAGTCAGATATATTTGACCATGTACTGGCAATAATCCCACAGTTTGACCTAAAGGTGTTCCAGTATCCTACCGGGGTTGACTTCCCTCAGTTTTACCCTACCGAAGAGGGACAACGTCAGTAATTATTCCAAAAAGAGCCTCTGAAAATCTTAAAAAACCAAGATCGGTAAGGTGTACTCCATCTACCGTAGCTTCGTTATCATCTCCCAAAAGATTGTCTCCCCTTACATAAATGATATTCTCAAATCCTTCACTTGCAAGTTGCGCATAGAGGTTTCTCCACGCGGCATTCTCCTCTCTCTGCTCTGCATTTGCAGTTTCGTTAAGCAGAAGATAAGGGAAGTTGGGATTTTCTATCATAAATATTGGTGTTTGAGGCTTTGCCAGTGCAATGTGAGTAATAAACCTGTATGCGCTGTCTCTAACCATCTGTGTGGTTGTATTTGGAAGGCAATCTATTATAACTGCCTCTGCATCAATCATATTAATTGCCTTTGCAATCGCAAAATCCAGCCTTGCATTTCCTGAAAATCCAAGGTTTATTGTCTCTCTGTCCATCATTCTGCCCAGTATAGCCGGATATGCCATTCCCGGCCTTGATGCACAACCACCTTGTGTAATGCTGGTGCCGTAGAAAATTACCGGCTTTTTATTGCTATTAACACTTTTAACCAATCGTGTATTTCTTGGAAGAGAGATATCTGCCCCGGGATCAACCCCTATCTCCAGAGATTCAACTCCGTCGTAAAGCGGTAAATAGGCAATGTACTCACGGTTTTGTCTTGTCATACTCTTTACAAAGACCGAGAATGACTCCACACCCGAAGGTCTGGCGGTTCCAACATACATCCATTTAGAACCCTCGAGTACATAGAGGTCAAGCCCCTTTATTCCTGTAGAGGCCATATGGTTAAAGCTTGTGTTATTGGTAACCTTCCATCTGGCCGAAATTGCCGTACTGTTGGTACTGAACCTAATTGCCAGACCCGAGCTGTTTGAACCAAGCGAAACAAGCTCTTTTCTGAACTCTCCCTCCAGCTCCTTAGGCAACCTGCCGTATTTTACAATACTTTGCTCAAATCCCTTTCCAAGCAACATCAAACTGTCTGCCTGAATAAACTTCATCTCCTCCTGCTTCTGAGCTACAGCAGCTCCTGAAAAAAGCATAAACCCTATGATTAACCCTAAATTTAATTTAATTTTGACTCTACTCTTCATTTTTCAGCAGTTATAATCCAATTGGACAGTTAATATATGTAATTAAAAGCTGCCAAATATACGAATAATTTGATTCAGGACTTTTGCCTGGTTCTCTCCAACACTTGACTGGGACAACGCATTTAGTCCATATATTCAGAATGAAAATGAAATAAATTATAATAAAATGATAACATTTCTAAGAGAAAAATTTAGTTATCCAGAGACAGAGTTCCCTGACATCCAAACCCGAACAACGCCTAACATTTCAATATTCAATTGTTATTAAATTCAAATTAATAAACTATTATGAGAACACTATTTAGATTTACTTTAGTTTTATTATTAACTGTTTTAGTTAATAATGCCTTCTCTCAAAACAGATTTAACCCAAATTTTAAATATAAAATAAAAGGAGAGAAGAGCGAATACAATGCGAAGGATGTATACGACGGAACAAAGAAAAGAGGGATTGATATTTCTAACATAAAGAATACTTACGGAACTGACAGATATCCCGAGCATGTTGAGGATCACGGAGGTGGAAAATGTTCTAAGGAGGAATTTATTCAAATTTTTAAAATATTCAGAGATGCAATAGGTCATAAGAATTATAAAAAGCTTCTTTGTACAAGTGATGTTGTTGCGATTTATGTTGTATACTATCCGGGAGGTAAACCGTTTGAAGTGAGGTTTTCATTACGGGGAGATACAATTGATAAAATATCAATGGATTACTTTAATGTAATAGAAGAGGAGATTAAAAGGAATCATACGGTGCAGAAACTAAAAAGCATAACTGACAGATATACTTCAATTAGATACGAATATAGTTTTGACAACCTTGATAAAAGACAATTTGATAGTGAAATAGTACAACTTTCAAAAGTTGAATAACGCAATGGTAGATAAAGATATTGTATTACTTATAAGATAATTTCGGAATCGGGAAAGACCCACTCAATCTTTATGCCTCTTCGCTCCATGCCCCTGAACCAGGTCATCTGTCTCTTGGCAAACTGATGTATGGCCACAGCCAGACGATTGCGCATTGTCTCAAACGAAGTCTGCCCTGTAAGATAGAGCGTAACGAATTTATATTCAAGCCCGTAATAAATCAGATCATCTGCGGTGATTCCACTCTCCATCAACTCTTTAACCTCTTCGATAAGCCCCTCTTTGAGTCGCTCGTCAAGACGTTTGTCAATTCTGGCAATACGCTCATCTCTGCTTACAAGCATTCCTACATAACGGGTATCAATTGGCGAGTAAGTTGCCACATTTATTGAGTGCCTCTCCATATAGATAGCAATCTCCAGAGCTCTGATAAGCCTTTTGCGGCTTTCAGTATCACTTGTGTTGTGAAGTTGCCTCATTGATGCAAGCCTCTTAACAAGGTCAACGGTACTCTCCCTCTCCAACTCTGCCCTCAAAGCAAAATCGGGGGGAACCTCGGGCAGCGAGTAACCCATTGTTGCAGTCTCAATGTATAGACCGCTTCCTCCGCATAGAATCGGTTGCTTTCCCCTATTGACAATCTGGTTATATGCTTTGTGAAAATCCCTCTGATATTCAAATATATTGTATTTGGTACCCGCATCTGCGATATCTATCAGGTGATAAGGGATTTTAATGATGTTATTTTGTGATGATTCAGAAAATGAGTATTCCGACAAATCTTTGCCTGTTCCAATGTCCATTCCTCTGTACACCTGACGGGAATCAGCCGAGATTATCTCACCGTTTGTCTTTGCCGCAACTCTCACTGCAAATTTTGTTTTGCCCGAAGCGGTTGGACCCAGAATGCATATCAATTGGCTGCTCATTAATCTCAATTATTGGCTCAATCCACAAATTTACACTAATTTTGCACTCCCATGGTTAAAGGAAAGAGCAAAATAGAGATTAAAAACAAAAAAGCCTCATTTGAATATGAGCTTTTAGAGAGTTTTACTGCAGGAATTGTCCTCTCGGGTACCGAGATTAAGTCAATCAGGGCAGGTAAGGCATCTATTGTTGAATCCTATTGCTATTTTGTAAAGCGTGAGCTCTACGTTAAGAATATGCACATTGCCGAGTACTGGTGGGGGAGTTTCAATCAACATGACCCTCGTCGTGACAGAAAACTTCTGCTTAGCAGAAAGGAGCTTAACAAACTTTTCAGGGCAACACGTGAAAAAGGACTCACAATTGTAGCTACAAGACTCTTCATTGCAGAGAATGGTTATGCAAAACTTAATATCTCACTGGCAAAGGGAAAGAGAGAGTACGACAAACGTCACACAATAAAAGAGAACGACCTGAGACGGGAACAGGATAGAGTCTGATTTTAACCTTTTTTCTTTATCACTATCTCTGCAGGAATCTTTTTGTAAATACCCCAGACCATTATTGCGACACCCATTAGAACAAGCGGAATACTCAACCACTGGCCCATATTCAGGGTCATTCCCTGCTCAAATGCAACCTGAGGTTCTTTTACAAACTCTATGAAGAAGCGCGATCCAAAGATTCCTATAAAGAAGAGTCCGAACAGTGTGCCTCTCTTAAGTTTTGGAAGGGCTTTAAAGTAAAGCAGCATCAGAACAGCAAAGGTTACAAGATAGGCAAGAGCCTCATATAGCTGTGTGGGATGTTTCGCAACGGTCTCTCCTCTAAGCAAAAAGACAAAACCCCAGGGCAGATCGGTTGGATTACCGTAAATCTCGGAATTCATTAGGTTACCCAGACGAATCAGTGCTCCCGCAAGCGGGGTAGCAACTCCAATTCTGTCCATCAGCCACATATAGTCAAAGCCATATTTTTGGCCGTACTTTTTCACATAATACCAAATTGCAATAAGGATTGCTATTGCACCACCATGACTGGCAAGACCTCCTTCCCATACCTTAAAAATCTCAAGCGGCCTGGCAAGATAGTACTCCGGCTCATAAAAGAGACAGTGACCCAGTCTGGCCCCTACTACGGCAGAACCTAAGAGGGTATATAAAAGCATATCCAGAATCTCAACAGGAAGCCCCTCTCTTTTGAAGAATTTTACAAAAATATAGTACCCGATTATGAACCCCGAAACAAAGAGTACGCTGTAGTACCTGATATGAATTGGCCCTATGGAGAAGATTTCGGGCGAAGGTGCCCAGTTTATCGCCATCGGCAGTATTGCTGCAAGTGTTGACATATTCTATAATGTTCGTTTGTAATCTAAATTATTTCTTCAACCTATCCCCTCTGTTAGGATATTTTGGTAAGTGCGATATGATTTAATATTAACGCCTCATGCGGGTAAACACACTCAAAGGTAATGCTCTTTTAAATCTATCCTCCAGAAAGAGCTCCCCGTATTCAATCTCTGCTCCGCTATCTTTTTGAAGATTCAGGCCGAAAGCGCTTTTAACCAATGTCTCTGACAGCAAGGCTGAATATCCGTTTGAATAGAGGTTAAGCACCAGATAGCTATCTTTGAATGCCATTAACCTGGATATTTCACACATCATATCGTAGAGCAACTCGTCCAGCTTCCACTTTTCCCCATCAGGACCGTGGCCGTAAGCAGGCGGATCCATTATAATACCCTGATATTTGTTGCCTCTTTTTACCTCACGAATGACAAACTTAAGTGCATCTTCAATTACCCACCTTATATTATCAAGATTACTTAATTCCATGTTGGTACGAGCCCAGGTTACAACCTGCCTTACAGAATCAAGGTGCGTAACATCTGCCCCGGCACATTTAGCCGCAAGCGATGCTGCTCCGGTGTATGCAAACAGGTTTAGAACCTTTGGTGGTGCCATTTCTGACAGTTTGTTACTCTTGGCAATAGCAAGAGTCTCATTGTAAATATAATCCCAGTTAGGAGCCTGCTCAGGAAATACCCCCACATGCTTGAAAGCGGTAAGGCCAAGGCGTAAATTAAAATCAAGCCCTCCCTTTTTATAAGCAATCAGCCACTGCTCCGGCATCTTCTTCAACTGATGCCAGGAACCCGAATCCTCCTTTCCTGATTTTCCAAACCCTGCTCCGGTGGTAAAACGGGTGTGAGCCATTGTCATCCACTCTCTTTCTGAGAGTTGCCTGTTCCAAAGAGCCTTAGGCTCGGGCCTTATTATAAAATATTTGCCGAATCTCTCCAGCTTTTCAAATTCTCCTGAATCAATCAGCTCATAATCACTCCATTTTTGGGGAGACTCAAGTAACATGGCAAAATATGGTTTTAATTTGTTAATTAATGATCAACGAAGGTAGTAATTTTCTGAGAATATTCTTATTTTTGCAGCCTGGTTATACAATCCATTAATAATTTTTCCATATGCAAAACATTGACAATTACAACTTTACTGGAAAAAGAGCGATAGTAAGGGTGGACTTTAATGTCCCTCTTAACGAATCATTTCAGATTACTGACGACACCCGCATCAGAGCAGCCATTCCAACCCTTAAAAAGGTTCTGGAGAAGGGAGGGTCTCTGATTATTATGTCACACCTCGGACGTCCGAAAGGCCCAACAGATAAGTACTCCCTTAAGCATATTATACCTGCAATTGAAGAGAAACTGGGAGCTAAAGTAAAATTTGCAACCGATTGCATGGGAGAGGATGCCAAGGAGCTCTCTGCCTCACTCAAACCGGGTGAAGTATTGTTGCTTGAGAACCTTCGTTTTTATGCAGAGGAGGAGGGTAAACCACGCGGTCTTGCAGAGGATGTAACTGACGAGGTTAAGAAGGCTGCAAAGGCAGAGATGAAGGAGAAACAGAAGGAGTTTACCAAAAAACTGGCCTCTTATGCAGACTGTTACATAAACGACGCATTTGGCACAGCACACCGTGCGCACGCCTCTACAGCTCTTATAGCCAAGCATTTCCCTAACGACAAAATGTTTGGATATGTAATGGAGGGCGAGATAAAGGCAATTGATAAAGTACTGAAATCACCTGAACACCCTGTTACTGCAATTATCGGAGGAGCAAAAGTATCATCAAAGATTGCAATCATAGAGAAACTGTTTGATGTTGTTGATAACATGATTATTGGCGGTGGAATGGTCTTTACTTTTGTAAAGGCTCAGGGCGGAAAAATTGGCAACTCTCTTTGCGAAGAAGACCAGATGGAACTTGCTCTCTCGATTCTTGAGAAAGCAAAAGCAAAAGGTGTAAAACTATACTATTCGGGAGAGGTTATTGCTGCTGACTCATTCAGCAATGATGCTAAAACCGTAATCTGCCCCGACAATAATATCCCTGAAGGATGGCTTGGAATGGATGCCGCCCCATCTACACTTAAAGAGTGGGAAGAGGTTCTTAGAGCTTCTAAAACTGTGCTTTGGAACGGACCTGTTGGTGTATTTGAGATGCCTGCTTTTGCAAACGGAACCAACAAAATTGCAGAGATACTCGCAGATATTACCTCTCATGGTGTATTCACACTTGTGGGCGGAGGCGACTCTGTGGCAGCAGTTACCCAGATGGGTTTTGCCAACAAAGTAAGCTATGTCTCTACAGGTGGCGGTGCAATGCTTGAATATCTTGAGGGAATTGAACTTCCGGGTATTGCCGCCATAAAGGAGAGTTAAAAATACTCTAAGACAAGAATAAAATTTGATAAAAACAGGCTGCCAAAGGCAGTCTGTTTTTTATTGTTTAAGCTTAACCCTTACAATCACCGGGTTGTCGGTATCTTTAATACTATCTGCAATTCTTTTAAATCTCTCTGACACTTCGTGGGTTTCTGCGTGGGCTTTAAACTCGTGTGCATACATATATGTTATCATATAGCCGTCTGAACTCACATATTTTGGCCACACAGCAGGGCCCCCTTCAAAGTCCTCCACAAACCCTAGTTGGTTGATTTCGGGCTGATGTATGAATTGAAACTCACCTGTTTTCTTGTTGAAGAAGGAGCAGTCGTGTTGATAATCATATTGATTTCCTCTCGTGCCAATCATTTTAGCTGGCTTATCAGCCAATGGCCCAACATGAAAAAACATAAATAAATATTGGTCGCTTTCGAAAATTTTAAACCTCGGCCATATATAAGGAGCTCGTGATAATAAGTGGCTACTGTTGTTTAGGTCAACAGAGTATTTCCCATAATTTAAAATGTAGGCAGTATCTATTCTGAAGTCTTCGCTAATACTTAATATCTCTTGACTATACCCTTTAATTAATCTGACATTCTCTTTATACATAAATGATACTGGCTGCATAATAAGGTCCGGGCTTCTTTTATATATTTCATATTGGGATTCAGGATAGTAAATACTTTTTAATATGTTTGATGCAGAGTCAATTATAAAACCTGAGTGTTTTGTTCTTTTGGTAATATGCGCAAGTAGAAAATAATTACTACCTATCTTCTGCGCTTTATTTGGAATCTGATCGTTTAATAAAGTGTTATTTCTAAAATTGACAATTCTGATAAAATCACCATTAATAGAATATTCAAGAATTCTATTCTGTGTCATTATATGAAGATTGCCTGTTATTAAATCTATATTGATATCACTTACACCATCATACTCCTGGGGTCCTCGGCCAAGTTTGTTTATTTTATTAAAATATTTCCCATCATTGTCATGAATGATTATCGACCTGTTTTGCTCCATCAAATAAAAAAACCTTTTCTCGTAGAAAATTCTGTGAGCGAATATTTTTCCAACAACAGATTCACTATTTGTCTCAAGCGGAATATATTCAATTGACTCAGCTATCTCAGACAATTTCACCAACCTACCCTTACCAACTCCGCCTTCAACGTCAATTATTCTTAAATCTTTTGGTTGGGTATTATGATTGCGTTGACAAGCGGTACTTAGAACCACAAGTACTAGAAGGAGGGCTTTTGTCATTGATACCATATGAATTTGATTATGGGGAAGTTGCAGAATTTTTACTAACAAAAATCATGCCCTGTAAAAAATAATGGCCTCTAAATGAGGCCATCGGAAATTCTTAATGTGATTGAATAATTTTCCGATAATCAGAATTTTATCAGACAGTCATAATTTCTTTCTCTTTGTGAGCAAGAGATTCGTCTACTTTTTTGTTGTAATTGTCTGTCTCTTTTTGAATTGCAGCCTCACCATCTTTAACCACATCTTCCGGAAGACCATCTTTCTGATACTTTTTGAGAAGCTCAACACCGTCTCTTCTGGCGTTTCTGATACTGATTTTTGCTGTTTCACCTTCGGCTTTAACCTTTTTTACAAGCTCCTTACGGCGCTCCTCAGTTAACGGCGGAACATTTATTCTTATATGCTCACCATTATTCTGAGGGGTGAAACCGATATTTGCAACCATTATTGCCTTCTCTATAGGTGCAATCATCTTCTTGTCCCAGGGCTGAATGATCATTGTCTTGGCATCTGGTGTAGTAACACTCGCTACCTGAGGTACAGGTGTAGGATTTCCATAGTAGTCAACCATGATGTTGTTAAAAACTGCAGGGTTTGCCTTACCGGCACGATAGCTTTTAAGCTCCTCTTCGAGGTGTAAAAGCGCTTTGTCCATACGCTCCTTTGATGCTGAAATTACCTCTTTTTGCTTACTTATATCCATAATTTTAATATTTAATTATTCTTTTATTAAAGTACCTACCTCTTCTCCCTTTACAATTTTAATAAGATTTCCCTTTCGGTTAATATCAAATACGACTATAGGTATTTTATTCTCACGACAGAGTGCAAATGCTGTCATGTCCATAATTTTCAAATTGTCTGCGAGTGCCTTTGTGTATGAAAGCGTAGAGAATTTTACCGCGTTAGGGTCTTTTTCAGGATCTGAATTGTAAACCCCATCTACCCGGGTGCCTTTGAGTAACGCATTTACACCCAGTTCTGCTGCTCTAAGAGCTGCCGCAGAGTCTGTTGTGAAAAAGGGGTTGCCTGTTCCTCCTGCAATAATTGCTACTCCGCCGCTCTCTAACAGTGCAAGAGCTGTGTCTCTTTCGTAGTATTTTGCAAAGGGCTCCATTGGCGTTGCAGTAAAAACTTCCGATTCAAGACCTTCAGCCTTGATTGCCAGCGAAAGAGCGATGCTGTTGATAACAGTAGCCAGCATACCCATTTGGTCACCTTTTACCCTGTCAAACCCTTTTCCTACTCCTGAGAGCCCCCTGAAGATGTTTCCTCCACCAACTACAATTGATACTCCGGTACCCGATTTAACCACCTCTGCCACCTCTTTTGCGTACACTGCGAGGATATCTTCGTCCAGCCCACCGCCGGAATTTCCTCCCAGGCTTTCGCCGCTTAATTTGAGAAGCACTTTGTTGTATTTCATTTGAAAAGAGTTTTTTTACCCTCTAACTGAGTGTGTTTATCCGAACAAAAATACTTAAAGATTATGAAATTAACAAGCAACGGTATATCTTTGCGGGGGTTAATCAGAGGGTAACCTTCAATCAATAACACATTTTAATATGGGAAATATTCTCACCTCATCAATAGGCAAAAAACTCATAATGAGTATTACAGGCCTTTTTCTTATTTTATTTCTATTCATTCACATGCTTGCCAACTCGGCATATCTTTTCGGACCTGAGGCATTTGATGCTGTCATAGAATTCATGGGGTCTCCATTTATTGTGGCAATGGTACCGGTTCTTGCTGCCGGATTTGTAATCCATATAATTTATGCCGCATACCTTACCCGCTATAACATGAAAGCAAGAGGCAGTCAGAGGTACGAGGTTGCAAACGCAACTCAGGGTGACTCCTGGGCCTCACAGAATATGTTTGTTCTGGGTGTTATAATCTTTGGTGTTCTGGTGTTGCACCTGTCTCACTTTTGGGCTAAAATGCAACTTCCTGAATTTACCGGAGGTCACGCAGAGAATGGCAATATTCTCATGGAACAAACCTTTGGGAACATCTGGATAACTCTTGTCTACCTTGTGTGGTTTGCAGCTTTGTGGTTTCACCTTACTCACGGATTCTGGAGTGCTTTTCAGACTTTAGGTGCAAACAACAGTAAATGGTTGGGCAGATTAAAGGTCGTTTCTTATCTTTATTCGACTGTAATTGCTCTGGGATTCAGCACAATTGCAATTTTCTCCTATCTTAAGGCAAACGGAATTATTTAGACCTCCCTTTCAGACAAAAAGATCCCTTATTATCCCGTCGGAGACAAATAGATGTTCCGGCGGGATTCTTATTTTTCCGGACTCTTCCAAAAGGAATCCGGCCTCAGTTAACCTGCCAAGTTCAGACTGGAATTGATGTTTTATAAATTTCTTAAATGATTTTTCAAGAACCTCCTTGTCTATCCCCTCTGTTCTTCTCAGGGAGAGCATTATATATTCGTTAAATCTTTCCTTTAGACTCTGCTTATGAGAGGGCCCAAAGCTTTCGCCTGCTTTCATTGTTTTAATATACTTTGCAAGCGAGGAGAAATTACGGTGACGGAAAGTGCCGTCAAAAGAGTGTGCAGATGGCCCGAATCCGAAATATGGTGTAAAATCCCAGTAGGAGCTGTTGTGTTGCGAGTAGAGCCCCGGTTTGCAAAAACTTGATATCTCATACTGAATGTAACCGCCCTTTGCCAGCTCTTCCTGTAGCATAGAGTACTGTCTGGCTGATGATTCATCCGGTGGTTGGAGGTATGCGCCCTTAATGTAGTTTCGGTGAAGTGTTGTCCCTTTTTCGATGCTCATCTGGTAGGCAGATATGTGTTCCGGTGAAAGGGAGATTGCTTTAAGAAGATTCTCTTTCCACTCTTTGGTTGTGAGCATCTCAAATCCAAAAATAAGATCTATGCTTATGTTTGAAAAACCGGCTTTACGGGCCAGCTCAAATGAGTTAAGTGCCGTTTGGGTGTTGTGCCGTCTGTTCATCCATTTAAGGTGCTGGTCACTGAATGACTGAATGCCCATGCTCAGGCGGTTAAACCCACACTCCCTAAGGCCGTCGAGGTATTGAGTGGTGATATCGTCAGGGTTTACCTCAATTGTCCGCTCTTTAACTCCGGCTGGAGATAGTGGGTAGTTCTCATAGAGAGCGCTTAGAATTGCTTTAAGAGATGGGATGCTAATTAAAGAAGGGGTTCCGCCACCGAAATAAACGGTATTGACGGATAACCCCTTGTTTTTTAAATCATTTGACCTAATAACTATCTCTTTTACAAGAGCCTCTGTAAAATCATCCACCTTTTCTGTCTGATTCACAGAGTAAAAATCACAGTAACTGCAAAACTGAGAGCAGAAGGGAATGTGTATGTATATCCCGGCCAAAATTATCTAAGAAGCAGATCGGTGCTTCCCAGTTTTGACTCTTCGGTAAAGACATCTACAGTATATACCCCTTTAACATAAGGCTGATTGCTTGCAAAGAATATGCAAACCTCCAGCTCGCTCCCCTGGTAATCAACCTCCCTTACAGCAGAGTAGATCATCTGTTCGCCTGCTGAGGTGAATATTTGCTGTTGAGAGTTGGTCATAAGAATACCATCCGGACCTTTTACCCTGATGTAAATTCTTCTTGGACCCTTTATCGCGATTGTGTTCTCTACCAGATTAAGACAGGTTTTAAGCTTTGCAGCTCTGCTACTTCTGTCAGTATCTTTGTCAGAAGAGTTTATTGCCGTCATAACAAATCCTCTACCTTTAAGTACAGAGCCAACCTCTACCTTTTTTGCATACTCCTCTGTGGTGGTAATCAGCTGATCGTATCTCTGTCTGGACTCTTTGGCCTCATCTTTTGCCACAGCAACATCTTTCCTCAGAGAGATATTTAGTGTATTAAGTGAGTCAATCTGCTGAATGTATGTTCTCATTATACTCCTGAGAGTGCCTAACTCTTTCTCGTATTCACGTATTTTTGATCTGTTGGTTGCCTCTGTGGTTTTAATCCGCTCAATTAGCTGATCTACCTTTTCGCGCTCTCTGTCCAACTCTGCGTTCAAGCTGTCGTTATTTGTTGTCAGAATACCATAGTCGTCTCTTAGCTGAATCATCTGGGTAGTAAGTTGGTCTTTCTCAACCGTAAGGTCTTTGACCATTCCGTTCTTTTCAACCCATATCCATGCAAGTATTGCTGCCAGTATAACTGCGACTACTGCCATTGCAATAACCAGTCTCTTTAAATTCTTTTCATTTCCCATAATCATATTGTGTTTGTGCCTTCTCAGTCCTACAAAAATAGCAATTTTATCCTAAATGGTATTGATTATTTTTTGTTAGCTTTGTCATTCTATATCAATTTAAGAACAAATTTAATGCCTCGTTTATGAAAAAACTTGTAGCCGGAATTGACATAGGTGGTACCAACACCGTTTTTGCGCTCGTTGATGAATCCGGGACAATTCATGGGAGCGGTACTTTCCCCACCAACAGATACGAAAAATTCAACGACTTTATCATTGCAATAAGAGACGGCATTCTGGAGATATCCAAAGAGGTTGATTTTCCCCACAAGATTGCAGGAATAGGCATAGGGGCTCCCAACGGAAACTACTATACCGGATGCATTGAATCTGCTGCAAACCTTATCTGGAAAGAGAATCTTCCAATAGTTGAGAAGCTTAAGATCCTTTTTGGAGGGGTACCGGTAGTGCTTACAAATGATGCAAATGCTGCAGCCATCGGAGAGATGATTTATGGTGGCGCAAAGGGAATGAAGAATTTTGTGGTAATTACTCTTGGAACAGGACTTGGAAGCGGTTTTGTTGTTAATGGGGAGGTTCTTTACGGACATGATGGATTTGCCGGAGAGTATGGCCATATCATTTATAAAAGAGGTGGACGTCAGTGTGGTTGTGGTAGAAGAGGTTGTCTTGAGACCTATGTCTCTGCACCAGGTATTAAGAAAACCACTTTCGAACTGCTCTCAAATGAGAACACCCAAAGTTCGCTGCGTGATATTTCATTCGCAAATATGACGTCAAAAGATGTAGCAGTGGCAGCCACCAAAGGTGACAAAATCGCTATTGAAGCATTTGAAACTACAGGGCGCATTCTTGGAGAAGCACTTGCCGATCTAGTTGCAATAACAACTCCTGAGGCAATTTTCCTCTTTGGGGGGCTGGCTAAATCGGGCAACCTTATTCTGGAGCCAACCAAAAGGGCGTTTGAAGAGAACCTTTTAAAGATGTGGAAAGGGAAGGTAAAACTTCTTCTTTCGGGACTTGATGAGGACAATGCAGCAATCCTGGGTTCATCGGCCCTTGCATGGAAAGAACTTAACAGATAAAAAAAACAGATATTTATGGCATCATTTAATTTTCCGCAGTATATAACAAGGGCAGCGAAATACCTGGTATACCTTGTTGTAGTTTTTATTCTTGTTATTGGAGTTTTCTCCCTGATAACAAAACAGAGCTTCAATTTCAGTTCCCTCTTCCGTGAAGGAACAGAGGTTCAGATAATAATATTTCTTCTGGCTCTCTCTTTTATATACCCAATATTCGGATTTGCAAAAAAAAGGGTATATCTGAACAAGACTTTTGCACAGGACAGGGAGAAGATTACAGATGTGTTTCAGAGATGTAGTTTCGTACAGGATAATGAGGGACCTGATTTTGTTGTTTTTCGCCACAAATCATCTTTCATGAGATTGATGAGAATGTTTGAGGACAAAATTACCGTGAACTACTCCGATAATCCTATCGTTATTGAAGGCATGCGCAAAGATGTTTACAGAATTGCCCGCATGACTGAATATGCTGTAAGAGACGACAGAAACGACGGCTAAAGATCTCCGGGATCCCATTCAGGTTCAGTAAGTTTACCTGCCTTTCTAAGTTTAAATGAAAGGTAGGTAATTTTCATTCCCTGCGAGAGAAACTCTGATTCATACCGGGTTTTTACAGAGAGAAGAGCATCGGCCCGGCCGGTACCATAAATATCGTCATTGGCCTCTATCAGCTCAAGTTTATTATGTTTTATCAGTTCAAGTGTGTATAGGTGAAGAAACCTGCTGTCTGTCTTAAGGTGAACAACCCCCTCATCTCTGAGAAATTTTCTGTACCTCTCAAGAAAGTATGACGAAGTGAGTCTTTTTGAACTCTTCTTTTTTTGGGGATCTGGAAAAGTAATCCAAATCTCAGATACCTCATCGCAATTAAATGCGCTTTGTGCAAATTCAATACGACATCTCAAAAAGGCAGCGTTTGGAATACTCTCTTGGGTGACGGTCTTTGCTCCCCTCCACATTCTTGCCCCTTTAATGTCGACACCAATAAAGTTTTTGTAGGGAAATCTTCTGGCAAGCTCTACAGTGTACTCACCTCTGCCACAACCCAGTTCAAGTACAACCGGATTGTTGTTTTTGAATTGCAGGGTGTTCCAATTGCCCTTCATGTTGCAGTCACCGTTAAAGACGTCACTGAACTCCGGTTGGTGAAGGCACTCAAAGCTCTTGTTCTCTTCAAATCTTTTTAACTTATCCTTTCCCATTTTACATCTTTCTAATTATAACGCCCATCTCTCCTGTACCCGAATGATTACCATACTCATCACCGGTTGACAAAGCAAAGGTCCAGTTACCGCTATTGGCAAATTTAACGCCTTCTCGATACTTCCAATACATATCAGACCATCTGCCACTTTTGGCAGAGATATTCGGGATGTTTGATTTTGTTACAGGCAAACTCAATGTATCTCTGTAGATATTCCCCTCCGGAGAGGTTATCTCCAATATCAGCGGTAGTATTTTTCCTGAATAACTTACAGGTAATCTTGCATATAGGTCTATTGCATAGCTTGACAGGGTGTCTTCGGCAGAGAAACGGGTAATATGTCTGAATCCCGTTGAAAAACTCCCCCAACCTGAGCAGGAGAGAATTAGCAATGAGAAAAGGAGAATTACAGATCTAAGATTTCTGTTGATTTGAGTCATTTTCCCCTCTTTTTCTGTTATTACGCGAAGGTTTTCCCCTTTTTGGATGTCTGTATCTGTCGTTGTTCTTCTCATCGAAGCGAGAAATGCTGTCCTCTCCGACTGCACTCATAAATTCAGGAGATTTTTCCGCCTTCTTCTCATTGACATTAGCTACCTTTATGCCTCTCCTGTTAAGTTTTATAATCTCCTTAACCTTTTCGGCATCAAGGGGAAACATATTGGTCATACTGTTCTGTTCGTAAGAGAACCACATTACTCCCTTTAGTGTATCTGTCTTTACAAGAAAAATTTGTCCCTCTTCGGTTTCAAGCGGGCCTCTTACCTGAGGAATATTTATATGTGCGTCAATGTAAGTTGGTGCTTCGTAATTTATGCAGCATTTGAGTTTACTGCATTGTCCGGCAAGTTTTTGTGGATTTAGAGATAGGTCCTGAGTTCTTGCAGCCTGCGTGGTTATTGATTGAAAATCTGACATATAGCGTGAGCAGCAAAGCTCCTGACCGCATACTCCGATTCCACCAATAAGACCGGCCTCCTGTCGGGCTCCAATCTGCTTCATCTCAATACGAATTCTGAATTCGTCTGCAAAGAGCCTGATAAGTTGCCTGAAGTCTACTCGTTCGTCAGCTATGTAATAAAAAATTGCTTTTGTGCCGTCTCCCTGGAATTCAACATCTCCTATTTTCATGTTCAGGTTAAGAGATGCTGCTATCTGCCTTGCACGAATCATGGTTTTGTGCTCTCTTGCAATTGCCTCCTGCCATCTTTCAATATCAAGCATCTTGGCCTTTCTGAATATCTTTTTAAACTCGTAGGTTTTGATATCTCTGTTGTTCCTTCTCAACTGAGGAATAATAACCGGCCCGTTGAGTGTTACAATGCCCAAATCGTGCCCGTTTGCAGCCTCTACTACTACCAGATCACCAACCTGAATGGATATGCCGGAGGTGTTTTTGAAATAGAGTTTTCTGGTGTTTTTGAACCTTACCTCAAAGGTATCCTGGGTAAGTTCGTCAGGGATATCTTTGAGCCAGTCAAAGACACTTAGTTTACAACAACAAGACTGAAATACAAACTTTAACTCGCCTTCGGGAGTACGTTCAGTTATGCTGCCCCGTGTACAATCATATTTTATGTTTTGTGTATCCATATTTTAAACTACAAAGATAGAAAAAAGCGATTACCAAGATCTGCAAATATATACTTTGAGTTTACATTCCTGTCAATGTCTGTAAGTGCATTATTTAGAACATCATATCCCTTTACAAAGAATGCCGGCTTGAGCCTGCCTGCCCAATACCTTATAAACTCTCTCTGGGCAGGAGGGGTATTTGAAACCTGTGGCGTACCAGCCTGTGTTATAAGGGATCTTCTTAAAAATTCTAGTGTGTATTCACAAAATGTTCGTTGTTTCTCTCTTCCGAGAAGAGATATCTCTTCCCAAAACTGAATTATTTTTTTCAGATCCTTTGTTGCGCACCCTTCAAGCAGAACGGTTAGTGGCTGATAAAATTCGCTCTCTTTTCCTGACTCCCCAATCAAAGCCCTGGATCTGCTTAAGCTGCCCCCGGAAATTCCTGCCCAAAAGCGAGCCTCATCCGGTGTAATATCAAACTCTTCGGTGAGTTCTGCTGCAAGCTCTTCGGTCTCGGCAGGCGTAAGTTTAAATATCTGGCATCGTGAAACAATTGTCGATATAACTCTTTCCGGTGCCTCACTTACCAGAAAGATAAAAGTCTCTGGTGGTGGCTCTTCCAGTAACTTAAGCAGTTTGTTTGCAGCCTCCTGATTCATCCTTTCGGGCAGCCACATAATCAGAAATTTTTTGCCCCCTTCAAATGATCTAAGGCTAAGCTTGCGTGATATAAGTGCTGCTTCGTTAACACCAATTATGCCCGATTTATTCTCTATTCCAATAAACTCGTACCACTCCTGCTCTGTAACATAGCAGTTTTCACCAATGATCTCCCTCCACTCAGATGCAAAGAGGTCACTTACCGGCTTCTTGTCTGCTGTTATGGTTTTGGTTGAACTTACAGGCATGGCAAAGTGCAGATCGGGGTGAATCAATTTTCTGAACTTATTGCAAGAGGGGCATGTTCCACACGAGTCTCCTCCCTCTTTAGAAGGGCATGCCATGTACTGAGCAAACGCTATTGCCAGTGGCAGTGCTCCATATCCGGGCTCTTCGCAAAACAGCATTGCGTGACTCACCCTCCCCTCATCCGCCATTGCGGCAAGTTGTCTCTTTATCTTTTTTTGTCCTACTATTTCGGCAAACTGCATACAGTTTTGTTTTATCCAAATATAACCATTTCACAATTCTTACAATCAAACCCAAGGCGAAATCGCTTTCCTCTATTTTCAAGAAAGAGGGGTTCGTTGTATTTTACCTTGCTCCCTTCTGAGGGGCAGGTACCAAGTTCAAACTTGATGCAATATTTACACCTCATCAATTCAGCCTCCTCCGGGGCGCTGATCTCAAAAGCGTCATCCACAGAGTTTGCTCCAATCTGGCGATAGAGCTCTTTTGTGTATGAGTTTGCTGCATTGGCGCGGTAGTCCAAAGTCTTCCCCTTCAATATCACGGGTGTTACCAGCGAAGCTCTGTCGGATGCACTCTTTTCATTAGAGTTTTTTGTAATTAAAACAGATTCTAACTTTTCTGCCAAAGCTCTTCTTGCTTCGTTTAGCACAGAAGCAGGGTAAAATAAAACCTCTTCGATATCAGTCCTTTCAAGGATAAATATGTAAATTCCTGTACTCTTTTCTATTTGTCGTTTTATAGCCGACAGCGAAGCCTCCCGGTTTTGAGCCCTTTCAAAAACACCCTCAATACCTACACACACTCTCTCTCCATCTTCTCTAATGCCTTCGAGGGTTGTTGCTCCGGCTTTATTGGTAAAATTAACTCTTACCTCAATCAATCTTTTGGGCATATTGCTCTCCAGCTCCTTTTCAAAAGAGTGGTTATAGTTTCGATAGAGCTCCGACCCCGGAGGTACAGATATCTTGTCGTTTGTATAAACTGTTTTCCCTTTAGCCAGGCTGGCCCTGATGCCTGTTACATCCCCTTTTGGTGAGATAAAGCAGAGTCCGTCTCCATTACCTATTCGCTCCTGTGATTTATAACTGAAAACCAGATTTCCCCTGCTGTCGGATGAGGTTGATTCGACTTTTCCTATGTACTCTCCTACCGATTTTGCACTGTCGCCACTGTTCCACTCTCCTCTGCTTCCTTCAACGTATAGATTTGTGTAACCTCTGTTAAAGGTGGTCAGTGGTCTTGGGATGAATCCACCGTGCAATTTCCCGTGAGAGCTTTGCTTGAAACCTGAATAGTTTTCCAGAAAATTGTCGGTTACAGCTCTGTAATATCTCACAATGTTCTTGATGTATGAGACCCCTTTGAGCCTTCCTTCTATTTTGAATGATGTTATTCCGGCTTGCGCCAGCTGTGGTATATAATCGGCAAGATTCAGATCTTTCAGCGAAATGAGTGGCTTATCTTTAATAAGCACTTTCCCGTTACTGTCAATAAGGTTGTAATCTGAGCGACATGGCTGAACACACCCTCCCCTGTTTCCGCTGCGACCGGTTATGCGGCTGCTCATATAGCATTGCCCACTGTAACTGACGCAAAGTGCCCCATGTACAAAACATTCAAGATGGACTGAGCAGTTATCACTTATCTCCTTAATCTGTTCCAAAGAGAGCTCTCTTGCCAGTATAAGGCGGTTAAAACCTAGTGACTCCAACATTTTTGCCTGCTGCAGGGTTCTTATATTCGTTTGGGTTGATGCAAATAGGGGTATAGGTGGAAGCTTTGCATTGAGAAGACCTAGATCCTGAATTATCAGCGCGTCGCAACCTCTCTCGTATGCATCCCAGGCAAGCTTAACAGCATTCTCAATTTCGTCTTCAAATAATAATGTATTCAGAGTAAGATAGACCCCGGCTCCGTACCTGTGGGCATATTTAGCAAGTGCTTCAATGTCGGAAAGAGGGTTGCCTGCGGCCTCCCTTGCACCGAATGACGGGCCTGCAATATAGAGAGCATCGGCACCGCAATCAATTGCTGCAATGCCGATGTCTCTGTTTTTTGCCGGAGCTAAGATCTCTAACTCTCTTAGTTGCACTTCAATTGAGTTTTCACCTTGTATTCTGCGATTTGTTTGTAAGTCGCATCATTTAGAAGTTGCTTGTAATAACCGCAAGCTTTTGCATTATTCCCTTTTGCCTCATAAGCAACAGCAAGGTTGTAAATTGTTCCGTTCTTATCCTGAGCATTAGGATCAACTGCGTAATAACTCTCAAGAGCAGCAATTGCCTCATCATATTTTTTTAGCTGAACACCTGCCAGACCTACTAGTTTATTGCCTTGAGGTGACTCATTGTAATCATTTGATTTTTTTGCATTCTCAAAAACCTCAGCCCAGTTTCTTGTACGGGTTGCAGCGGCAGATCTCTTAAGGTAAATTACAGCAATCTGTCTTGGTGCAGATTCAGTTTCGCCAAGCTCCATTGCCTTTTCAAATGCTGCCAAAGCACCGGCTTCGTTTTCAAGACGAGTTTCTGCAACTCCTATTCTAAAATACGCATCTGCATTTTTTGGATCAACTGCAAGTACCTTCTTGAAGCCTGCGATTGACTCAGGAAGTTTACCTGAATTAAGCAAGTTTGAAGCATTTGCAAGAAGTAATTGAGGAATAAGCATATTAGCCTCTTCAACAACATCCGGTTGCTCATATTTTGTAGCTGTCTCTGCTGCAAGTTTAATCTGAACTATCGAAACGTCTACATCTCCCGAAGTAGCAAGCTCTTTGCCGTAACGGAGGTGAATCTGAGGGATTATACCCTTGCACTCCTTAATCATTGCATCTCCCTCTTCTGCACGATCTTCTGCAGAGAGAGTTTCAAGCATTTTTAGTGATTTGTTAAATGACTCAATCGCGGCAACATAGTTGCTTTCACTCAGAGCTTTCCCTCCAGCATTGAATAAATCTGTTGCGCTTTGCATATCCTGAGCCGCAACTGAACCGAATGTCAGAACAGTAACCAGACATACGGCTAAAAATGACTTGATCTTTTTCATTTGTGTAGTATTAAATTGAACATTAAAAAATTAGTTTCATTAAAGGGGTAATTACAAAAATATAAAAAACTAAATTAGGATGCAAAATATTAATTACATTTGTACTATCTAATAAATTAAATCATTAAAAATCTTATGAAACGACTATTTCTTATAGTGGCCTCGCTTTTTCTCACTTTTGGGTTAATGGCGCAGATGCCTCCGGTTTTGCCGTTGGATCCCAAGGTAAGAAGCGGAAAACTTGATAACGGATTAACTTACTTTGTAATGAAAAACGCCGAACCAAAGGGCCAGGCCGAATTTTTCATCGCTCAAAAAGTTGGAGCTATACTCGAAGAGGAGAACCAGAGAGGTCTGGCACACTTTCTCGAGCATATGGCATTTAACGGGACAAAAAACTTTCCTGAGAACAAAATTATTTCATGGCTTGAGACAATCGGCGTTAAATTCGGAGCAAACCTGAATGCATATACTGCCGTTGACCAGACTGTTTACAATATCTCAGCCGTACCTGTAAGCAGACAAGGCATTATTGACTCATGCCTGCTTATCCTTCATGATTGGTCAAATTCTATCTCCCTTAATGAAGATGATATTGACAAGGAGAGGGGCGTAATTCGTGAAGAGCTTCGCACCAGAAGCAACGCGCAGATGAGAATGATAGAAGCCTTGCTTCCGGAGATTATGCCGGGCAGCAAATATGCACACAGACTTCCGGGAGGACTTGTATCTGTTATTGACAACTTCACTTACGAAGAGTTAAGATCTTATTATCGAAAATGGTATCGTCCAGATCTTCAGGGCATTATTGTTGTCGGAGATATAGACCCTGAGGCTGTAGAGAAACAAATTGTAAAATTATTCGGAGCAATTCCCAAACCAAAAGACCCGGCTAAAAGAGAGGAGTTTGAAGTTCCAAATACAAAAGAGCCTCTTGTTTCGGTCGTAAGTGACCCTGAGGCCACAGGAACCAGCGTTATGCTTATGTATAAGCATGATGTAATGCCTAAGCAATTCAGACCTACCGTTGCATCGCTGGTAAACAACTACCTCAAAAGTATGACCACAATGATGCTCAACTCCAGACTTGCAGAGATTACTCAAAAGGCAAATGCTCCGTTCACAAGAGCTTCGGCATCACACAGTGATTTCATAGTTTCAAACACAAAGGCCTCCTTTGGAATTTCTGCCGGTGCAAAAGACGGTGGAATTGAAGAGGCTTTGAGAGCTATTGTTCACGAAGCAGAAAAGGTGAAGAGATTTGGCTTTACTCCATCGGAATATGAGAGAGCAAAGGCAAACTACATCAGCCGCCTTGAGCAGACTTTCAAAGAAAGGGATAAACTCAGCAATTCATATTTTACAGATCAGATTTTAAACCATTTCCTCACAGATGAAGCTTTGCCTGGAATTGAGATGGAGTACGCTATGATGCAACAGATTGCACCGGCTATTCCTGTTGAGCAGATAAATACATTTGCAATGTCGCTTCCAACCGAAGAGAATGTAGTAGTTGCGGTTATGATGCCTAAGAAAGAGGGTATAGTTATTCCTGAAAAAGAGAAACTTCTGGCTGTTTTCCTGGATGCTCATGATGACGAACTGGAAGCTTACAAGGAGACTGTTTCAAACGAGCCACTTATTTCAAAGGAACCTACATCCGGCAAAGTTGTCACAGAAGTTACTGAGCCAATGAGTGGAGGAACTGTATGGAACCTTTCAAACGGAGCAACTGTTGTTGTTAAGAAGACTGATTTCAAAGAGGACCAGATTGTATTCCAGGCAGTAAGCAGGGGTGGTTACTCTCAGACTGATATTTCAGATGTTATTAACACCAAGGTTATTAATGACCTTATATCTATTGGAGGTCTAGGCAACTTCAGCGCAACTGATTTAAGAAAAATGCTTGCAGGAAAACTTGTGGGTTTACGCCCTACAATCGGAGCTAGCAGCGAAACTTTTACCGGAAACAGCACTCCTAAGGATATTGAAACCTTAATGCAGCTTCTTCACCTTTACTTTACGTCACTCAGAAAAGATGATGAGGCATTTCAGTCATTTAAGGGAAGAATGGAGGCCGCTCTGAAAAATGCAGCATCTGAACCTATGACAGCTTTTTCTGATACCCTTCAGAAATACCTGTACAACAACAATCCTTATGCAAAGAGGATTACCACAGATATGCTTGATAAAGTAGATTATGACAGAACTCTTAATCTTGCAAAGGAGCGTTTTTCAAATGCAGCTGACTTTACATTTGTGTTTGTAGGAAATGTAGACCCTGCAACCCTTAAACCACTTGTAGAAAAATACATCGGGTCACTCCCGGGCAACAAGGGCAAGAAAGAGGATTGGAAAAACATTGGAATGGTTCCGGTAAAAGGAAAGGTGCAAAAGCACTTCGAAAAGGAGATGCAGACGCCTAAGGCTACTATCTACTCTATTTACACAGGTAAAATCCCTTACAATGTTGAAAATCTGATTATGGCCAGTATGACCAAACAGATATTCGATATGGTATTTACCCGCACTATCCGTGAAGAAGAGCAGGGAACATACGGTGTAGGTGTTAATATGAGTCTTAGTTACTATCCTGATGATAGCTTCTCATTTTTGTTTGGTTTTGACACCGATGTTGCTCTTAGAGACAGACTTCTTGCAAGAGCTTACAAAGAGATAGGACTTGTTCTTGAAAATGGCATTAAGGCAGAAGATTTCAACAAGACAGTCGAGTACATGACCAAGAATTATACTCAAAACCTTAGAGAGAATAGTTACTGGATTGGTACTATATCAAACAGATACCTGATCGGTAAAGATCTCCATACAACTTATGAGACAGCACTTAAGGCTGTTACTCCTGCAAAACTTCAGAACTTCATGAAAGAGATGTTCAAACAGGGAAATCAGTTTGAAATTATCATGAATGGCATTGCTGCTGAAAAGAAATAAAGAATAGTAACCATATAACACTGATTAATGACCACAATAATTGAGATTGATAATTTTCTGGTATCCTCCGCTATTCTCACTGAGAAGTTTATTTGTGACCTTTCAAAATGCCATGGAGCATGTTGCATAATTGGAGACAGCGGAGCACCACTTTCAAAGGAAGAGTGTGATTTATTAAGCAGTGAGTACCCAAATTTTAAAAGATATCTCAGAGATGAGGGGATCCGCTCCGTTGAGGAGTCGGGTCCCTTTGTTCTGGATACCGATGGTGACCTGGTTACCCCTCTGATAGATGGAGAGGAGTGCGCCTACACCGTTTTTGACAAAGACGACAATTGTTTCTGCGGCATTGAGATGGCCTGCAGAGATGGAAAAAGTCAATTCAGAAAGCCGGCTTCCTGCTGGCTTTACCCTATAAGAGTTTCAACTCTTTCAAACGGAATGACAGCCCTTAACCTGCATGAATGGCATATCTGTACAGATGCATTTGCTAAAGGGAGGAGTGAAGGTGTTCCCGTTTATAAATTCTTAAGGGAACCTATAGTATTTGCTTTTGGTTTAGAATTTTACGAAAAACTTGAAAGCGCGGCTAAAGAGCTGGAGGGTCAGATTTAAACAACCCTGTTCCCAACATAAAGAGCAAGAGTCTCAAGCTCTTTTTTATATTCAGAATCATTTAGATTATCCAGAGCCTCAATAGCCATCCGCGAATGTTGAGCAAGTGATTTTTGCGCAGATTCAATTCCCGAGAATCTCTTAACAAATTCAAGTGTTTTATCTACCAAAGAGTTTGAATCTCCGTCTGTGTCTTTGATGAATTTTAACATCTCGTCTCTTTCTGCAGGAGAGCTGTTTTTAAATGCGCTTATCAACGGTAAAGTAATCTTCTTCTCTTTAATATCAGTCCCGGCCATCTTGCCTGTATCAAGATCGGGCATATAATCAAACACATCGTCTCTTATCTGGAAAGCAATTCCCAGATGATAGGCATACTTGCTAAGATCTGATATCAGACTCTCTGATGCTCCGGCCGAATAGACTGCACTGGCAACAGATGCTACGAAAAGACTAGATGTCTTTCTTGAGATAATATAGTAGTAGTCCTCCTCAGTGGTATCGAGTCGGGAGGCTTTTTGTATCTGAAAAAGTTCTCCTTCTGAAAGCTCCTCTACAGCCTTGGTAAAGAAACCCATAACCCTTGGATTATGTTGCTTTACAATTAGTGAAAGTGCTTTTGAGAGCCAGTAGTCACCGGTAAGCACCGATGAGGCGGGGCTGTACATATTCTGAACGGTTGGAGAACCTCTTCTGTGAGATGAATTATCGGCAACATCGTCATGGAGTAATGTTGCAGTGTGTATCATCTCAGCAACTGCTGCACACGAAATTGTAAGGGAGTTTGGTATACCACATGCTTTTGCAGATACCAGGCTTAATATTGGACGTATCTGCTTGCCTTTGAGCTCGAAAAGGTATTTATTAATTGTGTTAAGTAACTCAACGTTGCTCTCAAGGCTCTCTTTTATAAGATTATTGACCTCTAAAAGATCAACTTTAATTCTATCCTGGATTTTGCTTATTTCCATTATTATGCCGGCAGATAGTGTTTTGCCTCAAGTACAGATCTGCTGCTGTTCTCAATAGCATCGATTAATTCTTCAACAGTATCAACAACAATCAGACTATCTCTAAAGTTTTGTCCTAGACAGTTTTTTTCAACAAAAAAGTCAAAAAGATCAATCAGTTTATTATAAAAACCCTCCTGATTAAATATTATTACTGCTCCGTCGTATTGACCAAGCCTTTTAAGAGTGTATGTTTCCAGAAACTCCTCGAGTGTTCCTAACCCTCCGGGAAAAGCTACAACGGCGTCAGTGTCCTCCCTTAGAAGTTCCTTTCGTCTGCTCATTGTCTCTACTATCTCCAATTGCTTCATGCTCGGGTGTTGCAGCTCCATCTCTCCCATAAAACCGGGAATAACCCCCTCAACATTTGACCCCTTTTCCAGAACAGTATCAATTATTACACCCATTAACCCTCTCATACTACCTCCGCACACAATAGTGTAATTTAGTAAAGAAGCCGCCTTTGCAAATTCTTTGGCGGCCTCAGTATATTTGGATTCAAGAATGTTACTGGATGAACAGTAAACACATACCCTTTTTCCCATCCTTTAAAAAACCTAAAACATTATACTTACCGAAAGCTGAAAGCCTTGCAGTTTTGCATTTTTAAATGTTTCACCGTTAATTGCGCCGTCACCGGCAGACTGCAACTTTCCAAGGCCCCAGTTATATTTTCCACTAACCTGCAGCTTCCATATATCTATACCGGCACCAATACCGTAGCCGTAGTCAAATCTGTTTATGTCGTCCCATTCAGCAGTTTCGAATGACTCTCCCTTCCCTACAGCATACGAAACATATGGAGAAAACATTATAAACGGCCTTATAAGCAAAAGATCCAGACCAAGTTGAATATTTAAAGGAAGAGTAAGATAATCAAGGTAGAAACTTTGGTTGGGACCAATTGAATTCTCTGCACCTTGTCTTACAAAAAGGAGATCGGGCTGCAGTCCAATACCTATTACAGGAACCTTAAACTGATATGTCACACCAAAATGGTAACCGGTCTGTTTGCTCCAGGTATTATCTACATTTTCTGAAATATCCTTAAGAGAGTTGAAGTTAAGGCCACCCTTTACTCCAAACTTTGATTGAGCGGTTGCCGATGCCGACAGAATAAGGATTCCCAATACTATTACTGCAATTTTTTTCATTTTATTTTTACATTAGATCATTTAGCTTGGCTGCAATTGCTGCCTTTGTTGTAGATCCTACAATTTTATCTTTTAGTTCACCGTTTTTGAAAAATAGAATTGTAGGTATATTCCTGATTGAATATTTAACAGGAATAGACTCGTTAGAGTCAACATCACATTTGGTAATGACTGCTTTACCCTCGTACTCCACAGCCAGTTCATCAACTATTGGAGCAATCATGCGGCATGGGCCGCACCATGGAGCCCAGAAGTCAACCAATACAGGTTTATCTGAATTAATAACTATTTCATTGAAATTTGAGTCGTTTACTGCTATAGCCATTTTTTGATTTTTTTAAAATTAAACATTTGAGGTGCTAAATTAACATGTTTTTTTTAAAAAACCTATTAAGGTTTTACTGTTTAAAACCGAGCATAAATAAGAAGAGGGGCCTGAGCCCCTCCTTAATTAAATAACTGATTCTGCCTCCCAGACAAATGCTCTCATACCTTGTTGCTTTGCAGCATTATTCTCGGCTTTTAGCTCTTTTAAAAGCTGTGGCAACATCTCTTCAGGAACAACAGCAAGAATTGCCATATTTTTGGCCGGCCACGCATGGGTTCCATAGTGAGGTTCTCCCTTTACAGATCCTCTCCCCTGAACATCAACCCATTTAGTAAAACCCCTTATGCTACAGTTATCAAGAATTTCCATTACCACACTTGAGTGGGCCTGGTTATATATTATCATTACGGCTTTCATTATCGTGCAGTTTTAAATTTAAGACTTTTTGCATGAGCTTTTCTCTTCTTAGACATCTCCCTTACGTGCAGAGATGTATAGATAGTTGGAATCACAACCAAAGTTAAAAGTGTTGATACGCTAAGACCTCCGATAATTGCAATACCCATCGGCTGCCATATCTCAGAACCTTCACCAATTCCAATGGCCATTGGAAGCATGCCCAGAATTGTTGTAACAGTTGTCATTAGCACAGGCCTCAACCTAGATTTTCCACCTGAAACAACCGACTTCATAACACTCATCCCTCTCTCTTTATTGAGATTAATGTAGTCTATAAGCACAATTCCGTTCTTAACAACGATACCAACAAGCATAACCGCACCAATAAGTGCTATAAGACTGAGTGATGTTCCGGTTAACCAGAGCGCTATAAACACACCGGTAAATGCAAATGGAAGCGAGAACATTATTATAAAAGGATCTCTGAATGATTCAAACTGTGCTGCCATTACAATGTAGGTAAGCATAATTACCAGTAACAAAAGAGTTATCATGTCCATAAAGGACTCCTGTTGCTCTTCGTAAGCTCCGGATGTTTTAATCACAATGTTGGCCGGAAGTGATATTTCGTTTACCGCCTTTGTTACCTCAGCGGCAATATCTCCAAGCGGCCTGTTGTAAACCGACCCGGTAATCTTCACAACCCTCTCCCTGTCAAGGTGTTCAATTGATGGTGGTGCAAAATCCTCTATAACATCAGCCACCTCGCTTAATCTTATGGCTTTACCCTGGTTGTTATACAATAGTATGGCCTTAACATCATCTATATTGGATCTGAACTTAACCTCATCTCTCACAACAATGTCGTACTCGTCTCCATCTTCTCTGAACTGTGTGGTGATTATACCGTTAATTCTGTTTCTTACAGCAGTTGCTGCACTTGTAAGACTTACTCCGTTCAATGCCAGCTTGGCTCTGTCAAACTGAACCTTAAGCTGAGGCATGTAGTTCTCGCGGCTGAGTTTAACATCTCTAAGACCCTCTGTGTTCTTCATTATTTCGGCAACCTGATGTGCAACCATCTCAGCATCCTCCATATTGTACCCTAGCACATTCATCTCCAGAGATGAACCACCTGTTCCCATACCTTCATTTGAACCTCCCGGCATCACCTCAAATCTATAGATCTCAGGAATTGCTTCAAGATCTTTTCTCATTAGGTCAGATATCTCAAATATATCCCTTTGACGTGAATTTACATGAGTTAGCTTCATGGTATATGAGATTAGGTGCGTACCTGAATTGCCCATTGAAAGGAATATGTTTGATCCGTCTGATTGCCCCATAGTGGTTGACATTACCTCAATTTCGGGGTATTTATCTTTCCACTGGTTGTACAGATATTGGTTGAGTTCTCTTGAGTGTTCAACTCTGGTCCCAACCGGCAGTTCTACTGTTACCCCTATTTGCGAATTGTCCACTGCAGGGAAGAAGTCTGTTCCTACTTTTGTCAGGAGCAAAAGGCTTGATATAAACAGAGCCGATGCCGAAAAGATAACCAGTAATCTGTGGCCCAGTGCCCAGGTGAGGAACCTCTCATATGCTCTGTCCAGTCCGTCAAGCCCTCTCTCTATCGGTGCATAAAAGAACATGAATGCCTTGCTTCTCTTAGGGTCCTTTCTGAGCATTTTTGAGCTCAACATTGGAGTAAGTGTAAGAGCTGCAATTGTTGATACTGTTATAATTATGGTAACAATCCATCCAAGCTGCTTGAACATTATACCTGCAAGTCCCGAAACCATTGTCAATGGAAAGAATACCGCCACAATGGTTAGGGTAGAGGCAATTACTGCAACTGCCACCTCATTTGTGGCGTAAATTGCAGCATCTTTTGGTTTACTACCCTTCTCTATATGTGAGGTGATGTTCTCAAGTACCACAATAGCATCGTCCACCACCATACCTATGGCAATGGAGAGCGAACTTAATGATATGATATTAAGAGTATTACCCGATACCATCAGATAGATAAATGCGGCAATTAGCGAAACCGGAATCGTGAGTATGATAATAAAGGTGGCTCTCCATCTTCCAAGGAAGAACAGTACCACAATCATTACGAATAATCCTGCAAGAAGCACCGTTTCAGTAAGTGACCCTATACTTCCCTTTATAAATTCCGATGTATCAAGAACCATCTCAAGCTGAATATCCGGAGGAAGAAGCGGTTTGATTCTTTCAAGCTCTAATTGTATTTTGTTTGCAATATCTACAACATTGGCACCGGACTGTTTCTGAACTACTATTGTGGCAGCCCGCTCTCCGTTTGTAAGCACTTCGGTGGCCCTCTCTTTAAGAGTGTCTTTAACTATTGCAATATCTCTTATATAGATACTGCGTCCATTAAAACTGCCTACAATAATATCTTTGATTTCGTCACTCGATTTAAACTCCCCGTCAACTTTAACAGAGAAGGTCTCCGATCCTATATCAATATTTCCACCCGGTATATTACGGTTTTCCATTGCAAGAACTCCGGCAACCTGCTCAACTGTAAGTCTGTAAGCTTCAAGTTTTCTTGGGTCGGTCAACACTTGTATCTCTCTCTGAGGTGCACCTGAAATAGAGACCGAAGCCACTCCGTCAATACGGTTAATTGGGTTACCAACTTTATCTTCAAGAATTTTGTAGAGCCCCTGCTCATTCTGCGTTGTCCTGGCAGAGATGAAGGCAACAGGAATCATTGTTGAGTTAAACTTGAGAATTACAGGATTCTCAACCCCTTCGGGTAAGAAGTTCCTGAGCATATCAATAACAGAGCGGATATCGTTAACCGCTTCGGTCATATCAGTCCCATACTCAAACTCTACTGTAATCAAAGAGATATTGTCTTTCGATACAGATGTTATCTTTTTGAGGTCAGACACCGTACTTAGTGACATCTCCATTCTTTTGGTCACATTCTGCTCAATATCGGATGCGCTCGCTCCTGAGTATGTGGTCATTACCATAACCGCATTGAGTTCTATCTCGGGATATAGGTCAACCGAAAGTCTTGAGAAAGAGAAGAGACCTAATACCATTATCCCTACAAAGATGAGGGCCGTAGTAACCGGTTTTTTTACTGCACTTTCGTATATTTTCATCAGTAATTATTTTATTCTTATTTTACTTAATGTTTAGGTCAGACTCTGTAATCTGAACTTTAGAACCATCTATCAGGGCGGTGTTTCCTGCAACAACTATTTTCTGACCAACCTCAAGCCCGCCAAGTACTTCATAAATTGAGTCAACTCGTTTTCCTAACTCTACCTTTGTGTACCTTACAACATCACCGTCCAGAACAAACACATACTTGTCGTTTGTACCCTGCTGTTTAATAACCGCTTTGTCCGGTACTACAATTCTGTCTTTAGTTCCAAAATCAACCTTCGCTCTTGCAAACATACCGGGACGCATCTGGAGTGAAGGATTTTCAATTCTTACTTCAGCCTGGAATGTCCTTGTTGATGGGTCGATTGTTGGGTGAATGAGCATAACTTTCCCGTTGAATTTTTTCGCAGGATAGATATCAAGCGAAATCTCAACCGGTGTTCCAATTTTTACTTGAGGGAAAAACTCTTCGGAAATTCCGATAAGAATCTTTACAGGCTGCATCTGCATAACTACCAATATCGGCTGGCCTGTTGCAAGGTCACCGTTGTCAAAGTTTCTTTGAACAATTATACCGTCAATCGGAGAGAGAAGTTTTGTGTTTTTATCAAGATTGGCAATGCTCTCTTCTGCAACTTTTACCTGTGTCTTCATCTGATCGTACTGCTGAGCGGCTATTCCTCCTGAATTGTAGAGCGCTTCAATCCTCGCAAGGTCCAGCTTAAGGTTTTCAAGTTGAATTCTGGCTTGTGCATAGTTAATACTCTCCATCTGAACAAGTAATTGTCCTTTGGTAACACGACTACCTACCTCAACATAAATCTTCTCTACACGTTGTGCTGCAGAGCTGGAAATGTAGTTTTTAACCATCGGCTCTATGTTGCCTGTGAATTCAATTACCTGGCTTACCTGAGCCATTTCAACCCCGGCAACCTTTACCGGAAAGTTCTTCTCTGTGGACTCTGCTGTATCCTTTTCGCCTGAGCAGGATGCAAGTACCAGAGTACCGATTAGTAATAGAGATGCTATTTTTTTCATATTTCTGAATAATTTGTTTTCCATTAGTTATTGATTTTTTCTATTGTCTCACGACCTGTTACCTTTTCGAACTCATTTCGTGCCTTTATAAAGTCATAAATTGTTTGGTTAAGGTTTAGTTGTGATCTGGTAAGTGCAACTTCAGTATCGTTTAGCTCAAGCAGAGTACCGGTTCCTGTTGAATACCTTACTTTTGCAATTTCATATCCCTTTCTGGCCTGCATAACAGCCTCTTTATCAGACTCAAGCTGTATTTTGGCTCTATTCATCTCGTTAAGAGAATTCCTTAGTGCCAATGTGAGATTGTTTTCAACCATCTCTCTCTGATAGCTCATTTGTCTTATTCCAACCTTTGTCTGTTTCTCTTTAAGTGAGATTGATAACTTGTTGAAAATTGGTATTTGAAGCGCAAGACCTACTGCCACTGAATTTGTCCAGAGTCTGTTAAAAGTAAACTCTTCGCTCTGCATCTGCAGCTGGTAATTTGCAAAACCTGCAAGAGAGGGGAGCCTCTGAGACCTAATCAGTTCATAAGTTTTGCACAACTTTTCCAGTTGTATATCAATACTTCTGAGGGAGCTGTTATTATCAAGGATCATTGATCCCATTCCCTGAAATGCAGCTATCTCCGTTTCATAATCAGAAATGTTGCCTGCCACCTCCAGAGGGGTATCAAGATCAAGTGATAATAGTACTTTTAACTGCATTTTTGCCAGTTCCAGTCCGTTTGTTGCCTGTGTTATGGTTGGAAGTAGATTTCTTACAGCAACATCTGATCTTATCTTATCATACTCCGATGCAAGACCGTTATCGTACATATTTTTTATATTCTGTGCTGTCTGACCAGCATTTTTATAGCTCTCCTGCAGTACTTCCAGTGATTGCTCAAGCATAAGTATCCCGTAGAAAGAGTTTTTAACCTGTGATATTAACTCAATTTTGGTATTCCTTGCCGATTCAAGTGCGTTCTTGAGGTCAAGCTCAGAAAGTTGAATGCTTTTAAACAGAGCTAGCGAGAATATTGGTACCTGCATTACTCCATTAACAGCATAGCTGTTTGTTGCACCAATCTCCATCTTGCCTCCGGGGAAAAAATCCGAAAAGAATACCGGTTTGAGGATGTTGTTTGTATACTGTGCATTTGCGCTTAAAGAGGGCATCAGCGAGTACCAGTTTTCTGTCTTAAGCCAGTCAACTCTTTTTATCTCTTCATCTGCAATTTTAACGCTAAGGTTCTCGTTAACGGCTATTTCAAGTGCCTGGTCAATTGTCAGCGTAAGGGTTCCTGTTGTTGAATGTTGTCCAAACAGGCTGCTGCCGGCGGCAACAGTCATCAAAAGTGTAAGTGCAATGGTTACTTTTGTCCTTAATTTCATAATTTAATTAATTTGAATTTTCTAAATATTCGTCTATTGTTTTGATCCCCTTTTCAGTTGCTATTCCCCTGAAATAGAAAATAACAACCTCCTTGAAGAGCTCTTTTCTTTTATACTCCTTTACCGGAAAGACATCGGAGTTTTCTAAAAGATGTGATATCTCAATTACAACTTTAGAGACAATTTTATTGTCAATATTTTTAATAATGTATCCTTCTCTCTGACCTTTTTCAATATATTCGTTTATCCTCTCCATGTGATAAACCATCACATTTTCTACTGTTTTCTTATATAGGTCGTAGTAGTATTTTCTAAGCTCCTGGAAAAAATTAATCTTAAGATTTATTATAAGGTCTGATTGGGAGTTGTGAATCTTAAAAAGCAGGTCAAGTACATTTTCGGACTCCTTTTCCAGACTCATTGAATAATCTATCATCTGTACTTTCATGAATTCAATGCACTCCTCAAGCAATTGTGATTTGTCGGAAAATTGCTCATATAGCGTTCTTTTTGAGATGCCGTTCTCTTTGGCTACATCATCCATTGTTATGGACTTACATCCGTTTTGGAGAAAAAGGTCAGTAGACACCTCTATTATTCTATCTCTTATATCCATTTTTATAATTACTCTTAATTGGGGCGCAAAGGTAATATTGAAAACTTAAAAAACAAAAATAGTTTTCAAGTTTTATGCCAAAAATTTCTATTTCCTTGTTAACTTTGTATTTATAATGTTACAAAATCATTAAAATCAACAATATGTATACAAATTTTAAGGAGTTTCTTTCAAATGAGCTGTCCAATATTCAGGAGGCAGGGCTCTATAAGAGAGAGAGAGTTATTGTTAATCCTCAGCAGGCAAACATAAAAATTTCAAGCGGACAGGAGGTGCTCAACTTTTGTGCAAACAATTACCTTGGGCTTTCAAATAACAGCAACCTTATCGAAGCTGCAAAAAAGGCTCTTGATACCCGCGGTTTTGGGATGTCAAGCGTACGCTTTATATGTGGTACACAGGATCTGCATCTGGAACTTGAGAAAAAGATTTCTGATTTTTTCGGAACAGAAGATGCTATTCTTTATGCTGCCTGTTTTGATGCAAACGGTGGAGTGTTTGAGCCTCTGCTTTCTGAAGAGGATGCCATTATTTCAGATTCGTTGAATCATGCGTCTATTATTGACGGGGTTCGCCTTTGCAAAGCTCAAAGATACCGTTATGCAAATGCCAATATGGAGGAGCTTGAGAATTGTCTTAAGGTATCTCAGGCACAGAGGTTTCGTCTGATTGTAACCGATGGAGTATTCTCAATGGATGGAAATGTTGCTCCGCTGGATAAGATTTATGAACTTGCCGAAAAATACAACGCCATGATAATGGTGGACGAATCTCACTCTGCCGGTGTTGTTGGAGAGACCGGAAGGGGAACAACCGAACTATACAATTTAAGGGGTAAGGTTGAGATTATCACCGGAACTCTCGGAAAAGCATTCGGAGGAGCCATCGGTGGCTTCACAACCGGGAGAAAAGAGGTAATTGATATGCTCAGGCAGCGTTCAAGACCATATCTATTCTCTAACTCTATTCCTCCAATGGTTGCTGCTGCGGGAATTGAGATGTTTGATATGATGTCAAAGACCAACCATCTCCAGGATAAACTTCACAGTAACACAGCTTACTTCCTTGATAAAATGAAGAGTGCCGGTTTTGATATTAAACCTACACGCTCCGCTATCTGTGCTGTAATGTTATACGACGCAAAGCTATCACAGGAGTTTGCATCAAAGATGCTTGAAGAGGGTATTTATGTTATTGGTTTTTACTTTCCTGTGGTTCCAAAAGATCAGGCTCGTATCCGGGTTCAGATCAGTGCGGGACACGAGCCTGAGCATATTGACAGGTGCGTAAATGCTTTTGTTAAAGTTGGAAAAGAACTAGGTGTAATCAGTTAAATCTGCGCTCTATTCTATCCTTTTTACGTTCTATTCTCTCTTTGAAATCATAGTATCTGCCCTCCCATCTGTCGTCATAGCGCCTGTTACGGTCACAGTTGAATATCCAATCTCTCTCAATACGCCTTTCAAAGTCGTGCTCAATAGGACTTGTAACAATTACCTTAACGCCTTCGGGAATGTAGAGCATTACTTGCTGGAATGTTGCATCAAACTTGTTCTGTTTACTGTAAATGTTTGGTTTGATTGTTATAAGAGAATCTGTTATCTCATAAGATGGCAGATTTTTTTGTGCCTTGGCAAGAGCCTCCGAGTAAGTATAAGAGTGAGAGTCGGTACGGCCAATTAACAGACTCCCCTCCTCTTTGCTTTGCCTTACAATCTTGAAATGCGGGAATGCAACAATTTGCTGACTATTCTTCTCACCCTCCATCCAGAACAGGGTATAATCTGAGTAGCCGGCATTCAGCATTACTCTTGAGGATGGAACTCCGGTAGATGATTCAAATTTTACATATAGAGTGTCGTACTTATCATTGATGACAACCTCCTGTTCGCTCCTTGCATCACTCCAGAAAGGTCGGCTTGCTTTAGTAGCCAGGATTCCAAAGGTAAAAATTGATATTATCCACAATATAAATATTATAAGACCTGGGCGAATTCCCTGAGGTCTGAAACCAAATAGTAGATGGATTCCTCCGTACAGCATCCCTATAAAAGGAAGGAATATCATACATAAAAATGCAATCTTCAGGTAAACAGGATTCTCAATGCCTATATTAACATAGTCAAGAAAATCTACAGGTACCACATCTTTGAAAATTTCAACACCTAAAAATAGGAATGAAAAGAAAATCAGGCCGCCAAGCGAAATGACAATCAGAAATACCGACACAATTTTTGAAATTACTGTCGCAATTGCACTCATTGCCTCTACCCCTTCTCTTCCTGCTCTTCTAATACCTTTACCGGCCTGATTAAATCCACTCTCCATCTGTCTTTGGAAATTATTCAAATCCAATGGCTCTCCGTACATTGCACAACGCTGCTCAACTGTCCTGGCCTCGGGTATAGCAATCCACATAACAATGTATGCGAAAATCATAAAGCCTCCACCGCCAACATGCATTAGGCCAAAGAAAGAGAAGCCGATAAAGAGCAGCACAAACAGTACCCTGACAAGTGTTGTGTCTATAGATGTGTATGCTGCCAGACCAGAACATACTCCGCCCAGCACCTTGTTATCCGGATTTCTGAAAAGTCTCTTGGGAATTTTGTTTTTGTATGACGATGAAGTTGTGCTACTTGAGTAACTCTGTTCTTCGTCAATTACATCGGGTCTGCCCAGAATTGAGATCACCTCTTTAATTGCAGATGATGTTACAACATTGTTTGCACCGCACTTTTCAACAAACAGTTCGGCCATCCTCTCTTCTATGCCTTCAATAATCTCCTGGCCGTTCTCTTTAGTGTCGTAATGATCGTGAAGTTCGTTAAGGTAACCTTTAATGATGAGGAATCCCTCCTCTTCAATAGTAAAGGCAAGATTTCCGATACTTACTTTGACAACCTTTTTCATTTTATTTCTTGTTATTTCTTATTAA
The DNA here is from genome assembly GCA_003542575.1 of Rikenellaceae bacterium. Classification (GTDB taxonomy): domain Bacteria; phylum Bacteroidota; class Bacteroidia; order Bacteroidales; family UBA932; genus Bact-08. The sequence continues at coordinate 437,014 of DPKJ01000014.1, read as the reverse complement.
TGCGATTGTTTCAACTATCTCTATCCACGCTGAATCCATCTCTGCAAGCAACTCCCTACCTTTATCGGTTATTGCATAATATTTTCTTGGAGGCCCCTGCTGTGACTCTTCCCATCTGTAGCTTAACAGTCCCTGATTTTTCTGCCTTGTGAGCAGCGGGTAGAGAGTTCCCTCTACCACTATCATCTTCGCATCCTTCAATTCGCTTATGAGCGAAGATGCGTATGCGTCGTTGTTGTTAAGAATACTCAAAATGCAGTATTCCAAAACACCTTTTCGCATTTGCGATTTTATGTTGTCTGTATTAATCTCGTTCATAACCCCTCCCAATTATCTGTAAGTAGAAAATTTCCTCAGGTTTTCGGCTGTTACCGGTAAACCTCTCATTTCACATTTCTGTGCTGCTGTATATGCCATAGGAGCAATAATCCAAAGGATAATATAACCCCAGAAGCCAACACTGCCCATAAATATTGCTACAAAAAAGAGTACCCTCACAAGAACAACATCTATATTGAGGTAAAGTGCCATCCCGCTGCAGACTCCTCCGATTACCTTGTCGTCCGGATTACGGTAAAGTTTCTTAACGGCCATGTTATAAAAGGGCTCGTTTTTAACACCAAAGTCATCCTCCATCTGCCCTCCGTCAGGCATTCCCAACTGAGAGATAATGTTGTTGACCATTGTGATGTTTACAACCTGATATCTGGTTCCAAGCGCCTCAGTAAAAAGCTCGGCAATTCTTTGTTCCAGATCTTCCATAACATCACCTGACTGTACACCCATTCCCGTCTTCTCTTTAAAACGGGTGAGGTAAAGATTTAATTTCTGATAAGCGTCCTCATCTATTACAAAGCTTCTTCCGCCTATACCTACTGTTACTACCTTTTTCATTTTTAACCTATTTAATTTTACATAGAATTTGGTACTGCAAATATATATACATTTTTTAATACCTTGTATCACATAGTACTAAATTTTTTCACAAAAAAAGCCCGTTACTTGCGTAACGAGCTGATATACTGTGAGAAAATTTTTATTAATTTTCTGTCCCCGATGGTGTTTCAGGTGTTGCAGGGGCAGGATTAACTGGAAATTCCGGCTGACCTTGCGTCGGAGCCGACTGTTCTATTCTCTGCTGAATTGCGTTTTGCTTCCTGCTGCTTCCTGTTGAAACGAATGCTGTAGCAAGAACGCACAAAACCAAAATTGAGATTGCAAGTGTCCATGTTGCCTTTTCAAGGAAGTCGGCAGTTTGACGAACACCAAATGTCTGGTTGCCTGATGCGAAGTTGGCTGCTAGTCCGCCACCTTTCGAATTCTGCACTAACACTACTATTGTCAGCAATATACTTGCGATGACGATAAGGATAGCTATTACGGTATACATAATATTAGTTGTTATATTTGTTCTTAATCTCTTTTACAAGGGTCGCAAAGTAAGCACTTTTTTCCGGATATAACAAAATAAGTTTTGCATAAACATCTAATGCTCTTTTGTAAAAACCTTGATCCAGATATATTTTTGCAAGCGTTTCAGTGTAAAATGAGGAGTCATCAAAAAGCTCTGCTGTATCTATCTCTACTTCCGGGACACTATGGTGTTCTTTAAAATTTGGTGATGCTCTTAACAGGGAGGGCTTTTCTACAATAAAGTTATCCACCGGCTTTGAACGATCCAGATCAATCTGAGAAAACTCCTCTCTCGAGAAATAATCCCCTCCGGCAAGCACAAAGCGGGGCATTGTTCCTGGAACAAGATCTGACATCTCGTCAAGTACTATCTCGTCTCCATCTTCAAACCCCTTTATCTCATCGGCAGTGTAGCCTGACCCGGGTACAATATTCTCTGTAGGTTTTGCTACTGCTGTCTCATCAGAAGATTGCTTAATTAAGGTCTCTACCTCATTTTTAGGTGAAGAGTCCGGTTGTTCGTCAAATATCTCAATGATATCTTCGGGAGCTGTTAACCCCCCTCTGGTCGTTTTAACCTTGTATAAAACAGAACGCGAGTAAACACGTGATGCTGCTTTTGCCAGAAATGAGTTGCCTGCATCTTCGTCCATGATTGACATACGTCTGAAAATTTCAAGGTATCCCGCAGAGTACCAAGGATATCTCTCAATATACTTTTCAAGTTTATGTAAATCCAAATTTGACATATTTACCAGTTTGCAACGGTTGCGTTAAAAATCTCCTCAACCAGCTTCTTCACAATACTCTCTACCAGTCGTGCCTCTACTGCGTCCAGCGACGATGTTGATGGGTAGTCCTCAAATGCAGCAAAGTTTTTTTCAAAATTCTCTTTGGGGTATTTTACATTAGTAAATGTTACCTTAACCGTCACAGTTAAACGGTTCTGTGCGGCAACCTCCTGTGCGGTAACAGCAATAGAGACTGTTTCGTAACTGGTTATCTGCCCCTCTACCTGCAGATCGCCCCTGTCATTCTCAAGGCGAAGCTTTGTGAAACGGCGATACTTCTCTTTAAGCTCCTCTGTAAGTGCATTACTCAAAGCAGGATTAACCCTCATTGCCCTGTTTTCGATATTATATACGGTTATCGAAGTAACGTCGGGCTGAATTGATGTCCCCGAGAAGGAGTAAATCCCGCAAGAAGTTAAAATAAACAGTACTGCTATTATATATAAATACTTTTTCATTTCTCTCTGTATAAACCTTTAGTCCAAATATAGCAATTTAGTCCAGATTCAACTCCTTGATTTTTCTGTACAGGGTCCTTTCTGATATTCCTAACTCCTGAGCGGCAAGTTTTCTCTTCCCGTTGTTTTTCTCCAGAGCTCTTTTGATCAGATCGGAATTTACTTCAGAAATTGAAAGTGTCTCAGTAAAGTCGTCCTCTTCGTAGTCAACAATTGAGGAATCTCCTATGTTGGTCTGAATCTCTTTCCCGGTCGAAATTCTTGTTGGTGGAATTACCTGATCTTTGGAAAGTTTAATTTTAAGTTCCTCAACCTCCTGCCTTAACTGATATAATATCTTGAAAATAATATCTCTGTCTGTAAGATAGTCGCTTGCGTGACCCTCCGTTCTAACCGGTAAATTGTTAGATGAATCCGGAGGAAGATACTTATTCAGCAGCTCAGGGCCAATCAATCTGTTGTGTTCAATAACTGATATCTGTTCTGCTATGCTTTTAAGTTGCCTTACATTACCGGGCCATCTGTAGTTTTCGAGCATAATGACAGCATCCGGAGTGAGGCGGATAGATGGCATCATATATTTATCTGCAAAATCCAGCGAAAACTTTTTGAAGAGCATATGAATATCCTCTTTCCTCTCCCTTAATGAAGGTACTACGATTGGAACGGTATTTAGTCTGTAGTACAAATCTTCGCGGAACCTCCCCTGTTCAATTGCTCTCTGCAATTTTACATTTGTTGCGGCAATAACCCTTACATCTGTCTTTTGAACTTTTGATGAGCCTACCTTTATAAACTCGCCTGACTGGATTACCCTTAAAAGGCGCACTTGTGTCGACAGAGGAAGCTCTGCAACTTCGTCCAGAAAAAGCGTACCTCCGTTTGCCACTTCAAAGTATCCCTTTCTTGTCTCAAACGCACCGGTAAACGACCCTTTCTCATGGCCAAACAGCTCTGAATCAATTGTTCCTTCTGGTATTGCTCCGCAATTTACGGCAATGTACTGACTGTGTTTCCTGGGGCTGTTAATATGGATAATCTGTGGTATTACCTCCTTGCCAACTCCACTCTCTCCTGTTACAAGTACTGAGAGGTCGGTAGCAGCAACCTGCACGGCAATCTCAAGTGCTCTGTTGAGCGCCTGGTTGTCTCCTATTATATCGAATCTCTGCTTTATTGACCTTAAATCCATAGCACACAAAAATAGATAAAATTTATACCTTTGGGAAATTTAAAAGGTAGAAAATGAAAATTCTGGCAATCATACCAGCAAGATACGCATCTACACGTTTTCCCGGTAAACCTCTGGCGCTGATAGGTGGAGTTACCATGATTGAGAGGGTATATGCAAGGTGCAGGGAGGTTTTTGAAAGTGTTTATGTTGCAACGGACGACAACAGAATTTATGATACCGTAGCTAAAAGCGGAGGTAATGCAGTAATGACGTCGGTTGACCATCCTAATGGCACAAGTCGTGTTCTGGAGGCAATGTATAAAATAGAGAAGGATTCAAGTGAGATTTGCGATGTTGTTGTTAACATTCAGGGAGACGAGCCATTTATCGAACCGCTGCAGTTAAAAGAGCTTATCGGCTGTTTTGACACTCCGGGCACTATGATTGCTACTCTTGCAAAAAAAATTGATGACAAAGAGGAGTTGTTTAACCCCAACACCCCCAAAGTAGTATTTGGAACAGACGGCAATGCTTTATATTTCAGTCGCTCACCTATCCCTTTCGTTAGGGATGTTCCTGCTGAAAAATGGATCGAAAAATTCGACTTCTTCAAACATATCGGTTTGTATGGTTATACCCGTGATGCACTAATTAAAATAAACAAGCTTAATCCGGGGATTCTTGAGATTGCAGAAAGCCTTGAACAGCTTCGCTGGCTTGAAAATGGTATAAAAATTGTGGTGCAAAAAACTGTCCATAGCTCATTCTCAGTTGACATCCCTGATGACATTGAGTTTTTAAAGGCTAAAGGGCTTATGTAGTATGGTTTTGTAAAACTTTTTGCCTATATTTGCAATAATGGGGTAGTCCCAACGAAATTTAAAAGAATTAGAATTAAACAACTAAATACATCCAGAATGAAAAAAAATTTATTTAAAATCTTAGCGGTTGCCGTCATGGGGCTATCTATTGCATCCTGCAGTAATCCTTCAAAGATGGCGAAAAATGCTCAATTGGTGAGTGTTGAAAGTAATCCCAAAATACTTGAAGTAGTTGCTGATGAGATTACAGCCACCTACACAATGAACTTCCCTGAGAAATATTTCCATCCAAGAGCTATTCTCGAAGTAATTCCTGTATTGGTTTATCAAGGCGGAGAGGTTGCCGCACCTGCATTCAAACTTCAAGGTGAAAAGGTTACCGATAATTTCCAGCCTATTTATTCAACCGGAGGTAAAGCCAGCAATACTGTTAAGTTTGCATACAAGCCGGGAATGGAAAAATCTCATCTGGAACTAAGAGTTGCTGTTTGGAACAAACTTAAAAAATACGATTTCCCTGCACCTTACAAACTTGCAGACGGAGCAAACATTACTTATAAGCTTGTTCACACAGATGGAATAACAGCCATCACTTCAAATAATTATCAGAAGGTAATCAGAGAGAAGAAAGAGACTCAAATTCTTTACACAATCAATAGCCCGGTTGTTCGCCCTAAAGAGCTTACCAAAGCCGAGATTAAAGAGTTCGAGCAATTCCTTGCTTCTATTGAAAAGGATGAAAAAAGAGAGGTTAAAAGTACTGACATCGTTGCCTATGCTTCACCGGACGGACCTACAAAACTCAACACAAAACTTTCTGACAAGCGTGGTGAGACTGCAAAAACAGCATTTGACAAAATAACTAAAAATGTACCTGTAACTGCTCCCGTTAATGTTTCAACCATAGCAGAAGACTGGGAAGGTTTTCAGGAGCTTGTTGCTGCATCTACAATTCAGGACAAAGAGCTTATCCTTCGCGTTCTCTCTATGTACAGCGACCCTTTGGTACGTGAAAGGGAAATCAGAAATATGTCTAAGGTATTCAGCACTCTTGCTGACAAAATTCTTCCTGAATTAAGAAGAGCAAGAATGATTGCAAATGTTGACTACACAAACTACTCAGACGAGGAGCTTAAGGATCTTGCCAAATCAAACATCGAAATTATGGATGTTGAAGCACTTCTTTACACAGCAGCCCTTGTTAAAGATTACGATACCAAAGCTGTCCTTTACAAGAAAGCAGGTGATAAATTCAAGTGTGACCGCGCTTACAACAACCTTACAGCTGTATCTCTTGACAACGGTAAACTTGCAGAAGCAAAAGCAGCTCATGCAAAAGTTACCAACAAGACTTCAGGTTACTATTTGAACAACGCCGGTGTTATTGCACTTCGCGATAAAGATTACAAAGCAGCTGCCGAAATGTTTGCAAAATCAGATCTGAAAGAGGCTAAGCAAAATGCAGCAATCATTGACATCCTCAATGGTAAGTACAATGATGCAGTAAACAAACTGGCCGGAACAAAGAACGAGAACGAAGGTCTTGCATACATTCTTACAAACCAGCTTGACAAAGCATCTGCTGCAATCACTTGCAAATGTGCTCATTCTGCATACATGAGAGCAATCATAGCTGCCCGCCAGGGTAACATGACTGAGGTTGCAAAACAACTCGAAATTGTTTACAAAAACGACGCTTTGAAAGCACGTGCTCAGAACGATATCGAATTTGCAAAATTCAGAGACTAATCAAGGTTAAAACCTGAACGGCAATACCAAAACAGTATAACCAAAAGGTAAACCTGAACGGTAATACCAAAACGGAATAACCAAAAGGAAAAAACCACAAATAGCAAGAGGCTGCCTAATAATTGGCAGCCTCTTTTATTATTATACATTCGTCGCCATTTATGCCTGAAAATTTTAAGTGTTAACACATGTCGCAGGCAAACAGCACGTTACATAATCAATACCCCTGAATTAACAGATATTGGATTTGCAAATATCTAACAATCAAACAAATACAATGTCACTTAAAATTCACTAATTGCGGAGGGAGGGACTCATCCACATATCAGATGAGAGCCTATTAGAAACCGATATTCCGGGCGATGGTATTCCGGGCGATGGTATTCTGAGAGTCTGATGTGCATTATCTGTCGGTATAATTGCAGAAAGATATATTTATTACCCTGCTGAAATAATAACATGCTTAATTTATTACTTGCTGTATAAATTAACCGGCTGTATTAATAAGCGGGGTAAATATGTTACCTAGGCACCTTTACTGACAGGGGATAAATTGTACTAGTCCAGTTTCAAGACCGCCATGAAGGCGCTTTGCGGAACCTCTACGTTTCCAACCTGGCGCATGCGCTTCTTACCTTTTTTCTGTTTTTCAAGGAGTTTACGCTTTCTGGAGATGTCACCACCGTAACATTTAGCTGTCACATCTTTTCTGACAGCCTTTACGGTTTCGCGGGCGATAATCTTTGAGCCGATTGCTGCCTGAATGGCAATATCAAATTGCTGGCGGGGTATTAGCTCTTTTAGCTTTTCGCACATACGGCGGCCAAAGTCATAGGCATGGTCGCGGTGTATAAGCGATGATAGCGCATCAACCGGTTCAGCGTTAAGTAGGATATCCAGTTTTACAAGACTTGCCTCCTTGTACTCGGTTACGTGGTAGTCAAAAGAGGCATATCCACGTGATACCGATTTTAGCTTGTCATAAAAATCAAAGACAATTTCGGCCAGAGGCATGTCAAAGTTAAGCTCCACCCTTTCACTTGTAAGAAAATGCTGACTTATGAGTACCCCTCTTTTATCAAGACAAAGTTTCATGATTACTCCAAAATACTCAGATTTTGAAATTATCTGTGCTCTTATGTAAGGCTCTTCTATATAGTCAATTAGAGTTGGCGCAGGCAGACCTGACGGGTTGTGGACATCAAGTTTATCGCCCTGAGTGGTGAAAACTTTATATGATACGTTAGGTACAGTTGTGATTACGTCCATATCAAACTCTCTGTACAGACGCTCCTGAACAATCTCCATGTGCAAAAGTCCAAGGAATCCGCAACGGAATCCAAATCCCAATGCCAGCGAAGATTCCGGTTCAAAAACCAGAGAGGCATCGTTAAGCTGCAATTTTTCAAGTGAACTTCTTAGATCCTCATATTCGTCAGCCTCCACAGGATAAAGCCCGGCAAATACCATGGGCTTAACCTCCTCAAAACCTGCAATTGAACCTGAACAAGGTCTGTCACGATGGGTAATTGTGTCTCCCACCTTAACCTCACTTGCGGTTTTTATACCCGAAATTATATAACCCACATCACCTGTTCCAACCTCTCCGGTAGGTACCATCTTAAGACGGAGCTTGCCTACCTCATCGGCTTCATACTCTTTGCCTGTGTTGTAAAATTTGACCTTATCGCCCTTTCTTATTACTCCGTGCTCTACTTTAAAATAGGCAATAATGCCTCTGAAAGAGTTAAAAACAGAGTCAAAGATAAGTGCCTGCAAAGGGGCATCCTCATTACCTTTTGGTGCAGGAACCCTTTCGACGATAGCCTCAAGAATCTCCGGCACACCTTGTCCGGTTTTTGCACTGGCCAAAAGGATATCTTCGCTATCACATCCGATAAGTTCAATTATCTGATCTTTAACCTCGTCTATCATAGCGGCATCCATGTCAATTTTATTCAGAACAGGAATTATTTCAAGGTCGTGGTTTATTGCCAGATAAAGATTTGATATAGTCTGTGCCTGAATTCCCTGAGTAGCATCTACAATAAGAAGAGCCCCCTCGCAGGATGCAATGGCGCGTGACACCTCATATGAGAAGTCAACGTGGCCGGGAGTGTCAATAAGGTTAAGAATATAATCCTGCCCCTTGTACTTGTAATCCATCTGGATTGCATGACTCTTAATTGTAATTCCCTTCTCCTTCTCCAGATCCATAGAATCCAGTACCTGGTTATCCATATCCCTTGCCGAAAGGGTATGGGTGCACTCAAGAAGTCTGTCTGCCAGTGTGCTTTTACCGTGATCTATGTGTGCAATTATGCAAAAGTTCCTAATATGCTTCATTTAACGAGTAAGGGGTTATTGTGGGTGCAAAGATAGAAATAATTCCAAAATTATGACTTTGGTGTTATCTTTGCCGAACATAGATAAATTTAAAGAAAATAATGGCTGAAACAGCAAATTTAAAAGATATTGCTTCTCAGGTTAGAAGAGATATTATCCGAATGGTAAGTATGGCCGGCTCAGGTCACCCCGGCGGATCGTTAAGCAGTACCGACTTTCTGACCGTACTATTTTTTGAAACACTTAAGCATAATCCTGCCCAATGGGACAGAGAAGGCAAGAATAATGATATGTTTTTTCTTTCGGCAGGGCATCTGTCACCTGTTTACTATAGCGTTCTTGCCAGGAGCGGATACTTTCCGGTAACGGAGCTTGCAACATTCCGCAAATACGGAAGTCGTCTGCAGGGTCACCCTTCAATAGAGAGAGGCCTGCCTGGTGTTCACACCGCTTCCGGTTCACTGGGACAAGGACTCTCTGTTGCGTGCGGTGCAGCCATTGCAAAACGCCTCAATAAAGAGGAGAATTTTATTTATGCTTTGATTGGTGACGGAGAGAGTGAGGAGGGTCAGATCTGGGAGGCGGCACTTTTTGCGGCACAGCATAAACTAGACAGGCTCATTGCAATCACAGACTGGAACGGACAACAGATTGACGGTCCGGTAAGTTCAATTCTGGACCTGGGAGATCTCAAAGCAAAATGGGATGCCTTTGGATGGAGTTGCAAAGTGGTTGATGGTCATAACCTTGACGAGATAAGGGCAGCATACAAATGGGCAATTGATGGTACAGGAGATGGCAAACCAAAGATGTTGCTTATGAAGACAGAGATGGGTAAAGAGGTTGATTTTATGCAGGGTACACACCACTGGCACGGGAAAGCTCCAAATGCAGATCAAACAGTCAGGGCACTGGAACAACTAAAAGAGACACTGGGAGATTTTTAACGAGAAGAGTATGAAGGCAAAATTTGAAAATAAAGGAAACAAAGATACACGTTCAGGATTTGGAGCAGGGCTCTCTGAACTGGGTAAAAGAGATGAAAAGGTTATAGCACTTTGCGCAGACCTTACAGGCTCTCTAAAAATGGATGCCTTTGCGGCCGAACATCCGGAAAGATTCATTCAGTGCGGAATTGCCGAGGCAAATATGATAGGTACAGCCGCAGGTTTGGCCGTTTCGGGAAAAATCCCTTTTGTAGGTTCGTTTGCGGGCTTTGTTACCGGACGTGTTTACGACCAGGTACGCCAGTCAGTAGCCTACTCCGAAACAAACGTAAAAATTTGTGCATCACATGCAGGCATAACTCTTGGTGAAGATGGTGCAACACACCAGATTATGGAAGATCTAGGCCTAATGCGAATGTTGCCAAACCTAACGGTTATCAACCCTTGCGACTACAATCAGACCAAGGCAGCAACAATAGCAATCGCCAACCACAAAGGGCCGGTTTACCTCAGGTTCGGCCGCCCATCTGTACCAAATTTCACTTCCGAAGATGCCCCGTTTGAGATAGGCAAGGCCATAACGCTTAACCCCGGAAACGATGTTACAATCTTTGCAACAGGTCATCTGGTATGGGAAGCAATCGTGGCAGCTGAAGAACTCGAAAAAGAGGGTATCTCTGTAGAGCTGATAAACATCCACACAATTAAACCCCTTGACCAAAAAGCAGTCTTAGAATCAGCAGCAAAGACCAAGGCCGTTGTAACTGCAGAAGAGCATTTGATTGCAGGAGGAATGGGAGAATTGATTTCAGGCCTGTTGGCCAGAGAGTTGCCACTTCCTGTTGAGTGTGTTGCAGTTAACGATCACTTTGGACAGAGCGGAGAGCCGGCTCAACTTTTAAAGGAGTACGGACTCTCATCTTCGGACATAATTGCTGCAGTAAAGAGGGTGCTTAAAAGAAAATAAATATTAAACCTGATGGACGATAAGGATCTCCTGGAGCTGTTTAAAGAGGAGGGAAAAGAGAATTATGCCTTCAACCTTATCGTAGACAAATACGGAGAGAGACTCTATTGGCATATCCGTAAGCTGGTTGCATCTCATGAAGATGCAAATGACCTGCTTCAGGAGACATTTATCAAAGCGTGGGCTGCCCTGCCCCGATTCAGGGAGGAGTCCCGGCTTTACACCTGGCTATACAGAATTGCAACGAACGAAACTCTTACTTTTATTAAAAGAGCAAAATTAAAGGCATTTCTATCTTTAAGCGACTACTCCCGGCAACTGGAAAATCAACTTGAAGCAGACCCATATTTCAATGGTGACAACACCCAAATGATATTCCAAAAGGCAATAATGCGTCTGCCATCTAAACAGAAGGCTGTATTTAATATGCGCTATTTTGACGAATTGAGCTATGAAGATATCTCGGAGATCTCGGGCACATCTGTAGGAGCATTAAAAGCCTCATATCACCACGCTTATCAAAAAATTCAGGAATATTTAAAAGAGACTATTTAATCCTTTTGTTATTTTTATAGTCAAATAGGTATGAAACAAAAAAATTACATAGAAGATCCCCATTTAAAAAAGAATCCGTTTACGGTTCCTCCGGGATACTTCAATGAAATGAGAAGTCAGGTTGCAGAGAAAATATCTTCTGCCGGACGCTCTCCAAAAACCGGCTTTATCACTGTTATACGGCCACAGTTGGCATTAGTCTCCGCTTTTGTCATTATATTCTTCATTGGTTACGCTGCGCTTACCATTTTCACACCGAGGGCTTCTGAGAGTGATCTTTCAACCCTGACTGCCGGTAATCAGTACATCGAAGAGGGTTTTCTCAAAACTACCTTTATAGATTTCTTTGACGTTGATGGAGAAAACGAGACAGCAGATATACACACCATTCCCTCAGAAGAGGTAATAAGCTATATAAGTGAAAACATTGACATTATAACACTCACCTCTCTGGAATAGAGGGGAGCATTAAATAAATAACCAGGAAATGAAAAGAATACTAATAATTCTGCTTACTATAGCCTTTGCAATACCTGCAATGGCTCAGCCCGAACCCAACAAACAGCAGCAGAGAAACCAGAGATATCAGCAGATTCAAAGTGCAAAAATTGCATTCTTTACTGCCGAATTGGAGCTTACCCCTAAAGAGGCCGAGGAGTTTTGGCCTGTGTACAATCAATACTGGAAAGAGCGCGAAACGGTTATCAGAAGAGTTCAGGGAACACTCAGGAATGTAAATCGCTCATTAAAAGGCGAACAGGCAATGACTGAATCCGAAATCAAAAAACAACTTGAGATCTACATTAACGGTTCATCTGAAGAGGGAGCTATACATAAAGACTATTTCGTGAAATTCATGAAAATTTTACCTCCAACGAAAGTTGCTAAACTATATGTTGCCGAAGAGGAGTTCAGAATGAAGATGATTCATCAGCTCAGAGGTACAGGCGGTCCCGGAACAACACCCGATCAGAGACAGCCAAAATAATATGGCTTTCACTCTCCGGATGATGTCCTGGGAAAATCTTTCAGATAAAAATTTTCGACAAGACTACAGTACTCCGGAGTGTAATACTTACCGCCATTAAGTTGCATAACAAGGGTCTCCTCAGAGTAGGAGACCTTTTTGTTTTTAGAGAACTCAATCAGATATCTCTTCTCCTTTTTATCTGCAAGTGTCTTAACGCGGCATAACCTTAGCGGACTCAGGCCGTTTTCCTTTGCAAGCTCAATAACAGTACCACCCTGGTCAGCAGGTAAAACAACCGCAAACACACCATCTTCTTCGAGCAAATCAGATGCTCCCTTTAAAAGATCAGAAAAGGGCAAGGCATTGTTGTGCCTGGCATCAGATCTTCTTTGAGAGGGTGGCAGCAGTGAATTTGAAAAGAACGGGGGATTTGAAATAATCAAGGAAAACTTAGTTTTTACTGCCTCAAATTCATGATCTGGAAAAGTAGTACTACCAGAAATATTGTCAGAAGAACCTGATTCAACTGAATTTATTTTTAACAAGTTACTTTGACTTGATCTGAAGCGAATTAGAAAGTCCTGAAGAGAGATATGCTCCGATTTCAATACTCTTTTCCAGGGCGAATTATTAAAATTATATTCAGCCTCTTTAACCGCATCCGGGTCAATGTCAATTGCTGTGATTTCAAAAGAGTTTCTGCCGGTTTCAGCCAATCGCTGAGCAATAATAAGAGAGATGACACCGGTTCCGGTGCCAATATCAAGAACTCTGTATCTTTTTGAAGTTATGGCAGGAACAGAAACCCATGCAGGAAGAAGAACACCGTCTGTATTCACCTTCATTGCAGAATCTGTATGCCTGATTGCAAATTTTTTAAAGTAAAAACTCCCCATCTTTCATCTCCAGGATTCTGTCGCTCATCTTTGCCAGATCTCTGTCGTGGGTAACAATTACAACTGTTTGACGGTACTTATCCCTCAGGTCAAAAAAGAGCTTATGAATCTCCTTTTTGGTATTTGTATCAAGATTTCCTGAAGGTTCATCTGCAAACAAAACCGCAGGGTTGTTTATCAGTGCACGTGCAATTGCAACTCGCTGCTGCTCCCCTCCACTCATTTCAGAAGGTTTATGAGTGAGCCTTTCACCCAAACCTAAAAAAGTCAGTAACTCTGCAGCACTATCTTTTGCCCTTGACATCTTTACTCCTGCAATAAGCGCAGGAATTGCAACATTCTCCAAAGCAGTGAATTCCGGGAGTAAATGGTGAAACTGAAAAACAAAACCAATTTTTTTATTTCTGAAATCAGCAAGTTCATCCGATTTTAGAGAGAAGACGTCGGTTCCGTCAATTAATACGTGCCCGGTATCAGGATTGGACAATGTACCAAGAATTTGGAGCAAGCTGGACTTACCCGCCCCGCTTGCTCCAACTATACTTAACACTTCGGAATCCTTTGCCTCAAAGTCAATCCCCTTGAGAACAAGCAGAGACCCGAAAGATTTTGTAATATTCTGTGCCTTTATCATTAAAATTATTCGTCCTTCTCGCTTGCTTCGTAATCTTTGAGAAGCTTATCCTGAACCTCTGCAGGAACCTGCTGGTAATCTGCATAGGTCATTGTAAAGGTAGCCCTTCCCGATGTAAGCGAACTGAGGGTTGTAGAGTACTTGTGCAGCTCTGCCAATGGAACGCGGGCCTTTAAAACCTCAAAGCCTTTTTCGCTGCTCATTCCCTCAATCATGGCCCTTCTGTTCTGAAGGTCACTCATTACATCTCCCATATGCTCACTTGGGACAAGAACCTCTACGTTATAGATTGGCTCCATAATTTTGGGACCTGCCTTTTTGAATGCCTCCTTAAATGCATTTCTACCTGCAAGTTTGAAGGATATCTCATTTGAGTCAACCGGGTGCATTTTGCCGTCATATACAAATACACGAATGTCGCGTGCATATGAGCCTGTCAAAGGACCCTCCTCCATCTTCTCCATAATTCCCTTAAGGATTGCAGGCATAAAACGTGCATCAATTGCTCCCCCTACAATACAGTTGTAGTATTCAAGCTTACCGCCCCAATCCATTGTGAATTCCTCTTTTCCTTTAAGGTTAAGAACCAACTCCTTGCCTTCTGCCTTGAATCTGTTTCCGGCAGGAACTCCCTCAACTACAGGCTCAATAAGAATATGAACTTCGCCAAATTGTCCTGCACCACCTGATTGTTTCCTGTGTCTGTAATCTGCAAGAGCAACTTTTGTAATTGTTTCTCTGTATGGGATTTTAGGAGCAAATAGATCAACTTCTATCTTGTTTGTATTTGTAAGGTGCCACTTAAGAATGTTAATATGGTGTTCACCCTGTCCGCTTAAAATTGTTTGCTTTAACTCTTTTGAATACTCTATTCTGATAGTTGGATCTTCTGCATGAGCCTTGTTAAGCAATTCACCAAGTTTCTCCTCGTCTTTCTCCTGTTTTGCCTTAATTGCGGTTCTGAATTTTGAAGGAGGGAAAACGATTGGTTCAAATGCCCACTCTTTAGGCCCAGCGTTAAGAGTCTGGTTAGTTTTTACAGATTTAAGCTTAACTGTGCAGCCAATATCTCCGGCTACAATCTCGGTAAGCTTATCTCTCTTCTTGCCTGCAACAGCATATATTGTTGAAATTCTCTCCTTGGCTCCTGTTTCGTGGTTCACCACATCCATTCCCTCTGTCAACTTTCCGGACATCACCCTGAAATACGAAACCTCACCCAGGTGTTGTTCGATTGCGGTTTTGTAAATGAAAAGAGATGTTTGACCTGTTGCTTCACAAGGTACCGTTTCACCTGTTTTTAACTTCTGAACCATTTTATCAGGATTAGGTGCCACGTTTATTATAAACTCCATAAGTCTCTTTACACCAATATCTTTCTTTGCCGACAGACAAAAAATAGGCATTATTTCGCATTTTGAAAGGCCGATAGACAGTCCCTTTCTTATCTCTTCTTCAGATAGCTGCCCTTTATCAAAGAACGCCTCCATTAAAGCTTCGTCATTTTCTGCTGCCATCTCAGCAAGCTCCTGGTGGTACTCTGCTGCCTGATCTGCAAGATCTGACGGAATATCATGCTCCTCTCTGGTGCCGTTTTCATCTTTGAAAACATACATCTTCATCTTAAGAACATCTATGAAAGAGTTAAAATTAAGACCCGCATCAATAGGAAACTGTATAATAACAACCTTTTTACCGAAAGTTTGCTTAAGAGATTCCAAAGCACCTTCCCAGTTTGCCTTTTCGTGATCAAGCTGGTTTACTCCAAGAATAAGTGGTTTACTGTGTTTTTCTGCGTAACGGGCCAGTATTTCAGTCCCAACTTCAACACCCTGTTGTGCATTGACAATCATAACTCCGGTATCGGCAACTTTAAATGCAGATATTACTCCTCCTACGAAATCGTCTGAGCCGGGAGTATCAATTATATTCAGCTTATTATCCATAAACTCTGTATATAACAGAGCCGGATAAATTGAACGTTGATAAATCTGCTCGATTTCTGAGTTGTCACTGACTGTTGTTTTCGCCTCAACCGATCCTCTACGATCAATTACTTTACCTTCAAACAACATTGTCTCCGCAAGGGTAGTTTTACCGGATTTCGTATTTCCTAATAGGACTACGTTACGGATGCTTTGGGTGGGATAGACTTTCATACTTAATCCAATTTACTTATTAGTTACTTCTTTTAGCTCATTTTTATTAACAAATTTTAAAAACAGAACATCAAATTTATAAAAAAAAATTCAATAGACAATATCGTTTATTGCGCTTTCAAAGCAGCTAAAAGAACGAAATCCGGAATATTTGTATAAAACTTTATAGGGAGCACCTTTTTTAAGCAGCTCTGACGCAAGCTGCACTCTGTACATATCTGTAAGCTCTCTCAGAGATAATCCCAGGTGGTTTAATACCGACCTCTCAAGATGCCCGGACTCTACCCCGGATAGTATGGCTATTTGAGCCGGACCAAGATTCGGGTTAATAAATATTTTCTGATTTTCTAATATCTCCACAAGGGAATTTGCCCTTTGAAGATCTGCAATCTCACATTTCATAAAACATAATTTTTCTGCAAATGTATACCCATATCATCCTCTAAAACAAACCTCAGCATGTGGTTTATCTGATTTTAACTCATTTATATCTTTTTTTAAATTTATTTTCCATTTATCACAGGGTTTACCTGTTATTTTAACAACTTATGATTGTTGTTCAATTGTGCCATCTTAAACATAAATTTGTCATATATGGATTTTGACCAGATAAGAGAGCGCATAAAGAGGGAGAGAAGATCCCTTGGTTATACTCAGGAGTATATGGCCACAACTTTGGGTATATCGGTGAACTCATATCGTGAAATTGAAAGCGGGACAACATTGCTGGTCAATCCCCGGCTCGAAGAAATTTCAAAAATTCTTGACAAACCTCTTGAAAATCTTATTTTTGACACTGCTTCAACAGCCGATTACTCACAAAAGCTAAGTATTATTGAGAGGGAGTTTAAAGAGAGGCTTGATATCACCGAAACTGCATATAAAATTAAACTCGCCGAAAAAGAGGGGGAGATTAATGTACTGAAAGCAAATCTTGAAACCAAAGAGAGCATCATCGGTGTGCTCCGCGAGAGGCTCCCTGAATATTAATTCTGATTTTCATATTTTAAATGCCATTGCTAAATTGCGTTAAAAATGGCAAACACACTCTTAAGCTATCTGGAAAAGGGAAAAATTGAGGCCGGTTGCGACGAAGCGGGCAGGGGTTGTCTTGCCGGGCCGGTTTATGCGGCAGCAGTCATTCTTCCGGTGGATTTTTTTCATCCTCTTTTAAATGATTCAAAACAACTATCTGAAAAGGAGAGAGAATTGCTTAGGCCAATAATTGAAAAAGAGGCAATTGCATGGGGTGTTGCATGGGCAGATGCCGGGGAAATTGACAATATAAATATTCTGAATGCTGCAATTTTGTCGATGCACCGTGCCATTGGCAAGCTTGCGGTAAGCCCTGATCTTTTACTGATTGACGGCAACAGATTTAAACCCTACGGAAACATTCTCCACAAATGTATAGTAGGTGGTGATGGTAAATTTGCCTCAATTGCCGCCGCCTCTGTACTTGCAAAAAGTTACAGAGACTCTTTTATGAGAGAGATTGCAGCAGAGTTCCCTTTGTATGGCTGGGATAAAAATATGGCCTACCCTACAAAGTTACACAGGGAGGCCATAAGAAAATTTGGATCTACCAAATATCACCGAATGTCATTCAGGCTTCTTTAATTTGATATTATCCGCCGAGTTAACCAATCTCTTCAGTTACAAATTTACCAAGGGCAAATATTGCAAGTGCTGATAGAAGAAAGGACACAACTATCTCGGGAGTTGCCGACTTAACATCACTGAAAGCTCCCCCTAAAGAGGATAACCCTTCAATTACGGCGCTATATCCCCCAAGTAAAACAAAAATCAGAAAACCGGCAATTGCAAAAAGCATCATTATAAGTCTGCTTCTATCTTTTTTAACGACAGGCTGAGGCAGACAGTCCAGGGTGGCGAACAGCCTCTCACTAAACCCCTCGTCATTTATTGTCTGTTTGTGTTCGTCAAAAAACCTCTTAATATTATCCTCTTTCATAACCAATACTTTTTAAATGTGTCTCCAGATTTGATTTCGCTCTTGAGAGGTGTGATTTCACCGTATTTTCGTTTATTCCTGTTATAATAGAAATCTCTTTTATCGGTTTGTCCTCCATGTAAAACAGAAGAATGCAGCTTCTCTCTTTTTCATTCAACTTTGTGAGGGCCAGATAGAGCTCCTGGTTTTGATATTTTGAGTCAGTTGATTCACTTGAAAATAGTTTTCCCTCGTTAATCTCTGTATTTGTGTATCGCTGCGAAATTCTTTTGTTGTCGCAAAAACAGTTATACGCAATTCTAAACAACCATGTTGAGAATTTTGACCTTCCAAAGAAGGTGTTCATATTCAAATAAGCCTTTATAAACGCCTCCTGTGCAATATCATCTGCCAGGGAAAGATTGCCGTCGCAGAGGTTAATCAGGAACCGGCGGAGCGGTTCCTGATTTAATTTTACCTGTTGTTCGAACTCTGCTCTGGTCAATCTTTTGTGTTTTAATACTCCCCTTTCGGATTATTTCTCTTGTTAATCAGATAGGCAATCAATTGACCTAAACCAATAAAGAGCGGGATGAATCCGAATGCAGCATATTTAAGTTCATCAAAAAAGAGATAGAGCGATACAAAGAGCCCTATACCAACCCCGATTATAACCAGTGACGAGGTGAGAGGGTCGCTTTTCTTCTCTTTTCTTGATTCAGCCAATAGCTCAGGAGATATCTCCTTGCCATGCTCAATTGCTTTCATGATAAGTTCGTTTCTTGATCTTTCTCTTAATATCTTAGAAATAAAGACTATAAGAATTATGGCTATTGCTGTTAAAAACGGACTTATGATTCCAAATACTCCTTCCATATTATTATGTATTATTTGTTCGATTGTTAGACTAAATATCCTTCAAATAAGTTGCAGCATCAGCTGAAATTTTTTCAAGATATTCGCGGGCATTTTTAATTGCCACCTCTTTTTCAGGTTCAATGTACGAAATTGCAAACAGAGTAGAGGCTCCAATGTTTTTTATCTCTTTGTCTGACAAATGATTATCTCCACAAATTATCCAAAGTGGTTTTTTATGTCTTTTACATATCTCTCCAACTCCGGCCAACAGTTTCCCTGACAAGCTTTGCTGATCTACTCTCCCCTCTCCGGTAATTACAAGATTAGCCTGCATTATACTCCTCTCTACATCCATAAAGTCAAATAAAACCCGCCAACCGCTCTTTAGACTTGCTCCGCAGTATGCAGCAAGGGCAAAACCAACTCCTCCTGCTGCTCCGGATCCGGGAACTGCCGAAAGATCATTGCCCAGATAATTTGCCGAAATCTTTGCAAAGTTTTGCATTCCCCTTTCAAGGAGCTCAATTTCATGTTCTCCTGCTCCTTTCTGAGGTCCATATACGCGACTTGCACCCTTTGCTCCGGTTAAAGAATTTGTAACATCGCTTGCGACTTCGATAGATATCTCTTTTAACAGAGGATTGACCCCTGAATCGTCAACATTCCGAATGTTTATCAAATCACGCCCGGCTATGTGTTTTCCCAATCTGACATCTCTCCCCTCTTCTCCGATAAAACGGAATCCCAATGCCTCCAGCATTCCAGCTCCACCATCGTTGGTGGCACTGCCTCCTATGCCTATAAGAATGTTCCGGACACCCGACTCAGCCACTTGTTTGATCACAAGTCCAAGGCCATAACTACTGGTATAAAGAGGATTCCTCTCCTCTTTTGATAAAATATGCAGCCCGGTGGTTTTTGCCATCTCTATGAGAACCCTGTCTCCCATTTTAAGAACGGGCACTAAAATTTTTCTACCGAGAGGGTCTAAGCTCTCTATCATTATCCTGCTGGTTCCCTCGCTTTCAACGGCCTCTAAAGTACCCTCTCCGCCATCGGCCAGGGGAACCTTAACAACTTGCAAACTATCAGAAACAGATAGTAATCCCGTTGCTATCGCCTCTGAAACCTCACCGGCGGTAAGACTTCCTCTGAACTTATCTACAAGTATGAGAACCTTAATCATAGCGCACCTTGCTTTATGTAAATATAATATTTTTCTGACAGATTTATTTATCTTTGTTTTAAGACAACCAAATCAAACAAACATAAAAAAGATAAAAATGAAAAAAACCGGCCTATTGATTCTTTTTGCCATTTTGCTTTCCATCAGCCCATTAAGGTCTGACGAGGGAATGTGGCTGCTTCCATTAATAGAGAAGCTAAATATTAAAAAGATGTCCGAAATGGGGTTCAAGTTAACCGCCAAGGATATTTACGATATCAACAACACAAGTCTTAAAGATGCCATTGTTCATTTTGGTGGAGGCTGTACTGGTGAGATAATCTCTTCTGAGGGGCTGCTTCTTACAAATCACCACTGCGGTTACGGAGTAATTCAAAGGCTTAGCACTGTCGAAAAAGACTACCTGCAACATGGCTTCTGGGCAATGAACCGTCAGGAGGAGCTTCCATCTCCGGGGCTTTCGGTTACATTCCTTGAAAGCTTTACAGATGTAACAAAGGAGATTGAAAAAGCCCTTAAAAAGGCTAATACTGATGAGGAACGTAAAAAGGCTCTGGATGGTAAAATCGAAGAGCTTACAAAGAAAGCAACTGCCAATAACAAGTATCTGCAAGCAAGAGTAACCACAATGTATGGTGGCAACGACTACTATCTGGTTGTGACAAAAGTCTATACCGATGTTCGTTTTGTTGGTGCCCCCCCTTCATCTATCGGTAAGTTTGGTGCTGACACAGACAACTGGATGTGGCCAAGACACACAGGTGACTTCTCACTTTTCCGTGTATATGCCGACGAAAACAATCAGCCTGCTGCATATTCACCCAACAACAAACCGCTTCAGCCTAAAAAGCACCTCACAATATCTTTAAAGGGTGTTGAGCAGAATGACTTTGCAATGATTATAGGATATCCGGGCAGAACAAGCCGCTTTATGACCTCAGCAGAGGTTGCAGAAACACGGGATATCACAAACGCAATCTCTATCTATGTAAGAGGTATTCGTCAGGATGTACTTATGGCAGATATGGAGGCCGATCCAAAAATTCGTCTTCAGTACTCAAGCAAGTATTCAGGCAGTTCAAACTTCTGGAAAAAGGCTATCGGGATGAATGAGACATTTGCAAAACTAAATGTTCAGGAGCGTCGTGCTCAGGAAGAGAAAGCATTTGCCGAGTGGGTTAAAAAAGATAAGAAGAGAGTTGAAAAATATGCCAACGCTCTGGAAAACATAAACTCAGCTGTTGAAAAAAGAGCTCAGCCAATGTATCATCTAAGATATCTTCAGGAGGCTCTCGGAAACATTGAACTTACTGCTGTTGCAAACCATTATGCACAAGTAGCGTCATTGCTGGCCAAAGGTGATAAAGAGGAGGCCATGAAGGCTGCCGGAGGGCTGGAGCAGAGAATCAAAGCATTTTTCGTAAACTATTCGGAGCCTACAGACCGCAAGGTTGCCAAAGCACTTATTAAGGTTTACCGGGACAAAGTTAAAGCCGAACACAGGCCAGAATTCTTTAAGACTCTCGAAGGCAAATTTGCAGGAAATATTGACAAATTCGTTGATGATATGTTTGACAACTCTGTCTTCACATCACTTGAAAAGATAGAGAAAGCTCTTGCAGAAAACCATAATGCAATTATTAATGACCCGGCTCTTGAAGTTGGAAAAAGCATCTTCTCACTTATGCCAAAATTACAGGCACAACTGGCAAGAGCAAATCAAACCTATGCAGATGGACACAAAGCCTACATTGCAGGGCAGCTAGAAATGAAGAAAGGTACAGCTATGTATCCTGACGCAAACTCTACAATGCGTTTGACCTATGGTCAGGTATTGAATTACTCTCCAAAAGATGCCGTTCTGTTTGAACACATTACAACCCTTAATGGTGTAATGGAAAAAGAGGATCCTAACAACTGGGAGTTTGTAGTTCCCGAAAAACTTAAAGAACTGCACAAGAACAGAGATTATGGCCAATATGCCATGTCAAACGGTGAAATGCCTGTAGCGTTTTTAACAAACAACGACATCACCGGAGGTAATTCAGGAAGTCCTGTTCTAAACGCAAAGGGTGAGCTGATTGGTTGCGCATTTGATGGCAACTGGGAGGCTATGAGTGGCGATATTATTTTTGAACCAACTCTTCAAAGATGTATCAGCGTAGACATTCGCTACGTACTATTTATCATTGACAAATTCGGAGGCGCAGGCCACCTTGTTAACGAAATGACACTAGCGAGGTAATTCTCCGCGCCAATTTGTGGTAACTCCCACAATAAGAACAATATAAAAAAGAGCCGATTTTTGTCATAAAAATTGGCTCATTTTTATTGTGGTGAATCCAATCCCTGGGAATTCTTTCCTTATCATTCATTATCAGTTGATTAGTCATTTTTCGCATTAGTGGTTAAATCGTTGACTATAAGGCAAAAGGAAAGAATTCCCAGGGATTGGCTGGCGCGGAGAAAACTTTTCTCTGTTATAATTGTTGTTTAAATTTGTGTTCTCTTTTGAGCACAAAAATATAATAGTACAATACAAACACTCATCAGATGGGAATTGATAAAATGGATAAAAATTCGATAGAACAGGCGCTTCGCAGCGTAATACACCCTGTTAAGGAAAAGGACATCGTCTCTCTGGAGATGGTTGAGGATATAAAAATTGAGGAGGGCAAAGTGAGGTTTAAACTTGTTTTCCCATCTCCTGACGCCCTTTCGGGATCTATTAAGAAGAGTTGCGAACAGGCAATACGGGATGCATTTCCTGGGATGGATTTTAAGGTTTCCATTATGGAGCTTGTGAGGGAGAGAAAGATTAAAAAAAGGGTTACTGTTGAGCTTGGACAGGAGTCAATTGCTAATGTGGGGCACATTATCGCTATAGCTTCAGGTAAAGGAGGCGTTGGGAAGTCTACAGTTGCCGTTAACCTTGCAATTTCACTTGCAAAACTGGGCTTTAAGGTTGGTCTGACAGATGCCGATGTTTACGGGCCCTCTGTTCCTAAGATGACCGATACCGAAACAGAAAAGCCACTGGTTGATGATTCAAGCGGAAAGGAGATGATTATCCCTATTGAAAAGTACGGAGTAAAATGGATGTCAATAGGATACTTTGCAAAGCCTGATCAGCCGCTAATTTGGCGTGGTCCCATGGCCAGCAATGCCCTTAAACAGATGGTTTTGCAGGTACAGTGGGGTGAATTGGACTTTTTACTGGTTGATCTGCCTCCGGGAACAGGTGATGTTCATATTTCGGTGGTACAGGATCTGCCTCTTTCGGGAGCAATTGTAGTGAGTACTCCACAGGATGTTGCACTTGCAGATGTTGAGAAGGGGGTAAATATGTTCCGTTCAAAGGATATAAATAAGCCAATTCTGGGTATTGTAGAGAATATGTCGTGGTTCACACCGGCAGAGCTACCCAACAACAAGTACTATATATTTGGAAAAGACGGATGCAAAGAGATGGCTAAGAAATTTGACATTCCTTTGCTTGGACAAATTCCTCTTATCCAGAGCATAAGGGAGTGTGGTGACGAGGGTAAGCCGATTGCGCTCCTGGACAGAGAGGATTCGAGAAGCTTCCACAAACTTGCAAGCAAAATTATTGCAATATTGGAATAGTGAGCTTGACTCCAGGATGAATGGCTTGATGCTGTCCGGATGAGCTTAAAATTTTTTCACTTAATGCGTAAAAAAAGCCACGGGTAGTGTAAAAATTTCCCGTGGCCTGTTTTTTTCAAATATTATATTGCTTTAAAATTTGCAACGATTTATAAATTAGAGCTTTCTATTTTAAATCAAATCAAGTCTAAGAGGAAAAAAGTGTAATTTTCACCCTTTTGGGTATGGATACTTTCTTTACTTATCAGACAGTTGCTTGTACTTATCCAGACGCTTTTTCCAACGCTCTCTTGCGTACTGCTGCATATCGGGATTAACATCTCTTTCGTCCATGATTTCAAGCCCCAGAATTGTCTCTATAACATCTTCGAGTGTAACTATTCCCTCAAACCCTCCATATTCATCTACCACCAAAGCTATATGTGCTTTTTTAGAGAGAAGCCTCTCCCATAAGACAGTAAGAGGCTGAAAATTAGGAACAACCGTAATCTCTCTTTTAATTGATTTTAGTTTAACTCCAAAATTGTCGTTGGCCACATTCTCAATGACGTCCTGTCTGTGGACAAAACCGATTATGTCCTCTTTTCCGGTTGAAGAGTAGATTGGTATTCGGGAAAAGTTTCTGTAGTTTTTATTGTTATGAAACTCTTCTATTGTCATCTCTTCCGAAGCTGTCTCCACCACCACTCGTGGCGTCATAACGTCTTCGACCTTAACACCTCTTAGCTTAATTATGTTTTGGATAATACGATTTTCTGCACTGCCTATAAGCCCCTCCTCCTCACCAATATTAACCATAGCAGAGAACTCTTCACGACTTACAGATGCATTATCTCTGCCTCCCTTCGAAATAATTTTGGTCAACCCCTCTGAAATGACCACAAGAGGATAAGTTATAAAGACCATTATGTTAATGATCTTTGCAGACCCCATAGCTATTGATTTCCAATAGTATGCTCCAATTGTTTTAGGAAGAATTTCAGAGAAGACCAATATAAGGATTGTGAGGGTTGCAGAAATCAGCCCAAAAGAGATATTATTAAAGACCAGTGTGGCCTGCGCTCCCACTCCTGCAGCCCCTATAGTGTGTGCGATTGTGTTAAGAGAGAGAATTGCAGAGAGTGGTCTGTCAATATTTTGTTTCAGTCTTTTAAAAAGAGCACCCGCCTTTACTCCCTGCTCCTCTTTCATAGAGACAAACGACATGGGTGTCGTTAGCAATACAGCCTCCATTACCGAACAGAGAAATGAAACAGAGAGTGCAAGAAACAGGTAAAAAAGCAATAAGCCCATTTAATTATGTTTTTTATAATGTTTCTTAAAACGATTTAAAGAACTGATTATTAAGCCACACTTAATACAATTAGATTATTAAGGTATTATACTATTTCATTAAGTCAGTTTGTCACTAAGACTTCTTAACCGTACTCTTTAAAAATAGCTCGTCCATTTGGGTTGCATCAATTGCCGAAGGGGCATCAAGCATTACGTCGCGACCCGCATTGTTTTTAGGGAAGGCGATGTAGTCCCTGATTGTCTCCTGTCCGCCAAAAAGGGCGCAAAAGCGGTCAAAACCGAATGCAATTCCACCGTGAGGAGGCGCTCCAAACTTAAATGCGTTAATAATAAAGCCAAATTTGTAATCTGCCTCGTCTGAACTGAAGCCAAGCACTTCAAACATCCTCTTCTGAACGGCTGAGTCATGTATTCTGATAGAGCCTCCGCCAATCTCTGTACCGTTGAGTACAAAGTCATAGGCGTTGGCACATACCTTGGCAATATCCTCTTTGTTACTGCTATAGAACTTATCCATATCCTCCGGTTTAGGAGAGGTAAATGGGTGGTGCATCGCGTAAAACCTTTGAGTCTCTTCGTCCCACTCCAAAAGTGGAAAATCATAAACCCAAAGTGGTGCATAGTGGTCACTCTTTCTTAGTCCAAGACGGTTACCCATCTCAATACGGAGTGTTCCCATAGCATCCTGTGTTTTTTTCTTGTCACCGGCCAGAATGAGAATAAGGTCTCCGTTTTTAGCCCCAAGCTCATTTGCAATGGCAGTAAGATCTTCCGGTGTATAAAACTTATCAACTGACGACTTAATCCCATCTTCGGAGAGTCTTATATAAACAAGCCCTTTTGCTCCAACCTGTGGTCTTTTTACCCACTCTGTTATCTCGTCAATCTGCTTTCTTGTATAGGATGCAGCACCTTCTACACAAATTGCTCCAACGTACTCTGCACTGTCAAATACCGCAAATTCTTTCCCTCCTGTCAGGTGTTTAATCTCTGCAATCTTCATCCCAAATCTTATATCCGGTTTGTCTGAGCCATAATACTTCATGGCGTCGGCATAGGAGATTCTTGGAAACTGTTCGTTCATTTCAAGATGCAGAACATTTTTGAAGAGAGCCTTAATCATCCCCTCAAAAGTATTGAGCACATCTTCCCTCTCAACAAATGACATTTCGCAGTCAATCTGTGTAAATTCCGGCTGACGGTCGGCACGTAAGTCTTCGTCACGGAAGCAGCGAACAATCTGAAAATATTTATCATAGCCGGCAATCATCAAAAGCTGTTTGAATGTTTGCGGACTTTGAGGCAGAGCATAAAATTCGCCCGGATTCATTCTTGAAGGAACAACAAAATCCCTTGCACCCTCAGGTGTAGATTTAATAAGAACAGGAGTCTCTACCTCAATAAAGCCTATTCCGTCAAGATACTTTCTTGTCTCCTGAGCCATTTTGTGCCTGAGTTCCAGTGCCTTTTTAAGGGGAGCTCTTCTCAGGTCGAGATAGCGATATTTTGCGCGTATCTCCTCGCCCCCGTCTGTCTCATCTTCTATTGTAAAGGGAGGTGTCTGAGATGCATTAAGGAGGATAATATCTGTTAGTTTTATTTCAACATCACCTGTTGGAATCTTGCTGTTTTTGCTTGTTCTCTCAGCTACAATTCCGGTTGCCTGGATAACAAACTCACGACCAAGCTTTTCGGCTGTAACGTTCAGATCCGGACTTGCACTCTCGTCAACAACAAGCTGGGTAATTCCATAACGGTCTCTAAGGTCAATGAAACTCATTCCTCCCATTTTACGGATTTTTTGAACCCAGCCGGCAAGAGTAACCTTCTCTCCGGCATTATTTAAGCGCAGCTCCCCGCAAGTGTGTGTTCTGTACATGATATATCTCTTTTTTTCTTTATTCAAATGAGGTGCAAATATAAGAATAAATCAGAAAGGGGT
Organism: Rikenellaceae bacterium; assembly: GCA_003542575.1. Classification (GTDB taxonomy): domain Bacteria; phylum Bacteroidota; class Bacteroidia; order Bacteroidales; family UBA932; genus Bact-08. The sequence goes on along the minus strand of DPKJ01000014.1, from coordinate 410,271 downwards.
ATTTGTTAATTTTTGACAGGCTTGTACTTTGCTGCCTCAGGGAGTATTTTCTTAATCTCAGCAATACGTTTCTCGTCAGAGGGGTGAGTGCTAAAGAAATCAGATTGATTAGCAGCACCGCTACTCATCTTCTCCCAAAAACCGGGAGCAACATTTATGTCATATCCTGCCATTGCCATAATGATAAGTCCCAGACGATCAGCTTCATATTCATGTTTTCTTGAGTATGGGAGCAGCACTCCCAACTGAGAGCCCAGACCAAATGCAACCTGAAATATCATTTGCTTTTTCTGGTCCTCTGTGCCAATGAATGCCGAAATAGCCTGCCCGGCCATTCCCATCATAACCTCCTGACTCATACGCTCATTTCCATGTTTTGCAAGCGCATGGGCAATCTCATGTCCCATAACAACGGCAACAAGATCGGGAGTATTTGTAATTTTCATGATTCCTTCATAGAAAACAATATTTCCGTTTGGAAGACAAAATGCATTAATCTGATCGCTCTCAACTACTTCGAATTTCCAGTCAAATCCTTCAGCCTCTTTCTGCCAGCCGTTTTTTGTAAGATAACTTTCAACTGCACGTGTAAGATTTTCTCCCACCTTTTTTACTGTGGCATTATGTGCTCTGTTTGTAGAGATCTTTGACTCACTCATAATTTCTGTATATGCCTGATCGCTAAGTGCTGTGATGTCACCCTGGCTATATAACAGCAGTTGATTTCTGCCTGTTATCATAACTTTTCCGCATGCAACAACCAGTAAGGCAGCAATAATAACTGTTATAATGGTTGTTAATTTAAATTTTTTCATGATCGTATATATATTAGTTCGTTTTAATAATCAATAACTGCCTCCCATGGCATAGTATAATTCAAGGGTCCGGCGGATGTCATCTATCTGTGTTTGTGGAATGTTATGAACAGCAGAGTAGTGCCTTCCTGCAAATTTTACTTTTGCCGTATGGGAGCTGGCAAGAGCAAAGATAAGCTCCTTTTGTTTTTCCTTAAGCTCCATATCAAACCACTCCCAGATCTTTCCGTCACTGCCAAGACGACGTTCTGTATAACCCGGCACAAGTTCAAAGGCATCTCCATTAATTGAAAACTGAACGGTTGTGAAGAAGAGCCAGGTATCGTCGTGATATTGAGCCCTGAATCTAATGGCTCCGGGAATACCTTTTTTAACGTGAAAATAGCAGTAGATATGGTTTGAATTTGTGTTATATGGCGCCGCCTTTGGTCTGTATGAGACCGGGCGTTTAGGGTCAAATTCATCTTTGTGAACGGTAAAGTATGGCATGAGTGAGTCAATCTTTGGCTGATCAATTTTTGCCAATATCTTAAAAGCTGCAAGGTTTTCCAGTATATTACGTTTGTCTATGGGAGAACTTACCTGAGAAAATACCCTCTCTTCAATTGCACTCTCTACGCTCTCTCTTTCCGGCACGTTTGCGGTAAAAGTAATATCCTCACCTTTTGAATTATACATAAAAAATCGTTTGGGAGGAGCATTGTAGTCTTCCAATGTCTGCTTTAGTATTCCCGATGACTTGAGGGAATTGCAGAACATCTCGTAGGCAGTTACAAAGGCGGCACTGTCGCTCTTTGCCTTTATCTCAACCGGCTGATCCTGCCCGAAAATGTATTTGTAACTCTTTTCAAACTGACAGGAGGTTATTAGTAAAATTGCCGGGAGCAATAGAATGAGAAGCTTTTTCATACGGCAAATAAGTATTAGAGGACTCCTGCTTTGTTCAATTTTAATGAACCGGCAGGAATCCTCTCAAATTTACAAAATAAAGCCGATTATCTGAATGAAATCTTACAGGTTATTCCACTTGTTGTAAATCTCATATCTTTTGACCCCATTCCCGTAAGAGGAATCTTAATATAGGGTTCAATATGGAGGTTAAGTTTCGGAGAGATGCTCGTGCTGTATCCCACCATCAGATTAATTCTTCCTGCTACATCAAAGGACGAAAAAGGCTCTGCTCTTTCCACTGTTGTGGTACGCACATCTACAAGCTTGTAAACGGTATTCTCTGTGCCACTTGCATCATAAACAATGCTTGACTGCAACATTTGATTGTATGAGGTTGTGCTGTAGCTTTCACCCAGATATGCCAGAGATGAGAAGCCCCCTGAGACATAGTAACTCTCTGTTCTGTTGGTTTTAAATTTCCAGGTAATATTGAGGGGAATATCCAGGTTTGTCATATTATATGAGGTTTGCTGAACAGCCGAGACTCCTGTTCCGTTTCCGGTTGCTGTCTCAATATCACGATATTCAACCTGTACACCTGTAGAGATATCTAAGTTCTTTGCAATTGTAATATCAAGATTTACCCCTCCACCAATATTTAATGCCGACCCATCCGTTGCTGAGCTCATCCCAGGTGCCACATTTATGCCAAATCTCACCTTCCGTTCAAGCCTCTCGTTCTCTATTAAAGCAAAGGCAGTTCTTGAAGACATTGTCACAGGAATCTGTTTTTTGGACTCCTCTGTTGGTTTTGGAGGTGTTGTGGGCGGCAGTTGTTTCTTCTCAGGCTCTTGAATTTCAGCACTGTCAACTTGTTCCTTTAAAGCAGTCAGTTTTTTTACCTCTGTTTCCCTCTCAGACTCTTTAACTATCTCCTCTTTGGTCTCAGTTATTTCGCTCTTTGCTATCAATCTCTTTCCTCTAATTGCTTCTGAAGGGGTTTTTTTTACAATTTTAATTTGGTTTTTACTTTTCCCGGCTTCATCTCCTCTTTTAATATTATCTGAGTTTTCGGAAGTATTGATCTCTTTTCCTGTATCCGGCGTAGTTACAATTGCCGATACCTCTTCAATCTTTTGTGAAGTTTGGTCATTTTGGGCTCCAAATATAACCAGGGCAAGTACCACTGCAGCAGCAACTCCTGTAGAGATGTTCCTCAACAGTAGGAACCTTCTGCGCCTTTGTTTCAAACTGAACCTCTCCCAGCTACCTTCGATATACCCCTCTTCCTGTTCAGAAAGGGAGCTCTTTATTATCTCGCCGATATCCCTTTTATCTTTCATGACCTGCCCGGTTTGTGGTTAAAATTATATTCGTAAAGCTCTCTCATCCTTTTTCTCGCTCTTGTTAAATAGACTCTGGATGTACTTTCGGGTATCTTTAGCTTTTTTGAAATCTCTTCGTGGCTGTAACCCTCAATATCAAAAAGGCAAAACACTGTTTTATGAATGTGTGGCAGATTGCCCAGCATTGCTGCTATTTCACCCGCCGACAGACTGCTCTCCACTCCCGGAGTATCGTTTGGTATCCAATCCGGCAGCTCCTCCTGTAACAGCCTGTTTCTGCTGTTCCTTCTTATCCTGTCAATTGCCGTGTTTATCACAATCTTTCTCAACCACCCTTTAAAAGATTGAGCAGGATTGAACCTTGCGATCTCCGAAAAAACCTTCATAAAGCTGTCGTCCACAGTTTCAACCGCCTCATCCCTGCTGTTGCTGTACAAAAGAGCCACACTTAAGGCATAACCGAAGTACGCTTTGTAGAGCGTCTCCTGTGCCTTTGACTCTTTTCGTATGCAGCCCTCTATTGTGGGTGCCGGGTTTTCGTAGTTGCTCTCTGCCACACAATTTAATTTAGCCGATTAATACTGTTCGGTGTAAATTTAGTTTACTGCTTTTAGTTTAACAACATATTTTAATATTGAGTAAGGCAAAACCTCTTCTATTATTATCTTATCCCTTACAAGCTCTTGTCTAACTTTACGAGGAATAACGCATACGCTCTGTTTGAATGCAATTGACGAAGGCATAACAAGAATTGCAGATCCTCCGGATTTCATCAATTTGAGACCCTCTTCCAAGCCTGGAACTGCATATATATTATTCAAAGGGAAAGAGGCCTCCTGTACTGTTTTTATTAAACTGTTATCGAGGTATTTTCTCTTGAAATCAATAGTTATCATCTCCCCGTGTTGCGGGCTGTTTCCTGTACCACTTATACTGTCAACAAAACAAAGTCCTGATTCTGTCATCAGATACCCGGGATAGTTTGCGTCCATGTATGCAATTATTGAGTCCTTTTGAATATTGAAAACCTCCGTCTCACTCATTTTGTCAAGAACCTCAACGTCTATTATGAAATTGCTTCTTGGTGCAAAATGGTCGCTAACATAGTTGCCGAATGCAATGTACGATGGCATAAAGAAGCGGTACTTTTCTCCTGTTTTCATCAGTTTAATTCCATAATCCAGACCTTCTGGTATCATAGTAAATGAGTTAAGTTTAAAAAGAGCAGGAGTACCCTCTGTGAAGTTTGACTCTATAAGGGTTCCGTCAAGGAGCGAAATCGAGTATAAGAATTTGACAACATCATTTTTATTGAGTTGCTCTCCTGTAGAGTTAGCCTCCAATACTTTATAATAAAAACCCAGATTATGTTTCTGAGCCTGGATATCGTTCTGTGTCAGGTGATTTAATATTTTCTCGTCATCAATTTTCATCTGCTTCTCAATATCCGACTCAAGCTTGTTACATGAAGCAACTGATAACATTAGCCCAAGACCGGCTAATAATAAATTTCTTCCTTTCATTTTCATAGTAATTTATTGATTATTAAAATTTATTTAATGGTTAATGGTTTAATAACTAATTTGTATGTATCTGTCTATTTCTATTTTTACCCTTGTTGTACGCGACCTTTCAGAGGTAGTTTGCGTGCTCCCACACTCCCATGTGCCAGGATATGGACTAACTTCAGTAATTTTCCATTTATGACCTCCTATAACAAAGGGATTCTCGTTGTGCAAATACATATGCACCATTGTATCGATCCTTTGTCTTTGGTACCAGATTTTAAAGAAAAGGTCTACATCACCCTGCCAAATACAAAACATATCAGCAGGACATCTGTAATCCCTAATGCTGTCTATCTGAAATGAGAGGTTCTGGTCTACATAGTATCGGTGCTCTAACCTGAAACCATCTGTAAAATCATTATCAAAGTTTTTTGAACAGCTTTGTGTTGTTAATGAGATTAAAGCTATGCTGGCGACAATTAGCGCCGGTTTTAAAAATTTTAGCTTATTAAAGGTACTTTTCATATAGAATATTAATATTGTGAATTTTAGCAAGAGAAAATAATTTGTGTGAGTAGATTATTAGTAAGTGTAAACCAGTGGTGAATCCCAGTTATTCAGATTGATGTGAATTTTATTGTAACCTTGAACTCTTATGGGCTTAAGGTCAAATGAATATTTCTTAGTGAAATACGCAAGGCAGAGCTCCTTGTTCTCAAAGGTCACCCTCATATATCTCTGAATGGGTAAAGATTTTGCTATTATCTCTGAATCGACCAGACCAACCTTCCATGTCACACCACTGCAACCACTTCCCGAGATTTCAATTTCGAGGTTATCTCCTACAATGGCAGCTTTATTGAGTGTAAAATGGGAAGAGCCCTCTTCCAGAAACCGGGTGTAGCTTAAAACTGCCACTCCCTCCTGATCCTCCACCGGCGGAGCTGCCTGCTTAGTGCAGCTTAACGCAACAATACCAAATAATCCAATGACAAAAATCACTACCAGTAATTTAGGAGTGACCCTGAATCTTATCGTTTTTGTAACTCGGTTTTTCATAATAAAAACTGTTTACAAGTCTATACGATTAAGTAACGGTTTTCGCTACAAGGATTAGCAAAAAACCCTCCGAAATTTCGGAGGGTTTTAATAATAGCGATTCATTTTTGTTGTTTCTGCCTATTTTGCTAAGACAAAATCTTTCAATTCACGCCTTACACTTACCGGTTCGGGATATTTATCTACATAACCTATTCGTGCAATAAATTGAATTTTCCCGTTTGAAATCAGATATCTGTTTGCATCACCCTCAAAGCTTGCCTCCTCAATCATCTGGTTCATGGGGTGCATTCCAATCATCAAGTCGCGGCATCTGAGGTTAATTCTTTGGTATATCCTGCCTGTTTTAATCCAATTTTCCGGAGAATCCTGGTCTTGGGTTATCAGAAGCCAACCTCCACAGTTTTGAACCTGTTTACGAACATTGTCAATTCCCTTGTTTACGAAAGAATCTTTCATTGAATCCTCCGGCTTAAACATTTGGCTAACCATAACTCCGGCGAAACCTGTTATGCCCATTCCTGCAGTTGTCAAACCATCTTTGTTCTCCTTAACAAGTTTGTTTGAAAAACGAATCCACTCTGCAAGCTCTTTTTTTGCATCATCCCTGTTGGACTGCTGCGAGTATGATTCAAGTGTCTTCTGGCTAATATAATTAAATTGTGGCATTGAGGGTGAAATATAACTTACGCAGTTATCTGTCCCATCAAGCAAAGCATCAATATGTTCCGGTTTGATTTCTGCGTTTTTATAAGGTATGCGCAGAGTCATTCTTTTCTCAATTGAAGAGATATTGCCCTTGGAAGAATTGCTTTTTTGCAGCTTTACATTTACAAATAAGTGGCCCGAAGTATGGTCTTTGCAAATTTCGGTAACAGGGCTATAACCATAAAAGACAGATGCCTGACAGAGGTTTTCTACAAATGCTCCAAGTGAGATGTAAAGGCCACGTGAGGTTGGGTCAACAACCTTCAAATGTCTTGAGAAATCGGGTTTTATAAGAATTTCATTCGTCTTTTCAGTGACTTCAACCTTCCATGGTTGAGTGTTGTGAGAATTCCCGGCAAGGGAGGCATAGTAGATAATCTTTTTTAGATCAGACTCATGTGAGGCTGGTGTCTTGGTGATACTTTTTCTCGTTGTTACGCAACTTGACAGCATAATGGTTAATAAAATAGATGAGGTTAGTAATTTGGTTATTGAATTTCGCTTCATAAATGAAAAATAAAATGTGGGGCAAAAGTATAACCTCATTTACCGAAAATACTTGATATATGTCAAATTATTAAATTGTGCGCCTGATTCGGCTAAGAGTCTCCTGTGTTATGCCTAAAAAAGAAGCTATGTATTGAAGAGGAATCTCTCTTACGTATTTGGGATACTTTTCGAGAAGTATCTTATACCTCATATCAGCTGGTTGGTTTAAAACCAAAAAGAGATGCTCCTCGTATGCCAAAAGAACCTGTTCTGCCATTAAACGCCCGATGCGCTCTACATTGTGGTTGCTTTTGTACAGTTCAAACAGATCATTTTTATCAAGTTCAAGCATTTCAATATCATTCATTGCCTGAACATTTATCAGAGATCTCCTTTCTGTTAAAAAGCTTGTGTAGGAGGATATAAATCCGGGGGCAAATAGAAAATCACTCGTTATCTCCCTCCCTGCCTGATCGACATAGTAAAACCTGAAATATCCCTCCTGATAAAAAAATATCTTATTGCAATGCTCTCCCTCTTTAACAAGCAACTCCTTTTTTAATAGAGATTTAGCCCGCATCTTACTGAATACAGACATGAACTCCCGGTCGCTTAACGGGGCTATTGCAGTTATATATTTTCTTAAGGACTCCTCCATATCATTACAAAGTTAATAATAACTCAGTCCGGCACTAATTATAACATATCCGGGTTATTTATTTTTCTTTGAAATTTGTGCTGCCTAACTTTGGTTTTTAAAATAATTATTGATGAATTCAAGACCAACACTTGATTCCGGAATATCGGCAGATGAATTTAAAACCCACTACTGGCTTCTTGAAGAGCTGGTGGCATTTTGTAAATTGCATGGAATAAAGAGCTCCGGTGGGAAACTTGATATAACTGCAAGGATTGAGAAATATTTGAGAACAGGCTCAGTAAGTTCCAATAAAATTTCTGTAAAAAAACCAACCTCAAAATTCAATTGGGCCAATGAGCCATTAACTCTTCAAACTACTATTACCGATAATTATAAAAACAGCGAAAATGTAAGAGCCTTTTTTAAAAACCAGATAGGCGAGCACTTTAAGTTCAATACAGAATTTATGAATTGGATGAAGGCAAATACAGGGAAAAATTTGAGCGATGCTGCCGAAGCGTGGAATCAGATAAGGTTAAAGCAAAAATCGCCGGATTACACGCCTGAAATTGCTCCACAGTTTGAATACAACAAATACATCCGAGATCTGCTGACAGACAATCCGGGCTTGACAATAAAAGAGGCTATTGCCTGTTGGAAGGAGAAGAGGTCTTTGCCTATTCCAAAAAAATACGATAAAGAGGACCTTAGGTTTATTTTGTAATAACCTTAGCTGCGTAAACTCCTCCGTCTGAACTACCGAAATATATTATGTTTTTATCCACGGCCGGTGTTGAAAGAATAGACCCTAAAGTGTGTATCAAGCGCTCAGATTCCAGGTAATCATTACCATAAAGCTCAAATCCTGGTTTAAACTTACCCTCACTGCCAAAGACTTTTGAATAATTTTCCCGGCTCCCTCTTGTCTGATATTCGTACATGATTTCCCCTGTATTAACATCAGCTCCCCTGAGTATACCATCAAAACAACCAAAGTAAACAAAATCATCTATTACAACAGCCGAACTATAAACCCTCATTGGAAGCGCAACCTTCCATAGTTTTTTACCCGAAAATTTGTCTAAGCACACAAATTCGTGAGTGTCCGATGTTCCGTAAAAAATCATCTTTTTATGAATCGTCGGAGTAGATATAACCCAACTCCCCTCTTTTAGGTTCCACACGCCTCTCCCTGTACGTTTATTAACTGCGTAAATATTATAATCTCTGCTACCGAAATAAACACTATTATCATCAACTGAAACTCCTTTCTGTATCTCTCCCTTAGGAAAATATCTGTCTCCAACAGTCCTGAATGACCAGATTAATTTCCCATCATTAATATTCAATGCAAAAAGATTTCCGTTAAAGTCTCCAATATAAAGAGTATCTCCATCAATTTCAGGAGTGGCGTGAATGATATCCTCTGCCTTGAATTTCCATTTGAGCGCACCCGTTGTTTGTTCTACTGCATAAAGACTATTGTCGGCACTTCCCCAAAAAACCAACCCCTTTGCTAGCTTAGGTGAGGATAGGTAATAGTCCCATATATCTTTTGCTTTTTCGCCATTTGATGAGAATTTCCATTTAAATGAACCGGTATTATGATCAACAGCATATAGATTTCCGTCTGTGCTGCTAAAAAACACATAGGCATCATTAACTGCCGGAGAAGAGTGCACTGCACCTTCGGTTTTGAATTTCCAAAGCACTTTTCCATCGGCTTTATTAAAAGCATATAAACAGCTGTCTCCACTTCCAACAACAACCTTCTCCCCTGCAATCGCTGGTGACGAATATACTCTCCCTCCGGTTTGATATCTCCAAACCGCCTCACTCTCCTGAGCAAATAATAGTCCAAAATTTGAAATCAGGACCAAAAGAAGAACTCCTTTGATATTAATCTTCTTAATCATTCCTTTAGTATTAAATTTTAATAAGGGGAAGAATTGCTGTGTAATATCCATTTTCCATAATAAATTCAGGACTCTTTTCACAAATAATCTTATACCTACGTTGAATATTTTTTTGTCCCAGACCGGTTGAGGCAAATTTTGAAATTTTTGGTTGAAAATTGTTCTTTATAATGAGTTCGTCGTTATGACTTACAACTTCAATAAGCAATGGGTGATCCTCATTAACGATATTGTGTTTGATTGCGTTTTCAAATATTACCTGTAGTGAAAGTGGGGGTAGAGAGAGGCTCAGGTGATTTTCTGAAATGTTTTCTGTGTATTTTAAGCTATTGCCGTATCTTATCTGCTGAAGATAAAGATATGAGCGTATAAAACCAACCTCTTTGTCAAGACTTGTTAATGATTGCTCTATTGACTCAAGAACATATCTGTAGATGTTTGAAAACTCCTCAATAAATAGCAACGCCTTTTCGGGATCTCTTTTTAGTAATCCTGAAAGCACATTCAAACTATTGAACATAAAGTGCTGGTTGATCTGACTCTTTAATATATTGAGCTTTATTGAGGCAATTTCGTCTCTAAGCATTGCTTCTTCAAGTTTTGCCCTTTTATGATCTCTGTAAAACATATAACCCTCAAGGGCCGCAATAAAAATCAGATTGGTGACAGAGTAGGTTAATGACCCTTTGAGCAGCGATAGATTTTCTTCTGAAATATCAGTAACAATGCCTTCTACTAGAAGAAATACAACCATTGTTGTCAGAAAAGAGATTGTGACTACAACAATAACCTCTGCAGATATTCTGGCGATTGTTCTTTTACCCCATGGGAAAAACAGATTGAGGAATTTAATCAGATATATGAAAGGGAGTGCAACGATTAAACTTGAAACAAACCCTGTTGCCGATCTGGAGACAATTACAGTCAAAAGCTCTCCTGCTGTATAATGGTCGTATGACCCCAGCATATGGTTCTGGAATATAATGCCGGTCTGTAAAACTATCGCAACAAATACAAGAAACCCAACAATGTTTTTGTAGGTCTCATGTAGGTGTTTAAAGGTAATTTTACCTATTTGTCCATCCATTTTTTGAACTCTCCAGATTTGTTAATGCTTACAATTGCATCCAGTTCGTCTTCAATTTCCGGGTTAAGGGTAATCTTTATTCTTCCTCTGGAATATGCTATCATGTGGCCGATTGATTTATGCGAAATGATCAATTTTCTGTTAATTCGGAAAAACATTTCTGGATTAAACATTGACTCAACTTTTTCCAGGGGGAAATCAATCGGGTAAGATGTTCCTGAAAATGTTCTAACATAAATACCGGAATCAACTGCATAAAAGTATGCAATATCAGAAACCTCTATCTTTTTATAATTTTGTCCTATCTGTAATAGAATCCTCTCTTTGTATCGCCCTTCTTTTCGGTTAAGCATTTCAGAAAGTACAGCAATATCTATAGCAAATGCAGTTTTTAGCGATTTGAATTTCTGAATACTCTCCTCAAGCTTTTTATGGCTTATAGGCTTAAGAAGATATGCTATACTATTAAGGTCAAATGCTTTAATTGCATATTGATCAAATGTTGTAGTGAATATTACAGGAGAGCTCACTTTTATCTCATCAAAAATCGTAAAGCTCAATCCGTCTGATAATTGAATATCAAGAAAAATAAGGTCGGCATTATTTGCTTTTAGCCACTCTACAGACTCTGAAATTGAACCAATTTTGGCAACAACCTTAACTGAGGGGTCAATTTCGTATAACATCTCCTCTAATCTCTCTGCCGCCAAAACTTCGTCTTCAATAATAAGTACTCTCATAATAATTAATTTATTAATGGTAAACTGGCAATAAAATACCCATCACTTTTTGTGAACTCAGGAAATTTATTACAAACAAAGGCATATCTCTTGGTTAGGTTTTTTAATCCGGTGCCGGTAGATAATTCAATGGAAACCTTAGGCATCAACTTGTTTTTGATAATCAGAGATTCGTGTCCTGCTGAAATTTCAATGAACAAATTGGCCTTTTCGTTAATAATGTTGTGCTTAATTGCGTTTTCCATAATTACCTGCAATGACAGAGGAGGGAGTTGATAATCCATTAACTTCTCGGGAACGTCAACTTTGTAAGAAAGCATTTCGCCATGACGTATTTTGAGTAAGTAGAGGTAGCTTTCAACGAATTCAAGTTCCATTTTAAGTGTAACCAGTGGCCGCTCTATTGTCTCGGCAACATATCTGTAAACATTTGAAAAATCCTCTATAAACAGTTGAGCCTTTGCAGTATCTTTTCTTATAAGACCGGAAAGGACATTCAGGCTATTAAACATAAAATGGGGATTGATCTGGTTTTTCAATACATCAAACTTAACCTGATTAAGCTCATATTTAAGGCTCCCTGTAATAAGGCTGGTTTTTCTGCTTTCATTAAAAAAGAGCCACCCCTCCAGAACGGTCATTAGCATTATATTTGCAACCACAACTATTATACCGTTAATAATCAATACCTCCGTAAAATCCTCCTCGTACTCCTGAATGCAATAATTTGAAAAAAAGGTGGTAAGTGTCGATATAAATATTGCAGCAATAATTGTAAAAGAGAGCTGTACAGATACTCTTTTTAAAATGCTGTGAGACCAGGGAATCGTCCTGTTAAGATACCTTATGCACGATATATTAAAAAGCACAATCACAATCCCTGCAATTGCACTTATAGTCGTGTTAATCGTAAGCCTTGTAAACAGTTCCTCCCATGAGCCTATCAATACAAAACCGGTGTAATGGTTGTAGGAAAGCACAACGAGCTGGAGGATAAACGACGAAATAACCAGAAGCACTAAAATGCTTCTGGCAGAAAAGGGTCTGAAATAGTCACTATTAAACAAACACCAATAAGTTTTTTTCAAATATATTTTAAAAATTCTTAACTATACCTATTCTTAGTCCGATATATTTAAGGTGGATATTATAATTTGTCTCTCCAGGAGTAGGAAGCAACTCTGAATCAGGTAGAACAACTGTTCTATTTAACTGATGGTATTTAACAGTAGCATTAATTCCCCAACCTTTTCCAAGAGAGTATTCAAGAGCTCCCGATGAGTGAAATCCAAGTCCATGACCACTGTCATAATAGAAACCGTCAAAATCGGAATCATGAGCACCCTCAACTTCTATATGGTTGTATAAAGCACCAGCTCTCAATGTATAAGAAAACTTACTCTCTTTAAAGGCATTTTTATACTGAATACCATACATATAGCCTGTCTCCTCAAAATCAAAATGCTCATTGCTGAAATTATTCCAACCCCAACCAGCATATACACCAAAATTTTTGTACGCATTAAAACCAATTATTGCATCTACTCCCATTCCCTCGCTAACCTTAAAGCCACCCGGCTTAACAACAGTGCGTGAATGGCCTCCACCTAACTCAACAGAAAATCTGTTTTTTAATGAATACTTCGAACATGCCTCTTGAGAAAAACCGGCAAGCGAGATAGTACTCAAAATTGCAACTAATAATAACACTTTTAATTTCATAACTATAATAATTTGGAGGCGCAAAATTATTCAACTGAACACGTAACTTTTAACAAAACCTTATGAATGCGTTATTAATAATGCTGAATGTGTCTATTTGCGCCCCAAATGTGTTCTGGGTTATTTAAAAATACTTAATAATGCCGATTCTCACTCCAACGTAATTCAATGAGAGGTTACGCGGCATACTTACAATAACTTCCGATTCGGGCGTTCCGTCAGGCCAGATGATTTCTGGCAAAGTTGCACATTTAGTAAACAGATGATACTTAACCGTACAATTCAAAAACCAACCTCTACCTATTGAGTAGTTAATACCTGACGAGGTATAAAAACCCTTTGAATAATCTGTGTCATAATAAAAGTCATCTAAAACGCTCTCTTTCCGATCTGTTGCTTCAAGGTGATTCCAAAGCATACCAACTCTAAAAATTATTTCAAATGGACTTTCTGCAGAGTTGACCTTGTATTGCAACCCATACATCAGGCCACTCTCTCTGTAATTAAATAACCCCTCTGACGAGAAGCTGTTGGTGCTCCAACCTCCAAAAAGGCCAACATTCGCATAAACATCCAGAGCTAAAATAGCGTCTAATCCCCTACCGTATTTTAGCCTGCTCCCTCCTAAATCTCCAATTGCAAATGATGGCCCCGAGGTCAATTCAGCAGAAAATCTGACGTTTGAGTTTTGGGCATGAAGGATTGTAAATGATAATATGAATATTGAAAAAATTACCAACCTTCTATACATACTAATAATCTATCAAATGATTATTTATCTTCATTTATTCTTTTACACATCTTACTGAATAACCCATTCCCCTAAAATTATGGTTTGAGGTTACGTGAGTACTGGAAAAACTTATATAAAATGAATAATACGGAGATGACGGGGTTGAACCCGAAGTCCAATAGTATCCTACGCTTCCTCTTACAACAGATGACTTAGATGTCACATCTCTAAATCCAGATGCAGGAAGAAAAACACTTCCCTGATGATCAGTGCTATGATTTCCTCCAAACCATCTTCCTATCATCCCATTTGGACCTGATGTTGTCCAGGTCTGTCCTGATTCAATAAGTGACAACATTTCATTTTCAGTAGGTACTCTCCATCCAACAGGACATGGATTGTACTCAACAGCCATGTTCCATGACGTCGGCTGCGGTGAAATACAATCATATTTAAATAGATCTGATGAATACCAGAAGAATTTATCTTTGTTAGAATAATAATTAACCGCTGTTGCTGAGCTTGGATTTGAAGTTAGTGGATTACCCTCATAAACCTGTCCAAACTTTCTATGCCATTGATACAACAATCCGTAGGGATAAGCATCACTAGAGCCGGCATTCCATGGCGCCCATGTTACCCCATTTATTGTAACCTCCTGGTCATTGTATTCAGGTATTTGGACCGGTCTGAACTTATATTGATCTCCATAATAAGTTGTTCCGGTAGAAGTTTTGGCATATGCTCTAGCATAATAAGTTTTTAACTCTTCCAAGCCTGTTAATTCAACTAAAAATTCTCCTGTTCCTGCTGTTGGTGCAACTACCTTATTTGTTGCAGGATCTATTGCAATACCCCAAAAAACTCCTCTCTCGGTTATTGGTGAATCCCCCTGATATTCAATAAATCCGCCTATTTTAGCTCTGTCGTGTTTTACATCATATGGTTTAATGGTATATAATAATGGTGTTGATTGAGGTGCAACATCCTTTACACATCTGATGGCATAGGCGTTACATTTACCAGTATAACTAGATGTTGGAGCGCTTGCAGATGAAGTAAATTGGACATAATCTCCGCTTTTATTATTTGTGTTACCAGTTGTTGATGCCCAATACATAGCGTGGGATCCTAAGTTTGTTCTATTAGCCCCTGCGTTTGAATTTTGAGTGAAATAACCTGTTAAAGGGAAGAAAATTGCTGTTGATGTCCTCAAATCTGCATTATCGTGGTTGGGTCCAATCCATTTACCTAATGCACCATCAACACCACCACCAGTAGTCGTAGGTATTGTTGTAGTTCCGTATGCAAGTAGAGCACTATAGTCACTTTTCGTGGGGACTCGCCAACCATCCGGGCAAGGATTGAATTTTCTTGACTGATTCCATTCTGTATGTCTAATTGGCATCCAATCGTAAGGATCTGTGCCATTATTTAAAAAAGTCTCTTTATACTTATCCATAGCGGATTCCTGGTCAAGATCAACACTCCACAAATCGTTAGCTCTTAACACTGTTGTAAGAGATAAACCGTGTCCATATTTTCTATGCCATTGATAAAGTTGTCCCATTGGAAGAGTTTCGCTATATCCTAGGTTTATAGGTGACCATATAAGATTTCCAATTGTAACGGGCTCTAAATCTGATCCTGTGATGACTGGTATTTCTGCCCCGGCAACATCAATCTTAACAATGTATTTTTTGCCTCTTTCAAAAGTAGCATTAGTTTTTTTCACCTCTTTAAAGACTCCTGCATTCTCTACACCTATCTTTAAATCTCCAATATGAGTACCCGGAAGGACAACCATATAAACCTTTGGAGTTGTTGAGTAATCATTAGTTGGATTAATAGCAGTACCCAACGACACTGTAACACTGTTGGAGGCGTTAGTCATCCCGTCTATCACATACGAAACCCCTGAGGCAGGCGTACTTTGTGAAAGATCAATAGTGCCGCTCTCAAACCCCAAAGGGACCTTTCCCGTCAGCTTTACTTTACTTATCGCCCCTGAGCCTGAACTTCTGATTATCTGAAATTCCAATATAGCAAAAAGATGATTATATCTTAATGAAACACTCGCTCCATTACCTGAAGTTCCCGGATATTTTGCAGTGTATGGTTTTGCTACCAGAAAGTCAAGGGCTCCTAAATGATCTAGATTGTCTCCGACAGATTGTGTTTGATCTTTAGGCAGAGAAACAGGTACCGCTGTATGAGCAGGAGCACCCTCTTTGTAAGGATAGTATGAATAAAAATTGTGTTCACCTGAGCCCCAAAACACTGTGCCACTAAATTGTGCTCTCTCCCCACTACTTTGAGCAGTAAGAGGAGTATTAACAACGCCGGCGGCCCCTCCTGAGGTTGTGCTGGCCTGTGGCGAAAATATACCTACCTTATCAGTTCCGGCAATCCAGTTTGTAGTAAGCCCATTTAGCGTAGTTTTTGTAGTTGGTAAAAGGCTCTCACAAATGAATGCTATGCTGCCATCTTCATTGGGTGTAATCGACTCAACCTCTTCTTTGACACAAGATGAGATAAATATTGCAAGTAAAGCTGGAAAAACCAAACATTTAACTAAACACAATTCTTGG
Source organism: Rikenellaceae bacterium (assembly GCA_003542575.1). Taxonomy (GTDB): domain Bacteria; phylum Bacteroidota; class Bacteroidia; order Bacteroidales; family UBA932; genus Bact-08. Next base: position 394,026 of record DPKJ01000014.1, on the reverse strand, counting down.
ATGATTTTATTCATTATCTGCCTTATTATCTAACACTTATATCCACTCCTCTTCTTGAACAATTTCAATATCTGATATTCTTACAACCTCAAGCCTAGCATCTGTAAGGCTTACTCCCTTGAATTTTAGTGAGATGTTATACTGAGTGTTAGTATTTATATTATAATTTGTGGTAAGATTATTTCCCAGGTAGAGTTTAAATACCACAAACTCATTAACCCGACCGTCACTGCTTACTCCCTCTCCGTTAATCTCAAGCCATGTGGATTTTTCAGGAGCGAATACGGGTTTCTGATGCTGGGAGCCGACAGAAGAGTTAATTCCTCTTATATTTTCCGGTAAATAGTAGCTTACATTGCCGCTATAATCACCAATTGAGTATGCTTGTCCGGAAGATCCGGTTTGAGAACCCGTTGTTATCGGGTAATCAATAACTGACGGAGGAGTAAAAACAACTGAATTCGTTGGATTTGAAATAAATGAAGATGTGGATGGTATATTTTTTAACTGAACAGAGGTGATTCTGAAGCGGGTTCCGTCGGGCACGCTGCTTACATCCTCAGAAGTATATGTTAAATTCACCCTTGCACCTATTCTATACAGTATAACTGAGGAGTTTTTGTTAGGCACAACCCCTTCATAGATACCGTACATCTTTAGATATTTTGTAGCCCCTCCGGTGAACATCCCTGATTCGTCTGACAGCGAGAATGTTTTCTGTTTGAATTGTAAATATGTAAAGGTGTTAAGCGGTGCATTTGCCTCATTAAATAGTGCAGAATCAAATGTGTTTGCAATGAAGAGCACTCTGTGATTTACTCCTTGATTCAAAACAATTTGCAATTCTGCCAGATTCCCTATCGAAGCCTTATACTCGCTTCTTACAAGTATTGAGGCGTCTGTCGTGCCGTCAAACTGCAAAATCCAAAGGTTAATTACATTATTTTCATCAACAGCCACACCTGCCCTGGTAGTTATTGAGCCGAATTCGGCTGGAACAAGAGTGAAATTAGTATTGACAGCTTTAGGATTGCCATCAATCAAGTTCTCTTTTTTACATCCTGATAACAGAATAATTATTAATACAGATATATACAGTCCGTTTCTCATTTTTACTATAAAGCTTTAACACAGCGAACACTAGCCCCAGAGGCTCTTTTCATAACATTCATTGAAGGGCTTGTTACGTTCATATACAAAACTTTTGCATTCTCATTTAAAACACTACTAGACCAATAATCCCCTACACTTTCTCTCATAGTATTCGATGAATCATTTCGTCTAAATCCTGCCAGAGGGAAGAAGAGACTTCCTGATAAATTCGTATTATGATTTCCTCCAATCCAAAATCCAGGAAGGTTATCAAGACCATTAGCTGAATATGTATATCCATAACTAATCAAATTTTGAAACTCCTCAGCTGTTGGAACTCGCCAGCCTTGGGGGCACGGATTATAAGTATCGGTCATATCCCATGATGAAAGCTGAGGCCAAATACAATCATACTTTGAATCAATGTTCGTGTTATAGTAGAAAACGTTCTGCTTTAATATGTTATTTGCATTTGCCAGATTTGTAGGTCCTTCTACAAATGATGGCATCACGTCATAATCCTGACCATATTTTCTGTGCCACTGATATAAAAGTCCGTATGGACGAGATGGTTCATAACCGGCATTCACAGGTGCCCAGAGAAGGCTGCCAATTTGTACGGGTTGCATTCCGTACCATAAGTCATCATAGCCGCTGCTCACCTCGTAATCCACCATATTCCAGGATGCTACGCCGGTTATATTTAGTGCTTTGGGGCTGAGTTTAACAGTTAAAATATAGAGATTTCCGGCTATCATATTAAGGGGCCCTGCGCCGGGAAATTTTGCTGTGTAGGTGCTTCCGTCAATTTCAAACTCAAATTCTATATCATCTCTGTTTGCAATTGAGGCGGGAGCAAGAAGCATATGGAAATTTCTCAGTGGGAAAAGTGTCGATGGGGTGGTTCCTGGATCTGTTGTCAAAGTTATGTTAGCATCAATATCAGAGACAATCAAACTCGAAACCATTGTTCCACCAACCAATTCACCATTTGAAAGCTTCATCCTCAAGTCGTTAATCCCCTCTTTGTTCGCTCGAAAAAAATTATTTCCCGCAACGCTTTTCATCTCCATGCGAGAGATGTTCCCGGGGTTTTCGTAACCCGATTTGTAAAAGACGAATGCAATTAGAGATAGCGAGTGATTCATCTTTAGCTGAACAGTAGCGCTGCTGACATTTATTTCAGCTCCTCCTGAAGGCAGCGTTCTGTCCTGTGCGCACCAGAGGTAATCCGGGATAGAGTCCCTTTTGTGCTCTCTTGGAATATTTACCATTAGAACAGATGTTTCGCCTGTACCGGTAAAATTCGTAGGATTGGAGGTGAAGGGATAATAAGCATATATTTTGGCGTTATCTCCTTTAATAATAACCTCTTTTGTGTCCCCTGCACCATTATCAACAAGCCATGAGCCGGCCGGCTTAATAAGCCTTAGGTGTTCATATAGTCCATTCCCATCATAAAGCTGAGTTCCCAATTGGTTTGTTATCTGAATTCCTATCTCTTTTGTGGAGATATTGGAGTCATCTACAAGAGATTTGGTTATCTCACCTATTGCCGGAGATATTTGCAATACCGACATCTCCTTGATAAGACTCTTCTCTTTTGAGCAAGAGGTTAATACAAGAAGCACAGTAATTGCAAATATGTTAAGGCAATATCTCACCATCAGAACCTTTATAATCGGTTAGATTTCTTATTTAATTAATTACAACTTCACCTTCGTGAGTAGATGTCCATGGGGCAACGGTAACGCTTATAATGCTCATCTGTGTTCCTGAAAGTTTAACCGTATATATGTACTGTTGTCCGGCAACCCAGTTTACTCCTCCTGCTCCCGATAAAGCAACATTGTAGTCTTTTGAATCGATGTTGAACGAAAACTGAACTTTGGTTTTATCTGCTATTGATACTGGTACCAGCAAGATATATCCGTTTACCTTTGATTTAAGTTCGGCTATGTCTGCAGTTGGCTGAGTTGTTAAGATTGTACCGTTAATTGCTGTAGCTGATATTTCGGCAGTGGTTTCACCTCCTGTTATACTACCGTCTGCAACATTCATATAGAGATCGTTTAATGCAGCTTTCATCTTTTTTAGTACCGGAGAAGCTGTGTTGTCTTTAACCTTTACTGTATTTATTGCCCCGGTTCCGTTATAGTTTTCGCCATAAATAACAAATGACACCTGAGCCAGGGCATGTTTCATGGTAAGAGCAACGTTTGGATTGGTGCTGTTAATGTTAATTCCGTCAGTATCGTTGGTTTTATCCTGATAGCACCACAGGAAGTCAACCTGATCTGTCATGGGCTGTGTGGCAGGGATATCCAGTCTTCTCTTAAGTGAACTGTATTCATCAGTCTCAACAGTGGCAGGATCTGCCGGTGTTGGTGCGTATGCGTATACCTTTGCGTTTTCGGCAGAGAGGTACAACATGTTGGAGAGAGACCAGTTCAGACCTCCAAATTCAAGGGTGTACTTAGACCCTTCAGCGGCATAACTCTCTGTACCGTTTGACTTTGCCACATGAACACTGATTGTCTCACCCTGAATATTAGCGTCACTAATCAGAGCTTTAGTTGCTGGTGCTGCAAAATTTGGTGTCAGCGAGATGGGCGCAAGTTTTTCGGTAGATAAAAATCTGTTTTTTGTACATCCCGAAAGTAACGCAAGTGCAAGAATTGAGATTGTAATTGTCTTTTTCATAGCATTAAGATTATTGAATAACCATATCTTCTCCTGAAACAGGCTCCCATTCTGCGATTGTTACAGAAGAGACAGTCAGTGAGGTTCCGGCAAGTTTAACTTTGTATATATATTGTTTTCCTTTTTCAAATGTTACCTGTGATCCGTTATTTATACTGTATGTGTTACCGTCTATCACAAATGAGAACTTAAGTTCTCCCGGTTGAACTGCTCCGGTGGGTACTATTATTGTGGTTACACCATAAGTATTTACCTGGGTTTTAAGAAGGGCAAGGTTAGATGATGGAAACTCAGGATCGGCAGATGAGTTCTGAAGAATAACAGGTGCAGGAGAGATGGTTCTTGTTACCTTTCCCTTTGTGCCACCGGTTATTGTACCATCTGTAATATTCATCATTAAATCATTGTCAACATCTTTGTTTACAATAACATGATTCGTTACCCCTACATCTTCAATCGAAAATTCGCTCAACTCACCCAATCCGTTATAATTCTCTTTATAAACAAGAATTGATACCTGTGCAAGGGCGTGGTTCATGTTTAGGGTAATTGAACTGTTTGTATTCGATACAGCATCTAAGGCAGTCACAGCAGGAGTTGCATACATGTAGTCTTCGGCCTGTACAAGCTGATCTACCGATATTGGAATCGTGAAGAATTTCTGATTGTTATCGGTTAGTGAGGTATAGGGATAATAGGCATAAACCTTTGCCTTAGCTGAGCTGAGAATATAGCTTGAAGTAGAGGTCCATTCTCCACCACCTATGAAGGTATATTCATTGTTGGCTAATCCTGATTGAGCATAAACGGCATCGTCATCCAGTCTCAACAATTGAACTCCCATTTTTGATCCTATAGGAAAAGTACTCCCCTGAATAATTGACTTGGTATCTGAATGCATTAAAAGAGGTGTCTTTACTCTGAGCAGAGCAGGCTCCTTTGATGTGTGATCTGTAGGTGATTCATTCTCTGACATCAAGGTTACCTTGCTACAGGAGATGATAAGTGTTATTACTGCCAATAAAGCAATTAATGTTTTTTTCATGATATTAATATTTTGTTTCTATTTCAAGGTCTTCTACAACTTTATATTCCCAGCTTACTATGTGGCTATTAACAGACATATCGGCGGTCATTACATTAATTGTAATTACGTAGGAGTAACCTGGTCTGAAGTTGTAGTTAAATTTCTCTCGTATTATTACGGGTGGTAGATTCAGCGGAAACGTTGCAGGAATTTCAATTTCAAGGTTATACTCTGCCTCACCGCTTTTTGGGGCAAAGCATACAGGATTGTTCTCTTCAGATATAATTACAGATGGGTCAACAGGTCCTCTGGTAAGTTTTCCGGTGTATACATTTAAATAGAACTTTTTACAGAACCCACTTATACTAAAACTTTTCCTGTTGAAATCATGAAGATCTTTTAACATGGGATCGCGGCTATCTTCAAAAATGAACTTCACCTTTGAAGTTAGATGCTCATAATCAAGTTGAATTTTATTAATTACACTTCCCTGTGTCCTGTTGGAGTATCTTGCTTTTGCCCAAATAACATCTGCCTCGTGTTCAAATTGTATTGATTCTCCATTTATCTTATTGTCTCCAGTATATGGTGCGTATGAATAGATATCGTACTCTTTTTGTTTGTCAAAATACAATTTGTCTCCATCTAATACACCCCCGGAATTTCTGAAAAACATATTCTTAACAACCGGTGTACCCCATATTCCGCTAACAGGAATGGTGCCTGTTTCATGAACAAATATTCCGGTTGAAAACTCATTTTCATAGCTATTTACATTATCAGGAACTCCTGAGTCAATAACTTTACGAACAACGAATTCTACTTTTGAGATATTAAAAGCATCTTCAAGAGCTTTGGTACAGCCTGATGACAGAAGCCCAACAGATAAAAGCACCGCCAACAAAAGCACCTCTGTTCTAACTCTTGCAAATACCGTTATTAAAACTCTCTTTTTCATCTTTATAACTCTAAATATTTATTTTATCTTCAACAATAATCCACGACTTAACCGAAGCATTAAGCTCCATATTTACCCGGGAAATGTCAATGTAAATAACCAATCTCTTTGAGTATATGTACTCATCTTCCAGTTGATTCAGTTCCAATGTTGTGTTCTGAACCTTCTGATTGTTATAGATAAATTTAATTTCCAGCTCTTTCTTTTCGGGGTCAACCCCTAAAAGGCTGAATGAGCCGGTGAAATTGTTCACACGGCTTGCCTCTGCAGAGATTGATGGATTGGTAACAGGGTCGAAAATAAGTTGATTGTTGTGAAATAAAAATCCTTTTGAGACTCCGTTCTGTGTAATTATGCATCTCTCCAGCGAATCTTTTGCGCCCTCGATAATTAATTGATACTCTATGTTTTTGACTTGATTAACAAGGTTAATATTTAAGACATTTGGAGCATTTGGCATTACAAAATACTCCTTTACCGTTGAGGCAAAAACATTTCTAAGAGGATTGGCCGTTGTCATCATTGCTCCTTGGGTATTCAAGAGCAAACTTGCCTCCCTGAATTTGTGCATTTCCCCGAATCTTACGCCAGAAGCAGACAGGTTGACTGTAATAAAATTGTACTTCCCAACTGCAATATTGAGAGTGTCAATTTGTTTAACCGACCTTTTGGTTCTAATAAGAGAATCTCCCGCGTAGACATAAGTTGTGTAAATCTCCCCTCCCTTACTCATAGAGCTGTCTGCAATTGTCTGGTATTTAACCTCTACAGTGTATTTATTCCACAAAGGGGCATAAACCTCCCGCTTGCTACACCCGAAAAGGAGAGCAACACCCAACAATATGTATATGCAGACGTTTATCTTCATCTAATTCCGGATCGTTTATACCCTCCAAACCTGTAGCTTATGCTTAAGTTGTAACTTGTAAGACCAAACTCACTGTTCTCTAGTGATTCCGAGACATAAAAACTACCATTGTTAACAATGTATGTATCATATTTATCGCTTCTGTATCCGGCTCTTAAGCCTGCCTCAAGTGTAATACCTCTGTAAAGTGGCAGTGAGTATCCTATGCTTAGACCACCTCCGAAAAAGCTTCCCGTCTTACCCTTATCATCTACACTTAAATCTATTATATCAAAATCTCCATAGATCCCGTACAGACCGGCATAGAGTCCATTAAAACTCTCTTTCCTGCCAATATAGAGCCTATTTTCAATGACTGCTCCGCTAGCTTTATACCACTTCTGAGAGTTAATGTCTGTTTTGTCAACAATTGGTGCTTTGAAACCCTCAGCACTAATGGAGAATCTTTTAGAATAGAAGAACTCGATAGATATGTTAAAGATAGGGTCTGTGACTGTGGCGGGAGGTAATACTCCTGCGATTCCCAACAGATTGGTTTTGATTGCTACAATCGGCTTGTAAATCTGTTTTTCGGGCGGTGTATTAGTCGCTTGTGGCTGTATACTAGCCGTTTGAGGCTGTGAGTTTGCCGTTTGTAATTGTGTGTTTGTCGCCTGTGAATGTGAGATTACGGTTTGATATTGTGCGTTTGTGGTTTGCTGTTGTGAGTTGCCGTTATCGGGTTGAGAACTGACATTTACAGGTAGAGTGTTTAAAGCTACCTGCGGCGAGGTTGTTTGTTGCGTCTGTGAATAAACATTTTCTGACTGCGTATTTGCTGTCGTTTGACTGGAGAAGGCTCTCTCGGGCTGTATGTTTGCCGTTGTCTGCTGCGGGTAGGCTCTCTCCAGCTGTATGTTTGTTGCAGACTGTTGTGAGTATACTTTCTCTGGCTGTGAATTCACAATTTGGGGTTGCAAATTTACATTTGAGAAGTTTTCATTTACCTGTTGAGATTGACTGTTTATCTTAGCTGTTTGTGAAAATTTTTTCTCCAATTCTCTTATTCTTGAAAGCAGCTCTTCAACTCTGACGCTTTCTTTTGTTTCATAAGCGTAATTCTCCTCAGGAAATACCTCCATCAACTTTTGTCTTTTATCAGTCTCATATGGTATTTCGTTGTAATTAGCCATTGCATAAATAAGCTCTTTATATGTCGGCTTAAGAGTGTAGAATATCTCCTGGTTTTCGTATGGTTTTACTGAATATGGCTTGTATTCAACCCTTACTGAATTTGATACAGATTCTTCAGTGCGTATTATAAAGGTGAATTGCGCATTATTGAGACCATGTCTGGTTTTTAGATAGGATCTTACTACGCTGCCCAAGATAGAGGCTCTGTTGACTGAATAAAGATTCTCTTTTTGGTCCTGCCTCATATATGCAATTATTGCCAGGTGGGACGAACCGCGCAGAATAGAGTTTCTGTTGTGCGAAATAAAATCATTTAAGCCCGAAATCTCCAAACGGTTATTTTCAAAGCTAACCTCCAGAACATTTGATCCTGTAGGGAATGTAACATCAAAGGTAACTCCGGGGTGCAGAAAACTCTGTGCCTGAGTCACAATTGAAAAGGCAATAAAAGTACCAATCAGAAAAACCTGTCTAAATTTTAATATCTTAACCTGCATTTAAACTCTGTATGTATGTGTTAGTTACTCCCTTAACTCTATACTTCATAACCCTGTCCAATGAACTCCTCATTTGTGCATCAGTTGAATTTCGGCAGTAGTAAAAGAAGTTGTTATGACGGATAAAAATGTCGCTCTCTCTGCAGAAGCATGATTCCTCTATCAAAAATGCAACTCCAGGATTCTTTTTTAAGAGTTTATCAATCGAACTTTTAAACTCCTGATCTTTAATCTCTTCATTTATAATAACTATATCTGTTTTGGCAAGTCTCTCAGCGGCACCAGCTATAAAACCATGCGCAGATGTTCTGATAACCATAAAGGGATATTCGCCCAACACTCTGTCAAGCGCACAACTATGTATTGGCTCATCCTCCACCACTAAAACGTTAATCTCTTTGTCTGAAATGTTGTTTGCTCCATATAGATTTCCTACCGGCAATTCAAATGAGATTACCTTATTATTATTGTTCATTTTAATGTACATGTGACCACCAATCTTTTTGGAAATTTTGTGACAAATAGCCAGATTGATTCCGATTCCATCTTCAAACCTGAGTGTTGAAAGTGCCGCATCTACATCCTCTTCAAAACTTGATTGTTGATCACTAAAATTGGTTATCTGCTCCTCTGAGACAAGCACCTGTAGTGCCTCTTTGACCCCATTATTATAAACTACATTAAATGAAAGAAAAACCTGCCCCTCTTTATTAAGATAAAAAGCGCTCAAAAGAAGGTGATTAAGGAACTTCTCAAGTTTAGGCTTATCTGAAAAAACAGTAATACTCTGCTCTTCTTCTGTTGGATTACAACTTATACTAAATAACCTCTTGTTTCGGCCGAATTCTTTAGCGATTATGTCCTGCGACCTCTCAAGAAGTACCGAAACACTGACCTCTTCCAGAAACACTTCGTTTTCGTAGTCCAGTGAATTTAGAGCTATCACCTTTTGAATCTTATCCAAAAGGAGAGAGCTGTTATTTTTGATAATTGCTGCAAATGCCTTGATGTCTTCAATCGACTCCTCTTCAAGAATCAAATCCGTAAAACCGATGATGGCATTAAGCGGAGTGTTGAGCTCGTGCGATATAGAGGATGTAACAACATTGGTCTCTGTCAGCGATATACTATTAAGGTTCATAATTTGGGGACTATTGCGATTTATGCAAAAGTATATTCATGCTCTACCTTTATAAAGAGATGGTGTGTAAAGATGTACGCCGGCTATTTGAGCGTGCGTATTTACTTGCCGAGAGCGTAAAGCCGCAAATGTGAAACATTAAGCCAGATTGCTCTTGAGAGAACAATCTGGCTGACTAACCAAATTACAACAAATTTCTGCTGAGCGACAAAGATATTTCAACAAAAAATCAGAGAAAAAAAATATCATGCCAACAACGACAGATTGTCTGTTGAATGCGCATAAAAGGCTACTCTTCACGAATTTTAATGACGCTTCTCCTCTCTCTTTAATAGATTTGTAGCTCAGTTTTATTACTTCATCCTATTACTAATTCTCAATAATGGCGTCAGCTTCATAATCTCACACCTTAATGTTATATTTGTGGAATGAAAGCTTATTTAGATTTACTTAAACATATAATGGAGAACGGTACGCTCAAAAGCGACCGCACAGGTACCGGAACAAAAAGTGTTTTTGGTTACCAGATGAGATTCTCTCTTGAAGAGGGCTTTCCTCTTCTCACAACTAAAAAACTGCACCTCAGGTCAATAATCCACGAATTACTCTGGTTTATAAACGGCGATACCAATATAAAATACCTTAATGAAAACGGTGTCACAATCTGGGACGAATGGGCAGACAAGAGTGGAAACCTTGGCCCGGTTTACGGACATCAATGGCGCTCATGGGAGAGTTCTGACGGTAGAACAATCGATCAATTGAGTCTGCTGATTGAAGGGATAAAAAATAATCCGGACTCACGCCGTCACATAATCTCGGCATGGAACCCAGGCGATATTGATAAGATGGCACTCCCTCCATGCCATGCAATGTTTCAATTTTATGTAGCCAACGGCCGCCTAAGCTGCCAGCTCTACCAAAGGAGTGCTGATGTATTTCTGGGAGTCCCCTTCAATATTGCATCGTACGCACTCTTTACAATGATGGTAGCTCAAGTTTGTGATTTGAAGCCAGGTGAATTTGTACACACCTTTGGTGATGCTCACATTTACACAAATCATTTTGAGCAGGTTGCGCTGCAGCTTTCCCGCGAAACACGCCCTCTGCCCGTCATGAAGATTAATCCTGCAGTCAAATCAATATTTGACTTCAAGTACGAAGACTTTACATTGGTGGGTTACGACCCACACCCTGCAATAAAGGCCCCAATCGCGGTTTAAGTTTTAGTATTAGTGCATTAAAGCCCCCAGAAGTTATAATAAGCACTATATAACCAGAATATACACATCAAAAGAGAAAAGCCTCAAATAACAGATTAGCAACTTAAGAACAATACAAGCAACGCGTGTACATACAGAATTACAAAACAAGAACAATAATGCACAAATACAGGTTTACACCTCAAGAACAGCAGCCATTGTTTTTTCTTAGTAATAAGAGCTTTAATGCGTTCATTCCAATATTATCGAATTAACAGACAAAAAGAAACGGTTAATAATAAAATGAATAAACCCGGCGAAAAAAAATATACCCTTTCGGTAATCGTTGCAGTGGCAGAGAACGGTGCAATAGGAAGAGAGAACCAATTGCTGTGGCACATTACAGAAGACCTTAAGTACTTCAAGCGCACCACTCAGGGTTGTCCCGTTATAATGGGGCACAAAACCTGGCTCTCTATTGGCAGACCGCTTCCCGGCAGAAGAAACATTGTGCTCAGCAGATCGCTCTGTAAGTCGCAGGAAGCCCTGGATGATAAATCGCGGGAAGAAAAACATTACGAATCTCACGATGCCCTGCAAATCAAATCTCACGATGTAATGTCTGACAAGCTTCCTGCAGATTACCACCACAAAATTCCCGGCACAGAACTCTACGCCTCTCTCGAAGAAGCATTAAACAATATTCAGAATTTTTATTATGGCGAAGTCTTTATAATTGGAGGAGGAGAGGTTTACAGACAGGCCCTCCCGTTGGCCGATAAGCTCTACCTTACAAAGGTTCATATTACAGTTAACGACGCCGACACCTTTTTCCCCGAAATTGACTTTTCTCAGTGGCATGAGACTTTTCGCGAAACACACCACCAAGGTGAACACTTCGAACACCCATTTGAATTTATTGTTTACGAGCGAGTTAGCCGCTAGTTGTTTAGCTCTTAAAAGGTCGCTAGTCGTTTAGCTATTAAAGTTCGCTAGTCCACCTCAGCCCCTACCTGCAGCCTCCCTCTACTAATTTATGCCTCCCACCTACTTTGGATGAGAAATAATTTCCTGCGTTGAACAAACGGAGCCATTTTGTGTTATAGTATGTAAATGAAATTCTTAACAAAAAGAGTTAATATGAGAAATATTATAGTAGCGGTATTGATAATGGCTCTGCCACTAATTGCAACAGCCGAAAACCGCACAGAAAACAATTATTCAAAAACACAAAAGAGTATGAAAACATTAAATAAATTCGAATTTCCACAACTTCCCTACGCATACGATGCACTTGAGCCATTCATTGACAAAATGACAATGGAGATCCACTACAGCAGACACCACAAAGCATATTTCGACAATTTTGTTGCCGCGATTAAAGGCACTGAGATGGAGTCAAAAACCATTGAGGAGATATTTGCCAATATGAGTAAATACCCTGCCGGGGTGAGGAATAATGGAGGAGGTTTTTACAACCATGTGATTTATTGGGAGAATATGAAGGTGAACGGAGGCAAGCCATCTGCTAAGCTGGAGGCGGCTATCATGAAGAAATTCGGGTCGATGGATGAGTTCAAAAAGCAGTTCTCTGATGCCGGTAAAACACGATTTGGAAGTGGCTGGGCTTGGCTGAGCGTTGACGAGAAGGGCGAGTTACTTGTCTCTTCGACTCCTAACCAGGACAACCCGCTGATGGATGTTGCCGACAAGAAAGGTACCCCGATCCTTGGAATGGATGTGTGGGAGCACGCCTACTACTTAAAATACCAAAACAAGCGTCCGGACTATATTGAGGCATTCTGGAGCGTTATCAACTGGGATGTGGTTTCTAAGCGTTACGAACAACTTGCAAAATAATCTCCGCGCCAGTTTGTGGTAACCACTTAAATATATGTGGATTAGAAATGAGCCGATTTTTTAAATAAAATTGGCTCGTTTTTATTTTATTATTAATCAGCCACATACCACAAACTGGCGCGGAGAAAATTGCGGCGTAGCGGGTAAGGTGGTGCCTAGCAGGTCAGGTGGTAGGCAGCAGGTGTGAAATTACGTTGCGCGCCTGACGATGTGTGGCGGTTAAACTGTTATGTAGCAGGCCAGGCGGTACCTACCGGGTAAGGTCGTTGATGATGTCGGTGACGGTTTCTGGGTGGTGGATCATGGTGGCGGCCTGGCCGATTTCGAGTTCGCCTTGTGAAAGGTCGCCTTCGAAAATGCCTTTTTTTGCACGGCCCTTTCCAAGAAGGTCACGGAGCTCTTCGGCTGAGGCACCGAGGCTTTCGGCCTGAGCAACGGCATCTGAGAAGTCGTTTTGGACAAGTCTTACCGGAGCCAGTTGTTTGAGCAGAAGTCGTGTGCCACCCTCGGGCAGGCCGCGGCATAACTCTTTGAAAGACTCGTGGGCAGAACTCTCTTTACAAAGGGCAAAGCGGGTGCCTATCTGCACCCCCTCGGCTCCAAGGGCAAAGGCAGCATTGTAGCTTGCCCGCGACGAGACTCCACCCGCTGCAATAAGCGGAATTGAAATTGCTTCACGAACAGCAGGTATCAGGCAAAATGTTGTGGTCTCCTCTCTTCCGTTGTGACCGCCTGCTTCAAAACCCTCGGCAACCACAGCATCAACCCCGGCCTCCTGGCACTTGACCGCAAAGGATGTGCTCGAAACCACATGTACCACTATAATACCCCTCTCTTTAAGATACGAAGTCCACTTTTTTGGACTGCCTGCAGAGGTAAAGACAATAGGAACCCTCTCCTGGGTAATAACCTCTATTATCTTTTCAATCTCAGGATATAGCAAAGGCACATTAACCCCAAAAGTGCGACCGGGCAAAAGAGCCTCCCGGCAACTCGATATATGATGCCTCAGGTTGTCGGGATGCATCGATCCGGCCCCTATAAGGCCAAGACCTCCCGAATTACTTACAGCAGAGGCCAATCTCCAGCCGCTGCACCAAACCATCCCTCCCTGAATAATGGGATACTCAATCCCAAAAAGTTTACAAATTCTGTTTTCCATAACGATACAAAAATAATGATAAAACCAGCATTTATATATCTTTGTGTTAAAACTTAAATTATGGCAAATATCGAAAGAGATGGCTTTGGCAGCCGCTTTGGAGTCCTGGTAGCAGTGGCCGGTTCGGCCGTAGGTCTGGGCAACTTGTGGAGATTCCCCTATATGGTTGGCAATAATGGCGGTGCAGCCTTTATAATTCTCTATCTCTTTTTTGTCATACTACTCTGCCTTCCAATAATGTTTTCGGAGTTTGTTATCGGAAGGAGGACCCAATCCAATGCATTTGGAGCGATTAAGAAGATTGCCCCAAAATCGGGCTGGCTGTCTATTGGAGTGATAAGCGTAGTGGCATCAATCTGCATAATGTCATTTTACAGCGTAGTGGGAGGATGGACCTTAGAGTACATTTTTAAATCATTCTCTCCCGACTTTCTCACATCAGACAGCACATCTCTGGCAAACCAGTTTTCGGGTTTTTCGCAATCCTCTTTTATGCCTGTAGCAATGCACCTTTTATTCCTCACACTATCTGCCCTGATAGTGGTTGCCGGAGTGAAAAACGGAATTGAGAAATACTCCAAAATACTGATGCCAATACTGTTTATTCTCGTTTTATTACTGGCAATCAGGTCTCTCACCCTTGACGGAGCCAGTGAGGGAGTAAGGTTTCTTTTGTACCCCGATTTCTCAAAAATTACAGGAGAGACAATGCTTGCAGCTCTCGGGCAGGCCTTCTTCTCGTTAAGCCTTGGTATGGGTTGCATAATCACTTACGGCTCATACGTTAACCGCAAGGAAAATCTCTTCAAAATCTCGTTCATGTCGGCATTTGCAGATACAGGATTTGCAATTCTGGCAGGTCTGGCGGTTATGCCGGCCGTGTTCGCCTTCGGAATATCACCCGGGCAAGGGCCAAGTCTCGTATTCATAACCCTCCCTCAGATTTTTGCCCAAATGCCGTTTGGTGGCATTATATCAATCGCCTTCTTCTTTATACTTTTAATAGCAGCAATAACCTCTGCAATTTCGCTGCTCGAGGTGGTTGTGGCCTATTTTACAGAGGAGCTTAAGATGACACGGAAAGTAGCAGTTGTTATCACATTTATAATTATCGGACTCTTCGGAACATTCAGCTCTCTTTCACAAGGCCCTTTAAAAGATATTACGATATTCGGCAAAACATTCTTCGACCTCTTTGACTACGCATCATCTAATGTGCTGCTTCCGGTAGGAGGCCTTTTGGTGGTACTTTTTGTTGGATGGAGGATGAAGAGAGCAGATGTGCTTGACGAACTTACCAGCGGAGGGACAGTCGCATTAAGAAAGTCCCTCTTTAGCGGAATTATGCTGGTAATTAAGTTTTTAGCGCCAATTGCTATCTCAATTGTTTTGCTAAACAGTATTTTCTGATAAACAATATTGTCACACCTACCGCTGGCAACGCTTAAGGTATCGTGCAAGTTTTTTAACCTTTGGACCTGAATACACAATCGGGTCCGCCACTTGTTCGTATTTATGAGGAATATAGTGATACATTGTTGCAACAGCATAGCTTTCATCTTTTGTCATAATTACATCAAGCCTGCCGCTTCCGCTATCACTAAAGTAAATCAAAAGAGAGTTGTCACCAAGTTCGCCATGGAGAACATTCTCAAGGGCGCTCTTACTATCCCTGTCAAAGAAGTACGACTCTCGTTTCACAGGGCTTCCGGTAACTGTGTAAACTTCGTGTTTACGTTTGAAAAAAAATATAAGAGCAGCGGCAATAAAAACAATTACAGTTGTTGAGTAGTCTTTAAGAATGAGCGCCACGCCTGAAACAATTACCAAAGTAATAACAAGCACCAGCACCTTTACATTTAGCCTTTTTTCTATTACGTTTTCCATTTTTTTGGATTTATTTTTATTTGATTTATTATTGATCTTATTTTCTTGAAATTTTATCAGATTTGAATCTGAATCGTTTGAAAATTCAATCTGGTTGAACAGTTGAATTATTCTGACGAATTAAAGATCCCGCCGACGAACTGTCCCTGGTGTTCGGGAAAGTACTAACAGAAGAACTCTTCCGGGCAGAACGCCCGAAAACTCGATAAAAAATAGAAAACGGCTATATGATTATCTCCCTCAGAAGGTAAACAAACTTGTTGTTACTGTATGAGAATGTGAGAATTTGACTCTCGTTTCGGGTTTTGACCGAGTGGGCAAAGACCCTTTTTAATGAATTTTCGCGAGTTTCTGAGTATTGAAGAGTTTTGCCAAGCCTTATATTAACACCAGAACTGCTCCATGGTGAGCTGCTTCGGGCAGTGACACCTGGAAGAGTAACTGTCCCATCATGAACAATTGCCATAAAGGGAGAGGCTTGAGGCATTGAGAAGCTAAACGCATAATCAAATGTATCTTCTTCGGATTCGGTTTGTTGTTCATAAAAGCTTTTGTGCTCAGATTGAGCTGAAACTGAGAGGTTGTCAGTACCAATGCCGGTTGCGCTTAGAAGCAAAACACAGCACAATACAGCGGCTAAAAACACTGTAAACCAAGTTTTTACTATTTCCCTGACGTTTTTCAATTCTCTTTCAATTCTCTTGTGGTGCAAAGATACTTATTGTTTTGTTGGTACTCTTTTATGCAATATTTCCTTAACAACTACCCCTAACAACAACAAGATAAGTATGCCTGAGGCTATTCTTGAGTAGAGTTCACCTTTGGTGAAGGATTCGGGTTTGAATTCAAACTCTACAGTGTGGCTGCCTGCAGGGAGTTTAAGACCCCTCAGGGTGTAATTCGCTCTGAAAATTGGCAACTCCTCTCCATCAACATAAGCTCTCCAGCCCGCCGGGTAGTAGATTTCGCTGAACAGAGCAACTCTGCTGCTGTTGGAATTGTACTGATAGGTAAGTTTATTTGGAGAGTAAGATGTAAGCACAATCAGCTCGTCATTAGCCAAAGAATCCTTTGAGTAACCCTCAATCAGTGAGGCATAGCTGTTATTGACCACCGCATTGACTCTTATGTCAAACGGTTCGTCTGCCTCGGCAGGGTTGAGCATCTTTATCTCGCGGGTATTTGTCTCTACAGCTTTTACATCGGTCACAAACCAGGCATTGCCAAGAGCGTTTGTATTGATAAGCGGCTGACTCTCAGGAGATATTACAATATATCTGGTATTGAGCATATTCATAACAGGATAGTTGCCTAAACTGTTTTGCGCCTCATCAATGGTGCGACTCTCCCTCAGATCATTTGCAATCTGCTGCATCTCACGATAGAGGTGATTATCAATCATGTCCTGATACCGTTGAAGTTTGGCAGGGCTGTAACCACCAATTGTTTTGTGATGGTAGCTGATGTGTGAATCGTTGAATGGACTCTCAATACTTAGGTCCAGAACTCTGTAATTAGGGTCTTTATCCTGAAGAATCAGCTTATCAACGGTTCTGAGTGCATACTGATTTTCAAAATCACGCCTCTTTACAAAATGGTCATCATTGAGGTACCTCTTTCCGACCACCCACAAATCTGCAACAAAAATCAGAGCAATAATACCAAAAACCAACCCCTGTTTAATTTTGCCCTTGAAGCCAAACCATATTACCGTAGCGCCGGCAAGAATAAACATGAGTGAACGAAATGCATCTGCCCTGAGCAGGTCCATTCTGTCGTTAATCAATGGTTCATGAAGTGCCTGCGGAAGACGCGCATCACCCGCAGATGTGAATGATCCTGCAAGTGACGGGATGATTGCAAACACCAGAGAGAGGCCGGCGGTAATTGCCAGTGAAATTGCGAATGCCTTTTTTAAGCTCTTTTGGTCATACTCCTTTTTAAGAATCCTGTCAAGCACAATAATTGCCAATAACGGAATGGTTATCTGGAGAATCACCAGGACCATTGAAACCGTTCTGAATTTGCTGTATAGTGGAATGTATTTAAAGAAAAACTCTGTAACAAACAGCAGGTTAGACCCCCAGGAAAGCATCACGGCCAACAGGGAGACGCCGGCCACCCACCACCTGAGCGGACCTTTTATTAGAATAAGCCCAAGGACAAACAGAAACAGCGAAAGAGCCCCCATATACATAGGGCCTGCAGTGAATGGCTGAGGTCCCCAGTAGAGTGGAAGTTGTTTGATAACCTGTTCGGCTCCCGTATATCCACCGGCCTTAAGAGCCTGGTAGGTGTGCGATTTTCTTGATAACTCGCCGCCCGATGAACCGCCGTTAAAGTTGGGAATCATAAGATTAGGCATCTCCTCAAGACTGTATGACCAATTTGTAGCGTAAGAGATATCCAGTCCCTTCTGATCTTTTCCCTCCTCCCGAGCCAGCTCTGAACCACCCCTCATAGTGAATTTTGAGTACTCGTATGTAGGCCACAAATGGTTAACGTTGGATGCTATGCCCAGAAGCCCCGCAACAAGTAGCATTGCAGAGACAGATATGAATTTTTTAAAATACCCCTCTTTAATTGCCGAATAGAGTTGGGCGATTGCCAGAGCAAGTATTATCATGGCCAGATAGTAGGTAATCTGAGGGTGGTTGGCCTTAATCTGAAAACTAAGGGCAAATGCAAAGAGGACAGAGCCAAGAAGCGCCTTTTTATTGTACGCATATACTACAGCAGCCACTACCCACGGCATAAAGGCAATCGCCACCATCTTTGAGTTGTGCCCAACCTGAATTATCTGCAGATTGTACGAGCAAAATGTAACTGCAAAGGCGCCGATAGCCGAAAGCCAGGGGTTAATCCCGAATGCAAGAAACATCAGAAATGCTCCTGCCAGGCTTATCAGAAGGTAAGCAGGTGGCCTTGTTCCAGAAATCTTGTTTATAAGTTTGTAAAAGTAGTCGGTGTAGTCACCATCGTAAATAACAGAGATTGTTGTTGCCGGCATACCCGAAAACATTGAGTTTGTCCAAAGTGCGGGATCCTCATCGGGATTGGCCTTGTTGTACTCAATTATCTCGTTTGCCATGCCCCTCCATGCAGCAATGTCACTCTGATTTACAACCTTGTTCTGCAACACCTGAGGTGTAAAGAGGTATGCCGTCACTGCGAATAGCAGCACAGGTATCAAATATTGCCTGTATCTCTTTAAAAACTCCTTCATATCACCAATAATTTATTGTCCTGCTGTAATTTCATCAAGTATCCGCGCAATCTGCCCGGTTAAATTTTTTCTTGAATACTTATCAATATTTGCCCCCTTTGCATAAGAGGAGCCATCTTTATAAAGCCTGTACACCTCGTCAATCCACTCCACAACACCTCTTTTATCCTCAAAATCAAACATTTTACCCGCACCGCTCTCCTCAAGGGCAATATCCATATCACCCCCCTTTGGACCAAAGCCAAGAATAGCTCTGCCGGCGGCGAGATACTCAAAAAACTTCCCGGTCATTATTCCCTTCGATTCGGGCTCACGGCCGCCCGAAAGCAACAAAATCCGGGCCTTTCTTTGCCACAAAATCACCTGATTATGCGGCATATAGTCCATCAAAATCAAATTCTCCCTAAGTCCGTTTTTATAAATCTCTTCCAGGATTGACTTGTCAATATTTCCTATGAGTCTGACTCTAAGGTCTCTTGCAAAGATCTTGCTCTTCTTTGCCCTCTCTCCCAACACCCTCCACAAAACAGACGGATTTTGGGTTTGAACAAAGAGCCCTGTATAGGTGAGGGTAAAATTAATTTCCGCTTCAGGCTCTCTCCCTTTAAAATCATCCTGATCAAATCCGTTTGTAACCACAAAAACCCTCTCCTGCCCCAACTCTTTAAGCTCGGAGGCAATAGTGTTTGTAACGGTAACAACAGCATTGGCACCTCTTACAACACTCCTCTCCAGCTTCTCGTGAACACCCTTAACGTAAGGGGTGTGTCTCAAGTATTTAAAGTTGTAAATTTTTGTCCAGGGATCTCTGAAATCAGCCAGCCACGGAATTCCGGTAGCAAGGGAAACCTTTTGGGCAATCAGGTGCATTGAGTGGGGAGGTCCGGTACTTATAATTGCATCAACCGGGTTATCCAGAAGGTGTTTTTTAAGAAATTTAACAGACGGTAAAACCCACAAAACTTTTGGATCGGGGATGAAAACATTGCTTCTGATAAAGAGAGACAGCCTCTCCTTAAGCGAAACCCCAAAAGAGCCGGAGCCCGGACTACTTATAAATCCAGGCTTAATTGCCCCCTTTTTCTTTCCAGTAAAGAGCCTGTAAAGGGAATATGGCTCAGTAATTTTCCTCTTTATAACCTCCACCCCGGCAGGAATTTCACTGCACAGCGACCTGTCCTCCGCCATAAACTCAGGGTTTTCGGGGGTATAGATCACCGGTTCGTATCCAAACTCTCTGAGATACTTGGTAAACTTAAGCCACCTCTGCACACCGGAACCTCCAAAGGGAGGCCAGTAATAGGTTATGATGAGTACTTTTTTCAATTTTTACAAAACAGAATATTACGTTCTATTTGATTGATTAAGTGCTATTTGATATAAATATCGTACAGCGCCCTGATAACATCACCCTGAATAACTGTAAACCCATCTTTGTAAACAGGATCGCAACCATTTGTCATCATTACAAAGCCGAATTTTTTATTTGGCTCAAAGAACATCGCACTGTAAAGACCGTATGCCGAACCTGTATGTCCAACCATCATCTCACCCGGGATTAGGTTTCCTGCGTGTCTTAAAGCAAGGCAGTAGCTGTTTAATTCACCTGTCTCAATAACAGGAGTCTGCATCAGTTTTGCACTCTCCTCAGAAATAACCCTCACACCATTTTCTCCCACACCGTAGTTCATGTGCATTATCATATAGCGCGCAAGATCGTAAGCAGAGGTTTTCATCCCTCCCGTAGGAGAGAAGAGCGGAGTGCTGTACCCCATAACATAACCAGAGTCAATATCTTTAGCTCTGCTGAGGTAGGCGGCAGTCTGCGCTTTAAAAACCCTCTCAGCACCCTGAGTTGTATCAACAGGCTCTTTGCTGTAAAGCGGAACATATCTCGCAACATCAAGTGAATCAACATTAAAACTTGCCACGAGACCAAGCGGATTGATAACTGTCCCCTTTATCAGGTTATCGAAGCGAACACCCGAATACTTTTCAATAACTGCTCCAAGTGTATTGAAACCAAGGTTGCAGTACTCATATTTAGAACCCGGCTCATAGTCATTATAACTCTTTGCATAGTCAGGATTCTTTTCAGGATTTATAACATCAAGCCTAAAGTAGCCACCAGCATCATTCATGCTTGAGGTGTGCGAAAGCAACAGCTTAACGGTTATGGGAACATCGGGATATTTTGGGTTTCTGACAGTAAAGCCCACAAGGTTGCTAACATCATCATCCAGTCCAAAGAGCCCCTTCTCAACTAGGGTCATTAGGGCAGTAGTTGTGAAAGATTTTGAAATTGAGGCGATTCTAAAAATATCCTCCTTTACAAGCGGAGTCTGCTCTTCAAGGTTTTTGTAACCGAAAGAGTTGCTGTAAATTATCTTTCCGTCCTTAACAACGGCAACTGCAAGACCAACTGCTCCGGTGCTATCCATAATTTTACCAATCTGCTCCTCTACCTGTCTCTCTTTTGACTGAAAACTGCAGGCTGTCACTATTGTAGCAACAGTAATAAATGCAGCAATGTTTCGGAAAATTTTCTGTTTTTTCATATTAGGTTAAATTTAGGGGACATTTTACAAAGATAGGGTTTTGAAACAAAATATATCTATTTTTGTAGGAATGAACTCCGGTAAAAAAATAGCAGAGACCCCTTTAATGAAGCAGTATCTGGCCATAAAGGCCAAGTACCCTGATGCCGTTTTACTGTTTCGCGTGGGCGACTTTTATGAGACCTTTAGCGAGGATGCAATAATTGCCTCCAAAGTACTTGGTATAGTACTCACCAAAAGGGCTAACGGAGCCGCCTCTCATGTAGAACTGGCAGGCTTCCCCCACCACTCAATCGACAGCTATCTTCCCAAACTGGTAAGAGCCGGTTATAAAGTTGCCATCTGTGACCAGCTGGAGGATCCTAAACTCACCAAAACAATTGTAAAGAGGGGCATAACCGAGTTGGTTACACCCGGAGTTGCATACAACGATCAGCTTCTTTCAAACAACGAGAACAACTACCTCTGTGCAGTAAGCTTCAGGGGAGAGAGCGGAGGAGTTGCATTTCTTGATATATCTACCGGCACATTTCGTGTTGCTGCCGGCTCACTTGAATATATAGAGCTTCTGCTTGCTAGCATGTCTCCAAAAGAGGTTCTTGTAGAGAGGTCATTCCGCAAAGGATTTGAGGAGAGGTTTGGCAAAGATTACTATATAACCACTATGGACGAATGGGCCTTTGTTCAGGAGGCCTCATACGAAAAGCTTAAGGAGCATTTTGGCACAACATCACTAAAGGGCTTTGGAGTTGAGGAGATGCCACTGGCAGTAACAGCAGCAGGAGCAATACTCTTCTATCTTGAACTGACCCGTCACGAAGGCCTTGGCCATTTATGCTCTATCTCCAGAATTGACGAGGGAGAGTACGTGTGGATAGACAAATTCACATTCAGAAACCTGGAGGTGTTCGGGAGCTACCGGGAGGAGGCTGTCTCGCTTTTCAAGACCATAGAGAGATGCGCAAACCCCATGGGTTCGAGAGCTCTCAGGAACTGGCTTGCAATGCCTTTGAAAGATTTTAATCAACTGAACATAAGGCACAGTATTGTTGAGAAGCTATTCAATGACAACCATTTGAGGGATTCCCTAAGGGCATTACTGCATGAGACGGGAGATCTGGAAAGGGTTGTTTCAAAGGCAGCCGCCGGAAGAATTACTCCCCGCGAGATGACAATGCTCCGGCGGGGTCTTCAGCAGATTAATCCAATCCGGGAGCTGTGCATCAATTCAGAATCAACACACCTCAAATCATTCGCGGAGTCACTTGACAACTGTCCCATGCTGATGGAGAGACTCACAGCAGAGCTTCTCCCCGACCCCGCCGGTCTCATCGGAAAAGGTGATGTAATTTCGCCGGGGGTAAATCAGGAGTTGGATTCGCTGCGGGACATAGCACGACACGGCAAGGAGATCCTGGCATCCATTCAGGAGAGAGAGACTCAACGCACAGGAATTTCATCGTTAAAAATAAGCTACAACAATGTGTTCGGCTACTATCTCGAAGTAAGAAACACACACAAAGATAAGGTCCCGCAGGATTGGATCAGAAAACAAACACTTGTAAGCGCCGAAAGGTACATAACACAGGAGCTCAAAGAGTACGAAGAGAAGATCCTGGGCGCAGAGGAGAAGATACTCGTTCTGGAACAGACTCTTTTCAACAACTTAATTGCAGCCATACAGCAAAACATTCCTGCCATACAGCAAAATGCAACCATACTTGCCCGACTGGACTGCCTTGCAGGCTTTGCTCTCGTATCAAAGGAGAACAACTATTGCCGCCCACAGTTAAATACCGGAACAGCCATTGACATCAAAAACGGAAGGCACCCGGTAATCGAAAAACTTATGCCTCCGGGAGAGGAGTATGTGGCAAACGATATATACCTCGACAACGATAACCAACAGATTATAATACTCACCGGACCAAACATGGCCGGAAAAAGCGCCCTTCTAAGACAAACAGCCCTCATCGTACTAATGGCGCAGGCAGGTTGTTTCGTTCCGGCAGAGAGTGCTTCAATAGGTATTGTTGATAAGATTTTTACCCGTGTAGGGGCATCTGACAACATTAGCCGCGGAGAGAGTACCTTCATGACAGAGATGCTCGAAACATCTACAATTTTGCACAATCTCTCAACAAGATCACTAATTTTGCTCGACGAAATTGGCAGAGGAACAAGCACATACGACGGAATGTCAATAGCATGGGCAATTGTAGAGTATATACACGAACACCCTGAATATAAGGCAAAAACCCTCTTTGCGACCCACTATCACGAGCTGAATGACCTGGAAGGGAAGTTTCCGAGAGTAAAAAATTGGCACATTTCTGTAAAAGAGGTCGGTAAAAACATTATATTTCTGCGAAAATTGTGCAGAGGAGGGGTTGAGCACAGTTTTGGAATTCATGTGGCCAGGATGGCAGGTATGCCGCAGGAGGTAGTCAACAGAGCCGGCAGAATTTTAAAGCAGCTGGAGAGCTCGGGAGCAACCGAGGGCAAAAAGGGTAAAAGGGCAACAATAAATGAGGAGGCAGTTCAACTATCATTCTTCAAACTTGACGACCCGCTTTTGATAGAGTTAAGAGACGAATTACGCGACATGGATATTAACACACTCTCACCGCTTGACGCATTTGATAAATTAAGAAACTTAAAAAAAAGATTGGGTCTTTAAGGAGGATATATGGTAAGTTATTACAGAAGAATCCAGATGATTTTCAAACTGATGGTCGAGAGCATCAAATTTGCTTTCGGATCACTTAAAGGAGACAAGTTCAGGACCTTTTTGTCGCTGTTTGGTGTAACCATAGGTATATTCTCCATTGTTACCGTTTTTACCGCCATTGACGCGCTGCAGAGCAACGTCGAGAGAGGGCTCAACAGCTTTGGCACTACAACCGTTTACGTGCAGGAGTTCCCCTTTGCGCCCGAAGAGGGTGAGGAGTACAAATGGTGGGAGTTTCGCACAAGGCCCACACCAAAATACGAAGAGTACCTGTTTTTGAAATCAAACTCCAAAACCCTCGAATCTGTTGCTTTTGTAACCTTTACAAACCTCTCCGTAAAATACCGCAGAAATACCTTTACCGGAGGTTTCGTAACAGCCCCTACCTTTGAATGGGATAAGGTTGCAAATGTGGAGATAGATAACGGACGATACTTTTCAATGTCAGAGACACAGTCCTCTGTTCCTGTGGCAATTATTGGATACGAAGTTGCTGAGACACTCTTTAAGGGAGAAGATCCCATTAACAAAATCATAAAACTGGGTAACAGCAACACAAGAGTAATTGGTGTTATGAGAAAGGCAGGCGAAAGCATCGTCAACATATTCGATACCGACAACTCTGTATTGGTGCCATACAGTTATGCCGGCACTCTCTTCAATGTAAAACGCTCCTCGGCAATGATCTGCCTTAAACCTCAGGATAATGTATCCCGAGACGAATTTATTCAGGAGATGAGGCAGTTGATGAGGGCAGTAAGAAGGCTCAAGCCAAAGCAAAAAGATAATTTCGCCCTTAACGAAATGACATTCCTTCTAAACTCAACAAAAGAGATTTTCGGGGGAATAAACCTCGCCGGATGGATAATCGGAGGATTCTCAATACTGATTGGTGGTTTCGGAATTGCAAACATTATGTTTGTGTCGGTAAAAGAGCGCACAAACCTCATTGGTATCCAGAAAGCACTCGGAGCAAAAAAATATACAATCCTTACACAGTTTCTGGCCGAAGCCGCTGTTCTGGCATTAGCCGGAGGTGCGGTAGGAATATTGTTCGTCTCACTTCTTGTACTTGCAGTGGGCAGTAACGACTCCTTTCCTATGCAGCTTAGTGCATACAACATTATCAGAGGACTGATGATCTCGTCTGTAATAGGAATTGTTTCGGGTTTTCTTCCTGCATATACCGCAGCAAATCTCAACCCTGTAGATGCGATAAACTCTAAGTAGCGTGTGTCTTCTTTCAGGTAGTTTGGGCCTCTTTGAGTGAGTTAACAATTAACGTAAGCTCAACAAACTCCTCAACAGATAGTTGTTCCGGTCTTTTGGCAAAGAGATAACTCTCAGGTAAAACTAACCCACCGATAAGCGGCTTAAGAGAGTTTCTTATGGTCTTGCGCCTTTGGTTGAAAGAGGTCTTGACAACTGCCTTAAAAAGAGCCTCATCACACCCCAGTGACTCTCTTGAATTTCTCAACAATCTGATTACTGCCGACTTAACCTTTGGTGGAGGAATAAACTCATTTTCATCAACTGTAAAGAGATACTCTATCGAATACCACGCCTGCAGCAAAACAGATAGTATGCCGTACGCCTTTTTGCCCGGAGGAGATGCCAGCCTTTCAGCTACCTCCTTCTGAACCATGCCCACAACCTGCGGAACCCTCTCTTTATAGTCAAGAACCTTGAAGAATATTTGAGAAGATATATTGTATGGGAAATTCCCTATCACGATAAACTCCTCCTTAAAGATATCTTCAAGCTTCATCCTTAGAAAGTCAGCCTCATAAAGAGAACTTTCCAGAGCCGGGTAGTGAACTTTAAGATATTCAACCGACTCAGAATCAATCTCTACCAGTTTTAGATTAATGACCGGTTCGTTGGCAAGAAATTGAGTAAGGACGCCGGTTCCGGGCCCAACCTCAATTACATCAATCTTGTCATTTTGATTATAATCTGAAAGTACCAGCGAATCCACAATGCGCTTCGCAATTTTGGGGTCTTTTAGAAAATGTTGACCCAACGACTTTTTTGCCCTTACATACATTGTGCAAAGGTATAAAAATAAATCAGCAGCCTCACCGGAAGATGGTCACTTATTCCTCCGTTATACCGAGGCCCGATATATGTCCGCTTTGGCTTAAATCCCGTAAAAGCCTTGTCTCTTTCAAGTAAATAGGGTGCATTAAAAATTGAAAAATTCGAAGGCTCTGAATAGACCGGTTCATCTTTGTTAAGCAAATTCTCCGAAACAAGAATCTGATCTATAAGCTCCCAAACACCTCTATACTTGATTGTACCCTGTTTATCTGAATGAAAACGGCCGGCAAGATTGACCAGTTTGCTTAACAATTTCATGGGTTCAGAATCGGGAGTATCGTTAAAATCCCCTGCCACAACAATATTTGCCATGCTGTTAACATCAAGAATTGAATCGCATACTCTTTTCAACGCATAAGCTGCAGCCTCCCTGGCCGGCCGAGACAATTTCTCTCCTCCGAATTTTGATGGCCAGTGATTTATGAAAATGTGCAGAGTGTCAAGGTTATCAACCACCCCCCTGGCATAAAGAATATCTCTTGTTGTTCTTGCAGTATCAGGTAAAACCACCCTGATAAAATCAGCTGAAAGCACCCTGAACAGATCCCTCCTGTAAAGCAAAGCAACATCTATCCCTCTGCTGTCCGGTGAATCCTTGTGAACAATTCCGTATCTTCCAAAACTCAAAGGAGAGTCGTAGATGAGAGAGTTTAACACATATCTGTTCTCAATCTCTGCCACACCAACAAACAGAGGAAAACCACCCTCTCCCATATCCATTATTGTCTTGGCAATTGCATCTCTCTTGGCAACAAACCTCCTTCTCCCCCACCTCATCTTTCCAAATGCAGAAAACTCCTGTAAAGCTCCTCCTATTTCTGATTGATTACTCTCTTTTTCTGGTTGAGTACTCCCCATGTCCGATTTTGTATCAAAAAAGTTCTCTAAATTCCAAAAAATGAAGTGAAAGCTTTGGAAATCACCTCTCTCCATTAAACTCCCCTTTTGCTGCCCCGATAGTACGGTAAACAAAAGAGTAATTGCTGCTGTTGTCAATAAAATTCGTTTCGTTTTCACGTTAAAGACAGTTTAAGTTTCGGAGAAAAAACTCCGGAGAGAATTGTTGTTTCTAACAGGGTAAAATTAATATCCAACCAGAAAACAAGTAGCTGCCTGTTGTCACAATTATCTGATTTTAACCACATTTTATCCAATTATAGAATTATCCCCCTTTTTTTGTTAATTTCGCACCCTCAAATAATAATTTTATACAAAATGGCACTTCAATGCGGAATAGTAGGGCTCCCAAATGTTGGTAAATCGACCCTTTTTAATTGTATCAGCTCAGGTAAAGCCCAATCTGCAAACTTCCCCTTTTGCACCATCGAACCAAACATAGGATCTACAATTGTCCCTGACGAAAGACTTCAGGTACTGGAAAAACTTGTAAAACCCCAAAGGGTTGTTCCTGCGACAGTGGAGATTGTAGACATTGCCGGGCTCGTAAAGGGTGCCAGCAAAGGAGAGGGTCTGGGAAATCAGTTTCTTGGAAACATCCGTGAGACCGACGCCATTTTACATGTACTCCGTTGCTTTGATGACCCAAATATTGTGCATGTTGACGGATCTGTTAATCCGGTAAGGGACAAAGAGATTATCGACACCGAACTACAGATTAAAGATCTTGACACTGTTGAGAGCCGCATTTCCAAAGTGCACAAACAGGCACAAACAGGTGGAGACAAAAACGCAAAGAGGATGTACGAAATTCTGGTTAAGATTAAGGATGCTCTTGTTCAGGGAAAATCTGCGAGAACCGTAATTTTTGACAATGCCGAAGATGCAAAAATGGCAAAGGAGCTCTTCCTTCTCACGAATAAACCTGTTATGTATGTTTGCAATGTAGATGAGGCATCTGCAAAGAGTGGCAATAAATACGTAGAGATGGTTAAGGAGGCAATTAAGGACGAAGATGCTCAGTTGCTGGTAGTGGCAGCTAAAATTGAGTCAGAAATTGCAGAACTCGAGAGCTTTGAAGAGAGGGAGATGTTTCTCTCAGAACTTGGACTAGACTCTTCGGGGGTTTCACGACTTATCCGCTCAGCTTATGCCCTTTTGAACCTGGAAACCTACTTTACAGCAGGGGTACAGGAGGTTCGCGCCTGGACATTTGTCAAAGGAATTAAAGCCCCTCAGTCTGCAGGAATCATCCATACAGATTTTGAAAAGGGTTTTATCCGTGCAGAAGTTATCAAATACAACGACTACGTTAAGTATGGCAGCGAAGCCGCCTGTAAAGAGGCCGGCAAAATGGCCGTAGAGGGCAAAGAGTACGTTGTTCAGGACGGCGATATCATGCACTTCCGTTTTAACGTATAATCAAACAACGCTTTAGATTAAAAAAAATAAGAAATATTCAGGCCGTTTTCCGGCCTGATTTTTTTATGCTCAAACTTTCGTAACTACTAATATTTACTAGTGGTTTTTGCGATTTGCAGAAGTGTAATTATTCAGCAAATCAGCGTTTTGTCAGCATTTTATCAGCATTTTGTCAGCAAATTTATCAATCTTTTTTATTATGTTTGGCAAAATATCTGTCAGTAAGCATAATAAGCAGATTTGCTGACACAATGGTTAAATAGTGAAAATGCTTTTAGTCCTGCAAATCACTTGTTTTATATCAATAGCCTATTAAAATATGATAGTCTATGCAAATCAATCGTATTTACATTTTGATTCGATTTCATTAAAATGTAATTATTTTGTTAAATCACTTTTTTATAAAGAATAATTGAAGTTAAAAAATGAAAAAAAAATTTATAATATTGCTATTTATTGCTCTTGTTGGGGGCAATGCATATATTTTAGCAGAAGATCCCATAGATGACGAAGATAGTGGTGGAGAGCAAATTGACGGCTCTGAACCTACTGGATGGAAGAAAAAAACTGTTGGATGTGGATCAAAGAATTTTGCTGATTGGATCCCTTACTGCTGTAGGGGATATAACACACAATGTACGGCTTATACTTGCGATCTTCCCGTGTACGGATGCGATTAACTACAAGAGGCCGTAATTATTTCCGGCCTCTTTTTATTAAAATAATATTATAACGATGAAAAAACTTATTTTATATACGAAATTTATAGCTGTTTTCTTATTTGTAGTTAGTTGTTCAAATAATGAAAATCAACCTGTTCTAACAATTATGCCGTTGCAAACAGCAGTAAGCGTTAGTGATTTAAGATCATTTATTGACACAGTTATATTTATTCCGTTAATAAATGATTCAAACAATCTTATATCTGAGGTTTCAAAAATTCTAATTGACAACAATACAAATATATTGCTCCTGGACCATATGCAAGGAGTGAAATTGGTTGATCAAAATGGAGTATTTATCAGAAATATCGGCGCTAAAGGACGAGGTCCGGGTGAATATCAGGATATTGAAGACTTAAGTATTTCTTCAGATGGTGAATATCTTCTTGTTCTGCAACCGACGGGAGTATTAAAATACCGAATTTCTAATGGTAAATTTATAAATAAAATTAACCTTAGTGGAAAGAATTATGATGCAATTTGCTCATCTGAAGATGGGGGCTTTTTCCTATTCTCTTCAAACCCAGCTGAGGAATCAAATTTTGATAAACCGTTTTATGCACTCACCCTTTTTGATATTAAAGGGAATATAAAAAGAGAATTTTTACCCAGAAAAGACTTTGTGTTCACACAAGGAATATTCACACAATCATACGATAAATCAACAATTATGAGACCTCAAGAGGGTGACAATATTGCTTATAAAATCGGAAAAGAGATCATTCCATTTCTAAAAATTGATTTTAAAAACTACGCAATTCCACCTAAGTATATTTTCAAGGATGGTGGCGATTTGTTTGAAGGAATGAAAAATTATCTCTTTTCAGACTATTATAAACTTCCTATACATATACATGATACAAAGGACTATATCTATTTTTCTTCAATTGGCCCAAGCGCTCTGCAAAACGACTTTGTTTTTTCTAAAAGTAACAATAAAGGCTTTCGCTGGGTATATGAAAGAAGTGATAGAGACCCGCTTTTTATTATGGCCTCAGATTCCACTTACTTTTATACTGTTATTTATCGTGATAGAGAGGATCTAAAGGTGGGATCATCAAAAAATGCAAATCTAAGAGACTTTATTATGTATAAGCTTTCTCAGATGCCTAATTCAAACCATGATGCTTTTATAGTTAAAATGAAGTTTTGTAATAATGAAAGGTCTTAAAACTATTTCAATAATTATATTAATAGCTATTAATATAGTATGCTTATTCAGAATCAATAGATTAAATAAATATTTAAATACAGAGAACATTCAGATTTTAAATATAAAAACAAAGTATGAAGAAGTAACTAAAAAATTTTTAGAAACATCTCTGGTAAATTCTGATCAAAAAAACATAATTAACCTTTATATAAAACAATCCGGTTTTGATTCTTCAGGGCTTTGTGTAATTTTATTTTCTCCTATTAATAGTTGTGGGGCATGTTTAACTTCAGCTTGTGAATTATTGTTACGAGAGGGCATCAATGATAATAATATATTCGTTGTGAATGAATTGCAGAATACATATCTAACAAAACAACTGCAAAGTATAGGATTAACAAATGTCTTTGACAATAGCTTGGTTTTCACCAGAGCACTATTAGATAGTATTTTAATTGTATTTGTGGATTCAAACAATACTTATTACATTCATTATGATCCAGTAATTAATGATATGTTAACAAATTTTGTAAAGTCTGTTTTAAATCAAGGGTATTCTTCATCATAGCCAATTTATCTCAAAGTAGCTCTTCCTTCTCACGAATAAACCTGTTATGTATGTTTGCAATGTAGATGAGGCATCTGCAAAGAGTGGCAATAAATACGTAGAGATGGTTAAGGAGGCAATTAAGGACGAAGATGCTCAGTTGCTGGTAGTGGCGGCTAAAATTGAGTCAGAGATTGCAGAGCTTGAAAGCTTTGAGGAGAGGGAGATGTTTCTCTCAGAACTTGGACTTGATTCATCCGGAGTTTCAAGACTTATCCGCTCAGCCTATGCGCTTTTAAATCTGGAAACCTACTTTACAGCAGGGGTACAGGAGGTTCGCGCCTGGACATTTGTCAAAGGAATTAAAGCCCCTCAGTCTGCAGGAATCATCCATACAGATTTTGAAAAGGGTTTTATCCGTGCTGAGGTTATCAAATACGATGACTACGTTAAGTATGGCAGCGAAGCCGCCTGTAAAGAGGCCGGTAAAATGGCCGTAGAGGGCAAAGAGTACGTTGTTCAGGACGGCGACATCATGCACTTCCGTTTTAACGTATAATCAAACAACGCTTTAGATTAAAAAAAATAAAAAATATTCAGGTCGTTTTCCGGCCTGATTTTTTTATGCTCAAACTTTCGTAACTACTAATATTTACTAGTGGTTTTTGCGATTTGCAGGAGTGTAATTATTCAGCAAATCAGCGTTTTGTGAACTTATAGTGAGCAAATATGTCAGAAATTTATATTATTTTTGGTAAAATATCTGTCAGTAAGCACATTGAGCAGGTTTTC
The DNA here is from genome assembly GCA_003542575.1 of Rikenellaceae bacterium. Lineage (GTDB taxonomy): Bacteria > Bacteroidota > Bacteroidia > Bacteroidales > UBA932 > Bact-08. Next base: position 362,308 of record DPKJ01000014.1, on the reverse strand, counting down.
TATTTACAAAATTTGATTCTATTGCGAATATTACAAGAAAATGCATAAATTAAATATTCATATTGTGAGGAAGTTAATGCTTATCATTGTTTCATTAACCCTTTCAATACCTGTATTTTCACAATTTAGTGAAATTAAAGTTAACGGACTCATTTTGGGAGCTACATACACAGAGTCTCAAATAACAGAAAGTCTAGGTGCTCCAAGCAGAATAATTCCTCCAAATCAGGATTTTCCTAATTGGGTTGAATACCGCTATTTAAACAGTGTTATAGGAAACGAAAGTGCGTTTTTATTTATTGATGGATCACTTCAACAATTCTGCATTAGAAATAATAATTTCAAATTAAATAATTATCTCGAAGTTGGAATGGATATATCGATGGTAAACCAAATGGGAGGCGTAATATACAATTCAGCATCAGATCTTTTTTATTGGGCTCCAAGCGAGGAATACAAGAGAATCGGTTATGCAATTATCCACTTTAACCCTTCTAATCAGAAAATAACATTGATTGATGTTAGCACAAAAAGTGATTTTATTTAATAATACACTATGAAAAAGTTAATATTATTTTTGATTTTTGCACTCTGGTCAATATCAACATACTCACAACACAGCACAATAACGATTAACGGCCTTAACCTGTCGGCTTCATATTCTGGTGCACAAATAACTGCAGCACTAGGAATTCCTACCAACATCAGATATCCATCTCCTGATGACGATATTCCTGAAATGACTGAGTATCACTATGGAAGTTCAGAATTTGTGTTTCAAACTGGTGATTTTATTGATTTTACTATCAGAGATACTTTGTTTAAAGTAAATAATTATCTTGGTGTGGGTATGGATTCTTCTGCATTAAATCTGATGGGAGGGTTGCTTATTCCGGGAAAGTCTCCGGGTGTTTATTATTGGGCGCCTAGCGAAAATTACTATAATGAAACCGGATACTTGATAATACATACAGATGTTTCTACTAATAAGATCACATTGATAAGTGGAGAAGTAGCAATTCCGCTCATATAAAATGCATAAGTCTCTTGATATGATAACACTCAATAAACCTGCAATAACATTATCAGTCACTCTTCTAATGCTCATTACAACCCCTCTTGCATCATTTGCCCAGGATGTAAATGGGATGAAACTGGCCGAGACTTATAATTATAGCTATGTCACAAACAAGTTCGGAGCCCCGGACAGATATTGGAGCAGAGAAAGCGAATTCGGACTAGACGAAAAATACTACTACGGGCAAAATTTTTTCAGATTTAGCAATAATGGATTTTTCTCTACTTTCACATTGATTGACAACAGGTTTGCAGTTTTTACTTTAGACCTACAGGGAGGCATTAAAGTAGGAGAGCCTGTTGCCAAATTCAATCAACTTGGCTTTGGCCAATTGGAAGTAAAACCGGATGGTTCTTATTATTTCAGGGGAATTGGTGACGCAGTCTTCGAGATATTCCACAATGATGGAATTATTACACGAATGGTGTGTCGTTTCCCTTCTTAAGATTAAATTTTCTTGCCGGACATTTAATTAAAGAATCTCCGGCAAGATTTTTTGTATATGACATTCACTTATGAATTCGTTGCTTATGAAAAAGTTTATAATAATCATTGTTTCATTAATTGTTTCTATTCCTGTATTTTCACAACATAGTGAAATCAAAGTAAACGGACTCATTTTGGGAGCCACATACACAGAGTTTCAACTAGCTGACAGTCTTGGCGCTCCAAGCAGAATAACGCCTCCTAACGAAGATTTTCCGGATTGGATTACATATTGGTATTTTGACAGTTTAACTGGAAAAGAAAATGAATTTACACTCATTAATAATTCATTGCAACAAATCGTTATTAGGGGAAACAACATTAAAATGAATAATTTTCTTGGAGTTGGAATGAGTACTTCATCAGTAAATCAAATGGGGGGTATTATATTCAATGTAAAGCCTAATCTCTTTTATTGGGCGCCAAGTGAGGAATACAAGAGTAGAGGTTATGCTATTATCCATTTTAACCCTTCTAACCAAATGATTATTGCGATAGGCATTGAATCTAATAGTGACTTTATGTAATAATACAAAAGAAGGTGTTCAAATATTTCCAGGATATTCTCATAAAGAACATCATTATATCTGCATTCCCCTAAAATATTTAAGTCAATTTGTAAATAAATCTATCCTAAGTAGTAGTCAACAAATTAAATTATCAACCATCAACAGTGATGATAACTATGTTATTTTAAAATACACTTATAAGTAATATTATGAAATTCAACAGAAGGTCCTTTAAATAAGCAAATTAAGAAATCAATAAAAACTGTCTGAAAGGATTAGATCACCTCACCCATTAGAAAGAAGAAAAATATTGCGTTTGGTTCTGGAATATTGTATATTTGCAAAATAAAATAGCGATCGCACGGCTGAATAAAATAGTATTTGCTCGTGACGATAAAAAAGTAATCGCTCGACTAAAAAGAAAAGTAAATATCCAAATAGATATGGCAACACTTCAAGAAAGATTGGCAGAGTCTCTAAAAGAGTTGCAGAAATTGCAAAATAAGAATGGACTTGCGGTAATTAAATCTGCCAATATATCACGAACTCACTTAGGAAGATTAGTAAAAAACGGATTTATCCAGGAAGTGATGAAGGGATGGTACATTTCATCAAGACCAGATAGCACACCTGGCGATTCCACAAACTGGTACACTTCGTTTTGGTTTTTTATCTCCGAGTATGCAAATACCAGATTTGGGAACGAATGGTGTTTGTCTGCAGATCAGTCATTAGCGTTTTATAGCGGAAACAGAACTGTGCCAAAGCAAGTAATAATTCGCACCTCAAAAGGAGCAAGCAATATTGTAAATTTACTACATGACACATCAATCCTCTACTTTCAGGCATCAATTGCAAATCCAATTTCTAAAGAGCCAAAATTAGGTCTTAACATTTATTCGCTAGCGGAAGCGTTGATTGAGTGTAGCCCTGTTTTTTTCAGATCAGATAGTGTTTCTGCACGAACTTGTTTGTCAATGGTGTCGGACGTGGGTGATATTCTGAAAATTGTTCTTGAAAAAGGACAAACAACAAAAGCAGGACGATTAGCCGGAGCATTCCGAAATATTGGTCATACATCGGCTGCCGATGAAATAATCAGCACAATGAAAAGTCTGGGTTATGATATTAGAGAAGAAAACCCTTTTTCAGACCAAAGCGCAATAGCTTATTCACACATAGTATCACCTTATGTGATGAGATTGAAGTTAATGTGGAATAAGATGCGCGATGTCGTTATAGACAACTTTCCTCAAATACAACACTCTCATCCAAGCATAGAGGTTTGCATAAAGGATATTGAAGCTCTATATAAGTTAGATGCTTATCACTCACTTTCTATTGAAGGATATAAAGTAACTGACGAACTGATAGAGAAAGTAAAAAGCGGAAACTGGAAACCAGACCAAGATTTTTCTGATGCAGAACAAGTGAACGCAATGGCTGCCCGTGGATATTGGCAAGCATTCCAAGCCGTGAAAGAAAGCGTTAAAAATATTTTAGGTGGAGATAATCCAGGCGAGATTGTAAATAATGACCACAGAGTGTGGTATCGGGAACTATTTGCACCAAGTGTAGCAGTTGGTTTGTTGAAGGCTTCTGATTTAACCGGATATCGGACGAATCAAGTCTATATTCGAGGCTCGATGCACACACCATTAAATCCGGATGCAGTCAGAGAAGCTATGCCAGTATTATTTGAGCTAATAAAAAACGAACCGGATGCCATAGTAAGAGCCGTTTTAGGACATTTTATTTTTGTATATATCCACCCTTATATGGATGGCAATGGTCGTATAGCACGCTTCTTGATGAATGCTATGTTAATTTCCGGCGGATATAACTGGACTATTATTCCCGTTGAAAAGCGGCAGGAGTATATGGTTGCTTTAGAAAAAGCCAGCGTGAATGAGGATATTTCTGATTTTACGTCGTTTTTGGTGTCATTAGTACATTTCAATAGCAAATGATTTCTAATCCGAACATTTATTTGGATTATTATTTCTATTTATAATCAAATACCTACATATCGTTACATTGCTAAATTGGAGCAAGTTGCATTTCGGCTTAAAAAACTTTTGTGTTTTTTTTACAAAAACCTCCCCAAAGTTTGGTTAAATGTCAAAAATATACATACATTTGCACCCGAATTGGTATCGATACACCAGCAGGTGTGTTGATTAAAAGGGAACCGGGTGTGAATCCCGGACAGGCCCGCTGCTGTGAAGCACGTGAACGTTCCAAAAAAATCTGCGACCACTGGTCATAACGGCCGGGAAGGTTTAGGAATGAGTGTGTTAGTCAGAAGACCTGCCAATTCAAGTAAATGTCAGTTAGCCCCGTGGACCGGGTTGAATGGCAACCTAAAAGTTAAACTTCGGAAAATAGTCGCCTTTAGCGGGGCGAAGTTGAAAAAACATGCGAAACCGGCATTTTTGCCGGAGTGTGATTGCTTTGCCTGAACCGAAACACGAAACTGAATATTAAACACATACTATTATGATGACAAAAGAGCAGTATATCGAAAGCCTTAGGAAGATGAATCTCAAGGTTTACCTTATGGGCGAACTTGTAGACAATCCTGTTGATCATCCTATGATCTTGCCGTCAATGAATTCTGTTGCAATGACCTATGAGCTTGCCGAAAAACCGGAGTACCGGGAACTTATGACAGCAACGTCCAATCTGACAGGTAAAACCATCAACCGTTTTTGCCACCTGCATCAGAGTACAGACGACCTTGTAAAAAAGGTTAAGATGCAGCGCCTCTTAGGGCAGAAGACTGCTGCCTGTTTTCAACGCTGCGTAGGAATGGATGCCTTTAATGCTATCTACTCTACTACATATGAGATCGACAAAAAGCACGGCACAGAATATCACAAGCGATTTACTGACTATCTGAAATTTGTACAGGAGAACGACCTTACGGTTGACGGTGCGATGACCGATCCAAAGGGAGATAGAGGTTTGTCTCCTTCGAAGCAGGCCGATGCTGACCTCTATCTTCGAATTGTAAAGGTTTTGCCTGAAGGAATTGTGGTGAGAGGTGCAAAAGCTCATCAGACAGGTGCAGTAAATTCTCACGAGCATCTAATAATGCCTACCATTGCAATGAAGGAAGAGGATGCTGATTATGCCGTCGCCTTTGCTGTTCCATCTGATGCAGATGGGGTTGTCATGATCTACGGAAGACAATCATGTGATACACGCAAAATGGAGCCGGGTGCAGACATTGACCTGGGTAACGCACGCTTTGGCGGACATGAGGCACTTGTCATTTTCAATGATGTTTTCGTTCCTAATGAGCGCATCTTCATGTGCCGTGAGTATGATTTTGCAGGAATGATGGTTGAAAGGTTCGCAGGATACCACCGCCAGTCATACGGTGGGTGTAAGGTTGGCGTTGGCGATGTACTGATTGGTGCATCAGCTTTAGCTGCCGATTACAACGGAGCTGCCAAAGCAAGTCACATCAAAGATAAATTAATCGAAATGACTCACCTTAATGAGACACTATATGCTTGTGGTATAGCCTGTTCTGCAGAGGGAGAATCGATGCCTGCCGGTAACTATATAGTTAACCTTTTACTTGCCAACGTCTGCAAACAGAATATCACCCGTATGCCATACGAGATTGCACGCCTTGCCGAAGATATCGCGGGAGGTCTTATGGTTACAATGCCATCGGAACAGGATTTTCGCAGTTCAGAGGTAGGTCCATACATCGAGAAGTACCTTGTTGGAGTTGCAGGGGTTTCAACGGAAAATCGTATGCGCATCCTGCGCCTTATCGAAAACATAACACTTGGTACTGCAGCTGTCGGCTACCGCACAGAGTCGATGCATGGAGCAGGCTCTCCTCAGGCTCAGCGCGTGATGATTGCCAGACAAGGTGATATTGAGGGTAAAAAACTTCTTGCAAAAGAAATTGCCAGAATAAATGAGGGGCAGAATGGCTAACAGTTTATTTGTACAAACCACATTTAGTGAGAGAGTTGAGCGCGCTGTAAATGAGTATATCCGCCCTTCATTACAACTGCACCAGGGAGATATATGTGTCAGAGATGTACATGACGGAGAGGTGTGGGTAGAGTTAAACGGAGCTTGCAAAGGTTGTCCTTCAGCACAGGTAACAATGGATGAGACAGTGAAGCAAACTCTTACTGAAATACTCGGCAACGAGCTAAAAGCCGTTCATCTTGTAAACGAAGTGGACGAAGATCTGCTCAATTTCGCCAGAAATTTGCTTAACAAAAACAAATAGCCGATGAACTGGAAAGAACAATATAAAGACAGGATAACTACAGCTGCCGATGCGGTTGGAGTGATAAAAGATTCCGATTATATCGTCTGTTCGCACGCTGCAGCTAACCCTCAGGTTATCATGCGTGAATTAGTTGCGCAAAAAGAGAGGTTCAGCAACCTTTACATATACCATATGTTGCCTCTTGGTTACGGAGAGTATCTTTTACCGGAAAATGCAAAACATTTTCACCACATCACAAATTTTGTGGGAGGATCTTCAAGAGAGTCCGTTTCACAGGGGAGAGCAGATTTTATCCCATGCTTTTTCAAAGATACCCCTAATCTGATTGGGAGCATATTTCCTGTTGATGTTGCAATTGTCAATGTGTCACCTCCTGATAGTGAAGGCTATTGCAGTCTGGGTTTATCGTGCGACTACACCAAAGCTGCCGTTGAAAAGGCTCACAAAGTAATTGCACAGGTTAATGAATATATGCCCTATGTTGGTTCAACTAACAAGGTCCATTTATCCAGGTTCGATAGTATCGTTCCATGCACAGACCCAATCCCTGAGATTCCGCTTCCATCAATCACCGATGTGGAGCGTGAAATAGGACGCAACTGTGCATCACTAATTAACGATGGAGATACGCTTCAGCTGGGTATAGGTGCTATTCCCGATGCTGTTTTGCTTTTTCTTAAAGAGAAAAAAGATCTTGGAATTCATACAGAGATGTTCTCCGATGGTGCAATAGAGCTTGTTAAATCGGGGGTTATTAACGGACGACTTAAAACTCTTCATCCCGGCAAACTGGTAGCCACTTTCCTGATGGGAACCCGTGCCTTATATGATTTCGTTGACAAAAATCCTGCTGTTGAGCTACTGCCTGTTGACTATGTAAACGACCCTGCCGTAATAGGGCTAAACAACAATATGGTTTCTATAAACTCATGTATAGAGGTCGATCTTATGGGGCAGGTAAACGCAGAAAGCATAGGAATAAAACAATTCAGCGGCACAGGAGGTCAGGTTGACTATGTGCGCGGAGCATCTGTTTCAAAAGGGGGAAGATCAATAATTGCCGTCCCATCAACAGCCTCAAAAGGAAAGGTATCCAGAATTGTCCCGTTTCTGAGCCCGGGAGCAGCAGTTACTACATCCCGCAACGATGTTGATTATGTGGTAACCGAACACGGAGTTGCAAAACTTAAGGGACGCACTCTTAGTGAGCGTGCAAAAGCCCTTATATCAATTGCTCATCCGGATTTCCGCGAAGAACTTAAAGAAGAATATAAAAAACGCTTTAACAAATAGAGAATGATATGCAGTTATTCAAATTAAAAACAACTGTAAGCCGCTTTGACACATTTGCAGAGTTCGCCTGCACCTTTGATCTTGGCGCAAACGACTTGGTTTTGACACATGATTTCCTTTATAAGTCATTCATAGAGAGGCTGGGTCTTAAGTGCTTGTTCGTTATGCTGGAGAAATACGGCCAGGGTGAGCCTTCTGACGAGATGATAAACAGGATAATCGCCGATGTAGCCAATTCAAAATACGACAGAGTGGTGGCAATTGGAGGGGGAACTGTTATTGACGTCTCCAAGCTACTCGCAATCAATTTTGTTACCAATGTTGCAGATGCATTCGAACGTAAAGTCCCTATTGTTAAGGAGAAGAGACTCATAACTGTACCCACCACTTGCGGAACCGGCAGCGAGATGACCAATATCACAATAGCTGAACTCAAGTCAAAAAACACCAAAATGGGGCTTGCCGACGATGCGCTATTGCCCGATGATGCTGTCTTAATTCCTGAACTACTAATGGGGTTACCTTTTAAGTTTTTCGCCTTCAGCGCCATAGACGCTCTTATACACGCAACTGAATCTTATGTTTCACCAAAGTCAAACCCTTATACTCAGATGTATTGCCGTGAGGCGATAAGCATAATTGTTGATGTGTTTTCAAATATTGCCGCCAAAGGAGCCGATTATTACAAGGAGCGACTTGAAGATATGCTGATAGCGAGCAACTATGCGGGAATCGCATTCGGAAATACAGGCGTAGGTGCAGTTCATGCGCTCTCTTATCCTCTGGGTGGGGTCTACCATGTTCCTCATGGCGAAGCAAACTATCAGTTCTTCACCAAGGTCTTCAAACTGTACAGCGAGAAGAAGCCATGTGGTATTATCCGGGAGGTTAACAGCCTCTACGCCAAACTACTCAACACATCTGAAGACATGGTATACATCAAGCTGGATGAGTTGCTCGGACATATGATTTCAAAGAACTCGCTGCGTTTTTACGGAATGCAGCAGAGTGATATCGACAGCTTTACCGGGAGCGTGCTCCTAGGTCAACAGCGTTTGCTTAACAACAATTATGCTCCCTTTTCGGAGGATGATATAAGGGGAATTTATACAGAGTTATTTTAATTATAAATCATATTCGCAATGGAGATTAAAGAGATGATTGCCCTGGCGCGCAAAGCGCAGGCCGCTTACGAGGTTCAATTCGATCAGGACGATGTTGATCAAACCATAAAATTGGCAGCACGAGCCATCTTCGATAACGCCGAAGAGCTTGCGCGCATGGCAGTAGAAGAGACTGAGATGGGCGTTTATGAAGATAAAGTGGCCAAAAATCGCAATAAATCGAAAGGTGTCTGGAACAACCTTAAAGGAAAGAAATCGATGGGAATTCTTAGTATCGACGAACTTACAGGCCTTATTGAGATTGCAAAACCTATTGGCGTTGTAGCAGGGATTACCCCGATGACAAATCCAATAGTTACTCCAATGTCAAAGATAATTTTTGCACTTAAAACCAAGAATGCAATCATAATCTCTCCTCACCCAAAGGCTAAAAAGTGCTCTTCTGCCGCTGTAAAAACTATAATCGCGGCTATTGCTCAAATGAATGTGCCCGAAGGAATGGTTCAGGTGATAGAGGAACCTACGCTTGAGAAGACTCAGGAGCTTATGAGAAAGTGCGATACTGTTGTCGCCACCGGTGGTATGCCAATGGTAAAATCTGCCTACTCATCAGGTAAACCATCATTCGGAGTTGGAGCAGGTAACGTACAGGTTATACTTGATCGTAATATTGACTACGATCTGGCGGCAGAAAAGATAGTTACCGGACGCTCTTTTGACAACGGCATTATCTGCTCCGGAGAGCAGAGTGCCATATACCCCAAGGAGTCCCGCGAAGAGGTGCTTGAAGCCTTCAGGCGCAACAGAGGATACGTAGTTCCGGAGGAGTTGAGACAAAGAGTTGTTGACACCATTTTTCCTGATGGATCAATGGCTAAAGAGCTTGTTGGTCAATCTGCCACCTCAATTGCAAAAGCAGCCGGAATTGAAGTTCCCGGAGACACCAAGGTACTGATAATTGAGGCAAAAGGGGTAGGAAAAGAGGATATTATCTGCAAAGAAAAGATGTTCCCGGTACTGGCAGTAATCCCTTATGGCTACTTTGACGAAGCTATAGAAATTGCTGAGACCAACCTCACCTTTGAAGGAAGTGGTCACACTGCCGGAATCCATTCGAATAACCAGGCCAATATAATAAAGGCGGGTACCGACCTTTCTGTTTCCCGTGTAATCGTAAATGCAATTTGCGCCACAACCGCAGGCGGTTCTATCCAAAACGGACTTGCTGTCACCAACACACTTGGTTGCGGAAGCTGGGGGAATAACTCCATCTCGGAGAATTTCACCTACAAACACTTGCTAAACATTACACGAGTAGCTCCTCTTTCGGCACGTATACAGGTGCCAAGTGACTCAGATATTTGGAATAATTAAACACAACAATATTATGGATTTTTCTCTTAGTAAAGAACAGGAGTTGTTCCTGCAGATGATCAGGGAGTTCGCCGAGAAGGAAGTTAAGCCGCTGGCTGCCGAGATTGACGAGCAGGAGCGCTTCCCGATGGAAACCGTAAAAAAGATGGCAAAGCTCGGAATAATGGGTATTCCATTCCCCGTCGAATACGGTGGTGCAGGTGGTAACAACCAGTTGTACTCAATGTGTGTGGAGGAGCTTTCAAGGGTATGTGCCACAACAGGTGTAGTGGTTTCGGCACACACTTCGCTATGCTGCGCTCCAATCTGGGAGCACGGAACCGAGGAACAAAAACGTAAATACCTCCCACGCCTAGCATCCGGTGAATGGCTCGGCACCTTTGGACTAACAGAACCTAACGCCGGTACTGATGCTGCAGGTCAGCAGACAGTTGCCATCGACATGGGAGACCATTGGCTGCTAAACGGTTCCAAGATTTTCATCACTAACGCAGCACATTCCGATGTAAATATAATTATTGCCATGACCGACAAGTCACAGGGAACACGTGGAATCTCAGCCTTCATTGTTGAGACAAAATTCCCGGGATTTTCGGTGGGCAAGAAGGAGAAGAAGATGGGAATCCGCGGCTCAGCAACATGTGAATTGATTATGGAGAACTGCATTGTACCAAAAGAAAATCTGCTAGGACAGGTGGGTAAAGGGTTTGGTATAGCAATGAAAACACTTGATGGAGGTCGTATCGGAATTGCTTCGCAGGCACTTGGTATAGCTCAGGGAGCTATGGACGAAACAATAAAATACACGAAAGAACGTAAGCAATTCGGTAAGTCGATTTCGGCTTTTCAGAATACTCAGTTCCAATTGGCCGATCTTGAGACAAAAATTCAGGCATCGCGTCTTCTGGTACGTTCCGCTGCATGGAAAAAAGATCAAAAGCTCCCATATTCTACCGACGCTGCAATGTGTAAGCTCTTCGCTGCAGAAACCGCAATGGAGATGACAACCAAAGCCGTTCAGTTCCATGGAGGGTACGGCTACACAAGAGAATATCCTGTTGAGAGGATGATGCGTGATGCAAAAATCACCGAAATATATGAAGGCACCAGCGAAGTCCAAAAAATGGTAATCGCTGCACACATACTTAAATAATACTGAGAAATTATGAAGATAATAGTATGCATAAAGCAAGTACCTGACACAACTGAGATAAAGTTGGATCCCGTTACAGGAACAATGATCCGTGAAGGGGTGCCCAGCATCATGAATCCCGACGACAAAGGTGGACTTGAGATGGCACTGAGGCTGAAAGATGAATTTGGTGCCGAAATAACTGTCATTACTATGGGACCACTTAAGGCAGAGGCAATAATCCGTGAAGCATTCGCAATGGGAGCAGATAAGGCAATTCTTTTGACAGACCGCAAGTTCGCCGGTGCCGATACTCTGGCAACATCCAATACACTTGCCGGAGCACTGCGTACGCTGGATTTCGATTTAATAATAACTGGTCGCCAGGCCATTGACGGCGATACGGCACAGGTAGGGCCACAGATAGCTGAACATCTGGATTTGCCTCAAATTACATATGTTGAGGATGTTAAATACGATGGTAAAAAGACGCTGTCTGTGAAAAAGGCTACCGAAGAGGGGTATCAGATACTGGAGGTTGAAACTCCTTGTGTGCTCACGGTACTATCAAGCGCAAACAAATCGCGCTATATGTCAGTTCGCGGAATAGTAGAGGCGTTTAACAATGATGTCAACATCTGGGGCTTTGAGCACATAAATGTCAACGAGAAAAAACTCGGACTGGGAGGCTCCCCTACCCGCGTGGCCAAATCATTTACAAGAGGAGCAAAAGCTGCCGGCCAACTTCACGAAGTAGAGCCGAGTGAAGCCGTAGAGATAATTGTAAACAAACTTAAAGAGAAATTCATTATACGATAGTTATGGATAAAGCGACATATAAAGATGTTTATGTATTTATAGAGCAGCGGGAGGGTGTCATACAGAGTGTATCCCTTGAGTTGCTCGGAAAGGCAGTAGAATTGGCTGCCAAACATGGTGAAAAAGTGTGTGCTCTGCTGCTTGGCGATAATATCCAAGGGCTGGCAAATGACTGTATCGCATACGGAGCGGACAAGGTAATTGTTGTCGATTCACCCCATTTGAAATACTACATGACCGAACCCTATACCCAGGCACTATACCAAATTGGAGAAAGATTTGAGCCAGGTATTATCCTGATAGGAGCCACTACCATCGGACGAGATTTAGGACCGAGGCTCTCAGCCAGACTTGCTACCGGTCTTACAGCCGACTGTACAGCTCTGGAGATGTCTGAAGAGGGTAACCTGATGATGACCCGCCCTGCCTTCGGAGGTAATATGATGGCAACTATTGTGTGCAAGGAGCATCGTCCACAAATGTCAACAGTGAGACCGGGAGTGATGTACGCCGTTACTCGCAATGAGAGCCGCAAGGGTGAGATTATCAATTTTGCACCTGTATTCGACAGTTCAAAGTTCCGTGTAAGGTTACTGGAGACTGTTAAAGAGGAGCGCAATCTGGTAGATATCACAGAGGCCAACATCCTCGTTTCAGGAGGCCGTGGAGTGGGTAATTCCGAAGGGTTCGATAAACTGCGTGAATTTGCGCAAACAATAGGGGCCGAGGTTTCATCTTCACGAGCATTGGTTGACGCAGGAATTGTTACCCACAATCGTCAGGTAGGCCAGACCGGCAAAACTGTAAGGCCCGATCTCTATTTTGCTTTAGGTATTTCAGGTGCAATACAGCACCTTGCGGGAATGGAGGAGTCAGACTATATAATAGCCATAAACAAAGACAAATACGCACCAATCTTCCAAACTTCTGACCTCGGAATAGTAGGAGATGTGAAGAAAATTGTCCCTTTGCTCACTGAGAGGTTAAGAAGATAGTAATGCAAAAACACAATATTAAAATATGTTTGGGCAGTTCATGTTTCAGTAGAGGCAATAGTGCTAACGTAAAGGTTATAAAGCAGTTCATACTTGATAATGCACTAGATGCCAAAATAACATTTACCGGGCGCCTCTGTGAAAACATGTGCAGCAGAGGTCCGGTAATTGTTATTGATGATAAGGTGTACGAGAATGTGAACCTTTCCCGGCTATGTAAAATATTGAAGGAGGAGTTCAAATGTTAAGACCAATATATACAGAGCCCGAAAATTGTCAGGACTGCTATAAATGCATCCGGGAATGTCCTGTAAAAGCCATAATGGTAGAGGGAAACAAGGCTTCAATAATTGAGGAGCGTTGTATATATTGCGGACACTGTACACAGGTCTGCCCTACAGGAGCAAAGAAGGTGCGTGACGGACTAACCAGAGCCAGATTTACGCTAAACAGACACCCCGGAAAGGTGTATTTGTCATTAGCCCCATCTTATGTAAGTGAATTCGGAGACATTCACACACCAAGTCTTATTGCTGCAATCAAGCGACTTGGATTCACAGGAGTCTCTGAGACTGCACTGGGAGCAGAGGTGGTATCTGCAAAAACAGAGCAATATATCGGAGAGTCATTGGGCAATATTCATATATCCTCGGCTTGCCCCGTCATAGTGGACTATATACGTAAGTATGTACCCTCTCTGGTTGAAAACATTACACCGATTGTCTCTCCCATGATTGCGCATGCTATGATTTTGCGTCAGTTATATGGTGAGGATATCAAGGTTATATTTGCGGGGCCTTGTATCGGTAAAAAAACAGAGTCTGACAATTTTGGAGACCTTGTTGACGTTGCCATTACATTCAAAGATCTTAGCGAATGGCTGGAGTCAGAGGGGGAGCTTCCAATAACGGCTGACCCGGATAAATCCGATGCTGTTTTTCTGCCCTACAACTCACGAATTGGTGCTGCATATCCAGTAGAGGGGGGTATGCTGGTAGGTTTGCACAAGTTATCGAAACCTGTACACTACATGGCCTTTTCGGGAATAGATGTCATAAAAAATGTGCTAAGCGAACTCAAACCCGAAGAGTGCTCCGGCCCTATGTTCCTTGAATTGCTGGCATGTAGCGGAGGATGTGTAAACGGGCCGGCAAAACTCAATTCTGTATCAATTGCAAGAAAGCGTTATGATATTATAGGGAAGTGTGAGACAGGAGCTCCTATCAGAGATTTTGGCAATTTGGACTTAAGTATAAGATTCAAATATGACACCCAGGAAAACACACAAAATTACACCGAAATTGAGATAAAAGGAGCCTTGGCAACCGTTGGCAAAACAACAGCCGAAGACGAACTTAATTGCAGTAGTTGCGGGTACGATACGTGTCGGGATTTTGCAGTTGCGATGCTCAACAGAAGAGCCGAAGACAATATGTGTGCATCATATATGCGTAAGATTGCCCACGACAAGGCGACTGTGTTGCTCCAGAAGATACCTGCAGGAATAATACTCGTAAACTCCGATCTGAAGGTTGTGGACATGAACAGAAACTTTGCGGCATATATGGGGGATGATTTATTATCGGTATATGATCTGATGCCGGGCATGACAGGGGCTTCAGTAAACAAAGTGTGCTCTTTCGAGCCATTTTTCCGTACTGCATTTGCTACCGGAGAGGAGTTGCGAGAGAGACGAATCACAGATAATGGCAAGACATGGCTTTTGTCAATATATAATCTCCAGCCAAACAGGCAAGTATTTGGCCTTCTGCAAAGCCTGAATGAACCAGGTGTCAAGAAGGAGTGGATCCTGGAAAAAGCACGCGAGGTAATTCGTAATCATATGACCACTGTACAGAAGGTAGCAGGCCTGTTGGGTGAAAACGCAGCTTACACAGACTCTACACTTCGTTCAATTATAGAGGCTTATGACCAGAAAGAGGCAGGAAACAAAGAGTTATACCATGAGAGTTAACGGTGATTTCATAGAGGTCGATTGCTGTCAGAAAAACAAGGTAGGACATATCGTTTGCGGAGATACCTTCATGTCCCACAAGTTTAAGGAGGAGGGTCGCGTTATAAGCGTATTGTCTGACGGACTTGGAAGCGGTATCAAAGCCAGCGTTCTATCAACAATTACATCCTCAATGCTGCTCAACTTTTCGCTGTTGAACGAAGATATTATGGACTCCGCATCATCTGTTCTTAAAACTCTGCCGCAGGATGTAATACGTAAAATCAGTTATTCTACCTTTTGTCTGTGCGAAATAGATTGCTTTGGTAAAGTAAGGATAGCCGAGTATGAAACTCCCTCCTTTTACTTGCTCCGTAACGGAGAATTTGTAAATATCCAGAAAAAAAAGATACCGGTAGAACGCGAAGATCTTGACAACACCCATCTTCTAATATCTGATTTTCAAATGTATAAGGAAGACCGGATAATATTTTTCAGCGATGGTGTGAGTCAGTCGGGAATGGGAAATCTGAATATGCCATTTGGCTGGGAGGAGGGGAGTAAAGATTATATCTCTATGATTGTAAGTAAAAGTCCGGACATCTCTGCCAAGGACCTCTCACGCCGCATAGTATTAAAGGCAGAACAAAACGATTACTCTGTTTTGAAAGATGATACAAGCTGCTGCGTTATTTACATGCGCAAACCCCGTAATCTTTTAGTTTGCACAGGCCCTCCATATGACGAAAAGAATGATGGCTATCTGAGCAATTACATTCGCGATTTCCATGGAAGAAAGATAGTTTGCGGTGGAACAACCGCACAAATCATCTCCAGAGAGACAGGCCGTTCCATAAGTACAGACATAAGTCCCTCCGACAGGGAGCTTCCTCCAATTTCCAAAATGGATGGTATAGATCTCATTACAGAAGGAATTCTTACCCTTAGCAAGGTAGAGAGAATACTTTCCGAAGAGGAGCATGAGTCAAAAAATAAGGACGGTCCGGCCGAGAAATTACTCAGATTGCTAAACGAGAGCGACAAGATAACTTTTCTGGTGGGAACACGTATCAATATTGCGCACCAGGATCCAACACTGCCCATCGAGCTGGAAATCAGGCGAAATGTGGTTAAAAAGATAAAATCACTCCTTGAAAGCAAATGGCTGAAAGATGTTGACATTAGTTATATCTAAAAAACACTCAATTAATTCTTAATAAATGGGAATGGAGAGGATAAATCTGAAAATTTGCACCGGAACTATGTGTTATGTCATGGGGGGAGCCGAACTGCGAGCAGTGCTTGAGCTTTTACCTGATGATATTATGAAACGCATCTCGGTCAGCTATTCGCCGTGTATGGGGTTGTGCTCAGATGTAGGAGAACCTCCCTACATACAAGTTAACGGAAAGACAATTTCGGGAGTAAGTAAATCAAATTTAATGCAAATTTTAAAAGAGGCCCTGAACGATGCTGTATGATAATTATGCGATGCTGGCAAAGCGCGAACTCCTGATACGCCTTGTTAAAATCCTGATCCGGGAAAAACTGGTCGAAGAGATAAAGAGAATTCCCGTTGAGATGCGTCCCAGGGAAAAACGCAACATAGATTGCTGCGTACATAAAGACCGCTATATTATAAAACACAAAATAATATCAATTCTCGGCTTTGATATTAAAGACGAAGATATTGATCTTATATCCCTTGAGTCTTACGCACAGCGTTCGCTTGACAATAAAAATGTAAAGGAGTCAATCCTATCGGTCGTTCATGAGGCGTGTAGCGCATGTATGCAATCTCAGTACTTCATAACCAATATGTGCAGGGGGTGTGAGGGGCGTCCATGCCTGATGAACTGCCCCAAAGGAGCAGTATCTTTCAAACAGGGCAAAGCAATTATAACTCAGGAGGACTGCGTAAGCTGTGGAATTTGCCAGAAGGTATGTCCTTATCATGCAATAATTTATACACCTGTGCCATGTGAAGATGCCTGCCCGGTAAAGGCAATCACCAAAAATTCCGACGGAACGGAAAATATTAACAAGGATAAATGTATATACTGCGGTCGTTGTATGCAAGCCTGCCCCTATGGTGCTATTATGGAGAGATCAAAAATTGTTGATATTCACAAGATGGCGTCACGCCCCGGTGTTAATATTGTTGCAATAGTTGCTCCGGCTATATTCGGGCAGTTTGATGCCACGCCCGGGCAGATAATTACAGCAATGAAACGTATCGGATTCGACGAGATTGTTGAGGTTGCCCTCGGTGCTGAGGATACTGCCCGCCATGAATCTGCAGAACTTATTGAACGGATAAGTCAGGGAGATTCATTCATGACATCATCATGCTGCCCTGCTTATACAGAATGGGTAGAAAAACACGCCCCTGCATTTAAACCGTATGTATCTCACACCCAAAGCCCCATGGTTTATGCTGCATGTCGCGTTAAAGAGAAAAATCCTGATGCACAGGTAGTTTTTGTTGGCCCATGCCTTGCTAAACGACACGAGGCAGACTCATTACAGGAGGTCGATTATGTGATGAGTTTTGAGGAGGTTGGGGCATTTCTTGCTGCCTATAAAGTTGATGTACGCGAATGTGAAGAGGCACCGCTCAATCCCGAAGTCACACATCTGGGACGCGGTTTTGCTCAGTCCGGAGGAGTTAGGGAGGCTGTTGCTCACGCTACCGGTGAGAGATATTCAACAATGAGTATAGATGGCCTCAACAAACAGAACATTGCCCTTCTTAAAAGTATGATAAAGAGACCACAGGCACAGTTTGTAGAGGTAATGGCATGCCCCGGCGGATGTATTAACGGACCTTCTACTCTAGCACCACTTTCACTTGCCAGAAAAAATCTTAAGCAGGCACTTTAACCTCTAACAAACACTTTAATCTCAAACAAAGACTTTAACCTCTATTTAAGCTTAACACGAACAATTACCGGATTATCGGTATCATTCATACTTTGGGCAATCTTTTTGAATTTATCGGAGACTTTATGTGTCTCTGCGTGAGTTTTAAATTCGCGGGCATACATATAGGTTATCAGATATCCATCTGAACTCACATATTTGGGCCAGAAGGCCGGACCCCCTTCAAAATCCTCCACAAATCCCAGCTGGTTGATTTCAGGCTGATGAATAAATTGAAATTTCCCGGTTTTCTTGTCAAAAACAGAGTGTTCATGCTGATAATCGTAAGGACCTCGCCTTCCAATGACTCTTGAAGGCTTTTCAGAAAGTGGACCTAAATGATATGTCATCAACAGAAATCTGTCGCTTTCATAAATCTCAAATCGTGACCACAACCAGGGTGCTTTAAAAGTGAATTGATCAGGATTATTAATATCCGCTCTGTATTTGCCAAAATTCAAATAATATGCGGTATCAATATTATGGTTTTCATCAATGGTTAATATGCAATTGCTATAGCCGTTAATCAGACGTACACTCTCTTTGTATTTGTAAAAATTTGGCTGAGTTACCTGAAGTGGTTTCCCCGAAAAGATTTCATAATCCTCCTGCAGATACACAACCTTTGAAACAATCTCTGTTGTAGTATCCATTACCATAATTGAATTCCGGGTTTTCTCGTTCACATGCAAAAGCAGAAAATAGTTATTTCCAATCTTTTTAAAACGGTTTAAATGCAACTCTGCCAACAGAGGATTTTCGCGAAAGAAAACCGTTTTTAACAACTCCCCATCAGTTGAGTATTCAATAATTTTTTGCCTTTCCATAAGTATGATGTTTCCTGTTTTAAGGTCAACATCCACATCAAGCGACATATTTACATCACGGGGCCCTTTACCCGGTTTGCTTATTTTATTTAAATATCTGCCCTTTTTATCAAAGAGAATTGTCGACTGATCCCGCTCCATCAAATAGAACACTCCCTTTTCATAGAAAATCCTGTCATAAAATATCTTTCCCAACATCAATTCGCTGTTTGTCTCAAGAGGAATATACTCTATTGACTCCGCAATCTCCGACAATTTAACTAATCGCCCCTTGCCCACTCCTCCCTCTACATCAATTACTCTCAATTCTTTGTCTTTTTCACTATTACTGCACTGGCAAGTGGTAAACACAACTATGAGCAAAAACAATATCCTTTTCATTAGAATCAATATTTAAATCAGGTCAATGGCAAAATACAAAATATTTATACATAACGTAAAAGTATATAAATATTATTTTACGCCACAAGGTTTAAATGTCAAATTAGTCATTATATTTGCATCATTAAATATCTAATTATGAGAAATATCACAATCATTGTCGCGCTACTGTGCCTTACTTTATCAGGGTGTTCAAAAAATGAAAATAGTTTAGTTTTAAGCATTGCTTCGGAGAGATATCTTAGCCCTATACAGGATGAAATGAATGCAGGAGTTTGGTTCCTGAGCAAAAAGTACCAAAATGACAATTGGGCACTGCTTTCCCGCGATATTGAAGGCTTTGTATATGAACGTGGTTATGAATACACGATAAAAGTGACCATGAGAGCCACAGAGCAATATGTTGATCAATCTCCTGTAAAATTTAAGCTAGTTCAAATAATCAGTAAGGAGAGAACAGATTCAGATCTGCCTGAAATTTTTAAAAACTCCCTTTACGAAGAGTAAAATCTTCCTGCACAAAGCACATCTTAACGAAGAACACGGATTTTCATCCCTGAGATTTCTTTCCTTTTGATTGAAAATCAACAATTTAAACAAAATAGCAGAATTGTGATAACTCTCTGGATATGAAAGAGAAGGAAAGAATTCCCAGGGATTGCTTGTCAATTCTTGAATTTCACCACCTGAAGTACCGGGTTATCGTTTTCGGTCATCTTGTCGGTTATTCTCTTTAGGGTGTCGGGGAGATTGGCGTAATTATCCATCAGTGTCTTGTAACTGAGACATCTTACTAAATAATTATGATTCAATGTTGTACCTTCGAAAAAGAAAGCATAATTAAGGGATTCTATAAAATGGGTATTGAAAGAGCCATCCAGGTTCTTTCTCATAATCCCTTTGGCAAGATCAAACAGTTTGTTTTGGGTTTTATCGTAGGCAAAAAGTTTTAATTGCTTTTCTTCTAACCGAATCATAGTCTGAAATCTAGGTTGAGAATAAAGGAAAACGTACCTATCGTTCTCAATAACCGGGTATATGCCATTTTCTTCTTTATTGGAATAGCTGGATACATCAACAAAACGTGGCGATATTTCCAGAGATTTGCTAATATGATAGGTTGTGTCTGAACAGATGCTAAAGAAGTAAACTCCATTGTCAGTTTTGACTATAGCCTTAGATGATCCCCATGATTGATTTGCATCGTATATTCTCTCAAAGCTTAAATCCGGGAAATCAATGAGAGACAAGCTATCAATATCTATAAGGCTCATAGTCCTGCCTGACTTTCTTATTCTGCCTGCCCCGGATAACCCGGCGGGAACAATATAGGTTACCCTCGGGTTATACCCTAGCAAAGTGTTATCATTTACTAGATCCATGTTCCTGATTCTTAACCTCTCCGAGAAATCGGCAGATCTTTTGAAGTTTCCATTTGTATCATAAACAATTATACGGTCTTGCATTGAACTATTTATAAATACTTCACCCCTTAAAGTATCTACCGCATAGGTGAATGGTGCCATAAATTCACCCGGCCCCCGCCCTTTGTTTCCGATACTGTATAATGGGTTTCCTTCGTAATCATAGACAATTATCTTAGGATCGTCCAAATTGCCATTATTCAGATAGAATTTATTACGGGTAGCAAAAAAATGGCGGCCATAACCAGGGTTAATAAAGATAGTATCCTCGCCCAACTTTAATGGAATGTATCTGATTTCTGCAATTTCGCCCAGGTCAAGGTTTAGTTGGGGGTACTTCCTGAATGCATCAATCTCAATTATTCCGTTTGCGGATTTTTTATTTGAACATGAGACAATAATGGACATTAAGAATAATACTAACAGAAAATCTGTCAACTTAAATTTTTTCATATTCTTTATGCTTTAATTTAACGGTGCTTTGATATTCAATAACAAATGAAATGCTCAACAAACTGACTATAAAAGTAGTTAAACATACTTATACAACAAAACATAAAAAAAATGACCTCCGGGGAGGTCATTTTTTATTTGGTATCAGCGGTTAAATTAAATAGTTCGTTTGGGTTTAAAAGAATTTTGCTCTGTTATCAACAACTTTTGCAGCCTTCTCAAGAATTGTAGGTATCATTTGAACCTGGTATCCGAACACCTGATTTGCTCTGGCTTTTGCATCGTCTTCTGTAAAGAATGCACCTGTTTCACGTGAATCAACCGTAAAGATATATGCTCCGATATTTCCGGCAACCGGTCCTACAAGAGTATTTGGAGTTGCTCCTGCAACAAAACCTATGAATTTAGGGTCAAATTGCTGCGATCCCGGAGCGCCGAATGATACACCTGTCTGCTTGCTTACGGTTGTTCCCAATACCTCTGCAATTGCCTCCAGAGAGGTTAGTCCTGCCGTTTTCTCTTTAACAGAAGCAACCAATTTTTCATTAGACTTATCTCTTCTCAGGATTGATGCAATATCCTTCTCAACATCTGCAAGTGCAGGAATTCCCTTCTCTCTTACCTTAGTCAGGGAAACTATGAAGAAGTATTTGTTATCAACAGATATTATCTGAGAAACATCACCTACCTTAGCTTCGTATGCCCATCTTGCTATCTCCCTTGTATTAGGGTAGTTGGCTATACTCTTTGCACCCTCTGCAATGTTATATGCCGGCATCGGGTAAATATTCATCTCTTTTGTGACTTCGTTAAACTTCTCAATCTTTCCTTCAGATCTTGAAGCAAGTTCGTTTGCCTTTGCATAGAAGCCCTGGTAAGTCTCTCTGCCCGCTACTGCTGCTTTTTCAAGAACTGCAAGCTGAACCTTGCTGATTGGTTTAGTTCTCTCCTTCACCTTTATGATGTGAAGTCCATACTGTGTCTCATGGGTAAACAGTTTGCCGGGAGTTGCAACGAAGCATGTGTCAAAGCCAGGAATCATGGCGCTTTGTGTCAGCCAACCGATTTCACCCGGAATTGTATTAGGATTCTTGTCAAGCGAGTTCTCAGCAGCTACCTGTGTAAAGTCAGCGCCCTTTTCGATAAGTGCAATAAGACTATCGGCACCTTTCTTGGCAGTGGCTTTGTCCTGATTTGGAAGCAGAATGTGCTGAACAAAAACTGAATCAGGCATCTGTTTGATTGAGTTGATTCTTGCTGACTTGAATGTATTTCCCTCTTTGAAAACAGGGAGAACATCTGAGTATTTTGCTTTGAAGGCAAAACTGTCAAGCACCGGTGATTTTGATGCAAGCTCTCCTGCTTTATAGTAGTAAGTGTCAAGTGGTTTGTCTGAGTTGCGTGCAAGGAAAAGTCTCAGGTTGTCTGAAGTAGAAAATTCTTCCATCAGCTTTTCAATATCATCTTCGGCAGCGTTAATATCCTCCATTGAAGGAACAACCTCAAAAAGCACATATTCCAGATCTCTGCTTGCAGGCTGATCAAAATTATGTTTGTGCTTGTTGTAGTAGTCTCTTACCTCCTGCTTCGAAACAACAATTGATGTGTCCTCTGCAAATGAGTATGGCTGAACAATAAAAGACACATCAGATGTGATGTTGTTGTCCTCTATGCTTCTTCTGAGTTCAACGGGATTCTGGATGTTGCTCTTGGCTAGTAGAGTAACATATTTACCAACAAGTTGGTCTACCTTCATGTTTTTCTCAAGGTAATCCCAGTATGTTGCAAGATTGCCCGATTCGTCCATCGGAATCGCTTTAATAAACTGGACCAAAAGGTTTCTGTCAAACATTCCGTTTTCTCCAACAAATGCCTGCTCCCTTGCAAGTACCTGCGAGATATTCTTTCCCTGACTCAGGTCAAACATCTCCTCATCACCAACTGCAATGCCTGCCGACTCGATAAATGGAATAATCACATTGTCGCTCAGCAGATCCTGCCAGGCGCTTCTGATAATCATCTCCGATGTCTGCTCATCAATTGAGGCCGAGCCGGAAACAATCTGGTTAATCCGGTTAAAGTAGTCTATTCTTTTTTGAAAATCTTGATAAGATATTGCTTTCCCTTTCATCTCTCCCACATCGTATTTCGATGAGAAAACAGAGAATGCCGATTGTAATGTGTCAGCGTCTATTATAAATGAAAGAAGTGCCAATCCGATGATTGCTGTGATAAAGACACCCATTTTGACGCGGATCTTCTCGAGAACTGCCATTTTATTATTGTTTTATTTGTTTATTTTCTTGTAAGGCGCGAAGATAGTAATTTTTTGTTAATGAATAATCCTATTCAGCCACAATTCGAAGGGATACACTCTCTACACGGTTTATGGTTGTTTTCAGAATGGAGAATTCAAATTTTTCATATTTCAGCTGCTCTCCCTCTATCGGAATATTTTCATTAAACCACGTTATGAAACCTCCAAGCGTTTCATAATCGTCATTCTCCGGAATATCAAGATCGTAGGCCTTATTCAGGTATTTAATCTCCAGGCGGGCAGAGAATATAAATTCATTCTCTGAAACTCTCTTTTCAATAAGATCTTCTTTGTCCAGCTCGTCTGAAATCTCCCCAAATATCTCTTCAATCAGATCTTCAAGTGTGACAATTCCTGCAGTACCTCCGTACTGGTCGTTCACAACAGCAATAGAGCGTTTGTTTTTGATAAGATTCGCAAGCAATGTCTGGGCATCCATCTCTTCAGGAACAAAGTCAATATCCCTTATAATCTCCCTGATTGGTTTTCCACCCGAAAAGAGGTCTTTTGAGTGCACATATCCGGTTATGCTGTCAAGATTCTCTCTGTAAACAATTATACGGGAGTATTTAGATTCGGCAAATTGTGCAAGGAGGGCCTCAATTGATGCATCCTGGGGAATTGCGCAAATCTCTGTACGAGGTATCATACACTCCCTAACCTTTACTTCTGAAAAGTTGAGTGCGTTCTGAAATATTACCATCTCTCCCGATACCTCTCTCTCCTGAATTGCAGGAGTGTTGTCTTTTTTTACGAAGGGTGAAAAAATAACAAAAAAGGCTTTTATGAGAAAGTAGAGATTTTCCAGAATTGAGTGGCCGTTGTATGATGCAACCGCCATGGGCAATATTTTTGTAAGAATAAGAAGTCCAAAAAAAGCAATTGCAATGGCTGTAAAAAGACCGGAGAAGATTGACGCAAGAGAGACAACTGCAATTACAAGAAACAGGTCGTAGGCCAGCCTGAGTGATGCCTTAAGCTCTCCCTCTTTCTCTAGTAAATCCTCAAGAACAACCGCATACCTCTTACCCTGCTTTTTATCCACCTCATATCTGAGCCTGTTGAATGAGTTTAACGCACTCTCAAGGGCTGAAATCAGTGCCAGAATAATAACAGATACCGATGTGATGATTATTGCCGTATTCATTCTTATTTTTTCAGTAGTGGTCCAATGAAGTTAACGGTATCAATATAGGGAATTTCTGTGGAATCTCTGTTAACTATGGCATAACTGTCGAACGGTCTTTGTATAACGGCGTTTCTAGCCATATCGTCGGACTCCATTCCATAGCCCTGCATAAACATATCTGGAGTGTAGAGCTTAACCCATGTATGGGTGTAAATCCTTTGTGTAAGACGGTTCCAGAACAGGGTGTCTGTCTCCATCTTCTCGCCTTTAACAAAGTTGTTGATCACAACGTTTCCGTATGCCTCCCAAATTTCTGCCTCAGATTTTTCATTAATGTGTTTGGCATAGTCTGCCCTGATCTTGGTCTCAAGCAGGCCCTCTGCCGAAAATCCTTTAAGTACTATTCCGGATGGGAATACATCATAAGGGGTTTCAACTTCGGAGTATCTCTCCATAACGGGTGCCTCAATAACATAGGATGTAATTCCCCTTGAAAACTGTACAACTGTCATTCCTTCTACTCTTTGCGAAGGAGTATCACCGGTTGTCAGAATCTCAGCTACAGGTATATCATCCTTGCATGAGAAAAGAATGGTAGCAATCACCAAAGTGACTGCTACCATTAATATTTTTGCCCCATTTAAAGAGCCTCTCTTCATTATTGTTTTCTTGTTCTCACGGTTGTGGTCTCTCTCATGCCTCCGCAGCTTACGGTGTATGAAGTACCATCAAGAATGTCATACATAAAAGCCTCTTCCTGTGCAGGGAAATACTGGCTGTACGCAGAGATATATCTTGAAGCCTCCTCTGCAATTGTAGGATCAGCATTTCTTGCTCTTACAAGGTAGTCAACAGCAACCCAGTATTTAGCTCTGGCTTCAACCTCATTACCCTGGCATCTCAAACTTCCCCAAACCAAGCCCAGGATAAGATTCGCTCTGCCTGAAACAGATGAATTCTTTTGAATTGCCATTTTTGCATACTCAGCAGCTTTATTTATATTTTCGAGTTTTTGCATGTAGTAGTTTGACAGCTCTATAAGCATGTTTGCATCCTGATCGTCAGTAGATTGGTCACTCTCAATAGCTTCAAGCAGCAACTTAACTGCGTTTTGGTGGTCATTATTGCCGGCATAGAGTCTGTAAAGATAATATGCGCTCTGGAAACTTGGCTCAAGGCGGTGCAATGCCTGTACTGCACTGAGGAAAAGCGGTTCTGTTGTACAATCGGCATCACTAAGCAGTTTAACAATATTGTTTATAAGTGCTCTGTCATCCGGATTGGCGTTATATCTTGGTGTAAAAAGCTGAACAATATTGGCGCAACTTGCAACACCACTGTTTGCGAAAAGGTTGTCAATATCTCTCTTTATCTGATCGGCATCAGGATGCTTTGCAGCTACCTGGGCTTCAATAAGCGGAGTAAGAGAGGAATATGTCTCCATTACCACGTTTGCATCAACCTTTTCAACAGAATACATATTGAGTATCTTCTGCATTTTAGTCAGAAGAAGTGCCGGCTGAGTCTTTTCTTTTGATATTGCAATTGCCTCGTCAATAGATTTTATAATCGCCTCAGGCTGGTCAAATTTATATTCTATCATGTCATAAACCTTAAACTCGGCAGCAGATGAGGCAAAATTAGGGAAGTGCTTTATTCTCAGATCAAACATCAGGAACAGTGAGTCAATCAAGGCATTTTTAACCTGAGGATTGGCTTTGTTCTTTTCAATGAGATATCTGAAAATTCTCTGTCCGTCTGTGTAAATGCTTTGTCTCACACCGGCATCGCAGTGTAGAAAAGCTCCTCTCCAGTTCGCAGCAGCATCGCTCAGATTGCCCTGGTCCATATCTGTCTTCAGATAGTTTAGAAATTTTAAACATTCAGGACTCTGGCTGGCCAGTGTGCCTTGGGCAAAACCTATGGTCGCTGCCAGTGACAGGAATGTAATGGTTAATAAAAATCTAACTTTTTTCATGATTATTTAATTATATTATTCCCGGTAATTAATCGTATCTGTATTTTATAAACCAAATATCGTGCAGAGAAAAACTAATGTTAAACATTACATATCTCTCCCTTATAAGGTTATTTTTCAATGAGCCTCTTTGCCCCATATCAATCGACAGTCCCAGACCGTTGTACAGCCTGAGCACAGGCAGTGTGGCACCAAGTGTTATACCCATTGAGTTAATCTGATTGCCGTTAACTTTCATGTAGGTGTTTTCGTAGTATGCTCCACCTCTGTAAGTAATTCTTCTTGAGTAGTAACGGATATCGTATCTGTTTGGTATATATTCAAAACCAACCCTGAATGAATTGCTTACGGCTGGAGAAAAATCAACTCCCGCTGTAGGGCCGAAACTTACGCTGCTCCAGTCCTGACGAATATAGTCCGCACCAACAAGCCATTTATCTTTTTTTCTGAGGGTTATGCCTAATCCCAGTTCAGAAGGAATCTCCATTTGTGTATTATCAGATACATTATGATATACAGTGTCCCTTACTCCGGTAACACCGGTAGCGTAGGCATATTTTGTAAGATCTCCTTTAAGTTTTGTTCCGGTAAGCCATGTTGCTCCAACAGTAAGTTCGGTATCCTTTTTAACCTCCTTGTGGTATTGTAATCCGAATTTTGCAGCCATCGAACTTACAACATAGTCCATTCCGGTATTTATTGTTCTGTAGGTTGAGTTGGTAACAAACAGCACATCAGAGTAGCGGTCAATTGTTCCGAAGTAATTAATACCCTCTGCACCAATCGAAAAATCTTTAAGGAAGTCCATCGAGGCGCTAACAAATGCCTTTGTAATTCCTCCTGTTCCGTATCTTCTGTATTTAATCTCACCCATTTCGTTAATAATAACAGGGTTAGTCTCTCTCTCTTCAAATTTGTATCCAACACTGCTGAACGGTACGACACCAGCTGCAACTGCCGATTTCTTGTACAGAGGCAGGGTGATTACAATGTGGTGCATATTGAAAACATTATAGGCAGAGTTTTTTGAATCCCCGGTGTTATAGATGTTCTTTTGGCTAAGGCCGAAATCCATCATGAATGATTGAGGGTCTCTCTCGGTAAGTGCTGCAGGGTTCATAAAGTTTATGAGCCTGTTGTCTCTTAGCCCGACTCCTATTCCTCCCATAGCTTTATTAAGGGCAGTACCGCTTTTGTTTAAGTCACCGACACCGAACACAGAGTACGGAGTAAATGTGCCCAAAGCATCGGTACTCTGGGCAATAACAAATTGCCCTGTAAATAAAATTGCCGCAAATGCCGCAATTACCTTTGTTTTCCTAAGATTTCGCATAATACTCTGCCACGCGGGCCAAACCCATCAATACTAAATTGTAAACTACAAATATCGAACTTTTCAATTTTTCTGCAAAATAAATCGCATCGCCGCCCGTAAAAATATAAATATGCTCCGGATTGGCTTTTATATAACCCTCAATCTCAAAAATCAGACCTAAAATTATTCCACTCTCTATTGCCTCCCTTGTACTACCCCCGGGAGATACAAAATTCTTTGGGGTGTCAACCAATGGAAGTTGCTCTGTATAATCATTTAAGGCCTTAAATCGACTCCTCATTCCGAGTGAAATATTGCCTCCTGTAAATTCATTTTTTTTATTTACAAAATCTATCGTCAGGGCAGTGCCAAAGTCAAAAATTATGCAGTTCTTCCCGGGAAAAAGTGAAATAGCTCCATACGCTGCCATAAGTCTGTCAGTGCCTAATGTCAAAGGAGTTCTGTAATTATTGATTATTTGAAGCTCGGTCTCCCTGTCAACAATAATAAGTTTATCACATAACTTCTCTACGCTTATCAGAAAATTTTGGTTCAATTTCCTGACAGAGGATATGGCAATTACTTTTGGTTTTCTGTTTTCGGTAATAGTAGCAATAAATGATGCAACATCCTCTCCCTCAAATCGTATTACCTCTTCAAGAGTTGTTCCGATCACAAAAGATGCCTTTACCGATGAGTTCCCTATATCAACAACCAAATTTGTCACAGCTGGCAAAGGTAAAAAAATTATACCTTCATTTCTAAAAATATCTTATATGCCTGTTCTACGCTGATTACATTTTCTACTGTTATGTAGAGCTTTTCCTTTTGCTCCTTCATTCTGAATCTCTTATGTTGTTTTTGCAAAAAGGCCAGAATATGAGCAAATTTTTCAGATGAGTAGTAAGAGGACATCTGGTTATTCACAAAATAGGCTATAAGAATTCCATTCTTCAATATTATTTTCTCAAATCCAAGTTCAACAGCCAACCATCTAAGCCGCACAATATATGTTAGTTGCCTTGCCTCTTCAGGCAATTGACCAAATCTATCCTGAAGCTCCTCAGTAAATTTAACAAGCTCTTTCTCCGTTGAAATTGCATCTAGCTCTTTATACAGCCTTATCTTCTCTGAAATTATTCCAATATAGGTATCCGGGAGTAGAATTTCCAAATCGGTATCTATAGAACAGTCTGTAAGATAACTGCTCTCTTTTCCATCCTTGTCTTCAGGAGCAAGGCCCTTCTCCTCTCTTATCTCGGCAAAGGCCTCTCCAAGAATTTTCTGGTAGGTTTCAAAGCCCATGTCCGCAATAAATCCACTCTGTTCTCCTCCCAGCAAATTACCCGCACCCCTAATATCAAGGTCCTGCATAGCTATATTAAATCCACTACCCAAATCAGAGAAGGTCTCAATTGCCTTTATTCTTCTCCTTGCATCCTCTGTAAGTGATATCATTGAAGGCACAATAAGGTAACAGAAAGCCTTAACGTTTGAACGGCCTACCCTGCCTCTGAGTTGATGAAGATCACTTAGTCCGAAATTTTGTGCTTGATTGATAATTATGGTATTTGCATTCGGGATATCAATGCCGTTCTCAACAATTGTTGTGGCAATCATAACGTCGTAATCGCCCAGCATAAAATCCAGTATAGTCTTTTCCAGAAGCGCCGGCTCCATCTGACCATGTCCGGTACAGGTCTTAACATCGGGGCAGAGCCTTCTTACAATATCCTCCACCGATTTGATGTTCTCTACCCTGTTATGCACAAAAAACACCTGCCCTCCTCTCTCTATCTCGTAGTTGATAGCATCTCTTATCACCTCTTCATTAAAGTCAATGACCTCCGTTTGAATAGGGAGACGGTTGGGAGGAGGAGTATTAATGATTGACAAGTCTCTTGCTCCGAGCAACGAAAACTGGAGTGTCCTGGGAATTGGTGTTGCGGTGAGAGTAAGGGTATCAACATCAAGCTTAAGCTGTCTGAGCCTCTCTTTAGCCGCCACTCCAAACTTCTGCTCCTCATCAATAATAAGCAATCCCAGATCTTTGAATTTTATCTCCTTGTTTAAAAGTCGGTGCGTTCCTATTATTATATCTGTTCTGCCACTTTCAAGCGAAGCGGTTATCTCCTTTATCTCTTTTGAGTTTTTCAACCTGCTCAGATAGTTTATATTGCAGGGGAAATCCTTAAGCCTTGAGGTAAATGTTTTATGATGCTGCAGCGCAAGTATTGTGGTTGGGACAAGAACTGCTACCTGTTTACTGTCAGCGACAGCCTTGAATGCTGCTCTTATTGCAAGTTCGGTTTTGCCGAATCCCACATCACCGCAAACCAGTCTGTCCATCGGGAAACTCTTTTCCATATCCTCCTTTATTGCTCCTGTAGCCTTGAGTTGGTCAGGAGTATCCTCATACATAAATGAAGCCTCAAGCTCCTGCTGCATAAATGAGTCCCCTGAAAATGCAAATCCTTTTGCATCTCTTCTTTTTGCGTAGAGCTCTATGAGGTCCTTTGCAATATCTTTTACCTTTGACTTGGTTTGGCTCTTTAGTTTCTGCCAGGCACCTGTTCCAAGTTTATATACTTTAGGCGGTGCTGCATCTTTTGATTTAAACCTGGATATTCTGTGAAGACCATGAATTGATACAAAAATTACATCCCCATCCTTATATATAAGCTTTACAGCCTCCTGCTGTTTTCCGTTTATCTGCGTTTTTACAAGCCCGCCAAACTGTCCTGTTCCGTGGTCTATATGTACTATGTAGTCACCTATTTCAAAAGAGTTTAACTCGCTTATTGTAAGCCTTTCGCTCTTCTCTACCGTTCTGTGTGGCTTAACCCTGTGGTGTCTTTCAAATATCTGGTGGTCGGTATAGAGGCAGATTTGTGCATTGTAATCAATAAAGCCTTCATGAATTGAGATTGTTTCTGTCTCAAACCTGATATCACCAACACCTTCAATTTCAAGAGAGGAGAGAATGTTTTTTATACGCTCCGTCTGACTTGGATTTTCACTCAGTAGCCAAACCTCAAAACCCTCTGCCTTTTTCTGTGAAATATCCCTGGCAAGCAGTTCAAAATTTTTGTTAAATACTGG
The DNA here is from genome assembly GCA_003542575.1 of Rikenellaceae bacterium. Lineage (GTDB taxonomy): Bacteria > Bacteroidota > Bacteroidia > Bacteroidales > UBA932 > Bact-08. Next base: position 331,429 of record DPKJ01000014.1, on the reverse strand, counting down.
TTGTGGTATTGTGTGAAATGTAATAGTCTCATAACCTGTGTAATCTCCCTGTAAAGGGCCAAACATTACCCTTTTATGCGACTCTTTAATTTCACAGAACTCTCTGTAAGAGAGCAAAAGTTCACCCTCTCTCTTATGCTCCTCAATAAGTTTTATCTGAGAACTAAACCAGGGGTCATCGGTTATCCACAATATTGAAGAGGAGCCTGCAAAGCCAAAAATATTCTCCCGGGTACTCTCCTCCATCTCAAATATATCGGGGAATATCTCTATACTGTCTCTCTCTTCGGCAGAACGCTGAGTCTCTATATCGAATACCTTTATATTTTCTACCGTATCTCCAAAGAAATCAATTCTGTAGGGTCTGTTGTCCGAGAAAGAAAAGAGGTCAATAAGACCACCTCTCAGAGCAAATTGCCCCGGTTCGGATACAAAATCTACCTTGGTAAATGAGTAAGCAACCAGGGTCTCTCTTATGAATTCATGGGAGAGGATATCTCCTTTTGAAATTTTTAAAATATTGGATTTAAGAGACTTTATGTCAATAATAAGTTCTGAAACTGCATGCGGATAGGTTACCAACACAATGCTTTCATATTGAGATTCTCCTTCAGTAAATCTCTTCACCTCATTAAGGGCTGCCGTACGCTGCACCTGATGAGAGGTATCTTTTCTTACGTTCCTTAAACTATGGTTCTTTGATGATGGAAAGAAAAAGACCCTCTCCTTTCCCATTAACTTGTATAAGTCTCCGCTACAATAGACAGCATCCTCTCTGTTATTGAGCATAATAATATGGATACCGCTTTTGGCAGCGGCACAAATTGCAAAAGCTTTTGCTGAGGAGTAAAGGCCCTGAACAACAATCCCTCTCTTGCCACCCTCTTTTAAGTGAGAAACCAGTTCTGACGTCGCTTTCTGCCTCTCAAATCTCTCGTTTATACTGTAGTTCATAAATGCGACTGCAAAGATAGGTTATTAACCAGATTGTGTTAATAATTATTGATAAATTATTTTTTATAATTCGCTCATTTTATTATATACATTTATTCTCTTTTCATGCAACTTTTCCTGGCACAATTTTTCAGTAATTTATCTCTAATATATCAACACAACGGCTCTGTTAATTTCTATTCAGGGAAATTATGAAACCCTGTTGATAAAGTCTTAAATAATTAAATAAATATCTGATTATTTTATAATTAAAGGAGTTTCCTGAATTGTTGAAAAAATGTTAATATATGTTAATAATCTAAAAATAATGTTAAGATCTTTATTTATCAACATATCAACAAACTATAATAAAAAGAAAAAGTTATATAAAAGATTAAAGTATATTTGTAATAAATAAAACTGTCAGTAACTATGGACAATTTCGATCCCAGACAAGAGCGTGATAACAAAGATAAGGATTTTGAATTTCAAATCCGTCCCAAGGATTTTTCCGAGTTTTCGGGGCAGGAGAAGATAATTGAAAATCTTAAAATTTTTGTACAGGCTGCTCTTATGAGGGGCGAAGCTCTTGATCATGTTTTGCTTCACGGTCCTCCCGGTCTGGGTAAGACTACTTTAGCGCATATTGTTGCAAATGAGCTGAATGTAGATCTTAAAATTACATCAGGTCCCGTTTTGGATAAGCCCGGAGATCTGGCAGGTCTCTTAACCGGTCTCGAAAAGGGAGATGTCTTGTTTATTGACGAAATTCACCGGCTTTCACCAATTGTTGAGGAGTATCTCTATTCAGCAATGGAGGACTTCAGGATTGATATTATGATAGATAAGGGTCCTGGTGCACGGTCGGTTCAAATAACTCTAAATCCGTTTACCCTTATTGGCGCAACAACCAGAAGCGGTCTTTTGACATCTCCGCTCAGAGCCAGATTCGGTATTCAGTCACATCTGGAATATTATGATGCAACTGTCTTACTTTCAATTATTAAAAGAAGTGCGTCTATACTCAATATTCCAATTGAAGAGCAGGCTGCAATGGAGATTTCGAGAAGAAGCAGAGGAACGCCTCGTATTGCAAATGCACTCCTGAGAAGGGTTAGAGATTTTGCTCAGGTTAAGGGAAACGGTGTAATAGATATCGATATTACACTTTACGCCCTTGATGCTCTCAATATCGACAAAAGAGGGCTTGATTCGATGGATAACAAAATACTCTCAACAATTATTCACAAGTTCAGAGGAGGCCCTGTGGGTGTAGGAACAATAGCTACAGCCGTAAGCGAAGATACCGGAACTATCGAGGAGGTTTATGAGCCATTCCTCATTAAAGAGGGATTTATACACAGGACTCCAAGGGGTCGTGAGGCCACAGATCTGGCCTATAAGCATCTTGGTATTTTAAAAGAGAGTATTAATGCACCATCTCTCTTTTCTGAATAGATAAAAACAATGAATTGAAACTAATAAAACTTAACCTTATGAGAATGAAAAGAAACCTGATTTATTCGTCACTTTTACTTCTTTTTCTGTTGCTTGCTTCAGACATCTATGCCTGTACTTCGGCAATAATTACCGGAAAGGTTACTGCTGACGGCAGGCCAATATTATGGAAACATCGTGACACAGGTGAAGATAACAACAGGGTCGAATATTTTAAAGGTGAAAAATACAACTTTATAGGGCTTGTAAACAGCCCTGATAAAGGCGGAGTTGTTTGGATAGGAACCAATAATGTTGGCTTTTCAATTATGAACACCGCTTCTTACAACCTTAAAGATGATAATGTTAAGGAGATGGATATGGAGGGACATTTAATGTATGGTGCTCTTGCCGTATGTAAAACGCTAGAAGATTTTGAAAACTATCTTAACAACCTACCAAGACCTATGAGAGTAGAGGCAAACTTTGGTGTTATTGATGCATATGGTGGTGCTGCCTACTACGAAACAAACAACAATAAATTTGTTAAAGTTGATGCAAACGATCCGGGAATTGCTCCGCAAGGTTTTTTAATCTATACCAACTTCTCATACACCGGCAGGTTTAACGAAGGCATGGGCTATATAAGGCAGCAGACTGCAACCGAAATTATGTCAAAACAATCTCCATTCAGGAATATTACACCGGAATGGATTTTCAATAATTTGTCACGATCTTTTTACCATTCACTAATGGGAACTGACCTTACCAAGGCAGAAAGTTCTCCGGAAAAATTTAGTGGATGGGTAATAGACCAGGATTATATTCCAAGAAAATCATCTACGGCATCTGTAGCAATACAGGGTATTAAACCTGGTGAAGATCCTGAAATGACCATTATGTGGACAGTTCTGGGCTACCCGCCGGCAGGTGTGGCTATCCCTCTTTGGGTTAAAGCAGGAGAAAAGCAGCCATCAATTGTTGTTAAATCTAAGGATAGTGAGAACGCTGTTGCGTGTGATAATGCGCTGGCACTCAAATATAACACATTCTCTCTTAAGAGAGGAAGCGGTCAGAGATATATGAATTTTAATCTCATATATAACAGCAAGGGTAATGGATATATGCAAGAGCTGAGAGCTACCGAGCTCTATGTGGTAAACAGCGTTTATAAGCCACTTATTTCAAAATGGAGAGAGAGTGGCATCAATATGAAAGAGCTGGAAGAGGCAAACAAAAAAGCTGAATTGAGCATCAATCAGATTTATGGTACATTATTAACAGGAATATCTCCTGCAAAACAATAGCTATTCCAATTAATGCAGAGCTGATAAGCGTATCAAGAAACAACGCTATCAGCTCTTTTTTTATGTCATACTCTGACAGAAGAGTATTTATGTCACCCCACTTAACAACAGCTGCGAATGATTTAAATACAATCATATACAGCAATATAGCTACATAGAAAAGCAGTATTGGCCTGAAAACAAAAAGGAAAGATCCCTTTTTCTTCTCTTTTTCCAGGAATATGATAGGGTAGATAAAGGCAAGCCCCTCCATAACTATTGCTAATGTTGGAAATATCCCCTCACTACAGCATGTAAAACCATTAACTACAGTATATATGACAATCCTGGAAACAGCCGCAATTACGCTAACCAAAGGAATGCTCCACCATTTGTTTGTTGATTTGTAGGCAGCCCACATAAAGAGAACTCCAATGGGAATAAGTATTGCACTTGCAAGAGAGCTGTTTAGCAAATGCAATAGAAAACCCAGAGTTATTTCAAAAGCCCCCCATAGGGCACCATATTTTAATATGGATTTCGCTCTCATTACAATTCTATTCTTAAATCCTGAAGTGAAAGAATGTGCCCGTCATTAGGAGCAGTAATAACTATTTTAACCGTCAAAACAGGTTTTTCCGGTTGGAATACAACAACTCCCCTTTCAAAATTGCCTGCCTTGATGTAGGTTTTTCCGTCGTACGAAAACTCTACATAGCCATCTGTCACTCCATAGAAAGATATGTTAGGAATTCCTGTTTCAACAGTTATTCTGCTTGCCTTTACGGCTTCTGAAAACTGATAGATAAGGTAATCACCGGTATTAACCCGTGATGCGCTTCTGAAATAGGTTTCGAAATTATAATCTGTGAGGTTTTTAATTGGGAAACGATTGTTTTCCAAAATAGAGGTCTCTATTCTTGTTTCTGGTTTCAAATATGTATATGAAGCGTTTTCCGGTGATATTGTAACGCTCTTTAACTCGTCTTTGAAGAATGTTGCAAAACGGAATTTATGAGGTTTGTCAGTAAATATTTCGCCTTTGTAAACAGGAGAGAAGCTAGTAGGCTCACTCTCGTCTGTGGTATATCTTACGACAGCCCATGAGTAAGGGAGTTCTGCCTTAACTGCTCCGTTCTCATACTTAGCAACAGGAGGTGGAACTCTAAAGAATATTCCCATCTGATACATTCTCTCAAAGTGATGTCTGGTTAACCTCTTGTAGAAGTTGCCCCACTCTTTGTACTGCGGTTGTGTCCATCCTACCTCTGCAATAGCAGCAAGACGTGGATATGTTTGATAATCAATAAATCTTGGTGGCCATCCGAGAAGTTCTGTCCATAGTGCGCCCTGAACTCCAAGAATCAGGTGAGCCTGATTATCTGTAAGATTAGCAGTTCCTACCGGGTCTAGTGAGTAGCTCTTTTCAAGAGTTACAATTCCTGCCCAGTTATGACCTCTCTCAACAGGCGACTGCTTCATGTCAAAGTAGCAATATTCACCCGGCATCATTATGGTTGGTTGCCCTTTTGTGACAGACTCAATACCTTTTGCAACGCTTCTCCATGCATAAACCCTTGAATTGGGGTTAAGGTCACCTCCTGAAAGAATCTCATCCCAGCCAGACATGTGTTTGCCATGCTTCTCAACAATAGTCTCCATTCTTCTTACAAAGTAGTTCAGAAGCTCTTCATGATTCTTCATCCCCTCTTTTTCCATAAGAGCAATACAGTGTGGACATGTTTCCCATTGTGCATAGTTAACTTCATCACCTCCTATGTGAAAATTCTTGGAAGGGAATAATTTAACCATCTCTTTAATAATATCTTCCAGCATCTTAAAGTTTGGTTCTTTACCAACACACCAGGCGTTCTGACCTTCACCCTGAACACTAAGTTCCCCTATCTCTCCATCACATCCGACATTTGGATACGAAGCGGTAACTGCCTTGCTGTGCCCCGGAAGATCAATCTCCGGAATAACCTCAATGTGTCTTTCGGCAGCGTAGGCAACAATCTCCTTAATCTGCTCCTGAGTATAGAATCCGCCATACCTTTGGTTACCCGAACCAAAAGAGGCTTTAAGAACCTCGCCCGGCCCTCTCCAGGCTCCTTTGCGGGTTAATTCAGGATATTTTTTAATCTCAACTCTCCATCCGTTATCATCTGTCAAATGCCAGTGGAACTTGTTGATTTTATGGTGTGACATCCAGTCAATATACCTTTTAACGGTCTCGGCATCAAAGAAGGTTCTTGATACATCCAGCATCATTCCTCTGTAGTCAAACCTTGGGCTGTCTTCAATTTTTACAACAGGTACACTCCACTTTTCAAATCCTGTTGCTTTCCCTGAGTATATAGTTGGCGGCATCAACTGCAACAGCGACTGAATTGCATAAAAAGCCCCTGCCCCTGTGCTGCTTTTGATTGTTATACCCAGAGTTGAAATCTCAAGAGAGTATCCCTCGGCAGGAATGTTGTATGTGGAGGCAATGTCAAGAACTATGAAGTTACTTGCAGGCGACGCCTTAACGATTTCGAAGTTGAAACCGGTGGAATTTTTTAAATATCCTCTAAGATATGTGGCATTCTGTTGCGATTTTTCGGTTGTGTAGATAACTGTCTGTTTATCGAAAATGAAACTCCCCTCCCCTTTCTCTATTTTATTGGGTTTAGGAATAATGGAGATCTGGGCTGCCAGGGAGGCAGTAACGACCAGCGCTGTAAATAGAGCAAAAAGTTTTGTCTTCATCATAAAAATTGGTTGTCTGCTTATAGTCCGGTAAAGATACAAAAAATGGAACTAAGCATTATATATCTTGGTATTCTTACTTTAAATACATAATTTTACCGCACTTTTAAACAGGTATAAAAATGTCCGAAAAACTTAATTCTAAGATACCTGAGGGGCCTTTATCCGAAAAATGGACAAGGCATAAGTCTCAGATTCGCGTAGTGAGTCCGGCGAATAAAAGAAAGCTTGATGTGATTGTTGTTGGTACGGGACTCGGTGGTGCTTCGGCGGCTGCTGCGTTGGGAGAACTAGGTTACAATGTCAAGGTTTTTTGCATTAGCGACTCACCAAGAAGAGCTCACTCCATTGCAGCTCAGGGTGGAATAAATGCTGCCAAAAATTACCCGAATGACAATGACTCTGTTTACCGTCTTTTTTATGATACCATAAAAGGTGGTGACTACAGAAGCAGGGAGGGTAATGTATATCGTCTGGCAGAGGTTAGTAACCCCATAATTGACCTTTGTGTTGCACAAGGGGTCCCATTTGCAAGAGAGTATGGCGGATTACTTGATAACCGCTCTTTTGGTGGTTCGCAGGTAAGCAGAACGTTTTATGCCAGAGGGCAGACCGGTCAGCAGCTTCTTTTAGGAGCCTACGCGGCCCTTAACCGCCAGATTCATCTGGGAACGGTAAAGTCTTACACCAGAAGAGAGATGCTCGATCTTGTACTTATTGACGGAGAGGCAAAGGGAATAATTGTCAGGAACCTGATTACCGGCGAGATAGAGAGATATGGTGCTCATGCTGTTGTTATTGCTACAGGAGGTTACGGGAATGTATTTTTCCTCTCCACCAACGCTATGAACAGCAACGGATCTTCAGTATGGCAATGTTTTAAAAAGGGAGCATTTTTCAGCAATCCATCTTTTGCTCAGATTCACCCTACCTGCATACCGGTACATGGTGAGCAGCAATCAAAGCTTACTTTAATGAGTGAGTCGCTCAGAAATGACGGAAGGATATGGGTCCCAAAGAAAAAAGAGGATGTTGAAAAGCTTCGCGAGAAAAAGATTAAGGCATCGCAAATTCCCGAAGAAGGCAGGGACTACTATCTGGAGCGGAGATATCCTGCTTTCGGAAATCTTGTACCCCGCGATGTAGCTTCAAGGGCTGCAAAAGAGAGATGTGATGCAGGATTTGGCGTAAATGAGACAGGTCTTGCGGTTTATCTTGACTTTAAATACGCTATCGACAGACTTGGGAAAAAGGTAATTGAGGAGCGTTATGGAAACCTTTTTCAGATGTATGAGAAGATAACCGATGTCAATCCATATGATGAGCCAATGATGATCTACCCTGCCATTCACTATACGATGGGAGGCCTTTGGGTTGACTACAACCTTCAGACAACCATTCCGGGTCTATTCTCTATAGGCGAGGCAAACTTTAGCGACCACGGCGGAAACCGTCTCGGAGCATCTGCCCTCATGCAGGGTCTTGCAGATGGATACTACATTCTTCCATACACAATAGGCGATTTTCTTGCAGGAAAAATTCAGGCAAAAATGACAGATACCTCCCACCCTGCCTTTGATGAAGCAGAAAATGCAATTAAGGCTAAAATAGAGAGGTTGTTTGCCATAAAGGGCAAAGAGCCGGTTGACCATTTCCATAAGAAATTAGGCCACATTATGTGGGATTATGTGGGCATGGCGCGTAACGAAGAGGGCCTTAAAAAGGCAATCATAGAAATTAAGAAGCTTAGAGAGGATTTCTGGAAAAATGTTTATGTTCCCGGAGAGAACTCAGAGCTTAATCAGGAGGTAGAGAAGGCAATCAGGGTTGCTGACTTTTTGGAACTTGGTGAATTGATGGCAATGGATGCTCTCAACAGAAAGGAGTCCTGCGGAGGACACTTCCGTGAAGAGATGCAGACAGAGGAGGGAGAGACACTCAGGGATGATAACAACTTTATGTATGTAAGCTGCTGGGAAAATCAGGGTGTTGGAAAAGACCCTGTTCTTCACAAAGAGCAACTTAACTACGAGTTTGTAAAAATTGCTACACGGAATTACAAAGACTAACCATCTACAGGATATGGACTTTAAACTAAAGGTTTGGCGCCAGAAAAGCGCAAAGGAGAAGGGGTCATTCCATACATATGAGGTAAAGGATATCTCTCCGGACACCTCATTTCTGGAAATGCTTGACATAATGAACGACCAACTTATTCGTGGCGGGGCAGACCCTGTTGCGGTAAACAAAGGGTGCCAGAGCGACCAACCGGTTGCTTTTGACCACGACTGCCGTGAAGGAATTTGCGGAATGTGTTCGCTGTACATTAACGGAAGGGCGCATGGTCCCGATGATGATATTACCACATGCCAGCTGCATATGCGTAAATTCAAAGATGGTGAGACAATTACCATTGAGCCGTGGAGGTCTGCCGGAATGCCGGTAATAAAAGATCTGATTGTTGAAAGGAAAGCTCTTGATAAAATACTTCAGGCAGGAGGCTATGTATCGGTTAATACCGGAGGTGTGCCCGATGCAAACACAATTCCTGTTCCAAGAGATGACGCCGAAGAGAGTATGGATGCCGCCTCCTGTGTAGGTTGTGGAGCATGCATAGCCACATGTAAAAATGGTTCGGCAATGCTCTTTGTTTCGGCAAGGGTCAGCTCACTCGCTTTGTTGCCTCAAGGTAAAATTGAAGCAGCAAGAAGGGTTAAGGAGATGGTTGCAAAAATGGACGAACTTGGTTTTGGAGCCTGTACAAACACACGGGCATGTGAGATTGAGTGCCCTAAAAGTATATCTATCTCTCACATTGCCAGGATGAACAGAGAGTTTTTACTTGCAAAACTAAAGGACTAAAATTGTTTTTAAAAAAGGTTAATTGATAAAAAGAAAAGCTGCCATTTGGCAGCTTTTTTAGTAATCCTTTTTAGTTCTTAGTTAATCTTTTTGTAGAGTCCCACTCCGTGGTATGAATCAATTAGTCTGTCATACACACTAGGTAGGTCATCATCGTCAGTAAGGAGAGTGTACAGGATAAACATTAAATAGTCACGATCGTAGTACAGCTCCATTCTTAAATTATCCGATGCTCCTGGAATTCCTGCCGGAAAGAGAGGATTTACCATAGTAAAATATGCATTTTCCTGAGTAAATGTTCCCATAACAGGCAGAGGTACATCATTATAATAACTCTCGGTCACGTTAGGAAGTTTGAAAACGATTCTGTTTGGCTTCATAAGCTCCCTTCTGATCCTGTTAATATTATCACTCAAAAACTTAATAGTTTGTGGGTGCTCAGCAGCTACAGAGGGATTATAAACAATTCTCACTACAACGGCAGCTGTGTCAAGCTCCCACGTTCCAGTGAGCACAATCGGCTCGAGCTCTTTAAGACAGCCGGTGAGTGAAATAGTAAGGACTAAAACCGAAATTACCATCAACAATCTTTGCTTCATTCTCTTCATAATTTTTTAAATGTTTAAGGGTCAAATTGTAGTTCTGGCCTAGTTTACACAAAAGTATGAATTTTATGTATAAATTCTATTAATTTTGTCCAAAATAGATTCAATGGAATTTTTTTCAACATGTAATGGACTGCCGGTCCATATTTCGGATTCGAAAAAGGGAGAAAAAGCAATTATTCTTCTTCACGGCTACCTTGAGACGCTTTATATATTTGAGGAGTTTACATCTAAACTCTCAGAACATATGCGGGTTATCTCAATTGACCTCCCCGGTCATGGTCTCACTGGGTCCACGCAGGTCAACACTATGAGTTTTTGTGCAGATGTTGTGGTAGCGGTAATGGACAAACTCGGTATTGAAAAGGCCCTGATTCTTGGCCACTCAATGGGTGGATATGTTGCTCTTGAAGCTGTAAAATCACATCCAAAACGCTTTTCGGGGCTTGTAATGATGAACTCTTCACCTTTTCCTGATTCTGAAGAGAAGAAGGCAGACAGAGAGAGGGAGATTTCAGTAATTCTTCAGAATAAACTTCAAATGATTGTTCGCAAAACTATTCCCAAAATTTTTGCTCCTACAAATGTTGTGAAGTTTGAAGAGAAGATTCTGGAGATAACAGAGACAGCAGAAGTGCATGATCCCGAAGGCATTGTTTCAAGCATTAAAGGAATGATGCAAAGAGAAGACAACAGAGAGTTTCTAAGGACCTTAAAGATGCCGCTGCTGTTTTTTATAGGGAAACACGATGGTATCATAGGAGAGGAGGGAGCTGCAGAAATTATCTCCATCATAGGCACACCTAAAGTTGTCATGCTTGAAAATGCCGGCCACTGTGCCTTTATTGAGGAGCCTCAGATATGCTCCCAAAAGCTAATTGAATTTATAAAAGAAAACTAACCAGGAATTTAAATAAATAATGAAAAAGATCCTTCCCCTGATAATGCTTGTACTTTTACAGACAGCAGCATTGTCACAAAACAGAATGAGAGATTACGGAATTGAAACCGGTATTTTTAAACCTGGAGCAAACAACGCAATTACAGATGTTCCGGGCGTAAAAGTAGGCCACAAAACTCTTGTTAAGGGAGAGGATATGAGAACAGGAGTAACCGCAATAATACCTCATGATGGCAATCTTTTTCAGAAAAAGACTCCTGCAGCAATTTATGTGGGAAACGGTTTCGGAAAACTAGCAGGTTACACACAGGTTAAAGAGCTTGGTAATATTGAAACGCCTGTAATTCTGACAAATACCATGAGTGTGCCGGCTGCTTTGGATGCGCTTATAACCTATACTTTAAAACAGGAGGGCAATTCGGGAATAGGGTCGGTTAACGGAGTGGTAGGAGAAACCAACGATGGTGGCCTTAACAATATCAGGGCAAGATATGTTACTCCCGAACATGTTCTTGAAGCAATTGATGCAGCCAAAGATGGCAAAGTGGAGGAGGGTGGAGTAGGGGCCGGAACAGGCACAATCTGTTTTGGCTTTAAAGGCGGAATTGGAACCTCATCGAGAGTACTTCCTGCCTCGTTGGGTGGTTATACAGTCGGTGTGCTTGTGCAGTCAAATTTTGGGGGTGTGTTGGAAATTGCAGGAGTGCAGGTGGGAAGAATGCTGGGGAAATATGATTTCAAACGTGATGTTGACAAAGATGCTGATGGCTCTTGCATGATAGTAGTTATCACAGATGCTCCAATAACATCAAGAAACCTTGAAAGAGTAGCAAAGAGAGCGATGCTGGGGCTCGCGAAAACCGGAGGTATCGCCTCAAACGGAAGTGGTGACTATGTGATAGCACTTTCGGTTGCAAAAGAGAACCTTATAGACGAAAAAAGTCCTTTTTACAACCCTCTCGAGCTGCATAACAGCTCAATGTCTTCGTTGTTTCTTGCAACAATCGAGGCAACAGAGGAGGCCCTTATAAACTCACTCTTTACTGCCAAAACCACAAAAGGTTACAACGGAAGAGTGGTAGATGAACTACCAAAAGAGGTAGTGGTAAAAGAGATAAAGCGTATTAAGGGAATTAAGTGAGTTAGTTACCTTTTACCAATAGAAATTATTGAAAGGAAATCTACCCGCATGAATTTCTGCAACCATTTTGTAAAGATCATTCCTCAATTTGGGTAAATTGGTCTTCTCTTTGGCAGAGATAAAAATACACGGAGCGTGCTCCTTGTTCATCCAGCTGTTTTTCAGCTCATCAAGACTGTAATTTTCAGGCTTTTTGTGTCCATAATCAAACTCATCCTGAGGAACATAGTTATAGGCGTCAATTTTATTAAAAACAAGCAATACCGGCTTATCTTTAGCGCCAATTTCGATTAATGTCTGCTCTACAACAGAAATATGTTCCTGGAAATTTGGATGCGAAATATCTACAACGTGCAGTAGTATATCAGACTCTCTTACCTCATCAAGTGTACTTTTAAATGACTCAACAAGCTGATGTGGCAATTTGCGGATGAACCCTACTGTATCACTTAAAAGAAAAGGGACGTTCTCTATAACTACTTTTCTGACAGTTGTATCAAGTGTGGCAAAAAGCTTATTCTCGGCAAACACTTCGCTTTTGGCAAGAAGGTTCATCAAGGTACTTTTTCCTACATTTGTATAGCCCACAAGTGAGATTCTGACAAGACTTCCCCTGTTCCCCCTCTGCGATGCCATCTGTCTGTCAATCTTTTTAAGCTGCTCTTTCAGACGACTTATTTTTTCCAGAATTATTCTACGGTCGGTTTCAATCTGGCTCTCTCCCGGTCCTCTCATTCCTATCCCTCCCCTCTGTCTTTCAAGGTGGGTCCACATTCGGGTCAATCTAGGAAGAAGATACTGATATTGTGCAAGTTCAACCTGCGTTTTTGCGTACGCGGTTTTGGCTCTGTGGGCAAAAATATCAAGTATGAGATTTGTTCTGTCAAGTATTCTGCATTCAAGTTCCCTCTCAATATTTCTCAACTGAGAAGGGGTCAGCTCATCATCAAAAATTACGAGTTTAATCTCATTTTCGTTGATGTACTGCTTAATCTCCTCCAGCTTGCCGCTGCCAAGATAGGTCTTGGGATTTGGTTTGTCGAGGTTTTGTATAAACCACTTTTGAGATTTGGCCCCTGCAGTTTCGGCAAGAAACTCAAGTTCGTCCAGATATTCTCTTATTTTGCTCTCGTCCTCATTGTTGGAGGAGACTGCTACAAGTACGGTTTTTTCCATCTATTATATAAAAAAGACTGCTTCTTTCGAGGCAGCCTTTATGTTTTATTGTTTGTGTGATTACTCTACCTGAGCTGGAAAATCACAGGAAACTGATATATAACCCTTACGGCCTTGTTTCTCTGCCTTCCCGGAGTCCATTTAGGAGACATAGACACAACACGAACTGCCTCTTTATCCAATGAAGGGTCTACACCCCTTAAAACTTTCACATCGCTCACACTACCATCTGTATTTACACGGAATGTAAGATAAACACGACCTTGTACGCCGTTCTCCTTTGCAATTTCCGGATAAACCAGTCTTTCAGCTACCCATCTTGTAAAGCTATTTTCGTCGCCACCCTGAAATTTGGGTTTCTCTTCAACAAACATAAATGGGATATCTTCCTCTTCAACTACCTCTTCTTTTCTGCCCTGAACATATTCTTTAATTTCAACACCAAGATTTTTGTTGTCCTCTGTGCTGATAATAAGATCTGTAGTGATCTTCATGTCATCGTCAACAATAACAATTTCGTCAGATACAACTGGAATCTTTGGCATTTCCGGTGGTGGAGGCGGAGTTTCATTGGTAATTGGTATCATCTCGTCTTCTACAAGGGCTGCGTTGTTGCCCCCCAGTTCAGAGATACTCTTCTCATAGGTTTTGTATTCAAACCCTCCTAAAACTAAAAGCAATGTAATTATCAGACCTATTTCTCTGAATAACATCTTTTTGTTCTCGAGATTTGCCTTAGGTGTTTTCTTTACTTCCATAACTGTGTTACTGTTCAGATTTAATTTGGATTGTAAAATTAAAAACAATTAATTATTTACCAAAAGTAATTGTTAATAAACTTATCGTAAATAAATTTAAGTACTACATTATTAGCGTAATAGAGCTCATTAAAAATTGTTAAAAACTCGTGGAGCATATCGGAGTCGAACCGATGACCTCTTGCATGCCATGCAAGCGCTCTAGCCAACTGAGCTAATACCCCCTAAAAATCGCCGTGCAAAGATGCGAAAATATTTTGAATTCAAATAATATTCATATCGCTAAGAACCTTATTTGTAGACCTGACGGCATCAGAACTTTTGCTAAACAGTTCAAATTCACTCTCTGTCAGATCAAACTCAACAATCTTTTCCCATCCGTTTTTACCAACCGTAACCGGTACTCCAATGCAAATATCCTTTTGTCCGTATTCCCCGTCAAGATATACACAACATGGGTATAGCTTCTTTTCGTCAAGGATAATTGCTTTTACCAGAACGGCTCCGGCAGCCCCGGGAGCGTACCAGGCAGATGTTCCGAGCATTTTTGTCAAAGTTGCGCCTCCAACCATTGTATCTGCAATAACTTTGCCAAGCTTCTCAGCAGAGAGAAGTTTGTTAACCGGAATGCCTTTATAATTAGCAAAGCGAGCCAGCGGAATCATTGTTGTGTCGCCATGGCCGCCAATCACCATACCATCAATATCACTAGAAGGAACATCAAGGGCAATGCTCAAATAATCTGTAAAACGGCTGCTATCTAAAATTCCGCCCATACCAATTATTCTGTTTTTAGGTAGACCTGTCTTCTTTAAGGTAAGGTAGGTCATAGTATCCATTGGATTGGATATTACTACAAGAACAGCATTTGGAGAGTATTTAAGAGCGTTTTCAACCACATTACTTACAATATTTGCATTTGTCTCAATAAGCTCTTCACGTGTCATACCTGGTTTCCTGGGAATTCCGGAGGTAACAACAATAACATCAGAATCGGCAGTGGCCTCATAGTCCATTGTAACGCCCTTAACCTTAGTGTAATACTTGTAAAGTTTGGCAGTCTGCATCATATCTGTCGCTTTTCCCTCTGCCAGCCCCTCTTTAATATCAAGTAGTACAATCTCAGATGCAAACTGCATATTGGCCATGGCATTAGTGCAAGTTGCACCCACATTTCCGGCTCCGATTACCGTTATTTTAGACATAATTCAAAAGAATTTAAGTTTACTTTTATTTTGTAGTTTTGCAAAAAAATATCAATCATGAATTCGATCGCCCAATTCCGCACATATCGTGCCAAGATGAACAAGGTTATACTTGATTCCGGCTCTCTTTTTTTCAAAAGATTTTTCAATCTTGATACCAGAACATACGAAGAGGGAGCACTCCCTACGCAAACAAAAGAGATGCTTGGACTTGTTTCTTCCCTTGTATTGCGATGTGATGATTGTGTTAAGTACCATATTGAAAAATGTTATGAACTTGGAGTAACCAGGGAGCAGGCCTTTGAGATATTCGCCGTAGCAAACCTCGTAGGCGGTTCAATTGTTATACCTCATACCAGAAGAGCAATTGAATACTGGGACATTCTGGAAGAGAACAATAAACAATAAATTTAAAACAATTTTCCTTAAGAAGGGTTTACCTCAATGATTAAATATTTTAAAGAGGACACTACTTTTAATTTTAAAGGTAAAAGAAAGTGTAATGCATGGATTAAAACAATTATCCACACGAATAGATTGTCAGTGGGGGATATCAACATAATATTCTGCAGTGATAATTATATTCTTGAAATAAATAACAAATATCTTAAACATAACTATTATACAGATGTTATTACCTTCGATTACTGTGAAGGAAAATACTTAAATGGCGATATTATCATTAGCATTGACACTGTTAAAGAAAACGCAGTATTGTACAAAACAACATTTGAAAACGAACTCCACAGGGTAATAATTCACGGAGTTCTGCACTTAATTGGCTATAAAGATAAAAATGCAAAGGATAAAAAATTAATGAAAGAAGCAGAAGAGAGCGCGCTTATAATGAGAGGGGATAATATTATTTAAATGGGAGATAAATTTGATATAATAGTCATTGGTGCAGGACATGCAGGTTGTGAAGCAGCGTTTGCCTCAGCTAAAATGGGGTCTAAGGTATTATTACTTACAATGGATATGGGTAAAATTGCCCAAATGTCATGTAATCCGGCCATAGGGGGAATAGCTAAAGGACAAATAGTCAGAGAGATAGATGCGCTTGGCGGCTACACAGGACTGGTCACTGACGCTTCAACAATTCAGTTCAGAATGCTAAACAGATCAAAAGGTCCAGCTATGTGGAGCCCGAGAGCCCAATGTGACCGACAGCATTTCTCTATGAACTGGAGATATGTTTTGGAGCATACGCCCAACTTACATATTTGGCAGGACACCGTAAATGAATTTATTTTCGAAGGAGAAAAGGTTGTCGGTGTAAAAACAGAAATGGGAGCGACATTTAAATCTAAAGCAACCATTCTCACTGCAGGCACCTTTCTAAACGGAAAACTTTTTATAGGGCAAAACAGCGCTGTTGGTGGAAGAATAGGGGAGATGCCCTCTTTGCATCTGTCGGAACAACTGTTTTCTATGGGCTTTGTTGTCGACAGAATGAAAACAGGCACACCTCCCAGAATTGATGCAAGATCTGTTGATCTTACTAAAATTCAAATTCAGGAGGGGGATCAAAATCCCGAAAAATTCTCTTTTTTAAATATCCCCTCTCCCATACAGTTTCATAAAAATCAAATGTGCTGTTATATGGTTCATACCAATTCAACAGTTCACGACATACTTAAAGAGGGATTTGAGTTTTCTCCGCTATTCTCAGGTAAGATCTCAGGTGTTGGTCCAAGATATTGCCCAAGTATAGAGGATAAGCTAAGAACTTTCTCAGATAAAACTAGTCATCAGTTATTCCTTGAGCCGGAAGGATGGAATACCAATGAATACTATCTTCAGGGTTTCTCATCTTCTCTTCCTTTGGATATTCAATATTCTGCTTTAAGAGCAATACCCGGGTTTGAAAGTATTGTAATTTTCCGACCTGCCTACGCAGTAGAGTATGACTATTTCCCGCCGACTCAGCTTCACCACACATTGGAAACAAAAAATATTTCGAATCTCTATTTTGCCGGACAGATAAATGGAACCACCGGTTACGAAGAGGCAGCGGCGCAAGGCTTAATGGCCGGTATAAATGCACACTTAAAAATTCAAAGTAAAGAACCGCTAGTGCTAAAAAGAGATCAGGCCTATATTGGAGTGCTTATAGACGATCTTGTAACAAAGGGTGTGGATGAACCGTACAGAATGTTTACATCAAGAGCAGAGTACAGAATATTGCTTAGACAAGATAACGCTGACCTTCGCTTAACCGAAATTGGATATAATGCGGGATTAGCCACTTCAGAGAGGCACGATCTGATGCTGAGAAAATATATCTCAGTAGAAAGTCTTACAAACTACATGCAGAATACATCAATCTCCCCCGATGAAATTAATTCATATTTGGAATCAGTAGATTCTGCACCAATTTCACACAAAAAGAAGCTCGCGGACATTCTTACCAGACCTCAGGCCACAATAGATCCTCTTTTAGTAAATGTTCCACGCGAAACATTTTTCGATCATTTCTATCATCCTAAGAGTGTTACACCACTTCCATACCAACCTGAAGTGCCTAAAGACGACAATATTTCCACTGAAATTGTCCTCAAAGAGATTTTAGAGGCCGTAGAGATAAGAATAAAGTACAAAGGATACATCGAAAGAGAGAAGAGAATTGCAGATAAAATTTTAAAACTTGAAGAGATTGCTATTCCGGATAAGTTTGATTACAATGCTCTAAAATCTATATCCACAGAATCCAGACAAAAGCTTTCAAAACACAGACCTAAGACAATATCACAGGCATCACGCATTCCGGGAGTCTCCCCGGCCGATATTTCTGTATTGCTCGTATATTTTGGTAGATAAATCTTATTCTTTGTTGTTCTAGATATTGCTTATTTTTTAGAAGCATTTCAATGAATTGCTCTTTCTACACAATTTTATTTATAATTTTCACAATTATTTGATCATTAAATAAGTTGATATTGCGCAACAATTAAATTCAATAATGCTCATATCATATTGAAAGTTAAAAAAATAAAAGATGTTCCTCGTGGAACATCTTTTATTTTTTGAGAGATTATTCTTACTCCATGGGTAGTGAAAGCCTGAGTTTTTTAAGGTGTTTGTTAAACCCGGGATCTTCTTCAAATGATTTAATTAATGCCGACTTGATTTTTTTTGCACTACATCTCTTAGCAACAATGGAGGGAAGATTAATAAATTGATAGTATTTAAGGTCTTTAAAAGTAGATCTATTTTCAGAGATAAAATCATCTAATGTACTACCATCGTTTATATTATGATCTATTACATAAACTATAGAATCATTATTTTCTGAAGGATAATAAACATAGAAAACATGATCCTCTTTCTTGTTTAAATAACTAAACGAATCAACAAATCCGTTTCTATAAGTGATTTCTGTTATTGCGTATGAGAGTATCTCTTTATTAAGCAAAATACTTTCTTTGGAGAGGTAACGTTCTCTTAGCTTATAGAGACGATCAATATCCCAAAAAAGAGTAAATGACCTGTAAACAGGCATTTTATCACACATAAGCAGCCCATCTGAAGTGTAGTTATAGCTCCTTTTTGGATTAATTCTTGTTATCCTTTCATATAGCGTTGTGTCAAAAGAGAGCTTAGAATATAGCTCGTAGAGGGATTCTGTTGCCGGTTTTACAACAAGAAAGGAGAGTTTTTCGTTACGGGCATATCGAAATGCCTCTTGGGTCAGATATTTGGAGTATGATTTTCCTCTATGCTCCGGCAGTGTTCCTACTGCATAAACATAGCCTCCAGGGTAAATTTTACCATTATAGTTTGTATAGCAGGGCAGAACGGAGAGTGAAGCCACCGCATTAACTTCGTTTTCGGGAGTCAGCAGAAAGGTTTTGGTGTGAGGGAAACAGTTTTCTAAAAAATTATTGATGTAATCGGTATCATCAGTAAAGCACTCACTCCATATTTTTGATATGGAGTGAGTATCTTCAGCTGTGGCAAGATGAATTTTCATAACTAACTTTCTGTATTGAAAATTTCGTTTATCAAATTCTGATATTTGGCTTTAATATTGTGCCTCTTAAGCTTTAATGTTTGTGATAATAAATCGTTAATTGGTGTCCATTCGTCTGCTACGAGTTTTGCTCTTCTAATCTGTTCGTGTGCAGCAAGTTTTTTATTAACGACATCTATCTCCTTGTTAACCTTTGCAATAACTGCAGGATTCTGTATTAATTCTGCATTGTCGGCATAATGAATCTTGTTCTTGGCAGCCCAGAAGTGAAGTCTGTTGAAATCAGGAATGATAATTGCCGAAGCAAACTTCTGATTTTCACCTATTACCATGCAGTTTTCAATATAAGAAGACTCTTTAAGCATGTTTTCAATAACCTGTGGAGCTACATACTTACCTGCAGAGAGCTTGAATATCTCCTTTTTACGGTCAGTTATCTTTAGGAAAATTTTATCTACCATAACTCCAATGTCTCCGGTGTGAAGCCAACCATCACTGTCAATTATCTCTTTGGTATATTCAGGATCTTTGTAATAACCAAGCATAATATGTGGCCCGCGAGTAAGAATTTCTCCGTCAGGCGCTATCATCATCTCAGTGCCCTCCATTGCTTTACCAACGGTTCCAATTTTAATAATCATCTCGCGAGGGTTGTTAACAGCAATAATCGGAGAGGTTTCTGTCATACCGTAACCTTCAAATATATAAAGCTTTGCAGCCGTAAATAGTCGAATAATTTTAG
This sequence comes from Rikenellaceae bacterium, assembly GCA_003542575.1. Classification (GTDB taxonomy): domain Bacteria; phylum Bacteroidota; class Bacteroidia; order Bacteroidales; family UBA932; genus Bact-08. Next base: position 311,659 of record DPKJ01000014.1, on the reverse strand, counting down.
CCTGAATAGATGACCCTCCAGATACAATGAGCATCTCTTTGCCTCCAAGTTTAGCCCTCCATTTGCTGTAAACAAGTTTGTCAGCTATTTTGTATTTCAGATCGTAAAAGAAGCCCCGATTTTCATAATCAAATTTGCAGGCAATTGAGAAGCACCATTTATAAATTAACTTCTTAACACCCTTTAAATCTTTTCCTGCTGCCTCAAGTTTATTAAACATCATCTCTAAAACCCTTGGTACTGAGCAGAAACCGTCTGCCTGACAGTCTGCAAGATCAGAAGCAATTGTTGAAAGACTCTCTGCATAATAGGTGCTTATGCCCATATACTGATAGTCGTAGTTCATGCTCCTCTCATAAATATGACATAGAGGCAGGAAGCTTAGCATTTTGTGTCTGTGGTCTCTAATTTGCTGATTTGCAGACCCAATAAAGGTAAATGCAAGGTTTTTATGAGATAACATCACACCTTTTGGAGTCCCTGTAGTGCCTGATGTATAAATAATTGTTGCAAGTTCGTTTTCGTCAATGTTCTTCTTATTCTCTTCGATAACCTCTTCAAATTCGGCTTCTTTATCCTTTCCCAACTCATAAAGCGACTCTATTGACTTAATGCCTTCAGCCTTGTCAATTGAAAATACCATAATCTCTCTGTCGAGCTGTGGGATTAAGGGGGTGATCTTTTTTACAACAGCTTCACCACCAAGGAATATTGCTTTTGCATCGCTATGGTTAAGAATGTAGAGATAGTCATCGTTGCTAAGCGTAGAGTAGACAGGGACATGAACGCAATTTGCCAAATTTAGTCCCATATCAATAAAGTTCCATTCAGGCCTATTATTGCTTATGGTAATAACCTTGTCATCTTTCTTGAGTCCAAGGGCAAGAAAGGCGTATGCGAGCAGATGTGAATGTCTGTAGTAGCTGTCAGAAGAGTACTTAATCCATTTGCCGTTCACTCTTCTGCTTAGAATATCATCTTTTGGATACTCCTTAATGAGCTTTTCTAAAAGGTCGAATGTTCTTTTTACTTCCATAGTTTGTAGTGTTTAGAGTTTAAAGAAGCGCTGTGAGATCGTTTATAAATTTGTCAATATCACCTTTTTGGGTATTCCAGGAGCACATCCATCTTACTTCTCCTGTTTCTTCATCCCAGATATAGAAAAAATGTTTTTCCATTAGTTTTTCGGTAATTCTTTTGTCCATAATGGCAAAAACGCCGTTTGTTTCAACAGGCCGGGAAATCTTTACTTCAGGAATATCTTTAAGTTTTGCCTCCATATATTTAGCCATGGCATTTGAATGGGAAGCGAGGCGAATATTAAGGCCGTCTTTTAAAAATGTGGTAAACTGTGCTGCAATAAAGCGGTTTTTGGAGAAAAGTTGAGCAGCTTGTTTTCTTAAGTAAAGAAAATTTTCTGCCAGCTCTTTTTTGAAGAATACAACAGCTTCTCCTATGAGCATTCCGTTTTTTGTGCCGCCAAATGAAAGCGCATCAACTCCAAGATCCGAAGTAAATTCTCTCATATTCAGGTTTAACGCTGCTGCTGCATTTGAAATCCTTGAGCCGTCAATATGAAGATACCCTCCGTGGCTGTGCATTAATCCGGCAAGCTCTTTAATCTCTTTTGGAGTGTAGAGGGTTCCCAGTTCGGTAGGTTGTGATATTGAAAGTACTTTTGGCTGAGAGTGGTGCTGAAAACCAAATCCTTTAAGCTCTTTTTTCACAGAATCAACAGAGATTTTACCATTAACCGGTGCAATTGGAACAAGCTTACATCCTGTAAGTTTTTCGGGAGCACCACATTCATCAACGTTAATGTGAGCAGAATCGGCACATAAAATTGAATTGAAGGTGTTTGTAAGAGCTTTTAATGCCAAAACATTTGCTCCGGTACCGTTAAACACAAAAAACACCTCTGTTTGAGGGCCAAAATCTCTTTTAAAAATATCCTCGGCCTCTTTTGTAAAAGGGTCTTCTCCATACGCTACGGCAAAATTGGCGTTTGCTTTTGCAATTGCCTCCATAATCTCCGGTGCCGCTCCGGAGTGATTATCACTCCCAAAACTGTGAATCATATCTGCTGAATAATGTAAATAATGGTAAATTTATTAAAAAATAAAAACCCGCTGACATTTTTGACAGCAGGTTTTAAAAGTAAATGCGGTTTTAAGTGCGATAATATTTAGATAATAGCACCGTATGCTTCTGCGTCCATCAGTGAGTCCAGCTCAGAAAGGTCGCTCATCTCGATTTTAACCATCCAACCTTCACCATAAGGGTCTTTGTTTACTGACTCCGGTGAACCTTCAAGATTGCCATTAATTTCAATAATTTTACCTGATACCGGCATAAGTGCGTCTGCTACTGTTTTAACAGCCTCAATAGCTCCAAAAACATCAGATTTTGAAAGAGTCTCCCCCTCAGAAGGGATGTCAACAAACACCACGTCACCAAGTTGGCTCTGTGCAAAATCGGTAATACCAACAGTTGCAATGTTACCATCAACTTTTACCCACTCGTGATCGTGAGAATACTTAAGATTTGCTGGAATATTCATCTTTTTACGTTTAAATTTTTACAAATGTATGAAATTATAAATTATTCTATAGTCTTTTAAGTGAAAGCTTGATGAGCTCCTCAAGTGAATAGGATGGATTTTCTTTAAGGAGTGTGTCCAAAACCTTTTCTACATTGGCTTTTGAAAAACCGAGCAAAACAAGAGCAGATGCGGCCTCATCTCTTTGGCGAGATGCCTGAGGCAAAATAAATGATCCAGAGAAATCATCTCCCGAACCTCTTTTTACCATCTTGTCTTTTAACTCAATGAGCAGACGTTGGGCTGTTTTAAGACCAATCCCTTTAATGCTCTTAAGTTTGTTTACATCTCCGGAGATAATTGCCCCCCTTATTTCGTCTGAAGATAACGATGACAACATCATCCTGGCACTGTTTGGGCCAATACCCGAAACCTCAATCAGATTGGTGAAAAGAGATCTCTCATCTTTATCATAAAAGCCGTAAAGCTGTTCATTATCTTCTCTAAGATGATGATATATGAAAAGTTTGGTGCTCTCAGCCATTTTTAGCTTTGAGTAGGTTTGAAGGGATATAAGTATTTTATAGCCTATCTGATTGTTTTCCAGAACTACCTCGGTTGGTGTAAGCTCGGTAAGTTCTCCCTTGATATAATCGTACATGCCCGGGGGATATAAACTTTTGATGCAAATTTATGTTTTTAAGGTATAAACGGCAACTTTGTTTTGTTAATTTTGCAGCGACAACTCTCACTTAGTAATTATCAGATGAATAAAATAGCGGACATAAACCAGATAAGATCTCTCTTCCCGGCATTGGAACAGAGTGTTAACTCCAAAACACTTGTATATCTTGATAACGGAGCAACATCTCAAAAGCCAAAGCAGGTAATTGATCTGGTAAACAGAATGAATTCCGGAGTAAACGGTAATATTCACAGAGCCGTGCACGAACTGAGTTCTCAAACGACAGAGCTATACGAAGATTCAAGAGAGGCTGTAAGACAATTTATTAATGCAGCTCAAAAAGAGGAGATAATATTTACATCAGGAACAACGGCCTCTATAAACCTTGTAGCTGCCAGTTATGGCGGAAAATACCTTAGAAAGGGAGATTCGGTATTAGTTTCAGAGGCTGAGCACCATTCCAATATTGTTCCATGGCAATTGATTTGTGAAAGCAAAGAGGCCAATTTGAGGGTTCTTCCCGTTGATGAAAATGGGAACTGGAGAATGGATATGCTTGACAATCTTCTCGACAGCTCCGTAAAAATTGTTTCTGTTTCTCATGTTTCAAACGTACTGGGGCTAATAAACCCTGTTGAGGAATTGATATCCAGAGCACATGCAAAGGGTATTCCTGTAATGGTTGACGGAGCGCAGAGTATCGTGCACATAGAGACTGATGTACGTAAGCTTGATTGCGACTTTTATGCCTTTTCCGGACACAAGCTTTACGGGCCAACAGGAACAGGGGTTTTGTACGGCAAGAGGGAAATTCTTGATAGTATACCGCCATGGATGGGAGGAGGAGATATGGTAGGTACAGTTACTTTTGAGAAGACAACATATGCACCGCTTCCATTAAAGTTTGAGGCAGGTACTCCCAATTTTATTGGTGCTGCAGCAATGTTGGAGGCAATAAGGTTTGTAGAGTCAATTGACAAAAAATTTCTGGAGAACTCAGAGCGGTCTATTGTGGAATACATGATAGAGGAGCTTTTAAAAATCGAAGGATTAAGACTTTATGGAGTGGGAGAGAGTAGGATTTCTCTGTTTTCATTTACTGTTAATGGTGCACACCCATCGGACCTGGCAATGATTATGGATAAAATGGGAGTTGCATTGCGTTCGGGGCAGATGTGTGCCGAACCTCTTATGAAAAGATATGGCGTTGAATCAATGCTTCGTGCATCCTTTGCTGCATATAATACAATTGATGAGGCAGAGTATTTTATTGCCTCTTTAAAACGAGCAATAAAGATGTTATCATAATCGGGAGATTATTTTATGTGACATATTAAATTGGGATTAACAAAGTGTTAATGTATTAATGAATAAGGTAAACAATAATAAATAACTTAAGAATAATAATTTATATAATGACAATTAGAGAAGTTGAGCAGCAAATTGTCGAGGAGTTCTCGATTTTCACGGATTGGATGGATAAATATGAATATTTAATTGAACTTGGAAAAACGCTACCAATCATAAAAGAGGGTGAAAAACTTGAAGGAAACCTGATAAAGGGCTGTCAATCAAGAGTATGGCTGAACGCAGAATTTAAGAATGGCCTAATCTATTTTACCGCAGACAGCGACGCTATAATCACGAAGGGAATTATATCGTTACTGATCAGGGTTTTCTCTGAACGAACTCCTAAGGAGATTATTGATGCTGACCTGAACTTTATTAAAGAGATTGGTCTTCAGGAGAACCTCTCTCCAACAAGAGCAAACGGCCTGCTATCGATGATAAAACAGATAAAAATATATGCAATGGCCTACTCTGCATAAAAATTTTTAATATTATGAGTGTAGAAAAAAATATTGTACTGGCCCTTAAGCAGGTTTATGACCCGGAGATACCCGTTAATGTGTATGATTTAGGGCTGATTTATGAAATCAGGGTTGATATAAATCGTAAAGCTTTTATCAAAATGACACTTACAGCACCCAACTGTCCTATGGTTGATGAGTTGCTGCAAGATGTCTATGATGCCGTATCAATGGTACCAACGATTGAAGATGTGGCAATTGAGCTCACATTTGACCCGCCATGGGACAGAGACAGAATGAGCGAAGAAGCTCTTTTTGAGCTTGGTATGCTATGAAAACCATACTTCTGCTTGGAAGCAACAGAGGAGACAAGCTCTCGATTATAGAAAAGGCATCACAAATGGTGTCAGATCTATCGTCGGGAGAAATCATACTATCGCCATTATATGAGAGCGAGCCCTGGGGTTTTAATGCAGATGAATGTTTTTTGAACAGAGCGGTGCTTATTGATACAGAGTTCAGACCGGAAGAGCTGCTTGAAAAGGTTCTTAACATTGAAAAAAACCTGGGAAGGGTGAGGGGAGAGGAGAGCAAGAAGAACCAGAAGGATGAAGAGAAAAGTGGTGCAGAGAGAGAATACAGCTCCAGAGAGATAGATATTGATATCATATTTTATGGTAATTTGGTGTATCAGAGTGAAACCCTCTCATTACCACACCCAAGAATGCACTTGAGACGTTTTGTATTAGAGCCGGTTGCCCAAATCGCGCCCGACTTTATTCACCCGGGTTTGGGAATTACCGTTGAACAACTTCTAAACGAATGTGAAGACAACTCTGCAGTAAAAAAGATAACTCTGCAATAATAGAGAAGACTCTGAATTAATCATAAAAGCTATGTAATAACTATGATGGCTAATTGGTAATCAGTAAAGCATGAAAAATTCCTTTTTTACCGAATCAGTTGCAAACGCAATCCCCTCCTTTGATCTCTATCACGAGGAGTCCCCTGTCATGTTTGCCTACCGTACAATGGAGGAGATTTGGGAGGAGACGGGAGGAGAGGCCGATGACCCGCACAGACACAACTTCTATACTATAATTTGGGTAAAAGAGGGTACAGGCATTCACATGATTGACTTTACCTCATATGAGATGAAGCCCGGCAGGCTCTTTTTTCTCTCACCGGGACAGGTTCATCAGGTGGTCTCACATACCGAACCCCTTGGACTTGTACTAATGTTTACCGGAGATTTCCTCTGCAAATACAATATTAATAATGATTTCCTGAAAGCCCTTTCGCTTTTTGACCCGGGTAACACATCACTTCCACTAGATATTAAAGATGGGGAGGAGATGATGCTTGAACTTGCAGGAAAAGAGATAGTAGCTGTCTTTAATTCTGAAATAAATAAGGGCAAAGTAAATTGCGAAAGATTTAAAAACGAGGCTGTTGCATCATGGCTTAAAATTTTCATGATTGAGTGTCACAAACACATTCCTGCCGATAATAACTCCAATACACAATATACTCAAACTGAAAAATCTGTTGTGGGAAACTTTAAAGATCTATTAGAAGAAAACTTCAGTAAGTGGCATCAGGTTTCACATTATGCAACGGAATTAAGCATTACTGCAGACTATCTTAACAATGTTTTAAAGGATTCAACAGGCATTAATGCCAAAGAGATGATTCAACGGAGGATTGTTTTGGAGGCAAAGCGACTGGGAGTAAATACATCTTTCTCTTCCAAGGAGATAGCATACACATTGGGCTTCAGGGATCCCGCCCATTTCAGCAAATTTTATAAAAGCGTAACAGGAGAGAACTTTACCGATTTTCGCTCGGGTAAGGATTTATACAACAAATAGAGGGAATTTTACATTGACCGGCCTCTCCTGACACCGTACCTTTGTGCTGTAATTATTATTAAACTTTGATAAAGCACAAAGCAATGAAAACATCAGATACAATATATACAATCATAAGAGCCAACACCAGAGGCGGAGCCGATCACGGATGGCTCAAAGCAAACCACTCATTCTCATTTGCTAACTATTATAACCCCGAAAGAGTTCATTTTGGAGCACTTAGGGTTTTGAATGATGACTGGGTAGCTCCAAAGGAGGGATTTGGAAAACATCCGCACGACAATATGGAGATCATAACAATTCCCCTTAATGGAGAGTTGTCTCACGGCGACAGCATGGGAAACAGCTCTGTTATTACAGCAGGAGAGATTCAGGTAATGAGTGCCGGCAGTGGAGTTTTTCACAGCGAGATGAACAACAACAAAGAGGTAGCAGCGGAGCTGTTGCAGATATGGATTTTTCCTGACAGAAAAAGCGTTGAGCCAAGGTATGATCAGAGAAAAATTGATGTATCGGGTATGAAAAACAGACTCCTCAACATAATAAAACCATTTGGGGATAATGAAGAAGAGGGAATCTGGATCTATCAGCAGAGTTGGTTCTATCTGAGCGAACTTGAAAAAGGAAAGAGTATTGAATACATAACCAAAAAAGAGGGTAATGGAGTATATCTTTTTGTCATAGAGGGAGATATATCAATTTTAGGAAACAAATTGTCTCGCAGAGATGCAATTGCAGTTACCGACTCTGTTTCATTAGAGATTACTTCAGAAAAAGATGCAAAATTTCTGATTATTGATGTCCCGATGAAATGGTAATTCAAACAAAAACCAAATTTAACTGTTAACAAGGGGGCAACCCAACTAAAATAAATGAATAGAGATGAAAATTATAGATAGCTTAAAGTGGCGCTATGCTACAAAGAAATTTGATACCACAAAGAAGATAAGCAGTACAAATATCGAACTTTTGAAAGAGGCCGTTAACCTTACTGCAACTTCATACGGTCTTCAGCCTTTTAAAGTACTTATTATTGAGAATCCCGAGATCAGGGAGAAGCTTAAGGCTGCTTCCTGGGGGCAACCTCAGCTTACAGACTCATTTGTGCTGTTTCTTTTTTGTAATTACACAAACGTTGGAGACAAAGAGGTTGACAACTATCTTGAACTAAGAGCAAAAATAAACAATCTTAATGTTTCTGAATCTGCAGATTACGGTAATATGATGAAGTCTCAAATGGCTTCGATGAGCCCTGAGCAGATGAAAGTCTGGACTTCAAAACAGACCTATATTGCTCTTGGAACACTTATGGCTGCCGCTTCGGAGCTGGGTATTGACTCAGGCCCGATGGAGGGATTTGATAAGGAGAGTTTTGATAAGATACTTGGACTCAAAGAGAAAGGGCTTACTGCATCTGTGATGTGTGCTCTTGGATACAGGTCGCAAGAAGATCCATTCCTGGCTTTCAAAAAGGTAAGAAAGCCTTTGGAAGAGTTGTACGAAAAAGTGTAATCCTATAAAATCGTGTGATTTTAAAAACTAAGATTTAACCGCCCTCTTAATTAAAGTTGGCGGTTAAATGTTTCTATACCGCCATTAAGAAATGCCAAAAATTCTGTCAAAGAACTTTCTCCGATAGGTTTCACCAATACTTGCTCATTATGGTCAACAAGAACATAATAGGGCTGAGAGGCAACACCAAAGCGACTTAACTGATAGTCGCGGTATTTTCTGCCCAGAGTGTTCTTCAATTTTCCATCAATTACAGAGGTTACCTGCTCCTCAAGAGGAAGCTCAGTGCGGTCGTCAACATAGAGACTCACCAGAACAACTTTATTTTGCAGTATATCCAAAACAGCAGGATCGCTCCAGACAGTTGCCTCCATCACCTTGCAGGCACTGCATGTTACAGCCTTGAATGATAGTAAAAGGGGCTTGTTTTGCTCTTTTGCACATTCGATGGCCTCCTTTATGTCGTAGTAACTGTTAAGGCCGTGTGGAGCTCTGTTTTTTGCCGTTGCATATTTAGCCTCTGAGCAAAGTCCGGTGCTTGGTTCATTTGATATTGCCGAAGATGCAGCTCCTGTTGCCGAACCGGAAATTACCATCGTACTTTGATCAGGAGGAGGTAAGAGACCCGAGAGCGAAGCAAGGGGTGCACCAAACAGGCCCGGAATAAGATAAACTGCAAAAGCGAAAGAGGCTATCGCAAAGATAATCCTCGATACACCTACAGACTCAACTTTTGAGTCGTGTAATGTAGTTATCTTGCCAAGAAGGTACATTCCCAACAGAATTGCAATTACAATCCAGATTGAGATAAATATGGCGCGGTTTAGAATACCCCATCCAAAGTATGCGTCAACCGTGTAAAGATATTTCATTGCAAATGCCATTAGGATAAATGCGAATACCACCTTAACAACATTGAGCCATCCGCCCGATTTAGGCATCTTTTTCATTAGCGACGGGAAGAATGAGAAGATTACAAACGGTAGCGAAAATGCAAGACCGAATGCGAACATTCCCAGTATGGGCTTTAGAGCAAGACCTCCGGTTACCGCAGCAGCCAGAATTGAACCTACAAAAGGGCCTGTACATGAAAATGATACAATAACCATTGCAAAGGCAACAAAGAAAGAGGCAATGTAGCCACCTTTATCTGCCTGTGCATCTGCTTTATTTGCAAGACCTGTGGGGAGCGTAATTTCAAATGCCCCAAGAAAAGATATTGCAAAAGTTATAAATAGCGCTGCAAAAAGAAAGTTTGGTATCCAGTGGGTTCCCATGAAATCGGTTGCATCTGTGCTCTGGAACATGGCAACAATAACACCAACCATTGTATAAATGAGTGTAACCGAGAGTCCGAAAATCAAACCCTTGATTATGCCTGCCTTTTTAGCACCTGTGCCACCTATGAAAAAACTTACAGTCATTGGAATCATTGGGAATACGCAAGGTGTGAAGACACCTCCAAGACCCGCTGCAAATGCAATCAAAAGAAAAACAAGCAGCCCCTCTGTTGATCCCTTAGCATTACCACCGAATGCTTGATCACTCTCTTGGGCAGATATCGGGATCATCTCCTCCTCTGTGAATTCAGCTACCTCTCCTGCAGGAATATCAAACACAACATCCAGTTCGTCCATCAGGCACTCAGATCCATTACAGGTCTGGAAGGTAAGAATTCCCTCTACTTTAAAGCTCCCTGCATCTGTTCTTCTGATTGTCTGAACAAAAGAGCCTCTCTGTTCAAAAATCTTAACCTCAACACCAAAGGCATCATCCATTTTGGTCTTGGCCTTCATGTTGTCTCTGAGTTTTCCTACGGCAACAAAACCGTTGTTACCTTTAATTTCAAATGTAGTTGGCAGCGGACCATTTGGAATGAGGTCTGCATTGTACATGTACCAGTTTTTTTCGATATCGGCATTGAATATAAGGTCAATTGTGCCATCACCGTTGTCTTTTTGCTGGTAACTCCAAACCGCCGTTATCTGTGCATTTGCGGCAGTTATCAGGAACAGAGAAAATAATATCAGTATAAATCGTTTCATCGTATGTTTGTTTTAGTCACTTTAGGGATTATTGACAGACAAAAGTATTAAATTTATATAAAAAGCACTAATTTCGCAGTTTATAAACAATTGTAATTATGACACAGGAGGAGTTATTCAAGAGTCTGATAGCACACGCAAAGGAGTATGGTTTCATTTTTCAGTCCAGTGAGGTTTACGATGGTCTGAGTGCTGTGTATGACTACGGACAGTTGGGAGTGGAACTCAAGAATAACATCAAAAAATATTGGTGGGATGCAATGGTTCGTCTAAACGAAAATATCGTTGGAATTGACTCTGCAATATTCATGCATCCTAAAATTTGGGAAGCTTCGGGACACGTTGGTGCATTTAACGACCCTTTGATTGATAACAAGGATTCAAAAAAGAGATACAGGGCCGATGTTCTGCTTGAGGACTACATTGCCAAACTAGAAGAGAAGATTGAGAAGGAGGTTGAGAAGGGAAAGAAGAAATTTGGCGAATCCTTTGATGAGGTGCAGTTTCGTGCAACAAATCCCAATGTTTTAAGGAACAGGGTTAAGGCCGACGAGGTGACTACCAAAATGAATGACGCACTTAATAGCGCTGATCTTGAGGCGGTAAGACAACTTATAATCGACTGTGAAATTGCTTGTCCGGTATCCGGTTCAAGAAACTGGACAGAGGTGAGGCAGTTTAATCTTATGTTCTCTACCCAGATGGGTAGCGTAAGTGAAGATGCAGGTACAATATACCTAAGGCCGGAGACAGCTCAGGGTATCTTCGTAAACTTTTTGAATGTTCAGAAGACCGGCAGGATGAAGATTCCATTTGGTATTGCCCAGATAGGTAAGGCCTTTAGAAACGAAATAGTTGCTCGTCAATTTATTTTCAGAATGAGGGAGTTTGAGCAGATGGAGATGCAGTTTTTTGTTCGCCCCGGAGAGGAGATTGCATGGTTTGAAAAGTGGAAGGAGGCACGTCTGAAATGGCACCTGGCACTAGGGTTGGGAGAGAGTAAATACAGATTTCACAACCACGAGAAGCTGGCACATTACGCAAATGCTGCAGCCGACATAGAATTTGAGTTTCCTTTCGGTTTCAAAGAGCTTGAGGGTATTCACTCAAGGACTGACTTTGACCTTTCGCAGCATCAGAAGTTCTCAGGAAAAAAAATGCAGTACTTCGATCCCGAGACAAACGAAAACTATGTTCCGTATGTAGTTGAGACATCAATTGGTCTGGACAGAACATTCCTTGCGATTTACGCCTCTTCGTATTGTGAAGAGAAATTGGAAAACGGAGAGGATAGGGTAGTTTTAAGACTTCCTGCTTTTCTTGCTCCTGTTAAACTTGCAGTATTGCCTCTGGTAAAGAAGGACGGCCTTCCTGAATTTGCAAGAAAGATCATGGGAGATCTTAAATACGACGTTAATTGCCAGTATGACGAAAAGGATAGTATAGGAAAGAGATACCGCCGTCAGGATGCTATCGGGACCCCTTTCTGCATCACAATAGATCATCAAAGCTTAACCGACAATACCGTTACAATCCGTTACAGGGATTCTATGGAACAGGAGCGTGTTTCTGTTGAGAATCTGAGAGCGATTGTTGAGGAGAAGGTGAGTATGAGAAAAGTACTTGAACAAATTTAACACCACATAAACTATGTCAAATCTTTCAGTTAACTATCTTGGGATGGCACTAAAATCGCCAATCCTTGCAGCAAGCTCCGGACTAACGGCACAATTGGACAGGGTTGCAGAATTCGAAAGGGCAGGAGTGGGTGCAATAGTGGTAAAATCACTATTTGAGGAGCAGATTGTAAACGAGGCAGAGTTTCTAAACTCACAGTCACATGACTATCCGGAGTCGGCAGATTACCTTCACCACTACTTGCGTCAAAACTCCATTGACAGATACCTGAAATTGATAGAGGATGTTAAGAGAACAGTTTCTGTTCCTGTTATTGCAAGCATAAACTGCTTTTCTTTAGGTGAATGGACACAGTTTGCCAAGGAGATAGAGAGCGCAGGTGCAGACGGTCTGGAACTGAATATCTATTCGCTTCCTTTGAATGTGCACAAAAAATCTGACGATATTGAAAAGGAGTATTTCAATGTTGTTTCAAAGGTTTCAAAAAGCATTGGAATACCCGTTGCGGTTAAAATAGGCTCAAATTTTTCAAACCTTCCGGGTTTCGTAAGCAACTTAAAAGCCAACGGAGCAAAGGGAGTTGTTATGTTTAACCGATTTTACAGCCCCGATATTGATATTAAGAAATTGAGGATTTTTCCTGCTGATGCCTTCTCTCATTCTGAGGAGTATCTTAAGGAGCTTCGCTGGATGGGTATAGTTTCTGCGCTCGTTCCCGGTATTGACCTTTCGGCAAGCACCGGCATTCACAACGGAACTGTGGTCCTGAAACAGATTCTTGCAGGAGCAACAACAGCTCAGATGTGTACTGCTCTTTATAAAAAAGGAGGAGATGCAATATCGAATGCCATTGCTGATCTTAATCTATTTATGGATTCGCAAGGCTTTAAAAACATATCGGATTTCAAGGGCAAGCTTAACTACTCAAACATCGAGAACCCGGAGAAATTTGAAAGGGTTCAGTTTATGAAGAGTTTCGGAAGTAAGTAGCTTTTAATATTAACAGAAGATCTCCTACTGAATTTTCTGCTCATTTAAATCTCTTTTCATAATAAAAAAGAGAGCCAGATAGAGCAGTGGCAGATTGATAAGGTTGAGAACCAGGAATGCGATAAAACCTTGTCCGTAAATAAAGAGGATAACAAATAACTGTATCAAAAGATTGATAAAAAAGGCATAACGCATTGCGTCATGCCTTTTTTGCATGATCCCCGCACTCTCATTTTTCTCTTTTGAAAACATCATAAGAGCCAAACCTGTCAGGTATAAAATGAGTATAAGTTCATCGGCAAAATTTGTTTTAAACAGGGCAAACATTTTGGTCTCAAAGAAGGCAGAGTGTACTGCAAAGACTGTCATCTCAAAACGGAAGTTAAACCCAAAATAGAGCACCGTAAATGCCACAGCTACCAGAACAATAGCCAGCCCGAAATATTTAAAACGATAGTTTATCATTGCCAGTTTTATTTGTTGTTTTATTTACCTATATTTATATTTATCTCCCGCATGTAGTAACCAGTTAAGAATCCCAAATCTTCTCTTTTCTGCTTTTGGAAGTCCCGCATATATCTTCTCGGCAACAGGTTGCCATTTTTTGGCTAGATGCCTGGTTTTTTTAGCTAGCTCTTCTCCACTTTCCGGATTAGCCAAATGGGTTGATATTACTGATTTGTCGGATGTAAGCTTAACTATCTCTTCCGGAAGATCCATCATTGGACAAGGGGTGAGAAAATTTTGAGAAAAGGGCTTTTTATTCCTGAAGGTCTTAAGAAATGGTGAGTTTAGCGCTTCAAGAAAGGATTTGTCGTTAATATTAGTGTCGGAATAGTGGCAGAATGCACATGGCTCAACATCACCATTTGCATTTATATGCAGAAAATCGTTACCAGCCGCCACACAACCTATTGATTTGTGACCGCTGTTTGCAAAATCAATCAGCAGAAAATCGTGTTTTTTATAATACTCATCTGTCTTTTTCATTACGTATGCTCTCTGTTCTGCAGTACAACAAAGAGATGTGTCGGCATCACTGCCTATTGGGAGGTAATTGAAAAGCCACGCAAACCATGCCCCCTTTTCTCTCATAAAGCCAATGAACTCATCGCTACAGATAACTTTGTAATTTCTTGAATGATAGCATGCCGAAAATCCAAACCCAATATCTCTTGCCTTTAGAAGATCCATTGCCTTAATTACTTTATCATATGTTCCTTTACCTCTGCGAAAATCGGTATCTTCCCGATACCCTTCGATACTTATGAAGAGGTTTAAATTGCCGAGTTCTACAAGTTTGTCTGCAAAAGCTTCGTCAACAAGAGTTCCGTTTGTAAACATAGAAAAGGTAAGGTTTCGATGCTTTGCAGCCAGCGTAACTATATCATCTTTACGCATAAGCGGTTCTCCCCCGGACATGAGAATATCCATCACTCCCAGCTCTGCTGCCTCCGTGAATATTGAATCAAGCTTATCATAGGAGATATTTGAGTGTTTCTCATAATCCGCAGCCCAACAACCTTTGCATTTAAGGTTGCAGTCACTAGTGGGGTCTATGAGAAGGTCACGAGGTATTGCCACCTTATGCTTTTTCTGCATCCAAATCTCTCTTACAAATTTGTAGTGACCGGGAATTGTAAGAAATGAATACAGATTCTTTGCTTTAAAGAACCGGTAACAGCGGTAGACATACTCCTTGTGGTGAGGGAAAGGTGGTATGATTTTTCTCTCACCATTAATAGTAAGGTACTTCATTCTCTAAGACACTAGTTGTTTGCGCTGTTGTAAATTGGGAACTGAGAGTAGGTTCCGTCATCAAAATCAAATCTTACAGAGACCATACCCCATTTGTGGTTACCATAGTATGTTATTTTCTGAACACCACCGCGGTTAATATTCTCCTCTACCTTAATAACCTTTATCATCATCCCTCCCCAACTGAAGTCATCAGAGGTTGATTTTGCAGTAACTTCTCTTTTGGTTGAGGAGCCGAGTATGTCGTATTTGTCACCTACGCTTGAGCTATACTTGATTATTATCCCCGGGTCAAAGCCATATATACTTTCTATTCCCTCGGTTGTTGATTTGAATTTAATACCTGTTACTGTAACAGTGTTGCCGCTGACAGATACCCCGGGAAGGTTGCTCAAAGTACTGACAATTGATGAATTGGCCACAGTTGCAGATCCTGTATAATTTGATACACCCCCGCTTAGAGATGTTACAGATGCCTGAATGTTGCTGACTCCATTTATCTGGGCACTTGATGAAGTTACTGTAACTCCTACCTGGCCTATTGCTGATTGTTCACCGCCCAGCTTTGAACCGATGATTGCCTCTTCTATCAGGTCACATGAGGTGAGAAGCAAGGCTGAGGAGATAATTATTAATTGCAGAAGTTTTTTCATAGCAAAAAAGATTAAGGGTTAACTAAATTGTGAGTAAAATTAGTCAACCCTCAGCCTTTTTTGGTTTCAATGTGTCAATTTCTTAGTTTATTTTACAATATGGTGATAAGTAAAATCCCGGGAAATGCAGTTACATTAGCTCAATGCCTGCTTTTTTACACTCGTTTTTTATCTCATCTGTCCATATGCTGCATTGGATTTCACCAATGTGGCATTTACGTAAAAGAAACATGCAAAGCCTTGACTGTCCGATACCTCCGCCTATTGTGTAAGGGAGATTACCGGCAAGTAACTCTTTGTGGAACATCAGCTCTTTTTTCCACTCCTGATTACGAATTTTGAGCTGTTTTTCCATTGCTGTCTCATCAACACGTATTCCCATACTGGAAATCTCAAATGAACTTTGCAAAACAGGATTCCAAAGCAGAAGGTCGCCGTTGAGGCCATAGTAACCATCTTCGTTTTTGGTGCTCCAGTCGTCGTAGTCTGCTGCTCTTCCGTCGTGAAAATTGCCATCGGTAAGGTCGTGGCCTATCCCGATTACAAAAACAGCCTTATGTTTCTTTGTTATCTCATTCTCTCTCTCTTTTGGAGTAAGCCCCGGATACATCTCCAACAGCTCCTGTGCGTGAATGAAGAACAGATCTTCGGGAAGCGATGGCACTATCTGAGGGTACTCTACATATATTCTGTTTTCGGTAACTCTGATTGCTTCATAAATTCTCCTGACAGTGCTTCTAAGGAAGGAGAGGTTTCTGTCCTCTTTGCTGATGACCTTTTCCCAATCCCACTGATCAACATAAATCGAGTGAATATTATCCATTACCTCGTCTGGACGGATTGCATTCATGTCTGTATAGATTCCACGATTATGATTCATCTTCATTTCTGACAACTTCATTCTCTTCCATTTGGCAAGAGATTGAACTACCTCTGCAGGTGCCTCATTAAGGTCTTTAACGGGAAAGGTTACGGGCCTCTCTGTTCCGTTAAGATCGTCATTGATACCGGTCCCTTTAAGCACCATAACAGGTGCAGTGACTCTGAGAAGAACCAGCTGAGCGGACAGGTTGCTCTGAAACATGTCCTTAACCAGCTTAATACCCTTTTGGGTATTCTCTACGTTTTCAAGGATATTTCTATATCCTTTTGGAATTAATACTGACATTGGTACAAATATATTTTGGGTTAGAATTTATGTGGAATTGTAAAACTGAAACATGCCCCTTTACCGGGCTCGCTCTCCACTTTAATGTTGCCTCCTAACAGGTTTACGTTTGCTTTTGCAATTGCAAGACCCAATCCTACTCCGCTAAAGCTTTTATTTAGAGAGGTTTCGCCTTGGATAAAATACTCAAAAATTCTTTCATGCAGTTCTAATGGTATTCCGATTCCCTGATCCTTCACATAAAACCGGATAAATGTATTTGTCTTTTCAAAACCATATTCAATGGTTCCCTCAGAGGAGTATTTAATGGCATTACTTATCAGATTATCAAATATCTGACACACTTTTTCACGATCAGAATAGAGTATGATATCATCGGAAGAGTTCGGGGTGTTGTTTACCAAAAGTAGCCCTTTAGCTGATGCTTTGTAACTATGATTAGTGTGAATATTTACCATCATCTCTTTAATAGAAAATGGAGATTCGTGAACCTCTTCCTGCCCTGACTGAAGCCTTGATACATTCATAAGGTCACCCAAAAGCTCCATCATCTTCATGCTGTTGGAATGTATTATTCCAACATATTGCATCCTTTGTTCCTGTGTAAGGTCAGGGTCATTCAGAAGTTCTGAAAACCCCATAATGCTATTCATAGGAGTTCTTGTTTCGTGGCTTATATTGGCAAGGAATCTTGTTTTGAGTGTGTTTGCCTGCTCTGCTAACTCTTTAGCCCGCCTTATCTCCTCCTCCTGCTTTTTGTAATTTTCAAAAAGTTGAGCTATTTGGGCAAACTCTCTTGGAGCCTTCTTTAGTTTACTAATATCATTTGAAATCTCTCTTTTAAGTATGTTCTCTACATGTTTTAGTGGCTTAATTACCCAGAGGCGGGTTGCATATCTGATTGTAATCCATATAAAAGTAAGAGATATCAAAAGAACTACCATCATATAAATCGAGCTACTGTTGTACAGTCTAAAAACAGTATTCTCTCTTAGAAATTGTGCCCCGCCAATATTTGTGCCGTTATATCCGGGAAAGACTATATTGCTGTGAAGAATGTAATCTTTATGGTCATCATTTATAACAGACTTGCCAATAGTTATTTGGGAGGTTGTAAAGTCTGACAGATATTGGACCATTTTTGTGTCCCAAAGTTTGCCGACAAATATATAACCAGAAGGTTTTGTCTCTGTTCTGTTTTGGTCAAAAGTGGGGTGAATTGAAGCAGAAGCAATCTCCATATAGCCCTCAATTGTTTCAATATAGAAGTTTAATAGTTTTTTTTCATTGAGTAACTCAAGAGCTCCTTCCGGAATTACCTCACTTAGGCGGTAATCTTCAGAGCTGCGTTCATACAAAAGCTTGTTTGATACACTGTATACGGCAACATAATCGTAGTCATAAGAGGTGAGAATGGTTGATATGTTTTGATCAAACCATGTTATATTCCCTCCTTTGGCCATAACCTCGGTAAATTCGTCCCAGTATGTATAATCAAAGACTATTTGCCTTAGGCCTTTGCTGTTAAGGTTAATTATTGAAGTGATTTCCCGGTGGTATTGTTCATCCGATTCCTGGTGAATCATCTTTGACTGCCTTTTTTGTAAAGCAAGCAGAGTAGTGAAGAGCAGCAAAAAAATCGCACCTGTATAGGCAATCAATAATAATAATCTGTTGTTTATTCCGGGACTTCTTTTCATGTTATTTTAAATCCTTTTACTTTTTCTTTAACAAAATGCAAATATTAAAACCCAACTGCTACGGCAAAAAATGTTTTCTTAAGTGCCGGATTTGCTGTTAAGGAGAATGAGATAAATGTTGAGTATTTTCCAAAATCCCACAGGTACCTTAAATATGAGCAGCCAATATTCACAAAACCACTATTTTGAGCATAGTATTCTCCCTTAAACTGATAACCGGCAACAAGGGCTATTTCATTTTTCCTAAACTCCCTGACATACTCTACCTCCCCATACAAACTTTTGGTGGGATCTGCTCCGAAAAACAGCGAACTCAGCATCAGATTAAATTGATTTCTCTCTCCGGTTGAATAAATTATTTGTCCTTCAAACATATGAGAGGTTGTAGCGGAGTTGTAGTCAAAATATTGTGTTCGCATCAACTTATCATAAGACCAATAATCCCATAAGGCGATTGTAAATTTACCCACCTCCTTTGAGATATAGAAATCAAGCTCGGGCTCCCCCTCTCCTGCTATTTTTAACGCACTCCACGCTCCAAATGTAAAACCTCTCCATATCAATTCAGCCCCTGGTTGAAATGATGGGGCGTGCCCGTAATCCTGACCTCTCCATAAATACCGACTTACAAGCAGGGCATTTGCCGTGAATTCAACATTGTTTGATTTCTCAGCGATCTCTGATTTCTCAGTTCTTGCGAATTCATTAACATTTATTGAGTCCTTAGCGATCTCTGATTTTTCAGTTTTCGTTAGCTCATCAACAACTAAAGACTCACTTGTCTCTTTGTTTTGTGCACTAAGAGAGGCCGGTACGACCAGCAAAACAAAAACAACAATAATAAACGGCAGGTACCGAGTCATAAAAATTGTAAGAATTTAGTAAAAATTGGGCGGATAAAGATATGAAAATATTTTTGTGAAACACACGCGTAGCTTGCATTTTCAGCATTTTAAAAAAACATGAAATGTTTAAGGTAAGAACAACTGATGCAACAACTTCGCAGTGCTTTATGGTGTACAGGGGCTTTAAGGTGTTCTCTATTTCTTCACACCTGTCTTGAAACAGAAGTTGCATTTCAAGCGCTTGACTAAACCTTTAACTATCAATATGTTGAAAAATTGAAATTGTAAATAGAGCAGATTAATTTTGAAACACTCACATATACAGGTGTTTACGGAGACACTTAAAATTTTTAGCTCTTGCATTTGGGAAAATTGGTGATCACGAACAAAAGTTGAGGGATTCGGTATTTAGGCATAAATTTTAGATAGTCTAAAAAGGAAATATGTTTTATTTTCCCATATCACTCAACTCCGGCAACCGATTGTTTTAGGGTACCCTCAAATTTTCCTGGTACTTTTCGGCGACTGCGGAACTCCTCCCTGTGGTCGTCAAACAGTCCTCGTCGTTTCCGAATAGTAGCCGCGGAGAATTATCGGAAAACAAATGTTGCCTTTGAGTAGAGGATTTGTGAATTTAAGTGTTTGTATAACTATCAGACCAAGTGGGTTATGCAAAACAAGATTGCCATTTTTTTTGAATTATTACGTTTGCAAGCCATTGATATATAGACATTAAGGCAAAGACTTAAAAGTATCCCAACTTTTGATCGTGGTCCAAAATTGGTGGTGAAAGAAAAGTTGTAGGGAAGAGTGTGAATATAAAAAAGCTTGATAACCTGCTTATGCATTAGGTTATCAAGCTTTTATGTCGGGGTACTCCGACTCGAACGGAGGACCCCCTGCTCCCAAAGCAGGTGCGCTAGCCAACTGCGCCACACCCCGAATTTTTAAAAGAACTTCCCCGTTTAATTGGGAGTGCAAAGATATATCTCTTTTTCACAATCTGCAAAATAATTTTATTATTTAGTGTTGGTCTGTTGTTTGTTCCGATTCGTCTGTTGTTTATCTCGACTTGGTTGAACTCTTTAAATATTAATTTGTTTTATATGGCAACACAGGATATTGTTTGTTAAAAATAAATTAATATTTTTGCTAAGATATGTGCAAACGCACATAAAATGACTGAAAACAAAAAGATTATAATAAGAAAAATGATAACTATAATAAAACGATTTGTAATATTAATGATTGGTTCTGCACTGGTTCTATCCTGCGTGAAGCTAGATCCTCCGGACAGAAGCATAAAACCAAATGAGAAGCTAAATGAAATCTCTGTTCCCGGCAATTTCAACTGGAGCACATCAATGAATGTTGAGGTTAGCATTACAGGGCTTCCTACCGTTATAGAGATAAAAAACACACTTAAGATAACTCTTACAGATGGAACAACACTTTATAGTGCTCTGCACAAAATGAGCGAAAACATAAAAATATCTCTTACGGTTCCTAATGAAACGAGCTCTCTTATAATTATTTACGGTGCAACTCAACAAAATATTCCAATTGTGGATAAAAAGGCTGAGTTTTCTTTTATACCGGTTGTTACTGACGATGAGGTTTAAACGATAAGTTTATGAAAACAAAATTACTTTCAATACTAGTATTTATTGTCTTTACTCCTGGCGTTGCTTTGTCGCAGGTTACTTTAAATGCAGAATCCGGGAATAGAGCTATAGAGGTTGGTAATTGCTGGCAATTTGCCGGACAGACATATACAAGCCTCACAAGTGAGGTTCTAAGTGGATCATTTTCGCTTATAAGCGGACAGATGAACAGCTTTTCTCTCACTAATTCCTTTATTAAAACTCCTTGGATGAAGATTGGTTCGGGCAACATCACCTTTATTGCCAGAATAGGAAATCAACCAAACACTGTTGCAAGAGGGGTGAGAGTCTCATACATACCATATAATTCAACATCATCAAGTACGGGCTTTGAAGGCACTCTTACAACTTTTTACACCAGAGACTTTAATGTTAGCGACCTTAATACCGTAACGGTTATCGCGCCTATTCCTGCCGCAATAGCAAACTCTACATCTCTTTACAAGATTTTGGTAAGTTTTGTAGGGCAAGGTGGATCAGGTAAAATAATGTCTGACAACTACATTTTCCCTGGAACATATTGGTCAAATCCATCAAATTCATGTCAGCCACTTCCTGTGGTTGTGGTGACAGATACTGACGGAGACGGTGTGCCGGATGCTCAGGATGAATATCCTAACGACCCTTACAGGGCTTACAATAGTTATTTTCCGGGTCAAACAAGTTTCGGAACCCTGGCATTTGAAGATAACTGGCCTCTAAAGGGAGACTACGACTTTAATGATGTAGTTATTGGTTATAACATCAAGACTATTACTAATGCTGCCAATCAGGTTGTTGACCTTGTTGCCTCTTTTCGTCTCCTTGCATCAGGGGCTTCATTCAGTAATGGCTTTGGTTTTCAAATTGATGGTATAGCTGCAAACAAAGTTTCAAAGGTTACCGGCAATAAGCCCGGGACTATGCCTATGGCTGCAAACGGAGTAGAAGTAGGGCAGGCATTTGCCAATATAATTGTCTTTAGCAGTTTCTTTGGAGAGATGATCAGACCAGGTGTAGGTATTGGGGTTAATACCGACAAAGCGGGTCCATATATTACTCCAACCAATATGCAGGTTGTGGTAAATTTCATTAATAATGGAGTTATTCCTCCCGGAGGAGCCGTAACTCTTGGTCAACTTAATTTCTCGGCTCTGAACTTCTTTATTTTTGTAAATGGTGACAGAGGAACAGAGATTCACCTGCCTGATAGGATGCCAACAGAACGTGTGAATCCAAGCCTTTTTGGAACTGGAGACGATACCTCAAATCCGGGGGCAGGAAGAACATACAAAACAGCCAACAATATGCCATGGGCAATAAATATTGTTCAGGGATTTGATTATACCATTGAAAAAGCAGCAATTAATGAAGCTTATAATTTTTTCATTGAATGGGCAATTTCCGGTGGCTCCTCTTATGCCAACTGGTTTCTGAACTTGCCGGGTTACCGCAATGCAGAGCTGATTTACTAGATGGGTCGCGATTCATTGATATACAACATATAAGAAAACGAGTCAGTTTTAAACAAAAACTGGCTCGTTTTATACTTTAATAACGGAAGAACATTCATGTTTACAGCAGGCAGGGAGTTTAAAATGGGCAGAGAGGGCAGGAATATTCTGGGATTCAATATCAGGGCCCTTAACAGAGGGGGATTCAGATATACTCCGGTTAATACAGAGCTTTCGTTATCGAGAAGAAGAGTAGTTTACGATGTTCTCAGAACATATGGTAAACAACTTCCCGATTACTCCAGAATAGATGTCGGGGTTAGTTACAGAGTTAATAGAAAAGAGAGCTCCTGGACATTTCTTGTGGAGGTTCAGAACCTCACCGATAGGCACAATGTTGTAAGACGCCGCTTCTCTTACAGCCAGGGTAAAATTTTAACCCGTGACTCATACAGCGTCGGGCTTGTCCCGATTTTCTCGGTAAAAGTTGATTTCTAGACTCTTTAATACAGGTTGCTGCAACGAAATTACACCTTAGTGCATCTATAATGTAAATACATCTCGTATTTAAGCTCTTCATTATTAACTTTAAGATTGCACGGTATGAAAAAATCTAACATTATTGTTTGTTTATTCGCTGCTCTCATTTTTACTTCATGTATAAAAGAGTCTATGCTCATGGATAAAATTGGGGGAGAATGGAGATCATATGACTCATACACAACCTTTACTGCAACCAAAGATTTTGCATTTAAAGATACATATGCAAGCAATTGGCCGGGAGAATTGTTGATAAATGGAGTGCCTGCTGATAATAATGTTGGTCTCATAAGAGACTTTTCATACTCAGGAATCAAAATCAGCAATGAAGTGCATATAGCCTTACGTCAGAAAAAAGTAATATACAAATTCAAATCATACGATATTGATGTTAATTTCGATGAGGTTTACAGAGGAACACTTTTGGCAGAGTGCTCATTTATCCATGAAGGGGAACAGGTAAACCTTAAGTTTGATTTTACAGCGCCTGAATACAATGTTAAAAAGGGAGATTACTTCACTTTGTCTGATAGTCCGTACGGTGTGAACGGCTTACCGTTGATTAAATTAAACTTTAGATCTGCTGTAAAAATAAGCGGATCACTTTTGTATGACGATATTGTGGATAATTTTCACGGTACTTGGTCGGTGAATTCAGGCAGAATAACATTTAAAATGAATGGTGAAATGTATGACAACAAAATCAGACAAACCTACGATTACAAAATTATTGGAGGAGAATTATTTTTAAGTTCAAAAGGAGCTTCTCCCGACTATAATATTTTGAGTACAATTCCCAATGTAAACATAACAGATGTTGTTCACTGGACAAAGTACAAAAGACCAGGTTTGAATGAATAACGCTAGCAGAGACCTTTTATTAATAACCAAACAATATTGCGATTATGAGGATTATAAGAAAAATAGATTTTATAAAACTGCTGTCTCTTGTCATTATTTTAGCGCCTGCCTTAATGATAAGTAGTTGCAGTAAAGATGATACTTTGTTTGATGAGCTTAAAGGGACATGGTCTGTTAGAGACTTCTACACAACTGTAACTGCTACAAAAGATTTTTCGTTCCTGGATATGAATTCTCCCCAAGGGTGGTCGGGAGAGGTGCTGGAGAATAATGTTCCTGTTGAGAATTGCGTAAACAGATATTATGATAATCTATCGCCATACATAGCAATCAATAAGGATATTATTTTATCTCTTGGAAATAAACGATTGATATACAAAAATTCACAATTTGACGTTGTATTTAATTCAGAAGAGGCAATAAACAACGGCAAGTTACAGGTAGAGTTCAATTTTATGTACGGTACCAATCCTGTGAATCTGAAAATTAACCTTGAGGCTCCTCTTAAAGAGGTTATGACGGGCAATACTCTGACTATCTATGGTTCAAAAGAGAGTTTAGCCGGAGTTCCGCTTTCGGAATTAAAATTTATGTCTCCAACAGAGGTAAGGGGAAAGCTGACATTAAACAATATTCTGGATAATTTCAGCGGAACATGGAGTGTTAATTTAGACATAATATCCTTAAACATAAAGAGCACTGCCGGGCAAGTCCAGTATATGCAAAACTATAAGTTTCTCCTTACTGAGAGCGACTTGATTTTAAGTACAGAAAGTGTTTATCCACAATCCAGAATATTCACATATATACCTAATGAGAATATCACAAATGTGATTCATCACGCTAAATATTCCCGCTAAACACTCACACGACGTACTCACACGAAGTACTCGTGCTTAGGTTACACAAAAAATTCATTCAGAATATTCATGTGAAATACTAACGCTTAAGAGAGATCCGGGATGGATAAGATTTACTTATCTTTAATACACCTTACGGAGTGTCCCTGACCTCTTGATAAAGGATCCCGGTAAATAAAGCGGTATCCCGGATAAATAAATCTTGTTTGAGCATTTTTTATACCCACCGGATCTGAAGCCCACCATATTGTTCCGCTTCCCTCTAGTCCAAATTCGCCTCCTATATCAACAATACCGGCTGGTTTTGCATTAAACCCACTCTCGTTTGTTCCGTTATCGTCGTTAGCCCAGCCGGAAGTTGATTTCATCTTATCATAGGCGGCCTCTTTGCCTCCCAGAAAATCAATCAGCTGCTGCCAGTCGGCATCTGTTGGAACCCTCCACCCTTCAGGACACAAACCTCTTGGGTCGTTTACTGCATACCAGTTGTATAACTTTCCGTATTTTGCTCCCTCTTCCTCATCAAAACCATAATAGCACCAGGCTGGTTCTTTGTCTTTATGTACATCGCTCCAATCATCGTCATAATGGATGTTTTCAATTTCACTTCCATCTCTGAAGACGTTGACGTTTAGGTTTTCTGCCATCCACTCCTGCTCTCCGATAACAACAGTTTTCGTCTTTTTACCGTTGTTGTCTGCTTTACCTCCACCACATGATGCGGCAAGGACTAAGACTAAAATTGAGAATAGTCCAATGTTAAAAATTCTTTTCATAATCTTTATTTTTGGTTAACAATAGGTGCCGGAATTGCGCTCAGAAGTTCCAATATAGTAATTATTGATCACATTTTATCCATTTTGGATAAAAAATTAAATTTTACGATATGGTGATTAATAATGATTTAGAAAACAAAACTCCCCCAGAAGTACATCATCAGAGTAATTACGATTGCACCAAAAAGGTTAATTGCAAGGCCGGTTTTTGCCATCATACCTACTGTTATACGACCGGTGCCAAATATGATTGCATTGGGAGGAGTCGCTACAGGTAGCATAAATGCCATTGATGCCGACATGGTTGCGGGAATCATGAGTAGCAAGGGGTTCATTCCGGTTGTTATTGCTATACCGGCCAGAATCGGGAGCACCATCTCTGTGGTAGCGGTATTTGATGTGAGCTCTGTAAGAAAGGTTATCACCAAACAAATTATTAGGATAATCCAGATAGGGTGGAGTGATGCAAGTCCTGCAAGATGGCCGCCAAACCAAAGCGAAAGGCCACTCTCTTTAAATCCCGTAGCCAAAGCAAATCCTCCGCCAAACAGAAGTAAAATATTCCAGGGTAGCTTCGAGGCAGTATTCCACTCCAGGATTCTGTCATTTTTAACAGATTTTGAAGGGATTATAAAGAGGATTAATGCCATAAAAATTGCAACTGTACCGTCATTAATAAAGGTTGCATTGGGAAAAAGATTGCTCCATCCGGGTAGTTTTAAAATGCCGAAATCGATATCTGCCCTGCCTATCCATAGGATTGCAAGCAGCGAAAAGATAACAAAAACCACCTTTTGCTCGTATGTAGTTTTCCCCATCTCTTTAAGCTGATTCAGGAATGTGTGTTTGTCCACATCTCTCCACTCCTCCTTTTTCGGACGGAAAATCGCATAAAGAAATGCCCAGATTGCAAAGAGCATTATAAGGGATACCGGTACTGCAAAAAGCATCCACTTATAGAAGGTAATTTCCGGGGCATCGGGAAAGTAGATGTGAAATATTCTGGCAAAAGAGAGGTTGGGAGGTGTGCCGACCAATGTGGCCATTCCTCCTGTTGATGCGCTGTATGCTACGCCAAGTAATATTCCGATAGAAAACCTGGAGGAACTTTTATTATTCATGAGGCTGTCAAGTTGCCGGATAATTGCTATTGCTATGGGGAGCATCATCATTACCGTCGCGGTATTAGATATCCACATCGACAAAAAGAAGGATGCCATCATGAAGCCTAGTAAAATACGCGCAGGGCTGGTTCCGGTAAAATAGAGAATGTTAAACGCTATTCTTTTGTGAAGATCCCATTTTTCCATTGCAAGTGCTACCATAAATCCTCCCATGAAAAGAAAAATCACGTCATTGAAATAGGTGGCAGATACTGCACGACCATCCATTATGCCAAAAAGAGGAAATAATGCAACCGGAATTAGTGAGGTTACTGCAAGAGGGACAACCTCCGTTATCCACCAGACAGCCATAAGTATAGCAACGCACAGGGTGTACCCCACCTTCGGGTTTTCGGGAACTACATCTACAAAAAGAAGTATATAGAGGATTACCAATGGAGTCACCACAAAGCTGACCAGCTTTTTGATGCTGAATTGCTGTACAAAGCTCATAGAGTAAGTTTGAGTAAGTTTTGCGTGAATTTACGAAAAATTTTTCTCCGCGCCAGTTTGTGGTATGTGTCAGATAGTGAATTACATAAAAATGAGCCAAAATTTCGAGAAAAATTGGCTCGTTTTTAAATATCACATATACAATCAGTTACCACGAACTGGCGCGGAGAAAAACGGAGTAGCAATCTGAAAAACGTCAATTGAATGACGAAATTTACGTAAAAATTGTCATTTAATAGACAAAATACTATATTTACTAAAAATCCGAATATGTTATGGAACCTATAAAAAGACTTTTGGAGTCAAGAATTACCGCCAAAATTCAACCAAACAAGATAGTCCTGATATTTGGTGCAAGAAGGGTGGGTAAAACTGTTTTAATGCGACAGTTGATTGGTAATTTTAATGGCAAGGTTCTTTTTCTTAACGGAGAAGATTATGATGCTTTAGCTTTACTAAATGAGCAAACGATCTCTAATTATCGTCATCTATTAGACGGAGTAGATTTACTTGCCATAGATGAAGCGCAAAACATCCCAGAAATCGGATCCAAACTGAAATTAATTGTAGATGAGATTGCAGGCATTAACGTTATTGCAAGCGGATCTTCATCTTTTGACCTTCTTAATAAGATAGGAGAACCATTGGTAGGAAGAAGCACTTCGTTTCTTCTAACCCCCTTTTCGCAAAAAGAGATTCAGCAGAAAGAGAATGTGCTGGAAACAAGACAGAACCTGGAAACAAGACTTATTTACGGTTCGTATCCAGAAGTTGTAACATTGACGGGTTATGAAAATAAGGCCGATTATTTGAAAGATATTGTGGGAGCTTATTTATTGAAAGATATACTCTCAATTGATGGTATAAAGAATTCAGGTAAGATGAAAGAGTTGCTTAGACTTATTGCATTTCAGCTTGGAAACGAGGTCTCATATGACGAACTTGGCAGACAACTTGGTATGAGTAAAAATACTGTTGAGAAATACCTGGATCTACTTTCTAAGGTATTTATTGTATACAGGCTTGGAGCATTTTCGAGGAATTTAAGAAAAGAGGTTTCAAAGGCCGGGAAATGGTACTTTTATGATAACGGAATAAGAAATGCATTAATTGGAAATTTCAACTCTCTGGCAGTTCGTCAGGATTCAGGAGCATTGTGGGAAAATTACATCATAAGTGAAAGAATTAAATCCAATTATAATAACAGACTAAACAAGGAGTTTTATTTCTGGAGAACGTATGATGGTCAGGAGATTGATCTTATTGAGGAAAATTCAGATTCTCTTATTGCTCTGGAATTTAAATGGAGTGATAAAAAGCCGGCTGTTCCCATCGCCTTTAAAGAGGCATATTCAAATGCTCAATTTAGTGTCGTAAACAGGGATAATTATTTAGATTATATTTTTTAATATATTTGTAGAAGAGCGATTTAGTGAGGGTAAGATCTGCCAACTCAATTTAAATCATATATGGAATCCTACAACATTTACAAAGAGATAGAAGAGAAAAACCCCATAACGGTTATGTCTGTTACATCTCAAATCAACCAATGGTCTAACTCTATTCCCAACCACCCATTTAAAAACTTTGGAAATGAGATTACTATTCTTGGTATGAATAGAATGCCCTCATATCTAATCAGGGTAAGGACTTTATATGAAAGTAGAAGGCTTTATAAGAGTGAAGAACCATACAAGCAACAGACTCTTCCAAAACTTAAATATGCTTCAGAAAAGGAGATAGACATTTGGGATGTTAATTTACAGAGACAAGAAAGTTTTTCCGAAAACACAAATCACTATACAATTACCGGTTCAGAACAACTTGTTCCATGCAGTACTTGTAAAACAACAGGCTATATTACCTGCCCGGAATGTAATGGTAAAAAGAAATCCACGTGTACAACATGCAGTGGAAAAGGTTATGTAAATTGCAGAAGCTGTGGTGGTTCAAAGAGTCACAGATGCAACACTTGTAGTGGCAAGGGGTATAGAGAACAATATTTCACTTGTGATGTATTTGATCGCTATGAGTATGTTGGAAATGAACAGATTCCAATCTATCGCAAGCAGACGAGTATCACAAAGGAGTCATGTCATGCATGTTACGGTAGAGGGGAGAGGGAGTGCAGCTCGTGTAAGGGGAAAGGGACAGAACCGTGTAAAACCTGCGATGGAGACGGCGATATCTCCTGCAAAAAGTGTTCTGCTACCGGGAAAATCACTTGTACAAACTGCCGCGGCAGTAAATATATGGTGAGCAGTTTTAATATTGAACAGAAAACTATCCCTCAGAGAAACGGAAAGTTCATAATGAATCATTTGATTACTCAAGTTTCTCAAGAGTATTCTCAAAGAATTGAGGAGTTTAAAAGGTCATCTGTTTTTACAAAATCTACACCCTTAATTAGGCCGGAGTTTTGGCCGCAAAAGACATTTATAGAAGAAGATATTAAGAAACTTGTGGACTCTTCGGTTGCTGTTCAAAACTCGAATTACAAAATAATGTGGCAATCACTGGAGATAGAGATGATAGAGACACTTCTGGTTGACTACAGCTTTAAAGGGAAGGGTTACAAAATTGTATTTGCTGGTACTGAAATGAACATAATAGCCGGAGAGAGCCCCATTTCAGGATTTGAGAGAGATTTAATAGGTCAGGCAGAGCAGGAGTATCAGAGTGGCAGAGAAGTAGATGCCTATAGTTTATATCTGAAAGCTAAAGAGATAGACTCCTTTAACGAGAGAGAGACTGTCTCAAAAGGCATTGAAAAATCGTTTAATCTGATTGAACTCTATCATAATAGAGGAAGAGTAATCGGAGCAGTGCTGTCTACACCTGTAATACTTCCATTTCTCTATCACTATTATTTTCACATTAACAAGGTATTTGGATTTGCAGACTTTATGAAGAATCCGGACTTTTTTCTCTATAGGCATCACCCATGGGTTATGCTTTTAGTAGTAATATTATTCCAGTATTCTGCATGGACTGCAACACTTGAGGCATTGAAAACCAACGGGAAATTCAGTAAGAGCCGTAATATGAGAATATTTTACGGCGCCCTTATGATGATTTTCCTGTCTGTTATACTTCAACTGACACTTATTTTACTGAATGCCACTGGGTTTACCCTTATCTTTACGATTTTCGCATGGCTGTTCACTTTTTGGGTGTAGGTCTCCACGCCAGTTTTGGACAACTATTTAATATTGTGTGCGTTACAAGATAGACTTTTAGTTTCTTGATTAAATATTGCCAAAGTCTCTTTTGCAAGTATTTGGTAAGCAAGCACATATCCAAAAGTGGCGCGGAGAATTTCTTGCATCCAGGTTTGCTCCCAGGAGGTCTCTTTTGCAAGTGTTTGGTAAACAAGCAGATGTCCAAAACTGGCGCGGAGAGGCTTTTGCTCGTTTTTAAAGGTTCATCACTTTGGTCCAGGCGGCGGCGAAGTCGTGGATGAATTTTTCTTGTCCGTCTGCGCTGGCGTAAACCTCTGCAAGGGCACGGAGTTCTGCATGTGAGCCAAAGATGAGGTCAACCCGGGTAGCGGTCCACTTTACCTTTCCGGTTTTACGGTCACGGCCTTCAAACAGATCTCTTTCTTCAGTTACCGGGGTCCAGACAGTTCCCATGTCAAGGAGGTTAAGGAAGAAGTCGTTTGTTAAAATTCCGGGACGGGAGGTGAACACACCGTGCTTAGATGAGTTGAAGTTGGCGTTCAGCACTCTCATTCCTCCAACCAGAACAGTCATCTCCGGGGCCGTAAGGGTAAGGAGCTGTGCTTTGTCAACGAGTAACTCCTCTGCCGAGGCTTTGAATTTCATTTTGAGATAGTTGCGGAATCCGTCAGCCAGAGGTTCAAGAACGGCAAATGAATCGACATCTGTCTGCTCCTGAGTAGCATCTGTCCTTCCAGGGGCAAACGGGACTGAAACATCAAAACCTGCCTCTTTGGCGGCTTTCTCTACAGCAACCACTCCGGCAAGAACGATGAGATCTGCAAGCGATACCTTTATGCCTCCGCTTTGCGCTTTATCTCCTCCGCTTTGCGTATTATTAAACTCCTTCTGAATTGCCTCAAGCTTGGCTAAAACCTTTGCAAGCTCTGCAGGGTTGTTTACCTCCCAGTTTTTCTGCGGCAACAGGCGAACTCTTGCTCCGTTGGCACCTCCGCGCATATCTGAACCTCTGAATGTAGAGGCAGATGCCCAGGCAGTAGATATGAGTTGTGAAACAGTGAGCCCGGAGTTGATAATTTTGGATTTAAGCTCTTTAATCTCCTTCTCTCCAATTATTTGGTAGTCGGCTTTTGGAAGAGGATCCTGCCAGATTAGCTCCTCTGCGGGAACCTCCGGTCCAAGATAGCGGCTGCGTGGCCCCATATCGCGGTGGGTAAGCTTAAACCATGCACGCGCGAATGCTTCGGCAAACTCCAGCGGATGTTCGTAAAAGTGTCTTGATATCTTTTCGTATTCAGGGTCAAACCTGAGAGACAGGTCAGTCGTAAGCATTGTCGGGTAGTGCCTTTTAGTTTTGTCATGTGCATCGGGCATTACCTTTCCCGCCTTTTTTGCCTCCCACTGATAGGCACCGGCCGGACTCTTTGTAAGCTCCCACTCAAAATTGAAGAGATTGTCAAAGAAATAGAAACTCCATTTAGAAGGAGTTTGTGTCCAGATTACCTCAAGGCCGCTTGTGATTGTGTCTCCTCCCTTGCCTGTCCCAAATGTGTTGTGCCATCCAAGACCCTGCGCCTCCAATCCTGCTACTTCGGGCTCTGCGCCTATATGGTCGGCACTTGCCGCACCGTGGGTTTTACCAAATGTGTGACCTCCGGCAATAAGTGCTACTGTTTCATAGTCGTTCATCGCCATTCGGGCAAATGTATTGCGAATATCCTTAGCTGCAGCAAGCGGATCGGGAACGCCGTCCGGCCCTTCGGGATTAACGTAAATCAGGCCCATCTGAATAGCTGCCAGAGGGTTTGCGATCTCC
Organism: Rikenellaceae bacterium; assembly: GCA_003542575.1. Lineage (GTDB taxonomy): Bacteria > Bacteroidota > Bacteroidia > Bacteroidales > UBA932 > Bact-08. Next base: position 279,696 of record DPKJ01000014.1, on the reverse strand, counting down.
TCCTTGTCAAGCTTCCGCTCATCATTTGCCAGCCACTTTGTCTCCGAGCCCCAGTAAATATCCTCGTCAGCCTGCCAAACATCCTGACGCCCTCCTGCGAATCCGAATGTCTTGAAACCCATTGATTCTAAAGCTACATTACCTGCCAGAATAATAAGGTCTGCCCAGGAGATCTTTTTCCCGTATTTCTGTTTGATTGGCCAGAGAAGCCTTCGTGCCTTGTCGAGGCTCACATTGTCCGGCCAGCTGTTAAGTGGCGCAAAGCGTTGCTGACCTCTTCCTCCACCTCCACGGCCATCAATTGTTCTGTAGGTACCTGCGCTGTGCCACGCCATTCGTATGAAGAGCGGGCCGTAGTGTCCATAATCGGCGGGCCACCAATCCTGTGAATCGGTCATCAGTTTATGCAGATCGGCCTTGAGGGCCTTATAATCCAGACTATTGAACTCTTTTGCATAATCGAACTCCTTACCCAACGGGTTGGTGAGCTCTGAGTGTTGACGGAGTATTTTGAGGCTTAATTTATTTGGCCACCAGTCTCGGTTTTGTGTACCGCCCGCCCCAATTGAGTGCTTGCCGGTTGCTCCGGTAACGGGGCATTTCCCTATGTTTTTCGGGTTATTTTCCATGATTTTGGTATTTTGAGTTTCCTTAAATATACCAAAAAATACTGAGCATAATTTTTCTCCGCGCGTCTAATGCATATATTTACACATTCACCCACTTGTTATATCTGGCATTGAATAATTAATCTTAACTTAATTGATTATTTAATTAATCTCCTCAAAAATGAAAGGGAAAGTACTTGCCATATTAGTAATAATGATATCGATTACAGGAATTTCACGATCAAAAACAATTTTACCAACTTCAGATTTTACCGCAAATTTTTGCAGATTCCCGTTTGCATGGAATCACATTAAAGAGAAGAGTCTTTTTAACGAGAAGGGTCTTTCGATTGCTCTTATTGGAGAAGATATCTCAAAACTGGAAACAAAAGTTAAAGAGACAAAATTTTATGCATCTGGATCAAATGTATCTGCATTTTCGTTTGATGCCATCATTAACAGCTATCCTGACCAAAAAGGTATTGATATAATTGTTGTTGCTCAGGAGATAAAAGAATCAGACTACAAGAGCTTTCTAAACTTTATTGAGCAAAACAATCGCATTTCAGTAATTCTTTCTGCCTATTACGGCTCTATGGATCCGGAGAGAGATTATTCAAACTGGCGGAATTTTGTTAAGCTAGCCTCTGATGCAGGATGCATTATTACAGGCTCACATGGAGATATGTACCAATTGGGGGATATCTCGTTTTGGGAGAGTGTCCCGGTTGATATATTTGCTGTCTTAGGCCGAAAGATAGATGGATTTCAACCAATGATGCCTGACTTCAAACTGAAGACCAATCTTGAATCATCTGCTTTCACTGTGGGTGCAGCAGTTGCATTGATAAAAGCCTCAAACCCCCAACTTAACAACATTGAATTAAAACAATTTCTCAGAGAGAGAGGAAGGCAAGTTTACTGGTCCTTAATTAATATACCTGAAGGCAAAGATGGGATTAAACTTATGCTACCTCATTTTGAAAAAGATTATCTTGGGAAGTATGAAGATAGCATGATTGAAAAAATTAAAAGAGAGGCATTTAGCGCCTCTACTCTTGATATGGTCTCGCTTCTTGGAATCACAAACAAAGGTTATGGCTCATGGTGTATGGATGTTCTTGATATCACTGAATTAAACAAAAAAGCAACGGGAAAGGGTATGACAGTAGCCATATTAGACCATACATTTAATAAAAATAACCCCTCCTTAGAGGAGAGAATTACATCTCCGGTAAGTCTTATTGAAGGAGAACCGGCTCTTTCTGAGGTCTCTGATCATGGTACCTATATGGCTGAAGATCTGGTTATGGTTGCCCCAGGTGTGAAGATAATGCCTATTGTGATAGCCGGTGGGAGTTTTAACGGAGACCCCGGGCTTATGATTAAGGCTATAAAATATGCAGTAGAAAACGGAGCAGATATTATAAGCTGCAGTCAGCCGGCAATAAAGGGAGATCAGACCGCACTCGACAGTGCTATAGGATATGCAATAAGCAGAGGTGTGAGTGTAGTTTATATAAATTACAAAGGGGGTAATAAAGATGTTATTGTACCTGGTATCGTTGAGTTTGATGCATTCAATAAAAATGAGGAGAGAGTAAATATTGTAGGTACAAACTTTTACAGCAGAGAGACTCCGATAACATGGGGAGTTTCGCACTCAGCTCCAATAATTTCAGGAGTAATTGCAATAATTAAGGAGGCAAAACCCGGAATAACTCCTAATGAGATCACGCAGCTCTTATTAAAAGCAGCGAATCAAAGACCGTACAGAATGCTTGTCGGACAAGATCTCTGACAAAAATCTCCGCGCCAGTTTGTGGTATGTATCAGATAATGAATTACATAAAAATGAGCCAAAATTTCGAGAAAAATCGGCTCGTTTTTAAATATTACATATACAATTAGTTACCACAAACTGGCGCGGAGAAAATCCTTGGATGAAAATTTTTGTATATTTGAAATATGCAAGAGAATACAATTTGGAGCGAGGAGCTCAGACAGATAGCCGAAATTATTGGCAAGGCACCGCTTGTTAAGGAGATTAAGTGGGGTGCAGAGGTTTTTACCTGGAATGGCAAGAATGTAGTGAGTTATGGTGGGTTTAAGAATCACTTCGCAATTTGGTTTTACAACGGGGTCTTTTTAAGTGACAAGTATAAAGTGCTTGTTGCAGCGTCGGATGGCAAAACCAAATCACTAAGGCAGTGGCGTTTTAGCTCTGCCTCAGAAATAGATGAAGTAAAAATTACAGAATACCTCTTAGAGGCTATTGAGATAGAGAAGCAGGGGTTAAAGATAGCCCCCGAAAAATCTGCAGAGTTTACGCTTTCTCCTTTTTTAGCTGAGGCCTTTTCAAATGAACCGGATTTTAAAAGCGCATTTGAAAAATTGACTCCGGGCAGGCAAAAGGAGTACTCAAAATATGTGGACGAGCCTAAGCAGGAGGCCACCCGAAAAGCCCGTGTAGAAAAAATTCTCCCCCAAATTCTTGAGGGAAAAGGGCTATACGACAAATACAAAAACTAATAGTGGCGCGGAGATCTTTTCGCGCCACTTTTTGTTACCTCAACACTACCTCGTCAATCAAATTAAGTGTGTCGGGATTATAGACCTTCATTTTGATATTCTTGCCATCAACATAAAAGAGGCACAGGGCATTTTCTACGCTAAATGATTGTGTGTGGCTGCTCCACGGCAACACCTCCTGCCCGTAGTAGGGAGCTCCTGCAGCGCCGTTGTTTATCTGGTAAATCGGGCGGGTTACATTCAGCTTTTTATGCGGATAGTTTTCGGGGTAGATTGGCATGTCGGAGGTTAATTTGAGCCAGTTGTAATTGTGCTCATCTCCGGTAAGCATACCAACCACCTTAGTGCTCTCATTGATTAAAATGTCAAGGTATTCATCGCGTCTTTCGATAATCCCCTTATCAACAGGTTTCCCGGCTATAAAAGGCCTCTTACTGTTATCTCCGCTGTACCACATATCGTCCCTGCTGTGACCTCCGTTTGGAAATGCAGGAGTGTGATGAGTTACAAAAATGTGGTCAATATCTCTATCTTTTTCAAGCTTTGCAATGGTCTCCCTGAGCCATTTAATCTGATTATCCATTAAGTAGCCATGCAGCCCGCCGCCTAATGTTGGCTGGTTGTTAACTGACGGAGCGTACCAGTAGTTACTGTTTAGTACAATCATGGCTACATTGCCATAGGTGTAGAAATAGACATTCTCTTTGTATGAAGGGAAATCTTTGTTTTGGGGATCAGGATCATATTTGTTATTGTCCTCGCTTAGAGGCCCGTTTTCGGGATTAACAAACTCCTCTGCAAACAACGCCTCAGAAGAGTGTGTTTCATAAGGGAAAGCGTTAATAAATCCTAGCTGGCGGCCATTTTCGTCCCTGAAGATGTGACCCAATACTTCATGATTACCCATTCCGGCATAAAATGGCATATAATGCCAAAATGGTTCTATCGACTTTTTCCAATTGTAGTACTGAAGGCGCTGTGCCTCTTTATTGCTCAGATAACCATTAATCATATCGCCGGTAAACTGTATAAAACTCGCCTCCTTCATATGAGCAAGAGCCGCTATCTTTTTCATAATGTATGCATTGGCTCCCATGATCCTCCTCTCTCCTCCGCCTGTGGCATGGCGACTGTCGCTGGAATAGCCGAATACAAATGGCTTTCTGCTTCCTTTGCCCGGGGCTGTTTTAAGATAGTATGACTGGGACTGAATGCCGTAATTCACTTTATAATCGTACTTTTTATCCGGCACAAGTCCTTCGACATTCCATTGGTGGTAATTTGACTCCTTGTTGCTTTCGTATGTTTTTCCGTTGATTTCGAGGCTGGTTTTTATGGGATGTGTTGTTTTATACCAAATTATGGCCGAATTATCGGTAACAATACTTACAAAAGGGCCTTCATATATTGCCGGAACAACCTCAAAAGGGCCGGTTCCGTTCAATGAAATAACACCATCAAACAAAATCACTCCACTTTCATCAGCCAACCTGTAACCGATACTCAGATATCCATTCTCTTTCCAGTCCACAAAATCGTAAGGGTATTTGAAATCGTCTCTTATGTTTATATCAACTTTGCCGTTTTGTGCAACAATGCTCCTTCGGTAAACGGGGAGCGGGTGAGGGGCCTTTCCGTAAGGTATCAGCCCATAGGTTACTGTGCCTTTGAAGTTGCCAAAATCAATATTTACACCGGTTTCTGTCCCGGTAGCTTTGCCAAGAAACTGCTCAATTGTAATGGTGTTGGGAACCTCTTCTGCAAAATATTTCTTACCCTCCAGTTCAAAGTACAACTTTCCGTTGTTGTCATATGCAAGGTTTTTATGAGAGGCCGGGATTCTGGGTTGTTGAGCCACCAACACAGTGGCACACATTATTGAAATGGCTATAAGTATTTTTGTTTTCATAGTTGCGAACTTAAAGTGAATTTGCTGATTCTATATTAAAATGATATAACAAAGATGATATGATATAAGTTCGTAATCCCTGGGAATTCTTTCCTCTTGACTAATCCCTGGGAATTCTTTCCTCTTGACTGATAACCACGTAGTTAGGCCTTTACAAATATTTGAGCTAATTGCCTGACTATTAATGAAAAGGAAAGAATTCCCAGGGATTGATTTCTCTGGCTTTAAATAATCCCGGCGGCAAGTGCCAATGAGATCAGAATAAGCATAATGGCTACCAGAATTTGCATAAAGTGCAATGTAACCTTCTTAAGTAGCTTGTTTCCTATGTATGCTCCGGCAATTGCGGCAATTGTTGCGATAATTACAAGTGGAAGATTATCAATAAGCCCGGCCTTAGTAAACCTTGTTGCATAAATACTTAACCGGGTAAAATCTACAAATGTCGAAACTACAACAGCAGTACCAATGAATGCCTCTTTGGAGAGACCGGCTCTTATCAGAAAGGCACTTCTCAATGCACCCTGATTTCCCGAAAGACCTCCAAAAAATCCGCTCAAAGCACCTCCAACAGGGAGTTTGTTTTTGTCAAATTGCAATTTTCCAAAGTATGGGATTAGATCCATGCTCGCAAAGATGATGAGCAAGATTGAAATTATGAACTTAACGGGGTATACATCAAATACTTTACCAAACATTTGGTAAGAAAACAGTGGTTGTGCATCTGGTATGTGAAGCAACAGCCACGCACCCAAAATTGCTGCTATTACAGCCGGAATACCAAAGCGTAACAGAGTGCTTTTATCGGCCTTCTTACCTACCAGAATTAATTTAAAAATGTTGTTGAAAAAGTGAACGACTCCTGTTAAGGCAATTGCCAGATCAACAGGGAAGAAAATCATAAATACAGGGGTTAAAATGGTGCCCAGCCCAAACCCTGAAAAGAATGTTAAAATTGCTACCAGAAATGCAGCTAAACTTATTATTAGAATTTCCATAATTTGTGTTATTGTCAAGAAGTATAACAACAGAAATGTTATATAAGTTCGATATATCCATTTCAGGTTAAAGATAGGAATATCTTTTCACTGCAACTGTTGCCAATTATAAGAAAATGTCCAGAAGTGGCGCGGAGATTTATTTAATATAATAGTCTTGATAAATTGGGTAGCCCTTACTGTCGTATTTCACAGCAAGCCTATACCTCAATGAATCTATTTTAAAGTTATTACCATCGTAGGTTGATCTGGAATATTGGTGAAAGTTATTTCTTGAGAGAGACCTGATAAGCGCTCCTTCAATTACTCCTAATCCGTTAAACCCATTTATTGCTGTATCATAATTTTCAAAATACTCAAATATATGATATACAAAGCCTCTATTCGTTTCTCGTAAACCATTAATACGAACTAAATTGTCATTTGTGTCATAAAAGAAATCTCTGGTTATTATTTGGCCATTGCCGTGGGTGATGCTTTTACTCAATTCTCCTCTTTCTGAATAATAGTAGGAGGTTGTGTCTTTCCCAGCGATTCTTGTTGCTACTCTTCCTCTGCTGTCAAGCATTAATTTTACTTTTATGGGCGTATAAATTATTTTATCGCTATCAATTTTCCAAATTAACTCAACAGTATTACCCTCATAAGAGTATTCATGGTAGCTATCTAATAGGACAATGTCGCCAAAACCACTAGAATGCTCTAGGTCACTAATTGTTTTTTTGTGTGTAACTCTTGATACTTTCCCGTTTTTGTACTCAATTAAACTGGTAAAGGGCTTGTAGTCTGCTACAAAAGAGTAGAAGAGCTGTGATTGCGCAAAGCCAGAGAAAAATTCCTTTAGTTGAAACGGAGGTTCCTTAGCAGGTTCTTCGGGAGTACATCCGGGAAGAATCAAAACCAGGAAAACAATTCTTAACAAAAAAGGCCTTTTCATATCTAATTATTTGTGATTCCTAATCAAGCCACTCTGTTCTATTTTGGATTTCTATAGAAGTCATTCAGAGAGTTAGTGTAGTAGCTATAGTTAATTTTACTGTTTCGTTGGAAAATTCGTGGCTCTTTATATCCAACAGGGACTAAAGTTAATTTAGTCATTCTATTGATTGATTTAAATTTATCAGAATTTAAGGTCTTTTGGTCAAACAGAACATCAAAATAGAATAAATACTTCCCTATCCATTTTATATAGCTCTCGGAATCTTCTTTGCTTAGCTCCCCTTGCTTATTTACTAGCTTCAAGCCTACATTTTTATTGTAAATTTCTTTCTGAAATTCAACGCCATTCAATGGGATTCCGTTTAATGTGGGAATAATATTGAATTGTGGATCTATAAAAATCCATTTATTAAGTTCCCGAGAAAACACCTCTGTTACAACGTGTCCTGCTCCACGCCTTACTTTTTCGACGTCTCTGGTTTTTAGGCCCAACGTTCTGGCCGGAATGCCAATGCTGTTAAAAGCAGAGGTTGCTACAATTCCGTACTCAACACATCTGAATTGTTTTCCTTGTTGTGCTTCGGCAAGAATGGTTAATGCATCTTGTTTGGTTGGAGTATTACTTCCATTATGGCTCCATTGTTGGTTTGTCCAATCTGAAATAATCTTGATTTTTTCGAATTCACTCTTTTGTCCGGATACTAAAAGCTCCAGTTTATACTTATTTCTTAACTCCCGCAGGTAATCGTTACCCAATGTGTCGGAATAATAAAACTCATAAAGAGAATCAGGGTCTTCATTTGAGTAAGAGATCTCTTTCAAACCTGATGATGGGCTAACATTTACTAATTGAAAGAATGAAGAGCAACTGCAGAATAAAATGCTGCTAAATAAGATTACTAAAGTTCTTTTAACCATAATTTATAATTAATAGTTTATCATTAATAGATTGATGTTTACGGAATAAAGGTATAATATTTATACAAAGAGACAATAATTTGTGTAAGAAACATTTAATCCCTGGGATTTCTTTCCTTTTCATTAATAGTCAGGCAGTTAACGTAAATGTCAATAAGCAGCTAACTGTGTGGTTATCAGTCAAGAGGAAAGAATTCCCAGGGATTGATTTCCCCCGTTTTTAGGTTGAAAGTAAATCCTTGTAAAAACTGTTGCCAATTATATCTGCGGCAGCTTGAAAGTCGCTTTCGTTGACCTGAATTGTAACATTTTCTGCAGGGTTAAAACCGCCATAAACATTTATAATTGATGAGGCAGGATTGTCTGAAACGAGCAAGCAGTAAATGTCGGACTCTTCAAGCAGTGCTTGAATCTCTTTTGCTACGCCCATGTCATCGACCTGGAGTAAGGTTGTAATGTTGTTTTTCATGTTTTTTAAATAAATAGGTGAAAAAATTTAAATTCAGGAAATTGTGTTAGTTGTTTAGGGGGAGAATATGACGAGGATAGGGGAATATTTCGTTTACAGAATTTTCATAATTGGTGTATTCATCACCAAATATTCTCCTGAGAATAATAGTCTCTCCGTGGATGGAAATTTTAAAACCTATGTACAGAACCAAGGCGATTGACAGCGTTAAGCCTGAGTGAAAAATAATTGCCAGGGCGGGGATAATGAACACTATAATAGCAGAGTAGATTGGGTTTCTGCAAAGGGAAAAAGGGCCTTGTGTTATTAGAGAGCCGGGTTTAAAATTCTTTAAAAAATAGACAGCAGAGTATGCCCAAAAAATCAGACCAATACTCAGCCAAAGCAGACCTGTAACTCTGAAAATTACAGAGTCAATAAACGCAAGATCCAGAAACCCCGGATTCTTATACATCATCACTAAAGAGAGTACGATGTAAGGCAAACAGATGAGTGCCAACTTTGGGCCGCATCCGAAAAGGGTCATTGATTTTTGCATAGCAGTAAGGATCTTGAATATTAATAATGTGGAGGAAGTTGAAGTGTTGTGTCGGGCCCTCTGAAAACAGCAGCTATATGCATTATTGTATGGCTAATGACAGCTCCAAGTGGATTTCCACTAATTATAAATGCCAATGTAATCAATGTATTGCCTAGCAGAACCAACATAACGCTATTATTCCGGAACTCCTTATATCCGATATGGTAAAGGAAAGTGATAAGCAGGCTGGATATGAGAGCAAAGATGCCAATGATAATTACTCCTATACTGCTGTTCCCAAAAGTAGTAGTGCCAAACATAATATAGACTGCCTTAACCGGCATAACATTTAGAAAGAGTCCGTCAATTACTCCATAAATTACACCCAGCCAGATAATATCAAAAAACAACATAAGGCCTTTGTTCTTTTGAGAATATGGTTGAGAGAGAATATTTTTCATAAGGATCAGGCCAATAACCAATCCTGCCAGAAGACCGTATATCCAGTTGTGCGTCCAGAATTCTTTACTTATCAGAGAGTTGGACTCAAAATAAAAATAGAGAAAAATTGACGTTAAGATAACGTAGGGTAATAGAAAAAACCTGCGGGATAATTTTATTTTGCCTGAAAATATGGCACTAATGCCAAATCCAAGTAAATTGGCCATACCTAACCAGATAATTGAACTTTGCAATGCATTCATTTTGAGCCTCCTTATATGTTATTAAATATAAATGACACCAAATGTATTAAATTATATGCTTGAGCGTATAATTTAGAGTCTGTTATGACTAATTCTTTACAAGACGTACAGCGAAGCCACACTGCTTAAGATGGCCGGGAACCCATAGCAAGTCTGCTGTAGAGTTATGGATATAGCGGTGACGTGCATAGTCAGAACTATGTTGTGTTGAGGTCCACCAATAGGCGTATCGTCCTATATATTCGAACTCTCCATGACCCCATCGCACACCTCCGGGAAGGCCGGTAAAACCCGTAGTGTTGTTGTACTGAGGATTCATTCCGGGAGTTCCGGATAAACTGCTATATGGCCAGTTTGTTTTGGCACAGATTAACTTGGTGACTGTACTCCCAAGCCTTGTTGTGTCTATAAGATATCGGTTTGCACTGAGATAACTTGCCAGTTTTACCCAATCGTTTTCAGTGGCAACACGCCATCCTGCAGGTGCAAGCTTTCCTGAGCTCACTGCAAACCAGTTGTAAAGTCTGCCGTATTTATCTGCGTTGATTTCCAGATTGTCGTAATTGCAATATGCACCACTTTTTGCATATGCCCAATCCTTTGGAACGGTAAGATTTGGAATATTGCTGCCGTTATTATACTTGGTAGTTCTAAGATTCTCTACCGTCCACACCTGATCTCCAATTTGTACTGTATTATAGACATTTCCGTCTGCATCAACAATTGTTCCTCCAATTGGATTAGAACCTAAAAGAGGTTCTTCTTTTTCACATGCTGTAAAAGCAGCAATAATTAATCCTGATATCAAAAACAGGCGGGCTAAAGATTTCATTTTTTTCATATTTGGTTATGGGTTGCTTTAACATTTATCTCCGCGCCAGTTTTGGACAACCATTTAATATAGGGAGTGTTACGAAATAGACTTTTAAGATTTTGATTAAATATTGCAAAAGTCTCTTTTGCAAATATCTGTAAAACAATTATATGTCCAAAACTGGCGCGGAGAATTTTTGCATCCAGATAATGTCAAACAGAATATCATTTTTCTTGATTATCTTTTGGAATCTGCCACACTCTTTAAATCCGTGTTTTAAATGGAATTCTATACTGGCATCATTGAGAGAGGAGATGTGAGCTAAAATAACCTTGATGTTCATTTTTCTTGCCTCATCCTCTAACTTCTTTAACGCAATTTTTCCGATTCCCTTCCCGGTAAAATCGTTTGAGATGAAATATGTTATTTGCGCTGTCTCTTTAAAAGTGGAGTGGGGGTTGTATGCGCTTAGATAACAGAATCCTACGATATTTCCATCAAGGTTAATAGCATATGCAGGATACCCTTTGGTCATTTCAAGAAATTTATCAAAGAAGTCATAACTGAATGGCTTTTCGGGATATGCAGAAAACCCATTTTCAATGTAATAATTAAAGATATCCATAACAGGAATCCTGTGATTAACATTTAATTCCTCAAAAATGAGATTCATAACGTTATGTTTTTATTTGTTGTTTAGATTCCGAGCCGTTTATTTTCTTTTAATAATTCTGTAGATTTTTTTAATCTGTTTAAAATTGTCTCCTCTTTTTTGGCACTGGTTATCCATAAAACGTAATACCGTTTATGTGACTTGGGGAGGTTATTAAAATTTGTCAGTGCCGGTTCGTTTTGTGCGAACTCATTTATGATATAATCAGGGATTTGAAGTTCTTTCTTATCATCTGCTATACTCTTAGTATCCCATTCAACTTTACCTGTTTTTAGATAAATGTCAATTTTCCTTAGACCAGCATCGGTCATTTTACCGTTTTTTATCAGCTTAATAACCAGATTTTTATTTACATCAGACCAATTAGAGATATTTGTTCTCGGTGTAAACTTTCTGACATAACTTTCGCTATCTACCTTTTTGACAATACTATCAATCCATCCAAAGCAAAGAGCCTCCTCTAAAGCCTCTTTATATGTAATCCAACCTTTTTCTGTGTGTTTCTTGTAAAAGATCATCCAAATCCCGGAGCTTTTATCATGGTTACTCTCTAACCAAACCCTGAAGGATTCTCTGTTTGTAAAAGATATGTTTTCGAACGTTTTCATTATTAATTAAAAATATTGTCTATAGCTTTTATAATATTTTTCTCATAAAATTAATTTTTCTGAGCACAATGCTTAGTAATAAAGAGATAAATATGCCTGAAAGTGAAGCCACGATAAACTTAAAATTTGTATCAAGTTTAATATTTGAGATTAAAAATTGAGTAGCAATCACAACTAACAGATGGAACAAATATATTCCGTAAGCATTATCAGAAATTACTTTGATAATTCCTTTCATTCTATTAAAACTAATCTTAAAGAGAGAAATAAGACCTAAACACATCCCAATACATAAGAATGACTCAACAACAGATTCGCTCCAGGCATACGGTAGTTCTTTATAAATAAAATTTTTGCTAAAGAACAGAACTAAACCCAAAGACATATATGCAAAAGAGACCCTGGGGCGGAGTGTATTTAACCAACCTGTTTTATTAAAAAGTGCTCCCAGTAAAAACAGACTAAAGTACTGTGGAAGGTGAGCGACCTCTATTGGTATTATCCAAGTAACCCAATGGTCAATTGGATATGATTGTCTCACCAAAACATTAACAGGGATTAAGAATAACAAATAAAGCAGTGGATACCAGAATTTAAAATTTTTAGAGAACTCAATCTCAATCTTTAAAAACCTGATTATAAGCAGATATATTACTGAGTAGGCCAGAAGAGAGGCAACAAACCAAAGATGAGCCAGCGAAAGAGGAGGGTGATTAAAGTGCAAATCTGCAAGGAAGTTGAAATAGTTTCGGGTGCTGTTGTCCAGAAAAAATTGCAGTGGACCAAAAATAAGAAATGCGAAGAATATCAAAGGGATGCCTAACCTAATGAATCTCTCTTTTAAATACTTTTTATAAGGCTTATTATGAGCTGAATAATGGGTAAAATATCCGGAGATAAAGAAGTAGAGGCCCATCATATAGGCAGCATTAAAGAAGAAAAAGGATTTTAAATAGTCCAGTTTTGGGCCATCAGAGACAAGCCATGTACCGCCTGTATCGCCATATGCTTGCCCGGCATGATGCGCAACCACCATACATGTCAAAAAGACTTTAATAAAGTCTAAATAAACGATTCTGCTCTTAGTTGCCCCCATGTGTTAATTGTTAAAATTTGAACTGGTAGATTCTGGACTCTTCGCCCCAGGGGTGATAGCCTTGTCCGATATATTCGAATCCGAATTTTTCATAATAGCCTATATGATCGGTGCACAGGTATAGGTGTTTAAACCCGGCCTCTTTGGTGTCTGCCTTGGCTTTGTCAATGAGTAACGAGGCGTAATTGTTACCTCTGTGCTCCTCCTCAATAAAGACTGCGGCAACCCAAGGATATAGATCCATTCTGCTTATAAAATCGTTGGTTATTAGTCCTGCACAGCCAATTATCTCTCCATCTTTTTCAAGCAGATACCATTGGGGCAGAGGACTCAATGTGTCAACAGTGTGATTGATGCAATCTTCGTAAATTATTGGCAGAACACTTTTCCATTTGCTCTGAAAATAGCTGATTGCCTGGTCTTTAATTTTGGGATTTTCCCGTACTGATATTACTCTCATGGGGTTTTTGGTTTCCTTCATGCCGGCTGCTTTTTGAGACAACTTTATAAATCACTCTCTTCGTAGTAATACGAGTAGTCTATTCCTTTCATATACATTTCACGATCGTTTATTTTGGTGGTCAGTGCTTTTTTTAAAAGGACATTCAGAAAAGTGCTGTCAATTGGGCTTAACTTCATGGCATTCATGTAGTCTTGTTTGCCTATTTTACTCCAATCTACACAATTCTTCAGACGTTTTTTCAGGATTAAATCTAACCATATCCTTGTACTTCTTCCATTACCCTCCATAAATGGGTGTGCAATGTTCATTTCAACATATTTGTCTACGATTTGGTCAAATGTAAGTTCTGGCATTGCTTCTATCTGCTTTAAAGTCTCCCCTAAAAATCGTGATAAAGCAAACTGAAATCCTCCTTTTGAAATGTTTTTATGTCTGATTTGTCCGGCAAAATCATACAACCCACCAAACAGGTAAGCGTGTATTTGTTGTAAGCCTTTTGTAGTACCAACTTCAATGTTGTCAATAAACGAACTGTCATACAAAGCATATGCTTTTGTTTTACTCTTTCCGTCTATACTCTCATCGCTGAATGTGAACCATTCAATAAAGCGGTTAGCTTTTTTTGCAGGAAATTCTTTGCCCAAGGCAAAAATGCCATTGAAATCAAGCACATCTGCAAATCGCTTTTTCCCGTCAGGTGCAAGAATTTTCAACTGGGTAGCGGCACTAACCACTTGGCTGTTTTCCTTCTTTAATTTAGCCTTAAGATATTTCCAATAGTTGCGGGTTTTAGTGTAATCGTTTTGATCGGAAAGTACAGCAACAACATCAAGCACAGAAAACCACCATTTTGAGTTTTCATCATCCCAAATGGCACGCACCTCGCGATCGTCAAAAAAACGGATAGATATCTTTGTATTACTCATAAATTAAATTCGTTTGAATCTGTCAGAGTGTTGTTTTTTTGCTTTTATGAAGTTCGTAAAATTTTTTCAATTTTTCTCCCTTTTGCCAATTCCTCCACAAGCTTATCCAAATATCTTACTTGTTTAGTTAGTGGATCTTCTATCTCCTCTATTCGGTAGCCGCAGATTACTTTTGCTATGTAGTGCGGGTAAACAGATGCAAAGGTCATTCTGGCTATTCTTTGGTTATGTTCCGGAGTTGGTTTCATGATTGCTTCTCTAAAATACAAAGATATATTGGAGATTTCGGTTTTATTCTGCCAAACTCAATTGTTTTGAATGATTCGTTTAAGAGCATCTGCTTCAACTCAGAACCTGTAAAGGAGGTTAGCTTAGGTGTTATTCCAATGAGAGAGAAAAGTTTAAGAGTTGTATTCAGAAATTGGGTTTCGCTCATGCAAGGAGTTGATGAAATTATCAGACCTCCTGGTTTTAGTATTTGATATATTCTTTGAAAATGCGTCTGAGGGTCTTCTAATAGATGAAATACATTAAAGGCAATAATTGCATCTAATGAACCCGGTTTGAATTTTTCATTGAATATTGTTGTGCGTTCAAAATCAATGTTTTTAATATTACGCAGCGAAGCTTTATTTTTAGAAATTTCAATCATTTTGGTGGAAATGTCAATTGCATGAATAAAACCGAAGTTTTCGGAAATTTCATTGCAAATAAGCCCGGTTCCACAACCAAAATCTAAAATTGTGTCATCTGCTTTTAAATACGCTCTTGCCTTTTCAATAAAAATCTTGTAAGCAGGGTCATTTTGCTCAATTCTGTCAAACTTTGAGGCGATTCTGTCCCAGAATTTTTCGTCTTTATACATAGTATCCGAATTTAAAGTTGAATAATTATTTCAACACAAAATTACAGCGCCATTATCTGCCAATTCGTTGACTTAAGTTAAGAAATGCAGGGGGCAGAATTTTTATTTCACTATCCTTTTACGAATCCGGCTTAAAGATTCGGGCTTAATTCCCAGATAACTGGCTATTTGATGCTGGGGAGCTCTTTGAATTAAATCAGGTCTGTTTTTTAACAGAGCCAGATACCTCTCCTCGGGCGAAGTCATTTTAAATTCAGCTAATGTATCCTGGTATTTTGCCATAATAACCTCGCCAAGTGCACGATTTAATGACTCTATCTGAGGAAATTTCCGGTACACCTCTGTTTCCAATTCAGGAGTACCCACTCCGGCAATAGTATCCTCAATGCACTCAATATAATAATCTGAAGGGATTTTCTTTCCGTATGCCGAGGGGACTACGGCTTGTTCTTCTGTATAGAATTCGGTTGTTTTTTCCTCCCCATCCCTATTATAAAAGCTTCTGATACAACCTTTAATTATGAAATAGCATTCATTTGAAATTTTACCCTCCTCAAGCAGAATAGTCCCTTTGGGAAAGAGTTTTATAAACTCTATTTTACTAAGCTCCTCTTCCAACTCCCGGGTGATTGGAATGTATTTCGAAAGGTATTTTAGTATTTCATTTTCCATTGTCTTATCTGGACATCATTGTAATCTTAAAAGTTACATTTCCGTTATCAGGGCAAGCCAATTTGGTTTTGCACTTTGGATTTGTCTCAAAGTTAAATAAAGCGCCACAATTGAGGGCTGTCTGCATAGGAAAGAGAATCATATAGGCGCCTCCGCAGAAGCCTTTGTCGGGCGTATTGAGGCCTTCTGCATAGAATTTGTCACCTACCTGGTAACCACAAGAGCAGTAGCCCGTAACTTTTTCAACTTCAATTTCAAATTGGTTCATAGATGGAGGGGTAAATTATTCAACTGTTGTGCGTTTGTTATTATTATGCCGGAGAAGGTTTATTACCAGGACATTCACCCAGATAAAATACATAAAAATATTTATCCGTTCCCAAATGCCGGTATAGGGCGTTGGGAGATTTTCAGCAATTTTTGCTCCATCCATACCAGCCAGGGCTCCAAACACCAGAAAAACAATAATTGTGGCAATACAAAAAATCAAAAATCCTTTTCCAAAAGCCCTTGCACTGAAAATTATCGCCGGAAACATGCAAAGCAGAACACCTACTGCAGTTAATATAATATGCCAAGTATCAGAGCTTGATGTTTCAACCCCTCGCAAATGCATCGGTGCAAAAAGTGTGGCAATTACTCCGAATACCTCCTTTGCTATAATCAGAACTGCTACAATACGTAATGATTTTTTATTGTCAGCAGAGAGCCATACACCTATTCCAAAAGCAAAAACCAATAAGCTATAAATTAGAAAAAGCGGAATAACCAATGGTGCTGATGGAGCATTGACGGCGATCAATTCACTAACTGACTGAGCAAATGAGTCATATTCCGGCCATTTTAATGCGCCTAGAATGGTTGCAATAACGTACAGTACTGTGGATATAATTCCACAAATTAATAAGTTATTCTTTGTAAAAATTTTCATTTTGACATTGCTCTTATTTGGTTTTGGCGGATGGTAATTAATGGGAGTGTCGGAACCCCTAAATGTGTCGAAATCCCCATTTTAGGTCAGTGTCTTTTTAAACATATTGGTTAAATAGCTTCTTTTATTTCGATCTGTGTTTTCATTTTTTCTAAGAATGCCTTTGGAGATATATCTCCTAGCGACTCATGTGGCCTTGATTTGTTGTAATCATTCATCCATATTTCTGTCAGTTCTCTTACCTGGTTTAAATTATCAAATAAATAAGCATCCAGTATTCCTCTTCTATAACTTCCGTTAAACCGCTCAACAAAGCTATTCTGAGTAGGTTTGCCTGGCTGAATATATTTGATTTTTATTCTGTTGCCATTGCACAAAGATTAAAAAAATCTGCAATAAACTCCGGCCCGTTATCTACCCTTATGCTTTCTGGTTTTCCTACACACCAAATAACTTTCTCCAAAATACTCAAAACCCTTTCGGATGGCATTGATGTACCTACTTCCATTGCAATTATTTCTCGGTTATAATCATCAATAATATTTAATACTCTAAACCTTCTCCCGTTTGTTAACACATCGCTTACGAAATCCATAGACCAGCTCAAGTTCATACCATTAGGCGTGATTAATGTTTCTTTTTCTCTTGATGGTAGCCTGCGTTTTAATCGTCTTCTATAGTTTAAATTCATCAATTTATAAACCCTGTATACCCTTTTGTGATTTCACTGATAACCTTCATTCCTCAGGTGGCAGTAAATCTTCCAAAAACCATCTTTATAAAAAAACGATGCTAACTTCATTTTCTGTTATAATTTCTTCTGCTAATGCTCTTTTCGCTTCTGGCTTTAGAGCTTTTTTTCTATGACCTCCTTTAATATCTTATGATCAATGGAAAGTTCTGCATACATATGCTTGAGCCTACGGTTCTCTTCTTCAAGTTCCTTTAATCGTTTTAAATGGCTTGATTCCATCCCTGAGTATTTTTTCTTCCATAAGTATAACGTGGCTCTGGAGATACCGTACTCTCTGCAAATAACATCTGCAGTTGTTCCTTATTCATATTCTCTGATGGCTTTGATGATTTGTGTTTCACTAAATTTTGTCTTTTTCATAATGTCGTTTCTCCTTACAAATTTATTAAATTTGTCTAAAGAGACGCTGTCCTCCGTTTAGGGGTTTCGACAAAATGGGGATTTCGACAATACAACTTCTTATTTTAATATCAATTAAAATGTTTTTTATGAAAATTTTTTGTTTTTTTTTTAATTCTAATTATTGCAAGTTGTGACTCACCTGAGAAAAGTTTTGCAATTTTTAATGCAAATGAAAATTACCCTGAGATTGATTTAAAGTTAAGCGATGTTGCGGATGTTGAGTATATTCAACTTAATCCTGGAAAAGACTCTATTTTGATAACTGGTTTTACTAATAAAGCTCGTGAGATATACATTGCAAACAATAAAATATTCTTATTAGATTATAATAAAAAAATTGTTATTTATGATAGGGATGGCAATCCAATAACAAAAATTGCGGATATTGGTAGAGGCCCAAGGGAATTTATTGGACTAATCGATTTTTTAGCTGACTCTACAAAGAATGAAATTTATTGTTTTGCTGGAGATGGTAAAAAATTGTTAGTTTATGATTTTAACGGTAAATACTTAAGACATTTTTCCTCAGATAAAGTAATCTACTTTCAAAACGTTTGTTTAATTGAAAATTCAGAATTTCTAGGTTATAGAAGAGTTTTTCGAGATGGCGATACTAGACCAGTTCTTACTATTTTGTCATCAAAATTTGAAATTCAATCATCAATCCCATTTAATTATAAGCGGCCATATGTATTTGACCCTGACGGTGTCTTGGAATATTCGTCAATAATAAACTCAAATTACGGAAATTTCTTATTTAGTCTACGATCGGATACAATTTATTTTATAAATAACAAATTAAAAATTATTCCAAGGTTTGTTGACAAAACTCCATATACTTCTGATAATATACAAATTTATCCAACTATTGAAACAAATAAATATGTTTTTTTTGCAACTTTATTTTCTCATATATCTGACCCAAATGGTAAAGTCAGATATTATGTCTATGACAAAGAGAATAAGAGATTTTTTATCTTAAAACAAATGTCTAGCCAAATCAAAGATAAAAATTTCAAAAATAATTTTCAACTAGCTTTAATTCATAATTTCTTGGAGATTAACTCTCTTACGCTAACATTAAATTCTAATATTGCAGCAACTCTGATCCCTCCTTATTTCTTATTGGAAAATAGAGATTCACTGCCTCTCGGATTAAAAGATATTTGCAATAATATTAAAGAGAATGATAATCCTGTTCTAATGTTAATAAAATTTAGGAAATAAATAGGAACTCATCAAGCAAACCATAAATAAATGACTCATATGGGGCAAGTTTTTTACCTCTCTCTTCCGGCAAGAGTTTTAGTTACTCATCTAGAGACATCTTTAACATTGTTCCACATAATGATCCTCCGGGATTTTTGTGTATCCTTCATAATTTTATGTTCATTTAGCGTTTGAATTATAAAAATATGAAGGATTTTTTATTGCCACCCGCTGGGACACTTATTTGCCAAAATTTGGGGATTCTAAATTACCGATTACAATAATGGGATGTTACTTGTCCTTATTAGTGTGAACGCCAACGGGAGTCTGTGTAAAATTCAATTTTTAAATCAGGATGAAGTTACAAAATCTATTATTTCAGAAATGAATTTATTCAGTGATTACTGCTTTTAGATAAATCATATCTACGAGTTGTATGTCACCCTCGTACATAGGGTGGGGGTAATTGTCTGTGAAAAAGTTCTTTATCCGATGGGTCTCTTTAAATCCAAAGCTTTCGTAAAAGGCCAGGATTGAGGGTACTTCGCCTGTCCCAACTAGCATGTATTTGTATTGGTTTTTGTAGAAATCAAATATGTAGTTTATCAAATCTGTGCCGTACCCTTTGCCCTGATACTGAGGGTATGTTGCTATGTTTTTGAGTTCGCAGGTTTCGCTGTCTATAGGGGCTACTACGCAGACGCTTTTCAAATCATCGTCATACAGGGCAAACAGATCTCCTTGAGGCAGGTATTTGTCTATCATCTCTTCTGACTCATCTGCGAGGAGGAGGAGGTCGAGGTATTGTTTTTTGTTGGAGAGGATTTGGCGGATGGGCATTGGGTGAGGAGTTTATTCTTTTGTTTCTAATTCGTAAATTTTATACCAGTAAAAAAAGGCTTCAGGATTGGACCTTTTCAAACGGTTTAGTTTTGTATTTATTGGTTGGGCAATTAGCCAGTCTTTCATTTGTAATGGGTTACTAAATTTTTCAATAGTATTGCCATCATGTTTAATTAAGGCTGCAACATAAGCAGCTTTTGAAGCGTGTGTAATTGCCTTTTCTAAATGATAGCTTTCTGAAAAAATAAATCTTGAAACTCGTTGAATGCCTTGTTGTAATTGTTCAAAATCACCTTTACCATCAGCTCCCCTAGTTACAAGACATAAAGAGGTTTGATAAATATCTTCCAAAACGTCTTTGGCAGAAAGGTTATTCATTTCCCTATACTCAAGTTCCGTTTTTGCAAACTTTTGAAATGTAGTTTTAATAGTATCTATGTTGGTTACTTTATCAAACAGATTACCAATATCATATAACTGTTTAATGATTTCCATACTCATGCTGTCCTTGTCTTTAAAATAAGGTATCCCGGTAGTGTTTGGGGCAAAAGCGGTGAGTTTATCTCCTGTTAAATCTTCTAAACATGCTGATTTAACTGTTACTTGAGGATCAATATCAGGTAAAAATGAAGACTTAATTATGAGCTCAAACAAGTTCTTATATTGTATTTCTTCAAAAAGTATATCTAGCAATACAAATTCTTCATCGTCCCTTGTTTTATGTATGGGGATATAGTAAAATTTATAATGAGCTTTATCAATTTTTGAATTTGCATTGCGCTGCTGCAATTCTTTTCTTAGAAAACCTTGATCTAAAGCAACACCATCAAGTAATTCTTCTAGATTCTCAGGTTTTACAGGCATTATTACATCAATGTCTATCGATAATCTTTTTGATGAATTCAATTGAAGCATTAACGCAGTACCTCCTTTAAAAACGAAAGATAGTTTTTGTTTTACTAATCCCTCTAAAAGCAAAAGAGCACGAATTGTCTTTTCAACCAATATTTTATCGGCATTTTGGTTTTCTTCAGAAACTTTAGTTATCCAGTCTAATGTAATTTTATCTCTATCAATCATGTCCTATAAATTGGCAGCATATCAATTTTGCTGCCGTAAATTAGATATTGAGTTTAAATATTCCCGAAAGCTTTCTTTTTTCCTTCGCCTATCGGCATATCGTATCATACGACTCTCATTTACAGTATATTTTTTGAATGCTTCCCGAAAAACAGTTCTCATTTCAGAACCTTGTTGAGCAGCAAATATCACATCATCACAAAAAATATCAACCAACATTTTTTCAATTGTTGGCAAGTTGATTCCGTTTATTGTTTGTAATGGAGCTTCTGAAACCAAAGACTTTACGATAAAGGTTTCCTTTTGATCAGGTAAATATTTTTCAATTAAATCCTTTGTAGGTTCAACAAACACAGAAAATTTATACTCTTTTAAATTGAAGAATACAGATTGTACAGCTTCTTTATCCACCTCAATAAGTATGTAGAATCTACCCGGTTGATGAATCATAAATTCATTTAAAGAAGAGGTGTTCCAAATGCATATTCTCAAAAAAGGAAATTCTTTATTTAGCTTTGTGTAGAGTGATTTTATTTTAGTTGATGCCTCAGGTTGATAAACCCTGTTTTTGCCAATTACAAATCTACCTCTTCCGATCCTTTTCAAAACGCCGGATTGTACCAAATTATATACTCTCCAATTTATTGTAGTTGTTTTTATTTCCGGTTCCCATTGTAAGTAAAATTTTACAATATCAGATGTTTCAAAGCTTTCTTTGTCTTTGAAAAAATCTTTAAGTTGGTCAATATTTAATTTATCAGTTGCGATAGTTTAAAGATTAGAGAACAAATATAATAATAAAACTATAAATTGGCAGTAAAATCAAAATGCTGCCGAAATATAGGATGGATGCTTGAATTATTTCTCTGCTGTTATTTCAGGTCGTTCAAAGTTATGAGGTTACAGCCTTTACTCTCATAATAATGAAGCATTTCGTCAATTTTTCTTTTATCATAGCTTGTAATGCAGTCTTTTAGGACATTAACCTTGTAATTTGCCTTAGTCATATTGAAACAGGTTGATTTGACACAGGCAACTGCATCTGCTCCTGTTATATAGAATTCATCAATTTTGTTTTTGGCGATGAAATCTGCAAACTCCTCACTGGTTAATGCGTTCCCCTTGGATTTTGTGAAGATATTTTTTGATGCAATTTTCATATCCGGAACTAATTCCGCCCCGCGGGTATTGGGTTTAAAGGTCCTTGTGCCGTCTGATAAATTTTCGTGCCTTATGTAAACGACGGGAATGTTATTGCTAACCGCCCATTCTATGGCGTTATTTATATTGCCGATTATTTCTTTGTAATTCTTTGTGATATCGTTTTGGATATCAATTACTATTAGTGATTTGGTCATAGGGTTAAATTGTTGAGGTGATGGGGGTGTGTTTTAAGGTTATTTGATTTTGTTTTGCATGAGTTCGGCAAGGGTTGTTGTGAAAGGAATGGCTGAGGCTCTGCCTGAAGTGTAGTTTTTCAGATTTTTAAAGTTCCATTTCACATTTTCAAACTCTGTATCAGTTACAGGTTCAATTGTAAAAATCAGGTAGTAGTCGTGATTAGGAGATGGATATCCTTTTTTGATTAAGTCTTGCTTTGAAAAGACTCTTGGTCCTCTGCTCACTATTCTCCAGAGATCACCTGATTCAGAATCTCCAGTTGTGTGCAACAGCAAG
This sequence comes from Rikenellaceae bacterium, assembly GCA_003542575.1. Lineage (GTDB taxonomy): Bacteria > Bacteroidota > Bacteroidia > Bacteroidales > UBA932 > Bact-08. The sequence continues at coordinate 257,086 of DPKJ01000014.1, read as the reverse complement.
TATTTAGAACTAACCGTCTCCTTATCAAACATCAGAGAGCCGGATCCTGTGCCCATTCTGAAATTATAGAGCCCTGTTTTAACAATCCACTTATGTTGTTCAGGTGATTTATAGTATCCTACCAGTACCAAGGTTTCGTCGGGGATAAGGTCTCTGTTACTGTTAAATGGTTCCGGCATTAGCTCTTTGACTACATTGTCCGGCTCCGGAGGTGTTTTGTAAATATCAAATGTTCTGTAAGCAATCTTCTCTCTTTGAGATGCGCGGTTTAAGAAGTGATCAATTATTTCCAGTATAAACGCTTTCAGTTCATCAACACCGTTTTCTGTTTTAGATGGCCTTACAGGGAAAGCTCCAAGCCCAGGAATAATTTCATGAAACCCTCTCTGTTTAAAAGGTGTATCGCCGGGATAGAGTACGTAAGCCCCTCCGGTTCTTCTGATTGCATCCTTGTATGAGTGCATTTTCAAAAGGTCTGCATTCTTATAAACACCCTTGCGGTTTTCGTCCTTTTCGCTATCCAGTTCACTCTCTGCGTTCCTTTGAAGGAAATCTGCCATATTGGCTATTTTGTATTTTGCATCAAAATGAACATGTACAATTAGCTCCTGCTCTTCTGCCTCATGTTCTGAAATACCAAGAGGCCAGAATGAGAGGGTATAGTCAGGCCTTAACGTTGTTGTCCAGCTTCCGGATTCTGGATAGGGTTTCATCCCGCTGAAAGATCGGTTATAATTGAAGCGTACATTTAGTTTTCTTGATCCGGAGTCGTAAATTCCGTTAAGGGCAGTGAATTTTCCCTGCTTAATCTGCAGGTTTAATCCGTCAGGAGTTTCTGCAATTAAATCTGAAATGTCTTTTGGCTCAATATTAAAGATAGACTGAAACAGGTCAAGCAGCTTGAAGAAGAGCCAGTATTCATAAAGTGTGGCAATGTCTTTTTTTCCTCCGCTATAGATATCTTCACCGCCTTTCCATATTAATCTGGCTGCCAGATCAAACATTAGCCAGACTCTGAGCACCTCCCTGTAACCCTCTTTCCGCTGTAATACAGGACTGTTGAGTTTTAAGGTTGTTGGCCGGGATATATCTTTAAAAAGAGTGTGGTTCAGATAGTTTTCGAGTTCACGAATAGTTATCTCAGACTCTTTTTCCATTTTTTTATGCCCGTACTCTTTTGCCCTTTGACTTATATCAGAGCAAAATTTCAGGAAGTTTTCAAGCGCATGTTTTATGAATCGGTTTTCGGGTGTGTCAACAGAATCTGCCTTTCTTATTGTGGTGATTCGTTCGGGCAGTGTCTCAATCCCGTAGTTTCTTAGGAAATGTGTCTCAGGCAACCTGCTTCTGCTTCCGCCTTTCAGAATCTCCTTTATATTGGTGTTTGAAAAACGCCTGGCGTTACGAATATCCTTTTCTTCACTAGTGTTTGTCCATCTGGTTACAGGGCTGGTAACAATTCTGTGTACAGCTTCTGCAAATTCTGATGTATGCAGAATAGATTTTATAAAGATAAATTTCTGATAAAGCGACTGACTGTCTCTGGTGTAATCAGCTTCAAAACTGTGAGATACGGGAGAGCTGGCCTGTAAAAGCAAATCTGTGCACTTTTCGGTAATCAGTTCAAGCATGTCCCGGTAATCGTCACGATATCCGCTTTTTACAGACTGAACTTCAAGTTCAATTTTGCCACGTTCCTGATTGGCTCCTTTCTCCAGCAGAGGGATTGAAAGGGTTCCTACAAAAATATTTGGTGAAATTACCCCAACATGTGTAGTGCGTCTGTGCTGCTGTATGATATTCTCTCCAACATCGCCCAATACATAATGATTGTCGTTTAACTCATAATCGTAAAAACAGCCTTCTTTCAGCTGATATCTGGCCTCATTATGTTCAGCAGCCTCTGTTCCTGCATCATATAAAGAATCGGGCATACGGGCATCAATATAAAGCCGTAAGCCCTCCTGAATTGAGTCAAGGTTAATCTCTATGTTTGAAACGGTTTCCATCTAAGCCTCTGCAAAACTGGCAAACCCATTATCATTTGCCCCACGATACATCCGGGAAATTTTCTCAAGTGAAAGCGGATACTTCACCTCTTTTGCGCCGAAGTCAAAGTCTGCCTTCTTGAAAACAGTTTTAACAATGTCTATATCTTCACTTAAGCAGAATTTTCCCAATGTTTCCAGAACCGGACAGAGCTTTCTCCGTGAGCCGTGAAGTTTGGGTAAAAGCTTCTGGATAATGGCAATATCAATCTTTTGATTAATTGTCAGACTGTTGTCCAGGGCTGTCAGGTTATTAATCAGACGCAATATTTCCGTAGCACTTCTGTACCCGAATTCTGCACCGGATTTTTTTAGTTCTCCAAAGAACTTAACCAGCTCATCTTTTATCTGGGTTATATCTTCTGTCTCCTCAGACCTGCCGGCTGCCATTTCAAGAAAGCTTTCAGCCATTCCTTTGCCCATGCCATTAAGAGCATCTATGTCAATTTCTTTTATATTACCCAGAAAGCTCTCCATCTCCTCTTTTGTCACACGAAACTCAATTGTATTCGCTCTGTCAAGTACTTTAGGGCTGAACATGTAAGTGGTTTCGTCAATGTTTACAGTGCCAATTATGAAAAAATTTGAAGGAACTTTCAGTTTTGCCGGAACTCCATTTTCTACAGTGCCTTTTGAGTAGAGTTGTATCTCTTTCTTAGACTCCATTACGCTCAGAAAATCTGCAAAATACCGCTCAACGTGACTTAAATTCATTTCGTCCAGAATCAGAAAATGTGGCAGATGGGGCCTGTTGTTAGCTTGTATGATTAATTCCAGAGCTCCGTTATCGGGTTTTACATACTCTTTTGGATTAAGTGCATTTGGGTAACCCAGTAGTGGCTCCCGATTGGTCCAGTCGGCACCCACGGGAATAATCTGGTACTGGCTCTTATCCTGGCAGATCCACTGTGCAAATGCCTGTGCAAGTTTTGTTTTTCCTGAGCCGGAGAGGCCAGTGAGAATTACGAATGGTTTGGTGAGGAGGGAGGCGATGAAGCGATTGCAAAATGATTTTTCAATGAAATATCCTGCTTTTGAGGCTGAATTATAGAATGGTATGTGGCTAAAGGTCTCTTCTTGTGGAGAAGTCGTACTTTTTATTTCGCTGGAGTTTGCCTTGTATATTGAAATCATCTCATTTAAATCTTTGTTAATTTCTTCTTCCACAAGATTTTGGGTTGTGTCATAACTCTTAAACACGAAAGAGCTGCCATATCTTTCTGGTTTGCCCAAGCCTTGTTCTTTGAAATATTGTTCGATGGTTTTAACGTCTGATATATTCCATTTTCTACCCGGCGGATTTGTTTCGCTTATACCAAAAGCGAGGATCAATAGATGTTTATCCTTGTAAAAAAGATAGACTGGATAAATTCCATTCTGAACTTTGTCCACACTATTTAGGAAGGCTATCCAAGGTATTTTGGCTTGATTTCCTTGCCCGAAGCTTACTTTAACTGTTAGTTCTTGGAATGTTTTTAGATAGCCTGATGTACCTAATTCACTGGTCTTAGCTTGAGAAAGAAATTTATTGAGTTCGGGGAAGTAGTTCATGGTGTTATCGGTGTTAAAAATTATTTCTATATCACGAGGGATTGGCTGGATTTGTGTTTTTTGTTAAATATGTTATTGTAGGTAAGAGATAGTGGCCCATTGTGGGAAGAGTCACTGTCCCTCTCCATTGATCATATTGCTTGTTGCTAACTGGTATAAATTGGTTGTTGTCAAATAACCTTCAAATAATATATGATTGATATTCAGTAATATTTGCAAGAGTTTGGTTCGGATAATCAAATAACCATCAAATAAGATTTTATGCCCATATTGGTATATAACTAACATATTTTCTTGATTTACTTTCTGGCCCATCTTCTTGAATTACTCTTTCTTCTAAAGAATCTCGAATTATTTTTGACGCAATAGCTGCATTTTGGTTTTTAATTTTAAATTCTTCTCGAAGTGATTGGTTTGTCATTTTTTAATTTGAAACATATTTAAAACTTCTGCTATAATGAAACATTGGGTATTGTGAGCCTCGTTCTAACTGCTGATAAAAGCGCTGATTGGGATAAGTACTATTATTTTAGCCTTTTTTAACCCCAATGTTGTATACGCGTACGCGATGTTGCGCCAGATTATTTTGTATATGCAACTCCTACCATATTAACATTATTGATCGGTGTTGCAGCAAATTCATCAACTGAAATCAATACAATTGATGCTCCAATCTTTGCTGCCTCCTTTTTAATTTTAATAGTCGTTTCTTCTCTCAATTTTGATTGTTTCCCATATAATTTACTTGTTTCGGCACTTATATCACCAACTCTTGTGTAGCCAACTATTTCATCTTTATTGAGAGTAATAATAACCTTTTTCCAATCTGTTTCCGTTATTTTTTGATTGTTAATTGGAACATTATTTGTCAAAGAATCATTTTTGTTATCCAGAAAAAAGGCAACACCTACCATATTAACATTGTTAATTGGAGTCATTGCAAATTCATCTGACGAAATCAAGACAATTGATGCTCCAATCTTTGCTGCCTCTTTTTTGATTTTAATAGTTGTTTCTTTTCTTAATTTTGATTGCTTTCCCAATACCATACTCGTTACAGCGCTTACATCTCCAGATCTTTTTAGACCTTTAACATCATCACTATTTCTTGTTACTATTACTTTTTCCCAATCAGTTTCTGTTTTTTGAGCAAATCCATCTAGTGAAAAAACGGAAAGGAGAAAGAGTATTAAAATCAATTTAGAATTTCTCATAAGGATAATTTTTAGTTTTATTAGTTAATTATATTTATCACTCTAAATGCTGTGTAGCTCTATAAATTGGCTATATGCGATTTTATGGGCTGGGTTTGTCACACTATTTTTTTTATTAATTCTGACACCCCAATAAAACATATTTTTGCCTTGTTTATACTTAATTCATCCGAATCTCTAAGTTCTTTCCCTGGGTGAACATAATTTCTATATATTCTCGCTAAGTTATTCAAATGAAAAAAATCAGATTTTAAGATGCTTTCAGCTTCAAAGTATTTTATTAAATCATCCAATACACAGTCATATAGCTTTTTAGTAATCGAACTTCCTTTCGGAGATAAATAAGAAATACTTTGTATCTTCTTTTTCTCGCAATAATATGTCAACAAATATTCTGTTAATGAACCTGCAAGAATTAAGGTTGCTTTCTCATTTTTAAGAAGATAATTTATACATAGTTCCTTATAATCCCTCAAAATAAAACCTCTGTATTTTTTATTGATTTTTGATATTCTTAAAATATTATCAGGATAGTTAATTTCTTCCAACATATCTTTAGTTATAGCAGAAAATCCATTAACCCATTTTTCATCTAATTTACAAGCATTTATTTTTTCAATAGCATTTTCAATAAAAGGATTTAGAAAATAAAAAAACACTTTATTTTCTGTCCTTTCATTAGTTTTGATAATATATCCTTTATCTAGCCATTGTTCCTTTAGTGAATTGGCAAGTTCTCTATTAGCACCAATTAATTTGGGAAACATCCAATTTGCAATTGGAATACTGTTATTCGTATAATTTGAATCCGATTTAATATTATTAATAAAATAACTCAACTTTGATATTGCAAAGTCTGTTTCATTTTCCAGATTACTTGTCGATTTCTCAAATTCTAATTTCCTTTGATTATCTTCATTTACTAGTTGCTTTATTCTGTTGAAATTACGTTCGTATAATTCCTTATCTGGCTCTAGTTTTCTTGCCTCACTGATACATCTTAATGCTTCACTAAATTCCTCATTCTTTTCATAGATAATACTAAGGTTGTTATATGAAGCACTAGATTCTGGGTTAATTTCAATTGCAATATCATATGCTTTACGTGCATTCAATTTGTCTCCAGTTTCTCCAAACGAATATGCTAAATCAAACCAAAAACCAACTTTTGAAATTTCGTCTGGGTTCAGTAGATTACCAATACGTGTAATTTTCCCAAAATCTTCTTTTGAAAATAGATGTTTAATAATAGATTTTAAGGTATAACTTGAAACGAGTTTCTGTTTAATTAAAAATGAATTAGATATATCATCAATTAAGTTTGAGTATAGACTTTCAATGCCTTTTTTTGATTCTTTAAGATATTCAAAGTAGTCAGAATATGAATCTATATACTCATCAACTATATAGTCTCGAGAATAATCATTAACAAGTTGCTTTAAAATTCTAAACCGATCATAAAATTTACTATTATTTTTAAGTATTACGACGAGTACCTGACTTACTATATCTTTACTCTCGTCATTTATTTCTTTTCTTAATTCTCTCAGCTTTTTTTCAAAAATCTTAAAATCAATAATGTGTCCAATGTCTGTCGGGTATTCACTTTCTAACCATACCAAATTATCATTTAGGTCAATTTGAAAAAAGCCTTCTTTTATTCTAAGCTTTTCAAAATATTCAATTGCTTGACTTTTATTATTCTGTAATAAGCATATGTAGGAAGCTTGAAATATCGAAATCGTTGAAAAAATACCATTATCTGTATCAGATGCCTTTCCATAAAACTCAAGGGACTCATCAAACTTTTCACTTTTAAAATATGTAGAACCTAAACTGTGATAAAAATATTTTTTCTCAGAGTCGTTTGATATTGCATTTAAACAAATTTTATAGTTTGTAATTGCTTCATCATATTTTTGATTTTCTTCATAATACTTTCCAATCAAAAATCCTATAGTGTAGCTTTTCGTATTGTTATATCCTTCTTTTAGAATTTCAAGTAAACTCTCATTATTTTCAATCTTAGAATTACTAAAAAGTTGGGCATAAAATGTCATGAAATCTGGAAATTCTTTGACTCCCCTTAATAAGAGTATTTCTTCTTCAGAATTTGTCTTATTTCTTAAGACCCTTAATATTAAATCGGGCGGATAATTGTTATGTTCTAAAGCTTTTGCAAAAAAATCATTTGCTTTATCTCTATCGTATATTGAATTTTTTGAATCAAAATCATAATAATCATATATGCGACCAATCCAATAATAAAAATACCCATGATTTTTTTGCTCTTTATCCAAGTTAAGGCAATTCTTAAACTTGTTAACTGCCTCTTCATATTTATTATTCTCAAAATCAATATGAGCAATTAGGGCAAATGCTCCAATTGCATCTGAGTACTCAGTAATAATTTTGTTAGCTATATTGGATGCATTTTCAAAATTATTTTCTCCAAATTCTTTCCAAGCTTTATCCAGTTCAATTTGATATGGTTTTTCTTTTTTAGTTTTTGACATTACTTTGCTCTATTAGATTCTGGATGCATTTTTGCCTAGCCTATAACAGATTGGGGGTATTGTCTACCTAATGATAGGCTCTGCAGTCCTATCCGGGGGCTGGACTATACTCCGTTTTAGCGGTAGTTTATACAATTTTTTGATTCATAATACATCCGAATTCATTTAATGCATAAATAGTCCCTGAATTTTCCCCATTAGTACCACCATCAAATCCATGACTTTCAAGAAGTCCTAAAGAAAATAAGTGATCAAGAATGTATGTTTCAATTAGATCATTAAAGGATGTAATTTCAGCTCGCTTATTGAAAATTGATATTTTTTCAACATCTTCAGTATAAGCTGAATTAATAATTGAAGACATGCGTAAAAAATGTTTTTTATCAATTTCTTGATCAATGAATAACCTTAAACATTTTGCAAGCCATTTGATTTTTGTGGCACTATCAGCTTTCTCTATTATAAGTAATAGCTTTGATCCAATTTTGGAGTAATCTTCATTCTTAAAGAATTTCGCTTTAAAATCATCAATTTCTTCTTGAGTTTTTAAATTTAAGTCATTAATAAAGTGTATTAGCCTAACTAATAGCATTCTATCATTTACAGATAGTAATAACTTGCTAACTGAAAAAACAGAGCCAATTAGAGGTAGGTCTTTAAACAAACCATCTTTTAATATACTGTCTAATGCTAATTCGCCTAAGTCTTGACTTAATGATAAAATTTCATTCTTATCCTTTTCGTTCATAGTTTATTGTTGAATTATAAATACTACTAACGCATGATAGTGAGGCCAGTAAGGGTTTGAGAGCGATTTTCTATCCAATTATACGAAACGTAGAATCGGGGGTAAAACCCTTCTTATACCTCTGAAACCCTTATTGGCAATATTGTGTGTTGTCAGTAATTAATTTTCCTTGTTTTATTCTTTTCTATTTGTTCGATAATTTTATGTAATTTGCATTCTCGATAACCTAATCCTTCAAGCTCATAATTAACAAATGTTTCATCGTATGTCAAATCATGCATTTTATGATGTTCGTAATTATCAATCTCATTTTTAATCTTATCCAATTCCTGTTCAATAATCTTAATCAATCCGACATATAACCCACTCAAATCATTAAAATGAAGACCCTTATTATTAATAATTAAAACATAGTATTTCTTTTCTTGTACTAAATCATCAACATGCAAGAATCTATTAAATGATAATTCCGAACCTTTGATTTGAGCCTTTAATCCTAGTTTAAAGAGGCGATCAACTTTTAGATAAACATCATTTATTTCGTCGCTCATAAACGCTTATTTTAAAATTTGAATTGGCCACCATGGGCCAAATAAAATAATCAAAATACTATATATAATCCCAAATAGGGCTATCATCCAGTATACGGCTCGCTTATTTCTCATTAATCGACCTAAACAGACTATTTGATATCTTTTACCCTCAATTTGCACCTCTCTACCCTTTGCAAAATCTTCACCATTATCTCTTAATAAACACCAACCATCAGGCTCAACTTTCTTTGATTGAGCCATTCGAAAATGGTAATAATCAGAATTACGTAAGAATGTTCCTAACCATGGTACAATTAAGATTAATCCAAATATGCCTGCAAGGAAACAAATCGGGTCATAATGGAATGTATAATCTTTATAATCCTTAAATGCAGCTTGCGAAATAAATCCAAGGAAAACCGTATTTACAATCATATATGCAGACATAATCTGCCATAACATTACACCTTCGTATTTTAATAAGTCTATTGCAATTTTATACTTTTCTAATTCCATCTCATCCTTATCCATGTCGTTTTTTTTAATTCCCGCCAACGGTTGGCGGTATGAAATCGTTGGGGATTGCGGGCTACTATCCTGTCCAGTTACACCGAACTTGATGCGGGGCAGAACGCTTGCATAACCACTTAATCCCCAATGTTTTATACCGCTTGTTAGCGTTTCGTTGTTTTAGTTTCCTTCAAACCATTTTTCATTTTTTGCAGTTTCTCCAACAGCTTTAAATTTCTCATTGGCATATAGTCTGCATGTTTTTTCTGCTAAAGAACTTATAACAATTGGGTATTCCTTACATTCCTTCATGATTGTCTGTGCAATACCATACGGCAAATTAATTGGTTCAGACATACGATAACTATAATATCTTCTTTCATCATATTGAGAAGTTTCCTTATATGCTTTTTTAATTTCAAATAAAATAGCAGTATTAGTAGGGTCTTTAAAAAACGCCCCTAATAAATATTGGAATTTAATTTTCTTAGCTTCTTCTAAAATGCCACTAAAATTACTAATATGATTGTATATAAATTTATGTCTATTCTCCTCATTAAATCTTAGAGATAAAATATATTTCAGAATATCTTCAATTTCTTTATTTTCAATTTCTGTTATGATATATATGTGTTGAGACTTTTCAAAGGTGGAATTATTAGTAGTACTAGATAACGCATTAGACAGTAATGTTAGTTTTTCGGAATCTAAAGACTTTAGTATTTGTGAAATTAAAGGCAATAACTGTACAATTACCTTTGGAGTTGCCCATGTGAAAAACACAAGAAGCGTAAAAAGATTATTAGAGGTTTCAGAAAATTGCAACTCCCAATATTTTACATTTCCTGATTTCATTCTTGCACATCTTGTTCTTTTGCATAAAGAAAGTGAAGAATTGTTTAATTCGTTATATTCATCATATGTTTCATCTTTTGATTTAATACCTGCTGCAATGGTTGCAACAATATTTAAGCTCCAATTGTCTTTCAAGACTTCTCTACAATTTTCTACTAAAATATCCCAAGGTTCAATATTGTTCTTAAAATTGGCAATAGGATAATTAAATAGTGAATTCAAAGAATTAGATAACGCTTGGATTGTTCTATCAATATCATCAGAAACGATAAATTCAGTTATTAATTTCGATGTGTTTTTTGTTTTTGAATGCCTGTCAATAAAATGATTAAAATAATTTATAAAAGTGGCATTCATTTCTTCATTACTTAAAAAGCTAGATAATATATAAGGATGTAAAATAAGGGTAAGAAAATTTAAACTATGTACTGGATTATTTCTGCGAAATACGCTCAATTCGTTATTTAAAATCCCAGAATATAGAATGTTTTTTAAATCAATATCTTTATCAATGACTTCCAATCGATTTCCGTTCAACAATATTTGAATACGTTTCTTTGTTTGAATAATATCACCTTCATTTAGAATTCTATACAATATATCCTCATCTATTTTATATATTAGTTGCATTTTATATGCGTATTCCAACCAAGTTGTTAATTGCTCTCCTTTTATTAATGGAAGAAATTCTAACCAATTTTCTGAATTATTTAATGGATTATTGTTAATTATACCTATCAAGTCATAAGAATAATCACTGTTCGGGAATTTTGATAATTGGGAAAAACATTCTTTGATTAACTCAACTCTTCCACATTCATTTGGTAAAAGTAAAGGTTCGTTTGAAGCAAACCTCCTATCTTGGTCAATAATATTGCCGATATTTATTCCATCAACAATAATTTGAACAACATCTTTTAACTTTAATGGTTTTTGTGAAAAAACATAATCAGAAAGTATTTGTGAAGTTATTATTCGTGGATAATTCGTATATTTTAAAAGTTCATCTGTTTGAAGTTCTTTTAATTCTTGGATAATCATGTCCAGCTCGCCAGCGTCAGCACAACCAGCAAAAAATCTTACAACATTTTGCCAATAAAAGTTTCTTAAGATTGCATGAAGTCTATCCGGTTTAGTTCCATTTTTAACTGATCCAGCAGATGAATGAGGGGCTGATTTATATAAATGTTTCGCACAAAAATATTCCCTTAACGGTTGAACTTCAAATTCAAAAGTCCCTTGCACTCGCGATACTAATGCACAAACTCTTTCTTTCATTACATCAAACAATTGATCTGCAATCGAGGTATCATGTCCTTCTTTTTCCAAATATTCTTTTAATCTAAGATTCAAATCAGCTATATGTATACTTCCATTATTCTTATACAATTCTGCTTCAGAATGTAGAACCCAAGCTAGATATTGGTGAATAGCAATTATTAGATCACGCTTATCTCTTATTAATTTGTTTTTTTCAGATTCTCTATCAAAAAATAATTCTATATAACTATCATATAGAGCTGTTCTTTTATTTGGTAAGGATTGACCTTTAGTCCTTAATAAACTTATAAAAATTGCTAATTGCATTGGACTTTTTGCTAAGTCTTTTAAGTGAGGCATTTCAAGTTTATCTTTGATAAGTTTCCTTAATTCGTTTGCATCTCTAGTATCAAGCTTGCTCGCTTTAATCCATTTTTCAACATAATCATTGATTATTGGGAGTGTAATATCTGTTAGTTCAAAGTGAGGATAATTATCTATTGAAAATCCAACAGTATCAGAAAATGCAGCAGGTCTACTTGTTATTATAATTTGTATTGACTTAGAATTTGCAGCAATCCGAGTAATTCCTTTATTTATGAATTCAATTACCTCACTTCTAACTCTAATGTTAGCAATCTCATCAAAGCCATCAAATACAAAAAGCATAGGGCTTAGTTTGCATATAGCTATGAAATCGGACGAGGTAAACTCTTCTAATTTTGAATGGTAAAAAATATGACCAACTATAAATGATTCTAAAGAATTTTTCCAAATGTTTTCAAAATATTCCTGACTTAGAATTCCCTGATAAGGATTCTTTTTTTCGACCCAATTAGAAATATCACGAAGATCAATTTTAATCGGCAATCTTACAGGTGTATTTTTAATGTTTTTGGGAAGTAAGTCAATGTCATTTGATTTGTTTAATAATCGAGCACGATGGACTTGGCATATGTACTGTGCAATCGTTGATTTACCTTGTCCAGGTCCTCCTTCAAGTAATATTCTTTCAATCTCGCTTTGAACTTTTGGGTGTAAAAGAAATTCAGCAGCGCCTACATCATTCCTATCCTCAAGATATAGATTATCGTCATTTACAGGAATTCTTCTTTGGTAATCTAATGATCCTAATGTATATCTTAATGCTTTATTCTTTTCGTTGTATTTCTTTACTCTTATTGGAACATCTGTAAATAGGTTTAATAGACGGTTTTGCAAATCAATTTGTTTGAATTTTACTTCATTATCAGCTTCATACTGGTCAACTAGGTATGCTTTTATAACACTTTCTCTTCGCTCCTTATTCTCATTTAAGCTTTCAAATAAAACAGCATTTAACACATCTTGCCCGTTTAATATTGCGGGAAATGACCATTTAAAAAGAGGATCCTTTTCAAACATTATTGATAAATCATCTCTCCACCAACATATTGAAGGGATTTTGATATTTTCTTCAAGTATTCTATTTACTTTATCTTTCGAACCTTTATCAAGGTGGGCAGTTCCTCTGACATTCGTAAGTAAATAGTAACGAATAGCTCCTTTAGGTATAAGTTTATCTATTTTTTCCACTTCTCCTTCTATCGTAGAAGTAAGCCATTTATGAATATCTCTATCTTCGTTTGGATTACGAACAAACTTTACCTGAAAAACAATAAACTCTTTGATGGTTGAATTCATCTGGAAAACTATTGAGTCTCTTCCTCCATCAGGTTGTCCAACTGGAAATGCCTGAATATTTGGGAATTCTTTACTGATAAGACAACTACAAAATTCTTGAAATCTTTCGTCGCCTAAATTTTCGTATAAATAGTCCATATATATTGTTTATTTGCTATGTCTTACAATGAACGCTAACGTGTTTATAGGTATACAAAAGTTAAGGTTAGCTTCTGAGAAATAGTTGGCTAACCAAACCTTTGTTGGGATTTATATCTTTATTCAAAAAATCTAGGATGTTAGTGGGGTTGTTTAGGTTTTAGGTTTGTAGTGGTGGTGCGGGTATATGTTTTGGGGGTTGGGTTGCCTAACTGCGTCTGCAACAAAGCCGTGTAAAGTTATAACAAAAGACGAAAATGCCAAGTGATTGGGCAGTAATTTTTTAGAGAAAAGTTAAAATTTTTCTAAAAAGTTAGGAATTCCTTGCTCTGCTTGATATTCAGAAGGGTTGGGCTAATGAGCGTTTGAGTATACGATTGGAGTATAAACCGGTTTATTCGGTCTTGTGAGCGTGGTTTGGATGTGAAATTTCTGAATTTTTATTTTTTGGAGTGGGATCTATGCCTTAGTGTTTATTTTGTATTTTCTGCTACCTCAGGCATATTATCATTTTCCTTATGTCAGGAAAACGATATGAAACACAATTCAGGACTGAGTCTCCTTAGACAGATATAATTGCTACAAAAAAAGAGCTGTCATCTCTTTTGATGGCAGCCCTTTTGCTTTGGTTGCGGTCGTAAGCCTTTTTGGACTTGTGAATCATCCGTCGTAATCGTACGGGATGGCCGTGCTCCTGAAACTCTTCGAGCCTTGAAGCTCTGCGGTTGGCAAGAAGAAAATCGGCCTCAGTGATTGTTAACTTCTTCTGTTTCATGTTTTCATTAATTGAGATGCAAAGGTAAAATTATTTGTTTGACGATTAAATAACAGTCATACCTAGTTAAAGCAATGTCCTCTAAGGGTCTCTCAGTTTTTGAGCCAATCTCGACCATTTTCCTGACGTCAGGAACATGGTTCTTATTTGAGTTATGCTGCGTAGGGGATTACTCCGCTTCGCGTCGTGATCCCCTGGGGGGTGCCTCAAAGTGGAAAAAGCCCATCTGCCGTGTGGCAGATTAAGCAAAAAAGAAAAGACCGCTTTTGAGTGATGGGATTGCCTCGTTTCACTCGGCGTTCCCCTGTGGGGAGGCCTCAAAACAATAAAACCCACGGCTGATGATCATGGGATTACTCCGCTTCGCGTCGTGATCCCCTGTGGGGGTGCTTCAAAGTGGAAAAAGCCCATCTGCCGTGTGGCAGATTAAGCAAAAAAGAAAAGACCGCTTTTGAGTGATGGGATTGCCTCGTTTCACTCGGCGTTCCCCTGGGGGGGTGCTTCAAAGAAGAAAAAGCCTTATGCGCAGCATAAGTTTTTTTGTTTCTACTCTCTCAGCCTTGAAAGCGAGCTTTCAGTCTTCGGCGTAAAAACAAAAAACCGGGCGTTTGCCCGGCTTTTTCTTCTTTGGCGGTGAGGGGGGGATTCGAACCCCCGGAACCCTTACGAGTTCGGCAGTTTAGCAAACTGCTGGTTTCAGCCACTCACCCACCTCACCAAAAATCTTGCGGGTTGGCCGAAAGGATTGCAAAGATACAAATTCTTTTTAATCTGCAAATAGGTTGAGTTTTAAGGTTGCTCTTTTTACTGAACAGGGTGCTTGGTATTACGGGTTTATTGTGAACAGCTTGCGACACAGGTGTCAGCTAAGGATTTTCCGTGCTGACAGCCTTGTCGCAAGATATATGAATTGGGCATAAATAAAAAGGATGCCCAACATTGAGGGCATCCTTTTGGTGTGTTTTGGTTGCTAATTTTTTAGGTTAGCTTGTGAGAATTCTACTTTTGCGGCTTGGCGATGTTGTCGCGCATTTCGGTGTCTGCCTGAATGTTGCGAAGCTTATAGTAGTCCATGATTCCGAGGTTGCCGGCGCGGAATGCTTCGGCTATTGCCATTGGAATTTGTGCTTCGGCTTCGATAACCTTGGCGCGGGCTTCCTGTGCTTTGGCTTTCATCTCTTGTTCAAGGGCTACTGCCATGGCGCGTTTCTCTTCGGCGCGTGCTTGTGCAATATTCTTGTCGGCATTTGCCTGATCCATTTGAAGGGCGGCTCCGATGTTACGTCCGATGTCTATGTCGGCGATGTCAATTGAGAGAATCTCAAATGCGGTTCCTGCGTCAAGTCCTTTTTCCAGAACGACTTTAGAGATTGAGTCGGGGTTTTCGAGAACTGATTTGTGGCTTTCGGCCGATCCGATGCTTGATACGATTCCTTCACCTACACGTGCAAGGACTGTCTCTTCGCCTGCTCCTCCTACAAGTTGTTTGATGTTTGCGCGTACTGTTACGCGGGCTTTGGCAATAAGCTGAATACCGTCTTTGGCTACGGCTGTTACCGGTGGGGTGTTTATTACCTTTGGGTTAACTGACATCTGAACGGCTTCAAATACGTCACGGCCGGCCAGGTCAATGGCGGCGGCCATTTTAAAGTTGAGGGCGATATTTGCTTTGTCTGCCGAAATGAGGGCGTTAACAACCTTAGATACATTACCTTTTGCAAGAAAGTGTGCCTCAAGTTCGTTGGGATTTAGTTGCAATCCTGCCTTGGTTCCTGTAATCATTGCCATTACTATTGTTCCGGGAGGAACTTTTCTCCAACGCATCAACACAAGTTGAAGGAGTGACATTTTGACTCCGGAGATGAGTGCCTGAAACCAGAGTGTTATGGGGAAAAACCATAAAAGGATGGTTAATCCTACGAGGGATATTCCTATCCAAACCAGAAATACTGTGATCTGTTCCATAAAATTTAATCTATTTGTTTTACAATAATTTTACTGTCGTCTGTAGTGACAATTTCTATAGCCTTTCCGCTGTCAATCATTCCTGATCTTGAGCGAACTTCGGTATCTGTTTTGCCAAATCTTGCCATTCCGCCCGGTGCAAGTCTGCTTATCGCTACTCCTTTAGTACCAACTGTGAGTCCCTTTTCTGAGGGGTCAGAGTCAACCTTTGAGCTGATAATGTCTTTAAGTGAGATATTTTTCCAGGTATTGGAGCGGAGGATAAGCCAGGTGGCTACAGATGTGATAAGGATTACGCATCCCAGTACGATAAGCCCGGTAACCTGTCCGTATTCTACAAAGGCCAGAACTACTGCTCCTATAATGGATAATAATCCTAAAACTCCGGCAAAACCGAACCCGGGTATAATAAGCACTTCTATTGCAAGCAACAATATCCCTACAGCAATAAGGGTTATAATAAGTGTCATTGGTTATATAATTTAAGAACGTTTAGAGTAGTATGAGCGAAAAAATTTAAAACGGAGAGCAATATACGAAATTTTATTCCGGAGTGGAACTAATTTCTTCAATAGTAAGCCCCTCAGCACCTAATCCGGATAGCAGTGTCATAATTTGTTCGGCTTGCTGCCTGTTGGCAAACGGCCCTACGAAGAATATCTCTCTGCCGTTCAAAACCTTTTTGGCAATGTCTCGTTCGGTGTTTTCTCTTATGATATCCAGAACTGGTTGCGGCATGCCGGCCGGGTAGCCTTCAATCTTAACCTGGAATGATGAGCGGGCTTCGTTTTTCTCTTCCAAAAGGCGGGCATTGCGTATTGTTACACTCTTTCCGTCGTTGTAGGCAACAATAATGGCGGTTGGAAAGCCGGCTCTTTTGACCTTTATCAGGGCCTCTGCAGCAGATGCGTAGTTAAAAAACTGGCCGGCGGTGTAGAGCCATTTGCCGGTTGGGGTGCGGTTTTCAAAGACGGGGCGCAACCCTTTGAAAGCCTTAAGGTCGGGCTTGTTGTTTACAACAAAAAGTTGAACTCTGTAAACAAGACGGTCTGGAATTGAGTTGTCCTCTGCCATTACGGCTTCACTGCCCACGGCAAATGCGTAATCAAATAGTTTGATTGGTTCCATTATGGTAATCTGTGGAAATTGTCCGAGCCCTCCCCTTAGTGGAGTGAATGGTTTTTCGGCAGGAATCTCAGGTTTATTCTGATCGTCGCTAAAAAAGTCATCCCTTCTTGGCATTATGGCGCCTTTGCTCAAAAACTCCATCTCTCTCACCTGTAAAACTTCGTTCGCGACCCTGAGTCTTGATTGTGTCTCAATAAGGGCTAGTTCTCCTTCAAATATCTTCTTTTCAAGAAGCACCCTGTCATCTTCGTTTGTAAGAGAGCTGTATAGCGACCGGTTACTTGCGATATATCTGTTGACGCTGTCTATCTCTCTCTGAATCTTCCTCACCTCGGCAATCATCTTTGTATAGGCTTCGGTTTCGGGTGTTGTTACAAAATCTGATTCGGTCTCTATGCTGTCTTTGTCCTCTTTTGTGGGAATCAACAAAGAGGCTGTTTTAATTATTTCGGAGACTTCGGTTATAGCTCTTCTTACCGGAGTGCTCTCGTATTCAAAGCGGTATATTACAACTGAGTCTTTGTTGCTTGTGTTTCGGTCGGTAACCAGATATGTGAATTCACCATCTTCTGAGTGTATGAGCATGAGGTCGTCATCTACAGATGAGTAGGGGAACCCCAGGTTTTGAGGCAAACCCCAGTCATTGGCTTTGTCATCCCAGTTGCTCACATAAATATCATAACCTCCGATTCCAAAATGGCCGGATGAGGCAAAGTAGAGTTGCTTTCCGTTGGGGCTCAAAAGAGGGTATAGCTCGTCTCCCGAGGAGTTTACATATGAATTAAGAGGTTCGGGGGCAGACCAGTTGGTCCCGTCAACCTGCTGAATACGGTAAATGTCCCAGCCACCATCCTGATCCTGAGCCGAAAAGTAGATTGTGCGGTCGTTATTTCTGAGCAGAACCGGGTTTGGAGAGGTGTGTTTTTGGATATTGCTGTTTAAAGAGTCGGGAAGATTTGCCCAGTAACTCTTTTCGAGACCGGGTATGTAGAGGAAAAAATCTTTGCGCGGAGCGGTAATTTTTGCAGTGACCAAAGGCCTGGATGCGTACTGTAACATCTGGATTCCGTTCTCGCTTTTGGCTATAAGAAGGTCAAGAGATCTGTTGTAAACAGAGTCTGTGCTCTCCTCCTGAATCTCTTTGTATAGCTTGATAGCATCAACGAAACGGTACTCTCTTCTCAGAGATTCCGCCCTCTCAAATTTGACCGCGCCCTCCTGAGTCTGTCCTGCCGCCAGGCTGTATGCCATTACGAAAAACAAGGGCAAGAGTATAGACTTTTTCATACATTGCTTATATATATAGGATAACAAAAGTACGAATTTCTTTATATTTTGGGAAAAAATACTACTTTTGTGCTCTAATTTTCGTTGAATTATATAATTTAAACACGATCATATGCAAAATAAAGGAGCCATCAGGCTTGTGGCAGTTTTAATCGCAATCGCCTGTATTTATCAACTCTCGTTCACCTGGGCTACCAGAAACCAGGAGAAGAAAGCAAAAGCTTACTCCCAAAGAATGGTGGAGCTTGAGCAGAACTTACCCTCTTTCAGCCTGATATCAGACCTTAACAAGGCCTACTATCTTGATTCACTGGGAAGGGCTAAGGAGAGATTCTACATCGATTCAATAACAGCAGAAAAGGTATTCCTCGGCTTTACCTACAAAGAGATCAAAGAGAAGGAGATAAACCTTGGTCTTGACCTTAAGGGTGGTATGAACGTTATGCTTGAGGTGAGTGTGCCGGAACTGGTATTAGCTCTTTCGGGCAACAGTACCAATGCTCAGTTTATTGAAGCAATGACCCTTGCAAAGTCAAATCTGTCACCTTCGCGTACAGATTTCATAGCCATCTTTGGAGAGGCTTGGGAGCAGGTGGCACCGGGTCAGCGTATGTCGCAGATTTTCGGAACATACGAAATGAGAGACAGGATTAAGCCTGAGACCTCAAATGCAGATGTTCTTAAAGTAATCAGAGAGGAGTCTGAAAGTGCGATTTCAAACTCATTTAATGTACTCAGAAACCGTATCCGCCGTTTTGGTGTTACTCAGCCGAATATCCAGAAAATCGGTAGCACAGGAAGAATTCTTGTTGAGCTACCGGGTGTTAAAGAGCCGGCTCGTGTAAGAAAACTTCTTCAGGGAACAGCTTCTCTTGAGTTCTGGGAGACTTACGAAAATCAGGAGGTTTATCCGTTTCTGATTGAGGCAAACAGAGTTGTAAAGGAGATGCTTGATGTTGACAAGGAGATTTCTGCCATTTCAGGAGGCACTCCGGATTCAACAGCAGTTGCAGCCGATACTGCAAAGACAGATGCTGAGTCTCTTCTTAGCCAGATTCAGGCAGAAGATTCACTATCTGTTGCTGATGCACAGCTTGCAGAGCAGAACCCACTGTTCTTTGCTTTGAACCCTAATGTAAGTCAGGGCCAGTTAATCCCTGGTGCTTGCGTAGGTAGGGCTCACTACAGAGATACAGCAAAAATTGGTGCATGGCTCAGAGCTCCTCAGGTTCAGGCGGTATTCCCTGCAGACATTAAACTAATGTGGACTGTTAAGCCGATTGATGCGGCCGGTATAATTTACGAACTTGTTGCAATCAAGAGCACAACCCGTGACGGCAAAGCTCCGCTTGACGGAGGTGTTATTACAGATGCTTCTAAATCATTTGGTCAAACATCAGGTAACCCTGAGGTTGACATGGCAATGAATGCCGAGGGTGCAAGAATCTGGGCAAGCATGACAGCAAACAATGTTGGAAGATGCATTGCAATTGTTCTTGACGGAATGGTATACTCTTATCCGAGAGTTAATTCGGAGATAACCGGAGGTCGTTCGCAGATCTCAGGACAGTTCTCAATTTCGGAGGCTGATGACTTGGCAAACGTGCTTAAGTCAGGTAAATTGCCTGCCCCTGCAAGAATTGTACAGGAGGCTGTTGTAGGGCCAAGCCTTGGTAGCGAGTCTATCAATGCGGGTCTTATCTCGTTTGCCCTTGCATTCTTGCTTGTGCTTGCCTATATGATGTTCTTCTACAGTGGTGCAGGTATTGTTGCAAATATTGCTCTGCTTACAAACGTACTATTCCTGTTTGGTGCCCTTGTGTCGTTCGGTGCTGTTCTAACCCTTCCGGGTATTGCAGGTATTGTTCTAACGTTGGGTATGGCAGTGGATGCTAACGTAATTATTTACGAGCGTATAAAAGAGGAGTTAAGAGCAGGAAAAGCACTTAGGCTTGCAATATCGGACGGATACAAAAATGCCTATTCAGCCATTATTGACGGTAACCTGACCACAATTATAACCGGAGTTGTTCTTGCAATTTTCGGATCGGGTCCGGTTCAGGGTTTTGCTACAACACTTGTTATTGGTCTAATCACATCACTTATCACATCTATCTTCATTACAAGATTGGTATTTGAGTGGAGACTTGGAAAGAACAAAAACATTACTTTTGGTAATAAACTCACCAACAACTTCATGCAGAATAGTAAGTTTGATTTTATTTCATTACGCAGATATGCTTACATATTCTCAATAGCTATTACAATTATTGGCCTTGGATTCATTTTTGGCAAAGGCTTCTCTTATGGCGTTGACTTTACAGGAGGTCGCACCTATGTAGTAAGATTTGACCAGGATGTAACAACCGGTGATGTGAGGAGTGCATTGCTTCAGGAGTTTGACGGATCTGTTGAGGTAAAACAGTTTGGTGGAGGAAGCCAGATGAAGGTTACTACCAAGTATATGATTGAAGATAACTCTGAGGAGACTGATGCTTTGGTAGATGGTAAGATTTACAACGCTCTAAAAGGCTTTTTCACTCATGAAATGTCACTTGAGGAGTTTACTGCAACCACAGACAACCCTAACGGAATTGTAAGTTCTGAGAAGGTTGGTCCAACCATTGCGGATGACATAAAGAGAGATGCTTTAATCGCGGTAATAATAGCCCTGTTTGCAATATTTACATACATTGCTGTAAGGTTCAGAAACTGGACATGGGGTACAGGTGGTTTGGTTGCTTTGATACACGATGCAATTTTTGTAATGAGTTTCTTTGCAATATTCACAGGTATCCTTCCTTTCAGCCTGGATGTTGATCAATCGTTCATTGCTGCGGTACTCACAATTATCGGTTACTCAATCAATGACACCGTAATTATATTTGACCGTATAAGAGAGTACAAAACGCTCTATCCTAAGAGAGATCTGAAAGATAATGTTAATGATGCTCTTAACAGTACAATTACAAGAACTATCAACACAAGTGCTACAACACTCATCGTTCTCTTTGCAATTGCAATCTTTGGTGGTGAGGTTATCAGAGGATTCTCGGTAGCGTTGATCGTAGGTATTTTGATTGGTACATATTCATCACTGTTCGTGGCATCACCAATAGTGTATGACCTGTTCACCAAAATGCATGCAAAACTGGCTACTAAGAAGTAATATGTTTGATATAGGCTGTTCTTCAATTGAACAGCTTTCAGATAACAAGAAAGAGAATGATCTTAAAGGTCATTCTCTTTTTTTATTTTAAGATAATGTCTATTAGGCAGATTAATAATCACATACAAAATTCATTAAGCGTAATTATCGAGAATGAATTTGATATTCGTCACATATTCAATGCTTTACAAAAGAACTTAAATTTACTGAACCTGGAATCATTAAAAAATGATAACTTTGTAAGAATATCAATTAAAAAGTAATAATATGGAACTTCCTTTTGCAGAATCCTATAAAATTAAAATGGTTGAGAGCCTCAGGCGAAGCACCCGTGAGCAGAGAGAACAGTGGATAAAAGAGGCGGGATACAACCTCTTCAATCTTAAGAGCGACTATGTGTTTATTGACCTTCTCACTGATTCAGGAACCGGTGCCATGAGCGACAAACAATGGGCTGCAATGATGGAGGGTGACGAGAGTTATGCCGGAGCCCGTTCATATTACAAATTGAAGGAAAGTATTAAAGAGATTACGGGTTTTGACTATTTTCTGCCTACTCATCAGGGAAGAGCTGCCGAGAATGTACTTTTCTCTTCGTTGGTAAAAGAGGGTGACATACTTCCGGGTAATTCGCACTTTGATACAACAAAGGGGCATATAGAGTTTCGTAAAGCCATTGCTCTTGACTGTACAATCGAAGAGGCTAAGGATACAACCCTTGAACTGCCTTTTAAGGGCAATATGGACCTTAATAAGCTGGAGAGTGTCCTCAGGCAATATCCTGCCGAAAAGATACCTTGTATCGTGTTAACAATTACAAATAACACTGCCGGAGGCCAACCTGTATCAATGGAGAACATTAAGGGGGTCTCTGCACTGGCCAAAAAGTATGGAGTTAAACTGCTTTTCGACTCAGCCCGTTTTGCCGAAAATGCATATTTCATAAAGATTCGTGAAAAGGGTTATGCCGGTAAAACCATTCCTGAAATTTGCCGTGAAATGTTCAGCCATGCCGACTTTATGACCATGTCTTCAAAGAAGGATGCTATTGTGAACATGGGTGGCTTTATTGCTTTTCGTGATGAGGCAACCTGGCAGGGATGTCAGATGTATAACATTATGTACGAAGGTTTCATTACCTACGGCGGAATGTCGGGTCGTGATATGAGTGCGCTTGCTCAGGGGCTTAAAGAGGGTACCGATTTTGACTATCTTCAAACCAGGATTTCGCAGGTTGCATACCTTGCCTCAAAGCTGGACGAGTATGGAATTCCTTTCCAGAGGCCTGCCGGTGGACATGCAATATTCGTTGATGCAAAAAAGATTCTGACAAACGTTCCAAAGGAGCAGTTTGTTGCCCAGACTTTGGGAATAGAGCTCTATATAGAGGGTGGAGTAAGGGGAGTGGAGATAGGAACTCTGCTTGCAGACAGAGACCCTGTTACAAGAGAGAACCGCTTTCCGTCACTTGAGCTGCTGAGACTTGCAATACCAAGAAGGGTTTACACCAATAACCACATGGACTTTATTGCCGCTGCCCTGAAAAACGTATTTGACCGAAGAGATTCCATCACCAGTGGCTACATAATCAAAAAGGAGCTGCCAATAATGAGGCACTTTACCGTTGAACTGGAGAAAGCGTAAACACCTGCCGTAGGCACCCAGCCCAAACTTCTCCGCGCCAGTTTGGGGTAACTCGCTATATGACAGATATATAAAAATGAGCCAATTTTCGCTTGGAAATTGGCTCGTTTTTAATTCGTTGCTAATCAAGAATATACCACAAACTGGCGCGGAGAACTAGCGCGGAGATTTTTCTTTCAGGGATACACTTGCTGTAATAAGGTAAAATCCTGCTTGCAACCAGAGTTGGATATATTCAAATCTTACCTGCGAAAGGGTCGCTCCCAGAGAGTTAATCTTGATGTATCCCTGAACTCCGTGAGTTGAAGGGAACAGATATGAGATCCATCTCCAAACATCCGGCATATTTTGCCTTGGCCACGAAAATCCTGACAGAAAGAGAAGAATGACTGTAAAGAACAAGAATGCTATTAGTCCGGTCTCTCTGTTTTTGACAAACACCGAAACAGTCATTGAGAAGAAAATCGCTGCCAAAAGGAAGGGTACCATAAAGCTGAATAGAGTCCAAATGTTTCCAATATGTGGCAGATTAAAGAACTTAGGAATGAACCCTACTATATAGGCTGTTATTGGAATATAGAGCAGAAAGTATGCAAAAGCCTTCCCAAATACCACTTTGTATATTCCTTTTCCATGCAAATGATCGGGGATTTGCGAATGAGTACGACTCTCTTCCCGGGCCGTTCCTGCCATCATTCCTATCCCAAAAAAAAGTGTCTGGTGTATGATGAGAATGAGAAGTGCGGGTAGTAAAAAGCTGGCAAATCCCCCACCTGGATTGTATAAGGCAACATCATTTCCCGGGATAGCTTCAACTAGTTGTTCTGCCTGCTCTCCTCCAATTCCTGCTGCATTGTAGCGATTTATCTGAATACTGCGTAGCTCGTCAAGCATTGTGTAGTTGGTTGCCATCATAAGCCCTTTGTAGTAGAGAAAACTGCTCATATCGTTATAGATTGAGATGGTTGCCTGCTCCATACGAGCGAGTTTGAGGTGATAATCGGACGGGATAAATACAATGCCGTGAACCTTTCCTTCCATAAAAAGTGCTTTCGCTTCCTCCATATTAAGGCATCTTTTACTGATCTTTACCTCCTGTGTGGCATTGAGCTTTTTAAGAAACATTCCGCTCTGTGCTGAGTTGGATTGATCTACTACAGCTATTGGAATTTCATAGATAGATTCATTGTTGTAAATTCCATTGTAGAGGAGCGGGTATGCTATACCTGCTACAAAAAAAATGAGAATAACACCTTTGTCTCTGAAAATGTGCCACAGCTCATTAGTCATTACCCAGTAGAGATCTTTTAATGTTTTTTTCATATTTATTTGAGAGGATAATTCTGATTAATTAGTGCCTTTTTTAGCCTGTTCCAGACTATGAGAGGTAGCAGAAGAAAGAGAAATATTGCTGCATAACTTAGCGATGAGTTTACAAATGAAGTTCCCCAAAGTGCCTCATTTACATATATGTTAAAATAATGGCGTATTGGAAATAGTACGCTGGCTCCTTGTGCAAGAGGAGGCATCGCCTCAATTGGGAATGTAAAGCCTGCATAGGTGAATGACAAGATTCCATATAGCGCGGCAAAGCTTATACCTACGCGCAGTACCGGGAACAATCCAATCATTAATATACCTATTGCTTGATGAGCAAGAACAAACAAAACAGTAGCTGCCGAGAATCTTAAAAGGGATCCATTCATTGGGAATCCTGTAAATTTGTAAAGAAGCACATTGCCAGCAAGACCTAGTATAATGAATATTACGGAGTAGGGTAGTAGCTTTCCGCTAAGAGCGACAGCAAGAGAGCCATTTGATTCAGCCAACCACTCTCGTGAACTTTTATTCTTGAGCTCAAGGCCTATCGTATAAACTGTCATAAGCAGTATAACCAATTGAAGTATCCCGGGCAAAAGAACATTTATCAGGTAGACTCCGTAATTGGCCCAAGGGTTGCCTATCTGATGAGTGTCTATTACAATAGGCTGAATCCTTCCCATGATTGCCTTCTCATCCATCCCTTTTGCGCGGAGAATCTCCCTCTGGTAGGCAGAGGAAGCGAGGGTGGACATCGTGAGCATATCCTTGTAGCTGAGCGTTCCCGCTATAAGGTACGAGTTGTTTACATAGAATGATACTTCAGGTCGTTTGCCGACTAGGAGGTCTTTGTAAAAATCACGCGGGATATCAATAAATCCGTAAACCTCTCCTCTCTGCATAAGATCTCTTGCCTCAGCAAAGTTTGCACAGCCTGCAACAACTTGAGTCATTGGAGTTGTGTTTAGTTCGCGAGCAAACCTTCTCGATATTACCGAATTGTCGCTGTCAATAACTGCAACAGGAAGCCTTTCGGGAAGACCTTCATTGAGGAGGGTGAGAAAAAAGAGATACCCGAATGCAACCACAAATACCGTAGAAAAAAGGTAAATAGGTCTGCCGAACATCATTTTGATCTCACGCTTTAGAACCTGTTTTAGTGGATTTAGGTTCATTTCCCGTTAACTACAGTTTTAATTATTACTGTCATTCCAGGGCGAAGAGCTTTGATGGGGGTGGTAGGAGTTGCCTTCAATTCAAAAGTTTTTGCGTCAAATCCACCGCTTACCTTTGTTGATCTCCATGTTGCATAGGATGCCATAGCCTTAATAAAAGTAACCTTTGCCTCATACTCTTCCTTTCCCAAAGCTGGGATATGAACCTTGACAACGGTTCCTAAAGTGAGGCCATTGAGCAGATCTTCGCGTACACTAAACGTAAACCACATTTGGGTAAGGTCTGTTATGCTCATTATGGGTGCTCCTGTTCCAACCAGAGATCCCTCTTCGGGAAAAATTTCGCTGATTTCTCCTGATGACGGTGCAACAATATAGACTTCATCAAGATAGGACTCCACCTCTTTGATTGCTCCGGTTGCTCTGTTTACCAACGCAAGTGCCGCCTCGCGATCCTCTTTTTCTGCTCCGTTCATTGCCATCTCATATTGTGATTTTGCCGCCTTTGCAGTTGAAATTGCTGCTTTATATTGAGCTTCGGCTTCGTCTCGTTTTTGAGCAGTAACTACCTTTTTTTCAAACAGTTTTTCTACTCTTTCGTAAGACTTGGCAGAAATGTCTACTCCAACTTCTGCCTTTTGCCAGAGCTCGTATGCACCCATTATCTGCTCTGGTCTTGCCCCTTTGATTGCTTTACGGTTCTGAGCCTGAGCAGCATCACGGGCAGCAATTGCTTGTTCAAGTTTTGCATTTAGTTCCGGGCTCGAGATTATAGCCAGGGTATCTCCCTTGTTAACCCAGGCGCCCTCTTCTGTCAGTATCTCACTTACTCTTCCCGGTATTTTTCCCGACACTCGATACTCTTTAGCCTCGGCCTCTCCCTGAATTATTACTGGTTCTGGTTTGGTCGCATACAGCCCTATCAATGATACGATTACTATAACGCCAAGCAATCCTGCAAGCCCAGCTAAAAGGTTGTTGTTCTTTCTTGTTTTCATATATTTATTCTAGTTTTTCAATGATATCCCTAATGACTCCTTTAGATACGACCGACACATCATAATGTCAATCTGAGCATCAATTTTTTCTGATTTTGATAAAAGCCAACCGTTGTGTGCCTCCATAAGGTCTGTACTCCCTGCGACACCTGCTTCAAATGCCTCTTTGGCAAACCTAAGGTTCTCCTCTGCCTTCTCAAAAGATGCCTCTGCCAACTCAAGACGCCTGACAGACTCATCCATTCTGAATTTTGCCTGATTTATCTGAAGACCTATTTTCTCTCTCGCCTCTTCGCTCTGTAAGCGGATAATTTTCTGCTGACTCTTGGCTGCATTTAGAGTATGTACCTTTTCTCCAAAGTGAAACAGGGGGATGTTTATGCCTACTCCAAATGAAAACATTCCCCCGAAGGAATAACTCACTCCATGATTAAAATTGGGGTTGGATATGATGTAGTTTCCGTTGAGTACAACATTGGGAAGGAATCTTGATTCCATAATCCTGACAGTTGATTGGGAAATTTTAGCTGCTTCTCCGAGAGCCCTTATTTCGGCCCTGTTTTCAATTGCTTCATCAATGTTATCGGTTATTTCAATCGAGTGAACTGCAATATCTGGGGTGTCGGGGAAGATATACTCTCCGGTGGGATCCAATCCACAAATCTGGAGTAGTGCCATTTTTGACAAAGCCAGGCCATTATTTGCCTTTGCCTGCATCATCTTCGCCTCATTCACCTTTACATTTACCTTAAGAATATCTCCTTTAGTGGCAACACCCTCATCTGCCATTATTGATATATTTACTGCAATTGATTCTATAAGTCGCAGATATTCTGCAGCAAGCTCACATTTTGATTTAAGAGAGACAACTCTCCAGTATGCCTCGTCTGTGTGACTCAAGAGCTCCTCTTCTGCTTTCTCTGACTCTATTCCGGCAAGCCTTTCGCTGCTTTTTGCAATATTATACAACTCTCGAATCTTTCCTCCCAGATATATAGGTTGAACAAATCCGGCAATACCGGCAAAAATGTTTCTTGACTCCATCTCCATTGCCTCTTTGGGGAGTAAAGCGTAATTTTTCCACTCAATTTTTTCCGGATTGGTTTTAGGGTCAAATGGTTTGCCTTGTGAATCAACCGGGGCGTATTTACCTGGAGCTATCTGAATCCAGTTATTGTTAATCTGATCCTGACGAAATCCGAAAGAACCATCTTCCATTTTTGTCCCGACTGGCAGTAAAGCATCTTCACCCAGCAAAGAGATGTTTTTCTGGTTGTGTACGTAGGTTCCATTGATAGAAAATCTTGGAAGGAAATGGGTAAATGCAGCCTTTCGCAACTCAGATGCGATAACCTCTTTCTCCTTGCTTTTCTGCAGTGATCTATTGTTTTCAACTGCAAGCCTTCTACAATCGTTAATAGTAAGTACATTCTGCCCGGAAAGTTGGCCGGCGAACAAAATGCATAACAAAAACAGGGCTAATTGTCTCATATAAAGTAATATATTATTTGTTGTATGTTCGATAGTTGAATATGCAACCAAATGGGTTGTCAGAAAGCATGTGTGCAGTTGCATTTTTAGTAAATTGGATTAACTGATGTTGTTGAGGAGTTTTACAATCACCTGTTTGGCGTCAAGAAGTTCTTTTGGTGTGATTCCGGAGACAGCCTGGTCAAATGACTCTTTTACAATTTGCATTGCTCGTTCTTCCATCTTATGCCCCTTATTTGTCAGGTGGATTTTGTTTATTCGTCTGTCTGCCGGGTCTCCATGTCTTTCAATTAGACCATGTTTTGACAAAGTGTCAAGCAATCGGGTTATGCTTGTTTTATCCTTAGAGGTTTGTTCACTCAGTGATTGCTGAGTTTGACCGTCTTTGTTCCAAAGGCACACCAAGACGATCCACTGCTCAGTTGTTATTTCAAGTTCAGCAGCTCGGAACTTTCTGTTCAAATGGCGGCTCAGAGAAGCAGAAAGCTGTCCGCTTAACACAGACAGCAATTCATTTGTTTTTACAAACTCTATTAGTTGCATATACAATGGTTGGTTGTTCAACGGCCCAAAAGTATATACTTTTTTTCAAAAAAAATAATTTTCCGCGCCAGTTTGCGCGTTACCTGTTGCCCGAAGACCTTTGTGAGCCTCCGCGGGAGTTGCCGCTGGATCTTCCGCGTGAATTGCCACCGCCTCTGGTGCCAAATGAATTTTGTGAACTGCTTCGCGTGTTCTTTTCAGATCTGCTGCGTTCAGAGGGTGTTTTGCTGAAAGAGCTGCTGCGTGATTCGCCTTTTGATTCGCCGGCTGACTCACTTCGTGCAGAACCGTCTTTCGATGAATCGCTTCGTGACGAACTGCCTCGCGATGAACCACCCCTTGACGAACCGCCTCTCGACGAACTGCCTCTTGATGACCCGCCTCTCGATGACCCACCGGATGTGTTGCGGGAGCTTTTGCGGCCTGAGCCGGAGTCGTCTGTTGGGCCGCCCCAGGATTCGTCCCAGATGAGGGCGAAGTCGAGTTGCTTTTGCTCCAGATTGGCGCGGGTTACCTTGACCTTAACGGGGAATCCCAGAACAAAGGTTTGTCCGGAGCTCTTTCCTTTAAGTGAGAATGACTCTTCGTTGAATACAAGGAAGTCCTCTTTAAGATCTCTGAGGCTGACAAGCCCTTCGATGCGGGTTTCGGCAAGCTCAACAAACATTCCCCATTCGGTAATTCCCGAGATGACTCCGTCGTATATATTGCCAACCTTGTCCTGCATAAATTCAACCATTTTATACTTGATGCTTGCGCGCTCGGCTTCGGTTGCAAGTTGCTCCCTTTCGCTCGAGTGTTTGCATCGCTCTTCGTAAACCTTTGCATCCATAGATTTGCCGTTGTCCAGATAGTGGGCAAGCATTCTGTGAACCATCATGTCAGGATACCTTCTGATGGGAGATGTAAAGTGCGTATAGTAGTCGAAGGCCAATCCGTAGTGACCCATATTTTCGATAGAGTAACGTGCCCTTGCCATTGATCTGAGGGCCATAATCTCGATTGCACCCTCTTCTGGCTTACCTTTGGCTACTGCCAACAGGTTGTTAATTTCACCTGAGAGTTCACGCGGACTGTTTGTCGGACGCATGTTGTAGCCAAGGTGGTTAATAAAGGTGCGAAATGCCTCAATCTTTTCTATGTTAGGCTCTTCGTGAATACGGTAAACAAAGGTTTTTGCCTTTTTGCCCGCACCCGGCATACCAATTAGTGAAGCCACCTCTCTGTTTGCCAGCAACATAAACTCCTCGATGAGCCAGTTTGCCTCTTTGCTTATCTTCTGAACAACATTAAGCGGTTTACCATCCTTATCAACTTCAACCTTCATCTCAGGTCTTTCAAAGCTTATCGCTCCTCTTCTGAACCTCTCCTGGCGCATAATAGTTGCCAGTTCGTGAAGTTTTAAAATTTCATTTGTCAAAGGTCCTTTGCCAGTCTCGATAACATCCTGGGCCTCTTCGTAACTAAAGCGGTAATCCGAATTAATTACTGTCCGTCCGAACCATCTTTTTAGCACATGACCCTTGTCGCTGATCTCAAAGACAGCAGAAAAACAGAGCTTCTCCTCCCTTGGGCGGAGTGAGCACAATCTGTTGGAAAGCTTCTCCGGAAGCATTGGTACCGTGCGGTCGACAAGATATACCGATGTTGCCCTGTCGAGAGCCTCTTTTTCAAGGGCTGTTCCCGGAACAACATAGTGGGTAACGTCTGCAATGTGTACTCCAACCTCCCAATTGCCATTATCAAGCTTTTTGAGAGAGAGTGCATCGTCAAAGTCCTTTGCGTCTGCCGGGTCAATGGTAAGGGTTGTAACATTACGGAAATCTCTGCGGAGCTTTATCTCCTGTGGAGTGATCTCTTCAGAAATATTCGCGGCATCTTTCTCTACCTGCGGGTCAAACTTGTATGGAAGGCCAAACTCTGTAAGAATGGCGTGCATCTCTGTGTTATTGTCGCCGGGCATACCAAGAATATCGAGAATATGTCCCGATGGTTCGTCTGAGTGGCGTGACCAATCATCAACTATTGCAGCAACCTTTTGACCGTTGGCCTCTCTCAGAGACTCCTCAAAAGGGATTCTTATATCGTATGGCATGTTTTTACCCTCGGTAATAACCCACGCCTGGCTGCCTGTAACCTGTAAAACACCAATGTGTGGCCTCTTTGACCTTTCGGTTATCTCTATAACCTCGCCCTCTTTCCTCTGGCCTCCTCTTTTGCCGAATACGGCCACTCTGACCGTGTCGCCATGAAGAGCACCTCTTAGTTTACGAGCCGGAACGAAAATATCGTCCTCGCCGATTCCCGCAGCAATAAATGCATAACCCTCTCTGGTCATCATTACCTTCCCGCTTATCTCAATTTTGCTTTCACTTCTTTGTTCCCGTTTCGGAGATTTTGCTTTTCCACCTCTTTCCGGTTTTTTCTTATTACGCATATTTTTGTCTATTTTTGCAGGGAGTATTAATTGACAAATGTAACATAAATATGGATAAGAAAGTACTGTTAATGATTCTTGACGGTTGGGGAGAGGGCGTTAAAGATGAATCAAATGCAATATATGTACAGGGTTCTCCTAACCTGGATTCAATCAGAAATAAATATCCCAATTCACTTCTTAATGCAAGTGGCGAAGATGTTGGCCTCCCTGAAGGCCAGATGGGTAACTCGGAGGTTGGCC
Source organism: Rikenellaceae bacterium (assembly GCA_003542575.1). Classification (GTDB taxonomy): domain Bacteria; phylum Bacteroidota; class Bacteroidia; order Bacteroidales; family UBA932; genus Bact-08. The sequence continues at coordinate 225,855 of DPKJ01000014.1, read as the reverse complement.
ACCTTAACATTGGTGCCGGCAGGGTTGTTTATCAGGATCTTGTTAAGATAAACAAAGATTGTAATGAGAAGAAACTCATTAATAACAAAGAGATAAGAGAGACATATAACTATGTTAAAGAGAGTGGCAAATCGCTTCATTTCATGGGTCTTATGTCAAATGGAGGGGTGCATAGCTCAATGGAGCATCTGTTTGCATTCCTTGAACTTGCAAAAGAGAGTGGTATTGAGAAGGTTTACATTCATGCCTTTATGGATGGCCGTGACACCGATCCAAAAAGTGGAAAGGGCTATATTGCAGAGCTTGAGGAGCGTATGAAGACGACCGGAGGTAAGCTTGCCTCAATTATTGGTCGTTACTACGCAATGGACAGAGATAAGAGATGGGAGAGAATCAAGGAGGCATACGATCTTCTTGTGTTCGGTACAGGGGAGCCATTCACCAGCGGCCCGGATGCTATGCAAAGAAGCTACGATAACGGAGTTACAGATGAGTTCGTGAGAGCTCAGGTGGCTGTAGATGCAGAGGGTAATCCTGTAGCAACTCTTAAAGAGGGCGATGCCGTTATTTTCTTCAATTTCCGTAACGACAGGGCACGCGAACTGACAACCGTTCTTACTCAGGAAGATCACGAAACCCCCAAAATGAAGGTTATTCCACTTTATTTCTCAACGCTTACACCTTACGATGAAAAATTCAGAGGGCTGCATATTCTTTATGATAAAGAGAATGTTAAAAATACACTTGGAGAGGTAATTTCAAAGGCCGGTAAAAAACAGCTTAGAATAGCCGAAACTGAAAAGTATGCTCACGTAACCTTCTTCTTTTCAGGAGGCAGGGAGTCGTTGTTTGACGGCGAAAACAGAATTTTAGTTAAATCTCCAAAGGTTGCCACATACGATCTTAAACCGGAGATGAGTGCAATTGAGGTAAAGGAGGAGCTTATCAATGAACTTGAGGGCAGCAAGCCTGATTTTATTGTGCTTAACTTTGCAAATTGTGATATGGTAGGCCATACCGGAGTTTTCAGTGCAATTAAAAAGGCAATTAAAACAGTTGATTTGGCTGTAGCAGAGCTGGTTAATATCGCAAGGGAAAATGGTTATTCAATTATAATTACTGCAGACCATGGCAATGCCGACAATGCAGTTAACCCTGACGGCTCACCAAATACTGCCCACTCGCTAAACCCTGTGCCAATTGTAGTAATCGACAAAGATGTACACATGGTTAAGAGAGGAAGACTTGCAGATATTGCACCTACAGTACTTAAAATAATGAATATTCCCGCTCCTGCAGAAATGACAGGAGAACCACTGGTTTAACATACTTTCTTTATGCCCTTCGTTCACCTTCACGTACACACACAATATTCAATTCTGGACGGGGCTGCAAATATTAAGAAGCTCTTTAAGGCGGCACAGGATGACAATCAAAGTGCACTTGCCATAACCGACCATGGAAACATGTTTGGGGTAAAAGAGTTTCTTGAGACGGCAGCTAAGTTCCCCTCTGTAAAACCTATAGTGGGATGCGAGGTTTATGTAGCTAAAAACTCCCGTTTAGAGAAGAGAGGAAGAGAAGATCAGGGCAGTTACCATCTGGTTCTTCTGGCCAAAAATTACGAGGGGTACAAGAACCTTGTAAAGCTGACATCCAATGCCTTTATTGAGGGCTTTTACTCAAAGCCGAGAATTGACAGAGAGTTACTGGAGAGGTACTCTTCAGGGCTTATCTGTTCATCGGCATGTCTGGGAGGAGAGGTTCCCCAGGCAATATTGGCCGGAAATATTGAGTTGGCAGAAGAGACAGCAAAGTGGTATAAAAATCTCTTTGGAGGTGACTACTACCTGGAGTTGCAGCGTCACGAAACCGACCTGCCCGGGGCAGATCCAAACACATATATTACTCAGTGTAAGGCAAATGAGGCAATCCTGGAGATTGCCAGTAAACTGGATATCAAATGCATAGCAACCAACGATGTCCATTTTGTAAGCGCCGACGACAGAGAGGCACACGATAGGCTTATATGCCTTACTACAAATGCCGACATTGACGACCCGCAAAGGCTCAGGTACACAAAACAGGAGTACCTCAAGAGCCAGGCAGAGATGGAGCAGATATTTGCTGATTTACCGGAGGTTCTTGTAAATACGCAGGAAATTGCAGATAAAGTTGAGGTTTACGATATTAATTCGAAGCCCATAATGCCCAACTTTGAGATTCCGGAGACCTTTAAAAATTCAGACGACTATCTTAAAGAGCTTACCTATCAGGGGGCACTTACCAGGTATAAAGAGATAACTCCTGAAATAACAGAAAGAATAGACTTTGAGCTGGCCACAATAGAGAAGATGGGTTATCCTGACTATTTTCTTATTGTTCAGGACTTTATAGCTGCGGCAAGATCGATGGGAGTCTCTGTGGGGCCGGGCAGAGGTTCGGCAGCTGGTTCAGTGGTTGCCTACTGCCTGAGAATTACAGACATAGATCCTCTCAAGTATGATCTCCTCTTTGAGCGTTTTCTAAATCCGGACAGGATTTCAATGCCCGATATTGACATTGATTTTGATGATGACGGCAGACACAAGGTGCTTAAATATGTTGAGGAAAAATATGGTAAGGACCATGTTTCTCACGTTATTACATTTGGAACAATGGCCGCCAAGAGTGCCATAAGAGATATCGCCCGTATACAGCGTCTTCCGTTGCCGGAATCTGACAGGCTTGCCAAGATGATTCCAAATCGCTTCCCTACAGACGATGATGGCAATACCGTTGATGTTACAATTGAGAACTGCCTTAAATTTGTTCCTGAATTTGCTGATGCATACAACAACGGTGACCCGTTACTAAGGGAGACTGTAGATTATGCAAAAAAACTGGAGGGTAACGTACGGAATGTGGGAGTGCATGCATGTGCAATCATTATTGGAAAAGACGACCTGCGCGAATTTATTCCAATAACCACGGCCAACGACAAAGAGACAGGAGAGAAGATTTGGGTATCACAGTATGATGGCTCACAAATCGAGAAGGTTGGTATGCTCAAGATGGATTTTCTGGGGCTTAAGACACTCTCTATCATTAAGGATACCGTTGTTAATATTAAGAAATCACGCGGAATAGATATTGATATCGATTCAATTCCGATTGATGATTCCTTAACCTACGAACTATTCAGCAGGGGTGATACGGTGGGTACATTCCAGTTTGAGAGTGATGGAATGAGAAAATGGCTAAGGGAGCTTAAACCAACTCGCTTTGAAGATCTTATTGCAATGAATGCTCTTTATCGTCCCGGCCCTATGGAGTATATTCCGGACTTTGTTAACCGCAAACACGGAGTAAAGCAGATAGAGTACGACCTTAAGGAGATGGAGGAGATTCTCTCTGCAACTTACGGGGTTACTGTTTACCAGGAGCAGGTGATGCTTCTTTCACAGAAGCTTGCCGGTTTTTCAAGGGGAGATGCCGACTCGTTGCGTAAGGCAATGGGTAAAAAGATTAAATCGGTGATGGACGAGCTTAAACAGCAGTTTATCAAGGGGGGAGAGGATAACGGACACAAGGCAGTTACGCTCGAAAAGATATGGAAAGACTGGGAGGCATTTGCCCAGTATGCATTCAATAAATCGCACTCTACCTGTTACGCATGGATAGGCTATCAGACTGCATATCTAAAGGCAAACTATCCGGCTGAATTCATGGCAGCCACACTCAGCAGAAACCTCAATGATATAGAGGAGCTTACCAAGCTAATGGATGAGTGTAAACGGATGAAGATTCCTGTTATGGGGCCTGATGTAAATGAGAGCCGCGATAACTTTACCGTAACCAAGAAGGGAAACATTCGCTTTGGTATGGCCGGGATTAAGGGTGTCGGGGGAGCAGCTGTAGAGCATATTATAAAGGCACGCGAAGAGAAGGGAAGCCCGTTTGAATCAGTCTTTGACTTTGTAGAGAGGGTAAATCTGAATACCGTTAACAGGAAAACAATAGAATCTCTTATATATGCCGGTGCTTTTGACAGTTTCGGGCAGATAGCACGTCAACAGTATCTGGGTACTACCTCAAAAGATGAACTCTTTCTGGATGCTCTGATAAAATATGGAAACAGATACCAGAACGATACCGTGAATGGTGGGAATTCCCTGTTTGGAGCGAGTGAAAGCATTAAACTGGTACCTCCCGATGTTCCGCTGTTTATGGAGGCAGATACTCACGAAATTCTCAAAAGAGAGAAGGAGCTTGTGGGTATGTACCTGTCGGCCCATCCGCTTGACATATATGCATTTGAAGTTAAGCACTTTACAACAGCAACGCTCTCAGACGCTGCCGATATGGTTGACCGGGCACCAAAAGATGAGTCCTTTCAGGGTAAAGAAATTATTATTGCAGGGTTGGTAACATCTGTAAAAATTTCATATACAAGAAGTACCGGAAAGCCTTTTGCAAATTTTACCGTTGAGGACTTTAACGGTTCACAGAATTTTGCTGTTTACGGGAAAGATTATGAAGGCTTTATGCAGTATTTACAGCCAAATCTTCCTCTGATAATCAAATGTGCAATCAACCCTAGATTCGGCTATGCCTCTGCAAGCAAAGATGATGGTAAATCAGTTGATTATGAGCTTAAAATCAAGAGAATAAGGCATCTGGCCAACACAAAAGAGGATTTTGTGAGGGATATCACCATTGATATTCCGGTTAAGATGATAACTCCGGGATTTAGGGGCGAGTTGGTAAAGAGACTCAAGGAGAATAAGGGCAAAACTTCACTGATAATTAAACTGGTAGATTATGACAACCAGGTGGCAGTTGAGCTTGTCTCTACAAAATATCAGATTTCACTAAATAACGATCTCCTTGACTACTTCGATTCAAGGGGAATGTCATACCGTTTCGTTCCAAGCCTGAGCTTTTAACTCCAGTTCAGATCCGTCTGGGGTTATAAACTTAGTACCTGCAGAAATATCACAAAGGTGTCCGACAATATCAAACTGTGGAAGTTCCTTTTGAACAGCCTCATATTGTGACTGAGGAATTGCAAACAGAATACGGTAATCTTCTCCTCCATTCAAAGCTGCTGTCATAGGGTCAATATGAAGCTCTTCAGCAACCTCCATTGCTGCAGAGAATACAGCTATTCTGTTCATGAAAATTTTGGCTCCCAGATTATTTCTACCGCATATTGACTTAACGGAATCGGCAAGCCCGTTTATTACAAAATCGCCTTCGCTTGGGAAGATTCCGGCTGAGGACATGAGTTCAGGAAGTCTTTTATCAAGTTCAGGATTCAGAAATGCCCTTAAAACAGGCTTATATTTTTCGAGCTGTGGCTGAACACCCCTCTCTTCAAAAATTCTCTTCTCCCGCTCAAGTATCTGAAGTCCCAGATAAGCAGCTCCCAGACTACCGGTTAAACACAAAAGGTCACCGGATTTGCAACTGTTTCGTTGAACAAAGGTCTCCCTTTTTTGTTTTCCTTGAGAAGAAAGACTAATGGTGAGACCGGTGAGAGAAGATGAAAGGTCAAGTTGGACATACTCTGCAGAGTGCTCCTTAATTGCAGCAGAGATTCCCTGCCAAAGCTCCTCAAGCTGCGTGACGCCAATTTTTTTTGACATACCAATTCTGACAGAGAGTGAGTGAGGCGTAAATCCATTTGCGTAAAGCGGCCCAAAGACATTTAATGCAGCTTTGTAACCGAGGTGGTTTAGAGGAGTATATACGAGATCAAAGTCGGTGCCCTCCAGTAAGAGTTTGTGGGAGTTAGAGAAAACGAACTCCTGGTTGTCAGAAATTATGTTGTTGAATGGAGAGGCAGTGGTTTGAGAAAGCAGCTCCTGAATTAGTGAAATTTTGCTTTTGGCCATATCGGATTATTTGATGACAAAAATAGTCTAAAAAGATTTAACTTTGCACCGCAATGAACGATAACGAAATTATTCAAAAGATAACAGAGTCCGATTACGAACACGGGTTCGAAACGGAGCTCGAACAGGAGTACTTTCCAAAAGGACTCAACGAAGATACTATTCGCAGAATCTCTCAGATTAAGGAAGAGCCTGAGTGGATGCTTGAATTCCGCCTTAAGGCGTTTAACAAGTGGCTCACCATGAAGATGCCCCAATGGGCACATCTTAAGATTCCGGAGATAGATTATCAGGACATCATATACTTTTCAAGACCTAAAAAGGTTATGGAGAGTGGTGAGATTGATCCCGAACTGGAAGCCACTTTTGAGAAGTTGGGAATTCCTCTTCACGAAAGAAATGTGCTTGCGGGTGTTGCCGTAGATGCTGTTTTTGACTCGGTTTCTGTCAAGACTACCTTCAGGGAGCAACTTGCCGAAAAGGGCATTATATTTTGCTCATTTTCAGAGGCTGTAAGAGATTACCCCGATCTTATCCGCCAATATCTGGCAACTGTAGTTCCATATGGTGACAACTATTTTGCGGCACTTAACTCAGCTGTTTTTAGTGATGGGTCGTTCTGCTATATTCCCAAAGGGGTGAGGTGCCCAATGGAACTTTCAAGCTACTTCAGGATAAATGCAAAAGGTACAGGTCAGTTCGAAAGGACGCTAATTGTGGCTGAAGAGGGCTCATATGTGAGTTATCTGGAGGGGTGTACTGCCCCGCAAAGAGATGAAAATCAGCTACACGCAGCTGTGGTAGAGATTATAGTCCTCAAAGATGCCGAGGTTAAATACTCAACAGTTCAAAACTGGTACCCGGGAGATGCTTCAGGCAAAGGGGGTATTTTTAATTTTGTGACCAAGAGGGGTATCTGCAAAGGTGAAAACAGCAAACTATTCTGGGCACAGGTTGAGACCGGCTCTGCCGTAACATGGAAATACCCCAGCACAATACTCAGAGGAGATAACTCAATATCTGAATTCTATTCTGTAGCCGTAACCAACCATCATCAGCAGGCCGATACAGGCACCAAGATGATTCACATAGGTAAAAACACAAAAAGCAGAATAGTAAGCAAGGGTATCTCGGCAGGGGTAAGCCAGAACAGTTACAGAGGATTGGTGAAAATTCTGCCTAATGCCCAAAATTCAAGAAACTATACTCAGTGTGATTCACTGCTTTTGGGTGACAAATGCGGAGCACACACATTCCCATATATAGAGAACGAGAATCAGACCGCAATACTGGAGCATGAGGCCACAACCTCAAAAATCAGTGAAGATCAGCTTTTCTACTGCCAACAGAGAGGAATAGGCACCGAAGATGCCGTGGGTCTTATCGTAAACGGATATGCTAAAGAGGTTCTCAATCAGCTCCCTATGGAGTTTGCCGTAGAGGCTCAAAAGCTTTTACAGATAACATTAGAGGGTAGCGTAGGTTAATCAATCAGAAATCAGATGACAGAACTTTTCAGCATAGAGAATGTAATATTTTCAATCGGAGGTCAGGGAGTCTCTCTCATTGAGGCAATCTCAGTGGTTTCGGGGCTGACTTGTGTCTATCTTGCCACAAGGGCCAAAGTTGCCAATTTTTGGGTTGGTTACATTTACAACGTACTGCTTTTCATTCTTTTCTATCAAAAGGGACTATACTCAAGCATGCTTGTGCAGCCGGTATCTTTTGTGATTAACTTCTTTGGTCATTATAGGTGGACACATCCGAAAAGCGGAGAGGAGAACAGTAAGAAGCAATTAAAAATTACACTTTTAACCAACAAACAAAGGGTTTACTTTGTTGTTCAGCTTCTTGTGCTTGCAGCTGTCTGGGGCTTTGCCCTTACAGGACTTGACGATCTCTTCCCTTCAATTTTCAGGGAGGCAAAGAGGCCGTTTCTGGATGCATTTGTCACTATGGCAATCTTAACTGCCCAGTATCTTTCAGCACAGAAAAAGCTTGACTGTTGGGCAGCCTGGTTAACAGTAAACATTACAAACATTACACTATATTTACTGGCAGGAATGGTCTTTCTGCCAATGGTAAGTGCCGGATATACAATTCTCGCCTTCTTCGGATTCAGAATGTGGAGAAAACAATGGCGGCAAAACAATTAATTTGAAAAACAAAACAATATGTTAGAGATAAAAGGCTTACACGCTTCTATAAACGGTAAAGAGATTCTTAAGGGAATTGACATCTCTGTTAAGGCTGGTGAGGTGCACGCAATTATGGGTCCGAATGGTTCGGGAAAGAGCACCCTTGCATCAGTTCTTGCAGGGAGAGATACATTTGAAGTAACTGAAGGGGAGGTATTGTTCAATGGTGTAAATCTACTTGAATATTCTCCCGAGGAGAGGGCCAGAGAGGGTCTGTTTTTAGGATTCCAGTATCCAGTAGAGATTCCCGGCGTAAGCAATGTAAACTTTATGAAGACTGCAATTAACGAACAGAGGAAATTCAGAAACCTTCCTCCGGTTACTGCAGCTGAGTTTCTAAAGATGATGAGAGAGAAGATGGCAGTTGTTGAGATGGACAGCTCATTTTCGAGTCGCGGAGTAAATGTTGGATTTTCGGGAGGTGAGAAAAAGCGAAATGAGATTTTCCAGATGGCAATGCTTGAGCCTAAGCTGGCAATTCTTGATGAGACCGACAGTGGATTGGATATTGATGCTCTCAGGATTGTAGCAGCGGGTGTAAACAAACTGAAAAGGCCAGATAACGCCTTTGTTGTAATTACTCACTATCAGAGACTTCTTGACTATATTATTCCTGATGTAGTACATGTTCTTTATGACGGAAGAATTATCAAATCCGAAGGTAAGGAGCTTGCTCTTGAGGTAGAAAAGAGAGGATATGACTGGTTGATTAACGCTTAAAAGTAATGACAGAAACAAAATACAAATATACACCTGATATTCCGGAGGTATTCCGATGCCGGGTTCCCCTGCCGGGAACTCTTCAGGCATTTGTGAATAACGGTACACTCAGGGAAGATCTTGTCAATGACAGATTCTCCCTTAAGTCCAATGGTGAAACGGGTATTGAGTTCAATGTTGCTCCTGCCTCTAATGTTGACGAGACTATTCAGGTTATCAGCTTCAGGGATTCATCGGACACATCGGATATCAACTTTACCAGTAATATAACATTCGGCAGTGAGAGCAGCTCAAGCACTCTACTCTGTACTCACACCCTCTCTCTTGATAAATTCAAGACAGAAGAGGTGATAAATATTAAAGCTGAGCATGGTTCCAGGTCTCATATTGTAATTATGCAGAATGAGCACAACGAATCGGATCATAAGTTTCTGATAAACATCTCGGTTGAGGAGGGGGCTTTTTTGAGAATTAACTTTATAACACTTCATGGAGCGCTGCTCGAAAATGAAGTTGTTGTAAACTTAATCGGAAAAGGATCATCCTGTGAACTAAACGGAGCCTATCTGATGGATGGCTCGCAAGTAATCAAAACAAACATTATGATGAATCACCTTGTGCCGGAGTGCTACAGCAGCCAACTGTTCAAGGGAATTCTGGATGATAGTGCAAAGGCCTACTTTTCGGGAAGGATTATTGTTGCCAAAGATGCTCAAAAGACTCAGGCATATCAGGCAAATCACAACCTGCTGATATCTCCCTCTGCAAAAGCTTATGCCCAGCCGCAACTTGAAATTTATGCCGACGATGTTAAATGCTCACACGGTGCAACCAGCGGCAGACTTGATGAGATGGGGCTTTTCTATATGCGTTCAAGAGGTATATCAGGAGCTGAGGCAAAACTGCTTCAACAGCTTGCATTCGTGTATGATGTGCTTGAAAAAATTGAAAATCAACACCTAAGAGAGAGGCTGCACGATTTGGTGGAGTCTAGATTAAGGGGTGAGTTTGGTCATTGTGCCAACTGTAGCATGAATTGTTGTTAACCAATTAATATTTTATAAAATGAAAAATCTGGCAAAACTTTTACTGGTGTCCATGATACTTGTTCCGACTCTGATTTTTGCCCAGCCGGCAAAAATTGCAACAAAATGGTATTCAATAGACGAAGATGGTAACAAAAAATCGCTTGTCTCTATTTATAAAACAACCTCCGGAACTTATGAGGGGGTAATCGAAAAGCTTCTGACCGGTGACACAAAGAGAAAATGTGTTAATTGCACAGGTAACGATAAGGATAAGCCTATTGAGGGGATGAAGATATTGAAGAATTTTAAGGCCGATGGTGAAAAGCTTACCGGAGGAACCATTCTTGATCCTGCAAATGGAAAAATTTACCACTGCACAATTCAGATAGATAAAAAGACAGGAATGCTCAAAGTGAGGGGCTCATTGGATAAAACAGGAATCATCGGAAGAAACCAAACATGGGAACCTGCTGGAAATAAGTAATATAATCAAAAAGTGACATTCTGTCACTGTTCATTACCTTGTTGATAAATTCATAATATAATACAGGGTTAATAGGGCTATTTAGTATAAATTTGTCAAAGCCGAAAGAGCTATCTCTCGGCTTTTTCTTTCCACTTAACATTTTACCGCTATGAAAATTTACACCTATGAAGAGGCGATGTCAGCTAGTCTCCGCTATTTTAACGGAGATGAGCTTGCGGCGTCTGTATGGATTAACAAATATGCGATGAAAGATTCATTCGGGAATCTCTATGAGGCCTCTCCCGAAGATATGCATCGCAGACTTGCAAAAGAGTTTGCAAGAGTAGAAGCAAAATATCCCAACCCAATGAGTGAAGAGGAGATTTTTGAACTGCTGAGCGAGTTCAAATACATTATTCCTCAGGGAGGGCCTATGACCGGCATCGGAAATGATTATCAAATTGCTTCACTGTCAAATTGTTTTGTTATTGGTCACAAGATACCTGCAGACTCATATGGTGGAATCATGAGAATTGACGAAGAGCAGGTTCAGCTTATGAAGCGCCGCGGAGGAGTTGGTCATGATCTTTCACACATCAGACCGGCAGGCTCTCCTGTTAAAAACAGTGCTCTTACCTCAACCGGTGTTGTACCATTTATGGAGCGATATTCAAACTCTACAAGAGAGGTTGCCCAGGACGGAAGAAGAGGAGCCCTTATGCTCACTATTTCAATTAAACACCCTGATTCAGAAAAGTTTATTGATGCAAAACTGGAGCAGGGTAAAGTAACAGGTGCTAATGTATCTGTAAAGATTGATGACGAATTCATGAGATGTGCTATTCACAACAAGCCATACAAACAGCAGTATCCTGTAGATTCCGATGAGCCTACCCACGTTATGGAGGTTGATGCTGCAGCTCTGTGGAAAAAGATAGTTCACAACGCATGGAAATCTGCCGAACCCGGAGTTCTTTTCTGGGACACCGTTATTCGTGAGTCAATCCCTGACTGCTATGCAGACCTCGGTTACCGTACAGTAAGCACAAACCCTTGCGGAGAGATACCTCTTTGTCCTTACGACTCATGCCGCCTTATTGCCATTAACCTCTACTCTTATGTAGAGAATCCGTTTACCGCCAAAGCAACATTCAATCTTGAAAAGTTTAAAGATCATGTAAGAAAGGCCATGAGGCTTAATGATGATCTTATTGACCTTGAGATGGAGAAGATTGAGGGAATAATTGAAAAAATAGCCAAAGACCCTGAAGATGAAGAGGTTAAACTCGCTGAAATCACTCTTTGGAAGAAGATAAAGGAGAAGACACTTGGTGGAAGAAGAACCGGACTGGGAATTACTGCAGAGGGAGATATGCTTGCTGCCCTGGGTATGAGGTACGGTGACGATAAATCTACCGACTTTGCTGTTGAGATTCAAAAAATGCTTGCTATTGAGGCATACCGTTCATCTGCTCAAATGGCAGAGGAGAGGGGTGCATTCCCGATTTTTGATTCAAACAGGGAGTCTAATAATCCAATGATTGCCCGCATCAGAAAAGAGGACGAAGCCCTTTATGATCAAATGGTTCGCCAGGGAAGAAGGAATATCTCGATGCTTACTATAGCCCCTACCGGAACAACCTCTCTTATGACCCAGACCACATCCGGAATCGAACCGGTATTTATGCCTTTTTACAAAAGGAGAAGAAAGGTTAACCCTAATGATAAAAATGTAACCATTACATTTAGGGACGAAGTAGGAGATGCCTGGGAGGAGTACTATGTTTTTCACCATAACTTTATGATTTGGTGTGAGAAAAACGGGTATGACCTGGAGAATGTAAAGGCGATGCAAGCGTCAGAAATAGAGGAGCTTGTATCAAAATCGCCATACTATAAGGCTACATCAAATGATATTGACTGGACAGCCAAGGTTAAAATGCAGGGTAGAATGCAAAAGTGGGTTGACCACTCAATAAGTGTTACCGTAAACCTTCCATCCTCTGCTACCGAAGAGCTGGTTGCAGATGTTTATAAAACTGCCTGGGAGTACGGTTGCAAAGGGGTAACTGTTTACAGAGACGGTTCAAGATCGGGAGTTCTTGTCTCAGCAAAAGAGAATGAATCAAAAGAGGCATCCGCTAAGAGAAAAGAGCGTCCAAAATCACTTGATGCAGAGGTTATTCGCTTCAAAAACGGAGCTGAACAGTGGATAGCCCTTGTAGGTCTTATGAAGGGTTCTCCTTATGAGATTTTCACAGGTCTTATTGACGAGGACACCAGAAGTATCCCAAAATCGGTAACCATGGGTTACATTGTAAAGGAGAAGGACGAAAATGCCAACACCCGTTACGATTTTCACTATATTGATAAATACGGCTACAGAAACATTGTAGGTGGGGTTTCCCATATGTTCAACAAAGAGTACTGGAACTATGCCAAACTAATATCGGGTGTGCTTAGAAACGGAATGCCTATTGTTGACATTGTTAACCTCGTTAGTGGTCTGCAGCTGGACAGCGAAGCAATCAACACATGGAAAAATGGTGTTGAGAGGACTCTTAAAAGGTATATTCCGGATGGAACAAAGGATGACTCAGGAAAGAAATGTGAGAAATGTAATTCCGACAACCTTGTTTATCAGGAGGGTTGCCTTACTTGTATGGCATGTGGAAATTCAAAATGCGGATAGATGATTTTATTTCCAAAATCCAAGATTAACGCAGGTCTTCAGATTATTGAAAAACGGCCCGATGGCTATCATAATCTGGAGAGCCTCTTTTTGGGTTTATCACAGTTATCTGATATTTTAGAGATAGTGGAGAGCGATAAGCTCTCCTTGTCTTTATATGGCATGGTACCGGATTGCCGGATAGAGCAGAATCTTTGTGTCAGAGCATACAGACTGCTTGAGTGCGACTTTAATCTTCCTCCTGTAGAAATTCATTTACATAAAAACATTCCAACGGGGGCCGGCCTGGGAGGAGGCTCTTCGGATGGTGCTGCTGCACTGATAATTTTAAACAGGTTGTTTTGTCTTGGATTGGATAACCAGGCTCTGGCAGATTATGCTTCACGTATTGGCAGTGATTGTCCTTATTTCATCTTTGCAAACCAGTCTCCTGCAGAGAGCCTTACGCCTATGCTTGTGAGCGGGAGGGGAGAGCTTCTTGAGCCTGTTGAAGTTCCGGCCCTGGAAGGGGTCTTAGTTAAGATTGAGACTCCAAATGTTTTTATCTCCACTGCTGAAGCGTATAGGGGTGTCGTTCCCGAAAAACCGCAGATTCCTCTACGGGAACTTTTAAAACTTCCTCTTGATGAATGGAGGGGTGCAATTAAAAACGACTTTGAAAAGACTCTTTTTGAAAAATACCCTCAACTTGCTGAATGTAAAGAGAGTCTCTATAACAGAGGTGCAATATATGCATCAATGAGCGGTAGCGGATCGTCTGTTTTCGGCCTGTTTGCCAAGTAGTTAATACTCTTTGAAAATCCTCTGAATCTCTTTTGAGTCTTTTGTTTTAGTTAAGGCAAGCATTAAAAGAATGCGTGCTTTCTGGGGGTTTTTATTATAACTCACCGGCCATCGGGTATCATACTCTTCAGCAGCCTGGTCAACACCACCGGCGGCTATTCGAGAACTTCTTACAACCATTATTCCCCTTGCAAAGGCCTTTTCAAGCCCCTTTGAGATTGCTCTGTTGTAATTTCCATGACCAACCCCTGCCACAACAATTCCATCTGCTCCTGAATCAACAATTGCGTTGATTGCAACATCAGATGCAAAGGCATATGTGTAGATTATCTCTGTTTTTGGAAGTAACACAATGTTTGTTATGTTGAATTCAGATGAGGCTGTGTGTCTGAAAGGGCTCTCCCTAAAGAAGATAGGCAAACCATCCCGCATTATTCCCAAAGGTCCGTAATTTGGACAGGAGAATGCGTTTGGATTAACAGTATTTGTTTTTGTAACATCATCTGCAGATAAAATATAGTCATTCATAACAACCATTACTCCTCTGTTTTGGGCTTCCGGTGATGATGCAAGGGCAACAGCATTATATAGATTAAATGGTCCGTCTGCACTAAGGGATGTGGCAGGTCGCATTGCTCCTGTAATAACAACGGGCTTTGTATGTCTTATGGTAAGATTGAGAAAATATGCTGTCTCTTCCATTGTATCGGTGCCGTGAGTGATAACCACGCCGTCACATAGGTCGTGTGAAAACAGATTGTCAATAGTTTTAAAAAGTTCCAGCCAGATTCTCTCCTCCATATTCTGGCTTGAGATATTGCAAATCTGTATTCCTTTAAGTTCTGCCAGTTGTTCGATATCGGGAACTGAGGATATTATTTGCTGAATGCTTAAAACTCCGGGCTGATATGATGCTTGTGCTGCACCTGAGGCTGACCCTGCAATTGTTCCTCCGGTTGCCAATATCACAATTCTTGGTTTTGCAGAGAGCATAAGGGCAAAAAACAGAAGAAATCCTGCAATTAATAATCTTTTATACATAGTTTGAATTTTTTCTCTTAAGACAAATATAGTAAGAGAAATGTGAAAAAATAAAAAGGCCGACCCCCTGCTACAGAAACCGACCCCTTTTCTTGTGTACTAAAACCTAAACCTACATATTATAGATGCACGAGTTGCAGAAAATGTTGCACGAAAATTAAAAATTTTCAAACTTTTTTACGATTACAAACGGGAGCCTTGCAGCTAAGAGGCCTATTAGTGCTATACCACAGACAGTTAGGAGCACGTCAGAGAGTTTGACGATAACCGGATAACTCTTTACGATAAAGTTTCCGGGCATAGGTATAATGCCAAAAGTTTGCTGCAGAAAGCAGAAGAAGAGGGCCAGAAATGTTCCGGCAACAATACCCAGCAGAGATATCATCCACCCCTCAAGCAGAAAGATTCTCTTTACTAGTGAATCTTTTGCTCCAAGTGAGAGGAGTGTGCCGGCATCTTCTTTTTTCTCAATGATTAGCATTGAGAGAGATCCAAATAGATTGCAGGATATTATTATGAGAATAAAAAATAGTATTATGTAGATTGTTAACTTCTCTGATTTCATCATTTTGTAGAGAGTTTCATTCTGTTCAAAACGGTCTTTTATGATAAAATCAGTACCCAAAACCTTTCTAAAATCATTTTTAATTTGCTGAATATCTGCGCCATCTGCTAAGTAAACTTCGGCAGAGGTAACTTCGTTGTCGTACTCAAGCAGATCGCGGGCTATCTCTATGGGAATGAATATATACTTCTTGTCAAAGCCCTGTTCAAGTGAAAATATTCCGGCAGGAAACACTCTTTCGGTATTTAGTGAAGATGCCGGATTGAGTAACGAAACGGGTGTGTAGCGTGAAGGAAAGTATAGATAGATTGGGTCAACAAAATGTACCCTTACGCCAAGGTTAAATGCCATTGTACGACCCAAAATTGCTTGCGGAATCTCACCATGCCAAACCGAAAAGCTGCCCTCTTTGATAAATTCGTTCAGTTTGGTTACTGATGTAAATGTGCTGTCAATACCCTTGATTGTTGCTACTGATTCCTGTTCTCCGTATTTCACAAACACGTTCTCTTCAATTGCTTCGCAAAAAGCCTTTACACGTGAGTCGCCTCTTATTATGTCAAAGGTTTGTCCGTGAGGGATAAAGCTCTTTCCTGTTGATGGGGTGATAAGAAGATCCGCCTCATAGGTGCCATAGAGGTTTGTAATCAGCCCTTCGAATCCGTTGTAAACCGACAGAATTATAATCAGAGCAGCCGTACCAAGCGCAATCCCTATCGCACTTATCAACGAAATTATGTTGATCACGTTGTGCGATTTCTTTGCAAACAGATATCGTTTGGCTATGAAGAGAGATAACTTCAATCCCGGTTCTATTTTTTTAGCAGCTCATCTATGTGTTCAACATAATCAAGCGAATCATCAATCAAAAAATTGAGGTCAGGAACAATGCGAAGTTGTTTTGAAACTCTTCTTCCAAGTTCTCCTCTTATGCTTTTTGAAGATGCTTCGACAATAGCAAAAGCCTCTTTGATTTTTGAAGATGGAAAGATGCTGATGTAAACTTTAGCTACCGAAAGGTCGGGGCTTATTCTTACGGCTGTAACCGAGATCATAGCTCCACCGAATACGGCCGTCCCTTTTTCGCGTATAATCTCTGCGAGATCCCGCTGCAGTTGTCTTGCAACCTTTTGTTGCCTTGTGCTTTCTCCCTCCATATCAGCTGATTTTTATAATAAAGTAATTTTTCTTGCCCTTTTGAACAAGTATGTATTTGTCGTTTAGCAGATTGTTCTCTGTAATTATCTCCTCTGCAGATTCAACCTTGCTTTTATTTATGCTGACTCCTGATGCCAGCACCATTTTGCGGCACTCTCCCTTTGAAGGGAAGATAGTACTTTTTGCGGCCAGTAATTCAATAACATTCACCGGTAAGTCCTCTTTTGAAATTTTAAACTGGGGAACGCCCTCAAAAACAGAGAGGAACGTTCTTTCGTCCAGATCTTTAAGAGTTTCGTATGTTGATTGCCCAAAAAGTATGGCCGAAGCCTTAACAGCGTTTTCGTATTCTCGTTCTCCATGAACCATTACAGTGACCTCCTTTGCAAGAAGCTTTTGCAGTTCCCGCATGTGTGGGGCCTCTTTGTGTTTGTTAACCTCTGTATCAATCACCTCTTTTGGAAGCATCGTGAAGATTTTTATGTACCGCTCAGCATCATCATCACTCACATTAAGCCAAAACTGATAAAATGCGTATGGTGTTGTATATCTTGCATCCAGCCAGATGTTGCCTTGTTCTGTTTTGCCGAATTTACCTCCGTCCGCCTTTGTAATAAGCGGGCATGTTAACGCATAGGCCTCTCCGTACTCTTTACGACGAATCAGTTCGGTACCTGTTGTGATGTTACCCCATTGGTCGCTGCCGCCCATCTGAAGCCTGCAGCCGTAGTTGTTGTAAAGGTGCAGGTAGTCGTATCCCTGAACCAACTGGTATGTAAACTCGGTGAATGACATTCCCTCCTTTTCGTCTCCGGTAATCCTCTTCTTTACGGAGTCTTTGCTCATCATGTAGTTTACGGTAATATGCTTACCTATATCTCTGATAAAGTGGAGAAAGGTGTAGCCCTTCATCCAGTCGTAGTTGTTAACCAGTATTGCTGAATTTGGTGCTTTTGAATCAAAATCCAGAAAGAGGGAGAGTTGTTTTTTTATTGACTCCTGATTGTGTCTGAGAGTCTTTTCGTCAAGAAGGTTTCTCTCCGAAGATTTCATTGAAGGGTCACCAATCATTCCGGTTGCTCCTCCTACCAAAGCTATTGGGCGGTGGCCTGCTGCCTGAAAGTGCTTTAGCATCATTATGCTCACCAGGTGTCCGATATGGAGAGAGTCTGCGGTTGGATCTATTCCCACATATGCCGATGTCATCTCTTTTAGGAGCTGTTCTTCGGTCCCGGGCATAATATTGTGAACCATTCCTCTCCAGGTGAGTTCCTTTACAAAATTGCTCATTTGCGCTCTAATTTTGGGCAAAAGTAAGGTTTTTTCTTTACTTTTGCCCAATTAGTTGATACTAAGTTAAGACTCACATTAATAAACAGACCAGTAAAAATATGGCAAGAAATATTAGATTAAAATTCAACGGATTTATATCCCTGCTTGCTTTCTCATCAATTTTACTATTCCCAAATATCTCCAGCGGTTCGGTTTCGCATAGTCAGAGTGATACTCTGATTGCAAAAGTAAAGTCTATTCGAGGTATCAGTGATGTAAAAACTCTTGAAAGCCGCCACTTTAATCAGAAGTATACACTCTTTATTGATCAACCTCTCGATCACGATAATCCGGCTGCGGGTACATTCAGACAGAGAGTTTTTGTGATGAATATTTCGCAGGAGAGGCCTACAGTTATTGTAACAGAGGGCTATGGTGCCGGTTATGTGGTAAACCCTGCCTACAGGGAGGAGCTTTCCAGATTATTTAATGCAAACATAATATTTGTAGAGCACCGTTTTTTCCTTACCTCTACGCCTGATGATAAGAACTGGAAATACTTAACGGCAAAAAACTCTGCATATGACCTTCATAATGTGAGAAAGGCCTTTGGCGATCTTTACAAAGGAAAGTGGATTGCAACGGGAATAAGCAAGGGGGGGCAGACTGCATTGCTCTATACAGCTTTCTTCCCAAATGATGTAGATATTACCGTACCATATGTGGCCCCTTTATGCCGGGGCGTTGAAGATGGGCGCCATGAGCCTTTTTTAAGTAAAAAGGCCGGCACTCCTCAGGAGAGAGCGCTGCTGTATGAGTTCCAGAGAGAGGTGCTTACCAGAAGGGCAGAACTTCAGCCGAAATTCGATTCATTGTGTGAGGTTAAGAAGTATAAGTTCAATATTCCACTTGAGGAGGTTTATGATTTTTCTGTTTTGGAGTTTCCTTTTGCCTTCTGGCAATGGGGGAGCCCTGTTGCAGAGGTGCCTGCCGCCGGCTCAACTGCAGATGTTATTTTTAAATACTGGATGAAAATCAGCTCCCCGGATTATTTTGTTGCCGAATCGCCTGTTACTCCGTTTTTTATTCAGGCCGGTAGAGAGCTTGGCTATTATGGATATGATATTAAACCTTTCAAAGGGTTGTTAAAGCTCAAAAAATCAAAAGGTTATTTAAACCGGATATTTATCCCGGATGGAGCAGAAGCCAGGTTTGACAAGGGGCTGTATCGCAAATTAAAGAGGTTTGTTGCTACTACAGATAAGAAGATGATGTTCATTTACGGAGAATTTGACCCGTGGAGTGCTGTAATGGTAAATGAACCAAAAAAGGAAAACATTGTTCTCTTAATTGAACCAAAAGGAAGTCATAGAGCCAGAATCTCTACATTGCCCGAAGAGATGAGAAAAGGGGCAGTTGACATTTTAAATAATTGGCTTTCACAATAACTATATGCTTGAATTTAAGGTAATCGAAACAGATGACAAGACCTGGGCAGATTCCCTCCTGAAGCTTTCGGACTTCAGGGGTGCAGAATATTGTTTTACAAACTTGTTCATCTGGGATGGAATTTATAAGTCAAAAATCGGCAGATACAAAGATTTTCTGCTTCTCAGAACAGGAGAAGAGAATGATTATCATTATCTGTACCCGGCGGGAAGAGGTGACACCAGAGAGATAATTGAACTTTTGATGGAGGACTCGCAAAAAGCAGGTCAAAAGCTGAGTTTAATAAGTTTGACAAATGAAACGCGGGCAGAACTGGATGGGCTGTTTCCCGGGAAATTTGAATATACCCCGGTAAAAAATAGTTTCGATTATGTGTACGAAAGCGAAAAGATGATATCTCTTTCCGGCAAAAAATTGCAACCTAAAAGGAATCATATTAATTATTTTCAGAATAATTACAATTGGTCGTATGAGGATTTTACTCCTGATAAAATTGACGAGGTCACCAGTTTCAACCTTGAGTGGTGTAAAATGACAGACTGCCGAAAGTACGAAACCCTTATGTGGGAGAGCTGTGCTGTTGAAAAATGCCTTTCCCACTACCAGGAGCTAGGGGTAAAAGGTGGAATATTGAGGGTTGATAACAATATTGTTGCCTATGCTGTTGGAGAGGCAATTAACTCTGATACTATTATTGTTCATATTGAAAAGGCTTTTTCGGAGTACCGTGGAGCCTACCCTATGATAAACAGGGAGTTCGCATCAAGAATTGCTCCCGGGTATAAATATATAAACAGAGAGGATGACATTGGTGACGAAGGTCTCAGAAAAGCCAAAGAGTCGTACTACCCTGCATTTATGCTGGAAAAATATAATGCTAAATTATTTTAGTTATATTTGCGACAATAACCATTAAGAAAGAAAATTGGAACCTCCCAGTACCGTTTTAGATGATTACTTCTCCAGGGGAATAGCTCTTATTCTCATTCTGCTGGTCTATGCCCTTATTTCGGGTGTTGATTATGCTTTTCGCACTCAAAACGAACCATCTTCAGATAAAACAGGAGGCAAGCACCTCCCCGAAGCACTTATGCTGTTTCTTTTGCTATTCAAGATTGCTGTAATTATTCTCTCATCATCACTTCTTGCGTTGATTTATGCCGTTCCTCTTGCCTTTACTCTTATGCTGGCTGCCGAAGGCGCTGCGATACATTTGATTTCGGGACATGAGAAGAGTTTTCTTAAAAAATGCTACCCATTAATTTGGTTTATCTGTGCAATTGCCTCACCTTTAAGTACGTTTATTGCCAGGTTCTCCGAAATGGGAGAAGATGAAAAAGAGGATAGGGATGCCCAGGAGTTTGAGGAGATGAGTGAGATTATTGATGAGGCAAACATTCAGGGTCAGGAGGAGAAGAAGTTGCTTAAAGGGATTGCGGCACTTTCGAACACCTCGGTTTATGATATAATGCGACCAAGGGTCGAAATGGTCTCATTGAGTACATCAATGTCGTCACGGCAGGTAATGGAGACAGCCATCGAGTGTGGCTACTCAAGACTTCCTGTCTACGATGGCTCTCCCGACAATATTAAAGGCTTTCTATACATCAAAGACCTTGTCGGGTACCTCAGGGATGGTGTCAGCGATTTTCAGTGGCAGAGACACATCAGAAGGGCCTATTTTGTTCCAGGGAGTAAAAAGATAAACGATCTGCTTGAGGAGTTCCGTCAAAAGAAGATTCACCTTGCCATGGTGGTTGACGAATATGGGGGAACTGATGGAATTGTAACCCTTGAGGATGTACTGGAGGAGATCGTAGGTGAGATCGAAGATGAGTCGGATAAAGAGGATTCAGAAGAGATAAGAGAGCAGGATAGTAAATAAAGATTTATAATATTTTTTGAAATGGGACTGTTTTTTAGCACAGAGACCGAAAACGGGGCTACAATTTCGGTTTGGGAAATAACTGAAAGTGAAGATGAACTTCTAAAGCTATGTTCTGTTCCCAGCGAAGATCTGGAGGAGCTGCAATATACGCGCAGCTCTGCCAGGAGAAAAGAACTTCTTGCAGTAAGAGCGCTTCTTAATGAGAGTTTTGAAGGGAAAGTGTATTTGGGGCATCATGACAACGGAAGGCCATTCCTTCAGAACAGCCTCACCGAAATTAGTATATCTCATACAAGCAGATATGCTTGTATAATTACTCATCCCGAAGAGAGCGTCGGAATAGATATTGAATCTGTTAAAAGGAACTTTACTGCGGTTGAAAAGAAGGCACTTTCTGAGGAAGAGAGAGAGGATGTAAGCGAAAAGAATCGTAATACCCATCTGGCAATTTACTGGTGCGCAAAAGAGGCTGTTTACAAGAGGATGTCACGATCTGATACCGATTTTGCAAAGCAGATATTCATAAAAAAATTCACCCCCAGAGATGAGGGTGAAATTACTGCCTATTTCACAGATAAAGAGGGAAACGAAGAGGAGTTTGAACTCAGTTACCAAATCTTTAACGACCATGTAATGGCGTGGGTTGTAGGGTAATATAAGGTAGCGTTTCAGTTAACATTTCAGATAGCGCTTCAGATTATCTGTGCTGAATGTTTTTTGGTGTCAACCTTTTCAATAATATCTTTTATGATGCCGTCAGGCCCGATTACAAAGGTCTTGCGAATAATTCCATCATACTCTTTGCCCATAAACTTCTTTCTGCCCCACGCATCATAAGCCTTTAGTATTGTTGCCTCTGTGTCTGAAATGAGCGCAAAAGGTAAATTAAACTTCTCGATAAATCCTTTGTGAGACTTCTCGTTATCTTTGCTTACCCCCAGGATTTCATACTCCATAGCCTTAAACCTGTCGTAATTATCCCGCAAATCACATGCTTCGGCAGTGCATCCCGGAGTATTGTCTTTAGGGTAAAAGTAGAGCACTAGGTTTTTACCTTTAAAATCCTCCAGTGTTATCTCTTTGCCATCCTGATTTTTGCCGGTGAAATCAGGAGCTTTATCACCAATTTTTAACATAGTTTTGTTTTTGTTTAAAACAACAATGGAGACAAAA
Source organism: Rikenellaceae bacterium (assembly GCA_003542575.1). Taxonomy (GTDB): domain Bacteria; phylum Bacteroidota; class Bacteroidia; order Bacteroidales; family UBA932; genus Bact-08. The sequence goes on along the minus strand of DPKJ01000014.1, from coordinate 203,543 downwards.
TGTTTTGTCTCCATTGCTTTTTATTCTGAAAAGGGGTAGTTATTACATCATTCCACCCATTCCGCCCATTCCTCCGGCACCACCCATTGGCATTGGGTTCTCCTCTTTCTTCTCGGCAAGAACGCACTCTGTGGTAAGGAACATACCTGCTACCGATGCTGCATTTTCAAGTGCTATTCTGGTAACTTTGGTTGGGTCAATTACACCTGATTTGTACAAATGTTCGTATTTATCTGTACGAGCGTTGTAACCGAAATCATCTTTACCCTCTTTAATCTTCTGGATAACGATGCTGCCCTCGATACCTGAGTTCTCAACAATCAGGCGAAGCGGCTCCTCTATAGCGCGGGCTACTATCGCAATTCCGGTAGTCTGATCATCGTTTTCGCCTTTAAGATCTTTAAGGTCTTCAATGGCGCGGATGTAGGCTACACCTCCTCCGGGTACAATGCCCTCTTCAACAGCAGCGCGGGTTGCACTAAGTGCATCGTCAACTCTGTCTTTCTTCTCTTTCATCTCAACCTCTGTTGCTGCTCCAACATAAAGTACCGCAACACCGCCGGCAAGTTTTGCAAGGCGCTCCTGAAGTTTCTCTCTGTCGTAGTCGCTGGTGGTTGTCTCCATCTGTTTGCGAATCTGGGCAACTCTGTTGTCAATTGCTGCTTTTTCGCCGGCTCCGTTAACAATGGTTGTGTTTTCTTTGTCGATAGATATCTTGTCGGCTTTTCCCAGCATCTCCAAAGTTGCTCCGTCAAGACGAAGGCCTTTTTCTTCTGAAATTACAGTACCGCCTGTTAGAATTGCGATATCTTCAAGCATCTCTTTTCTGCGGTCGCCAAAACCCGGTGCCTTAACTGCAGCAATTTTAAGTGTTCCGCGAAGACGGTTAACAACTAAAGTGGCTAGTGCCTCTCCGTCAACATCTTCTGCGATAATAACAAGCGACATTCCGCCCTGAGCAACCGGTTCGAGTACAGGCATAAGATCTTTCATTGTAGAGATCTTCTTGTCTGTAATCAGAATGTAAGGTTTGTCAAGGACAGCCTCCATTTTCTCTGGATTTGTCATGAAGTATGGAGAGATATATCCACGGTCGAACTGCATTCCCTCAACAACCTTAACCTCTGTATCGGTTCCTTTGGCCTCTTCAACGGTGATTACACCCTCTTTCTTAACTCTTGTCATTGCCTCGGCAATCAGTTTACCAATCTCAAAATCGTTGTTGGCAGAAATAGTTGCAACCTGCTCAATTTTAGTAATATCGTCACCTATTGAGTGGCTCTGCCTTTTAAGAGATTTTACAACTGCCTCAACAGCTTTGTCAATTCCTCTCTTAAGATCCATCGGATTCGCGCCTGCAGTCACATTCTTAAGACCTACATTAATGATTGACTGTGCAAGAACAGTGGCTGTTGTTGTTCCGTCACCTGCCTGATCGGCTGTTCTTGAAGCAACCTCTTTAACCATCTGTGCACCCATGTTTGCAAAACGATCTTCAAGTTCAATCTCTTTTGCAACGGTAACACCATCTTTAGTAATCTGTGGTGAACCGTATTTTTTGTCGATGACAACATTTCTTCCTTTTGGACCAAGTGTCACTTTTACCGCATTTGCAAGGGCATCAACACCCTCTTTCATAAGATTGCGGGCTTCGATGTTAAATTTTATCTCTTTTGACATATTTCTGTTTTTTAATGATTTGTTTAATATTTAAGCAGATAACTTAATGTTGTTAGCCGATTACTGCAAGAATATCTGATTGACGCATCATCAGGTAATCTTTTGCATCAACGTTAATTTCTGTGCCGGAGTATTTACCGTAAAGAACAATATCACCTACTTTAAGTTCCATTGGTTCGTCCTTTTTACCGGTGCCAACAGCAACAATCTTTCCCTGTTGAGGTTTCTCCTTAGCTGTGTCCGGAATGTACAATCCGCTTGCTGTTTTTGCTTCAGCCTCTTTTGGCTCTACCAAAACTCTGTCTGCTAATGGTTTGATGTTCATAATTAAACGATTTTAGATTATTATGTTGTAAATAAATTTATATAATGTTTCCTGGTTGGATAACACAAAATGGGTGCCACTGAAATAAACTGACAAAATGTCGCTTAAAGGTCGAACATAAAGCGATAAAAAATAGTTTTATTACTACCCTATTAAAATATACACTGTAAAATTATGAATATATTTGCAGGTATGATGGAACTACACGAAAAGTTTATGAAGGAGGCGCTTGCCGAGGCAAACAGGGCTTTGGCGAGAGATGAGGTTCCTATAGGGGCCGTTGTTGTTTGTGATGGTAAGATAATTGCTCGTGCGCATAACCTTACCGAGACACTTAACGACCCGACTGCACATGCTGAGATGCAGGCTATTACAATGGCAACCAACGCATTTGGAGGTAAATATCTCGAAAGGGCAACTATTTATGTTACAATTGAGCCTTGTCCAATGTGTGCCGCTGCCCTGGGATGGGCGCAGATGAAGGGGGTTGTATTTGGTGCTGCCGATCCTAAGAGAGGGTACTCTCTTTTTACTCCGTCACTCCTTCATCCCAAGTGTGAAGTAGTTTCGGGAGTAATGGAAAAGGAGTGCAGTGAGTTGGTAAAATTGTTCTTTAAGTCAAAAAGAGGCTGATGGTAGAGTTTCTGCAGAGTTATGGTCTTATAGGGCTCTTTTTGGGCTCTTTTCTGGCGGCAACCGTCGTACCTTTCAGCTCTGAGATATTGCTGACAGGGGTTCTTCTGGCGGGCGTAAATCCATATGAGGCATTTGTGATTGCTACTGCCGGTAACTGGCTGGGAGGTCTTACCTCATATTATGTGGGGCATTTGGGAAAGTGGGAGATAATCGAGAAGTGGTTCAGGGTAAAAGAGGAGACTTTAGTAAGGCAGAAGAGCAGGATAGAGAGGTATCAGAGTCTTATAGCTTTGATAACGTGGTTGCCCATAATTGGCGATGTGCTTGCAATTGCCCTGGGATTTTACCGGGTTAACTTCATTAAAAGCGCTTTATACATGTTGCTGGGCAGGGCTTTGCGTTTTGCCACGTGGATTTCATTGTATTATTTGATAGGAGAGGGTATTCTCAGGTACAAGTTGTTCTAAAATTTTGCATGTTTTAAAAAAAGCAATATATTTGCACTCCCAAATTATAGAGCACTGACCTATGGTGTAATGGTAGCACTACTGATTTTGGTTCAGTCAGTCTAGGTTCGAATCCTGGTAGGTCAACATAAAAAGAGGATGTACGATATTTCGCACATCCTCTTTTTTATTTCTGCCAAAGCTCACCAATCGCAACGCAGTTTTTCTTAACGCCATTTTCTTGGATCACTCAACTCCGGCAACCGATTGTTTTAGGGTACCCTCAAATTTTCCTGGTACTTTTCGGCGACTGCGGAACTCCTTCCTTCGGTCGTCAAACAGTCCTCGTCGTTCCCGAAAAGTAGCCACGGAAAATTCTCTGAAAACAAATGTTGCCTTTGAGTTGAGGACAATCTCCGCGCCAGTTTTGGACAACTGTCAAGTATTAAGCTTTTTACAAAACAGACTTTGCGAAGATATAACCCTTAAGCAGAGAAGTCTCATTTGCAATATGCTGTAAGATAGGCACATGTCCAAAAGTGGCGCGGAGATTTTTAGTTAAAAATTGCCTGCTCTCTGTGTGATGCGGAGAAGTTTTGCTCTATGCGTTTGCGAAGGGCAGTGTTGAGGGGCTCTTCGAGTGCTTTTCTGACCGCTTCTGCCAGACAAAGTGTGAAGTGAGAGCTTTCAGGATTTATGCAGTAACCCAGACCTCCGGTCACTTCGGGCATACCTCCGGTGTTGGTAATTAAGGGAATGCAGTTGTGATACATGGCCTCGGCAAGGGCGAGGGAGAAGCTTTCGCGTCGTGAGAGCTGGCAGTAAACTTTTGATCTGCTCATCAGCAGTGCCAGTTTTGAGTGTTCCAGGACGGGAATTATCCTGAGGTTTTTGGCCTTTTTGATGCCTGCTTTTTCGAAAATGGAAGGGTTGCAGCCTACTAGAGTAAAGTGTGTGTCACTCATCTCCTCTGCAAGAGAGTTGTATCTGTCAATGCCTTTAATGTAGAATGCCTGAAGGGTTGATACCAGAGCTACGCACAGAACAATTCTCTCTTTCTGCTGTGTTCCGTCAAACTCTGTTTTTATGGTAACTCCGTTGTAAACAGTTGTGTGGTTCGATTTTGGAACAATGGCTGCAACTATTCTCTCTACGTTTTTTGAAACGCATAAATTTTTGGTTGCGTAACGAATTGACAGATATGCAAATGATGCTCTTACACTGCTGCTGAAACTACCGTATCGGTATTTTTTCTCCCTGCACACATCGTATCCGCCTATTACCAGAAAACATTTTTTGCCTGTCAGCCTGGAAAAAAGCACCGGAAGTAGTGAGTGGTAATCTGCAAACCAGATGTAAACGAGATCGAACTTGTAAATATTGAAAAGTAGGTAGAAAAACTGACCTGTAAGTGAGAAGGGGAGTCTCTTTTTTGGGTTGTTTTTAAAGCAATACTCCGTAACATCATATCTCTTTTTAAGGATTGTGATGTCTCCCTTTACAAATGTCGAGGGGTGTGTGTAGATAAAAAGAGACCGTGAGCCCATAGGCTATTTAATGATGACGATATTCGCCACTTTTCTCTCTCCAAGGTTATCAAATGTTCTGTTGTCTGTCGGGTGGTTCACAATGCCATTTGAACCGATACCGGTTACGAACATAGTTGTTGATCCGCCTCCGTCAAGGTTGATAATATCTGATGCTCCAAGCCATCTGAGAGTGCTCTGAAGTTCTCTTAGAGACATTCCGGCAGACTCCTTTGCCCTTCCGTCAACAGTAAAGAAAATAATTGTTCCTTCCTCCCTCTTTGCCATTGCTGTACGCGGGTGGCGGGTTGTGTAAAAAGATGAATTTTCAAGAGCTTCGTCATTACCTGCTACTCTGAGCACCGGGCCTGTGGTTATAACCTCGTCTGCTAAAATGAATCTTTCCCACTCCTTAAGCTGATCGGCCTTGAGAATGTAAAACTTGTTGTTGTGAACTGCCAATGCTCCTCTCTGGTGCATGGCGCGTCTATTCCTTTCGTACGTGTTTGGTGCAAGGTTTTGTCCACCCTTCCTGATGTAATCGACAGAGTTGTAATCAACGGTGTTGTGCTCGTAGTTGAATTTGAAAAAAGAGCCGTTGATTGCAGCTATTGCTTCGTGTTGTGCTGCAAGTTTTGATGTTTCAATAAGCACAGGGCTGGGGATGATTTCTACCGTTCTTCCTGCGGATGGATTAACCTCGATTATATTAATAAACTGATTTGATGAGAAAAGCTCACCGTTTGAAAAGTGAATCTGTTTGTGTACAATTCCGGGAGCGATATTAGTGATGCTCCATTTTGAGGATACGAGAAGTATTGAGTCGCCGGAGGCGGTTAAGCTTATGCTTATGCCTGTAACCAACAGGAGTACTAAAAAAAGTCTCTTCATAATCTTAAATTTTTTCCGGGTTTCTGTGCCGGATTAATTATTAATTTCAGCAATTAATTACCTGGTTACAGAAATCACTTACCAGATCTTAGCAATTAATGCCGAAAGTTAGTAATAATTTGTCTGGTTTGAAATCACTTGCCTGATATTGGCAATTACTTGGCAGATTTCGCAATCACTTGCCTGATTGTAGCAATTAATGCTTAAAGTTAGCAACAATATGCCTGGTTAATAATTACTTGCCTGATCTTAGCGACAATTTGCCTGTTTTAGTAATAACTTGCCGGATTACAGCAATAACTTACTGAATTTCAATAATTGCCTCGGAAACGTTAATAATATAGTCACCAACCTTTTCACATTCGGCAACTATATCCATGTAGAAAGTACCTGTCTGGTAGTTGTAAACATTATTTTCCAGATTCATCAGGTGCTCTTCCTTCAAATGGTTTCTATATTCATTAATAGAGTTTTCGGCATCTTCTGCTTCTGCAATATTTGTAATTTTTGTGTATCCGAGTTCAAGGTTTGTAATCATATGGTCAAAGGCCTTGTCAAGAAGATCAAAGAGGTGATTCAGCTTTTTAACCATATCCTTATCGAATTTCTTATTGTGAACTCTCTTCCTTTGAAGTATTCTTGCAATATTGTAACCTGAGTCACCTATACTCTCTATCTCACTTATGATTGTATACATGGCCTGCAGCCTTCTTGCTGACTCTTCACTCAGTTGACCCTCTGAAATTCCGTTAAGATAGTTGGCAATTTCCAGTTCAACCCTGTCTGTTATCTGTTCGTAGTTCTCAAGCTTGGTAAAGAGCTCTTCGAAATTTTCCTTATCATTGTCATTAACAGCTTGTCTTGCATAATCTAACTGCTTTTTTGCCAATCGGGCAAAACTGACAATCTCTTGCTTTGCCTGTGTAAGAGAGAGTTCTGCAGTGCTTAAAAGCCCCCCTTGAATATATTGTAGTCTGAATACCTCCTCTGTCTTTGGTGCTTTTACCACATAACTAACAAATTTTACAATCTGAGGAGTGAACCATACCAGAATCAGGGTATTTGTGATGTTAAACAATGTGTGAAGAAAAGAGACTCCGTAGAGTGTCGAGCCTGCCTCAATAAAAGGATCACCTCCACCTACACTCACTGTTATCAATGCTACGAGATTTAGTATGGGCTTGAAAAATATAAGCACCCAGATAACCCCGAAAAGATTAAACACCGAGTGTGCAAGGGCGGCCCTTCTGGCCGAGACGTTTGCTATTGACGCTGCAATATTAGCGGTTATGGTTGTTCCTATGTTCTCCCCCAATACCATTGCTGCCGCCATTTCAAAGGGAATCCATCCGTACGAACACATCACAAGCGTGAGTGCCATGGTGGCACTGGATGATTGGAGTACAATTGTAAGCACCGTTCCTATAGCAACGAATATGAGTGTTGAGAAGAATCCAAAACTTGTCCACTCTTTGAGAAACTCCAGAACTTCAGGTGTTGATTTGAGGTCCGGTACCGACTCTTTGAGAAAGCTGAGCCCCAGAAAAAGGAGTGCAAAGCCTATAATCAGCTCTCCGATTGATTTTCTCTTCTTTGATTTAGACATCATAAATGCGAAACCAACCCCTATCAAAGGAATGGATAGGACGGCAATGTCAGCCTTGAATCCCAACAGAGATATTATCCAGGCGGTGACTGTTGTTCCAATGTTGGCACCCATGATAACTCCCACGGATTGTGTAAGAGAGAGAAGTCCTGCATTCACAAAGCTTACAACCATTACGGTTGTTGCGCTTGATGACTGAATGATGGCGGTGATAAATAATCCGGTGAGTACCCGTTTAAATGAGTTTGACGTCATTGCCGCAAGAATGCTTCGCATTTTATCTCCGGCGACCTTTTGAAGCCCCTCACTTAAAAGTGTCATTCCATATAGGAAAAGACCAAGGGAGCCCAGAACTTTCAGTACCTGATAAATGATATCCATTAGTTTTATGCTGAATTGTGTTGCAAATATATAGCATATAATTAACCCCTTAAAAAAATTGAAACCTTTTTGCTACCTTCGTAATTAACAGAAATATTCAAAAGCATCTTATAGTATTTATAATGAACAGTAGGCCAACGCTGAATACTTTTTTTACCACTCTTTTGTTGCTTAATATTTTTGTAACAATTCCTCTTAATGCCCAGTTTTTTAGTACCGGAAGCGACCCTGCAAGGGCAAAGTGGATGTACATTGAGACTGCTGATCATAAAATCATATACCCAAAGGAAATAGATTCTCTGGCAAGAAGATACGCTTTCTATTCAGAGCATTTGAGAGATGCCGTTTTTGCTCCTCTGCGTTCAAAGCCGTCAAAATCTGATATAGTTCTTCACCCCTACAATCTAATGAGTAACGGAATGGTAGGGTGGGCCCCAAAAAGGATAGAGTTAATAACAAGACCACCGTGGGATAGCGAGTACCATGCAGAATGGGCAAAGCACCTTGTTATTCACGAATTAAGACACCTTGCCCAGGTTAATAAATTTGAAAGGGGCATTTTTAAGCCTTTAGGTTGGCTTATCGGAGAGCAGGCGGCAGCAATAGGGGTGGGTCTTTACATGAATACCTGGAAGCTGGAGGGTGATGCAGTTGTGGCCGAAACAGCACTATCATCTGCCGGGAGAGGGAGAGATCCCGACCATCTGATGTACTTTAAAGCTGCCTTTTTAAATAATGATTTCAGAAGCTGGCATCGGTGGACCAAAGGTTCATACAAAGATTATGTTCCCGATGTTTACAGTTTTGGTTATATGATGAGTTCGTTTATTCGCTTTAATTCAGGGAACTACTACTACCTTGACGATGTAACCAGGCGGATTGTTGACCGATTCTATAATCCCTGGGCAGACAGGGGCGCTTACAGAGATTTTACAGGAATGACTAAGAAAGAGAACTTTGAATTTCTGAAGAATGTAATGACATCGAGGTGGAGCAGAGAAGATTCGCTGAGGGGCGCATTGACGCCATTTAATGTTGTAAATCCTGATCAGAAGGAGTTTGCCTCATATCTAAACCTAACTGAAAGTGGTGGAGACACAACATTCGCACTAAAAAGTGATCTTAGAAGAATAAGACGACTTGTAAAGATAAATCATGGAGGAGAAGAGCATATATTAAGGTATATGGGGAGAGTAAGTTCTCCGCTTGTAATTAATGGAGACAAACTTTATTGGACCGAATTTATAGGGTCTGCAAGGTGGGTGATGGAGAGTTTTTCTGATATCTTCTCATATGATTTGAAAACAGGCTCTACACGACGTCATACCAGAAAAGGGGCATATTTTGCTCTTCACTTTAGTAATAATGAGCTTTTTACCGTAACATATCCTGTGGAGGGTTCATCTGCTGTCACAATATTAGACAGCCAAACCTTTGTTCCCGTGGAGTCAGTTCCTGCCCCGTTTGGCGCTCAGCTTAAGGAGGTGGTTTCGTCAGAAAATCTTATTTATGCAATCATGCTTTCAGAAAAGGGTGCAGGAATTTATGTTTACGACAGAGAAACCGGAGTATGGGACATGGAGATCAAAGAGCAGAGCAGATCTTTGAAAAATCTCAGATTAAGCGGGGGAGAACTCTTCTTTGTGAGTGACCTTAACGGGATTAATAATATTTATTGCTACTCTCCCGAATCAAAATTTTTAAGGCGTCTCACCAACTCCCGTTTCGGGGTATCCTCCTTCTCTTTCTCGAAAAACCAAAAAGAGCTTCTCTATTCTGATTTTTCACATAAGGGTTATAGTGCTGTCAGGGCTGACCAGGATTCAATGTTATGGGCTCCTGCTGATTTTTCAAAACCGTATAAAGACGAAATTGCAGAGTATCTCTCTTTAAGAGAGGGATTTTCGGCAGATACAGTAATACCTGTAAAAACTGACAAGTATAAGGCAAAAAAGTACGGTAAATTGTCTGGAATGATAAATATACACTCCTGGGCTCCTGTTTATTATAATATTGACAATATCAAAAACCTAACCTATGAGAGTGTTTATGATATTGCAACTCCGGGATTTATTCTCTACTCCCAGAACTCATTGAGCACAGCATTTGGAATGGCAGGTTACTCGTGGAGACGAGGTTTTCACTCCGGCCATTTTAAATTTACTTACCGGGGTCTGTATCCTGTTATTGAAATTAAAGCAGACATAAACGATAGAGACCGTTTTAGCAACACTCTCATAAGGGAGCCCGGCAAAAGGCCAATAATACAGAAAGATACAATAACAGGAAGGCCATACCTGAATTCACATCTGTTGGTCTATGTACCTCTGACATTTAACAGCGGAGGGTGGTACAGAGGAGTTGTTCCAAAGATGCTCTGGAGATACACAAATGACTCCTTTTTCTCTTATGACAACGATAAATTTTCAAACTACCAGTATCTCAATTTTGGTGTGAATGTTTACAGTGTAATGGGAATGTCTCACAGGGATCTCTTTCCAAGGTTTGGAGCAGGGGCATCTTTCCAGATTGCTTCTGTGCCTTTTGCAGGTGAAAATTTCGGGTCAATTATTTTCTCTTCTCTGTATGGTTATCTGCCGGGAATTGGTGCCAATCACGGATTAAAGTTGTCGATGGCAGCTCAAAAGCAGTTTTATGAAAACAAAAACTATTTGATGTCGAGCCTGATTGGCTTCCCGAGAGGCTATACTACCAGGTATAGCAGATGGGCTGCCGGTGTAATGGCCGAATATGCAATGCCTCTATTTACCGGAGATATTTCGCTGACATCGCTTATATACCTAAAGAGAGTAAAGATGATACCGTTTATTTCGTTTACAAGAAACGGATCAGAAAAAGATGCCGAAACTCTCTATTCGGCCGGCAGCGATATTATTTTTGATGTAAACCTCATAGGCATATCATATCCTCTGGAAGTTGGCGTAAGGGCAGGTTACACCGGAGAAAAAAGAACCTTTTTTGAATTTCTGTTTAAAACACCACTATAATGCTAAAATTCAGACAGATTAACACTCTTACCTTTTTTGACTGGATACTGATTCTGGGAATTATTACAGCAAATCTTATTCACTCCGTTCTTGAACAGAGCATTGATGTTGTTGGTTCTTTGGCAGGTGTCACAGGGGTAATTTGTGTTGTTTTGGTAGCCAGAGGCAATATTCTGAATTATATTTTTGGTGTAGTGAATGTTTCGCTGTATGCCTTCATCTCATATAAAGCAGGTTTGTACGGCGATGCAGCACTGAATGCTCTCTACTATTTTCCAATGCAATTTATAGGTTGGTACAGTTGGATAAAAAGAAGAGAGGAGGCCGAATCGGTTACTGTGGTTGCGAGAAGGATGGTTACACGCGAGAGGGTTTACCTTGCCTTGACCAGTATTTTGCTAACAGCATTGGTTGCGTGGATTTTATATCTGTTTAATGATCCTCAGCCTGTAAAGGATTCTGCAACATCAGTCCTTTCTGTTATTGCTATGTTTTTGATGGTTAGGCGCTTTATGGAACAATGGACATTGTGGGTTGCAGTAAACATTATAAGTATAGTAATGTGGAGTATTGCTCTCATAAAGGGGGAGTCTCACTCTGCCCTGATGGTGATAATGTGGGTCTTTTATCTGGCCAATTCAATTAATGGATGGGTTACCTGGGTCAGGCTTTCGAAAAATAGAGGGTAATTGCCTTTGCGGCTGCTCCTCCTGCTACCTCTTTAAGCTCTTCAAATGTTGCCCGCTTGATTGCACCCAGACTTCTGAATTTTCTGAGCAACTTCTCTTCGCTTTTAGTGCCTATTCCGGGGATTGAACTTAACTCCGACTCCAGCTGACTCTTGCTTCTTTTATCTCGGTGGTGAGAGATGCCAAATCTGTGAGCTTCGTCTCTCAAATGCATAATAACTTTAAGAGAAATTGAGTTTTTATCAAGGAAAAGCGGATGCGGATCTCCAGGTACCAAAAGCTCTTCAAGTCTTTTTGCAATGCCGATTATCTTGATTTGATTCTCAAGCCCAAGCTCCCTGAGTGCCTCCCAGGCAAAAGAGAGCTGACCTTTACCTCCGTCAATTACTATGAGCTGAGGTAGTTCGCCACCCTCGGCAAGTGTCCTGGAGTATCTTCTGTTGACAACCTCTTTCATTGTTGCAAAATCATTTGCTCCCACTACCTTTTTGATGTTAAAGTGTCGGTACTCCTTTTTGCTGGGTACTCCATCCCTGAATACAACGCAGGCAGATACAGCAAATTTGCCCTGAATATTGGAGTTGTCAAAACACTCTATGTGCCTTGGCTCCTCCTTCATGCCCAGATCTCTCATCAGAGTGTTCATTACCCTTGCCTTGTGTTCGTCGGGCCTTAAATTCTCCTCTTGTTTGATCTTCTCTGTTTTCAGTTGGTTTGCATTTGTTTCACTAAGCTTAAGTAGTTTGAATTTATCTCCCTTCACAGGTACATGGCATTTGGCGGCAAGTGCTTCACTATCCGGAATAAAAGGGACAATAATCTCTTTGGAAGCGTCTCCGAATTTTGAATGCATCTCTGTAATAAAGAGGCTTAAAACGCTCTCTTTACTCTCCTCAATAGGGAGCTTAAGTTCCAGATTCAATGACTGGATTATGCTGCCGTTTACAACTCTTATGTAGTTGCCGAAAGAGATGCCTGTGTCATAGAGCAGAGAGAATACATCAATATTTGTAATTGTCTGACTCACTACAAGAGATTTATTGTTGTTCCCGGTAATCAGTTCAATTTTCTCTTTAAAAAGCTGTGCCTCTTCAAACCTCAGAGCAGCCGCGTGCTCTTTCATCTGCTCCCGGAATTCCGAAACTATCTGTCCGATATCTCCTTTAAGTAATTTTACAATCTTCTCTATCTGGTTATTATATTCAGCATGACTGAACCTTCCTACGCAGGGAGCTTTGCATTTGCCAATATGATACTTAAGACAGGGACGATATTTTTGTTGTGCAATCGCCTCATCTGACAGTATAAGTTTGCAATCCCGGAGATAAAACAATGATGTTATAAGTTCAATCAGATTGTATGCCATTGAAGCCGAGCTATATGGTCCAAAGTACAGAGATTTGTCTTTTATGACTCTTCTTGTGATATAAACTCTTGGGAAAGGCTCGTTTTTGACGCAAATCCAGGGGTAGGTCTTTCCGTCTTTGAGCATAATATTGTATTTGGGCTGAAACTCTTTAATGAGGTTATTTTCAAGCAATAAAGCATCTGCTTCACTATCAACCACAGTATGTTCAATAGAGGCAATACGGGAGACCATTACCCTTGTTTTTGCCGAAAGCGTATCTTCTGCCTGAAGGTACTGAGAAACTCTGTTTCTGAGACTTTTAGCCTTCCCGATGTAAATTATTGAGCCCTCTTTATTGATGAATCTGTACACTCCGGGGAGTGAGGGTAACATTTTAACTCTCTCTTTTAGTGAAACCTTATGAGGGTATTCTGTCATATTCTATCAGTTGGTAACTCTTTTTTTGTAAAAGTAACAATTATCTTATATTTGTGTTTGGATATGGCAACTAAACTTGTTTCTAGAGCAGATGTTAAACGGGCTTTTAAGCTTCGTGGCTTCTTAGGAGATATTGGCGCTTCAATAATTATGTGCCTTATTGGTCTCAACAGAGTTAATAAGACTTATGCACGTGTTTCCCAGTATAAAGGGAGAGAGTTTACAGCAGCAGTACTAAAGGATTTTAATGTCTCTTTTGATTTGAATGAGAAGGAGATGGAGTACATTCCACAGGAGGGTCCTTTTATTGTTGTCTCCAACCATCCCTATGGTGGAATTGATGGAATTCTGTTGCTTCATATTTTCAGTTCAATACGCCCGGATATTAAAACAATCTCAAATTTTCTTTTATCTCATATACCAAACATCAATGATTTTTTCTTCTCAGTTAACCCTTTCAGCGACAGACCGGAGCTATCAGGGAGTTACTCGGGGTTAAGAAGTACAATTGAATATTTGCAGCAAGGTGGAGGAATAGCGCTATTCCCTGCAGGGGAGGTTTCTACAACCTATGGAACATCAGTTATAAGAGATAAAGAGTGGAATCCGGCAGTTATCAAGCTTATAAAAAATGCCAATGTTCCCGTTGTTCCTGTATATTTTCACGGTTCAAACTCAAGATTTTTTCACTGGATAGGTAAAATACACCCTATGCTCAGAACGGCCAGACTCCCGTTAGAGCTTCTTAACAAAAGGAACAGATGTTTTAAATTATGTATCGGAAGGCCTATTCTTCAATCAGAAATTTCAGAACAAAAGGAGATCAAAAGTCTCGGGCTAATGATCCGGTCAAGGGTTTATGCACTGGAGGCAAACATTAACAATAATGTTAAAAAGGTAGAGGAGAGAAAAGATATTGAACCTATTGCACTTCCAAAAAACAGAAGAGCACAGCAAAAGGAGATTAATGCTCTCACTCCTGATAAACACATCTTTACAAATGGTCACTACAGTTGTTACCTTACTGATTCCAAATCAATCCCTTTAATGATGCATGAACTTGGGCGCAGAAGAGAGGAGGCGTTCAGAGCAGTTGGTGAGGGGACAGGAAGGCCTTTGGACCTTGACTTATATGACGATTATTACAAGCACCTTATTCTTTGGGACAGACAGAAAACCAGACTAGTTGGGGCATATCGCCTTGGTTTTGGTAATGAAATCATGAAATCGAAAGGGGTAAAGGGTTTCTATACAAGGTCATTGTTTGATTATGAAAAGCCATTTCACCCGATTCTGTCAAAGTCAATAGAGCTGGGACGCTCCTTTGTAGTTCTTGATTACCAGAAAGAGGCTCTTCCTTTGATACTCCTGATTAAAGGGCTATTCTGTTCCGTAGTTAATCATCCGGAAATAAAATATCTTCTTGGGCCGGTAAGTATCAGCTCGTGGTATCCGAAATTTTACAGGAGCCTTATTGTGCACTATATTAAGAACAACCATTCGGCAGGAGAACTTGGTAAGTATGTAATACCTAGTAATCCATTTTTCCCTGACTATATGAAAACTTCTGTTGACCACCTTTTGTACAACAAAATGGAGAGTCTGGAGAAGTTCGACAAGTTTCTTATGAGGTTAAGCAACAATGAGTACAGACTCCCTACATTGGTTAAGAAATACTTAAAGATAAACTGTAAGATTGTCTCTTTTAATGTCGATCCTGACTTTAACTACTGTGTTGATGGACTTGTACTGCTGGAGCTGACGCAAGCTTCAAAACCGGAGATTATGGCTCTGGCCAAGGGTGAAGAGAACATGGATAAGATTATGGAGAGATTTGGGTTTAACGACCAGGCTCATGGAACAGGGTCATAACCGCTGCCTCCCCAGGGGTTACAACTTAATATTCTTTTAATTGCCAACCACAGGCCCTTAAATGGGCCATGTTTTTTTATGGCCTCAATAGAGTATGCAGAGCATGTAGGAGTATATCTGCATGTAGGTGGCTTGAGAGGCGAGATGCAAAGCTGATAGCACTTAATCAGTATTAGAAACGGAAGCGACAGGAGCATCTTTATGGCCTCTTTTAATCTTATCCAGAACATCCTTAATTTTTTGATTTATAATTGCAGTTTCGGGTAATTCCTTTCCAATGTATACAATTGAAATATCTATGCAAGTTTCATAAAAATGGGCAAATTTGTTTAAACGCAGAGCCTCTCTTATTCTCCTCTTTATGAAATTTCTGTCAACAGCTCTCTTGAAAGCCCTCTTTGGTACAGATATTAAAACCCTGGAAACATTTAGGTTATTGGACCTGTAATATGTTTTAAAGGGGTGATTATATACAATTGCACCTTCCCGAAACAGTTCAGAAATCTTTGTTTCGGAGCAAAGCTTAAGGCTTTTGCCAAATTTAAAATTTGTCTGACTGTTCACTTGGTTAAAGCAGTATACTGCTATTTTTGGTCCAGGTATATATAAAGAGCTCTTGCAATTGATGGTGCTTCCGGTGATGGAGCAACAACAGTAGGCAATAGTTTTGCGGCCTTTAGCGCTTTAAGGGTTGTTTGCCCGTATGTGGCAAATAGTAGAGAGTCCTGTTTGAATTCCGGAAAGTTCTCCAAAAGGGATTTTACATCCGAAGGGCTGTAGAAAACAACCATATCGTATGAATTTAAATTAATGCCCTTAAGATCACAAGGTACGGTGTTCACAAGAATCGCGCTCGAGTGTTTCAGTTTAGACTTTGTGAAAATCTTGTTAAGGTCAGTTTTGATATTATCAGTAACTGTTAAAAGAAAGTTTTCTGCTTTATGTTTGGTTCCTATTATGTCTATTATTGAGCAGTTGCTTCCGTTACCAAAGAAAATCTTCCTTTTGCGATAAACAATATATTTTTGAAGATAGAGTGCAATTGCTTCAGAAACACAAAAGTATTTCATTGTTTCCGGAATGGTTATTCTGAGCTCTTCAGTAATTTTGAAGAACGCATCAATTGCTGTCCTTGACGAAAAGACAATTGCAGTGTGATCAAGAATATTGATCTTTTGCAAACGAAACTCCTTTACCTGAACTGGTTCAACACGAAAAAAGGGAATAAAATCTATTCCAATCTTGTATTTTGATATAAGTTCTGTATATGGAGAACCGTTTGTCGGGGCGGGTTGTGAGATAAGTATCCTTTTAATTTTCATACTATTGGTAGGAGAGTAAAAAATTGGCGAATAGTGCTATAGGTAGCAATTCAACGCTGCAAAGATACACAATATAGAAAATATGTGAAAAACGATTTATGATTATTGTCTGATAAACCCTTATCAAATATAGTACGTATATGAGAACTATGCAGTAAATGAGTAGTTTATAAAAAAGAGAAAATTCAAGTTCAGGGATAAAAAAATGGGAAAGAAGTATGGGTGTTGAGAATAATGCTGCCATAATAAGGTGATTGTAACCAATTTTCCCGATTAGATTGAAAATTTGCTTGTTTTTTGTTATCCAACCAAGAAAATTAAGCACAAAGCTCTTGAAAATCCAGTAAACAACAACAACTCCAAGGGCAAAAATAAATTGCAGCAAGCTCGGAATACCTGAGTATGCCGAAACTGTGTCACCGATAGTAATTGTAAGAAAAATTGGGAAAAAGAGAGCGGCAATCAGGGCAGTAATATTCCTTTGAGTAGATGCAGAGAGCTTCTCCTCCAGCCGGACATGCTCCTTATGGCTAAGCAGTGATTTAAATATGGATGGTATTGTGTTTAAGATCTCTCTGAAAAAAAATAGGGTAATAATTATGAAAAGCATAATTAGAGAAGAATCCAGATAACTTTCTCCGGGTGATGTTCCACTGATATCTCCCGGGTAGCTTTGCGAAATTACCGTTGTGTTCCAGAGAGAATCTACCGGAAGAACTTTTCGGGCTGTGAAAAACTGATCCCTCTCAAGCACAATGAATCTGCATGACAGCGAGTCTGTAATTGTTATGGTGTCCCTAACCATCATCAGTTACCCCTCTTTGCATTATACCCCATAGAGGTTAACAAAGAGACAACCCTCTCACGGAAATCTCCCTGAACAACAATCTCTCCATCTTTTGCGCTCCCTCCTGTTCCGCATTTTGTGCGAAGCTCTTTGCCCAGTTTTTCAAGGTCTTCGGCTTTACCTGTGAACCCCGTAATAAGAGTCACCTGCTTGCCTCCACGGTTTCTTTTATCAATCTTTACCGTGAGCCTCTGCTTTGAGGGGTGAAGGGTTTCCGGTTGCTCGTCCGGGGTCTCCCTTTCGTAGCCGAAATCAGAATTTGTGGAGTATACAACACCTAGCCTGCTCTTCCAGTCATTTTCCGCCATCATTTTTTTATTTGTGCAAATTTAGGTAGAAAAATCCAAAATAGTATCTTTGTCTTTTAATGTGCAATATACCGGAAAAATCATATGGAATTAAAAAAGTTCAAACAGATTGACAACCTGATAGGAGCGGCGCTCCTGCTTGTTGCCTCATTCGTTTACCTATCGACAATCGAACCAACTACAAGTTTTTGGGATTGCGGTGAATTTATTGCCTCTTCGTACAAACTTGAAATCGGCCACCCTCCGGGAAATCCCGTATTTCAGCTGATTGCACGCTTTTTTACCCTTTTTGCTGGGCCCGAAAAGGCTGCAATGATGGTCAATGCTATGAGTGCAATTTGTTCTGCACTTACAATAATGTTTCTTTTTTGGACAATTACTCACCTTGGAAGGAGAATTCTCGAAAAGGGCGGTAAGGTTCTTAATCTTCCTAATGCAATCTCCGTTTGGGGTGCAGGTGCATTGGGAGCATTGGTTTATACCTTTTCCGATACATTTTGGTATTCTGCCGTTGAGGCTGAGGTTTATGCAATGTCTTCGTTGTTCACTGCTGCCGTTTTTTGGGCTATGCTAAAATGGGAAGAGGAGGCAAATGAACCCTATGCAAACAGATGGATTGTTCTTATTGCTTTTCTGATGGGACTCTCTATTGGGGTACACCTGTTAAATCTGCTTACAATACCTGCCCTGGTTTTCATATACTATTATAAAAAATACGAGGTAACAAAAAAGAGAAGCCTTATTGTGCTTGTAATCTCTGCTGTTATTCTGGCTGCTGTTCTTTATGGAATAATCCCATATCTGCCTAAAGCTGCGGCAATTTTTGATCTTTTATTCGTTAATGTTTTTGGATTGCCGTTTAACAGTGGTGCTGCAGTATTTGTTGCTTTGATTCTGGCTGCATCTTTTTATTTAATATGGTATTCATACAAAAAATCAAAGGTATTGCTTAATGTTATTATGCTGTCTTTCACAATGATAGTAATAGGCTATTCTGCATTTGCCGTTGTAATTATTCGTTCCTCTGCAAACACACCTACAAACGAAAATCAGCCGGATAACCCATTTTCTCTAGTGCGTTATTTGGGAAGAGAGCAGTATGGCAGCAATCCTCTTATTTATGGGGAGACCTATGCCTCAACATATCAACTGCAATCTAAGAAATACTGGGCAAAAACCGGAGATAAGTATGAATCTGTAAATGGCCCCATACAACCAAAATATGACTCTGAAACCAAGATGCTGTTCCCTCGTATGTGGAGCAGTAACAACCCGGACTATATAAAATTCTATCAGCAGTACACCAAGGGAAGAGGCAGGAGCATAACCGGAAGCGACCACAAAATGCCTCTCTTCAAAGATAATCTGGCATACTTTTTTGATTATCAGATAAATTGGATGTATATCAGATACTTTATGTGGAATTTTGCAGGGAGACAAAATGACCTTCATGCACAGAGTCCGGGAGATATTATCAAGGGTAACTGGGAGTCCGGTATTGGATTTATCGACAGGGCAAGACTTGGTGATCAGAGAGAGGGTCCTGACTTTATTGTCAATAATAAAGCCAAAAACCATTACTATTTGATTCCGCTTATACTTGGAATTATAGGGTTGCTTTTCCAGTTGGGTAAAGACAAACAGAACTGGTGGGTAACCATGCTACTTTTTTTACTTACCGGAATAGCTGTTGTGGTTTATCTTAACCAGCCTCCGTTCCAGCCAAGAGAGAGGGATTATGCCTTTGCGGGCTCTTTCTATGCTTTTGCTATATGGGTCGGGCTCGCGGTTATGGCAATTCACGAGAAGCTTAAAAAGTGGGTCCCGGAAAAGATTTCAGCAATTGCCGTAAGTACAGTGGTGCTTTTGGTTCCTGTACAGATGGCTTCAGAAAACTGGGATGACCACGACAGAAGCAACAGATATACTGCAAGAGACCTTGCATACAACTACCTGCAATCATGCGGTGAGCAGGCAATTCTTGTTACTCACGGTGATAATGACACCTTTCCATTGTGGTATCTGCAGGAGGTTGAAGGGGTGAGAACAGATATAAGAATTGTAAACACATCTCTTTTGGGAACAGATTGGTATATCGACCAAATGCAGTTCAAAACCTATGAATCTGAGCCATTGCCGTTTTCTATACCACGGCATGAGTATATTTACGGGACAAACGATGTAATTGAGGTTGTGGACAGGTTAAAACGACCGGTTAACATTAAAGAGGTAGTTGACCTGATATCAAATCCTGCCGCTAAAGTGAGAACACGATTTGGGGGATCTTTAAGTTACTTTGCTGCCAGACAGTTATTATTGCCGGTTGACAAGCAAAAGGCAATTGAAAGTGGAATTATTGATGCCTCAGAGGCGCATTTAGTGCCCGATACTATTCAACTCAATCTCCCTGAAAGGAAAAACTCAATGATCAAGAGTGAGATGATGATACTTGACCTGTTGGCAAACTATAAATGGGACAGACCAATCTACTTTGTTGCCATGGGTGGCGACCTTGAGATAGGAATAAGAGATTATCTTGAGTACAATGGATTTGCCTATAAGTTTGTTCCGATTAAAAACAGAAGCACCTTTGGAAGCCCGGGCAGAATTATCCCGGATGTGATGTACAATAATGTCATGAATGTTTACAGATGGGGTAATATGAACGATCCTTCTGTTAATATTGACTATCAAAACCTGCTCACATTCAATGCTGTTCTCTCTGTTCGGAATATTTTCAGTCAGACTGCCGGAGCTCTTATGGAGGCCGGAGATACAATCAGGGCTGTAGAGGTGCTAGACCGTATGCAGGAGGTTATGTTACCATCTCAGTTTCCGCTTAACGGTTCTGCAATGTCAAATTCTCTAAATGAACTTGCAGTTATTGAGAGTATTGATACCTATCTTATGGCAGGAGAGTTAGAGAAGGGGGCAAAACTTGCTGAGCTGTTCGCAGATGAGACTCTTAAGTCCATTAAGCTCTTTGGAACTCCTTTCAGAGGAAGATTCATCTCTAAGAGTGATCTTGAAAGCAATCTTTCATATTTGCATTACCTGCAGGATATCTTTGCAAGAAGTGGGTATACTCAGGAGTCTGAGAAATATGAGAAGTTATTGAATGACCTTTATACTGAGTTGCAGGCTATATAACACTGTTCAGCAGTAAAATACTGTTTAATCAGCATACTACTGTTCGAGCAGAAGGTTACAGCCTCTTAATTCTGAATTCTGAATACGGCCGGAGATGCTAAATGTGTTTCCGGTCTCTTTTTTCCCCATATCCTGGGTTTCAATAAATGAACAGGAGTTTAAGTTTGCAAGGTCTATAATATTAATACCTCCTGTGGCATGACCATTCAGGATACGAAATGGATTTGAGAGATCTCTGATAAGTATCTCCATCCAGGGTGGTGTTTCAAATAATCCGTCGCCGTATGAGTATGCCTGAGAGAGAAGCTCTGCCATCCCGTACTCTGATGCGATTTTGCTCACCCCAAATCCACTCCTGAGTGCCGAGTGAAGCTGGTCTCTTGATATCTCTTTACCTCTTCCCTTCATTCCTCCTGTCTCCATCACGATAAGTTGGGGAAAGTTGATTTGATATTGATCAATAAACTCCAAAAGGGCAAAACTAACCCCTAACAATAATGTTTTAACTCCTCTCTCTTTGAGGGATACAAGTTTATGATACAGAGTGTCAAAATCGTACAGATAGAAGCCGGAATCACTGTTGCAACTCTCTTTTATAAGGTTATCCACCATATATACAAGTGAAGAGCCCTCTCTTTCAAGATAAGATGGGAGTAATGCAAGAATTGCATATTCCGAAGGTTCTCCCCAGAAGAGGCGAAAAGCCTTTGAAAAACTCTCTTTGTAAATTGACAGGTCGGCTACAGGGTGGCTTGAGGGAATCATTCCTGATGTTGCACTGCTTGTAAAAACTATCTCAGGTTCAAGTCCTTGGCAAATTATTGAATGTGATTTAAAGAGAGAAACTGGTAAAAATGGAATTTTTTCAATCGAGTTAACTGCCGATGTATTCACTCCTGTCAGAGTTATGAAATCTTTGTATGGGGTGCATTGTTCGCTTTGAATTCTGAAAATTTCGAGAGCTATCTTTTCATACTCCTCCCTGGAAGATATATTGAAGATTTTATCTTTCATAACACTTTACCAAAAGAGGAATTTTGAATTTCAAGTAGTTGATCAGCGTAGGTTCTCTCTCCGGAGAGTCGGGGTACCTTGTTTTGACCCCCAAGTTTTCCCTTCTGTCTCATCCATTCGTAAAAGATTCCGTCATTTAGAACAACAACCTCAGGCATAGACATAGTAACGTTGTTGTTTCTTTTTGCGTCATAATCTGAATTAAGACTCCTAAGCTCTTTGTCCAAATCGAAAGTGAAGTCAGTTATGTCGTTAGGCTTTGTGGAGAACTCTATTAACCATTGATGTGCTCCTTTTGAATTACCCTCCATGAAAAGCGGGGCAACTGTATAGTTTGCTACGCTTGCTGAATGTTTCTCGCAAACAGTGGTCATAGCTCTTTCGGCATTATTTATCATAAGCTCTTCACCGAAAGTATTGATAAATAGTTGTGTTCTGCCTGATATGATAATCTTGTGAGGGAATAATGAGGTGAAGCGGACACAGTCACCTAAAAGGTATCTCCACAGACCGCCATTTGTAGTGATAACAACAGCATAGTTTTCAGTTGTATTCACAGTTTCGGTTGTGTCAAAATTGGTGTATCTTCCTGAAAGTGCTTCGTTTAAACGTGACATTGGAATAAATTCATAAAAGACTCCGTTGTCTGTGAGTAAAAGCATCGATTTGTCAAGCGGGTTATCCTGGAATGCAAAGTATCCTTCGGATGCGTTGTAGTTCTCCATATATCTCATCTGTTCAGATGGAATTATTTTTTTGAACTCGCTTCTGTATGGATCAAAGTTTATTCCTCCGTGCATAAAAAGCTCAAGGTTTGGCCAGATTTCATGGAGAGTTTTCTTGCCGGTGTATTCCAGTATCCTTCTCATTAATACAAGGTTCCAAGATGGCACTCCCGAAAAATTTGTAACATTATATCTGTGAGCGTTTTTGCAGATCTCTTCTACCTTTTTCTCAAAATCACTCAAAAGGGCAGTTTTTTGTCCGGGAACTCTCCTCATCTCTACCCAAAATGGAGAGTTTCTGAGTAAAATAGCAGAGAGGTCACCATAGTGACTTTTACCTGTGCCCAATTCATCAACAGTAACACTGCCTCCCAGAGTCAGTGTATCTCCATCAAAAATCCTGGAATCGGGATTGTTGGCCACATAAGTAGCAAGCATCTTTTTCATACCTGAAAAATGACAACTGTGCAGAGATTCTGATGAAACGGGAATAAACTTAGAACGTGCTGTACTTGTTCCGCTTGACTTTGCAAACCAAATAGTAGGTTTGTCCCAGAGTACCTTATCCTCTCCTCTTCTTACCCTTTCTATGAAGGGCTCAAAGTTGTCGTAGTCTCTCAGGGGAATTGAGTTTTGAAACTCATAGAGCGATATGCCCCTTTTAATTCCGTGCTCTTTGCCAAATTCGGTATGGCAGAGTGATTCTGTCAAATTGCTGAACAATTTTTGCTGGAAGTGAACCGGATTTTTTCGGTTTTCTTCAAGGTTGTTTAGCATTTTGCTTGTTAGCAGGGAGAAAATATCTGATAAAAGTGACATACTGCAAATATAGACATTATTCAAACACTTCGTGAAGAACATCAAGGGACTCAATTTTCAATTCTGAGCCTATATGAAAGCTTAAATACTTGATCATCTGGCCTATAAATTGGTGCCTTTTTTTGCCATCAATTTTTATTTGGGTCAGGTCCTGTGCGCTTGCTTTAAAAAACCGGTAAAGAAGCATGCTATCAGTTTCGTTAAAGCAGATGGTTTCGGAATCAGGTGTCCGGATATACTCAGCGGTTACAATATCAAACAGCTCTCCTTGTGGCATGCGCTCTATTTTTGGAGAGTAGCCTAAATGTCTGCAGAAATTTACAAGAAACCAGGGGTGAAAATTTGAAACCCCCTCTCTTATATTTTCAAGTGTAAGAACAGCATTGCTGAGAAACTCATATAACTGAGCATTCTCTTCAATCTCTCTGATACTTCTCATTATCAGCTCGCTAATGAAAAGTGCGATTGATGATTTGTAAATATCTCCCCGTATAGAGGCCAGCCTCACAATGGGTGTAGCCTCCTTTATACTCTGCATGCTGCCGAGTTTCATAACGGAGAGTTCTGCATTAAGAATTGCCAGAGGGTGTAATTGTGAGAGATTAATCTTTCCTTTTGATTTATTTGAATATTTTATGAAAAGACTCTCTCTGCCTCCTCTGTTGGTGTAACACTGAACAACCAGCCCGTTTTCTTTGTGCTTAATTGTGTGAAGCACAATAATCTGCAGAGATGAAGGGGTGGTTGTCATTTTATTGTTTTCAAAAATTCCGATAGTTTGCGCATGGCAATTCCCCGGTGAGAGATTAAATTTTTCTCTTCGTATGAGAGTTCGGCAAGAGTTTTGGTGTAACCATCCGGTAAGAAAAGCGGGTCGTAACCAAAACCACCTGTTCCGGAAAGACCTTCAAGTATGGTTCCATTAACGACACCCTCAAAAAGATGAGTGTCCCCATTTAGAATAAGGGCAACAACGGTTCTGAATCTTGCTTTTCTGTTACTGATGCCTTTAAGTTCTTTGAGTAATTTTTGCATATTTTTACCTGAGTCACAATCTTCAGAGGCATATCTTGCAGACATAACACCCGGGGCACCATTAAGAGCCTCAACCTCGAGACCGGTGTCGTCAGCAAACACATCTCTTCCGGTCCTTTCCCAAAGGTACCGGGCTTTAAAGAGGGCGTTCTCTTCCAATGTGGGAGCATCTTCGGGAATTGATTCTATAATTCCTAAATCGGCAGGCGTAATCAACAAAACTTCTTTACCTATAATGCCTTTAGCTTCTGAAAGTTTATGACGGTTTGAGGTTGCAAAAATTATCTCCATATGAAATCAAAATTGCATCAAAGATACTAAAACTTTAAATTTGCATAATTTATTAACAACTAAGACGGTGATGAAGAGAATAATATTACGGGCACTTATTTTTATTGCACTTCTGGTGCCGGTGGCAGCCACAGGTCAGTCTGCAGCTTTCAAATTGGGAAAGAATCTGGATATTCAGCTAAATGTTTTAAGAGAGCTGTCATATCTTTATGTTGACAGCATAGAGGCTGATAAAATGATTTTATCTGCCATAGAAGCCATGCTGGAAGGGCTTGATCCCTATACAGTTCTGATACCTGAAGAGGATAGAGAAAACCTGGAACTTTTAACTACCGGTTCATATGGAGGGATTGGAGCTATTATCAGAAAGTCAAATGAGGGGATTGTGATTACCGAAGTGAATGAGTTCTCTCCTGCCGCTCGTGCAGGGATTGTTGCCGGGGATATTATACTTACAATTGACGGATTGTCAGTTGCCCCTTTACAGGTTGATGAGTGTAGTGCAAAAATGAAGGGAATACCGGGGACTCAGGTAGTATTTACAATTAAAACCCTAAGAGAGGGGCTGGAAAAGAAGATTACCATAACACGCGAAAAGATACATTTTCCGGATGTTCCATTCAGTGGAATGATTACAGATACAACAGGATACATCAGGATTTCAGGTTTTACCATAGGTGGTTCGAAAGATGTGAAGAGGGCGCTCATTGAATTAAAGAGGAACCCAAATCTAAAAAGACTTGTACTTGACCTTAGAGGAAATGGTGGTGGAATTCTTGACGAAGCAGTAGATATTGTCTCTCTGTTTGTCCCAAGGGGAACAAAAGTGGTTTCGGCAATTGGAAAAATCCGGCAGGCCGACATGGATTACTACACGAGGGAAGAGCCTGTTGATACCAAAATTCCTATAATCGTACTTGTTAACTCTTCATCGGCATCCTCTTCGGAGATAGTTGCAGGTGCACTCCAGGACTTAGACAGAGCAACAATCGCAGGAACAAGAACTTTTGGAAAGGGACTAGTGCAGTCAATTAGAGATGTAGGGTTTAACTACAAACTGAAACTTACCACTGCCAAGTACTATACTCCAAGTGGAAGATGCGTTCAGGCGATAGACTACTCACAAAGAAACGAAGATGGAAGTCTGGGCAATATTCCTGACTCTTTAATCAGGGAGTTTAAAACACTTAAGGGAAGGTCGGTATATGATGGCGGAGGCGTAACACCTGATGTTTTTATCGAGCCCAAAACCTATAGCAGGCCTGCACTTGCTCTTATTTATGGTGAGGTTTTACAAGAGTATTCGGTTGAGTATTTTAAAAATAATCTGTCAATAGATACCCCGTCAAAATTTCTCCTTAGCGATAAAGAGTATGATAAATTTGTTGAGTGGGCCTCAAATAAGAATTTTGACCACAGGACATCATCCGAAGTGGAGTACGATAAACTGCTTTCACTCGCAGTAAGGGAGGGCCTCTATGCAGAATTAAAAGATGATCTGACAAAACTAGGAGAGAAAATTAAACCAGGAAAAGCTGAAGTCCTTAGAAAAAATAAGAGTGAAATAAAAGCACTTCTTGAAGAGGAGATTTCGGCAAGATATTACTTCCAGAGAGGTCGTGTGGAGAGTATGATAAGAAACGATGAACAGTTACATAAAGCGTTAAATATTAAACTTATAGAATAGTGGGTCTCAAAGATCTGTTTTTCCCGGATATTTGTCCGGTGTGCGAAAGATTGTTGGTGAGGGGAGAGAAACATATCTGTACAGAATGTCTTTCAGATCTTCCGTACTCATATTTTTGGAATTGTGCCGGTAATCCGGCTCACTCCCTTCTTTCAGAAAATATTTTGGTGGAGAGTGTTGCTACATTGATGATTTACAGAAAGGAGAGTAACTGGAAGAACATATTATATGATTTTAAATACTCCGGGGATAAATCTATTGGAAGATACACTTCGGGAATACTTGGGAAAAAGATGGTCCAGGGGGGTCTTTTTAATGATGTTGAATTGATTATTCCGGTACCTTTGCACCCTTTGAAAAAATGGATGAGAGGATTCAATCAGGCATCAGTTATAGCTTGTGAGCTCTCAGCAATAATGGATGTTCCCGTTGCAGAAAACATATTGAAACGTGGCAAATATTCAATTTCCCAGACACTCAAAGACAGAAGTGAGAGGTCAAAGGGAGTAAGTGGGGCTTTTTATGTTAAGCCAGGCGAAAAAATTGATGGAAAACACGTTTTACTGGTTGATGATGTGCTGACAACCGGAGCAACGGCAAAAGAGTGCGGAATGAGGTTGGTTGAGGCTTACGGCGTAAAATTGAGCTTTGCGGCATTAGCATTTGTTGAATAAAAAGATTAAGTTTGTGGTTACACGATTATGTTGGATTTTATTAAAATAGAGCTTATTGACATTATCGACATTTTTCTTGTCGCAATTCTTATTTATCAGGCTTATAAACTTATAAGAGGTACAGCTGCTCTTAATATTTTCACCGGTATAATAGTATTCTATTTTATTTGGCTTGTCGTTAAGGCGTTGAGAATGGAGTTGCTGAGCGCAATTTTAGGTCAGGTAATGGGGGTTGGTGTGCTGGCACTCATTATACTTTTTCAGCAAGAGATCAGAAGATTTTTTCTCAGATTGGGAACAAAATATATGGATTCAAGTCATAAGCTGAAATTTGTCAGCATCTTTCTGGGAGCTCAGGGCAAATCTATCTCAGGCGAGGCTCTTAACGAAATAACACAGGCTTGCAGAAGAATGTCAGAGTCAAAGACGGGAGCTCTTATTGTTCTTGCTAAAAGTTCATCTCTGGAGTTTGTGATTGAGAGTGGCGACAGACTTGATGCAAAAATTAGCAGAAGACTTATCGAGAATATATTTTTCAAGAATGCTCCAATGCACGATGGGGCAATGGTTATTGCATCAGATAAAATTGTTGCGGCAAGATGCACCCTGCCAATTACAGAAAACCCTCACCTTCCGGCAATCTATGGCATGAGACACAGAGCAGCTGCCGGTATATCAGAGCACAGTGATGCCAATGTAATAGTGGTATCAGAGGAGACCGGACAGATATCTTTTGTCTCCAATGGTGAAATTAAAATAATCAACAGTATTGCAGAGCTTAGGTTAGCGATAGAGGCCTCATATAAACTTGCAGTATGATGATTAACCTTGAAAGAACTGAACTGAAACTTGGGTTTGACAGGATAAGATCTGCCGTTGAATCTATGTGTTCTACCTCGGCAGCTAAGATTATGGCTCAGGAGGCGGATTTCTGCAATAACTATCAGGAGCTTAAATCAAGACTCAACCTGACAGACGAAATGAGAGTAATCTCCATGCTGGAAAAAGGGTTTCCCGACTCGGGCTATGTTGATACTGCTGCATTTATTTCAAGACTTGAAAACACATCCTACTATCTTGATTTAAACTCAATAATTAAGCTCAGGACATCTCTTGAAACACTCAGGCAGATTCAGCTCTTTTTCAAAAAAACGAAAGAGAATCAGTATCTATATCTGAAAAACCTGGTTGAGCCAATAATTCTATTCCCTGAAATTTCAAGGAGAATTGATTCACTGCTTGACAGATTTGGCGAAATTAAGGATAATGCCAGCGAAGATCTTGCTGCAATTCGAAAGGCCATAAAAGAGAAAGAGGGTTCAATAGCCAAAAAGATTAATTCAATTCTTAAAAATGCACAACAGGAGGGTATCATAGACATGGATGCCTCTGTCTCCGTAAGGGACGGAAGGATGTTGCTCCCTGTTACTGCCTCCAATAAAAGAAAGGTTCCCGGATTTGTTCTTGATGAATCTGCTACAGGAAAAACCCTATACATAGAGCCTCTTGAGATAGTTGAACTTAACAATATTGTAAAGGAGCTCCATTTTGCAGAGCAAAGGGAGATTATTAAAATTCTGGCAGAATTTTCAGATTTTCTGAGACCTTATGCTCCTGAATTACTTTTATCTGCTGAGATTCTTGCAAAAATCGATTTTATTTGGGCAAAGGCACGTCTGGCTGCGTCTATGGGTGCCGGAATGCCGGTTATTTCGGACCAGAGGGAGTTAAGCATCAGAAATGCAAGACATCCTCTGCTGGAGAAGGCACTTAAAAAAGAGGGTAAAGAGGTTGTTCCTTTAACTCTTTCATTAAATGGAGAGAGGCGTATTCTGCTGATTTCCGGGCCAAATGCAGGGGGTAAATCGGTATGTCTAAAAACAGTAGGCCTTTTACAATACATGCTTCAGTGTGGCTTTCTGATTCCTGCAGGTGAGAATTCAGAAATGACTCTCTTTGATAATATTTTTATTGATATAGGTGACGAGCAATCACTTGATAATGACCTGAGTACTTACAGTTCTCATCTGACCAACATGAAGGCAATTCTGGAGGGAGCAGATGAGAAAAGTCTTGTATTGATTGACGAGTTTGGAGCCGGAACAGAACCAACTGCGGGAGGTGCAATTGCGGAGGCAATTCTAGGAGAGATTGAGAGGCGGGGTTGTTTTGGAATAATTACAACCCACTATTCAAATCTAAAATTCTACGCTAGCAGCAGCAAGGGGGTTTTAAACGGAGGGATGCAATTTGATATTCAGAATATTAAACCTCTTTTTAAACTGGAAACCGGTACTCCCGGCAGCTCCTTTGCATTTGAACTTGCCAGAAAGATAGGTTTGCCCGAAGATGTCGTTAAGAAGGCAGAGGAGAGAGCGGGAACAGACTTTGTTGACCTTGAACGTCACCTTAAAAAAATTGCAAAAAACCGCAGGGCATGGGAAGAGCGTTTGGCAAAAATTAAAACCACCGACAGAACTCTTGAAAATATTACCGACAAATATCAGAAAGAGCTCTCAGATATTCAGGAGCTGAAAAAATCTATAATAAACAAGGCCAAAGCGGAGGCAGATCAGTTGCTGGCCGAAGCGAACAAACGAATTGAGTCAACAATAAAAGAGATTCGCGAAAGCCAGGCCGAAAAAGAGAAGACAAAAATCATAAGGAAATCTCTAACTGATTTTATTAAGGATTCCAAAGAGATATCTCACGATGTTTCAGATGACAATATTGCCAAAAAGATGGAGTTACTTAAACAGAGAAGGGAGAGAAGAGACAATAAACGCAGGGAGAGAGACAATACGGCAAAACAAAAGGGGCCGGAAATTGTTGTTGATAAAAGAAAAGAGGAGATATTGCCTCTGAAAAAGGGTGATAAGGTTCGCATTAAAGGTGGAGAGTTGGTTGGAGAGGTACTTGGTACGGACGATAAGACGGTTAATGTTGCAATTGGCTCTGTAATAAGTCGTTTAGCAACCGATAAAGTGGAAAAAATTTCTAATAACGAATATTCGGATATATCAAAAAAGGGTTCTAAAAAAACATTTTCTGTTAGAGAAAGCCAGGATATAACCAACAGAAGGCTTGAGTTTAAACCATCTATTGATATAAGGGGAGAGAGGCTCGAGCAGGCGCTGGAAATTGTAACCAGGTTTATTGATGATGCCATAATGGTTGGTGTTTCAGAGGTGAGAATTTTACATGGAAAGGGTAATGGTATCCTCAGAGAAGAGATTAGGAAATATATAAAAACAATGGGAGGAGTGAGCTCTTTTCGTGATGAAAGCATCCAAATGGGTGGGTCAGGAATTACCATTGTTAAACTTGAAGACTAAAAAAACTTTATTACTATGAAAAGGTATTTGACATTCACATTTGTATCATTGGTTATTTTGACGGTTTTCTTTATTGCTTCTTGCAACAAAGTTGAAAAGACGGCTGAACTGAAAGCTAAGGAGTTCCTTGATGCATTTTTTAAGATAGATTACAACGCTGCAGCTTTGCTCTGTACAGAAGAGCTTGCCCAGGAGCTCACCGCATCACTTAAAAGCATTGAATCCCTTGAGGCCGGAGTAAGAGATATGGTAATAAAGCAGACATCCGAAGTAAAGACGCAGATAAAATCTGTAGATACTGATTCAAAAAAGGATACTGTAATTGTTTCCTACATTGTGATACTTCCAAGCTTTCCAAATGGAATCGAAAATACACTTTCGCTCTCAAAAGTTGACAAAGAGTGGAAAGTTGTCGAGTTGGGCAGATAATCCGGAACAAGTATGAATAAATATGTAGATACTCACACACACAGCAGCTATTCGCCTGACAGTCGGATGAGCATAGCCGAAGCAGCGGAGTATGCTCTGGATATTGGTCTGGCAGGAGTAACTTTTACCGACCACCTTGATCTTAAAGCTCCAGGTGATAACCTGAAATTTGCATTTGATCCTGCAGAGCAGCAGGCAGAGATAAGTGAGGTTGCAAAAAAATCACCCGTTAAACTTTTAACCGGGATAGAGATTGGTCTTCAGCCATGTAATCTCACAGAGATAAAAGAGTTTTTGTCAAAATTCAGTTTTGACACAATAATAGCCTCCATCCACTTTGTCGATGGTGTTGACCCTTACGAGGGAGAATATTACCAAGGGAAAACAGAGAAAGATGCATACCTGAGATATCTCGAAATTATGGCAGAGATGGTGGTTGCTTACCCTGACTTTGATGTGCTTGGTCATTACGACTACATAGCCAGATATGCTCCGTATAAAACACGTATAATTCGCTATCGTGATTTTGCCGATGTACTTGATACTATTTTTCGTTCGCTCATATATAACGGAAAATCTCTGGAGATAAATACAAATACCTACAGGTTGAGAAATGGTGCAATACCAGTTCTTGACAGGGATATTCTTTTAAGATACCGTGAACTTGGCGGTGAGATAATAACTCTTGGATCTGACGCTCACTCAAAAGAGCGACTGGGAGAGGAGTTTGAAAACTTTATAACCATACTAAAAAGTATGGGTTACAAATATGTGGTTAATTATGAAAAAAGGAAACCGCTCTTTACCGCTATTTAACTCCCTCTTTTTTCTCCAACCTTTTCTTTCTATCCTTGGCAGAGACACCCGATATTCTTAAATATCTGTCGAACTGTTCCGTAGTCATAAACTTTTCAAAAGCCTCCTCGGTCTTAATTCTCCATTTATTCTGTACCTCTCTGTAACTGTCGGGGTTTTGCATACCTCCGGCTCTCATTCTTTCGAACTCCTGGGTGACTCCTGCTATGTTGGCCTGAAGAACGGAGTCGGCAAGAAATGTTTGATAGTCATTTAGCTTAAGGTCAATCTGAAGGCGATCTGCCTGTTCTGCGGCAATCTCAACAGGACTTTTCTGTGGCGGTGGATTGTTTTGTGAAAATGCCGGTGAAAAGATTAATATTGAGGTCAAAAGAGTTAAAATTTTATGCTTGTAAGTCATATCGGTAATTTTTTAGAGAGGGTAGTCTTAAGACCGCCATCCAACAAAATTAATATTATATTTGTAAAAAATGGATAAGTTTTATTTATAAAACACCTGTATTATTATTAATTAAAACAAAAGCGAATGAAAAAAGGCTTAACTACAATTTTAATTGCGGTTTTGATACTTGCCCTTCCAAGCAAGGGTGAATCGTGTACAAATGTACTCATAACCAAGGGTGCCAGCAAAGATGGTTCTGTGATGGTAACATATTCTGCCGACTCACATCAACTCTACGGAGAGCTCTATTTCCGTAAAGGGGCAGAACATAAACCGGGCACTATGCTTAGAATTTATGAATGGGACACAGGTAAATACCTGGGTGAAATTCCTCAGATTGCAAAAACATACACAACTGTTGGGAACATGAATGAGCATCAGCTTATAATTACCGAAACTACGTTTGGAGGCCTCAGACAGCTTGAAGACTCTACCGGTATTATGGATTACGGCTCGCTTATATATGTTACCCTGCAGCGCGCAAAGACAGCAAGAGAGGCCATAAAGGTTATGGCAGACCTTGTAAAGGATTATGGATATTACTCATCCGGTGAATCTTTCTCTATCGCAGACAAGGATGAGGTTTGGATAATGGAGTTGATTGGTAAGGGAACAAAGATGGTAAACGGAAAGAATGTTAATAAAGGTGCTGTTTGGGTAGCAGTAAGAATTCCTGACGGATACATTTCTGCACACGCAAACCAGGCAAGAATAACCACATTCCCTTTAAACGATCCTGCAAATTGCCTCTACTCACCCGATGTGATCTCTTTTGCAAAAGAGAGTGGATTATACAAAGGTGCCGATAAGGATTTCAGCTTCTCAGACACCTATGCTCCCCTTACATTCAGCGGAATGAGAGGTTGCGAGGCAAGGGTATGGGCTGCTTTCAATATTCTAGGAGGAGGTATGATTGGTGATAAAGCCTATACCGAATACCTTGATTATGCTATGGGGCACAACCCAAAGAACAGAATGCCTCTTTACATTAAGCCAAAAGAGAAGGTAACGGTTAAAATGGTTGCCGATGTGATGAGAGATCATTACGAAGGAACTGCGCTTGACATGACAAAAGATATCGGAGCCGGAGGACATGCTTTGCCATACAGATGGAGGCCTATGAACTTTGAGGTTGACGGACAGAAATATACGAACGAAAGAGCAATTGGAACCCAACAGACAGGATTCTGGTTGTTAGGCCAGGCAAGAAACTGGCTGCCTGATGAAATTGGAGGTATTCTATGGTTTGGCGTTGATGCTGCAGCGACCTCTGCACTTACCCCAATATACTCCTCTTCATTAAGGGTGCCGGAATGTTTCAAAGAGGGTAACGGTCACATGACCAAATATTCGCCAACAGCTGCATTCTGGATTTTCAGCAGGGTTTCAAATTTTGCATATCTCAGGTATGACATGATGTCTGTTGATATTAAACGTGCAGCAGACGAGCATGAGCTAACTGCTATGGAAAGAACTTCTGCAATTGATGCTGCTGCGTTGTCAATCTATAAGGAATCTCCTCTGAAAGCCAGAGAGTTTCTGACAGACTATTCTGTTAATACAGCTCAGCACCTTTTTGAAAAATGGGTAGAACTTGACAGATACCTCCTTATTAAATATATTGACGGAAATGTAAAAAAGGAGAATCAGCCGGGTTGCTTTATTGACAACGGAAGCGGTAAAAATATTCCGGCATCACCACTGTTCCCGGGCTATAACGAAAAATGGAAAAGAGCGGTTAAGGAAGAGGCTGGAGAGAGACTTAAAGTTATACAGTGAGATACCTTTTCTATAAAATAGGAGAGTTACTTAAAAAAATAAGGGCACCCTTGCTGGCAACAGCATCGTGGGGTGCCTTTTTTGTTAGTATCGCCAGTATTATTTTTGTTGTTTACAACATTGGTTTTGAACAGGAAGATGTCATTAAGAGTCGCCTGTATGATCTCTATAAACTGGCTTTAATCTTCTTTTTCTTCCTCAACCTTTTAAGAGTGGCTGCAGGACTTATTTCAGAATATGGTTATTCTAAAAAAGGGTGGTTCACACTTTTTTTTCTTGCCGTATCAATTTTCATAGTGTTTGATATAACCATTTTTGGACAGTCAGTAAATTTGCCTTTTTTCTATAACTACCGTTTTGTTATTGCAGTTCTTCTCTATGTCTCAATAATGGAGATATCAGGAACACTTGTCAAAATATTATCAAAATCTGTTCATCCTAATTTGATTTTTGTAGTGAGTTTTGTTTCGATTATTACAATCGGGACAGCATTACTTTTGTTTCCTAATTCAACATATAACGGAATAAGCTTTATTGATGCACTTTTTACTGCTACCTCGGCAACATGTGTTACGGGCCTTGTATCAGTGCCTTTTTCAGAAACTTTTACTCTGAGCGGTCAGCTAATAGTTCTTTTTCTGATACAGACCGGGGGCTTGGGTGTAATTACCATTACAACTTTTTTTGCGGTATTCTTTACACAAGGCTTTACGGTTAACAGTGAATATATAATTAAGGATATTATATCCGGTAACAGAAGTTCAAAGCTGATATCTCTTGTTACCAGAATAATTACCGTTACAATAATAATGGAACTTGCAGGAGCAGCTCTTATATATATTTATACAGCTCCACACCTTGAGATGGAGGAGTGGAACAAAATTTATTTTTCGGTTTTTCACTCAATTTCAGCCTTTTGTAATGCAGGATTCTCTACTATGCCCCAAAATCTGGCCGAACCTGCTCTAGTTAATATAGGGCCTCTCTACCTGATAATTTCGGTTCTAATAATTTTTGGTGGAATAGGGTTTCCAATTTTTTCAAATATTCTCAAAATTACCGCTCACCGGATAAGACAGGTTTACATGTATATAAGATATAGAAAGTTTACCAGATTTGTTCGTGAGTGGGATATGAACTCAATTATTGTAATTAGAACAACAGCTATTCTGATAGTAGCCGGAATGACATATCTTTTGCTTTTTGAGTGGAACGGAATACTATCTCAATTCAGCAATGAGGATAAAATTATACAGGCTTTCTTCAATTCTGTTACTCCAAGAACTGCCGGATTCAACTCCATTGACACCTCTGCACTCAAAGCGGTAACCCTTTATATGGTTTTGATATTTATGTGGATAGGAGGGGCTCCGCAATCTACAGCCGGGGGGATTAAGGTTACAACATTTGCACTAATGATCAGAAATGCTGTCCAACTGGTAAGGGGTAGTGACAGGGTTGAATTTTACGGGAGAGAGATATCGGCGCTTTCGGTAACAAGAGCATTTGCAACTGTAGTTTTCTCTCTCCTGACAATTTTAGCTGCACAAATTATTCTTGTCAAAACAAACCCCGATATCGAACCCCTAAAGCTCTTTTTCGAAGCTGTTTCGGCGATAGGAACTGTAGGGTTAAGTATGGGGGTGACTGAAGAGTTGCTGCCGGCGGGGAAAATTGTCATAACTGTTTTAATGTTTGCCGGCAGAGTAGGCGTTGTAACTTTACTAAGTGCTTTTATCAGATCGCATACACAAAACAGATACCGGTACCCGGGAGCTGACATATTAATTAATTAAAACTCTTTTTATGAAATACATTATTGTTGGTTTAGGAAACTTTGGTTCAGTATTGGCCGAACGATTCACACAGATGGGTTATGAAGTTATAGGTGTTGACAGAAACATAGAGCGGGTGGAGGATATAAAATCAAAAATATCTGTTGCTGTCTGCCTGAATGTAACCGATAAAAATAACCTGAGTGTACTTCCGCTTGAGAGTGCAGACGGTGTTATTATTGCCCTCGGAAAAGAGTTCGGAGAGTCACTAATGGCCTATGCTATTTTTAAAGAGTATGGGGTAAACAGGCTTATTGTCAGAGCTGTAAGTGAAATTCATGCAACAGTTTTGAGTTTTCTTGGAGTAGAGCATATTATCTTTCCTGAGAAGGATGCTGCCCAAAAATATGCATTAAGTCTTGATATGCAAAACTATTTAAGTTCATATAAGCTTGATGACGACACTTTTATTGTCCAGATGTACCTGCCAAAGAGATTTGTAGGACTCAAACTTTCGATGATTAACTTTAAGTCTGACCATAAAGTTAAATTCATAAGCCTCAAAAGAAAAGTAGAAATTATAAATATGTTTGGAGCAAAACATAAGGAGGTGAGAGTTGTTGATGTTGAGAAGGGGGATATTAAACTTAATGAGGAGGACATAATTATACTCCTGGGCTCATTTGCAAATCTCAGCCGTTTCGGGCGTTAGTTCTGCCGGATAATTGGTTATATTTGTTAAATAAACGGTTTTGTATGCTGTATAAAGAGGTTGTTGAGAACATTTACAAAGAGCTTAAAAATTTCAAAGGAGAGGGAAAGGTTGCTGATTATATACCTGCACTCTCAAAAGTAAACCCCGACTCATACGCAATATCGGTATGTGATCTTGAGGGGGGAGAGTTTTCTATAGGTGATTTTAAATCAAAATTTACGATTCAAAGTATCTCCAAAGTATTTACTCTGGCTATGGCTATTGGCCATTTTGAAGAGAAAATCTGGGAGAGAGTGGGGAGAGAACCATCAGGGACAGCATTCAACTCTCTTATCCAGCTTGAGCAGGAGAGGGGTATTCCCAGAAATCCATTTATTAACGCGGGGGCACTCGTAGTTACCGACATGATTACTCAAGTATTTCCAAAACCAAAACAGGCAATTTTAAATTTTGTAAGAGAGATAAGTTCGCAGGATGATATTTACTATGACAAAGAGGTTGCACAGTCAGAGCTTGAGCACTCTCACCGCAACATAGCCCTTGCAAATTTCATGAAAAGTTTTGGCAATATTATAAGTGATGTTGACACAATAATTGACATCTATTGCAATCAATGCAGTATAAGTATGAATACGGCCGAACTTGCCCGTTCGTTTCTTTTTCTTGCAAACGGTGGAGTAAACCCACTTTCGGGACGACGTGTTACAGGGAAAAGAAGCGCAAAGCGGATGAATGCACTTTTGCTGACCTGCGGGCTTTACAACGAATCAGGAGACTTTGCATATCGTGTTGGTCTTCCCGGTAAAAGCGGTGTAGGCGGAGGAGTTGTAGCAATAATTCCGGGAAAGTTATCTATCGCAGTGTGGAGTCCCGAACTTAATCAAAATGGCAACTCCTACAGAGGGATTGCCACTCTTGAAAAATTTACAACCGATATTGGCATTTCTGTATTTTAATGATTAACACTAACCAAGATTTAATATGATTAAAAGAGTTGTTTTATCTGTACTTGTTTTGATGGCAGCCCTGGCAGCAGCCTCTCAGACAACAAAAAGGAGCATGACAATAGAGGATGTTCTTAAGTGGAACAGAATTACCGAAAAGGAGATCTCCCCGGACGGTAAATTTGTAGCCGTTAAGCAGGAACCCTGGAAAGGAGCAACAACAGTTAAGCTATATGATAACAGGGGAAAGGAGTTATTCTATGCTGACTCTTCTTCGTCACTGACATTTGATAAAGCCTCAGAATATTTGCTTTTTAAAAGAGGGAGCGATAAAAAAAGCTCTTTGATAGTATATAACCTTAAGACAGGAGTAAGGGCTGAAAAAGAGGGAGTGAAAGAGTTTTCACTTCCAAAAGGGTTCAGCTCTGATGTTGTTTACAGATTGTCGGATTCAACTTTGATTATCGAAGCATTAAAAGGAGGCAGTAAAGTTTCGTTGGGTAAGGCAAGCGAATTTAAAACAGCAAAAGAGGGTCCGGCAATTCTGTTCATATCTGAAGGGAATATTCTTCTGCACAAACATGGCCAATCTAACCCTGATACTGTGATGAAAAAGGCGCCAAAGGGTGTTAAAACATACATTAGCGATAAAGGTGATTTGGTCGCATTTATCGCATCCGGAAACCTCTTCCTGTATGACAACAGACAAAAGTCCGAGAGTATTGCTAAGGGTGTATCTGATAAAAGAGATGTTGTAATCTCCCCTGATGGAACCAAAATTTACTACGGAATTGCTCCTGAAGCTCCAAAAAGAGATACTACAATAGCAAAAGAGGATTTTCCTCAGGTTCATATCTGGCATTGGAATGAAGGTAAGCAATTTACGCAGCAGGTTGTAGACAAAAAAAGAGATTCTGAGAGAAGCTTTCTCTATGTTTACAACACAAAAACAGGCGAATCATCTCAAATATCAAACGAAAACATAACAGAAACAAGACTGGTAAATAAGGGAGATTCCGATTTTGTAGTTGCTATTTCGGACAACAGATACGAGGTTGAAAGAATGTGGGAAGGGCGTTCGAAGGTAGATATTTACATTGTAAACACTGTAATGCAGAGAGCCTCTATGCTTAAAGAGGGGGCGGCGGGCCAGCCGAGAATATCACCGGGAGGAAAGTTTATCTACTGGTACAGTGGTCCCGACAGTGCCTGGTTTGCCGTCTCTCCCGAAACAATGGAGGTTAAACAGATTACCAATCCAAAAATCATTCAGGCTTATGATGAGGAGAATGATGTGCCGGACTGGCCATCCTCTTATTCTGCTGCAGGCTGGAGCGCCGGAGACAAGTACTTTCTGGTTTACGACAGATACGATATATGGAGAGTTGACCCTCTTGCAAAAGAGGCTCCGCTTAATTTAACCCTAAATGGTAAAATAAAAAACATAACATACAGATATTCACCTACTGATGAGTCTGAAGAGATAGATCTTAAAAAGAGCATCATTTTGACAGGCTTCGATAACACAACAAAAGAGAACTCATATTTTGCCTTTGTTCCCGAAAAGGGTAAAGAGCCGGCTTTGCTGTATGATGGTAAGGCGATGTTGTCTGACGTTTTAAAAGCGAAAGATTCAGATGCTTTCATCTTTACCAGAGAGACTTTCAGGGAGTTTCCCGACATTTGGCTAACTGATTCTAAATTTAAAAAACCTGTAAGGATTACCACTGCCAACCCACAGCAGAGTGAATTTATATGGGGAGATGCCCAGCTTATAAGCTGGATATCACTTGACGGGCACAAAATGGAGGGGGTTCTTTACAAACCCGAAAATTTTGACCCTTCTAAGAAGTATCCAATGGTTGTCAATTTCTATGACAAAAACTCTTCGGCTCTCCATTCCCACAGAATTCCTGAAGCACACCGTTCTACAATTGATTATCACATGTATACAAGCAATGGATATATCGTTCTTAATACAGATATTGTTTATAAAGAGGGTTATCCGGGTGAGAGTGCCTACAACTGCATAATGCCGGGTATTTCGGCAGTGATTAACATGGGATTTGTAGATCCTGCAAGAATTGGGGCTCAGGGGCACAGCTGGGGAGGTTATCAGGTTGCTTACCTTGCTACCCGTACAAATCTTTTTGCAGCAATTGAGTCCGGAGCTCCTGTTGTGAATATGTTTAGTGCATACGGAGGCATCAGATGGGGTACCGGGCTTAACAGGTCGTTCCAGTATGAGCACCAGCAGAGCAGAATCGGCAAAACACCATGGGAATCGCCTTTACGCTACATCGAGAACTCTCCGATCTTTACAATGGACAAGGTTACAACCCCTATACTCATTATGCATAATGACCAGGATGGCCACGTTCCATGGTACCAGGGTATAGAGTATTTTGTTGCCCTTAAAAGACTCAGGAAGCCTGTCTGGATGCTTAACTACACCGGAGAGGTACACTGGCCACAGAAGCTTAAGAACAAGGTTGATTTTCAGATAAGAATGATGCAGTTCTTTGACCATTATCTCAAAGGAAAACCTATGCCTGAATGGATGGAAAAAGGGCTGAGTGCTATTGAATTGGATCACAGGATGGGTTATTAATTTATTTTGTTATATTTGTTATAACAGATAAATACAAGCCCATGGTGAGAATATTCCCCCGGCAACTTGCAGTACCTGCCGTTATACTTCTTGGTATAATGGTGGGTCTTATTATTTATCTGGTATATGTTTCACGAATGGCTTCATACCTCTCTGATGACCCTTCTGCTTGTGTAAATTGCCATATAATGGCTCCCTATTACCAATCCTGGCAAAAGAGCTCACATCAGCCGTGGACCAATTGTAATGATTGCCATGTGCCTCAGGACAACTTAATAAGGGGTTATTCATTCAAGGCAAAAGATGGTCTTTACCACGCAGCCATTTTCACTCTCAGGATGGAACCTCAGGTAATAAGGCCACGAAGTGAGAGTTACGGAGCTATTATGGAGAACTGTATCAGATGTCATACCCAGCTCAATACTGAGTTTGTCAAAACCGGAATGGTTAAGTATGCCCAGGTAGAGAAAGGTGAGGCACGAGCATGCTGGGATTGCCACAGAGATGTCCCCCACGGGAGGATATCCAATCTGGCTATGAGTCCCAATGCAATTGTTCCGTTGCCTGCTTCCCCTGTACCTCAGTGGCTTAATAAAATGATGAAAAGATAAAAATTACCTCTATGAAACTTAAACAATACTTCGAAAAACACCGGGTTGCACTTTTGTGGACCCTCTTTGCCGGCACAATAGTGGTCGTGTTTCTGCTGGGGCTGCTTGCAGCATCAGTTACAGAAAGAAGGGCAGAGATTGCAACTCTTTTCAATAATAAAAGGGTTGAGATTAAAGGTATAGAGTCCAGGAGCGAAATCTGGGGTGAAAACTACCCGCGTGAGTTCGAAACCTGGATTAAGACAAAGGAGATGGAGTTCGAGAGCAAGCATAACGGAAATAAATTTGTTGATGTTCTTGAGATGAGACCCAATATGGTTGTGCTTTGGGCCGGTTATGCATTCTCAAGGGATTACTCTGCTCCAAGAGGTCACGCTTATGCGGTAGAAGACGTAGTTCATACCCTCCGGACAGGAGCTCCAATGACAATTGAAGAGAATCTGCAGCCGGCAACATGCTGGGCATGTAAGAGTCCTGACGTTCCAAGACTAATGGCTGAAGTGGGTATAGAGAACTTCTACAAATCACCGTGGTCTAAATTTGGACACGAAGTAGTTAACCCTATCGGATGTGCAGATTGTCACAACCCCGAGAACATGAATATTGCCATTTCAAGACCTGCTCTTGCTGAGGCGTTTGACAGAATGGGAAAGGACATTAATAAATCAACAATACAGGAGCGCCGCTCACTTGCCTGTGCTCAGTGCCATGTAGAGTATTACTTTCAGGGTGATGGTAAGTATCTAACATTCCCGTGGGATAAAGGGATGACTGCCGAGGATATGGAAAAATACTACGACGAAGTTGGTTTTACAGACTGGACTCACACACTTAGTAAAGCTCCAATGTTA
This sequence comes from Rikenellaceae bacterium, assembly GCA_003542575.1. GTDB lineage: Bacteria > Bacteroidota > Bacteroidia > Bacteroidales > UBA932 > Bact-08. The sequence continues at coordinate 162,517 of DPKJ01000014.1, read as the reverse complement.
AAGGCTCAGCACCCCGACTATGAGCTTTTCATGATGGGGCCTCACGCTCAGAGAGGATTGTCATGTGCCGATTGTCATATGCCTTATAAATCAGAGGGAGCTATTAAATACAGCGATCACCACCTTGTTTCTCCACTGTTGTATATAGATCGTACTTGTCAGACCTGTCACAGAGACAGTAAAGAGAACCTTTTAAAGTATGTTTATGAGTATCAGGATAAAATTCTTGAGACAAGAGACAGGGTTGAAGAGGAGCTTGTGAAGGCACACGTAGGTGCAAAATTTGCATGGGATAAAGGCGCTACTGAAAAACAGATGGAGCCTGTTCTTAAGCTGCTTAGGGCTGCACAATGGAGATGGGATTTCGCAGTTGCATCCCATGGAGCATCTTTCCATGCTCCGGTTGAGACACAAAGAATTCTTTCTCACAGTCTGGACAAGAGCTATCAGGCACAACTTGAGGTTAACAAGGTTCTCTCTCAATTGGGTGTAAAAGAGGATATCCCGGTTCCAGATATCTCTACAAAAGAGAAAGCGCAAAAGTACATTGGCCTTGATATGCCAAAACTTAAAGGAGCAAAAGATAAATTTATTGCAGAAAAGGTACCGGAATGGCTGGCAAAGGCAAGAGAGAACAAAAAATTGCTATAGAGGCCGTTATCGTAGCTGCCATTGCTGTAGCAGGAGTGGCTCTGCAGATATTTGCCGGTGGTTTTAAAAGAGAGTTACTTGCCTTCCCGGTAAATTTAATTCTTGTTATATCTATACCGGTTTTACTGATTATTTTCAAAGGGGCCTCCAGGCATCTGGCTTCGGGGTCCCTTTCTGTTATACTAATAAGTGTTGCAACCGTTATTGCTCTCTACATGGGTCTGGTGCCGGGTAACTCTGCAAAGAGTTCATGGCCTTTTGTGCTTATCTATCTTGCTTTGCTGATAAATCTGACAGCTTCTGTGCTGACGAGGCTCAGGACTTTCAGGTTCAGAAAAGACATATCCTTTATGCTTAATCATGTTGGATTACTTATTCTTCTTTTTTCGGCCGGCCCGGGATCTGCAGATAAGGCAAGATATTTTATGAGGGTATTTGAGGGCAAGGTGGAGTGGAGAGCTGAAATGAGTGGAGGGTCTGGTAAAGGCGAAACTATTGAACTTCCTGTTGCGATTAGTCTGGAGGATTTTGAAATGGATGAATATCCTCCAAAACTTGCAATTATAGAGAGAATGACCGGCATAGCCCTCCCTGAAAAGAAGCCAATCTATTTTGAGGCAACCTTAAATGCTGCTGCAACAATCAAAAGCAACAGCCTTACCGTAGATTCTGTACTTTATAAACCCGGTTTTGCCCCTGCTGCTTATGTAAAGGTGGTTGATAACACAACTAACAAAATAACAGAAGGTTGGGTAAGTTGCGGCAACTATTTTCAACACTTTAAGACTCTTAATCTTGACAGCATATATTGTGTGGCAATGACCTTCCCCGAACCTAAGGAGTTCAGATCAAAAGTTGAGATATATAGTAAAAGCGGAAAGGTTAAAAACGGAGTAGTAAAGGTAAACCATCCTCTGACAATTGGCGGTTGGAAAATTTACCAGCACTCATATGACTCTGCCAGGGGAAGGGATTCTGTTTGGTCACTTTTTGAACTCGTTTATGATCCATGGATAATTCCTGCATATATTGGTATGATAATGCTGATTATTGGAGCGATAACTCTATTCTGGAAGGGAGGTAGATCATGATGTGGGATAATTTTATATGGTTTTCTACGGCTTCTATGCTGCTGTGGATTCTGGGAGTTGCATCACTTTACATGAATAAAAAATCTGCTCTTACCGGTAACATACTGATATCTGCAGGGCTGGCTCTCTTTTTAACCTTTATATTCCTTTTATGGGGCGACCTTAAACACCCACCACTCAGAACCATGGGTGAAACAAGGCTGTGGTACTCCTTTTTTATAACTCTTGTAGGTTTTGTAACATGGTTGCGCTGGAGGTATAAATGGTTGGCAGGGTACAGCGTTCTTGTTTCAGGAGTATTCATCATGGTAAATCTTTTAAAGCCCGAAATACACTTTACCAACCTTATGCCTGCGCTTCAAAGTGTCTGGTTTGTACCACATGTAACAGTTTATATTCTCTCCTATGCTATGTTTGGCGCGGCAACTATTGCCTCTTTTATTGCAATCAGGGAGTTGAAGCATAAAAGTGAAAGACTAATGCCCCTTATTGACAACCTTACCTATATAGGTCTTGGTTTTTTAATGACGGGGATGTTGCTGGGTGCAATCTGGGCTAAAGAGGCATGGGGAGATTACTGGACATGGGATCCTAAAGAGGTTTGGGCATTCATAACTGCAGCTGTATACTTGATTTATATTCATGCAAGAACACAGAAATATCCTCTCAGGATAATATTATGGATACTTCCCTTAGCATTTGTAATGCTTATGATAACATGGTTGGGAGTTAATTATCTTCCTGCAGCACAAGGGAGTATACATGTTTATTAAATATTTATTAAAAATAATTGGTGATTAAATAGAAATTTACATTACATTTGACACCTGAAAAAAGAGAGATGAACATTAATTCAAATATCCATTCACTACATCATCATCACCTGCAGTTAAACGGTAGGCAAGAATGGCTATTTGTATCTATGAGATAAACGAATTAAGATATATTATAGTTTGAGGGCTTACCGAAAGGTGAGCCCTCTTTTTTTTAACAAACATCTATTATGATAAGAATTGCAGTACAAGCAAAAGGAAGATTAAGCGACGAGAGTATGCAGTTACTCTCAGAATCAGGACTCTCAATAGAGGAGAGCAAAAGAAAATTGCTGGCAAAATGCGGGGACTTCCCCATGGAGGTTCTGTTTCTAAGGGATGACGACATACCCGGAGCAGTTGCAATGGGAGTTGCCGATATTGGAATTGTTGGTTTAAATGAGGTTGAGGAGAGAGGATTGAGTATTGATATTGCTCACTACCTGGGGTTCAGCAAGTGCAGAATATCTCTTGCAATACCCAAGACATCAGAGTACGGCGGCCTTGACTATTTTAACGGAAAAAGGGTTGCTACCTCATATCCATCCATTCTTTCCAACTATTTTCTTGAAAAGGGTATTAAAGCAGAGATTCACAAAATTGCGGGTTCTGTTGAAGTAGCCCCATCTGTGGGAATGGCCGATGCAATATTTGATATTGTAAGTTCAGGGGGAACACTGATTACCAATGGTTTAAAAGAGGTTGAAAGGGTTTTTTATTCTGAGGCTGTATTGGTTAGCAACAGAAACCTTGATCAGCAGAAGAGGGCAGAGGTTAATCAGTTGATAGCCCGATTTGAAGCAGTTGAAAGGAGTCGTGGAATGAAGTACATGCTGTTAAACCTTCCTGAAGAGAAGATAGAAGATGCAATAGTTATTCTGCCGGGAATGAGAAGTCCCACAGTTTTACCCCTTGCGCAAAAGGGATGGTGTTCTATGCACGTTGTTGTAGAGGAGAAAGATATCTGGTCAAAAATTGAAAAGTTAAAATCAATAGGTGCAGAGGGAATTCTTGTCCTCTCACTTGATAAAATTTTACCCTAATGAAATTATTCATCGAACCTCTAAGAGAAGTATGGCAGGAGCTTGCATCCAGACCATCGGGAGATAACCCTGTTGTTGAACTGAGGGTTTCCGAGATTATCTCCTATGTGAAACAAGAGGGTGACAAGGCACTGTATAGCCTCACCCAAAAATATGACGGAGTTGAGCTTAAATCTCTTTATGCAGATAAAGGTATTCTGACAGAATCGGAATCAGGCATTGATAATCAACTTAAAAGATCAATTGACACTGCCTGTGAAAACATTGAAAAATTTCACAGGGCTCAGGTTAGAGAAGATATTGACCTTTTAACAACTGATGGGGTGAGATGTATTATGAAGCACCTTCCGGTAGAGAGAGTCGGACTCTATATTCCCGGAGGCTCAGCACCACTCTTCTCAACCGTTCTTATGTTGGCTATTCCTGCAAGGATTGCAGGTTGCAGTGAGATTACCCTCTTTACACCTCCTTCAAAAGATGGAACGATTAGTCCCGCTATTGCATATGCAGCTTTTAAAGCCGGAGTGACCAATATTGTAACGGTTGGAGGAGCACAGGCAATTGCTGCAATGGCCTTTGGAACAGAAAGCATCAGAAAAGTCGATAAGATATTTGGCCCGGGGAACCAATATGTATCAGTTGCAAAGCAACTTGTAAGCAAATATGTCTCGATAGATATGATTGCAGGCCCTTCGGAATTACTGGTAATGGCTGATGAAACATCAGAACCGGATTTTGTAGCGGCAGATCTGCTTTCACAGGCAGAACACGGTTCAGACTCTCAGGTTATTCTGCTTTGTAACTCTGCGAAGTTGGCACAACAGTGTATAGATGCAGTAAATGAGCAAAAGGCCTCTTTGTCAAGAGACCATGAGATTGATGGAGCACTGGAAACAAGCAGAGTTATTGTTTTTGAAGAGAGAGCGCACATGGTTGCTTTTTCAAACTTTTATGCACCTGAACATCTAATTATTGCTCTTAAAAATCCATGGGAGATAGCTAATGGGATAACTGCAGCCGGGAGTGTGTTTATTGGAAATTGGTCACCTGAAAGCGCAGGGGATTACGCCTCCGGAACCAATCATACTTTGCCAACCAACGGATGGGCGCGATCTCAGGGTTCGCTATCATTAGAGAGTTTCATGAAGACAGTAACTTTTCAGGAATTAAGCAGAGAGGGCATTAAAAACCTTGCTCCGATAATTTCGGACATGGCTGCTGCCGAGGGGCTTGATGCACACAAAAACGCCTGCGAAATAAGGTTTAGGAAAATTAGTCAGCGATTATAATATTAAAAACAATGACCATGACAACTGCAAGATCAGAAAACTTTCCCGAATCAATAATCAGGGAAAATATAAAAAGGCTCACCCCATACTCAACAGCAAGAGATGAGAGTAATGCAGGGTACGGAACCTATCTTGATGCAAACGAGAACCCATACAATATGGGGTACAACAGATATCCCGACCCGCACCATAAGTTATTAAAGCGTGAACTGGCTTTAAAAAAAGGAGTTAACGAGGATATGATCTTTGCCGGCAATGGAAGTGATGAGGCTATTGACCTTATTATGAGAGTCTTTTGTGAGCCGGGTAAAGATAATATCATATCAATTTCTCCGACTTACGGGATGTATAAAGTTGCAGCTTCGATAAATGATATTGAATACAGAGAGGCACCGCTAAAAGTTGATTTCAGTTTGGATACTCAGGCGCTTCTAAATTTAACTGATAAAAATTCGAAGGTTATTTTCCTGTGTTCTCCAAACAACCCTACCGGCAACCTGCTGGATAAAGAGGCTGTGCTTGGTATTGTAAATGAATTTAAGGGAATTGTAGTAGTTGACGAGGCTTATGGTGATTTTTCGGGTGATGAGGGTTATATACCGCTACTCAAAGAGTATCCAAATCTTATAGTGTTGCAGACCATGTCAAAATCAATGGGCATGGCAGCATTGCGGGTTGGATTTGCCTTTGGAAACTCCAGGGTGATAGCATATCTAAACAGAGTTAAATATCCGTACAATCTAAATAGGATTAGCCAGGAGTTAGCAATCAAAAGGATTAGAGAGGGGAGTAAAACCCTCGGTGGAATTCTTTCAGAGAGGGAGAGAGTTGCAAGTAGTCTTAAAGAGCTTTCAGAGGTTGTGAAGGTATATGACAGCAACGCAAATTTTCTGCTTGTAAAATTCAGGAGTGCCACAGAAATGTACAATCTGTTGCTTAATAACGGAGTTATTGTAAGAGACAGAAGCAAAATATATGGATGTGAGGGATGTTTAAGAATCACAATCGGTAAACCGGCAGAGAACGACAGACTAATTATGCTGATTTCGAAATTTGGAGGTGAACCCTTTGTTGCCCCGCTGAACCCTTTTGTGGAGGTATCAAGGATAACGAGGGAGACTGCAATCACACTTAAAGCAGACTTCACAGGAGGCGGTCTTTCAAGTTTGAATACGGGGATCGGCTTTTTTGATCATATGCTTGAACAGATCTCAACACACGGTGGAATATCCCTTGATTTAGATGTCTCCGGAGATCTTTGGGTAGATTTTCACCACACCGTCGAGGATGTAGCAATAGTGCTGGGAGATGCTCTCAACAGATACTTCACATCAGCCGGGAACTATGAACGATACGGATTTTCTCTTCCAATGGACGAATCAGATGCAACAGTTCTGATTGATCTTGGAGGGAGAGCAGGGTTTAAATGGAGAGTAGACTTCAAAGGCGAAAAAATTGGAGAATTTCCATGTGAAATGTTCTCACACTTCTTTTCAACACTCGCATCGGCCGGAAAATTCACACTTAATGTCAAGGCAGATGGAGAGAATGACCACCACAAAGCAGAGGCGGTATTTAAAGCTTTTGCAAGATCTCTAAAAATGGCACTGGCATCCGGCAATTTACAATCGGTTCCCAGCAGTAAAGGCATAATTTGAATTTTAAGATATGGTATCAATAATAGATTACGGAACAGGAAACATCTTTTCTCTTTGCAACGCTGTAAAGAGAGCCGGGTTTGACTACGCAGTAACATCAGATAAAGATATTATCACAAAATCATCTCATGTAATTCTTCCCGGAGTGGGAGAGGCCTCAGCTGTTATGAAGGAGATAAAGAAAAGAGGCCTTGATGAGGTTATAAAAGGCCTTGAAATCCCGGTTCTTGGTATCTGTATCGGCATGCAGGTTTTGTGTTCGTATAGTGAGGAGGGTGATACTGAGTCACTTTCTGTTTTCCCGGAGAGGGTGATAAAGCTAAGAGGAGACGATATAAAGATTCCACATATGGGATGGAACAGGGTGTACAGTTCAGGAAACTTATTGTTTAAGGGGTTAGATAGCGGCGAGTGGTTCTATTTTGTGCACTCATTTGCACCTGAAAAGGGAGATTCAACTATATCGACGACTAATTACGGGGTTGAATTCAGCTCAGCTCTTAACAAAGAAAATTTTTACGGGACACAGTTTCATCCCGAGAAAAGTGGTGTTGCCGGAGAGCGGTTTTTGATGAACTTCTTAACCATGGATACATTAAAATAACAGTACACAATAATCTGTTGTAAACTAAACATATTAAAAATTGGAGATGAAAATGAGAAATATCCAAAAAAATATAAAATTTGAAGTAATACCGGCAATTGACATTTATAAAGGTAAATGTGTCAGATTAACCAAAGGGTGTTATGATACAGTAAAAGAGTATTCGCCGGATCCGGTGGAGGTGGCAAAAGCTTTTAAAAAAGCAGGTTATAATAGATTACATATAGTAGATCTTGAAGGTGCTAAGGCAAGTTTTCCTGTAAATCTTAATGTTCTTGAAAGAATTGCATCTGAAGTTGATGTTGTAATTCAGTTTGGCGGTGGGATAAAGAGTCTAGAAAGCGCAAAGAAATGCTTTGATGCAGGAGCCACAGAGGTAATTTGTGGCAGTATTGCAACAGAAAGCTTTCAAACACTGGAATCTATAGTGAAAGAGTTTGGCTCAGAAAGAGTTATTGTAGGTACAGATGTTAGGGAAGAAAAGGTTTCGGTAAAAGGATGGAAAGAGCAGACAGATAAAACAGTATATGATGTTATAGGAAGTGTTACTAAATTGAATATATCAAAAATTATATGCACCGATATATCAAAGGATGGGCTGCTCGAAGGACCTGCATTAAAGTTATACACTAAAATCAGAGCAATGTTCCCACAAATAAACCTTATAGCAAGCGGAGGCATATCTTCAATTGAGGATATCTCCCGAGTAATTGAGACAGGTTCAAATGGGGTTATTGTGGGAAAGGCCTTTTATGAAAATAGAATTAATGCAGAGGAGTTAATAAAATGGTTGCAAAAAGGATAATACCGTGCCTTGATGTGCACGAAGGAGAGACTGTAAAAGGGGTTAATTTTGTTAATCTCAGAGTTATGGGTGATCCGGTTGAGATGGGAAGAATGTACTCTCAACAGGGTGCAGATGAGCTTGTTTACCTTGATATAAGCGCCACAATCCAGGGGCGGGGAACATTCCTGTCGCTTGTAAGAAGGGTGGCCGATACTCTTAATATCCCCTTTACCGTAGGAGGAGGAATATCAACAGCGGATGATGCATCCAGATTGCTTGATTCGGGAGCAGACAAAATTTCGTTAAACAGTGCTGCATTAAAGGATCCCACTTTGATTGAAAAGGTGGCAGCAAGATACGGGTCACAATTTGTTGTGGTGGCAATTGATGCTAAGCTTTTGGATAATAGCTGGAGAGTTATGAGAAATGGAGGCCGACTTAGTGCCCATAGGGAGCTTTTCGAATGGGCAAAAGAGGCTCAATCAAGAGGAGCGGGGGAGATTCTCTTCACATCGATGGATCATGATGGAACAAAAATGGGTTTTGCAGTTGACACTTTGGCTAAACTCTGTAATCAGTTAAGTATTCCTGTTATTGCATCCGGTGGTGCAGGCAACTCAGAGCACTTTAGCGAACTCTTTAAAAAAAGTGGCGCAGACGCTGCACTTGCGGCCTCGGTTTTCCATGAGGGGACTATCCCAATTCCAACACTTAAGAGATACCTTGAATCATGTGGTGTCCCGGTAAGAATAATTAATTAAAAATTAGAGTAATGAATAAAAATATTGAAATGAACATAAAAGAGAGGGTGTTTCTGAATCCTCTTCAGCTTATTCCGGCTGTAATCCAGGATGACAAAACCCTAAAGGTGCTTATGTTAGGCTACATGAATCTTGAATCATGGGAGAAAAGTCTTCAAACAGGCCTCGTTACATTTTTCAGCCGCTCAAAACAGAGACTCTGGACTAAAGGGGAGAGCAGCGGTAACTTTCTTAACATAGTAAGCTATGAAGCGGACTGTGACAATGATACAATCCTGATAAGGGTAAATCCGACAGGGGTGGTTTGTCATACCGGCTCTGTCAGTTGTTTTCAGGGAAGAGATAGTGAGGGTTTTCTTAGAAAATTGAACGAGATTATCAGAAAGAGGCATGAAGAGATGCCTGAGGGCTCATACACTACCAAACTTTTTGAAGCGGGAGTTGAAAGAATATCCAAAAAAGTGGGAGAAGAGTCTGCCGAGACAATAATCGAAGCTATAAAGGGTGATAAAAAAAGATTGGTATATGAAACCGCTGATCTCATATACCATCTTTTGGTTTTGCTTGAGAATTTTAGCCTGTCAATTGCTGATATTGAAGATGAACTGTTCTCAAGAATGAAATAACTATCTAAAAGAGTCCTGAAATATTGCCATCATTGTCAATATCAATCCTCTCTGATGATGGCTCTTCAGGTAATCCGGGCATTCTCATAATCTCTCCTGTTATAGGAACAAGAAAGCCTGCACCTGCGGCTATTTCTATCTCTCTTACAGTAATTACAAAATCTTTTGGTCGCCCTAAAAGGTCAGGATTGTCGGAGAGTGACTTCTGAGTTTTGGCCATACATATTGCAAGTCCTCCAAGTCCCAGGTTTTCTATCTTTTTAAGATCATTTTTTGCTTTTGCGGTATAGTCAACTGCCTCCGCTCCGTATATCTTCTTGGCGATGGTATCAATTTTCTGCTCAACTGTATCGGTAAGTGGATATAGTGGAGCGAAGTTAGGACAACAATCTTTTGTCGCCTCGACTACCAATTTTGCAAGGTCTTCTGCACCTTCGCCTCCTTTTGCCCATACATCGGCAATAGTTGCAGGAATGTTTTTGCTTTTGCAAAAATTGAGGATAAAATCCAGCTCTTCCTGAGAATCCGTTACAAAGCGATTTATTGCAACAACAGGGTTCAAGCTGAATAGTCTGATGTTTTCAACATGCTTTTCGAGGTTAACAATTCCCTTGGCCAAAGCATCAACATTAGGAGTTTTAATGTCTTTGAGAGCCATTCCTCCATGATATTTTATTGCTCTTACAGTTGCAACCAAAACAGCTGCATTTGGTGACAACTTTGCACTGCGGCACTTTATGTCCAGAAACTTCTCGGCACCCAGATCAAATCCGAAACCTGCCTCAGTAACAGTAAAATCGGTAAGAGACATTGCGGTTTGAGTGGCGATAACAGTGTTTGTTCCCTGTGCAATATTTGCAAAAGGTCCACCGTGAATAATTGCCGGGGTTCCTTCAATTGTCTGAACCAGATTTGGTTTTATTGCATCTTTCAACAAAGCGGCCATTGCACCTTGTGCTTTAAGGTCTTTTGCGAAAATTGGTTTTTTATCAAAGGTAAAACCAATAAAAATCTTACCAAGCCTCTCTTTGAGATCCTCCATGTTTTTTGAAAGACAAAGAATTGCCATCACTTCTGATGCAGCGGTGATATCAAAGCCGGTTTCACGAGGAATACCATGGGTTGTGCCTCCTAGACCTGCAACTATTGTTCTGAGCGACCTGTCGTTCATGTCCATAACCCTCTTCCACGAGATAGTTCTCGGGTCAAGACCCAGAGAACGGGTTTTGCTCTGAATGTTATTGTCAATAAGTGCTGCAAGCAGGTTGTGGGCTTTTTCGATTGCTGCAAAATCTCCTGTAAAGTGAAGGTTAATATCCTCCATAGGCAGAACCTGAGAATAACCTCCACCGGTAGCACCTCCTTTAATGCCGAAAACAGGCCCAAGAGATGGCTCTCTTAAAACAACCACCGATTTTTTACCTATCCTGTTTAATCCTTGCGAAAGTCCAATTGAAACTGTTGTCTTACCTTCACCTGCAGGTGTAGGTGAAATTGCAGAAACCAGAACAAGTTTGCCAAATTTATTTCTGTCAATATACTTCAAGGGCAATTTTGCCTTGTATTTTCCGTAGAGCTCCAGATCGTCCGGATCTATACCTAGCTTTTTTGCAACATTTGCAATGGGTTGCATTTTAATAGTGCGGGCAATTTCCAAATCTGTCATTTTAATAAAATTTGATGTAAAACAATTACTTTTTATTATAAAACAAATGTAACTCAATAATGTTTTTGTGGCAAATTAATAATTTTTCTAACTTCGTCAGCAATTAACCCAAAATGAAACATTGAAACTGCTATGGCGAAACTTGAGATCGAAGGAAGAGTTTTTGACGTAGATGGAGACGGATTTCTTTCCGATCCATCTGAATGGAATGAAGAGGTTGCGGCTCTCATTGCAAAATCTGACGGAATTGATCATCTTAACGAAAAACACTGGTCCATCCTTAAAATTATCAGGGATAATTTTGAAAAAGAGGGCAATGCTCCTATGATAAGGAAAATTTGTCAGGAGACCGGAATAAAACTTCGTGAAATTTATGACCTCTTTCCGTTGGGCCCTGCCAGAGGAGCCTGCAGAGTTGCCGGTCTTCCCAAGCCTGATGGTTGCGTTTAGCCGTTCTGCTTCAATTTTATTATAGATGGAGTGGTATCAAATACTGGCAGTAATATCTGCCATTCTTTGCATAACTCTTTTAACGGCAAAACTGGTAAATCTCATAAAACTTGGTTTACCTAAAGAGTTATCACAACCAAACGGAAGCGTAAAGGAGGGAATAGTTTACTCCTTTACAGGAGCTATGTCGCCAAAGGCAAAGGAGAGCGCTTATATGCATATGCCTACCTATCTTGGAGGTATTGTTTATCATATTGGAACGTTTGTCTCTCTTTTTCTTTTTCCTTTTATACTGTTTCTGTCAGATAAAGCAGACAGGGTTCCCGTTATGATTCTGTATTTTGTTGCTGCAGCCTTGACAATATCATCCATGGCCGGGGCAGGGATATTGGTCAAGAGGATTATGACAGATAAATTAAGATACTTCTCCTCTGCCGATGATTATATCTCGAATATTCTTACAACTGCAATTCAGGTAGTTACAGCCTTAATCCTGATTGATGCAATAGATCCGGTACTATACTATTCAACCGCAGCAATACTCTTTGTGTGGATGCCTTTTGGTAAAACCAGGCATCTGCTCTACTTTTTTTTCGCTAGAGTTAATCTGGGCTATTTTTACGGAAGGAGGGGTACATGGCCGCCAATAAAGAAAAATTAGAGATGGGAACACAAAAGATTGATATAAAAAAGCCGCTGGAGATACTAGGTAAAGGTGATGACAGCAAATTGGAGACAAACATGAATGCCTGTGTAAAATGCGGGCTTTGTGCAGAGAGCTGTATGTATTACCTTGCATACAAGGAGGCGAAATATGTACCCGGTGCCAAGGCAGAGCTTGTATCGTCAATATACAGAAGATATAACACATTTGCAGGAAAGGTTGCCCCTGCTCTCTTTAACGCCAAAGAGCTGAACCGGGAGATGGCAGACAAAATGGTAGATATGCTTTACGGAGCCTGTACCATGTGTGGCAGATGTGTAAAGCACTGTTCTATAGGAGTTGACATCCCATATATTGTGAGAAAGGGCCGGGAGATGCTGGCAGCCATGAATATGGTTCCTGCAACGCTGCAATCAACCGTAGATGCTGCTTTGAATACAGGTAACAATATGGCGATTCCTCAGGAGGAGTTTGTAGATACCATAAAATGGATGGAGGAGGAGCTGATTGATGAGATGGAAGATGCTAACGCAAGAATTCCTCTTGACGAAACAGACAAGAGTGTTTTCTATACTTTAAATCCAAGAGAACCTAAGTTTTTCCCGCTTTCAATAAGCGCAATTGCAAAGGTGTTTTATGCAGCCAAAGAGAGCTGGACAATTTCATCTAAATACTACGATGTAACCAACTACGGCTTTTTTAACGGAGATAACGACCAGGCGGCACAGATTGCAGGTTATTTACATGATGAGATTCATAGGCTAAGGGGCAAAAGACTGGTGCTTGGAGAGTGCGGTCATGGTTCAAGGGCTACGAGATGGGAGGGTCCCGGCTATCTGAAAAAGAAATTTGATTTTGAGACCTTAACTGTTGTAGAGCTTATAGCCTCTTACATTCGTGAAGGGAAAATAGTGCTTGATAAATCACTAAACAGCAGTAAGGTTACAATACATGACCCTTGCAATCTGGTAAGAAACGGTGGGCTGTTTAAGGAGATAAGATTCGTTGTAAATAGCTCGGTATCTGATCTTCAGGAGATGAATCCTTATGGTGAAGATAATTTCTGCTGCGGTGGCGGAGGTGGCGCACTTGCAATGAGTGAGTACAACGAAAGGCGGATAAAGATTGGGGCAATAAAGGCTCAACAGATTGCTAAAAGTGGTGCAAAGGTGTTAATTACTCCGTGTCACAACTGCGTAGATCAGCTGCAACAATTGAATCACACATACAAACTGGGGGTCAAGATTATGACAATTGCCGAAATCGTGGCAGATGCCCTGGTAATAAACAAACAATAAACTAAACTTAATATGGCCAAACTTATTTATCTGGACAACTCTGCAACCAGCTATCCCAAACCTGAAGAGGTCTACACATTCATGGACGGTTTTTTCAGAGACAAAGGGGTAAGTCCCGGAAGATCGGGATTTGATGCAGCTCTTGAGGCAGAGGAGGTTGTTAACGGCACAAGAAAGATGCTGACAAAACTCTTTAACGGAGGTGCAGACCACAACAGGCTTACCTTTAGTTATAATGCAACAGATTCTCTCAATCTGATAATCAATGGTCTTGTCGAAAAGGGCTGCCATGTGGTTACGACCATGCTTGAGCATAACTCTGTTTTGAGGCCCCTGTACGTTTTGGAACAGAAAGGTGAAATAGAGGTAACATATGTACCTTTTGATTTTGACGGGTATGTAAATCCTCAGGACATTAAAAATGCAATTAAAGAGAATACAAAATTTGTGATTGTAACACACTGCTCAAATGTGCTTGGAACAATACAGCCTCTAACAGAAATTGGAAAAATTTGCAGGGAGAAGGGTGTTCTGTTTGTAGTTGACGGAAGTCAGGGAGCAGGATCGGTTGATCTTGACATGCAGGAGTCCGAAATTGATGTTTACTGTTTTACAGGCCACAAATGTCTGATGGGGCCAACCGGAATAGGGGGTTCTTATGTCAGGGAGGGGATTCATATTAACCACACCAGAGCAGGAGGCACCGGTGTAAGATCGGCGTACAAAGGTCATCTGGAGGAGTACCCATATCGTCTGGAGTATGGAACCCTTAATCTGCTTGGAGTGGCAGGACTTTATGCCGGAGTAAAATGGATTACCAGTGAGGGAATTATGAATATTCACAAAAGGGAGATGGATCTTTGGGATAAGCTGGTAAACGAGGTAAGTAAAATAAAGGGAGTTACAACCTATTGCGCAAACAGCAGAAAGAACCATAATCCGGTACTATCATTCAATATTGCCGGCTTTGAGGCCGGAGATGTCGGGACAATGCTGGATGTTGATTACAATATCGCTGTCAGAACAGGTCTTCAGTGTGCGCCACTTGTTCACGAACAAATTGGAACGTTTGATATGCACGGAACAGTAAGAATGAGCATAGGTGCATTTACCACAGAAGAGGAGATTGATGCAGCCATTGAAGCAATTACAGAGATTTCCCGGATAAGAAACTAAAAACCAAACTCTCTGAAAGGAGATTTTTTGAATCTGCCGGAGTGGATAGAGGAGTTATTATAACTCCTCTATTTCGTTTATACCTGTACGGTTAAAGACCAGACGGTATCTTTTAAAAACCTCCTTCTCTCCATATTTTAGCTGAATCACAAAATTGAGATAGTAGATCTTCTCTCCTGTTACCTCATCGTAATCCCCCTCCGGGGTTATAACATAGAGAGGGACATAAGGGTCATCCATCTTATTCAGGTATGTTGAGATGTTATATCGCATAATATCGTTTACTCCTGATATATAATACTCCGAATTTTTATCAAGCTGTTCCCGGTCTATCTCCACAAGTTTCCTGTAAAGCAGAATTTTCTCCTCAGAGCTTCTGTTGTCTGACTCAAGAAGAGGAGTTCTGTCCCGAATCTTCATAACCATGGGTAACACCTTCTCCTCTTTGATAAAATCAACCCCCTCACGACTCCAGCCAATTCTTACATTATTAAGACTAATTGTGGTTACATTATCAAAGTATTTCTCCTTAAGCTTGTGTGCAAAATAATATCTTACAAGATCTTTAATCCTGTCCTTGAGCATATAGCTTACAACCAGGGCAACAAAAAGTGGCATTGTAAAACTGCCAAACCTCAGCTGAAACGAAAATGCAATTGCAGTGGCGAATATCATTGATATTCCGGCAGCTATGCTTAAATAGATTTGCTCTACAAGAACTGCATCTCGCTTTTTGGTAGCATTCAGAAACAGTTCGCTCTCTGCATATTTTTTTAATGCTCCTGATCTGTAAACCAGGTCACGGTTCATATTTTGACTCTCTTTGTCAACTATAGGATAACCCCTGTCATTTCTGTAACGGATCTCACCTATAAGAAGGTTCAGCAAAAGCTCCTTTTGGGATGAATACATATTTGGGTCACTCACTTTCAGATAGTTTAAAAGTCTGAAAAACTGTCTGTTTATGATATTTCCCAAAAATTCATCGCCAAAACGGAAGTAGTCAGAACACACTTTGGGGATTCCTCCATTTTGTATAATTGTATATAGTTTTCTATACTCCCTTAGTACTTTTTCGGTCTCAGTAATCAAAATTTTACAATCATCATTTCTAGAGTGGGAGTTTAGATCGTCCATAATATGAAAAACCTGATTCCGCAGAGAACTTTTAAATATTGCCGAGAACATTTTAATATTGTACTCAAAATCGGCAATATTATCTGGATTTGGATTTTCTGCCAGTTTTTGAAATGATTGCCGCAGAAAAGTGAGTGGTTCTGATCTTTCGTTGGCTATATTTTCGATGTGATATACAGGAGTAATGAGTCTGATGTTAGTGCGGATATCCCTGTAAAACATATTCTTGGAATAGGTAGATCGGTTGATATCCAGGTTGTAAGGGATAAACACCCACATATTTACTGAAAATTTATTTAATAGCTGGTTGGGGTCTGTTTTTAACCAGGTTTTAAATTCTATCGAATATCTGTCGTGTATCTTTGTTTGAATATTTATCATACCAATTTTGCAAAGTATCTCTTGTAATTAATAACTTATATACCAAAGGTAAATACTAAAAGTCAAATTTTGTTATCTTTGTTTAATACAAAAATTATGAAAAGAATTCTGGTTACCGGCGGCGCTGGATTCATAGGTTCACACCTTTGCACCAGGCTTGTAAATGAAGGAAACGATGTTATATGTCTGGACAACTTCTTTACGGGCTCCAAAGCCAATGTAATTCACCTGATTGGTAATCCACGATTCGAACTTGTAAGACACGATGTGATAAACCCGTTTCATGCCGAAGTTGATGAAATTTACAATCTTGCATGCCCCGCCTCACCTATTCACTACCAATTCAATGCCATAAAGACAATAAAAACCTCTGTGATGGGGGCAATAAATATGCTTGGCCTTGCTAAGAGGGTTAATGCTAAAATACTTCAGGCCTCAACAAGCGAAGTATATGGCGATCCTGCAATTCATCCGCAAGACGAGAGTTATTGGGGGAATGTAAATCCAATTGGAATCCGCTCATGTTACGACGAGGGAAAGAGATGCGCCGAAGCGCTCTTTATGGATTATCACAGGCAAAACAGGGTAAGAATTAAAATCGTAAGGATATTTAACACTTATGGTCCTAATATGCACCCGAATGATGGTCGGGTGGTCTCAAATTTTATAACACAGGCGCTGTCAAACAAAAATATAACTCTTTACGGGAAAGGTAACCAAACCAGAAGTTTTCAGTATATTGACGACCTGGTAGATGGGCTGATAAGAATGATGGCTACTGATAATTCGGTCATCGGCCCTGTAAATATTGGTAATCCTGATGAGTTTACAATAAGAGAGTTGGCTGAAAGAATTGTTGCCCTTACGGGCTCATCATCGACTTTTGTTTATGAAAAGCTACCTGAAGATGACCCGAAACAGAGACAGCCTGACATCAGCTACGCTAAGCAACTGCTTGGATGGAGCCCCATGGTTAAACTGGATGATGGACTGATTAATACTATTGGCTATTTTAAAAAGCTTGGAAATGAATGAGATGGATTTTAAAAACTCCGATTTTACAGTACTTATTGTAGATGACGTTGATGCAAATGTGCTGTTACTAAAACTTCTGATCTCAAAAGCAGGTTATAAAACCATATCTGCATATAACGGAAAAGATGCTTTGGAAATTGTTATGGAGCAAAGTCCTGACCTTATTCTTCTTGACATTATGATGCCGGTAATGGATGGTCACCAGGTTGCAAAAAAATTAAAAGAGATTCCGGAAAAGGCAGAAATCCCGATAATATTTCTCTCGGCCCTTAATTCTACTGACGATATTGTACAGGGTTTCAAATTAGGTGCTGCCGACTATGTCTCCAAACCCTTCAACAAGGACGAACTTTTAACCCGGATAAATCACCAGATTTCACTTATTGCAGCAAAAAGAACAATTTCGAGACAAACGGAGGAGTTAAGAAAGACCATTCTCGGCCGTGATAAATTATATTCTGTAATTGCACACGACCTGAGGTCTCCTATTGCATCAATCAGAATGGTGATGGAGGTGCTTATCAACGGAATTACAAAAGAGAGCATAGACCCGGACATGTATGATCTTCTTATTATGGCCAATCGTCTTACAGATGACAGTTTTACGCTTCTTGACAACCTTCTTAAATGGACAAAAAGCCAGACCGGCAGACTAAATAGCGTTTTCCAGGATGATGTAGAGATAATGAATCTGGTTACGGGTGTTGTTGAGGTGCTCAGAGGAGTGGCTAAGCTTAAAAATATTGAGATCTCACTTTTAGGAAGCTCCGACAGAATTGCCAGAATCGATATTGATATGGCTAAAACAGCCTTAAGAAACCTATTGAGCAACGCAATAAAATTCAGCTTTGACGGCTCCAGGATTGAGGTAAAAATTACCGAGGAAGATAGCAGAGTCATTGTTGCCATTAAAGACTACGGAGCCGGAATCAGTGAAGAGAAGCAAAAATTATTGTTTAAAGCTGATACTCACTTTACCAGCTTTGGTACAGGCAATGAAGAGGGGTCAGGTTTAGGATTACTTCTTTGTAATGAGTTTGTTAGCCGGAATGGGGGTAAACTATGGTTTGTTTCAGAAGAGGGTAAAGGCTCTACGTTTAGTTTCGATATTCCAACACCGAAAAAATAGCCTTGTGATCACTAAATTTTGATGGTTCGCTTTTGTAAAAAGTGGTCCTGAAATGTTCGGAATGCATTATGTAGTCAATTCTAACCAATCCCAGTGTATTGCGATAGGTTCCTCCAAATCCCACACCTTTGGCTCTAAAGCCATCAGTTAAGTCACGACCTATAACTGTTGAATATGCATAACTTTGTGGAGTATCATTAAAATCACCGCACAAGATAACAGGGTGTAGTGTGGTGTCGATAATGCTTCTTACAAATCTGGCCTGTTGTGCCCTTTTTAAATAATTCTCTCCTGATGTTTTTATTATAGTCTCAGTGCTCTTTCCTCTGGCTCTGGAAAGACTTGTTGTCTGGAGATGGTTGTTGAAAACTCTTATAGTATCTCCCTTAAAGAGAATATCTGCCCAAATAAACCCATTACCGCTGTCAGGGAATTTTATCTTTTGAGCCCGTATAATCGGGAACTTACTGAACAGGGCCATCCCGATTTCGTTATGGTCACCTTTGTGAATAAACGAATAGGGTAAACTTTTAAACTCAGACATAATTTCATCCAAACTAAAGAGAGGATGAGGCTGAACCTCCTGCAGACATAATATATCTGTTGTGTAATTTTCAACCATTTTTGCAATATCTGTCAAATTAGAATCTTCTTTATAGAAGAAATAATTAACGTTATAAGTTGCAATTACGATAGAATTATCATTTAGGATAAAAGAGTTACCCGTATTGAAACCTACCAGTGCTATTATGAATTTGTAATTAAATAGAAGTCCAATCAGGGGAACCAGAAACCAAATCTTTTTTCTTGCGGCCCACCATATTAAAAGAGAGATGTTTACGATTATAACAATTGGAATCAGCAGACAGATAAACTGTAATATAAGTGCTTTTTCAGGCTCGGTTTCGGCTGCAAAAGAGGCAATGGCAGAGATGGCCAACAGTATCAGAGAAATCGCACATAGTATCGATCTGAAGTATAATTTTACCGCTTTCAGTCCCATTTCTTATGTAATTATTGTGATTTTACAGTCTGCTAATTTAACAAATTATAAAAACAATTCTCTGATTACCCCGAATTCGTTACTTTTTAGTATATTTACATTATATAATGACTAACCAAAAAACGTTGAATCCCGTGAAAAAGAAAGTATTGATTGTAGATGATAAACCTACAATTGCCAAGGTAATTCAAGTGTATATTTCAGAGATCTTTGACTGTATTTATTTTGAAGACCCCATCAGGGCAATTGCATGGCTAACCGAAGGCAACCTACCTGACTTAATTATTTCAGATTTAAATATGCCCAATATGAGTGGGATTGATTTTTTGGACTATATTAAGAAAAACGATCTTTTTCGCTCGATTCCTTTTGTAGTTCTTTCCAGTGAAGACAGCACCTCACAGAAAATTGAACTTTTGGAAAAGGGTGCTGATGATTATATTTCAAAGCCATTCAATCCGATGGAGTTAAAAGTAAGGCTAAAAAAACTAGTATCGTGACAGTTTTTACAATATATGTAGGTAAAGATGATGGGATTATCAGCCATTTTCGGTCAATTTTAAAAGATGAAATTATTTTTGCCGGTGACCATGCCGAGGCTGAGCAGATAATTAAGAGGCAAGAGAATGCAGGGTCACTACCTATGCTGATTCTGTACGAAAAAAGCGGAATTAAGTTTGATTCGTCCAGAATTGAATATCTAAAGAAAAATTTTCCAAATGCGTATCTTGTACTTGTTACCGAAAGGATTGACAAAGAGGATATCCCAAAATATCAGAAGATAGGGATCAGTGATACTATTCATCCTCGTGTATCAGAAGCCCGGCTGCTTAATGGAATTGAATTTGTTGCAAAACATCAGGATCTGATAACTGCTGCATCCAGAGTGCAGCAACCTTTGGGCATATACAAATGTCCTCTTTGGAAAAGGAGCTTTGATATTCTCTTTTCACTTGCCGCAATAATATTCCTATCACCCCTTCTGATTTTGGTCTCTGCTGCAATTATTCTGGAGAGTAAGGGTTCTGTTGTTTACAAATCCAAAAGGGTGGGGAGCAATTATATTGTATTTGATTTTCTTAAATTCAGATCAATGTACAAAGATGCCGATATGAGACTTAAGGAATTTATGGAGCTTAACCAGTATAAAGAGGCAGAGGTTGACAGCTATTACGATTACAGCAACGAAGTAACCATTCCTCTTACCGGAGATGAGGCTGATTGTGAAAGCTGCTTTTATTCAGACGATACAATCGTAAAGGAGAGTGATTTTCTACGTGAAAAAAGAATAAAAAACAAAGAGAACTTTATTAAATATGAAAATGACCCGCGAATAACCAAGGTGGGCAGGATAATACGCAAATACAGTATTGATGAATTACCTCAGCTTATAAATATTCTAAAAGGGGATATGTCGGTAGTCGGCAACAGACCATTGCCGTTATATGAAGCAGAGAAACTTACATCGGACCTTTACATTGACAGATTCATGGGGCCAAGCGGACTTACCGGATTGTGGCAGGTGGAAAAAAGAGGTGATTCAGGAAAATTATCTCCTGAACAGAGAAAACAACTGGATATATATTATGCTAAAAACTACTCTTTTTGGATGGATTTTAAGGTAATACTAAAAACATTCACAGCTTTCGTTCAAAAAGAAAATGTATAAAAATTTTATGAGGGTTTTACTTATTTCGCTAATGGTGATTTTTTCAATTACTCATCTAAGGGCACAGGAGCTCTCAGAAGATCTTGTTAACCTCACATTACCTTCTCTTAATGAACTTTTTGAAGGCGCAAAAAAGGGACCTACCGTTGCGTTTTACAACTATAGAATGGAGGGGGAGGAGCTCTCATTAAAAACTGAGAGAAGAAGGTGGCTGGAATATATCAATCTCCTGGGTACATATCAGTATGGAGTAATTGGTATTAACTCTTATACCGATATAGGCTCTGACTATCCTTTGGTCTATCAATATTCAGCCGGAGAGCAACTTTGGTACAATATAGGAGTATCAGCAAGAATCCCTCTCGACAGACTGTTTGACAGAAAAAACCGAATCAGACGCCAACAGCTGAAGATTCAGGAGACACTTCAGGAGCGGGATATGTGGCATAATGATCAGAAGCTTAAAATAATTCAGGGATATACTGTTGCAATTGAGATGAAAAACAGTCTGAAAATTACTATTGAACAGTACTCTTTTGCTTCAGCCCAGTTTGAATCTGTTCAAAAAGATTACATAATGGGGGCAGCAACGGCTCAGATGCTTGGAGTAGCCAAAAGCCAGCAAACCCAGGCTTTTTTGCAACTGGAAAGAATAAAAGCACAATTGTATAGCTCCCTTTTAAGCCTCGAAATCTTGTCTAACACTAAGATAATAAGCAAGTAACTATGGAAGTTGTTTCTCAGGTTATAAAAATGCTTTACAGGATCAGGTTTTGGTTAATTGCCATTCCTGTTCTTACCACTCTTTATGCAATTCAGAAGACAAGTAACCTTGAACGTTATTATGAGGTTAACACAACTTTATATACCGGCATTGCTTCAGGTTATTCTGTTGAAAGCGGATTGGAATCTTCAAGAACAGACTGGTTCGCCATTAATAATGGAATGGATAACCTGATCAGTATATTAAAGTCTAAAAGCACCCTCAGGGAGGTATCATTCAGACTTTACACGCAGCATATGATATTGGGAGATACATTAAAGGATAATAACTATATCACTGCCGAAAACTACAGAAGATTACTGCGAATTACTCCAAGGGATGTAAAAGCACTAATTGACAAAACTTCTGCAGAGAAAACGATTGAAAATTTGAAATCATACGAAAAGGCCTCTCCGGATAATTTTGTTTATGGTCTTTTTAATTGGTATCATGTTCACTATAGTTACAGTGCACTTAGTAAAATCGAGGTTAAAAGAGTTTTTAACAGCGATATGCTCGAAATCAAATATTCTGCTAATGACCCGGGTATTGCTTATAACACCCTCCTGATTCTTAATGAAGAGATTGTAAACCAGTATGCTCTTTTAAGGTATGGAGAGACCAATAATGTGGTAGATTATTTCAAAAATGAACTAGAGATAATCAGCAAAAAATTAAGACAAACAGAAGACGCTCTCACAGAATATTACATTGAAAATAAAGTAATTAACTATGACGAACAGACCAAAATTATATCAGCACAATCAAGAGATTATGATCTGCTGTATAATGATGCGCTTCTAAGGTTTTCCGGATCAACTGATATGGTCAAAGAGTTGGAAGTCAAAATAAAAGACCAAACACAACTGATTGAAAACAATACAATATTCATAGACAAACTCAATGCTGTCAATTCTCTAACAAATCATATTGCTAGGATTGAGATGTATAAAAGGGACTCTATTTCCAGCTATTCTGCTCTTCTTGAAGATTATAAATCAAGGTTAAAAGTTGCCGAAAATGATCTGCGACGAATTTCAAATGAAATTGGTGAGAAGAGATATACTAAAGACGGAATTGCAACAACAGTTTATGTAGATCAGTGGATAGCTGAGACGATTAACAAAACCAAAGCTTTAGCTGAGCTTAAAGTTATGGAAGAAGTTAAGAAGGGGATGGATGCGCAATATGTCACATTCTCACCCATAGGGTCCACCCTCAAAAGGATGGAACGTGATATAGGATTTCTGGAGCACTCATACCTTTCAACATTACAGAGTCTAAACACGGCATTGATGAGACAGAAGACACTTCAGATGACATCTGCCAACTTAAAGCCGATTAATCCACCTCTGTTTCCGGTATCAGCTATACCAACAGCCAGAAAGTATATTGTAGGCTCGACATTTGTCGGAACCTTTATTTTGTTACTTGCTTTCTTTATACTTGTTGAATTACTTGACCGTACTGTAAGAGACAGAAGGCGTGCAGAGAGACTTATTCCTGCAAAAGTTCTTGGGGCATTTCCTCAGAAGCAAAAAATCAGATACAGAGCATTTAATAGTGAGTATGAACGGATAGCCACAGCATATTTGGCAAATGTTATTGTCCCATACCTAAATCCTGTAATGAGGCCTGATATTATTAACTTTATCAGCACTGATGAAGATGCCGGGAAAAGTACTTTAATATCGTTTCTTCAGGAGTTTTGGACAGAAAGAGGTTTAAGGGTCAGAGTTATATCATGGCACGACAACATAACAAGTGAGTCAAGAGACTTTATCCTCTCAAACAACCTTTCACAATTATATGATTATGAAAACGAGGACATTATTATAGTTGAACATAAGCCTGTCAAGTATTCTGCAATTCCTGTAGGTTTGCTCAGAGAGGCCTCATTAAATTTGTTGCTTGTAAGAGCAGATAAAGTCTGGAAAGATATTGACAAAATAGCTTTTGATAGACTTAAAGAACAGGTAGAGGACACTCCAATAATGCTTTACCTCACCAATACTAAGCGAGAAGCAGCCGAGAGTTTCCTTGGCCTTCTCCCACCGCATTCAAAGAGTCGTAGTGTCTTTTACAGACTTAAGCAATTTGGTTTAACTTCAAAATAATGAAGAGGTGGAGGTTTTTAAAAATATTTCCTCAAACCTCGGTGCAGCTCTGGTTTATATAACGGTACTGCTGCTTACTGCTTTTGCAACAATCGTAAATCTCAAATTCGGGACTGTTGCAGGGATGTTAATTTATCTTTTTCCGGCATCCATTGTTGTATTGCTCTTACTAATTGACAAACCATTTTTGGCATTCCTGTCACTCTTTACCATCAACTATATTATTTCTGGAATGTCGAGATACCTGGAGTCTTTAGCACCGGGAATTTTCATGGATATGACTCTTATTTTGGTAATACTTGTTGTTATTCTGCAAATTTTTAAAAATGATAGTCCACTGAATTTTAAGAATTCGTTACATTTACTATCTCTGCTTTCGTTTATATGGCTGTTATACTGCGTATTGCAGGCCTTTAACCCAAGTTCTTCAGGTATAATTGCATGGGCAACCTCTGTCAGAGGAGTTGGGATGTACTTCTTTATAATAGTGCTCTTAACATCTCTGTTTGTTTCAAAATACAAGCATGTAAGAAAAATACTTATTCTATGGGCTTTGCTCTCCATTTTCGCAGTTTTGAAAGCCTTTTTTCAGAAAACTTTTGGGTTTGACTTTGCAGAACAAAGATGGCTCGACGCCGGTGGCAGAACAACTCATATAATCTATTCAGGGATAAGATACTTTTCAATATTTACTGATGCGGCCAATTTTGGTACAGGAATCGCCTTTTCTATGTTAGTCTTCGGGATATCTGCTATATATATCAAAGAGTTTAAGTTGAGGATATTTCTGGTTGTAACAGCAGCGATTTGTGCTTACGGAATGATAATTTCAGGCACTAGAGGTTCTCTTGCTGTTCCTTTTATTGGACTAGTAGTTTTTGCGTTTCTTTCAAAGAATTATAAGATAATAATTATTACAACTCTTTTTGTTGCAGGAGGTTACTGGTTCTTGAGTGAAACAAGCTACGGACAAGGGAATCAATATATTCGAAGAATGAGGTCCGCATTTAATCCTGACGATCCGTCATTGTTGGTAAGGCTTGAAAATCAACGAATTTTAAAAATATACATGAGGGATAAGCCACTCGGAGCCGGCCTTGGAATGAGTCGTGGCAGCGCAACTACATATATGCCCGATCCTGTTTTGGCAATTATTCCAAGTGACTCTTGGTACGTATTAATTTGGGTTGAGACTGGAATTGTTGGCCTGCTTTTACATTTGCTAATACTCATGTACATATTGCTTCATGGATCATTTCTCGTCATGTTCCGATTAAAAACTCCCGAAATAAAAGGGATTGTGACTGCAATATTATGCGGTATTTCGGGTATTTATATTGCTGCATATTCAATTGAAATTTTGGGTCAATTTCCCTTTGCATTTATCACTTTTATCTGCATGACCATAGTATTTATCAGCCCTGGAATCGAAAAAGAACTCATAAATGAACAATATCCTGCCTGACATATCATTTGTAACTGTCAATTACAATGGCGTAATACATACACGAGAGCTTCTTCTTAGCATGAAGAGGTATCTTATTGATGTAAGATATGAGGTTATAGTTGTAGATAATGGCTCAGAATATGATGAGACATCTGATCTTATAAGAGAATTTCCCGAATTCACTTTTATCAGAAGCGAGATAAATCTTGGTTTTGCAGGGGGCAACAATATTGGAATTATTAAGTCACGCGGGCGATACATAATGCTTATTAATAATGACACGTTACTCCTTGATAATTCCGTTGTTGAGCTTGTCACATTTATGGATAAAAACCCTCATATTGGCGCTGTCTCCCCTAAGATACACTTTCTTAATCCACCCCGAACAATTCAGTTTGCAGGCTATTCAGATCTTACACCTATTACCCTGAGAAATCATATAACTGGATATTCCCAGGCTGACTCAGGCCAGTTTGATACCCCCCATGAAACCGCATTTAATCATGGAGCGGCAATATTGGTAAGCAGAGAGGCCCTTGACAAGGTGGGACTAATGTCTGAAGACTATTTTCTTTATTACGAAGAGCTTGACTGGGGGATGAGATTTAGAGAAAAAGGGTATAAGTTGTGGTATTTACCTCAGGCACTCATAGTGCATAAAGAGAGTATGAGCACAGGATTGGACAGCCCGTTAAAAAGGTATTATCTTGCCCGCAACCGCCTTTTATTTGCAAAGAAAAACAGAAGAGGAGCTGTCAGAATTTTATCTTATATTTACCTTATTGCCATAGCAAGTTCAAAAGAGATAATAGTGTCCCTCTTTAAAAAAAGATGGGATTTGGCAGTAGCAGTTTTTAAAGGAGTTAAAGATTTTATAAAAATGTAAAAGTGGAGAATATGGGAATTATACATATTATTGATGTTGCTGTTTATATAATAACGGCAATATCTGTTTTTTATGTATTTGTTTTCTCGCTTTCGTCTGTTATTCGTGGTGGTGTAAAATACCGGAATGCAACAAAAAAAATGCGATTTCTGGTTCTCATTCCATCATATAAAGACGACAATGTTATAAAGGATTCTGTCAATTCAGTTCTGGCTTGTGACTATCCAGGGGATAAGCTGCTGACTGTGGTCATCTCAGACAAAATGGAGGATACTACAAACGAATGGCTTTTAGATCAGCCGATTACCCTATTTACCATTAATCCACAAAAAAGCTCAAAAGCCTATGCTCTAAACTTTGCGATTGAGAACCTTGAGGACAAAAATTTCGACATTGTAGTTATACTTGATTCAGATAATATTATTGAGAAAGAGTTCTTTAACGAAATCAACAACGCATTCTATTCCGGCTCAACTGCGGTACAGACCCACAGAACCGCAAAAAACATAAAGGGAGACATTGCAATACTGGATGCTATCAGTGAAGAGATTAACAACTCAATTTTCAGGAAGGGACATGTTAATATGGGACTATCATCTGCATTAATAGGTTCAGGTATGGCTTTCAGCTACAAATGGTTTACCAAAAATGTAACCAAACTCTCGACAGCAGGAGAAGACAAAGAGCTTGAGTTGTTGTTGCTAAAAGAGGGAGTTTATATTGACTATCTTGACCATGTACCGGTTTATGACGAAAAGACCAGGAATAAAGAGGTATTTTACAACCAGCGCCGAAGGTGGCTTGCTGCTCAGTTTGGCTCACTTTTTTCCGGCATTAAAGAGCTGCCGGGGGCAATACTAAGCGGGAAGATAGATTATATCGATAAACTTTTTCAATGGACATTGCTCCCAAGAGTAGTAACGCTTGGATTGATTTTCATATTTGCCGTTTTTACATCACTTTATGACTGGAGACTATCTATTAAATGGTGGCTCTCTTTTATGCTATTAACACTCTCTTTTGCCATGGCAACTCCTGACCATCTGGTTACAAAGGATAGCATCAAAGCTATTAAAAGAGTCCCTTTACTATTTGTGCTTATGGCATTTAATATGTTTCGCCTTAAGGGTGTAAACAAAAAGTTTATTCACACAATAAAAGGAGAGTGATATGAAAATAGCAATAGAGGCACAGAGAATTTTCAGGAAAAAGAAACACGGGATGGACTTTGTTGTTCTGGAGTCTGTTCGTGAGCTTCAAAAGATTGACAAAGAGAATGAATATTACATAATTGTATCTCCCGGTGATGACGAAGATGTTTTACAGGAGACAGATAACTTTCATATTGTAAAGGTTAAAGCCCCTCTCTATCCTTTTTGGGAGCAGGTGGCACTTTTGCATGCTGTAAAAAGGATAAAACCGGACATTCTGCACTGTACATCAAACACAGCTCCTGTTTTTTGCAGCACACCTCTTGTACTGACTCTTCATGACATCATTTTTCTGGAAAAGAGAGCAAAATCAAACGCTTCTTTATATCAGACCATGGGTTGGTATTATAGGAAACTGGTAGTGCCTGCAATAATTCCTAAGTGCAAGAAGATAATAACCGTGTCCAATTACGAAGCTGGAGTAATAAAAAAGAGGCTCAACCTTGATGACGATAAAGTGATTTCTGTTTACAATGGCTTTGGTGCACATTTTAAAAGAGTTGACGATTTCAGGCAGATCACATCCGCATATATTAACCATGAAAGCTATCTCTTTTTTTTAGGAAATACAGATCCTAAAAAGAACACAGAAAATGTTTTTAAAGCATACAGTATTTATCTTGAAAAATCTGATAAAAAACTGCCACTTTTGGTTGCTGATCTTGATAAAGACTACATAAACAAAATTTTAACAAAAGAGGGTATTTCAAATATCAAAGATTACATTTATGCACCGGGGTATATCCCAAATAACCATTTGCCTGCAATATATTCAGGTGCTTTTGCATTCCTCTACCCATCGTTAAGAGAGAGTTTCGGGATACCAATTCTTGAATCCATGGCATGTGAAACGCCGGTTATAACATCAAATGTATCTGCAATGCCGGAGGTTGCATCAGATGCGGCAATTCTGGTTTCACCTGAAATGCCATACCAGATATCAGCTGCAATAATTGAGCTGGAGAATCAGGAGTTGTACAATACTATGGTAGCCAAAGGAAAAGAGAGAATAAAAACATTCTCATGGAAAAACAGTGCACAAAGTCTGCTGGATATTTATAAAACTATTTACAATGAGCAGTATAAAAGATAGAGTCAAATCCAATCCCAGGCTTAAAGAGCTTGTATTAAACCTCATGGTTCACCCCGTAAAAACCAGACCCAGAGTTTGGCTAAGACTTTTTATGAGATTCTATACATCCAGAGGCAAAGGGTCTGTTATATACAGAAGCGTTAGAAAAGATTTGGTACCCTTTAACCGATTCATTATAGGGGATAGGTCGGTTATTGAGGATTTCTCTATTGTAAATAATATGGTTGGAGATGTTGTTATTGGAAGGGAGTCAAGAGCAGGATTGGGAAATGTGATAATTGGTCCGGTAATAATCGGAGATAATGTAATTATTGCACAGGGTGTTGTCCTGTCCGGGCTAGATCATAACTACAAAGAATGCAATATAAGTATCAGTAAACAAGGAGTATCTACATCATTGATTAATATTGAAGATGATGTATGGATAGGTGCAAATTCTGTTGTAACAAAAGGAGTTAAAATCGGAAAGCACAGTATTGTTGCCGCTTGCTCCGTTGTAAACAAAGATGTGCCGCCATTTAGCATTGTTGCAGGAAATCCGGCAAAGGTGATAAAGCAATACAACCATTCAAGTGGTGAGTGGGAACGTAATAATTCAAGCACTCAATAGTTGGAGGCAAATACATCATATAAAAAGGTTTTTAAAGCTACATCGCTGTTTGGAGGGGTGCAGATTATTCAGGTTATTTTAAATCTGTTAAGAGGTAAGGTTATAGCTTTACTGTTGGGTGCTTCCGGCATGGGTATAAATAGTCTGTTTGTATCATCGGTGACCATAATAGGTAATGTAACAGGTTTGGGATTAAACTTCAGTTCGGTGAGGGACATTTCTCAAGCGGTCGAAAGTGGAAACAAAGAGAAAATTTCGAGGATTATTCATGTGTTCTCCCGGTGGCTTAATATTACAGCCTTGCTGGGTATGATTGCTGTTTTGCTCTTCTCTCCTCTTCTCAGCAGCACCACTTTTGGAAGCAATAAATACACTGTTGCATTTTTGTTTCTCTCTCTGATGGTACTTTTTAACACTCTCTCAACCGGTAACGGATCAATACTACGGGGAGCAAGAGATAATAAAGGTTATGCAAAGCTGACTCTTACAGGATCTGCTGTATCGCTTTTAGTATCTGTACCTTTGTATTACTTTTTTGGAATTAAAGCGATTGTTCCTGCTTTGATACTTTCGGCATTTGTAACCTATCTTTTCAGTCTGTATTACACCTCAAAATACAAAAAAACAGATGTAAAGATGTCATTCAGGCAATCTATTACCGAAGGAGGAGATATGGTAAAACTGGGAGTCGCAATGATGGCCACAACTGCAATAGCTTCATTCGTCCACTATCTTCTAAACATTTTTATAAGCAGTAAAGGATCTGTTGCCGATCTTGGTTTTTATCAGGCAGCCATGAATATAACAAATCAGTCAATTGGGCTTATTTTTACCGCCATTATTATTGACTACCAACCTCGTCTTGCAGCTGTGAGTGACGACAATTCAAAGGTAAGAGAGATGGTTAACCACCAGGCAGAAATTACCCTCCTGATTGCCGCACCCATTCTGATTCTTCTTATAATAACCTCTCCGTTAATGATACGAGTGCTTTTATCAGAAGAGTTTCTTCACATTTCTGGACTAATAAGAGTGTTGGCTTTTGGTATGATCTTTAAAGCAGCATCATACTCTATTGGTGCAATTTCTTACGCAAAAGGGGATAAAAAAGTCTTTTTTCTTATGGAGGGAGGCTTTACAAATCTAAGTTTTCTAATTTTTTGTTCAGCAGGCTACTATCTGGGTGGTTTAGTTGGTCTCGGGTATGGCTTTGTTATTATGCACGTTATATATCTTGTTTTAATAAATATTATGAACAGGCGATTATATAATTATTACATGAGTAAAGAGTTGGTTGGAATGTTTTCTGTTTTACTGTTGTGTACGATGATTGCTTACCTCTCTTTTGTTTTTTCACAAGGGATAGCAGCTTATGCCATTGCAATCTCAGCATCTTTAATATCGCTAATCTACTCTTATAAACAACTGGATAAAAGAATTGGAATTAGAGATTTTGTTCAAAATAAATTTTTCAATAAAGGCTTGAAAAATAGTTAGTTGTTTTGAGAACAGTTTAATTGTAAAATAATTATTATGTGTTGGTATAAGTGTTATCTGTCAGTTTTCGAAAAATCACCGGACGAAGCGCCGAATGAGATTTTTCTTGAGATTAAAGACAATATCTCAAAATTGCAAAACGAGCACCCTGTTGCATCAATAATTGTCATTGCATACAACGAGGAACAGCGTCTTCTAGGCTGCTTGTGGTCATTGAGTAGGATGAAATGCAGCTATCCGATAGAGATTATAGGCGTAAACAACAACTCCAGTGACAGAACAGCAGAGATTTATGAAAGAACCGGAGTGAGGTATTATAACGAAGATAAAAAGAGCCCCGGGCATGCAAGAAACCGAGGCTTGATAGAGGCGAATGGCAAATACATACTATGTATAGACGCTGACACCTTGTATCCTGAAACTTATGCCCAAACTATGATAGAAGAGTTGGAGAAGCAAGGTACAGCTGCCATTTTTGCGACATGGAGCTTTATTCCCGATAAAAACTATCCAAGATATAAAATGGCCGGTTATGAGTTTCTCAGGAACCTGCATCTATCAATGTTGTCTGTTAATAGCCCCGAAAGAGCAGTGAGAGGATTGGCTTTTGCTCATCTGACCGAACCTGCAAAACAAATTGGCTACAGAACAAATATAAGAAGAGGAGAAGATGGTGCGATGGCCTATGAACTCAAAAATTATGGAAAGGTAAGATTTGTCAAAAGCAAGAGAGCCAGGGTTATAACATCTACTGCTACATTAAAATCGGACGGATCAATTTCAAAAGCGCTTTTCTTGAGACTGATACAGGCAGTTCGAGGTATTAGAAAGTATTTTGTTAAAACAAAAGGGAAACTTGAAGACCAACCCTCAAATCTTATTGACAAGAAATGAAAGCACTTTTTTTACACTTTTACGATTTTGCTCCCCATAGCGGCATCAGCAAAAAGATTTTATATCAAATTGATGCTTTGCGTAAGTGCGGCGTTGATACTGAGTTGTGTTACACCGATATTGATGAGAATGGGTTTCAGCGAAGAGTGTGTGAAGGTAAGGTGATAGAGGATTTTGGAAACGGGATTGCAGCAAAATTTCTAAAGTGGCTTAACTTCAAAGCTCTAACAATTTATATTTTAGAGAATAATTTTGATTTTATCTACATAAGAAGTTTTTACAATACAAACCCTTCTTTGCTTAAAATGTTAAAGAGGCTCAAAAAAGCAGGAGTGAGAATTGCAATGGAATTTCCAACATATCCATATGACAGGGAGATAAGCGGAGCCCCAATAAAATACAGACCAATTTTTCTTCTTAACAGAATATTCAGAGGAGAGCTGAAGAGATATGTCAGCAGAGCAGTAACCTTTACGGACATTCCTTATATACATGGCATAAAGAGTATTAACATATCAAATGGTATAGATTTTAGTAGTATCAAACTCATAAAGGAGAAAAAACCAACTGCAGAGTTTATACTTACCGGTGTTGCTGAAATTCACCATTGGCATGGATTTGACAGATTGATACGAGGGTTATACAACTATTACAAAAACGGAGGTGACCAAAAGATAATTTTCAACATAATTGGAGATGGAGAACCGAAAGATGTTAATGCTCTTAAAGCACTTGTAAACGAACTTAGCCTTGATAAACATGTTGTTTTTCTCGGATACAGGCATGGAGCAGATCTGGATAATCTCTTAAGCCAATCAGATTTTGGAGTAGCAAGTCTGGCAAGACACAGATCCGGAATAACAAAGATTAAAACACTTAAGAACAGAGAGTATGCAGCAAGAGGTATTCCATTCATCTACTCAGAAACAGATGATGATTTTGATTTGATGCCATATGTTCTAAAAGCTCCCGCAGATGAAAGCCCTATTGACATTCAGGACATACTCGACTTCAAAAAAAACCTAAAAACACATCCGCAAGCAATAAGAGCTTCCATTGAAAACACCCTTTCATGGGAAAAGCAAATGCAAATTGTAATAGATAATTTATTTGACAAGCAATGATTACTATGACTACATTATTCTGGATTGCACTTGCGATAGTGTTTTATACCTATGCAGGATATGGTTTTGTATTAATATTTTTAGTAAAGATTAAAGAGTTTTTCAGAGCAAAAGTCAAAATTTCTCAAACACTCACCTATAAAGAAGTTACGCTGCTGATTGCTGCTTATAACGAAGAGGAGATTGTTGATTCAAAGATGAGAAACACTTATGAAATCGATTATCCCCGTGAAAAATTAAAAATCGTATGGGTAACCGACGGATCCAATGACAATACCAATAATCTTCTTTCAAAGTACAGTGATGTTACTGTATTGTATGAAAGTAAAAGGGCCGGTAAAAGTGCCGCATTAAACAGGGCTGTACCTCTATTAGATACTTCAATTGTAATTTTCACCGATGCAAATACAATGCTTAACAGGGAGTCTGTTCGTGAAATTGTAAAAGCATTTTCAGACCCCCGGGTAGGTTGTGTAGCCGGAGAAAAGAGGGTTCAGTCAGGTGAAAGAGATGGAGCT
This sequence comes from Rikenellaceae bacterium, assembly GCA_003542575.1. Lineage (GTDB taxonomy): Bacteria > Bacteroidota > Bacteroidia > Bacteroidales > UBA932 > Bact-08. The sequence continues at coordinate 129,427 of DPKJ01000014.1, read as the reverse complement.
TCATCTGCAGGAGAGGGCATTTACTGGAAGTATGAATCGATGCTCAAATCACTTGATTCCAGACTATACTCTGCTGTAGGCGCGGCAGGAGAGCTTTTTGCCATAAGAACAGAGTTATTCGAATCGGTTCCGGCTGACACTCTTCTGGATGACTTTATACTCTCTATGAAAATTGCAGAAAGAGGGTTCAAAATCCATTACTGTAAAGAGGCTTATGCTACAGAGAGTGGCTCTGCAAACATGAAGGAGGAGGAAAAACGAAAGGTAAGAATCTCGGCAGGGGGTATTCAATCTGTGTTAAGACTTGCGCCGCTCCTAAATATATTTAAATACCATATTTTTACTTTTCAATATATATCGCACAGGGTGCTGAGGTGGACAATCACACCCGTTCTTTTGTTTGCCCTTTTTCCAATGAATCTCTCAATAGTTCTTATGGGTGGGAGTAGTGTTTATACTCTGTTTTTGGTTTTACAGGTATTGTTTTATTTAGGTGCTATTATTGGTAAGATAATGGCAGACAGAAAAATAAAGAATAAAATACTGTACATACCGTACTATTTTCTCTTCATGAACCTGAATGTTTTAGGAGGGATAGTCTATCTGATAAAAAGAAAAAGGGGAGACGGAACATGGGAAAAATCAAAGAGAAACTAAGAGTGTTTTAACGCGTCTTTAAAAAGAGCATCCCATTCCTTAGCAACTCTCTCAAGCGTAAACCTCTCTGCACGCTCTCTTGCCTTAAGTCCCATGCTTTTTCTAAGTTGATCATCTTCGATAAGAGTGCATATCTTTTCTGCCAATTCCCGGGTGTTTTCCGGCTCAATAAGAAATCCGTCTTTGCCATGGGTAATTATATCCCTTGGCCCACATTGGCATGCAAAAGCTACGGGAGGGATACCGCAAGCCATAGCCTCGGTAATTACCATTCCAAAACCTTCATATCTTGAGCTAAAAGCAAAAATTGAACTCTCTGTAAATTTTTCGTTAAGGTTTTGTACGGCATCATAAAGTATACAGGTTTTTTCTATACCAAGTCTGTCGATTATTTCCTGAAAGCTTCGTTTTTCACCGCTACCATATATTGAAAGTGTCCAGTCGGGGTGTCTTGACGCAACAATTGCCCAACTCTCAAGTAGCATATCGTACCCCTTTTGTCTGACAAACCGCCCGGCTGCTATTACATTTTTGGATGCGCAATCAGACTGAACAGCTGGTATATTGATAATCGGATTGTATATAACCGAAACATTATTAAGTTCAACCCATTTCTCCTTATCCTCGTAACTTAGCACCACAAATGTTTGTAATCGTTTAAGATTGACAATAAGTTGCCTCATCCATAACTTTGCAAACAGGCCTTTTATAGAAAATTTCTCATCTGCAGAATCTAAATCCCGATACTTGCTTTTGCTGAAGTGAATTTCTCCAATCTTAATACTCCCGTCTTTAATTTTTGTAATAAAGTTAATATCTCTGCGGAGCATAGAGACTGTTATCTGAGGTTTGATTTGCTTTAATGCGGCAGTAAGCCTCCTCCTGAATAATATTTGTTTTAAAGCGTATGCAAATACCTTGATATAAAAGGGGTAACTCCATATTTTATCATAATTGAGATTAAGGTTTATTACCTCAATTTTTGGAGAAAGAGAAAATGCAGGCTCTCTACCTTTTCCATCAGTTAATATAATAATTATCTTGTAATTTAATACCTCGGCAAAATAGTTTGCCTTTATAGTAAGAGTCTTCTCCATACCGCTTACGCTATATAGTGAAGGTATACAATATGCAATTTTAAGGGACATCAATTTATTTTCCAGATAATTCCACTTCAAATTTAATCATTCATTTTTTTAAAGAGCTATATTTTCTTATTTTTGATTAATTAATAATACCAGAAATCATTGCAAACAGATCATAATAAAACAATTTTTTTTTCAGCCTACCCTCCGGTTGTTGATGGTAATCCTTCTATTGGGATGCTTCATGAATCTTTGATTGAACGAGGGTTTGATAATCGCCAGATTGAATTTAAGTTCAAAAATCTTTGGAAGAACAGAACAGATAATATTGTTTTATTGTTTCACTGGCCATCCTATTTCTGGGACTCCTCGAGCCAAATAAGATCATGGTTAAAATTCTTTAAATTTGTCTTAAAGGTTGTCTTTGCCAAGAGTTTAGGATATAAATTACTATGGTCTGCTCACAACACATTACCACATATTGTAGTTTATAAGACAATTGAAAGATGCTCGAGAAAGTTTATAATTAAAAATTTTCATCTGATAATTAACCATTCTCTCAACGCTTCACAAGAGAGGTATGACTTATTTGGGATGAGAGGCAAACGGGAGGTAAACGCCATTCATGGACATTACGAACAAATCTATACGCCGGGGGGTACTTTTAGCCGAGAATCTCTGGGTATTCCCGAGAAATCAAAGGTAATATTCCTTCATGCAAATATGCGTGATTACAAAGGAGATGCTGAATTTATTGACCTATTCACAAAAGAGGCTCCGTCTAACATTTATATGATTCTAATGGGTAAAGGATGCACCAATACAATTAAAAAAGATAATATTAAATGTGTTGAAGGATACAGGAGTAACAGTGAGATGGCTGACCTTATCTCGATATCGGATTTTTTTGCTCTTCCATATAAAAGAATCACAACATCAGGCGCTTTTTTCCTCGCCGTAACTTTTAAAAAACCGGTAATTGCCACCGATCTTCCTTTCTTCAGACAACATGCGTTCCCGGGAACTTGCCTTTTTTACAATTCTGAAAAGGGTTCATTTGCCAATGTAATAAGGGAAATTGATGCAGGCTGGACTCCAAATAGAGCAGGGCTGGATAATATGAAGAGTACTTATACCTGGTCAAATGCCGCAGCAGAGATTAAAAAGGCTGTAGATGATATTATAAGAAACAGTTAGGGTATTAAAAAGCTGTTAGTATAGCAACTCATTGTTTCTGTAGCCTGCTTTATCCGAATACCAGTCAGAATATTCTGCTCCTCCGGAAACAGCCCACGCTGCAAAATGGGTATATGTTTGTACTATTGAGTTCCCCTCTGCCGAATAACTGAAATCGGAAGGAAACATAAGCCCCCACATCATACCATCACTATACTTGAACATGTCTGAAGGATGAAGATTACCTCCGGCTGAAGAGCTATTGAATTTTTCTGTTGCAGAATAGCCGGGAAGGTGTATCTCAAGACCTCTGCTATCAACAGAGATAAAGAAGTTAAATGATGATATTGAGATCAGAGATTGATTTACAGGAGAAGAGAATACTACTTTTACCTGATTGTATGGAGTAGGTGTATATTCGCCTTTGATGGTATTTAAATAACCACTAAAAGGCACAACATTTTTAGCATTGTTGAACACCGGAATTATTGCCTTTGATGCCCCGGTCTCAGTTCCATTAGATGATATACCGAAAGGAGTGCTTCCTCCGGCAATTTGTCCGGTAACAGAACCAACAGCCGACGCCAATATATTGTCCAGTTGAAATGCAGCTGAAATGCTTTTTACGGCACCAACTGCAAGAACACTGTAGTCAAAGAGTAACTCAATAACTTGGTTTGAACTGTTGTGTATTGTGGTAAGTCTGAAACGTACAACAAGGTCGTTCAAGTCATAGTCTCCTTTTAAAGGCCACTGATCTTCAAATGCGTAGGTAGCCCATCCACTTTGAGAAGGGAAGTAGCTTGCGAATGTGGGTCCAGTACCCGGGTCATCATCTGCTTCAATCTGCCCCAGAGATCCGTTACATGTTGTTCCTGGGATATTTTTTGTCTGTTCGTTGCCGATAATTGCACCATTTGATAAAGAAGATTCATATGATGAACGATTGGCCGCCGTGAGCCCGGTATATACAAATTCAATATTACCGCTAAAACTTGTAGCAGACCAGGTGAATGCAGGTACACTTCCTGTACTTTTAAACAGAGAGTATGACGCTGAAGATGAAGTTACATTGAATCCATAAATATTTGTAATTCTACCTGTAAGAAACATGCTCCCTCCTGCCATATTTATGGTGCTGTTATTTACGGCAAAAGATTGGCTGTTCCAAAGTGACCCTGGTTCAAGATTTGCAGTCATTTGCTGAAAATCAGTAACATTGGCTGTAATTAGACAAAAGTTATTCACAGTACCTCCACCTGAGTTGCTGAATTTAGTTGTTGCAGCAATTTCTCCATGATTATTTAGAAAAGACCCGTTTGATTGGTACCAATCACTGGTAGTAACTACGGTGCCGGGACTGTTGTTAAAGGTTCCGTTGGTTGTAACAGATATCTTTGGGACATTTACAGGCCCCGAATTAAACATTGCTCCAAAATTGGTAATATGAAGTTCGTTGTTATTGCCGGTAATCTGCAATGATCCTTCGTTATAGAAATAAGAACTATTGTTGATATCAATTTTTTTGCTCGTTGTTGTAGTGCCTTTATTTACCATTGTTGCATTTGAAATGTTCACAATATCAGAAGAGGCAAGTGCAGCACCGTTCTGGATGTATATGACCGGGAAATCTGCTTCTATAACTCCTGTGCTGATGCCCTTTACAGTAACAGAGCCTCCGGAAAGAACTACAATCGACATCTTGTTTAATTCTGCCTTTGAATTGATGTTTAGTGAGCCTTGTACATAGAGAACTGCATGCTGAAGATAGTTACCAAACCCGATATTTGCTGTTCTTGTGAAGCCTGAAGGTATCAGATATGACTTATAAAGATTCCCGTATGCTGAGGTTTGACCTGTATTGTATCCTACAATATTAAGTGACGAATTGCTATTAACAATTACATCAAACTGTGTTGGAATGGTAATGTCTGAATAGGCAAAAGCAGATGTTGCATTAGCTGCAAAAGGGGTATTATTATCGATATGTTCTTGCGAACTTTTTGTCAATGTTTTATTAATTAAGGAAGAGTTTACCTGAAGTGGAGTAACAGAGGTGAGTCCGTTAGGTTTGGTTTCGTGAATATATAAATATTCAGTTGGGGTTGATATTGAAATTTTTACCATATAAGGAACTCCCGGCTTTGCTGCACCCGTAGCAATCAAAGAGCCAGTGTTCAATAAAGGTGAATTGTATATCTTTAGTATATGAACTCCCGCGTTATAAGATTCCCCTGCTGAGGTTACGTTTAATGTAAGATCAATTGTTTTAATTGTTCTCCAATCAAAGTCATAAGGAATTGCACCAAGAGGTGAAACGGGTAATTCGTTATCAATTCTTTTTGGCATTTTCACGCAAGATGCTAACAGCATCAGTGTAAAAAATAGTATAAAATATCGTTTGGTCATTATAGTCATTTCTGTTTTGGACATAAACAGACTTCAATTATTATGCCTTCTTTTAAAAATATAATAAAATGGGCCAGGGGTTTATGTTTTAAAATGCTTTTTGTTTTGCATTAGTATGGCTAATATGTGTTGGGCCAATTAAATAAGGGGATAATTTAATTTGGGGTTTTGTTTAAAAATATGGTAACAAAAACGTAATAAAAATATCTTAAAAATGTATTTGTGTAAAATTATTTTACACTTTTCTTATGGTTTCATAGTGTTTTTAAATTTGAAAAACGCTCTGTCAGAATGTTTTTTTGGTGTAGAGAAATTCGGTCACTGCAGGCGAATACCAATCGGAACCGCCACCTGAGGTCCAACTGGTAAAACTAGGGTATGCGTGATAAATTTTGGCAAACTCCTGTGGGTGCCTGATTGACTGATCACTCAAAATTGCCCATACCCAGTTGTCCGGTGAAGAGAAATCTGATTTTGGCCATGTTGCAACAAAGTAAGGATAGTAGAAAAATGCTGTGGGCCTTGTCCCCTTGAAATGAATCTCTTTACCTCTGTCTCCAAACAGAGCGAAAATGTCCAGGTTAACTTTACCGATGCTCGGAGCATCAAGAAAAGTCAGATTTGAGATATGAAAAATTCTGCTTGGAAGGATGTCAATATAAACCCAGAAGTTGTTGGTGCCAATTACAGGGTCAACATTCCTTACATTAAGAAATAGCTCGGAGTTGTCTGTAAAATGTCCTCTGAAGTTTCCGGTTAACGGGATTACATCAAATAAATTGCCTATTTCTGCTGAATAGCTGCCTCCGTAATTTGTTACATTAAAGAAATTTCCGATAGATGGAGCCTCTGAATAGTAAATTTTGTCAACATAATTGTCATACGAGCCTCCCGATAGTGATGCTGCAAGTCCTATTGAAGAGTAAGAGCTACCAATGGCTCTTGGTTGAATGCTTATCTTTAAAGACCTAAGTCTTAGCTGATTGTCAAGATTAAATTCAATATTTATTCCAAAAACAATATCGTTCATGTCCATATCTCCCTTTGCAGGGAAAAGGTCCTCATACATAACTGTGGCGTAACCATTTTTTGAAGGGAAGTAGATAACCTCTTTATATTTATCTCCGGGAGCTTTTGTGGATACCTCATTGGCACTTGCGGCAGATGTGTCCGGTATTGCACTCAATGTAGTTGTTTTACCTACAATAAAATTATAAGTGCCCGCAGGCAATGACATCCCCACAGTGTCTCCAGCTTCATTAAGCACGATAGATGTTTGAGTTAATGTCATTGGACGATACTCTATGGTCTTCCAATCAAAATCCTCCAGCACCTCAAAGTCGGGCACATAATTATTCTTAGGCATTTTTACGCATGAAAAAGCCAAGGGAATAATTGTAAATAGTAATATAAATCTATATCTCATTTTCAAAAATAACAAAGTTAAAAAAATGCATAACATTTTAAGGTACGAATTATTTTTTGCAATTCAATTAAATATGTTGTTAATTTGCAATAATTAATTAAGCTATTAAATAAAACAATTAAATATGCCGGTTAAAAAAGAGCGCCCTGTAAGAAGCGAAAACTTTGAACAGTTAATCCTGGATATTGCTGAGAATGTATTTCTTGAAAAAGGCTTTGCCCTTACCACCACAACTGAAATCGCCAGGAGAGTAGGATGTAATCAGGCTTTGATACACTACTATTTCAGAACAAAGGACAAGCTTTTTGAGAGGCTTTTTGAAAAGAAGTTTTTCTCATTTATGACTTCAGTTTCGTACAGACAGGAGGAGAACCTTCCATTTAAAGAGATAATAAGAGGAATTGTACATAATCACCTTAAGATTATTTCGGAAAATCCAAAGTTGCCTTTCCTGATAATAAGTGAAATGACTCTCAACCCGCAAAGATTCAAAGCAATTGCAGATAAGATTGAGAGCGCTGTGAAAAGCATGTTAGTTAACCTCAATTCCGAGCTTCAAAAAGAGATAGAGGCTAAAAGAGTAAGAGAAATTTCGGCATTTGATCTTTTATTGAATATACTCTCGCTTAACCTTTTTATGTTTGTTTCTCAGCCGCTTATAAGCTATGTAAAGGGTTTCACATGGGATGAATATATGAGTTTTGTAAAACAGAGAGGCGACGAAATATTTTTAACAGTATGGAGTGGAATCTCACTCGAACCTCAGAAACAGTAATTGTGTATGAAAAAGATTTTTGGATTAATAACTCTTTTAACAATTCTGACAATTCGTCCATTAGAAGGGCAGATACAGGAGAGTCAGAAAGTATTAACAATTGAAGAGTGCCAGGCAATGGCGGCAGAAAATTATCCTGCTATAAAGAAATTCTCTGTAATAGATGCTATTAAAGAGCTGAAATTAAAGAACATTAACACACTTTATCTTCCTCAGGGAGGTGTAAATTTTAAGGCCTCCTATCAATCGGATGTCACATCAATTCCTATTAATATTCCCGGGATGGACATAAACCCATTGAGTAAAGATCAGTACTCAGCCACCTTAAATGTAGAGCAACTGATTTGGGACGGGGGAGTTACGGGAGCAGCAAAGAGGCAGGTAATTAAAGAGGCCGAAATTGGGAAAAATGAATTGGAGAGTGAACTCTACGCAGTGAGAGAGATGGTTAATGAACTCTATTTCGGGATTCTGTTAAATGAAAGGTTTTTTAATGATTTAAAACTCATCAAAGAAGACCTTCTAAAGATTTTATCAAAAACAGAGGCTCTCGTAGCAGAGGGAATGGCTAACAAATCGGATATCGATGCAATAAAGGCCGAACTTATAACCCTAAAACAAAGAGAGGTTGAGCTAATGTCGGGAAAAGAGTCCCTTATTAAGATGTTGTCATTGGTAACCGGCTCCGGAATAAACTTCGATTCAGAGTTCCGTGAGCCATCAGCTGATATACCGGGTGTAGAGATATTCAGGCCTGAACTTAAAATTTTTGACTCAAAAAGCGATTTTTTGCAGATTAAGAGAGAGCAGACAATATCGCAAAGAAGGCCAAAGCTTGGAGCGTTTCTGCAAGCTGGATACGGGAAACCGGGACTGAATATGCTTAAGGATGAATTCTCTCCATTTTTTGTGACTGGAATAAATCTGACATTTAACCTGGGTTCTCTATATTCAAAGGGGAATGAACTGAGAATATTAGACAAAGAGATGATGAACATTAATATACACAGAGAGACATTCCTGCTGAACCTCTCTCTTAAATCAGCATCACAACGTTCTGCCATAGCCAAGGTTGAAAAATTGTTAGAATCAGACAATGAGGTGATTGCACTAAGAGAACAATTGGTAAAAGCTGCCGAAGTTAAACTGGAAAACGGCATTATTTCAGTTACCGATTATTTAAGAGAATTAAACAGGCTTGACATGGCAAGAGGCAACAAATGCCGTCACAACATAGAGCTTATTTCGGCAATCTACACATTAAAACATACCCTTAATCAATAACGGAAAACATATCATGAAACTGAAATTTATACTACCCATGGTTATTCTTTTAACCGCTTCCTGTAAAGGAGACAAAGGAGATACAGAGGCTTCGGGAAGATTCGAGGCAGATGAAATTGTAATATCTTCTGAACTTTCCGGAAAGATTGTACAAATGTGGGCACAAGAGGGCTCAATAGTTAAAGCAGGAGATAGTCTTGCACTTATTGATACTGTACAGCTCTCCCTGCAAAAACAGAGGCTTCTGGCAGCCATAGAATCTATTAAGGCAAGAAGAGTTGATATATCAAAGCAAATATCTGCATTAAACCAGCAGATATATCACCTGACATCTGAACGGGAGAGGGCTCAGCGTCTGCTTCAGTCAAATGCAGGGAATGCAAAAACGGTTGATGATCTGGATTCGCAGATATTAACCTTGAAAAAACAACGCGAGGCGCAGTTATCAACCCTGGAAAAAGGCAATCTGGCAGCAGACAGAGAGGTTGAATCCCTTAAAATTCAAATTGCCCAAACTGAAGATATGTTGTCAAAGAGTCTTATAAAATCACCGTATGACGGTAATATTCTGGTTAAATATGCATCAAAGGGAGAGATATCAATGCCGGGGAAGCCTTTATTTAAAATGGCCGACCTGGAGAGTATGACCCTCAGGGCATACATTGGCGCAAAACAGCTCTCTACAATTAAAGTTGGAGATAAAGTAGAGATTGTTACCGGATTTGACAACCAAACAACAAGAAGCTTTGAGGGGGTTGTTGAATGGGTATCAGGTGAGGCAGAGTTTACTCCAAAAAGCATCCAGACAAAAGAGGAGAGATCAAATCTTGTTTATGCCGTAAAAATTGCTGTAAAGAATGACGGTTATTTAAAAATAGGAATGTACGGAGATGTCAGATTAAAGGGGGGAAATTAAATTGAGTTCAGAACATAAACCGGTAGTTTCAGAGAATATCTCTAAAACATTTGGCCAGGTAACTGCCTTGCAAAATATCAGTTTTGAGACAGAGAGAGGAGAGATGTTTGGAGTAATCGGCCCGGATGGAGCCGGTAAAACTACTCTTTTCAGAATTCTTGCAACTCTTCTTGTTCAAACATCCGGAAACGCATTTGTAGATGGTTACGATGTAAAGGGTGATTTCAGAAAAATCAGAGAGATAATAGGATATATGCCAGGGAGGTTCTCTCTGTACGGCGACCTCTCTGTTGAAGAAAATCTCAATTTTTTCGCATCAATCTTTAAGGTCAACCCCAAAGAGAATTACTATCTGATTAAGGATATATTCCGTCAACTCGAACCCTTCAGGAACAGAAAGGCCTCAGCTCTGTCAGGTGGAATGAAGCAAAAGCTGGCCCTTAGCTGTGCACTTATCCATAAACCTTCCGTTCTCTTTCTTGACGAACCAACCACAGGAGTTGATCCTGTTTCAAGAAGAGAGTTCTGGCAGATGCTCGACAGGCTAAAAGCAGTTGGAATAACTATTATTGTATCTACAGCATATATGGACGAAGCACTGTTATGTGACAGAATTGCCCTTATGAAAAATGGCATTATGCTGGGAGTTGATTCTCCCGCCGGCATGGTTGCCTCATACAATAATAAACTTCTGGCAGTAAAGGGAGACGATATGCACTCAATTCTTAAGGTGCTCCGCGATATTGAGGTTGTGAAAAGTGCCTACTCCTTTGGACATGAACATCATGCCGCCATTTCGCCCGACTTTGGAGGTGATGCGGTTGAAAAGATAAGTCAGGAGCTTACGGCACGTGGAATTAATGATGCATTAGTCAAGAGAATTAATCCATCTGTTGAGGATTGTTATATGGAGTTGTCTGCCAAATAAAAAGGAAATTGAGTTATATGATGAAAGAGACAAAATATGCAATAGTAACGGAGAATCTTACAAAAAAATTTGGAGATTTTACCGCGGTAGATAATATCTCTTTTGAAGTTAGAAGGGGCGAAATCTTTGGTTTTCTAGGGGCAAACGGAGCCGGAAAAACTACTGCCATGAAAATGTTGTGCGGACTCTTAAAACCAACATCAGGTATGGGAATGGTTGCGGGATACGATATCTCAAAAAACAGCGAAAAGGTCAAAAAGAGTATCGGCTATATGAGCCAGAGGTTCTCTCTTTATCAGGACCTGAAAGTATGGGAAAATTTTCGTCTTTTTGGAGGAATATACGGTCTAAAGGATAATGAAATAGCCTCCGGAACGGATGAGATGCTTAAAAGCCTGGGTTTTTATGACGAAAGAGAGACGCTGGTTCAGTCACTTCCTGCAGGGTGGAAGCAGAAACTGGCCTTTTCGGTCGCAATTTTGCACAAACCCTCTATTGTTTTTCTCGATGAGCCCACAGGGGGAGTCGATCCGGCTGCAAGAAGACAGTTCTGGGAACTTATATACGCTGCAGCAGAAAGTGGGATAACAGTCTTTGTGACAACACACTATATGGATGAGGCAGAGTATTGCGACAGAGTATCAATAATGTCTGAGGGGAAGATAGCTGCTTTAGATTCACCCGAAAATCTAAAACAAAAATTTGGATGTACCACTGTAGAGGAGGTATTTCATAAACTTGCAGGAGGAGTGTTATGAAGCAATTTTGGGTATTTGTCAACAAAGAGTTCATGCATATTTTTCGTGACACCCGTACAGTTATGATTCTGCTACTGATGCCTGTTGTTCAAATTGTTCTCTTCGGTTTTGCACTGTCAAATGAGATCAGAGATGTAAGATTTGCAGTTCTGGACCACTCAAAAGATGCTGTCACAACATTTATTACTGAGCGGATATCACAAAGCGAATATTTTATCTTCGAAAGAGATATCTCAACAGAAGAGGAGGCAGATTATCTGATTAAATCATCGCAAGTCTCCCTTGTAATTGTGTATGACAATAATTTCAGAGAAAATATTGTTCGTGAGGGAAAATCTCAGATATCCCTTGTTGTAGACGGATCTGACCCAAACACCGCATCAGGTGTTTTAAGATATGCAAACTCAATTATTGCCTCATCAAATGAACAGATTTTAAGGCTATCAGGATATACTCCACACTCTGCTGACAAGCCCACTTTTATTGAACCTGTCGTAGAGCTTTTGTATAATCCACAAATGAAGAGTGCCTACAATTTTGTGCCCGGAGTAATGGGATTGATTCTTATGCTTATTTGTGCTATGATGACCTCTGTTTCCATTGTTAGGGAAAAAGAGATAGGAACTATGGAGGTGCTGCTTGCATCGCCTGTACGGCCTGTAATTGTCATTTTGGCCAAAACGGTTCCATATTTTATACTTTCGGTTATTAATCTGGCAACAATATTGCTTCTCTCGGTTTTTGTGCTTGGAGTTCCAATTACCGGAAGCATTTACTGGCTTGTTCTTGCATCATTTATCTTCATTTTTGTATCACTATCGACAGGACTTCTTATCTCTTCGTTTGCAAGCACCCAGGTAGCAGCAATGTTAATATCGGGACTAGTCTTTATGATGCCTGTTATGCTTCTTTCGGGAATGATATACCCCGTTTCAAATATGCCTTATTTACTTAGAATAGTTGCTCAGTTTATACCTGCTAAGTGGTTTATCGAAGCAGTAAGAAAGCTGATGATTCAGGGTTTGCCGGTCACCTCGGTTCTAAACGAGCTTTTTATAATGACATCTATGGCAGTAGTATTTACAGTGTTAAGTATCAGGAGTTTTAAACAAAGATTAGAATAGACAAGGCTATGTTTAAATATTTAGTAGAGAAGGAGTTCAAGCAGATAATCAGAAATAAATTTCTGCCAAAACTGATAATTGTCTATCCGATAATTATGATGATACTTATGCCTCATGCGGCTAATCTTGATATAAAGAACATAAGAGTTTCGGTTGTTGATGGCGCAAACTCATCACTTTCGAGAGAGCTCTACAGAAAAGTAGAGGCATCGGATTATTTCAGCTCGGTAGAGGTGGTGCAATCTTATGAAGAGGCTCTTCAAAGTGTAGAAAAGTCAAAATCAGATATTATTCTTGATATTCCTGCCTCTTTTGAAAAGGATATTGTTAAAACAGGCAAAACGGCTGTTTACATTGCCTCAAATTCTGTTGACGGGATGAGGGGAAGTGTTGCAGCCTCATATCTGGCAACTGTCGTTAATGAATACTCCGGTCAGGTTGCACAAGCTCCACGGGCTATGCCGGTAGTTGAGATTATCTCCAGGAGTAGGTTTAACCCCTCAATGGACTATAAGGTTTTTATGGTCCCTGCATTGATAGTAATGCTGATTACAATAATCGGAGGGTTTTTACCGGCGCTGAATATTGTTTCGGAAAAAGAGGCGGGAACTATAGAACAGATGAATGTTACACCTGTTGGCAAGTTCCTTTTTATTGCGGCCAAACTGATCCCATACTGGATAATCGGGTTTATTATTCTTACAATAACTCTTGTTCTCTCAAAGCTCTTCTATGGTATTGTGCCTGTTGGCAGTCTTCTTATGTTCTATCTACTATCATCACTCTTTCTGATAGTGGTTTCAGGTTTTGGGTTGCTTATCTCCAACTACTCATCAACCATGCAGCAGGCAATGTTTGTTATGTTCTTCTTCCTTCTGATTATGATTCTAATGAGTGGTCTCTTTACCCCTATAGACAGCATGCCTTTATGGGCCAAAGCAATCACTGCAGTGAATCCCATGAGGTACTTTATAGAGATTATGAGAATGGTATTTCTTAAGGGAGGGAATCTCTATTACCTTGCAAGGCCTGTGATTATTCTATGTGGGTTTGCAGTGCTGTTTAATACCTGGGCAGTTGTAAGCTATCGCAAAACATCCTGACCTAACCAGTTCTTTATAACAGACTCCCCATTTTTTGCAATAACCGATTCGGGATGAAACTGCACTCCGAACAACGGAAGGCGCTTGTGATAGAGAGACATAATAATACCGTCTTCATTTACTGATCCAATTGTAAGCTCATTGGGAAAAATCCGTGGGCTGACTGCCCATGAGTGATAGAGGCCAACTTCGGGGCTTTCACAGCCGGAGCAAAAGTTGCCGGAGAGGAGAGGGTCTCCCTCTTTTGTAATTGTGAGTTTTGAACGGTGTCCGTGCAATGGATGGGCAAGATTAATTAGTTCTGCACCAAAGTATTGCGCTATTGCCTGATGCCCCAGACAAATTCCAAGAATTGAGTGGCTATCTTTATACAGATCAATAACTTTCATCAAATCTCCTGCTTCGGATGGTACTCCCGGCCCCGGCGAGAGAATAACATGACTATACTCGCTCATTGTGTCAAATGGGATTTTATCATTGAGACAGATATCCACATCAAAGCCTGTTGCGCTCTTTACCAGGTGTACAACATTGTAGACAAATGAGTCGTAGTTATCTATCAGCAGAATTCGTTTCACTTTGGTCTGATATTAATATGTTTTGGTCTAAGATTGATAAGGTAAAAGTAGTTATTTGGTCAATATTTGCATAAAAAATGTACTTTAGCGATATGATTAAAGCTAGCGAAGTAAGGGAGTTGATGAACAGATACGGATCAGAAAAGGTTCCGTTTCTGTTTGCCATTGATTTTGAACTTGAAAGGGGGATATTTGAGATGAACCCACTTGAAAGTAACAATGTGTTTTTCAGAGTTGGAGAGGTTGAAAACTACTCAAATTCTAAACAGGGCATTAATAATGACCAATCTGATAAGTCAAATAATACCAACCAGGAACTCCTGAAAATTATAACTCCTCCCGACAAGGCCGAGTACAAAAAATCTTACGATATTGTAATGGCAGGACTGATGCGGGGAGACACATATCTCATCAACCTTACCACTCTAACCGAAATCAAAACTCCGCTCTCTTTTGAGCAGATAATTGCCAGAACTAACTCCCCGTACGCCCTATGCATACCGGATAATTTTGTGTGCTTTAGCCCGGAGAGGTTTGTGAGGATTGAGAATGGGATCATTACCACCTGCCCAATGAAAGGGACAATAGACGCCACGATTCCCGGAGCAGAAGATAAAATAATGACTGACTATAAGGAGATTTGNNAAAAGGGTTTGGGTAGAGAGGTTCAGATATACAGACAGAATTTTAACCGACAGGGGCGAAATAATTCAGGTAAGCTCAGACATCAGGGGTGAAATAAAAGATGAATTCAAATGTGAATCCAAAGAGAGGTTGGGGGATATTATTTTCTCATTATTGCCGGCAGGCTCTGTCTCCGGAGCTCCAAAACCGTCCACTCTCAGACTAATTTCAAAAGCTGAGGGGAGAGCGCGGGGTTTCTACACCGGTATATTCGGATATTTTGACGGAGAGACCCTTGACTCTGCAGTTTTGATAAGATTCATAGAGAAGAGTTATGATGGAAAGCTCTACTACCGCAGCGGAGGAGGTATCACGGTGAATAGTAATTGGGAGAGCGAATATGACGAGGTTCTTAAAAAGGTCTATATACCTGCTAAATAGCAATAGTAAAAAACGGGAAAATCGATTAGAGCAAGCTTTTAAAAAATTCTACGATGAATGGAGTAACTTTTTTTGAAACGATTAAAGTTGAAAACGGCAAGATAAATAATCTTGATCTGCACATAAAAAGATCATCTGAAACAATATTGCGTCATTACGGGATTATTTATGCTATTCCGTTTGAGCACCTTCTCGATGGGTATTATCATAAAGAGCACTCTCACAAAGAATACTCTCTTCAAAATGGAATTTTCAAATTCAGGGTAGTCTATTCAAACAGGGTTCTTAACCACACTCTAACTCCATACTCTCCACAAACCGTGGTAACTCTTAAAGTGGTTGATTGCAATGATATTGAATACGGGTACAAATATGAAAACAGGTCACGAATAGAGTCCCTTAGGGCATTAAGGGGAGAATGTGACGATATCTTTATCGTAAAAAATGGTTATGCAACAGATACCTCTTATGGCAATATCTTATTCAAATTTAAGAATGACAATAATTTGTACACCCCAACAACTTTTTTGCTGAAGGGAACAAAAAGGGATTTCTTGCTTTCAAAAGGATTAATTTCTGAAAGAGAGCTTAGGATAGAGAACATTTTAGAGTGTGAATCGTTTTATATGATAAACGCAATGGTTGACCCCATATCGGTTACGGTTGTATTTTAAACCTGAATTTATTGATATTTTTGTTAAAAACTAATAGATCAAAGAGTATGAAGAAAATTTTATTAAGCGCAATTATGTTGCTTTTTCTAACAGGAATAAGCGCACAGACAGATGAGGCAAGTAACGTTAAGGTTGGTGATGATGTTCCTGAGTTTAAAGTTAAGATGTTTGACGGAAAGGAGATCAATATGAAAGATCTCAGGGGTAAGGTGGTTTTGATAAACTTCTGGGCAGTTTGGTGCCCTTATTGCGTTCAGGAGTTAGCGGTTGTGCAAAAGGAGATAATTGACAAATTCAAGGGTAAGGATTTTGTATTTCTTCCAATTTCGAGAGAGGACACTTACGAGAAAATTGATGCCTTCAGAAAGGAGAAGGGGCACACCTTCCCTATGGGTATGGACCCTGACAGGAGCATATACAATCTATTTGCAAAAACATCAATTCCAAGAAATTATGTAATTGGTAAAAATGGGAACATTGTCTATATGGATAAAGGATATAACGCCGAGATGTTTAAAGAGCTTGTAAAGAGCATTGAAAAACAGTTCTGATAAAAATAAACAACCTATTAAAGACTGAAAGAGAAAGGATAAACTGTTGTTACAAAAATAAAATATTCTGTTTTGAAATCAATAATCAAATAATAATATTTAAGTTTGTAAAACTACTTAAATTTAACACGATGGACGAGTTGGCAAACAACAATAATACCCCGGTACCGGACATCTCATATTTGAAGGAGATGGTAGGGGATGATAAGGAGACAATTAAAGAAATTATATTACTTTTTCTTGAGCAGGCACCTCTGAGAATGAAGGCATTAAAAGAGAGTGTCCAGTCGGATGACCATACAAAATTAAAGACAATATCGCATTCGCTCATAACAGAGTTAACCACCGTTGGGATTCTTTCGGTTATTAATGACCTTAAGAGAATAAACACTGCAAGCAAGGATATGGACGATTTAACTGAAACCGTAGATAAGATTATCAAAGCAATAAACGATGGAATGCAAGGTCTTAAAACATTGATTTAAGCTATGGAAAAAATATTAGTTATAGATGACGATAAAATTATCCGGAAGCTGTTCAAGATTGCTCTGGTTAAAGCAGGTTACAAGGTTATTGAGGCGGAAAACGGAAGTGACGGACTGTTACAGATTCATTCAGAGAGGCCCGATCTTGTAATTACCGACTACCAAATGCCCGGAATGAACGGTTTGGATGTTTTGGCAGAGGTAAGAAAGTTAAAGTTCAAGGTTCCTGTGATTATGCTTACCGGTTATGGTGATGTTGTGCTAACGATAAAATCAATACAGCAGGGTGCATTTGAATTTCTTGAAAAACCTGTTAAGCCTGAGGTTTTACAATCTACTATAAAAAAGGCACTTCTCTCTGTAAGCACAAGTAAGAATCTAACCGAGGTGGTAAGTAAAAATATGCCTACCGAGGGGATGCTTGAGAACAATATTCTTGTAGGCAAGGCGCCACAGATGAAAGAGATTTTCAAGAATATCGGTCTTATTTCAATGAACAAAGTTAATGTGCTTATTCAGGGAGAGACCGGTACAGGTAAAGAACTTATTGCCAGATTAATTCACTATTCGGGTATAACTTCAGACAAACCCTTGGTTGTTGTTAACTGTAGTGCGCTTACAGAAACCCTTCTTGAAAGCGAACTTTTTGGACACGTAAAAGGCTCATTTACAGATTCTATACGTGATAAAAAGGGAAAATTCGAACTTGCCGGTGATGGCACAATCTTCCTGGATGAAATTTCTGAAATATCATTGAACACTCAGGTTAAACTGCTTCGTGTTATTCAGGAACTTGAGTTCGAAAAGGTAGGAGGGGAACACCCGATACCGATGAAGGCCAGAATTATTGCCGCCACCAACAGAAACCTAGAAGAGTTAATAAAGCAAGGCAAATTCAGGGAGGATCTCTACTACAGATTAAAGGTGTTTACTATTAACCTTCCATCTCTTAAGGAGAGAAAAGAGGATATTAACGACCTGGTTATTCACTTCCTGTATAAATTAAATAAGAGATTCAACCGTAATGTTACCAAGATTGGTGACGGAGTGATTGAGATGCTTCAGAAACACGACTGGCCGGGCAATGTAAGAGAACTTGAAAATGCTGTACTGCAGGCCATTATTATGGCTAAAAACGATGTTTTAGAGAAAGAGCATATAATTCTTAATGACAGAGGAGGTGCCGAAGATGAGAGTGCGTTGCATGTTAATCAACTGCAGACACTTTCGTTTGTCGAAAAGAACCACATTAAGCGGGTTCTTGATCTGGTTCGCTGGAATAAGCTTGAAGCCTCAAGAATTCTTGATATTACAAGACCAACCCTTAACGCCAAGATTGAGAAGTATAATCTGGCTCAGGGACCTGTTGTATAGAAGGTTTGGTTGCAGGAGAACTGATTTTGTTTTCAGAGCCGGGTGTTAAGCCCGGCTTTTTGTTTGCTGTTTCACTTTCTTTAGTTGTGTTCTCTACATTCTCATCTTCAATATTTTCTCCTGCCTCACTACTTATATTTTCTGAATCCGGCAGCTTTTCAATGTAGAATTCAAGTCCATCAACAAAATCTCCCTCGTATGACTCCTCAATTTCGAATTCGATAATTCCCGGGGTTGCCTTCATGGCCAATCTCCTCATCTGGGTCGTATCTATCATGGCAAAATATTTACCCGGTCTCAGACCCATATAGCTAAAGTAGCCATCTTCCTCAGTGAGTGTGCTGCTTACAAGCGTTGAATCTCTCCTGTAGATATTCACAATAACCCGACCCTGACCTCTCTCCGAACCCTCTGTTCCCAGATATACAGTACCGGCAACTTCTCCCAATACATCAATAGGAACCTCAATAATCTTAAATTGATTAGGGTCAATTGTTACCGCCATTGTTTTGTTTTTTATCTGCCAGGCAATATTGTCAAAGTTGCTTCCAAAGAGAGTTAAAAGAGTATTTGTATATGGCTCTAAATCATAAATTCTTATTAAAGTATCCTTTTCATTGTGCTCAACTCTTCCACCACTTACATTAAGATTCAGACCTTTTACTTTTGGCTCACCTTTATCCCGTACTCCATTTGCATTAAGGTCAAGGAACGGATAGATTGCAATACCACCTTTTCCAACACTTGACCTCAGGTGAGTTCCAATGAATTTTGTCTTAGCATCGGCCATAATTGTGCCGCTTGCTGTCTCAACAATTGTTGTTGTCCCTCCACCTCTTCTAATGTTGATCCCAGCCTGTGCAAATTTGAAGTCCCAACGGAATCCTACCTCAAAGCTTGTAAACTTTGATTTGAAATTTTGTTCGTAGGTTAAATTTACTGTACCTCTGTTCTTTACTCGCTTCTCTAACGTACCTCTTACTGAGACAAATTTTCCATCTGAATAGTTAAACTGAGTTTGTGGCATTAGAATGTAACCTTTTGGCAGTCTTAATGAAAAGGCCAGATTGCTGTAAATGTCTGTCTTTGCGAAAGTTGAGAATACCGCATTGGTTGTAAAATTTGTGTTGATACCCATTATTGGCCCCGAGAACATAAGTTCTGCCGAGGTATATTTACTTTGAGTGGTTATGAACTGATTTAGTGCAAGCCTAGAGAAGAGAGTAAGTTTTTTTGTGCGAATAGGGGCAGTAATTGAAATTTTTCTCTCTTCAAGATAACTTGTGTTGACAGCTTTTTGGTCTTTATCGTAAACTGTATAGTTTACCTCAAATTGTAAATCAGAAGGGAGGCGATAGTTTAGCACACTCTTTACTCTAACTCCATGCATATATTCTCCAGACAATAACAAGCTGGGAGCCAACCTTAATGATGTGCTAACAAATGGCATAAAATTGCCTGTTTCAAGATTGGAAAGATACTCAACACCGGCTCCAATTGTCATGAAACCAGCAAGACCATAATCAATATTAACTCTCGAAAAACGTGTTGATGATGAGTCTTCCAATATACCTGCAGTTGCTTTGTACTCAAATTCACCGGTAGGTAAAAAATTGAATGGCACACTAATACTCTTCTCCAAAGAGCGCTCCTCTCCCCAAGGGCCGTAAAACTGAAGCTTAACATTTGTATAACCATAAATCAAAGGAACATCAAACGAGAAGAAACCCGATGCGTCTGCCCGTTTATAGTCAACCAAAACATTGTTAACATACAGCTCAACCAACCAGTCGGGCTCGGTAACATCACTCAATGTGTATGTGCCGTAAGAACGTCGGTATGTGGTGGGTGAATTGGAAAACTGGACACCTATAACCGCAGAATTAAGAGTCGAAACTGCATCGGCAGATATTTTTCCGGCCATAGTCTGGCGCAGATATTTAAAATTATTATCTACAAATCGCCAATAGTAATACTGATCTCTTTTTTCAAAAGGTGCAGAGGGATTATAATTAAGGTTGATGTTTGTTTCGCCACCAAGTAGAACCGAACCTAAAGTCATTGAAAGTCGGGTATCTGTTTTACCGTTAACTATTTGTGTAGATGTGGCCATCCAGTCTGCCATGCCAAAGTGGAAGATAGGATATTTTCTTCCAACAGATGTATCTGCAATGATATCACCTCGTATTTGCCCCACGTTTCTCCTCATCTGTTCAAGCCTCATCTCTCTTATCACAGGAAGTTCGACAGATGTATTGAGAACAACAGATAAGCTTCTGAAATTGAATGAGCAGTTAAGGTCAAAAACCTCACCAAAGTAATTGGCTTTTAAATAGAGTGTGGTCTCGGTTCGAATAAGGTCTCCGGGCTTAATGGGGGTGGTCTTTTTATTATATGTAATACTGTTATTTATCCTGTCAATGGTATAGGTTGACTGTGGATTAAGAAAAAAACCGGTCACCTGATCAAACCCTGCTTCGTAATCTACTTTAATCTTTAAAAAGTTAAAAACATCAATCACAGAAAGATAAACCTCGTCATCCTTAATCAGACCTGGAATATCAGCACCGCCAATCCGAGGTACGCTAAAAAAGATGATTATTTCGTCATAATCATCTTGTTCTTGGGCTAATGCATTTGCTGAATTCGAAAATAAAAAGAGGGCTGAAAATAACATGATCACCATACTTTGCAATTTACTGCTTGTATTTTTTGCTTTTATGGGAATCATGTTTGATAATTCATGTATTTTAATACCCTGTTCCGTTTATTCTGACAATATAAGTTCCAGAGGTATAAGCCCCTGGAGCTACGTATCCGCTAATACTAAGTGTGGCTTGAGTTACTGTAAAATCAATAGATTGATTATTGCCTAAACTTATAGGTAAAGAAGGAGTGATGATGAACCCATTTGCAGTCATGTTTGTGGTAATGGTAATATCATCTATTGACACTGTACTTACAGTGGTATTTCCTCTGGCTGTATATCTGAAGGTTGCCAATGAAAGCGTCCCCGGTTGAGATGGGATCAGAAGTGCATTCCCCGAAGTTGTTCTCTGTGTCCCGGTCAAAGTAACTGAGCTTGTATATGGAGAATATATGACAATATTCCCAAAATTAAATGGAGTTTTTAATGTTACAGATTGAGAAAATAACGACAATGTTCCTAAGTTTATTGATATAAACACAAGGAATATTTTTATAAATGTTTTGACATTATGCCTTTTTATATAATCTGTAGTACTCATTAAGGGGTTAAATCATATTCTGCTTCACCATATATTTCCGGCCTGGTTTCTGATTGGGCCGAGTATGTAATTTTTAATTTGCCGTTTTTATAATCAACAGACTTGTCACCATTTAGTTCTATAAGTACTCTTCGAAATGCATTTGGTGTATATACTGCCACGCCATTAAGAGCTCCTATTTGCGTCTCTTTGCCGGTATTAGAAATATAGGTTACTTTAATGTCTCCATATACAGACATATTTCCTGTCCGGTTAATTCTAAATTCAATAATATTTGTTGTATCTCCTGAGTTATTCAGACTGATATCAGAAAGGTTGACCTTAGTGTTGTTTTCTCCAATTCGGATAATTACGGGTATAGTTATACCAAAAATTGGAATCAGCTGTACACTCACAGATGTTGAATCGGCAGTTTGTGCCTCATCTCCAAGAGCGATTAAGTTTGGAACAGATCTAAAATATACATGAGATCTGTATTCACCGGGCGCAAGTCTGTCTTGGTTTGTTACCTGCATCCTTACAGATTGCGCTTCATTTGGACCAAGAGTTACAGAGCGTGGAAAAAAGCGGATATTCTTATCTGCAAAATTTTGCCCCGGATCCGGCTCTGTGATTTCTGTAAAAGTGCCATCTTCGTTCATTCGATAATGGAGTAGAGAGATATTATACCTGGCAGTATCAACACCAGTATTCGCCAAATTTAATTCCATAACTCTTCTTGTCCCGTCAAAAACAATACGCCTTGGAGTGATAAGGAGGTTACCCTGTGCATTGGCACCGGTATTGTAGAAAATTGATAAAATCGAAGATATTACAACGAAAATTACAAATTTTGTAGTTGTTTTAAACATGAGTGCGGTTATTAAAAGTTTTATACACTAGGTAAAATATCACCAAATATAATGAAAATTAATACAAAGTGTAAAACAAGGGCACTTTTGGGGCAACTTAGTTATATGAGAAGGTAACTACATATGTACCGGAATACATTCCCACAGGATTATCTACCATATTCCCCACTCTTAAAGTTGCGCCAACGTTCAATGTTAATACTCCGCTACTTAATATTTTAATACTGGAACTTACTGCGGGAATAGACTCCCAATTTAAAACGGTCATTGTTTTTCCGTTGGCAGTGTTTGTTAACAGTACAGGTGCGGTAGGCAAATTTACAACAATTGAGAAATCCGGTTGTCCTGACAAAAAGAAAGAGGCGGGATTGTAAAGTCCACCGCTAAGTGAAACACTTCCGGTAGAAGATCGTACCCCATCGGGGGAGAGTCGGATTTCACCTCCTGTACTTTCGGGGGAGAAGCGCCCAAAGTTGAGAGCTGATCCCTCTGTAGCTGCTAGGGCCTGAATAACCTCTGCACTGGCGTGAGCAGTTAAGCTCACTTGTGCACGAGCACTTAACACTGACAACAATGTTGTCAGTGCTAATGTGATGGTTATTTGCAGACCTTTGCACATGTGATGTTGTATGTGACTCTTTAGTTATATGCTACTGTTACATTGAATGTGGACCCGGAAGTATATGCTCCTGCCACTTGGCTTGCTGCTACATTAAGAGTAGCTCCAACACTTAGAGATTGAGTGCCTCCTCCTCCAATTGTTCCAGTCGTTGCCGGATCACTAGTGAATGTGTTAACCGTCATTGTTTCTGACCCACTAACACGAGTAATTGTTACACTACTTGGTAATGTTATGGAGTATGTGAAATTTGCCTGTCCACTAACTGTGAAGTTGGCAGCAGAAACAGTTCCTGTTGTTGTTGGTAGAGAGACTCCACCGGTTACTGATCTTGCGCCGGCTGTTGTAAGGACAACTGTACCAAGTGACCCACTTGCAGCAACATTGCCAAAGTTCATGTGATCAACTACAGCAATAGAAATTGGAGTAATTATGGTTGCAGATGCGTTTGATTGCGCATAAGACGCTGCTGAGAAGCCAACCATGGCAACTAAAACAGCTAGAATTTTAAATGTTGTTTTCATAATTCGTAGAATTTATTTTTTAAGTATTTATTTCCTTTTTAGTTTGGGATATATTTTTCTGCAGTATATAGAATCATAAAGCATGCCAGATGGAATTATTAATAAAAGTGAATGACGATTGTGCTTAATTTATGCAAATCAAAATATCAGAAAAACAGGTAAGTAGCTCGCTTAAAATTTGATATTACGAAAATGTTACGATGCTCAACAATGGGGGTATGCAGGGGGTATAAATAAAAAAAACTTTACGGAGTGTAAAGTTTTTAATGGGGTCAAAAATTATTTGACAAACTGTATTTTATTACCTAATTTTTTTAGTTATAAGCAAGAATTATGGAGTATGTTCCCTGATAATTTCCTGAAACTTGAGTCTGATTTAAAGTTGCGCTCGCTTTTAGTGTAATTGTTTGATTGCCATTAGTCAAATTGCTTTCACCACTGGTGCTTTTTGCAGGAGCAGGACTAATGTTAATATTCTCTCCCAATGTGTTTGACACAGTAGCTGGAGTAATAATAAGATTGCAACCCACGTTAGATCCGGAGCTAATTTTTATCTCACCCAGGTTAACATCTGAATGGTTTATACTGCCTTCGGCATACTCTTGTGAAGAGATGTCAGGACTATTTAATATTTCAAAACTTGTAATAGCTTGTGATTTCACGCTTACTGACTCAACAACTTCTGCAAAGACTCTGCCTGTCACAGAAACCTGACCAATAGCACAAACAGTTGTAAGCAAACTAATTGCGATGGTCATTAACGATATTTTATACGATGCTCTCATTTTCCGCACTTTTTCTCATGACAAATGTATGTATAAAAAACTTTACATGCAAGAAAAAGTAAAATAAAATTTTACACAAAGTAAAATAAATATACAATGCGCTTCAGAATCTGTTTATTAAATTTTCATATAAAATCATATTTTATCTCAATTTTCTCATATGAATAGGCATTTATACATGTTTTTGCTATATTTATGAGAAATCTATATAGCCTCATTCAATGAATTCTCCTGACAATTCCACTTCAAAGCTTATTGGTGAAATAAATGAGCTTAAAAAGAGATATGAATCTCTTAAGAGCTCCTTTGATTCATTGCTTGAAGAGCAGAGGAGTTCACAAACAGAGTTTTTCGCTTCAAAAGATTCAGCTGAAAAGCGCCTTTCGAGCATTTTCAGAGTTGCTCCAACAGGTATTGGTGTTGTTGTAAACCGAGTAATCATGGAGGTTAATCCAAAATTGATTGAGATAACAGGCTATTCCAAGGAGGAGCTTATTGGTGAGAACTCCCGAATTCTTTACGCTTCAGATGATGAATACGATTTTGTAGGAAAGGAGAAATACAAGCAAATAAAAGAGAAGGGATCAGGTTCTGTTGAAACTAAATGGTTAAGGAAAGATGGTGAGATAATTGACGTTTTACTAGCTTCAACACCTATTGATGCAACTGATTTGAGTATGGGTGTTACCTTTACTGCCCTGGATATTACTAAGAGAAAACTAGGTGAAGCCAAGTTAAAACGGAGTGAATATCTTCTCAATAAGGCGCAGGAAATTGCACATGTAGGGTCATGGTCTCTTGATCTTAAAACAAGCGCTTTGACCTGGAGCGATGAAATATTCAGAATATTTGGCCTTGACCCTAATGAGAGTAAGCAAACGTATGAGACTTTTATTGATGCTGTACATCCCGATGACAGGAAGGCCGTTGACAGTGCCTATAGAACTTCGATAGAAAAGGGTCAGGACACCTATCAGATTGAGCATAGAGTTGTGCTAAAAAATAGTGGTGAGGTAAGGTATGTTATTGAGAGATGTGAACACATAAAAAACTCTGAGGGTAAAATTATTGGTTCGATAGGGATGGTTCAGGATATAACAGAAAATAAACTCGCAGAAGAGAGGATTCGTGAAAAGGATATCCAATTCAGAAAGTTGTCTGCAAATGTATCTGATCTAATTTTTCAATTCACAAGAAAGCCGGACGGTACCTATTGTGTGCCAATTGCATCGGAGGGTATAAGAAATATTTTCGGATGCAATCCCGAAGATGTTGCAGACAATTTTGAACCTATTGCCAGGGTTATTCACCCTGACGATGCCGAAAGAGTTATGAAAGACATTGAATACTCGGCGCAAAATCTCACCTATTTTACATGTGAATTCAGAGTTTGTATTCCAGGGAAACCTGTTCAGTGGATTTTTTCAAGATCTTCACCCGAAAAGTTGCCGGATGGAAGTATCACCTGGTATGGGTTTAATGCTGATATTTCAGACCGCAAGTATGCCGAAGAGCAGTTGAGAAAACTATCAAGAGCAGTTAAGCAGAGCATTAACGCAGTAATAATTACCGATACAAAAGGTGTGATTGAATATGCCAACCCGGCAGTTACGGAGCTGACCGGATTTACTCCGGACGAACTGAAAGGAATAAATCTATGGTCACTTTGCTGCAGAGATGAGCCAAACAATGGTTGTAACGAAATATGGGATACAATTAATAGAGGCAATGTTTGGACAGGAGAGATATCCAACTATAGGAAAAATGGAGAACATTATTGGGAATCTGCTATCTATTCTCCAATCTTCAATGAAAAAGGTGAAATCTTAAATTTTCTTGCGATTAAGAAAGATGTAACTCGTGATAAACAACTTGCAGCGGAGCTGGTTCATGCTAAAGAGAAGGCAGAGGAGAGCGACAGGTTAAAATCCGCATTTCTTGCAAATATCAGTCATGAAATAAGGACCCCGATGAATGGAATCATGGGTTTTGCCGAGTTACTAAGGGAACCGGATTTGTCACCCGAGCAAATACAAGAGTATATTCAGGTAATCGAGAAAAGTGGACAGAGAATGTTGTGCCTGATAAATGACATTACCGACATCGCTCGAATTGAGGCAGGACAGATGAAGCTTATTATTCATGAATCTAACATTAACGAAATAGTAAAAGAGATTTATAAATTCTTCCTTCCTGAAGCAGAGAGGAAAGGTTTGGATATATCAGTTTTTACTACTTTGTCAGCTGAAGAGGCCGTTTTTAAAACTGACAGGGAAAAACTCTTTGCAATACTGTCTAATCTTGTTAAAAATTCGCTAAAGTTCACTTTTAAAGGCAGTATAGAAATTGGTTATCACAAGAAGGGAGAATTTCTGGAGTTTTTTGTGAAAGACACCGGAATTGGTATTTCTCCGGAGAAGCAAAAAATTATTTTTGAAAGGTTTATACAGGCTGATATGTCAAATACCCGGTCATCAGAGGGCACCGGTCTGGGGCTATCAATTTCAAAAGCATATGTCGAGATGCTCGGTGGTAAGATATGGTTGGAGAGTGAAGAGGATAAAGGTTCTATTTTTTACTTTACTATTCCCCTCAATAAATAATCTCTATTTTTTTAACGCATTAACAATCTGAATTATTAAATGGTGCAGGAAATTGAGCGAAAGTTTTTGGTTTCATCAATGGGATTCAAAAATGAGGCTTTCAAAAAAACACATATAGTACAAGGTTACCTTTCATCAGTTCCCGAGCGAACCGTAAGAGTCCGCACAAAAGATGAGTCTGCCTTTCTTACAATAAAGGGGGCTGCAAATGAGAGCGGGTTGTCCCGCTTTGAGTGGGAGAGAGAGATTGCCGTTAAAGATGCAGAGGCTCTTCTGAAGATATGTGAGCCCGGAATTATTGATAAAATCAGGTGTGAAGTTAGAGTGGGGGAACATATATTTGAAGTCGATGAATTTTTAGGAGAAAATTCAGGATTGGTGATTGCTGAGATTGAGCTTAAGAATGAAGGCGAGGCCTTTGAAAAACCGTCATGGTTGGGTAGGGAGGTAACAAATGATACGAGGTATTACAATGCATCCCTTATAAAGTGGCCATTTTCCAGGTGGTTAAAAACTATAAATTCCTGATGACCAATCTAATATTGTATGACCAATCTATTGTTGGTCAATGAATTTGCAAATCTCAGCGAAGTTTTGTTCAATTGTTAAGTTGCCGTTTATCGGGTGGTAAATGCCCTTCTTTTTGTAAATCTCAATTAACGGATGGGTCTGTTCCCGGTACACCTCAAGTCTCTTTTTCACTACATCTGTACGGGCATCATCCTCACGACCCTCTATAGCAGCTCTGCCCTGTATTCTTTTAATGATTACATCCTCGTCGGCGTGAAGCGAAATTACTGCATCGATCTTCTGCCCCAACTTTTTTAGCAACTCCTCCAGCGCTCGGGATTGTTTGACTGTGCGTGGAAATCCATCATACAAAAACCCGGCAACATCGTCTGAATTCACAAGTACTCCTTCAATTATTTTAATTATTAAAGTGTCGCTCACAAGCTCTCCTTTGTCCATCAGACTTTTAACCTTTAACCCCAGTTCGCTCTCTCTCTTTACCTCTTCCCTGAGTATGTCTCCGGTTGAGATGTGTTTGAAATTGTACTTTTTTGACAGGATTACGCACTGACTGCCTTTGCCTGCACCCGGAGGGCCAAAGATTATAAAGTTTTTCATGTTGTTAATTATGAGAAAGACCTTCTAAATATAGGAAAAAATTCAAAAATTATTGTTACAATTGCATCTTAGTGATTTTGTCGAAAGTGTAAATAAGCAGGTCAAACGTGTTGCAGAACATCAATAGTAAAGATTTTCTTGCCTCTCTTAAGAGTGGCAGTGAGGAGTCTTTTACCCAGTTGTTCAACCAGTTTAATCTTGATCTCTGTTCGTATGCATACAGAATTCTGAACGACAATAACGATGCAAAGGAGATTGTTCATATTACATTCTGTAAAATCTGGGATAACCGAAAAAGTATCGAAATCAACGAATCTCTTAAATCTTACCTGTACAAATCTGTTTACAACAACAGTATTTCTCTGTTGCGAAAAAAGAAGCAATACGCAAAATATGTCGATCTTGGGCTTGGCGATTTATATTTTAACAGAATTGTCCAAAACCCTCACGCCGAACTTAAGCTTATTGACTCCGAAAGCAGGAAAATTATTATTTCTGCGATTAATGAACTTCCCGACCGCTGTAAGGAGATCTTCATTAAGTGTAAAATTAACGGACAGACATATCATAATGTGGCAGATGAGTTAAAGATCTCTGTTAAAACCGTAGAATCTCAAATGTCAATCGCATTGAAAAGGCTAAGAAAAAATCTTGACTGGCTATTAATTTTAATTCTTCCTTAGGGGTCTTTTGAGTAATTTGCGTCATAACATTAGAACACTTAATTATGGCGCAAGAGATCAACACTCCGGAATCAGACATACTTCTGGCAAAAATTTTAAACAACAGTGCTACCACTGAGGAGATTATTGAATTTTCTGAGTGGATTAAAGACTATAGGAACGAGGCATATTTCGAAAAGTTCAAAGAGATGTGGAACGTTTCTGAGGATATTTCATACAAAAAAGAGTTTTCAGGATCTCACAATTCTGACCGTTTCGTATCA
This sequence comes from Rikenellaceae bacterium, assembly GCA_003542575.1. Taxonomy (GTDB): domain Bacteria; phylum Bacteroidota; class Bacteroidia; order Bacteroidales; family UBA932; genus Bact-08. The sequence continues at coordinate 100,355 of DPKJ01000014.1, read as the reverse complement.
TACATAAGGAGATCTAAGCTTAGAGCAAAAGTAAGACGAGCAGTGACATTTTCATTTACTGCAGCGGCCTCTCTGGTGTTGATTTTTGGATTATCCCAATTGCTTTTTGATAATAATTTTAACTCCATCAAAGTAGTTGATTTCAATCAACTGAGTTATTCGACAGACTCAGTAAAGGTTGAATTAAACGATGGACAATTAATTAAAAGTTTAAAGAGTGCAGAAAAGTCTCTTACCAATCTGGAAGAGATAGTTTCGTCTCAACCCGAAGAGACCCAGATAGCATCTCCTAAGGTATTTAACTCGATAACAACTCCCTCCGGAGAAAGAGTTGCAATGTTACTTTCAGATGGCACAAGGGTATATCTAACCTCAAACTCCTATTTGAGATATCCATCAAGATTTGATGATGACAAAAGAGAGGTGACACTTGTGGGTAGGGCATATTTTGAAGTAAAAAAATCAAAAGTTCCATTTATTGTTAACACATCGGACATGAATATCGAGGTGTTGGGAACCTCTTTTGATGTTGAGTCCAGAAATACAGGTATAAGCTCATCTGTTATTCTGGTTGAGGGGTCAGTAAAAGTTAACGCACAAGGTAAAAGTCAGATTATCTTTCCTGACGAACAAATAAGCCTGCACAGGTCATCTAAAGAACTTACCGTAAAAAGCGTTGACTCACGAATGATGACAATGTGGAAAGATGGAGTTCTTGTAGTTCATGGCCAGACATTTGGAGAGCTGATTGAGAGTCTCTCTTCATGGTATGGTGTTAGGATTGTTAACAAATCTAATGTTTCCAAAACTGAAAGATTCAACGGCAGATTTGATCGTGAAGATATTGAAGCTGCGATTAAGGCAATTTCAATAAGCGCCGGAATTATATATAAAATTGAAGATGGCAAGTTAGTTCTTGAAGACTTGTGACTGAATAGAAAATTTAATTAACCTCATAAACTAAAAACTTATAGCTAAACAATCAAACTATGAACAAACTACTCACTTTGCGGCAGTTGACTGCATTGCCGCTCTTATGTCTCCTTCTTCTTTCCGGGAAGCTCTATGGGGCTCCCCAGCAAGATAAGATTACATTAAGCCTTAAAGAGGTTTCGCTTACTCAGTTTTTTAAAGAAATTGAAAACAAGAGTACATATAAATTCTTTTACAAAGACTCACAGGTAGAGAATGCATCTCCCGTGACTGTCGAGGCAAAGGATCAGTTCCTCAGAGATGTTTTAAACTCTGTTTTTGCAAAAACAGATCTTACCTATGAAATTACAGGTAATCAAATTGTTATTAAGCAAAAACCATCTTCAACGGTTAAAAAAATTACCGGTATTGTTATGGACAAAGGCAAAATGCCAATACCGGGAGTTGGAATTATTGTACCGGGAACCAAGAAGGGAACATACACCGATGAAAATGGTGAGTTTGCCCTTGAAATTCCGTTGATAGACTACAATATTGTCACCTTTATGATGATAGGTATGAGAGATTTAACTCTTAGACTGGATACAAGAACTTATTACAGTGTTGTGATGGAAGAGAGTTCGGTAAATCTTAATGAGGTTATAGTTACAGGTATAATTGACAAGAGGTTAGAGAGCTATACCGGAGCGGCATCATCTATTTCATCAAAGGAGCTCATAAGAGCCGGGAATAAAAACGTTTTTGAGTCGCTTAAAAACATTGATCCATCTATTTATATTATGGATAATCTTTTAAGTGGATCAAATCCAAATGCTCTGCCGGGTATGGAGATAAGGGGAACATCAAGTTTTCCTGAAGAGAGCTCTATAGGCATTTCTCTTAAAGGTAATTATGGCAACATCCCAAATACTCCTCTCTTTATTCTTGATGGTTTTGAAACCAGCATTGAAAGAATAATGGACATGGATATGAACAGAATCGAGAGTGTAACAATTCTTAAGGATGCTTCTGCAAAGGCTCTGTATGGATCAAAAGCTGCTAATGGAGTTGTAGTTATTGAGACTAAAAAACTTCTTGGCGGACAGCAGAGGGTTACCTATACCGGTAGCATGGATATCTCTATGCCGGATCTGACCAGTTACAATCTGGCCAATGCAGCGGAGAAACTTGAGGTTGAGAGAATGGAGGGTGTTTACCGCTCACCTAACAATATTGAGAATCAACTTAAGTTGGACAAACTATACAACGACAGGAAAAAACTCATTGAAGAGGGCCTTGATACATACTGGCTTGCAAAACCACTAAGAGTAGGTGTTGGCTCAAAACACAATATGAACATCGAATTGGGTGACAGCAAGAGTCTCAAGGGAATTGCAGACTTTACTTACAACACAATAAACGGTGTAATGAAAGATTCATACAGAAGGAACATTTCCGGAAGCGTCAATCTCTCTTACAGATATAAAAACATTCTATTCAGGAATGTTATGACAGCAGTAAGTAACACCGGTCAGGAGAGCCCGTGGGGTGAATTTGGTGTATATGCCAAGATGAATCCTTATTGGAGAAGTAATGATCCTGAAACTGGTTTGCTGCTTCGTTGGGCAGAACCCTCTACGTTCACTCCGAATCCAATGTACGATGCAACTATCGGTACAATGAACACTTCGAGCTACCTTGATTTTCTTAATAACTTCTATGTGGAGTTCAGACCAACACAACATATTAAGGTTGCGGGTCGTCTTGGTATCTCTGCAAAGAGAAGCAGCGCTGATGAATTCCTTCCTGCAAACCATTCCAAATACTCTACAAGTACTTATATGTCCTACGAAGATCTTAAGATGAGACGTGGTTCATACAGACTTGACAATGGTAAAAGCAGCAGCTTTTCAGGAGACGTTAACGCCTCTTATACAAGAAATTATGACAAACACTTTATCTCGGCTAACATCGGTGCATTTGCTTCTGAAAGTATGTATGCTGCGTATGTTAATATTGCTGAGGGTTTCCCTAACAATCAGGCAGCAGATATTACATTTGCACGTCAGTATGCTGAGGGAACTAGACCAATTGGTTTGTCATCTCTTAACAGAGAGCTCAGTTTTCTATCAACCGCAAACTACTCGTACGATAATAAATATCTGGTTGATGCAACATACCGCATAAGTGCCTCATCGCTTTACGGAAAAGATAACAGATGGGCACCGGGCTGGAGTGTTGGCATTGGTTGGAATTTACACCATGAGAAGTTTTTAAATCTCCCTGATTATGTTAATCAGCTTAAACTAAGAGGTTCGGTTGGTGTAACAGGTAATCAGAACTTCAATACTAGTTATGCTGTAGGAACCTATAAATACTACATCGATTACAACTATGATGGTTTTACCGGCTCTTACCTTTCAAATCTTCCTAATCCTGAACTTAAATGGGAGCAGAAAAAAGACTACAATGTAGGACTGGATGCTTCTATTGCAGGGTTATATCTTAGAATGGACTACTATGACAGCTACACCGAAAATATGGTGACCAATGTTTCAGTGTCTCCTTCTACAGGTTTCAATATGGTTAGAGACAATCTGGGTCTTGTGAGAAACAGGGGTTATGAGGTAACAGCCAACTATAATCTTTGGCAGAAAGAGACAGGCTTCGTTAATATTTATGGATCAATTTCTTCAAATAAAAACGAAATCGTAAGTCTTTCAGAGAGTATGAAAACCTTTAATGAGCTTCAGGAGAAAGAGGCGGCAGATAAGGGAAACAACAGACCTGTGATAATGTATAAAGATGGTATGTCAATGAGTTCTATCTGGGCAGTTCGCTCTCTGGGTATTGATCCTATGAACGGTCAGGAGATTTACCTAAAGAAGGATGGAACCAGAACTTATGTTTATGACCCATTGGATCTGGAGGTTGTTGGAGACACCAGGCCTACGGCAAGAGGTCATTTTGGAATAACTGCCGAATATAAAGGTTTCGGTTTCAGCACAACCTTTAGATATCTGTTTGGGGGCCAGATGTATAATCAAACATTGGTTGACAGGGTTGAAAACATTGACATTAACAATAACGTAGATAAAAGAGTTCTTTCGGGAAGATGGCAAACACCCGGGCAAAATGCAATGTTCAAAAAGCTTGGCAGATTCCAGTATGAAGGAGATCAGAGTTCTTATCAGGAGATGACAAGAGCAACAAGCAGGTTTGTGCAGAACAGAAATGAACTTACATGGGGTACAGCAACAGTTTACTATGATATTCCAAAATTTGTAACTGATAGCTGGAGAATTCAGAGAATGAGATTCTCCCTATATATGAACGACATTCTTACAATATCATCAATTGACATTGAGAGAGGTTTGAACTATCCTTTTGCAAGAACAGTATCTTGTGCATTATCTATAACCTTTTAATTAGATTGCTATGAAAAATAATATCATAAAAGTATTTATAATATCGGTCGGCCTTCTTTTAAGCTCTTGCAGCGATTGGCTCGATGTTACACCCCCTTCGCAAATCCGGGAGGAGGCACAATTCAGCTCTGTTGAGGGTTTTCAACAAGCTCTTATCGGTTGCTACATAGGAATGACAGATGAATTGCTCTATGGAAGAGCTTTAAGCTGGTCAACCATTGAACTTATGGCCGGGCAGTTTGTGCCCCTTCAGGCCTCCTCAAGCAATGACTACAATATCTCTCATTACAATTACACTTCATCCAATGCCCTTACATATATTAACGGCGTATGGGCAAAATCTTACAATGTAATTGCAAATGTTAACAATGCTCTAAAATACATTGAGATAAACAGTAACTTGCTTGACAAGATTAACTATCGCATTATTAAAGGCGAATTGCTTGCAATCAGAGCATTCATGCATTTTGATCTGATGAGATTGTACGGACTTGGAAATCTTAACGGCAGAAACGATCTTGCCTCTAAGTTTGCAATTCCTTATGTTACTACTCTCAGTAAAGAGATGACTCCACAACTAACATACAAGCAGACAATCGATCTTATGGTTGAAGACCTCAATGTTGCTTTACAACATCTCGAGATTGATCCTGTAACCAAAAAACAACCTGCTTCATTTTACAATGAGGTAAACATCGATGGTTTTTTTAACAATCGTCAGCAAAGGTTTAATTACTATGCTACAAGTCTGCTGCTTGCAAGAGTCTATTTGTGGGAGGGAAGCCAGCAGAGTATTGCCAATGCGCTGACGCTTGCGAATAAGGTAATTGCAGAGGCTGAAACAAATGCAGTTGTTAATTGGGCAACAAGCACAAGCGTTACTAATGATGTGATAATGAAATCGGAGCATTTGATGTCACTTAATACTCAAAACCTTATTAGCAGAACAGCAGACTTCTTTAAACTTGAGATTATTGCTGCCGGTGATATTAAGGCTCAGTATGTGTCAAATGACAGAATGATGGAGATTTATGAGGCCGAAGGAGCTGGAAGTACAGACTATAGGTTCTCAAAACAGTTCATTCAGAATTCTGTTACAACTGCAGGCAAAAATGCTTATACTCCTCTCAAATTCTACGGAGTCAGCAATGACAAGATTACAAAGAATTACATTCCTTTAATAAGAATACCTGAGGCATACTATATCGCATCTGAGTGTATGATTAAAAAGACAAGCCCGGATGCAACCGGTGCTCTGGCGCTGCTGAATAGTGTAAGGCAAAAAAGAGGTATTACTACAGATCTGACAGATGTAAGCACATCCGTTATAATGGATGAGATAATTAAAGAGTATACGAAGGAGTTTTATTGCGAAGGTGCAATGTTCTTCCTTTACAAACGTCTTGGCAAAGAGAACATTCCGGGCTACAATCAAGTTGCATCTGATGCAATTTATATGCTGCCTTATCCTTCGACAGAGCTACAAATGGGTAGAAAACAGTAATTAAATATGAGAATTATGAAAAATATAATAAAATATCTGCTTCTGGTTTCGATCGTCCTATCTGTTGCAGCATGCCAAAAGGACGACATTATGGTCTTTGATATAAACGATGGCGGGGTATTGTTTCCCGGTGCCGGAGATGCTGCGACCTACAAAGGATACAACTCTGCTGATAAGGTTTACTATGTAAACGAATCATTTCTGAATGTACCTCTAACACAAGATAAATACATTGTTGATTTTCCTGTAAGGGTTTCAGGAGATTCTCTTAAGTATGACAGAGCGATTGCTTTTGATATAGATCCTGAATTAACAACAGCTATTCCAACTCAGTACAAAATAGTTGATGCTCTTATTCCTGCCGGCAAACAATATGGAAGAATCAGGTTTGAACTTTCAAGGGATGCTGCACTGGATAATGCCTCTGTAAAAGTGGCAATCATTCTTAAAGATTCCGATGATTTAAAAGTGGGTTCCAATGAATATAAAAAGGGAGTACTTACATGGAGTAACATGCTTCCTATGTTTCCTAATTCAGCCAGCTACATTAGAACATTCAACTGTATTGTGTTAACCCCGCTTACAAAAACAAGTACTGCCAACACATACTACAGCCCTAATGCACACAAGGCAATTCTTGATGCCCTTGGTTGGCCTGTAAACTACTGGCCTACTTATGTTAGTGGTTTGGCTGACCCGGGAACAGGAACAAGTGCAATATTTGGAGTCTATTACACAGACCTTTATGCGCAAAAACTAAAAACATATCTTGATGCATATGCTGCAGCCAATGGTGGTCAAAGATTGTTGCATAACGCCGGCCTTGCTATCGGTAAAGAGATACAGCCACGTGTAACAGGTGCTGTTTATATTCCCTAATCATTAAAAGAAGTTAACAATGAAAAGAATAATATATAATTCAATAGCTTTATTGCTTGTGGCACTCCTCCTGAGTGGCTGTTACACCGATAAGTCCGGCCTGGACACATCAAAAATCAAAGATATTGTGATTGAAACTCCTGATATGTCATCAATATTGAGAGTTGAATATCTTGAAAACATAACCTTTCAACCAACCGTTAAAATGGGGTCAACTGTTAATCCGGCTGATGTTTCATACAAATGGGAGATTAATCAGACTCCGGGATCTACAGACCTGGTTGTTTTAGGTACAGACAGAGTATTAAATACAACAATCAAAAACACGATTGTATCTGCAGCTTATACTCTAATATTCACCGCAATTGATGATAAACATGGATTAGAGTATAAAAAAAGCTGGCCGGTTTTCGTAAGCAGCTCATTCCGAGAAGGTATCGTTGTTGCCGAAACCAGGAATGGAACAACTTCGGATCTTTCACTTATCATGGATAACGGAATTACAACATCTTATGACAAAGGACTAAATATTAAGTATGAAATCTGGAAGACATCTACCGGTTCTGCACATCCTTCCCTTATTAAGAGTATAGCTTACACTTTGCATAAACCCAATCCAATACTGACAAAGAATGTTATTACCACCATTTTTGCCAATAAAGATATTAAAATGTACGATTGTGAGAATTATTCGGTTTATAAGGATGCCGAGCAGATTTTCCCTGCAAAAACAGCAAGCTTTGATCCTCAGGCATTCTATACTATCAATAATGCAACATGGATACTTGTAGCAAACAATATTGCTTATCTATTTGGTAACAATCAGGGAATTACATCGTTTATGATGCCTGCTTCAGGGGTGAACTATGTAGACAACTCCGTTATGGTTGCAGACAATTCTTCAGGTTCGGGGCCGTATGCTTTATGGTACAATAATACTACAGGTAAGTTTTATAACATATCGATGACATTTACAACCCCTGCAAGTGGAGGAGAATATACCAATCAGGGTGTATTTAATCCTACTAATGTTCCCGACAGGAGAATGGTTGCAGGTGATATCTCTGTTGACGGTGTTACTCCGACAATGCTTTTGAAGGATCAGGTTACAGGTAACTACGAACTTTATGCAATATCATTCGGATATTATGATGCTAACTGGAATCTTACACCCTCGGCCCCTAAACTTAAGGTTGAACTACCTGTTGCTCTTACCTCAATTCTAAACTCGGCAGTATCTGTATTTTTCAATATGTTTGACCCAATTATGTATGTTGCAACTTCAACAAAAATTTACGCAGTAACTTTTGGTGGTGGTATTGTTTCTTACAGTGAGAAATATTCAGCTCCTGCAGGTGAGCAAATTACTAAGGCAAAACTCTTTGTACAAGGTAGATATCGCCTCAACAGAAAAGACTTTAACGAAACTAGCGGCCCCGTTTATGAGGCTCCACTGGCTCTCAATACAAAAGCTGTTGTTATTGCTACACAAAAGGGTGAGTTTGAGGGTCAGATTTATGTTATACCTCACGGAACTGCAGGAACTGGAGATCTTAACGCAGCTCAGGCAAAAAAATATTCAGGATTTGGTAAAGTACTAGACTTTACATTCCAGGGACAATAAAAATTATACTTAATGAGAAAATTATTCCTAACGAGCGCCCTATTTGTATTAACCTGCAGCCTTTATGCTGCTTCGGGCCCTGTGCCGGTTTATCAAAACAAAAAAGATGAGAAAGAGAAAACTGCTCCCAAAAAGGATTCAGTTTCGGCGTACGATAAATTGTTTAAAGAGAAGCATGAAACAGCTAAGGGTATGTTTACCTTGCATAAAGTAAAGGAGAAACTCTATTTTGAGATACCTCTAAGCATGTTGGGAAAACAGATGCTTATTGCATCAACGGTTACAGAGACAAGTGATAACGGAAACGGGATTGTTGGCGGTAAACCCAACCCGATTCATATTGCATTTACAAAATCTGCTGAGAGTATTCAGCTTAGAAGAATAAACAGCGATGTGATAACAGACAATTCAGAATCCAATATTGCAGAGGCAATCAGAAGGAGTAGTATTGGCTCAATAATGAAGAGCATGAAAATTGAGGCATATTCCAGCGACAGCACTGCTGTCGTTGTGGATATGACCAGTTTTTTTGTAGGTGACAATAAAGATCTTACACCGTTTGACGTTTACAGTCAATATACAATGTTTAACGGTCTTAAAAGAACAGAGAGTTTTCAGCAGGATAAATCATTTCTGGGAAATATCAAGTCTTTTAGCGACAATCTTGTTGTAACCAGCACATTAAGTTATAATTATACTTTAACTGATGTCAGGACAAGCAGGACAATTGTAAAAGATGAACCTTTTACTGCAGTTGTTTCCAGGTCGATTGTGCTGTTAAGCGAAGAACCTGCAAGACCAAGGAATGCAGACTACAGAGTTGCAGTATTCCCTACCGGCAAATATATGTTTGGTGAAAAGGAGCAATCTTCAAAGTTGATATATTATGCCAACAGATGGAATCTGGAGCCTAAAGATATTGAGGCATTCCGTGCAGGTAAACTCAGTGAGCCCGTAAAACCAATTATTTTCTATATTGACAGCAACTTCCCTGAAAAGTGGAAGCCATTTATAAAAGAGGGTGTAGAGCAATGGAACGAGCTTTTTGAGGAGATCGGGTTCAAAAATGCCATTAAGGCGGTTGATTTCCCAAAAGACGATCCTGAATTTGATCCGGATAACATCAAGTACTCTTGCGTGAGATATGCTCCACTAGGAGTTCAAAATGCAATGGGACCATCTTGGGTTGACCCAAGGTCGGGAGAGATTATAAATGCCTCGGTTTATCTCTATCATGACATCATTAAGTTGTTGAATAACTGGATGTTTGTGCAGATATCTCCTGCAGACAAAAGAATTCAGACCAAGAATATTCCTGAAGATATCATGAATGACGGTATAAGATACGTTGTTGCTCACGAGGTTGGACACTGCCTTGGTTTTATGCACAACATGAGTGCTTCTAACGTTATCCCTACAGACTCTCTGCGCTCGGCAACATATACAAATAAAGTTGGTACAACTACTTCCATTATGGATTATGCTCGTTTTAACTATGTTGCACAACCTGGAGATAAAGAGAGAGGAGTTAAATTAACACCTCCAAGATTCGGAGAGTATGATAAATTCCTTATTAAGTGGAGCTACTCATATTTCCCTGATGCAAAAACATCTGCAGAAGAGGCAAAAATTTTGTCAGAGATGGTTAGTGAGGCTATTAAGGATCCTGTGTACAGGTACGGTAAGCAGCTCTCATACCCGCTTGATCCAAGGTCACAGACAGAAGATCTGGGAGATGATGTAATAAAGGCTTCTCTTTACGGTATTAAAAACCTGAAATACCTTCTGAACAACCTAAATTCCTGGGTTGCTGCCGAAGATGAAGATTTTTCATACAGAACTGAAATTTACGATGGCATTGTAATGCAGTACTTCAGATACATTAACCACGTTTTTGCCTATGTAGGTGGAATTTACCTTAATGAGGTTAAAGTTGGTGATGATATGTTACCTTTTGAAAGCGTGGAACGCGAAAAGCAGATAGCAGCCCTTCAGTTTATGATGAGTCAGATAAAAGATCTTGATTGGTTACATAATGAAGAGCTAATGAAGAACATTACAATCATGGGTTCTGCTAAAGAACTTCTGCAAAGAGTAATTGCTCAGGCTGTTGTTGCTGCGCCAATAAAGGTTATGTTATCTTCATCAATTGCGAAAGAGCCATATACCTTTAACCAATGCTCTGATGATGTTTTCAATTTTGTTTGGGAGCCTGCTATAAAGAGACGTAAGCTTTCTGAAATTGAAAAATTCATGCAAACCGAATATATTACCAACGTTCTGAATACTAGTAATGTAGCCAAGCTAATAAGCGGTATGGGTATCTCAGAAAATGCACAGGCAGGTTCACAGGTTTCTCTTTTTGATATTCTTGCAAAAGAGGACAAGCAGTCAAGATTCACAAAACAGTTGCAGACAATCTCTGCATTTGAATCTCTTCCTTTAGCCGGACAAGATATGAACCCTGTTGCCGGTTACGGTGTGCCTTCTACAAAATTCAGCATAGTGTTCAATCCTGAAACCAATTTCTACAACTACCTGATAAAGGCTAAAAAAGTTCTGGAGTCGGCTTCTAAATCACGTGCCAAAAAAGAGGATAAGCTTCACTACGAACTTCTTCTTAAAAAGATAAACTCAGTTCTAAAAGTACAATAGTTAACCAAGGATGAATATGATAAAGAAATTACTAATTCTTACTCTCATCTCCTGCAGTGCTTTTGTACTGAATGCGCAGACTAAGAGTAAGGCTACAGATAAAAAAGATACTTCAAAAACAGCGAGTGCCGATACCACAAAAAAACTCTCTGCTTACGAAAAGCTTTTTGATAAAAAGAAAAATGTTACCACATCTGTGGGCATTATTACCCTGCACAATATTGAGGGAAAAGTTTACTTTGAGTTCCCGCTGAACCTTATCGGAAAGAGCTTTCTGATGAGTTCTCTTGTTGATAATGTGAGTGATATGAGTCTTAGTTATGCAGGTCAAAGACCTTCAAGACCTTCTCACATCAATTTTTCAAAAACAGACTCTCTGGTTCAGATAAGGCTTGTGCCGATTCCGAAGATTGTTGACTCTGAAGATGTGGGTATAAAGGAGGCTGTGGACAGAAGTTCATTACCATCAGTTATAAGCTCGCTCCCTATCATTGCTTTTAACAAAGATAGCAGTGCGATTGTGTTTGACGTTACATCATTCTTTGTTTCAGGAGGTAAGCATATTGGAACTCTGAATGCATCCTCTTTCGGGGGCTTCATTCAGAAGGTATCTACATTCAGCAAAGAGCTCTCGGCTCTGAAAGATGTTGAGGCTTATGACGATAATATATCTGTTTTAAGCAATATGACCTATACTTTTAAAACTTTCTTTCTGGGTATGGAGTCGGGTGGTTCCGAGTATCTGACGGTAGAGATGAGGACAACTCTCAGTTTGCTTCCGGAGGAGAAATTCAGACACCGTTATGCTGATTACAGAATTGGTACCAGTGTAACTGAGTTTGAAAAGTTTGGCAGTAAAGACCAGGGGACTAAGCTTAGTTATCTCTCTAACAGATGGAGGCTTGAACCAAATAATGCTGAGGCACATCGCTCAGGTAAACTTAGCGAGCCTTTAAAACCAATAGTGTTCTATGTTGACACTCTGTTTATACCTTCATGGAGAGAGGCAATTAAAAAGGGTCTCCTAAAGTGGAACGAATCTTTCGAGAAAATTGGATTTAAAGATGTGATAAGGGTATATGACTACCCTTCGAAGAGTCAGGATCCAAAATTCAGCGCCGGTAACGCCTCTTATAACTGTGTTAAATATGCACAAACTCCTTCAAGGGGAATTGCCAGACACATTAATACAGACCCTAGGACGGGCGAAATTCTGAGTGCTTCAATACTTTTCTTCAGAGACTCTCCGGTTACTCTTCAAAGGGAGAGAATCTACCAGACTGCTGCTGTTGAACCTGGAGTGAGAGGATATGAACTTCCTGATGATTTGATGGCAAATTCTATTGAGCTTGCCATGATGAGGGAGATGGGCTTTTGCCTTGGCCTCAGCACCAACCTTGCCGGTTCGTCATGGATGCCTGTTGACTCTCTCAGATCTGCAACATTCACCCAAAAAGAGGGAATAACCTCTTCCGTTATGGATCAAATCAGGTACAACTACATCGCACAGCCGGGTGATATAGAAAAGGGAGTTAAACTTACTGCCGACAAACCCGGTGTTTACGACCACTATGCAATAGAGTGGCTATACAAGCCATATTATGCTGCTAAAACGCCTGCTCAGGAGGTTGCCTCTCTTAAAGAGTTGATCTCTTCAAAGATTGATGATCCTCGTTTTTACTTTGGCAGGGAGCAGAACTGGAGTGCATACTTTGATCCGCGCTCTTTGGTTGAAGACCTTGGAAACGATAAAATCAAAGCAGCACAATACGGAATCAACACCCTTAAGTATATAAGCGAAAATGCTACAAAATGGGTTAACAAGAATGAGGCTGACGAATCTTATAGAGAGCTCTTTATTGACTTTATTTTCCTTAAGCTGTACGATTACTACAGAAGTCTTATGGTGAATATCGGCGGCATAGAGATTAACAGTAAATACGAAGGAGACCCTGCACCAACATTTGTTCCTGTTGATAAGAGAATTCAGAGAGAGAGTCTATTCTATATGCTCAATCAGGCTGATGATCTTAGCTGGGCTGACAACAAAGATCTTCTTATGATGTCGGGAATGAATGCCTCGTTCTCGAGGTATTTGTCCAACAATCTTGTCAGACTCGCTTTTCAGAGGATTCCGATGGTGGCATTTGCTCAGACTAAATCAGAAGATCCTTACACGGTTGATGAGATGCTTTCTGATCTCTCTGAATTTTCATTCAGGAACCTTAGTAAAGGAATTGATCCTTCGGATGCACAAAAAGGAGCCCTCTATGCTCTTGCTCAGGTTTTACTTGGAGGGTCAGAACTGCCCAATGTAATAAATGCAAGGGCAAAAAACAGGATGGCATTTCAGTTTACAGATGACGATAATTATTTGTCGTATTCAAACATAAGGGCAAGATGTTTCCCGGATGAAGTTGTTTTAATTACCGATTCTGATCAGTTGATGAATATAGATTCACATCAAATTCAAAGTACAGATAATAATAGTCTTCTCTTTGAAAGATCGGCTTTTGATCCGTTGGTTTCTATAAAATATCTGGTTCCTGCCAACCTTGCTTCTGGCTATTATAAACATTTGACAGATTTGAGATCTAAGCTTAAAAGTAGCAGGTCAAGAGTAAAATCAGACTCTACCAAAGCGATGATTGATTATCTGATAATCTCAATAGACAAAGGCATAGGCAAAAATTAAAAATTAGTTAAGTAATGACATATCAGTACTGCAGGTTTCATGGTGTTTGCGGAATTTATTCATGATTACAGGATGATACTTAAGATTTGGTTAGTATTAAGTGCGATGCTCTGTCCGGTTTAGCAGAGCGGGATACCTGCCACTGATTAATGTGGCTGCCTAATTTAGGCAGCCACATTTACTTTTGTATATAACCCAAATGAAAAGGTTTGTTAGTTGTAGTTTTGCGAGACAATAGAGCTTTGTGAATGAGAAATGACAGGCTATAATTACCCATCAATTACAATGTATTCATAAAGATAAGTCTCTTGTTGGTCTTTATTGTTTTTAAGAGGATATTCCGTTCCCGTAATTATATCTTTTATACCCATTAACATTTTTCAATTCGTAGATATGCAAACAACTCACTCCGTAATATTGATATTAATGTTTGTGGGTGAAGATCATTCAAAAATTAGCTACAACCTTATATTCTGACTAAAGATATTACAAAAAGTCCTTCACTACTGTCGTATAAGTCAGTTTGTTCTTTGTCCGACAATTAATTATGTTGATGTGCGTTTTATATTTTATAATGCTTTTATAATTAATGCGTTATAATTATTGCCATATGGCGAAAATTTACTTGCTAATTATTTAAAACAGTATAATTATGTTCTGTAATAAATCTATAGTTATGGTTTAATATTATGTATAGAGATTGCCAGTAATTATAAGTTTTGTTCTAAAGCTACGTTAACTTGAGTGTAATAACCAGAAAAAAGTTCAATATTACCAATGTGTTGTGGGTTATAACCAGGATAATATACCTCAATTGTACATATAGTTTCAGGTAAATTGTTGAAATCATACATACCTAACAAATTTGTTACCCCAGAAGCAATAACAGCATTTGTATAATCCTTAACTACAATACTCGCTCCGCATAAAGTATCTCCGGTATCCTTATCTGTAACTTGCCCAAATAAATTAGCGCTATCAACAGGTAAGCCTGACATCATTACAGCATTTTTTGAAATTGTTGAGAGGCGCTGAATAGGCGAACTTGATAAGACTAAGTTGCCAGTCACTAACATTGAAAAACAAAGTAAAAAAATAAATCTTTTCATGATAACTAAAGTTTAAATTCATTCCGAATTTATTAATTAAATGCATTAAAACAAAATTATTGGTAATATTTTTCATGCATATTTTGTTTATGGGAGAATTATTAAGTATTTCTATCTGTGTCAATTTTATAAATCATGATATATTATTGCATGTTTGGAATTTTATTTTTTACTTTGCAAATAAAAGTGCTTTTCATATGAAAGAAGAAAAGGATTACATTAAAGAGATAAGTGAGATACGTTCTATGATGGAACGCAGCTCCAAGTTCCTCTCCCTTTCCGGTTGGGCCGGAATTATGGCTGGTATATATGCGCTCGCCGGTGTCTATGTTGCAGATTCATACTTTGGATTTAACCCTCAGGAGATATCAGACAGGGGAGGAATAGGCCTCAACATAATACTTCTTGCAACAGTTGTTCTGATATTTGCCATATTCACGGCAATACTCCTTTCCTACAAAAGAGCAGGCAAAAGAGAAGAGAAGCTGTGGAACTCCACTACCAGAAGATTGGTAATCAATATGGCAATTCCATTAATTTCGGGGGGAGTGGTTATATTGATTCTTGCATTTAAAGGTCTGGTTGGTCTAATTGCACCGCTTACCATGATTTTTTATGGACTTGCACTTTTTAACGTGAGCGGCATTACAATTAAGGAGATAAAGGGGCTTGGCATAACTCAGATAATACTTGGACTCATTGGCTTATACTTTGTTGAGTATGGTCTGCTATTGTGGGCATTAGGATTTGGAGTTGCCCATATTTTGTATGGCATTGTCATGTATTTTAAATACGAGAGGGGTTAAGGTGAAAACATTTACTGACAGACTACATAAAGCATTCGAAAGCAGAGTTCGACTTGGAATTATGTCGGCCCTTGCTGTGAATGATACTCTTGATTTTAACGCACTTAAGGAGTATCTTGATATAACTGACGGTAATCTGGCAAGTCATATAAAAGCTTTGGAGAAAGAGGAGTTCATAGGAGTTGAAAAGACTTTTATCGGAAAGAAGCCAAATACCAGATATTTTGCAACTAAAATTGGAAGGGATGCTTTTAACAAACACCTTGAAGCTCTGGAATCGATTGTTAAATCACGTAAATTTTAAAAAATAATTATAGAATATTTTCAGAATATTTTTTTTGTATGTCAACTTTGTAATTCAAAGAACTTTTTATAATCACATTTGTTAATTACCAATAATTAAAAACAAAAACGTAAATGAATAAATAAGAAATGAGACATAAATCACAAATTATCATATTATCAAATCAAAAAAATCAANNAAATCAAGGAGTAGTCATTAAAATAACAACTTTAAAATTAATAAAATGGAAACAGCATCAATGGTTAAAAGAATGCTCATAGGAGCAGGTATAGCACTGGTATTAATCACCCTTTTTCTTTTGGGTGTAGATGAGCCAAACCCGGAATGGCCAAAATTATGGATGATAAGACCTCTTGTGGTGGTTCCGATTGCCGGTGCATTCGGAGGGTTTCTGACATTTCATATTGATAAGCGTTTGAATCAGGGCACGTGGGCAAAAATTGCAGCGGTAGTTCTTAGCTTTATTGCATATGTATTTGTCCTTTGGATGGGAAGTGTTCTTGGTCTCGCCGGAACTTTGTGGAATTAATAATACAGTGGTATCATATGAAAGATCAGACTTTTTATAATTTAAACAATCCAGATGAAAACGCATCTGCAAGTTTTGACGAAATTAAATGGGGTAGCAGGAGCGATATAGTTCTGGTTGCTGTGTTGGTAGTGATTGCCGGGTTAATAGCAAAAATCCCGGCCTTTTTGGGCATTAGTGAGGAGTTCTTCTACACCCGAAACGTGGGCTTTATAGTATTTCCCGCACTTACTGCATTTTTTGTATTTAAAAACAGTCTCTCAAAAACTCATATTGGAGTAATAACGCTTTTTACACTCGTAGCTTTGATTTTTATAAATTCACTGCCTGATGTAAAGGAGAGTGACACATTAATACTCTCTTCGATTCACATTTTGCTTTTGCTTTGGGCAGTTCTGGGTTTTGCATTTACCGGGGGCAGGAAGGAAAAGTTTATACCAATATTCAATTATAACAAAAAGACTAAACATAAATCTGATGATGAGTTTGCATTGAGCAATCAGCCTGAAATGAGTATTCAGCTAAGTGAAAACTTAAGTTCATCAAGTAATTCTCCTCTGGAATTCCTTAAGTATAACGGAGATCTGATAGTGATGTCAACCCTGATTTTAATTGCCGGAGGAATAATGTCAGCAATAACCATTGGCCTTTTTAACCTTATCGGGCTTAATATTGAGGGTGTATATTTTGATTATGTTGCCATTTTCGGGCTTGCAGCAACACCTATAGTTGGGACTTACATCATAAGAACAAACCCTAATTTGGTTGGAAAAGTATCTCCTCTGATTGCGAGAATCTTTAGTCCGCTTGTTCTGATTATGCTCGTTATTTTTCTGTCAGCCATAGCAATATCCGGGAAAAACCCCTACAATGACAGAGAATTTCTGATAATTTTCAATGCCCTTCTTGTTGGAGTGATGGCAATTATCTTTTTTTCGGTTTCGGGAAGAACAGGAAAAGTTGCAGGACGTTTTGAATTGTGGATATTGACTCTCCTTTCTGCTGTTACTGTTTTGGTAAACGCAGTTGCACTATCGGCAATTATTTACAGAATATTTGAATGGGGGATAACTCCAAACAGAGCAGCTGTGCTGGGCTTAAACACACTTCTTTTCATAAATCTCATCTTTGTGACAATCCGTTTTGTTAAGGTTATTGCCGGTAGCCGGAGATCAATTTCAGGCAATGCAATCACAGACTTCCTCCCACTATATATTGTCTGGGCGGCAATTGTAACATTCCTTTTTCCATTTGTTTTCTAACAGAGAGGACTTTATTATATTATCATGTGTGAAATGTGTAACAATAGAGAGTAATTGTGTAGTGATAGAGTAGGTTGTTTTGGGCACCTTTGTTAAACAATCATTTATATTAAATGGTTATTATTAAATTAAACAATGATGAAAAAAACAATGAAAAAAGTAATTCTGGTTTTCGCATTTGCAACCTTTATCTTTGGTAGTGTATTTGCCCAAAAGAACAGTACAGACTTCAGACAAAAATTATCGTTCGGCATAAAAGGTGGCGCAAATTACTCTAATGTGTACGATACTGAAGGGGAGCAATTTAATGCCGATGCTAAATTCGGTTTGGCTGCAGGCGTTTTTGTTGGTATTCCACTTGGAAAATTATTGGGTGTTCAACCGGAAGTTTTATTTTCGCAGAGAGGTTATCAGGGATCAGGTTCATTATTAGGCAGTGACTATAGCTATTCCTATACAAGTAATCATATTGATATACCTTTGTTATTCGCTATAAAGCCAATCTCTTTGATCACAATTTTGGCCGGCCCTCAGTATTCATTCCTTATAAAAGACAAATACACTTTTAATAGTGCTATTGTTAATACAGAACAGGAACAAGTATTCGAAAATGACAATATTCGTAAAAACACTCTCTCATTTTTGGGAGGACTTGATTTTAATCTGAACAGAATTGTTATTGGCACAAGAGTAGGATGGGACCTCCAGTCAAATAAAGGTGACGGAACATCAGAAACTCCTCGCTATAAAAATCTCTGGTATCAGGCTACAATAGGTTTCAGGTTCTAGAAACCACATGAACCATTAATAAGAAGCACCTGTTTTGCAGGTGCTTTTTTATTTGAGTATAGCCCCTCTAAGGGTCGAGTTAGTAGGGCTTATTTTTTAATCGTTCCGGTAACTTCACCGCAAGTTAACATAGATTTTCCAAAATATGGATTAAGAATTTCTTTCTCCATACTAAGCCAATCAGCTCCCTTATTTTCATCGGCCATTGGACAGTGTTGAATGTAAAGTGGCTCATTTAATGGTTTAAATAACTTAGCAATTTCAATCATTGTTTTTGATGTAACAAGAAAACCTTTCCTCATCTCCTGAATAGTTGCAAAATGACCTACATGTTGCAAATTTTCGTTTAGCTCAGAATGAAATTTAGTCCAGGTATTTTTTTCTTCTGTATTAAATTTACTCAAGTTAACCTTACTGAGCTCATTTTTCATTTCAACGGCAATATCTTTAGCATCTTTAAAGTTGTCTTTCGCTAGCAGATTCTTCCACTTCAAGTATAATTCAAACAAAGGGACTAAAGAGGCGTTTGCCTGATAATTCATTGATTTAGTTTTTTCAATAGTTGTGTTTAAATATCCGGATTGGTTATCGTCATGCTTGTGCTCTAAAATTACTTCTCTGCCTTCCTTATTAAGCATGCTAGGTTTGCCAGCCAACTGAGCTGCTGCGTCAACACTAAAAACTCCATAAACCACAATCTCCTCACCTTCGGATAATCCACTTTCAACCAAATAATAGTCTCCGAGTGAAGGCCCAAGTGTAATCTCTCTCATTTCAAAAGCAGAGTGTGATTGATCGGGAGACTTTACATAAACAACAGATCGTTTTCCTGTCCACAGTAGTGCTGTTGAAGGAATTGCTAAAGATTTTTCTTTTAAGGGCAAGTTAGCAAACACTTTAGCATTTACGAACATTTCCGGTTTAAGTAACAATTGAGAATTGCTTATTTCGGCCCTTACAGAAGCAGTACGAGTTTGATTATTAATAATGGGATCTATGAAAATTATTGACGAGTTGAAAACTTTACCGGGGACCGAAGATACATTAAATGTAATTTTCTGCCCAACTCTAAGAAAAGGCAGATCACTCTCATATGCATCCAACAAAACCCATAACCGACTAAGGTCAGTAATTTCAAAAAGCACAGACCCTTTATTTACAAAATCACCTCTTGAAATATTGCGTTGTAATACAACACCTGATAAATCAGAGAATACATCAAACTCGTTGATAACATTGCTACTTTTCTCAATAGACTCAATCTGTTCATCTGTAATTTTCCATAGACGAAGCTTTTCTTTGGCGGCATCATATAGGCCTGGGTTTGCATTTTTAAACCGAACCGCCTCAATAAGCTCTTTTTGTGCTGTAACCAAATCTGGGGAGTAAATTGTTGCTAACTTCTGACCTTTTTGAATGGTTTGCCCTGTATAGTCAATATGAAGTTTTTCTATTCGTCCGGGATAATTTGCAGTTATTACTGACATTTTCTGTTCGTTTAAAGCTATTTTCCCGGCAAGTGTTATCTCGTGCCCTGATTGGAGAGTTTTAACTTTTTGTGTTTGAACATTTGCCAGAGCAATTGCTTCAGGCGACATAGTAAGCAATAAAGTATTGCCATCAGTATTTCCAAAATCCTGAATTAATGGAATTAAATCCATTCCGCAAAGAGGGCATTTACCAGGTTCGTTTTGCCTTATTTGAGGATGCATAGAGCAAGTGTAAGTGGTTTCCTTTTCTTGACTATGCCCTTGCTCAACATGGTTGGTATTTTTATTACTAAATAACAGTCCTCCAATAATTAATCCTAAAATCAATACCAGACTTAATTGTATAAATTTGTTTCTAAATATATTTTTCATTGTTTTAACTTTTTATTAACGACCTATTAACCTTTCCAGAGTAGCCACTGAAATATTTCCATCTATGTATGCATTTAAAAGCTGTAATCTGTATCCCAGTAATTGTTGTTGCATTCGTAATACCTCCTCAAAGTTGCTACCTTCAGTGGAGTATTGTACTAGAAGAAGATTTAAGGCTTGATTAGCAATAGTTTCCTGCTCTCTGTATAATTTTTTTCTGAGCTCTGCATACCTGAATTGATTAGCTGCTTCTTCATAGCTTACAATAAGCTTATCATTTTGGGATTCAATTTGTTGGGAAACATACTCCCGCATTATTTCCGATTCGCGAACAGCAGCAGTGTATTTTTTTCGCCAAACAGGAATTGATACTGTTGCCATTGGCATAAGCATATTGCTTCCATTCATCATTGCCGGACTATTGTTCCCTGGTTGAAATATGTCATATTGCAAACCGATGCCAATCATTGGCATTCCCATTTTCTTGTTCATTTTCCCTCGGGCGATATAAGATGCTTCTTCGTAGTGGAGCATTTTAAGCATAGGATTGCTATTAATTATGCTATCGGGAAATTGTGAGAAAGGGATTGGAATATCAAGGCCAACTAAGCTATCTGGCAATATTATTGGTTCTGCAAGATCTCTGTTTAGCAATTGATTAAAGCGAGCAAGTAAGGGGATTCTTCTTTCTTTTAATATAGATAACCTATTTTGAAGTTCATTCAATTCAAGTTGAGCCCGCAGAACATCTGTCATATTACCGCTACCTGACATATTTTCCATCTTTACCATGTTGTTCATATCAGGTTCTTTACTTGCGTTATTGGAAGAAGTTTGCGACTGCAAATTCATGCCTGCCATTCCAGAACTTTGTTGGCTATTACCAGAAGAAGATCTAACTTGAGATATTCCCGGACCTCCAGAGACCGATGCTCGCTGCCTCCCGCTTTTAAATCCGGCAAGGGCAATATTTTCTAAAGATTTTAATAATTGAATATTTTCAGATGTGATTTCGATTTCCTTATTTAATTGCAAAATTACGTACCATGCTATTTTAACATCATAGAATAACATTGCCTTGGTTTCATTGAAGGCTTCAAATTCGGCTTTTGCCATAAGAGACATCTCCTCTTTGGCAGCTTTAAGGGTGCCAATCCACGGGAACATCTGCATTATTGATATGCTGCCAACCTGATTGCCCGCAAATCGTTCCATTGGCTGAATGAAAATGCTGAAAGAAAGCTGAGGATCGGGCAATGCCCCAACCTGAGGGATTCGCTCTAACGCAGCCTGATATTTTAAAAACGTTGCCTTAAGATTTGGATTGTTTTCAGCAGCAGTCATAAGATAATTATCTAATGATTGCCCAAATACACTGCTTGAAAAAAGCAGGAACAATAGTGTGCTTATTATTAGTTGTTTCATTTTACTTACCTTTTAATTTATGTTCTTCCCTTGCTGAATACAAAACCGGAACGACAAAAAGAGTTATCAGAGCCACAGTCATTCCTCCAAAGGCCGGGATAGCCATTGGGATCATAATATCTGCTCCCCGGCCTGAGGATGTAAGAATTGGTAAAAGAGCAAGTAATGTCGTTGCAGTTGTCATTAGACAAGGCCGGATCCTTTTTACTCCAGCCTCTAAAACCGCTAACCTAACCTCATGGATACTTTCAGGTTTGTGACTTTTAAAGCTTTGCATCAGATACGTGGAAATTACAACGCCATCATCGGTTGCTATTCCAAATAAGGCAATGAATCCTACCCACACAGCTACACTCAGGTTATAAGTTTTCATCTGAAACAGATCACGCATGTTGGTTCCAAAAAGGTTGATATTTAAAAACCAGGATTCACCATACAGCCAAAGCATTATAAAACCACCGGCAAAAGCTAAAGTAATCGCGGAAAATATCATCAGAGAAACAGATGTTGATCGGAATTGGAAATAGAGAATCAAAAAAATCATGATCAAGACCAAAGGCACTACAATTGCCAATCTTTTTTCGGCACGGACTTGATTATCATAGCTGCCCGAGAATTTATAACTGACTCCCGAAGGAACAATTAACTCCCCGCTTGCAATTTTTGACAAAATGTACCTATCGGCATCTTCAACTACAGTAACCTCAGAATACCCATCTTTTTTGTCCAAAAGCACATAACCAACTAAAAACGAATCTTCACCCCTAATCATGCCAGGTCCGGGGCGGAAGTCAATCTGAGCCAAATCACCTAAAGGTATCTGCTGTCCGCTTGGAGTAGGAATAAATATTCTTTGAATTGCTTCCGGACTATCTCTCCATTCTCTTGCATACCTGGCTCTTATATTGTATCGCTCACGCCCCTCAATTGTTGTTGTCAAAGGCATTCCGCCCAAAGCAACTTCCAGATACATTTGTACATCGGCAATATTCAATCCATATCGTGCTATGGCAGAGCGATCAATCTGAATTTCGAGATAAGGCTTACCCAAACTGCGATCAGCGTACACTGCTTCAGCTTTAACCGAAGGAACCTCTTTGAGCAGTTGTTCAATTTTCAAGCTGAAATCCTCAATGCTTTTCAAGTCGGGTCCGAACACTTTAATTCCTATTGGAGCACGCATACCTGTCTGTAACATTACAAGGCGAGTTTCAATCGGTTGCAGCTTGGGCGCCGAAGTCACGCCTGGGATATTGCTGGTTGCCTTTATTATCTCATCCCAGATGTCATCCGGAGTTTTTATATGATCACGCCATTGCCTGTAATACTGTCCCCTTTTATCAGGTACCAATTCTCCGTTTTTATCCTTTACGAAGTTACCCTCCCTGTCAACCTTGAATCTAATAGGGTAACCATTTTCATCATTTTTGAATTCGGTTTTATATTGTATGATGTTTTCAAACATTGATACTGGGGCCGGATCAAGAGCACTTTCAACCCTTCCGGCTTTACCAACAACCATATCTACTTCGGGAATTGCCTGTACACGCATATCCAGCTGCTGCAAATATTTAATATTCGCCTCTACCCCGGAATGCGGCATTGAGGTAGGCATAAGTAAGAACGAGCCTTCGTCAAGGGCTGGCATAAACTCTTTTTCCAAGCCAGGAAAAGCGTGTGACATTGTACTCCAGGCTGAGGTTGTTCTGATATTCAATCCTGTTTTATCTGTTAGTTTTGGAATAAACCCAAAAACTTTACCGAAACCAAGCCAGATATTTAATCCAAGTATAATTATTAATACAGGAATAAGAAGAAAAACACCTTTATGTTCAAGACACCAATTAAGAATTTTAGGGTACAATTCAATAAAAATTTTAAATCCACCCAGGACAATGCCTATAATCAAAGCAATAAAAAAGAAATTGACCAGCAAACTATTGGCTACCCCCAGAGGCATCCATTCACGGGCTAGCAACCAAGATATTGAGACTACCACAATAGCTATAGTATGATGGGCACTATGATTGCTAAACCACCTGTTAAGAAGAGGAGTAGGTAATTTTTGTTTCAGAGCAAATATACTTGCAATGTTATTTATTCCAAGCAATATAATCGCAATGCCAGCCCATGATGACCACCAAAGTAAAATTATTCCCGATAAGAACAATAATATATTTAATGCCAGTTTATAGCTCTTTCTGACAGGTTTTATTGAGAATAACCAGTGAGCTAATGCCGGCATAATAAAAAGTGTTATAACCAGAGCCGCTAGTAAAGCGAAAGTTTTTGTATAAGCAAGTGGCCCGAAAAGTTTACCTTCTGCTGCTTGAAGTGTAAAAACCGGTAAAAAACTTACGATAGTTGTTGAAACAGCTGTAAGAATGGCAGAAGATACCTCAATTGTTGCATTGTATACGGTTGTGATCATAGGTTGAGCAGGCGGAGACTCCTCGGTATGACGCAATATGTTTTCACTGAGGATAATACCCAGGTCAACCATCGTTCCAATTGCGATAGCTATACCTGAGAGTGCCACAATATTTGCATCAACCTTCAGATATCTCATCATTATAAAGCACATTAAAACGGCCATCGGCAACAATGCTGATATCATAAATGAGGCTCTTAAATGAAAAACCATTATTATGATAACAATTATTGTGATCATAATTTGCAGACGGATAGCTTCATTCAGTGTTCCGAGCGTTTCGTTAATAAGTTGAGTCCTGTCGTAAAAGGGAATAATGGTAACCTTAGACACAGTCCCATCTGCTAATGTCTTAGATGGAAGGCCTGGGCTGATTTCTTTTATTTTGTCCTTGACATTTTGAATGGTTTTTAGGGGGTTATCACCATAGCGCGAGATAATCACACCTCCAACAGCTTCTGCTCCTCCTTTATCCAGAAATCCGCTGTGGCCACGTGGAGCAGGTCCAATGTTTACTTTTGAAATATCGCGTATACGGATTGGAATGTTATTGGTCACTTTTACAACGGACATCTCAATTTCCTGCAAACTTTTAACATAACCCAAACCGCGAACATAGTATTCCACAAGGTTAATTTCTATGGTATTAGCACCTATATCAAGGTTGCTGTTTCTGATGGCTTCCATAACCATCATCATGTTCACACCATGAGCTTTCATTGCAACAGGGTCAAGGTCAACCTGGTACTCTTTAACAAACCCACCAATTGAAGCCACTTCCGAAACACCTTCTGCCGATGTTAATGCAAAAAGGACATAATAATCCTGAATAGTTCTTAATTCGTGAGGATCCCAACCTCCTGCGGAACCACCGGTAGAATCTCTGCCTTCAAGAGTGTACCAAAAAACTTGACCAAGAGCTGTTGCATCTGGTCCAAGTGTCGGTGAGACACCTTCCGGAAGTACTCCCGCTGAAAGAGAGTTTAGTTTTTCAAGCACCCTCGTCCTACTCCAGTAGTATTCTACTTTCTCATCAAAGATGATGGCAATAAACGATAAGCCAAACATTGAAGTGCTTCTTACCGACTTTACGCCGGGTAATCCAAGTAATGAAGTTGTTAAAGGGTAGGTAATTTGATCCTCAACATCCTGAGGACTGCGACCCATCCATTCTGTGAATACAATTTGCTGATTTTCACCAATATCAGGAATGGCATCTACAGGAACCGGGTCCCTAGGTAAAAAATCAACATTCCAGTTAAATGGTGAAGTTACAACTCCCCATACAACCAGAACTGTGAGAATAAGTATTGTGACAAGCTTATTCTCCAAAAAATATTTTATTATTTTGTTGAGCATAATATTTGGTTTAATGAATTTTTGATTGCGTTGGTACAATCTACCTGCTGACCTACTGAATTCAGTAAGGTCGTCATTCTTCATTTACACTCAATTAAGGAACGATTGAAATAGAACTTGAACGTCTTTTTCAATCAGTGGGGGAGATTTGTAAGCAAATAAATTTTCTGCTTGTTTTGGAAAATGATTAGTCGAAATAGAGGTATACAGATAAAAAACAATAAAGTCAAAGTTTAATATGACTTGCTGAACATCTTTAACAAAATCATCTGTAGTTTGAATATTCTGATACCTATCTTCACAGCATGGAACAGAATTAATCAGGTCATTGGGATTTTCGCTTTTGTGCTCATTTTGGCAATCACTTTTAATTGAGGACATACCACAATCAATTACGGATTTCCCAAGAATAATCTCAGAATTATTGGCTACACCACCACAAAAGTGAGTTCCAATGGTCAGGTACATATGGCTGGCCATTAGAATTACCGATAATATTATGGCGAGAGTCCTCTTCATTTATTCTAAAACATAAAAGTATAAAAAATGTTTAAAAATCCACTTAGTATGATTTTTCTAACGCAATTTCTTCAGGATTTCTGCCGGTAATGCATCTTTGTGCACCAAAACAGAGATGGTTTTTGCCTTAACGTACTCCCTTGATAGGTGATTATAACCTCCAAAGCGGTTGATTTCGGGCTTCCATGAGTTCTTTACTATGTAGTAAGTTGTGCCATTCTTGTCCTTTGCAGTTCCAATTAGGTGCATAAGGTGGTCATCTGTGGTCACGAAGGTTTCATAGCCCTTTTGGCGAGATGTTGCGTCAGTATTGACCTCCTTGTATATCCTGTTAAAAGAGAGTTTGGAACCCTCCTCAGAAGCAAGCTCCTCTGCAGTTGGCAAAACCGCAATGCCGACTTTGTCTGAATAGCTTTTCTCGCTCATATCCCCATCCCAGCTGACGGTGAATCCTTTCTCTATTGAGTTGTCTATGACTTGCATAAATTCGTCAAGGGGGAGGTTGTAATATAGTCCTCCATTCCAGTTGTCCGGAATCTCCAGCAAAAATTCTTTGTAATAAGGGTGATGGGTAAAGCTTGTGAGAAAAATGTAATCGTTTGTGTTAAGTCCCAGGCTTTGGTAGAAACTCCAGGGAGTATATTCTCTTCCTTTATAGGTGAACTTCTGTGGTACCTTTCCCAGATAGATATCCAGCAAAGAGTTCAAAAGCTTGTCGAACTCCATGGTTACCTCTTTATTTTTAACTGGTACGGCTGCGATTGCATTTACATATTCGTTCAACAAGGTATGATTGTGGGTAGGGGAGTTGTAGTTAATTCCGCTGTAAACCTCCTCAGGTACAATTCCATGCTCATTAACAACATCAAACATCATGTTTGAGAGGCTGCCCTCTTGCAGGTTTCCCTTCCCTCGTTTTAAATAATTATCCTTTACACGATTAATATAATTGTAGCGTACTGTGTGCATCTCCGAGAGATCAAATTCACCTTTGCCCATTCTTATAAGTTCAGATTCAAAAAACGAAGTTGTCGCAAACGACCAGCATGTTCCGGTTACAGCCTGATCCTTTACCGGAGTGGCAGGTAGCATTTTGGTGTAAGAAAACTGATATACAGGGCATTTCCCGGTAATCTGACTGTTGGATTGTTTGGGAAAAGTCAGAGCAGCAGTGGCAAGAAGAATTGTAAAGAGTTTTTTCATGGCGGTCTTTTGATTTATTCAAGGCAAGATACAGAAAAATCGGAAAAGCACCCTCAAATGCATCTGTCGATTGATTTTTACTTCTAAAAATAGGCATTAACTGTTTTTCTACTAATTTTGTGTAATAATTACAAAAACAGAACTGATGGACGGTAAGTTTACATATGACTATCCCAGAGCAGCGCTTACCTCAGATTGCGTCGTGTTTGGATTTGATGGTGAAACCCTTAATATATTGCTTGTTCAGCGAGGGGCAGAGCCTTTTAAAGATAACTGGTCACTACCCGGAGGTTTCTTGAGAATGGATGAGACAATAGAAGAGTGTGCGGAGAGAGAATTGAAAGAGGAGACAGGCATCTCAGGTGTATTTATGAGGCAAATCAAAACATTTTCATCTATTGACAGAGACCCAAGAGGGCGTGTTATTACTGTTGCATTTTACGCGCTGATTAATCCTTATCTTTTTAACAGAGTAAAAGTTACAGGAGGTGAGGATATTACCGATGCCGGATGGTTTCCGATAGAGAGTGTACTAGCCGACGCATCACTTGCTTTTGATCATCATGAGATAATATCAGAGGCAATCGAAAAGCTAAAACATGAGATACGACATTACCCAATAGCATTTGAACTGCTGGATAAGTATTTTACAATCAAACAGCTTCAGACAGTTTATGAAAGTATTCTAAATACAAAATTTGACCGTGGCAATTTTCAAAAGAAGATGGTGGGAAGGTCAGAAAATGTGACAGTTGTAAAAAAAGGCACAAAATCCCGAAAAGAACAAAGGAAGAATACCGGTGTCCTGATTGACTCAGGTGAGGTAGTAAGTGGGGTAAAACACAAACCTGCAAAAATCTACAGTTTTGACCGCACCCGCTTCGAACGACTTGTTAAAAAAGCCGATTTTACGTTTGATTTCTAATCAATCGCTACCAAATATTCTTATACTCTGTAATAATTAGATCATTTCCCTTAGTAACGTAAAGAATCTTGAGCCATCAAGGTTACATTTTTATTTTCAAAATTATACAGCTTAACAAAGGTTTGTGTAGAAGTATCTTTGCCCTGAGGTGTTATAACTATAAAATGTGTAGTGGTTCTCTTAGGATTGTGATCTATCCATGTTCCTGAATTTGCATAGATACATTTTTGTCCGTGATTATCTTCGGAAGGAATTATTGTGGGAACATGTGAGTGTCCGAATATAACAATTCTTTTATCTGAATCAGGATTCAAAAAATACTGAGATTTTGCCTGGTTATCTGTCTCTGTTGCACTGGCAGCGTTAGAAATAGCCTGTAAAACAGGAATATGAACATTTACACGATTAAGTGTTTGCCTTTGATCCCATGAATCTTGAATCCCTTTATAAAGATTGACATCAATATAACCACCTGCAGTTTCCTGAAATGGTAAGACATCGTTTACAGAAAATGTTCCTGTAAATCCATCTACATTTGTAACAAAAATATTTTCATCAAACTTGTTTGTAATAGTAAAAAGATTAACAGACCACTCCCATAATTTCCAATAAGCAAAAAGTAAATCCTGGCTTTCATTTCCGGATGAATTTTTGGTAACAACAGGTACGATATCTGCAGCGGCTGGTTTCTTTTGAGCTACGTGCAGAGCTGCCAGCCTTGTAAAAAAGTAACCCGGAGGCGTAATGGTGCCAGGGGCAATATCCTGGTTAGAAATTGGGTCAGGAGCGCAAAAAAAGTTGTAACGGTGGCCGTGTTCAATTGCAATCTCAGGGATGCCAACCGGTGAATATGTGCCTAATCCCAGTTCAGGATCTCTCTTCTGGTTTATGCCCGGAAGGATTAATCTGACACTCTCTTCTGTAACAGTCAAATCATGGTTACCCGGTACATATGTTACTAAAATCTTCTTCTCTTTGATAATGCTGTTTAAAACATCAATTACCCCTTTATTGGCAGCCGCAATGCGTTTTACAAAATCCGCCTGATCCTTACCCTGATATGTGTCAATTGTAGCTGGCACAAACCACTCATCAAGCAAATCTCCGGCAATTACAAGCTCTTTTACATTAGGAGATTTTTTTAGCCGTTTTAGGAATTCTTCAAGGAGTCCAAGGTTTTCATTACATTCAGCATAAGCAAGGTCTGCTCCAAGATGAATATCACTTATAACTACAATCATATTCCGTTCTTTGCCTCCATTGTCAAACGGGTTTATCCCATTCCATGGAGAATCATGCTTATTACATGAGGTAAATACTCCAAACAACGACATTACTAAAAAAAGGCTCAATAATCTCAAAACAAATTTCATATTACACTTACTTAATTAAATTTTCTACATGTAAATCTTTTCAAGACCACCTAGCCATTGCTTAGAGAATAATGGTTTGCTTAGAATATTATGGTCTATATTGATTCCATAAAAGTACGAATTATTTGCTAACCATCCCTAATTATTTATTGATAAGCACTATTCGTGTTTCAAGCATCATAAATTATTTTACTAAAGGTGTAAATTGCAATGTAAGGTAAATACATAGTAATTATAATTCTGTAAAAATTTTTTTGTTGAAGTTCAAACTGATAAAAGATGTGCTACTATAAGTGATTTAGAAGAATTGTCTAAATTGCGTGCAAAAACAAATCCTGCCAACAATTCTTTTATGGATAAAATCAGCACATTGCTAAGAAGTATTGAACCAATCATTTCATTAACTGAGGAGGAATTCCAGGTATTCTTTGATTTATTTGAAGTAAAAACGCTTGGGAAAAATGAGTTTTTACTAGAGGAGGGTCAGATTTGCAATTTTATTGGTTTGGTGAACCATGGAGTACTGATTTATTATAAATCCTTATACAATGGCAATGAAATAACAATCGATTTTGCTTTTGAAGGAGATTGGGTAACATCAAACGAGAGTCGTTTGAGTAATTCTCCATCACTAATTAATATTAAGGCAATTGAAAATTCTGAATTATTGGTTATCAAACAGCAGACCTTGTCCGATTTATATATAAAAAACCCAAAAATTGAAAGACTTGGCAGAGTTTTAACAGAACAGGCATTTTTGAAAATTATTCGGCAGAGTGTAGATTTACAAGTGCTTACTGCAACAGAGCGCTATGAAAACCTATTACGCCAGTTTCCTGAAATTCTTCAAAGGGTTCAACTTTATCATATTGCAAATTTTCTGGGTATAGCCCCACAGTCATTAAGCCGGATCCGTAAAGAATTATTCGATTGAGAGTATTTGATAACAAATGTGAAGTAATTTAACTGATTTTCCGACCGAACTTTGTATCATAATTTTTTAAACATTATGATATGAAAAAATACATCTTACTTATAGTTGCAGTGTTTTATGTTGCAACAACAATTTCAGCACAATCGGATTTACCTGAAGCAAATTATCAAAAACAGACTAGAAAATCACACACTGACAGTCTTAAAGTCAAACAAACTGTTGGTGTAGCAATTGACTTATTACCTCCAATTATGAGCATGATATCAGGTAACTTTGGATACTCAGCCCAATTGTGGTATGGATACAAAAAAATCAGGATTCGTGGTGTAATTGCTGGCTTTACGATGCCTGATAAACTAATAGACAATGAGGATTATAAGGATTTAAATACTACTGCTAAAGCATTGATTTTTGATTATTTCTTGAAAAACAACTTCGAAGGATGGTGGTATGGTGTCGGGATTGAAATGTGGGATAACACTATAACCTCAAAAATGAATAATCAGGATTATGATCTTAAAAATTATGTAGCCACTTCAGGTAGTGGTTATATTTTTAAAGTTTACAAAAACTTTTATGTTGAACCTTGGGGAGCAGTGCATTACGTTTTGAACGACAGAAAAATAACTGTTGGTGAAACTGAGTACAAAACCAAAAAGTTTCAGGGTGAAATATCACTTAAAGTGGGCTGGCATTTCTAAAGTTATTAAATTAGCCTAAAATCTCAAATTTTAAATGTCTGGCTTTGCAGAACATGTCACTTAAAGTAAATATACTGCTATGAAAGAGAAGAAAATCTCCAAAATAATGCACCGTGAAATCGATGCTTGGATTGATATTGATGCGCAACCAGAAAAAATATGGGAAGTACTAGTGGATTTCAAATCGTGGGAAACATGGAACTCGTTTATTCCATTGGTCGAAGGAAATTTGAAGGAAGGTGAACGCATACGTATTAAGGTTGTTACACCTGATATGAAACCAATGATATTTGTGCCAGAAGTGTATGAAGTAATTCCATTCAAAAAAATTCTATGGGGAGGGAGTTTTCTTAGGATTATTTATAGTGGTGACCATGCATTTCTTCTTGAACTAACTTCAGATGGTAAAACTAGATTTCGGCAAATTGAAAGATTTAGGGGGCCTATGGTTTTATTTATGGGAAGTATGATTAAAAAAACGGAGATTGGTTATAATCAAATGAATCTTGCGCTTAAGAAACAAGTTGAAATAAATTTACCTGAGAACAAATGATGCCGAAAAGCGCTAATAAATAGCATCATGTGCTTATTGCGAATAATGTCTTTTAACAAGTTAGTTGATCATGAAAGAGTTGCTTATTAGTAAAATAAATGAATTCATTCCATTGAATAATTCGGACTTACAGATTATCGATTCTTTATTCAAGGTTAAAGAGTATGGAGCTAACACTGTTGTTCATCAGGAAGGAGAAATTTGTAATAAATTATGGTTTATTGCAAAGGGTTTGGTGCGATACACGGCTAACATAAATGGAGAAGAAAGAACATTTATTTTTCGGAACGAAGGAAATTTTATAGGCGATATAGATGGCTTTATAAAGCAGACTCCTGCTACAAAAAGTATAATAACTATCGAAAAAAGCACTATGTATGCTATTTCCAAAACCGACTTACAGCTCTTTTATCAAAAAGTTACTTACGGCGAAAGATTTGGACGATTATTGATTGAAACAGTTTTTGCTGCAGCTGTAAACCACATTGTTTCGTTTTATACCGAAAGTCCTGAGCAACGTTATATCCAGTTAATCAGGCAAAACAAAGATTTCATTCAGCGTATATCACAATACCATATAGCTTCATTTCTAGGAATTAAGCCTCAATCGCTCTGCCGGATAAAAAGAAGATTATTCCCTTCTGATTTATGAACCCAGGTTCATGAACTTATTAATTTTATACCACAACTTTGCACCTAATTTTTATAAAATTAATTATTCATGATTATTCTTATTTACATTATTATTTCATTAGGTTTATTTGAAATTGGCTCAAACCTCTACCATCTATTAAAAGGCAATAAAGAAACAATTGCTCTTTCTGCAAAAAGACAACACCAGGAGCTCTCAATGAAGCTTGAATCTCATCATTTTTTTATTAAGGTTGTAATTATGTTTGTTTTTGGCATTTTATTTACCGGGTCAGGTTTATTAGCATTAATTAACGCCAATTTTCACTTTTTTTATGTTGTTTTAGGCCTGTTTGCCCTTTATGGAGTAGTCCAAGCGTTATATTATAGGCGCCCGTATAAAGTGTGGATGTCGCTTATTGTATATATCACACCTTTTATACTATTACTTTTTCTATCAAAAAATGCTCATGGTACAACTAAAGAATTCGTTATTAATCAAACTATTCATGAAAATTTTGTTTTCCCGTTCATACTAGCAGTTGAACCTATAAAGCGACTTTTAGTGGTCAGCTTTAAAGGTGACCCTGAATACGAAATGATAGAGCCACAGTATTATGATGATTTGTGTTTTGGCAAGGGATTAAGAGTTCTGATGTACAGGACAGATAAGAAGATAGATGTATATTACCAGCCGGATGTTTTTTTTGATAGCACCACTTTTGCCGTAGGTAAAGGATTAGGAATTGCGAGTAAGGTACAAATGTCTCCAGATCGTTTTGAGATATTAAAAACGGGTGTGGATGTTGACATTGCCTTTACTGATTACAAAGGAAGGCGTATTGAGTTATTAATAAAAGAAAATTCAGTTAATCATGATCGGTTACCATTTTTAGCACCGGTTGGCAATGATATGGAAAAACCATCAAAACTATTGCTTGCTTATATGCAAGAGTTTGATTTTGTAAATAGAGAAGGAACTATAATTCATGCACAAGTTGGTGATAGGAAGCTTACTCCTTCTAAGTTTGCTATAAAACGAAATGGACAAAAAACATATTTTGCACGTTACGCCTCAAAACTAACTATTGGTGAAATTAA
Source organism: Rikenellaceae bacterium (assembly GCA_003542575.1). GTDB lineage: Bacteria > Bacteroidota > Bacteroidia > Bacteroidales > UBA932 > Bact-08. The sequence continues at coordinate 66,843 of DPKJ01000014.1, read as the reverse complement.
CCCCCCTAATACTGCTCTTTTCGTTCTGGAAAATGCGCAAGGCAACATAAAAACCGGAATACATAATTTCAGTTTAAATAAGGAACAAATGGTAACCAATTATTGGTTAGATTATGGACCGGATAGGATTGATATAAAATTTGAAAACGGATTCCCCAACCTGCTTAGTTTGCCACAAAACCAACAAATGAAAGGCACCTGGATTTATTCTGTTTCAGGGACAGTCTTAACAGGTGGAGAATATTCACTCTTGCGAAAAGGAGATCTTGTACTGATTGAAATGGATGTAACAAAAAAGTGGGAACCAAAAGACCTGCCTTTAAGTTTAAGGGCTTTTACCTATTTTGTAAGATCTTTTCGTGTTTGGCCCACAACATACAAATGGTCAGGAAGGGCAAATTTGATGGATATGTCAATACAAGGGTCTTGGATACGTAAGTAAAATAGTTTGATTAAAAATTTAATGCTTAAATAACATAACTTTATGCCTGAATTATATACATAAAGATTACAAAAGCATATAAAATTTCCAATTATTTTAAAACATCAGACAATAAACCCCGGCAAAGGTTTGGTTGACTCTCTTTTCCCGAGGCCTTAAACTAGATATTGTACACCTTTAAATACGTTATGCCGAACACTATGAGACCAGTGCAAATTGATAAATTTGTTAAAAGAATTGATAAGCAAATAGAATTTAACAAAAACAAAAACATTCTTCTTGATAACCTTGAGATATTTCAATTTGCAAATGAAACGGTTATAGCTATGTCAACCATAGACAAAGTAAATCCCGATTCAAGACAATTCTTAATTGATTATGCCACAGATAAAGCAATAGAAGAATTCTACAGAGTAAACCAATACTATTCGTTTGGCAATAATGAGAAAAGTCACTTAAAGAAAATCTACTCCGACTTATTTGAAAATATTCAGTCAAAAACAGATTCAGTTGAAAATATTTCAAAAAAGCATTATGAGAAACTAAAAGAATGGCTTAAAGAGAGTAATTCTTTTGCTGAGAAAATTTATAAAAACGCTGACAGAAAGATAGATCCCGTTGCATGTTCTGAATATAGCCCCAAATTACAGTTTAATATTTTACAGATTGATACTGAGAACCTAATGCAACCAGTTTTAGATATAGGTTGTGGGAGTTCCGGCCATTTAGTTAATTATCTAAAAAATAAGGGATTTGAAGTTTACGGGATTGACAGATATAAATTTAATTCATCAAATTTCATAACTGCAGATTGGCTTGAATACGATTACGGAAAAGAAAAATGGGGGACAATAATCAGTAATCTGGGATTTTCAAATCATTTTATTCATCATAATCTGAGAGAAAATGGAGACTATATTGCATATGGCAAAACTTATATGAATATTTTGCACTCACTCAAGATTGGGGGACATTTTCATTATGCGCCTGATTTGCCTTTTATCGAAAAATATCTCGATAATGAACAGTTTGATCTGAGAAAACATGAGATTAACGAATACGAATTTAAAGCAGCTATAATTAAAAAAAGAAAATAACAATGGGCCCGGGGCCCATAAGAAAAGCACCTGCGGTTTTGCAGGTGCTTTTCTTGTGGGCCCAGCTGGGCTTGAACCAGCGACCCCCTGATTATGAGTCAGGTGCTACTAACCAACTGAGCTATGGGCCCGAAACGGAGTGCAAAAATAGTAAAATTCCTTAAAATCTTACAATTATTTACACTCAATTTATCAGACTTTGATCTCTACTTCAACTCCGCTTGGAAGTTCAAGTTTCATCAAAGCATCTACTGTTTTTGGAGTAGAGCTGTATATGTCCAGCAGACGGCGGAACGAGTTCAGTTCGAACTGCTCACGAGCTTTCTTGTTAACGAATGTAGAGCGGTTAACAGTGAAGATCTTTTTGTCTGTCGGAAGTGGAATAGGACCACTTACAACTGCGCCGGTAGCTTTTACTGTTTTTACGATCTTGTCTGCCGATTTGTCTACAAGCATATGATCGTAAGATTTTAGCTTAATTCTTATTTTTTGGCTCATATCTTTAATTTTTTCTCTTTTATTCGTCTGAATCGGTATCAAATTTCTTACCGCCGGCCTTCTCGATAACCTCTTTTGCAAGGTTCGCAGGAAGTTCGGTATAGTGAGAGAACTCCATGGTACTGGTTGCCCTTCCTGAAGATAGAGTACGAAGAACAGTTACATAGCCAAACTGCTCTGAAAGCGGAACCTTGGCTTTAACGATTCTTGCATTTCCTTTGGAATCCATGTTGTTAATCTGGCCTCTGCGTTTGTTAAGGTCACCGATAACATCACCAAGGTAATCTTCCGGAGTAACAACTTCAAGAGACATAATAGGCTCCTGAATATATGGATTTGCCTTAGGGCATGCTTTGCGGAATGCCTGTCTTGCGCAGATTTCAAATGAAAGTGCATCTGAGTCAACTGCGTGGAATGAACCGTCTTTAAGAATTACCTTAAGTGAGGTAACCTCGTATCCGGCAAGAACACCGTTTGCCAAAGCTGCTTTGAAACCTTTCTCAACAGAAGGAACATACTCCCTTGGAATATTACCACCTTTAACCTCATCAATAAACTGAAGTCCGGTAATACCTTCGTCTGCAGGGCCGATTTCAATAATGATATCTGCAAATTTACCACGACCACCGGTCTGCTTCTTGAATACTTCGCGATGCTGAACGGTTGAACGGATAGCCTCTTTGTAGTTAACCTGAGGTGCACCCTGGTTAATTTCAACTCCAAATTCTCTCCTTAGACGGTCTACAATGATCTCCAGGTGGAGCTCACCCATTCCGCTGATAACGGTCTGGCCGGTCTCGTGATCTGAACGAACAGTAAATGTAGGATCCTCTTCTGAAAGTTTTGAAAGTGCCATTCCCAGTTTGTCAAGGTCTTTCTGTGTTTTTGGTTCAACAGCCAGACCGATAACAGGATCAGGGAAAGACATAGACTCAAGAACAATCGGGTGGTTTTCTACACAGATAGTATCACCTGTGCGAAGTTCCTTAAAGCCAACAGCTGCACAGATGTCTCCCGCTTCAACAAAATCGATTGGATTTTGCTTGTTGGAGTGCATCTGGTAGAGGCGGGCTACCCTCTCTTTCTTGTCTGATCTTGTATTGAGTATATATGAACCGGAATCAAGCTTGCCTGAATATGCTCTGATATATGCAAGACGGCCAACAAATGGGTCGGTTGCAATTTTGAACACTAGGCCGCAGAACGGCTCCTTTACATTTGTCTTGCGGATCTCTTCCTTTTCTGTATCAGGATTTATACCCTTTACATCTCCGATATCAAGCGGAGAAGGAAGATAGCGCATTACTGAGTCAAGCAGGTACTGAACACCTTTATTTTTAAATGACGAACCGCAGGTTACAGGCACAACAGCCATATCAATGGTTGCTTTGCGCAGTGCTGCTATAATCTCATCATCAGAAATAGAGTCAGGATTATCAAAAAACTTCTCAAGAATTGCATCATTGTACTCTGCAATTGATTCGATAAGTTTTCCTCTCCACTCATCAACCTCGTCTACCATATTGGCAGGCACATCTTTTATTACGTAGTTAACAAGTTCTTTGTTGTCCTGATCGTAATAATATGCCTTTTTTGATACAAGGTCAATTATGCCTTCGAATTTATCCTCTGCACCTATAGGAAGTGCGATAGGAATTGCATTTGCTCCAAGCTTAGTGTTAATCTCCTCTACAACCGCATAGAAGTCAGCTCCAACACGGTCCATTTTGTTAACATAAGCCATTTTTGGCACATGATATTTGTCGGCTTGGCGCCATACAGTCTCTGACTGAGGCTGTACGCGGCCTACTGCGCAAAATGTTGCAACAGTACCGTCTAATACTCGCAGTGATCTCTCGACCTCTACAGTAAAGTCTACGTGGCCGGGAGTATCAATAAGGTTTATCTGATACTGGTTTCCGTCGTAGTTCCAAAATGCTGTGGTTGCAGCTGAAGTGATAGTAATACCACGCTCCTGCTCCTGAACCATCCAGTCCATTGTAGCAGCACCGTCGTGTACTTCACCCATTTTGTGGGTCTTACCTGTATAAAACAGGATTCGCTCAGATGTAGTCGTCTTTCCGGCATCGATGTGAGCCATGATGCCTATGTTTCTTGTGTATTGTAAATCTCTTGCCATTTAATTGGTTCTGGGGTGCTTAAAACCGGAAATGCGCAAATGCTTTGTTAGCTTCTGCCATTTTGTGCATATCCTCTTTTCTCTTGTATGCAGCGCCTTCGTTGTTATAAGCTGCCATAATTTCTGCGGCAAGTTTATCTGCCATTGTATGAGCAGACCTTTTGCGGGCGTACATAATCAGGTTTTTCATTGAAAGTGAAATCTTTCTTTCCGGACGCACCTCGGTTGGAACCTGGAAGTTTGCACCACCCACTCTGCGGCTTTTCACCTCTACCTGTGGGGTTACATTCTCAATAGCTTTTTTCCAGATTTCGAGAGGAGCCTTTTCAGAATCTTTCATCTTTTCGCCGACAATGTCTAGTGCATCATAGAAGATGCGATAGGCGATACTCTTCTTGCCCTGTAACATCAAATTGTTCACGAATCTGGTAACACTAGTGTCGTGAAATTTGGGGTCGGGAAGTAGAATCCTCTTTTTAGGCTTCGTTTTTCTCATTACTTAGATAATTGAATTGATAATTACTTTTTAGCTTTAGCTGCTGCTGTTTTCTTAGGTCTCTTAGTACCGTACAGCGAGCGTCCTTGCTTACGTCCGTCTACACCTGCAGTATCAAGTGCACCGCGAAGGATGTGGTAACGAACACCAGGAAGGTCTTTAACACGACCACCACGTACAAGCACAATAGAGTGCTCCTGAAGGTTGTGACCTTCACCCGGTATATACGCATTAACCTCCTTCTGATTGGTGAGGCGCACACGAGCTACTTTACGCATAGCTGAGTTTGGTTTCTTAGGAGTTGTAGTGTAAACACGTACACAAACTCCGCGTCTTTGAGGACAAGCGTCAAGCGCACGAGATTTACTCTTCTCTACGATAACCTCGCGGCCCTTGCGAACTAACTGTTGAATTGTTGGCATAATTAGTTGTTATTCTTAACTTTAACTATTTCCGTTATACAAAACGGGTTGCAAAGGTAAGATTATTTTCTTTAATTACAAACAACTTATGAACATTTTATGTGTGAAATATGGCCTAAATTTGCTACGTTAGTCGCATTAAAAAAATCAACAAAGCCACATCATGAAAATTTCAGAAAAAGCAAAGTCATTTATTGAACAGGAAGATCTTTACGGAGCACATAATTACCACCCACTGGAGGTTGTCCTTTCCAAAGGAAAAGGGGCCTTTGTATGGGATGTAGATGGAAAGAGATATTTCGATTTCCTGTCTGCATACTCTGCAGTTAACCAGGGGCACTGTCATCCAAGAATTGTTGAGGCTCTGACCTCACAGGCACAACAGCTTTGCCTTACTTCACGGGCATTTTACAATGACAAGCTTGGACCTTATGAGGAGTTTATTCACAATTATTTCGGATATGATAAAGTATTACCAATGAACTCCGGTGCAGAGGCAGTAGAGACCGCGCTGAAACTATCCAGAAGATGGGGTTATGTAAAGAAGAACATCCCCGAAGACAAGGCCCTCATTATCGGATGTGAAGGTAACTTCCACGGGAGAACCATATCAATTGTCTCTCTATCAACCGATCCGGATTCTTACGCAATGTACGGCCCATTCACACCTGGTCTGGTGAAAATACCCTACAACAATGCAGAGGCACTTGAAAAAGTACTTGAGGAGAGAGGGAAACATGTAGCCGCATTTCTTGTTGAGCCCATTCAGGGAGAAGCCGGTGTATTTGTACCGGATGAAGGATATTTGAAAAAATGTTTTGAGCTATGTAAAAAACATAATGTTCTTTTTGTGGCTGACGAGGTTCAGACAGGTATTGCACGTACCGGTAAAATGCTTTGCTGCGACCACGAAGAGATTCGTCCCGATATCGTAATTTTAGGTAAAGCAATCTCGGGAGGAGTATTGCCTGTTTCGGCTGTTCTTGCCGATGACCATATAATGCTAACGATTAAACCGGGCGAGCACGGTTCTACATTCGGAGGATTTCCTCTAGCCTGCCAGGTTGCAAAAGCAGCACTCGAGGTTGTAACGGATGAGAAGCTTACCGAAAAGGCCGAATATCTGGGTAAAATATTCAGAAGTGAGATGAAGACTTTTGATTCGCCGTTCATTGAGCTTGTTAGAGGTAAAGGGTTGCTCAACGCAGTAGTTATTAAGCCATTCAATGGAAAAGAGGCGTGGGATGTTTGTCTTAAAATGGCTGAAAATGGTCTGATTGCCAAACCAACCCATAAACATATAATCAGATTTGCGCCACCTTTGGTAATAACCGAAGAGGAGTTGATGGAGGCAATAGGGATAATTAAAGCTTCAATAAAATCTCTTGAGAATTAAAGTATAAATCAGAGTATTGTAAAGTATAAACTTTAAAAGGACAGATGCAGTCAACAAACAAAATATTGATGGTCAGACCATCGAACTTTGGCTTTAATAGTCAAACATCGGCAAATAATGCTTTTCAGAAAGAGGGGTTCGCAGAGATGGCAAACGAAAAAGCTACAGCTGAATTCGATAATTTTACGGCAATGCTAAAAGATGCCGATGTTGAGGTTATGGTAATAAATGATACTCCCGAACCTCACACTCCTGATTCTGTTTTTCCAAACAACTGGTTTTCTACACATGAGGGAGGTACACTTGTTCTTTACCCTATGTTTGCGCCAAACCGCAGACTTGAGAGAAAAGAGGGTGTTATCAACTTTCTAAAGAGCAACTTTAAGTTTAAACGAGTTGTAGATCTCACCGATTTTGAGAAAAAGGAGAAATTTCTTGAAGGAACAGGGAGTATGATTCTGGACAGAGATAACTGTATAGCATTTGCCTGTCGCTCGCAAAGAACAGACGAAGAGGTGCTTGAGCAATTCTGCGACGAACTTGAATACGATTACCTGATATTTGATGCATGTGACTCTTCGGGGAAACCAATCTACCACACAAATGTAATGATGTGCGTAGGATCAGCTATTGCGATAGTATGCCTGGACGCGGTAGATGATATAAACCAAAGAGAAGATCTTATTGGTCTCATTGAAGAGAGTGATAAGACAATAATTGAGATCTCTCTTGAGCAGATGGAGGAGTTTGCAGGCAATATGCTTGAGGTGAGAGGTAAAGAGGGTCAACCGCTGCTTGTCATGTCTGCCCGCGCAAAGAGAGCACTCACTAATGAGCAGGTTTCAAAACTTGAAAAATATTGCAAAATTATTGCGCCCGAACTTGAAACAATCGAGAATAACGGAGGAGGTTCTGCCAGATGTATGATGGCAGAGATATTTGTTTAAGTCTCTTTTATTACTCCGTTTCTATACGCTGATACCAGATTCATAAGGTCGTCGATCTGCTTTTGCAGTTCGGCGCCTATGTCTGTATCTCTTACCAGCCTTCTTTTATTGCTGAATTCAACAACTGTGGTCTCGGATATGATGTCGTCTCCATCTTCAATAGCCTTTTGGGTTGACACAAATGGCTGATGCTGAATTAATAACAAGCCATGAGAGTTGTAGATGAGAGTATATCCGGCAATACCTGTTTCCGGTTGATAGGCTTTTGAATAGCCACCATCAATAACAAGCAGTTTTCCCCCTGCCTTGATTGGTGACTCTCCCTTGCCGGTTTTAACAGGGATGTGACCGTTTATTATATGCGACTGGCTATCTTCAATTCCAAACTCTTTAAGTATCATTTCGCATATTTGCTTATTGTCTTTCAGATAGTAATAATATCCCTTCTTCTCTTTGTGTGTCTCCTTTTCGGCAATAAAGTACCTCTCAAAGGTTGCCATCTTCTCTTTATCGAATTGTGGAGAGTAGGGGCCGCACCACAAGTACCAGATCATATCTTTAGCCGTATGTTTATTGGGTTTACCCCTCTCTTCAAAGAATGCCTGCCTGACCATTTTGTCAAATTTATCAAAAAGGGCCTTTCCGGCATACTCCTCTCCCGATATACAGATACTTTTAAGTGTTCCATCTTCATTCAGCGGCATAGATCCATGATAGAGCAGATTGGAATTCCTAACCAGATAAACAGAGCCGTGGTTGTAGATACACCTCATGTGCTTATACAGCTTTTCGCTTGTTAAGAAATAGTGCATCAGACTGCCAACCAGATCATGCTCCTCCTCTGTTAGTTTATAAGGGTCGGCAGGGTCTATTGTTGGGAAATTTGTATCCTTTAAAGCATATTCCACACCTTCAAGGGTAATTGTCCCCTTTTTGAAATCAATCAGGTGCAACAGCCTCCTGTCATCCATCTCAAAGTCCTTGTTTCTTGCAATAACAGCCCCTTCAAGTTTAAACTGAATTACCGAAATTGCTTTATGCATTTGAGATATCATTTTGATATGCTTGCTTTTAACAGGCTCATCCTGATTTGCCTTTGGCTTGAACAGAGTGCAAGGGTCGTCACCGTATGTCTCCATGGCAAATGTAGCAAGTGGCATAAGGTTAATTCCATAACCCTCCTCCAGAGTTGCAAGGTTTGCATATCTCAGGGAGATGCGAATAACATTGGCCATACAGGCCTCGCTTCCAGAAGCAGCACCCATCCATACAAGGTCGTGGTTGCCCCACTGAATGTCAAAGTTGTGATAGTTACAAAGCAGATCCATTATAATATGAGCACCCGGGCCACGATCATAAATATCTCCGATAATATGGAGAGAATCTATCGTAAGTTGTTGAATTACATTGCAAATAGCAATAATAAAATGTTTTGCTCTCCCTGTAGAGACAATTGTTGATATAATTGCCGCAATATACTCCTGTTTATTTGGCTCAGCCAGTGATTCGTGAAGAAGTTCCTGGATAATGTATGAATACTCCTTAGGAAGAGCCTTTCTCACTTTAGAGCGGGTGTATTTTGAAGAAACATTGCCACAAACCCTCATCAGTCTTACAAGTACTATTTTGTACCACTCATCTATCTCTTTGCCCTCTCTCTCCTGTATTATCTTCAGCTTCTCCTTTGGATAATAGATAAGAGTACACAACTCCCTCTTCTCAGATTCGCGAAGAGAGTGCCCGAATATCATCTCTACCTTTTTGCGGATAACACCCGAAGCATTTTTTAGGACATGGCTAAAGGCTTCATGTTCTGCGTGTATATCGGTAAGAAAGTGCTCGGTCCCTTTGGGGAGATTAAGAATAGCCTCCAGATTTATTATCTCTGTTGTAGCGTCAGAAATAGTTGGAAAGCTTTTGGCAAGCAGTCGCAGGTATTTGAGATCTTTCATCGTATAATCTGTTTATGCCCGTTAATGTATTTCTCCACAACCTCCAGGAGCTTTGATGATTTGATAGGTTTAGTTATAACTTCGTTGCATCCGGCATCCAGAGCCTGTCTGTGGTCAGACTCAAAGGCATTTGCCGTTTGAGCAATAATTGGGATATGTGGTGATTCTGACCGGATAATTTTTGTAGCCTCAAGACCATCCATCAATGGCATTTTGATATCCATAAGAACCAGGTTAGGGTTGTTGGATTTGAAAAGGGAGACAGCCTCAATTCCGTTTTTGGCCCAAATCACACTATAATGTTTCGAGAGAATAATTTTCAGCAAGATGTAATTGCTCTCAAGATCTTCTGCAATAAGAATACTAGGCGTGGCAATGTTTTGGTTCGAGCCGGACGGAGTGTTACTATGATCCATATTCATATCAATTGTGTGTTGAGATTCATGTATTAAATTTTCAGATGAAGAGATATTTGGAATTGAATAGGTGATAGTTGTCCCTATTCCTACTGATGATTCAGCCCTTATTGTACCACCAAAATGCTCAATTAATGCTTTGCAAATTGCAAGACCCAGACCTGACCCGGAACCAAATTCATCTGCCTTATAAAAGCGGCCGAATATCTTCTCTTTTTGGCTGTTACTCATTCCCTTTCCGGTATCAGAAACATAAATTTCGGTAAAATCACCTTTATCCCTTGCTCCGATTCTAATCTCTCCCTTTTCTGTAAACTTAATAGAGTTACCCACAAGATTGCTCAGGATCTGATAATTGCGAAGTTTGTCAAAAACCACCAATACGTCATTATCCCCAAGATCAGATGTGATTAAAACCCCCTCTTTGGCAACACGCTGATGTATTGATATAATCTCTTCTATCTGTTTTTTTAGGGAGAACTCTCTTACCTCAAACTTAATAGAATTGGATTCAATTCGGGAGAGGTCAAGTATGTCGTTAATAAGAGCTAAAAGCATCTTTGCATTTGAGCTGATGATGTCAGAAAACTCTGCTTTTTCTGTTTCTGTATATTCATTATCCGAGAGGAGGGCAGAAAAACCTACAATTCCATTGAGTGGTGTGCGAATCTCATGGCTCATATTGGAGAGGAAAGCTGTTTTAAGTTTATCGGACTCCTCTGCCCGTTTTTTTGCCTCTATAAGTTCACTCTCCCTCTCTTTATACTCGTTTATATTGATATCCATTCCATATACATTTGTGTTTACGGAATCTCCATCTTTGTTAAGTTGAATAATACTCCTTCGTTGCCACCACTCGTACCTGCCATCTTTGAGCACCCTGAAATTAGTTGATGATATCTCCTCTTTATTATTAACGGATATGGCGGGTTTATGGTGCTCAATTAGCCGATGCCTGTCATCGGGGTGAACCATCTCCAGAAAATCTTCCAATTTTCTTTTTTCTTCAAAATTTTTGCCTGCAACAGACTTAAAACTCTCGTCAAATACGAAGTGATTTTCAGAAGGATTGTAATACCATGTATAAAACATGGCTGATTCCATTGCTGTCCTTAAAAAACGTGACAGACGATAATATTCAGTTATGTCTCTGAAAACGAAGACCAATTGCCTAATTTTTTCAGTGGTATCAATTACAGGAAAGATCTCTCCGGTAATGAATCTGTATTCTGAATTCTTAACTTTCAGGACAAAATCGGGAAGCAGAGATTGAGGGACTCCAGATTTAAGTGCAAGAATCATAAAATTTTCAAAAGAGGGTTTACCTGCGGGTTGAGAGAGGTTAAAAACCTCGTTAAACTTCTTTCCAATATGAGGTCCCGAAGTGCCGGACATCTCCTCAGCTTTTCTGTTTATCTCTATTATATTAAAATCGCGGTCAAGTGAAACGACACCCTCGGACATTACTTTAAGGGTGTTGTCAAGCAACTCTTTTCTCTTTAAATTTTCTGCGGCAAGTTGTTCGTTTTCAATAGTAAGCTTCCTGTGTCTGATGTGATACATCGTGAAAACCAAAAGCGAAAGCAGTAAAATTGAAAATAGTGCCAGCATGAAATTAATTTCTATCCTGTATTGTTCCAACAAAGAGTCAGGTTTGTTCATAAACTGAGAACCCCTGGGAAGATCTTTTGAAGATAATCCCCACCTGTTCATCGCATTGTAATCAAAAACAAGCCTATAATCCCTTAATGTGTCATGAAATACCCCGGAGGAGTCCAGTCGGTTAGCCATCTGTGCAACCTTATAACCTATATCCCAGGTGGATGATGTGTAACCTCCGATTGCTCCTGACCCAAATGAGAGGTATTGGGTTGCCAGAATTGGATACTGTTCAATCTCACTTAGAAAGGGTTCTGTTGATGTGTTTAGCTTGTAGTTGCCATAATTATCTAACTGCCAAGTAGATAATATAATTAAAGTGTTCGTTGGGTATTGTTTAATTTCATTGATAAACTCCCTGAAATTGTTTTTTTTAATCTTAACATAATGCATTAAAACGCCATCTATACTCCTTCCCAGCTGCTCTCTGGCCACATCCATCTCAATGTCTCCATACGGGCTCTCATCAGTTAAAACCAGAATATTTTTTGTTTGAGGGAATAACCTCATCCCCAACTTAAAATTTTCCCTGAAAAAAAGCTGGGTAGCTATGGTTGATATTTTATCAGACTTTTGAATCTTTGAACCGTTATATACAACCGAAATCAACGAGATTTTTTTTGGGATTAGTGTGTCGGCATCAATCATAAGAGTGTGTGCCTCTGAGTCAGTTGCAACCAAAACATTGGTTGAAAATTTGACAAAAGGTGTATGGAGAACCTGCTTAAACCTCTCAAGCTTATTGAAATAGGCCCCCTCACCTGTATTGTCAACGGTTAATGTTCTTACCCTTGATGGAATTTTGCTTCTTGAAAGATAACTTGCAAAGCCTGCATTTAATTCGGACAGCCTTTCGGTATTGTGAATTTTTGTGTAAATTAGCGTGAATGACTTTTCCTGGATCTGAGAAGGCTCTACAGGAGCATAATAGCTCTGTGACCCAATGATGCCGAAACTACCCAGATAGAGTAATAAAAAGAGGATGGCAGTGAGAGAGGTACGCATTAATTTAATTGTTTAGCCAAAGTTAATAAAAAATCATCCTGCAGACAGAATAAGAGATGTACTTTAAATATTTTAATCAAACTAAAACAGACAGATATGTTTTTTGAATTACCAAAACTGCCTTACAAAGCAGATGAGCTTAATCCTGTTATTAGTCCTCTAACAATGGAATTTCACTACGGGAAACACCATCAGGCCTATGTAACAAATCTTAACAACCTTATTAACGGAACAGAGTTCGCAAAGATGAACCTCGAAGAGATTGTTATGAAATCAGATGGTGCAATTTTTAATAATGCAGCACAGGTTTGGAACCACACCTTCTACTTCCATTCGTTTAAACATAACGGAGGAGGAGCTCCCAAGGGGCCTCTTGCCTCGGCTATCGATAGTGAGTGGGGCTCTTTTGAGAATTTCAAAAAGGAGTTTTCCAATGCTGCTCTTACTGTTTTCGGGTCGGGATGGGCATGGCTGGTTAAGGACAAAGATGGTAAACTATCTATATCCAAGGAGAGTAACGCAGGGACTCCGGTTAAAAACGGACATACTGCCATACTAACCTTTGATGTCTGGGAACACGCCTATTATCTGGATTATCAGAACAAAAGAGCCGATTATATAGCGGCCCTCTGGAATATTATTGACTGGGATATTGTATCAGCCAGGTTTTAGGCAACAGCTTTAGACAATACTTTCCTTTTCATCAAAAGAGACATCATTACTGTTCTTACGACCAGGTGCACCATGTATGCCAGGTAGAGAGCTTGAAGTCCCATCAGGTTTTCCATTGTATAAAAGGTGATGAAAAACGATGCTGCCGAGAGTAGCATTGTGTCTCTTATTGCCTTTGATGCAGTGGCGCCTATAAATATTCCGTCAAGTATGAATGCCGTGCAACTGAGCAGAGGGACAATCAAAAGCCATGGGAGATACTCTGCTGCTGAGGCTAAAACTTCATGATTATTGGTCATCAATCTGAACAGGAACTCATCTGCAAGAGCGTAAGCTACTGTAGAGATTGCCGCGACAATGAGTGTCCAGCGAAAAAGAACGGATATTGCCTTTTTAAGGGAACCAAGATCTCTTGCACCTATGAATCTTCCCGTCAAAGCTTCCCCTGCATAAGCAAATCCGTCAATAAAATATGAGTAAAGCAACATGAGTTTCATCATAATTGTGCTTACTGCAAGCAAATTGTCTCCATAACGTGCAGCTATGCTGGTAAACCCTGAGTAAACAAGCAGCAATGAGAGTGATCTTAAAAATAGATTTCCGTTTAGTACAAAGAAATCTTTCATCTGTTTCAGTTTAAGGCTCTCCTTAATATGAATGTACCCAAAGAGTTTTCGGTAATAAATCACCAAAAGGGCAATTGCTATTGCCAGACCAGTGTATTGTGCCAGAAGTGTACCCAACGCTATCCCCGGAATCCCCATTCCAAGTCCTATTGCAAATACAACGCTTAATACAAGATTCAATAGATTTACAGAGACATCCACAACCATTGGGCTTATAGTATTTTGCATTCCAATAAACCAACCCTTGAAGGCAAAGAGCGACAAAGTGGCAGGAGCAGCCCATATTCTTATGTAGAAATATTTTCTGGCAAGTGATTCGACTTCTGTTGTGCAATCGATAATCAGGAATGCCGATTCAAGAAATGCAAACTGAATTACCCAAATGACCATAGCAGATAGAAGAGCCGTTCCTACGGCCTGAACAAGTATCCGAAATGCATCTTTGAAATCTCTTCTTCCGTATGCCTGTGCGGCAAAGCCTCCTGTCCCAACCCTAAGGAAGCCCATATTCCAGTAAAGTAGATCAAAGAGCATTGTTGCAATTGCTATTCCGCCAATGCTGGCAGCATCACCTAACCTCCCTGCAATGGCAAGGTCTACCATACCTACAAGCGGAACTGTTATATTAGCAAGAATACTTGGCGCAGCCAGCTTTAAAACCCTTCTGTTCATCTGTACTTCTCCTCATCTTCAAGCATGCTCAGATAGGAGTAGTATCGCTCCTCCAGAATCTCTCCGGTTTCAACAGCGGCTTTGACCGCACATCCGGGTTCGTGGGTGTGTGTACATGGGGTAAAACGGCACTTTTCAAGAATTCTTAGCATCTCGGGAAAGTAGTGACTTAACTCCTCCGGCTTCATTTCAAGAAGTCCGAATCCTTTTATTCCGGGCGTATCTATAATAAAACCTCCGCTCTCGAGTGGGTGTATTTCATAAAATGTTGTAGTGTGTTTACCCATTTTGTGATAATCTGAAATATCCCCGGTCTTAAGGGCAAGGTCAGGATCGAGGGCATTAATCAGAGATGATTTTCCAACTCCTGAGACTCCGGAAAAGAGGGTCAGCTTATCTTTGCATCTTTCTCTTACTTCGTTCAGATTCAGCCCGGTCAGCCCTGATGTTTGGATAATCTCATATCCGACACTTTTACCGTATATTTCGTAAAATCTCTCAGTCTCAGCTTCAAATTCATCTGTATAGAGATCTGCTTTGTTAAGCAGAATCTTCACAGGAACCTTATATGCTTCACAAGTTACCAGAAACCTGTCAATAAATTCAAGCTTTGTTTTGGGAAAGTCAAGTGTTACAATGAGAAAAACCTGATCTAGATTTGATGCAATAATATGAGCTTGCCTCGAAAGATTGGTTGATTTTCTAATTATGTAATTGCGACGAGGATATACCTCCTTAATGACTCCGGTTACACCGTCTTCTGTTTCGTAAACTACTCTATCGCCTACTGCCACAGGGTTTGTTGTATGCGAATCCTTAAGGCGTAATTTACCCTTAAGAACGCAGGTCACAACGTTCCAGTGAGGTAGTTTACTCACAAGATATTGACTGCCCGTATGTTTGACAACAGTCCCCTCTTCTGTCTTTCTAATTTCCACGGCCGCGAAGATACAAAATTGTAGAAAATGGATTAGCTTTGTCAAAATTAATTCTTTTATATATGTTTACCATAAGTGAGATTGATTCTATGGTGGAAAAGGGAATGTATTCCCTCGATCTTAAAGGAGACCCGGGTGAACTCTACGATCCCATCGAATACCTCATAGCAATAGGAGGTAAAAGGGTTAGACCCAAATTGGCCGTTCTCACCTATAACCTCTTCTCAGACAAAATTGATTACTCAATAATCTATCCGGCAATTGGCCTGGAAATTTTTCATGGGTTCACTCTTATTCATGACGACATTATGGATAATGCCGACCTCAGAAGAAACAGGGCAACAATCCACAAAAAATGGAATACCAATGTGGCCATTCTTTCAGGAGATGTAATGTGCATAAAATCATATCAATATATCTCTCATGCTCCGGCTCCTGTTCTTAAAAACGTTCTGGATCTGTTCAGCCAAACGGCAGCAAAGGTGTGCGAAGGCCAGCAATATGACATGAACTTTGAGTCGATGCCATTTATAACCATGGATGATTATATACAGATGATTGGGCTGAAAACTGCGGTTTTGATTGCTGCATCTGCAAAAATTGGGGCAATAATCGGGGGTGCGACACAAAAAAGTGCAGATTGCATCTACAATTACGGATATAATCTGGGACTTGCTTTTCAAATCAAGGATGACTACTTTGACAGCTTTGGCGACAGCAATGTTTTTGGCAAAAAAATTGGAGGGGATATACTTTGTGGAAAAAAAACCTGGTTACTGGTAGAATCTTTTAAAAGGGCAGATGCAAAAACAAGACAGGAGTTGTACAACAACCTTAAAACGCCTGCAGCAGAGGGTGAAGCACAAATTCAAAAGGTACTGGAGATATACAAATCTCTGGGTATAAGAGAGGCGGCAGAGGAGGCTATGGAGTTCTACCACAATAAAGCGATAGATTCTCTTAAAGAGGCCAATCTAAGTAAAGAGCAAACAGATCAATTGGTTGAATTTGCCAGAAGTTTAACAGACAGGGAGAAATAGCAGCCTTTAACATCCCGCCAAAAGGGAGAACCCACCAAAAAAAAGAAAATTAAAAAACCAACAATAAAATTAGAACAATCAATATAACATTATGACTTTCAGCCAGGAATTCAATATTATTTTTGACAAAAGCGTTAGCGATTACCATATTGCAGACAATGTTGATGCACCCGAGAATAACCCCTATCCAAAAAACACACTTCAGGGGCACCTTTACTCAAAAAACTGGATAGATGCGGTTCAGTGGCACCTTGAAGATATTATCAGGGAGCCCGGAATTGATCCCGTAAAGGCGTTGTCGATTAAAAGACGGATAGACTCATCCAATCAGGAGAGAACAGACCTCGTCGAATTGATTGATAGTTATTTTATGGACAAATACTCAGGAGTTAAGGTTGCAGCAGATGCAACAATCAACACCGAAACCCCTGCCTGGGCAATAGACCGCCTATCGATACTGGCCCTTAAAATCTACCATATGAGAGCCGAGGCAGAGAGGGCTGAGGCAACCCCGGAACACAGAGAGAACTGCAGTAAAAAACTTGCTGTATTGCTTACGCAGAGAGAAGATCTCACCGGAGCAATTGATACACTGCTTAAAGATATCGAAGAGGGAAGAAAGTATATGAAGTTTTATAAGCAAATGAAGATGTATAACGACCCTTCACTTAATCCTGTTCTTTATGCCGGGAAAAACTCCTGAACATATACTGGTATTACGTTTTTCGGCATTGGGAGATGCTGCTATGGCTTCGACTTTGCTAAAGGTATATGCCCGAGCCAACCCTAATGTAAAATTCACAATGGTCTCATCACCAATGCTTGAGCCATTGTTCGAGGGAGAGGGCAATCTCTCTTACTTTTCAACAGATCTCAAGGGCCGGCATAATGGTTTAAAGGGGCTGTACAAACTTTTTAAAGAGCTTATGGGGCTAAAGCCTACCAAGGTGGCAGACATAAACTCTGTTCTGAGAACCTTTATTCTCAGAGCTTTTTTTACCGCTAAACTTATCCCGTTAGCCTATATGAGAAAGGGACGGAAAGAGAAGAGGGAGTTGACAAGAAAAGAGGGGAAAGTTCTCAGACAATTGATTCCAACAGTCAGACGATACGAACTGGCACTAGTTAAGCTAGGTCTTAAGGATCTAAAGTTTGGGCTACAGAGCGAAAATCCGGAGCTAATCAGACCCAAGAGAGGTTACGACAAGGAGAGTTACGTGATAGGGGTTGCGCCATTTGCAACACACAAAGGAAAAATATGGTCTATTGAAAGAATGGAGGAGCTGGTATCAAGGCTGAGCCAGGATAAGAGATTCAGGATTTTGCTTTTTGGAGGAGGTAAAAAGGAGATAGCCATTTTAAAAGGGTGGGAGCAAAAATACTCAGGAGTTAAGTCACTTGCAGGCACCTGCAGCTTTAGGGAGGAGCTTAATGCGATAGGGGAGACAGATCTGATGGTATGTATGGACTCAGCAAATATGCACTTTGCATCATGCCTTAAAGTTCCGGTAATTTCAATCTGGGGTGCAACACATATTTATGCGGGTTTTTATGGTCTGGGTCAGAGCTCTTCTATGGCAGTTCAAAGTGATATAGAATGCCGCCCTTGCTCAATATTCGGGAAAAAAGAGTGTTTCAGGGGCGATTATGCCTGTCTTGACCAAATAACAACCGACATGGCAGAGCAGAAAATTCTCAACTTTTTCAGCGGACAATTGTAGTAATTGTAGCTTAAGTAACCATTAATGAAAAACAGACACACAACAAAAGCTGAGGCAATACTGCCCGAAGATATAGAGATAATGGCCCCGGCCGGGAATTTTGAATCTCTCATGGCGGCCATTCAGGGGGGTGCGAATTCTGTCTATTTTGGAATAGGTAATCTTAACATGCGATCTCACTCTGCGAATAATTTTTCGGAAGATTCGCTTGAGGAGATTGTTCGAATTTGCCGTGAAGCAGGGGTGAAGTCATATCTTACACTCAATATTGTTCTGTACGATGAGGATATTGAGCCGATGAGAAGCGCAGTTGACCGTGCCGTTAAGGCAGGAGTCTCTGCAATCATTGCCTCAGATATGGCCGCCATTCTTTATGCACGAAAAGCAGGAATGGAGGTTCATATTTCAACCCAGCTTAATGTATCAAATATTGAAAGCGTAAAATATCACGCACAGTTTGCCGATGTAATTGTTCTTGCAAGAGAGTTAACTCTTAATCAGGTAAAATCAATTCACGAAGCAATTGTAAAAGAGAATATTAAAGGCCCGTCGGGACAGCTTGTAAAGCTCGAACTATTTTGTCATGGTGCACTATGTATGGCAGTTTCGGGCAAGTGTTACCTGAGTCTTCATGAGTACAACGCCTCTGCAAACAGGGGATCATGTTATCAGCTCTGCAGAAGAGGATATGAGGTGACAGATCTGGAGACAGGAATGTCACTCGAAGTTGACAATAAATATATTATGTCGCCAAAAGATCTCTCTACCATTAAGTTTACAGATTTGATTGTTGATGCCGGCATAAGAGTGTTTAAAATTGAGGGTAGGGCAAGGGCGCCTGAGTATGCAAAGACCGTAACAGCCGCATACAGAGAGGCAGCAAATGCTGTATGCAAGGGTGAGTTCACAGAAGAGCTGGCCGGAGAGCTTGAAAACAGACTTTCATCGGTATTCAACAGAGGATTCTGGGATGGATATTATCAGGGAGCGCGACTGGGAGAGTGGAGCGATGTTTACGGAAACAAGGCGACAAAGAAAAAGAGTTACATTGGGAAAGTGACCAACTTCTTTGGCAATCTGTCAGTTGCTGAGGTGCTTGTAGAGACAGGAGAGATTTGTATTGGAGATGATCTTCTAATTATTGGCCCTACTACAGGAGTAGTTGAGCATACTGTTAGTGAGATTCGTGTTGCACTTGAGCCTGTTGAAAAAAGTGTAAAGGGAGAGTTTTGTTCTCTTCCTGTACCTGAAGGGGTGAAACTGAGAAGAAGCGATAAAATCTACCTTTGGAGATAACAGAATGTTTGGAGACAAAAGCAATGAGTGAACAACTTCCGGAAATAGATAACAGAATAGTTGAGTTTATAAAGGAGCACCATTTGGCAGCTCTTGCTGCAACAGACGGGTCTGAAATCTGGAGCTGGCATGCATTTTATGTTTTTCTTGAAGAGGAGAGTGCATTTGTAATTACTTCTGAGGAGAAGACGAGGCACATTGGCATCTTCAGAAAAAGCAAGTCTGATATCATAACCGGAGCAATAGGATTGGAGACTGAACAGATAGGCCTTATAAGGGGAGTTCAGTTTAATGCCCGTATGGAGTTGTGCACAGAATCGTATGTAAACAGATATCGCCTGAGTTACCTCAGGCGATTCCCATATGCTATTCTAAAGGGCGGTGATTTGTGGATTCTCAGAATTACTGAACTTAAATTTACCGATAACCGATTGGGGTTCGGCAAAAAAATCATCTGGAAAAGAGAGTCTTAAAGATTAAATGCCTTTTTAACAAGCTCAACTGAATCAAGTTTCTCCCATGAGAAAAACTGAACCATCTCCTTAACCTTAGGGCCGTTTCCATTACCGTTACCCAGCTCAACTTCGGCCTCAAACGGATCTCTTCCCATATGACCGTATGCTGCAGTAACTTCATAAATCGGCTTCTTGAGTCCAAACTTCTCAATGATGCTTGCAGGTCTCAGGTCAAAGATTTTATTTACAATCTCTGCAATTTCACCATCATTTTTAAACTTGTTGATGTTGCTTCTAAAGGCGGTACCGTATGTGTTTACAAAAATACTTACCGGTTTTGCCACACCTATCGCATAGGCAAGCTGAACCAGAACCTCGTCTGCAACTCCTGCAGCTACCAGGTTCTTTGCAATGTGTCTTGCAGCATAGGCAGCAGAGCGGTCAACCTTGCTTGGGTCTTTACCCGAAAAAGCTCCTCCGCCATGAGCACCCTTTCCTCCGTATGTATCAACAATAATCTTTCTTCCGGTAAGTCCGGTATCGCCATGAGGCCCACCAATAACAAACTTCCCGGTTGGATTCACATGAAGGATGTATTCGCCTTCGAAAAGCTTTTGCGTATTAAGGGGTAAACGATTGATTATTTTTGGTATAAGTATGTTTTTGACATCGCTTTTAATCCGCAACTGCATAGCTTCGTCGGTGTCAAATTCGTCGTGCTGTGTTGAAATGACTATTGTGTGAACCTTTTCAGGTGTGTTGTCATCACTGTATTGTATTGTAAACTGTGATTTTGCGTCCGGCCTCAGATAGGGCATCAGGTTTGTCTCCTTTCTGATCTTTGCAAGCTCTATGAGTGCAATGTGTGAAAGGGTAAGAGGTAGAGGCATTAACTCCTCAGTATCTCTGCAGGCGTATCCGAACATCATTCCCTGATCTCCGGCCCCCTGCTCCTCTCTCTTTTCGGTTACAACTCCGCGGTTAATATCGGGAGACTGCTCATGAATTGCAGAGAGAATTCCACAAGAGTTGCCGTCAAACATATATTCTGCCTTGGTATATCCTATGCTGTTTATTACTCTTCTGGCAACACTTTGGATATCGACATATGCAGTCGAGTTGACCTCTCCGCCTATTACAGCAAGTCCGGTGCTCACAAAGGTTTCACATGCAACTTTTGATTCAGGATCCTGTCTGATGAATTCATCAAGGATAGCATCTGATATCTGATCGGCGACTTTGTCGGGGTGACCTTCCGATACTGATTCAGAGGTAAAAAGATATGACATAATCTTAAAATTTAGTAAATAATAAAAACATTTACATACCGTGAAGGTTCAGCCGATGCAGAAAAAATGCGAAAACAGTAGGAGAGTATCCTAATAAGATCGTTTTAGCATTTTTTAATGTGGTTGCAAGCAGTCAAATCTCTCCACAGGATTTCGATGGCAAAAATATTACAAAAAAACTTATTAACCAAATATTGACAATCAATTGTTAGTAGTTTTGTAAGGTGCAGTAAATGAAGAGTGTGAGAAAAAGGAACAAGATTTAAGATTTTGTTAAAAATTTGATAATAATTATATGGAATAGAGGGGAATTTCTTATTTTTGCCACAGAATACTTAACAAATTATTTAAATACTTATGAAACAATTAATTAAGCAGTTTGCCCTAATAGTTATGAGTTTACTTGTAACATCAGGCCTTTTTGCTCAGGTAACAACATCATCAATGAGCGGTCGTATTACCGAACCTGATGGAACAGCTATTGCAGGTGCTACGGTAGTTGCAGTTCACGCTCCTTCAGGAACCAAATACTACTCGGTTGCCGACAATGCCGGTAACTACCGCATTCAGAATATGCGTGTAGGCGGCCCTTATGAAGTTGAAGTTGTATTCCTTGGCTACGGTACGGTAAAAACGGGAGGCATTTCACTACGCCTTGGTGAAAACTTCGTTTATGATGCGCAACTTAAAGAGGAGGCAATGTCTCTTTCTGAGGTTGTGATCTCGGCAGGCCTGGTTAATCCGATACTTAACAGTAACAGGACAGGTGCATCGATGAACATCAGTTCAAGGGATATATCATCTCTTCCTTCTATCAGCCGCAGTTTGACTGATTTTACAAGGATGACTCCTCAGTCAAACGGTAATTCGTTTGCAGGTCGCGACGGCAGGTTCAACACAGTTACCATTGACGGAGCTGCTTTCAACAATAACTTTGGTCTTTCAAGCAGCGCAATGCCGGGAGGGTCTTCTCAGCCTATCTCTCTTGACGCTATCGAGCAGGTTTCTGTAAACCTTGCACCTTACGATGTACGTCTTTCTCAGTTTACAGGTGCTTCAATCAATGCTGTTACCAAATCGGGTGACAACAAACTTAAAGTAACTGCATACACTTACTTAAGACCTAAATCTTTTACCGGTGAGAAAGTTGGAGAATCAATCGTGAATAATGCAAGACTTAGGTCATCATCAACTTATGGTATAACAGTTGGTGGTCCTATCATCAAAGACAAACTCTTCCTTTTTGCAAGTTACGAGTATGAGAAAGAGACATCTCCAAGTAATGCATGGGAACCAAGCACAAACGGAGTTGCCGATCTTACAAACAGAATTTCAAGAACTACAGTAGCAGATTTGGAGAGAGCTAAAAATCACCTTCTTTCTGCTTTCAATTATGATCCGGGTGAATACCAGAACTTTAGTTCATTCCCATCTGAGAACTACAAGATTCTTGCACGTCTGGACTGGAACATTGCAAGGAATCACAAATTTGCATTCAGATATAACAGACTAAGAAACACAAGTACCAGTCTTACCAATGCAACATCTGGCCCTCCTTCTGTTCCAAGAAACAACAACAGCCGCGTGGGTGAATACTCTATTTCATTCTCTAATGCATTCTACGGTAACGAAAATGCAATTGATGCTTTTGCAGGTGAGTTGAACTCAACTTTCGGCAACAGAGTTGCAAACAAATTCCTGGTATCATATACCAAGACTATGGACCCAAGAAGAACCAGCAACAGTGCTGTCTTCCCGTTTGTTGATATTTACAAAGACGGTAACCCTTACATGTCATTCGGTTATGAGCTCTTCACATATCGCAATCAGGTTCTTAACAACACTTTCTCTGTTGTAAATAACCTTTCAATTAACCTTGACAAGCACACTCTTACAGCAGGTATAGCTTACGATAACATTTTCGTAAACAACTCATATATTCGTGAAGGAACCAGCTACTACAGATATGCTTCACTTGACGATTTTATCAACAATGCAAAACCTACAGGATTCGGTGTAACTTATGGTTATAACGGAGCTGACCCTAAAGGTGTTGAGATGAGTTTTGGCCTTGGTAGCCTTTATGTTCAGGATGAGTGGATCGTGAACAAACAATTCAAACTAACTTACGGTGTTCGTGCAGAGTACCCAATGTACCACAATTCATTGATGGATAATCCTGCAATTTCTGCACTTAAATTCAAGGATGGTTTCAAATTTGATGTAAGCACATGGCCAAACACCAAACTACAAATTAATCCGAGAGTTGGTTTCAATTGGGATGTTAAGGGTGACAGAAGCCTTCAGGTTCGCGGAGGTACAGGTCTATTTACCGGTGTTCTTCCTTTTGTGTGGTTTACTAACCAGCCTACTTCATCAGGTACTGTTCAGAGTCCTGAGATTGGTATTACAGGCGCAAACCTTCCTGCCGACTTCAGATTCAACCCTGACTTCAGAGCTCAGGTAGCTAAATATCCTGGCCTTTTCCCTCAGGCTGTGAGCACAACACTTGCTTCAGGAGCAGCTCTTGCTCAGGTTGCCAAAGACTTTAAAATGCCAAGAATCTGGAGATCTAACCTTGCAGCTGATATTGAATTGCCGGGTAATATGATTCTTACACTTGAAGCGTTGTTCTCAAAAGATGTAAACGCAGTTGTTCAGAAGAACATGAACCTTCCTGGTCAGAACAAAGTATTCTTTGGTCCTGATAACAGACCTTACTGGTCGGGCAATAAAGTAAACAGCGGTGTAGGCTCAGCTATGCTCCTTACTAACTCAAGCCAGGGATACCAGTCGTTGCTAACAGCACAACTAACCAAGAACTTTTCTAATGGTCTTTCCGGAATGGTTGCATACACATACAACGTTTCTAAGGACGTATCTTCAAACCCAGGTTCTTCAGCAGCTTCTGCATGGACAAGTAACCTTGATGTTTATGACCTGAACAATCCACAGCTTAGCCACTCAAACTTTGCAGTTCCCCATAGAGTTGTTGGTACAATCTCTTACAGAGTTGAGTATATTAAGCACCTTGCTACAACATTTTCAATTTACTACAATGGAGCAGCAATGGGTCGTTCATCTTATGCATACTCTAATGATATGACAGGCGACGGTTCAGCTTCTGACCTGATATATGTACCAAAAGATGCCAATGAACTTACTTTTGTTGACGTTGCAGGTAAGATGACAGCAGCTGAGCAGGCAGCAAAATTCTGGCAATTTGTTGAGGGTGATAGTTACCTGAGCACAAGAAAAGGACAGTATGCAGAGAGATTTGCACGTGTTAATCCATGGAGAAACCGTTGGGATGCAAAAATCCTTCAGGATATATTTGCAAACTTCGGTAGCAACCGCAGATATACACTTCAGTTCAGCCTTGACATTGTTAACGCAGGTAACCTGCTTAACAAGGATTGGGGTCACTTTACAAGAAGCGGTCTTGCTAACCAGTATGATGTAATTATGCCTCTAACTTATAAGGGTGTAAACTCTTCCGGTGTTCCTACATTCACTCTGAATGCAACAGATATCGCAACCTTTGACACTAAAAACCAACAAGTAAAATCTGTAACAACAGGAAGTACCTGGGGTATGTTGTTTGGAGTTAGATTTATCTTCTAGAAATTTAAGTTCTTAAAACATTAAAGCTTGTCCGAAATCGGGCAAGCTTTTTTGTTTTATTTTGTTAAATTTGTTTAAAGATTGTGCAGATGGAGGGTGAAAAGGGCTCTTTTTCACGTCTGAAGGGAAGGAGTGAGAGGGGAAGATTGGCGGAGGATATGGCGTTGGAGTATCTTTTGAAAAAGGGGCTGACTCTTTTACAGAGAAACTACAGAGCGGGTCACAGAGAGATTGACCTTATAATGAAGAGTGGCCATTTTGATCTTAAAAACGAAATGATTCACATTGTTGAGGTGAGGTCACTTTCCGAACCGCTTGTAAGGTTGCCCTTTGAAACAGTAGATAGAAAAAAGCAACGTGCCGTAATTTCGGCTGCTGCAAGGTTTATTTACAGAAATAATATTCATTTTGATACCAGATTCGATATTGTATCTGTTATTTTTAAGGAGGGTGGAGTTGTTGAAGTCAAATATTTTCCTGATGCTTTTGCTCCTGAATGGTAATATTTAAATAATTAAAAATATGGCTGAAAATCACTATTGTATAATTATGGCCGGTGGCCTTGGAAGCCGCTTTTGGCCTGTCAGCAGAAATTCTAAGCCAAAACAGTTCCTGGACATACTGGGGACAGGTAAGACATTCATCAGGCAAACCTACGAGAGGTTTGAAAAAATTATGCCTCGTGAAAACATATTGGTTGTTACCTCTGCATCATATAAAGATATGGTTGCTGAGCAGATTCCTGAGCTTACCTCTGACCAGATACTGCTGGAGCCATACAGGAGAAATACAGCACCATGCATGGCTTATGCATCATATAAAATCCTCACAAAAGACCCCGATGCAACAGTTGTTGTAACACCATCGGACCATTTGATTCAAAACGAGGAGGTTTTTCTTGAAACCATAGAGAACGCTCTCAGATATGCTCAAAAAAACGATGTTCTAATCACACTCGGCGTAGAGCCAAACAGACCCGAAACCGAATACGGATATATACAGGCTAACAAACACAACTTTTTTAATATAAACGGTAATGTTGCCTATACTGTCAAGACATTTACCGAAAAGCCCAACGCGCAGCTTGCAGAGGTGTTTGTAAACAGTGGGGAATTTCTCTGGAACTCAGGTATTTTTATA
The DNA here is from genome assembly GCA_003542575.1 of Rikenellaceae bacterium. Taxonomy (GTDB): domain Bacteria; phylum Bacteroidota; class Bacteroidia; order Bacteroidales; family UBA932; genus Bact-08. The sequence continues at coordinate 40,900 of DPKJ01000014.1, read as the reverse complement.
TGGAATCTTAAAACAATTCTTAAGGAGATTGAGACACATCAGCCCGAAATTGCAACCATTTTTGGTGAGGGGGCAGGAAAATACTACACTCCACAGGAGCCTCATTTCATTAATAAGGTTTATGAGGAGTGCAAGAGCATATCTATTGACTACGGAATAATGGAGAATACAGATAAGGCTGTTGTCTATCCTGTATCATTCGGTTGGTCAGATCTGGGTACATGGGAGTCGCTCTATTCCCAATTTGAGGGAAAGAGTGGTGATAACCTTGTTCAGGCAAAAGAGACTTTATTGAGGGGTGTTAGCAATTCGATAATTGTGTCTGAGGGTGAGAAAAAACTGATAGTAGCAGCGGGGTTGGATAATTTCATGATAATTAACACTAATGATGTATTATTAATATGTCCAAGAGACGAATCGGTCTATAAATCAATAATGACAGATCTTCCTTTGATAGATCTTAGCAAGTATCAATAAACAAAAATATATGAAGGAAAAGCTTCTTAATATTGAGGTAAATTCAGAGATAGGTAAGCTGGAGGCCGTGTTGTTACACACCCCCGGTGCCGAGGTAGAGAACATGACTCCCCGTAATGCGCAGAGAGCCCTTTACAGTGACATATTAAACCTCTCCATTGCTCAAAAGGAGTATGAGCAGCTTTCAGGTGTTCTAAATAAGTTTACCAAAACCTATCAAATTGCCGATCTTCTTTGTGAACTTTTAGATAAGCACGAGGAGCGGGAGGCACTTATTGGTAAAATTTGTGTTAGTGAAGAGGTTACAGAATATTTTGAATACCTGATGGATATGTCTTCAAAAGCACTTACAAAGGTGCTTATAGAGGGATTGCCTGCAAGGATTAATTCACTGACAGCATATCTTAAAGATGATTATTATGCGCTTCAGCCTCTGTATAATTTCTATTTTACCAGAGATGCCTCTGTATCAATAGGGAATAAGGTGTTGGTTTGCAAGATGGCAAGCAAGGTAAGGATGAGGGAGTCTTTTATTTGTGAAGCCATATTCAGGAGCAAGCGAATTTTTAATGGTGATGTATTGAATGCGCACGATTTTCAGCCCGGTAATAACGAGGTTTATATGGAGGGAGGGGATATTCTGGTAGCAAGGGAGGATATTCTGCTTGTTGGAAATGGCACAAGGACTAGCAGTCAGGGTATTGATATGCTCATAAACCGTCTTTGCAGATCGGGGTGTACCGAGAAGAAGCACATAATTGTACAGCAACTGCCCGAATCGCCCGAATCTTTTATACACCTTGACATGGTCTTCACTCTTCTTGATACCGATAAGGCAATGGTCTTTGAGCCGTTGATTCTTGGTGAAAATCAGTTCCAGACAGTTCATATGATTATCGAAAACGGTAAGGTTTCAAAAATCAAATCGGTTAACAACATCCCTTCAATTCTTAAAAAGCTTGGAATGGAGGTTGATACTGTTATTTGCGGAGGAAGTGCCGATGAGTGGAATCAGGAGAGAGAGCAGTGGCATAGCGGGGCAAACCTGTTTGCACTTGCTCCCGGAAAAGTGATGGCGTATGCAAGGAATGTACATACACTTAATGAGCTGGATAAGATTGGTTTTGAAATAATACCTTCCTGGGATGTAATATCAGGTAAAAAGGATATTCATAAGATTAAGAACTGTGTAGTAACCATAGAGGGTTCGGAATTACCAAGAGGTGGTGGTGGTGCAAGATGTATGACAATGCCTTTAAGGAGGTCACCCGTAAAATGGCCAAAATAATTTTAGATATAACCTAACAATTCAGATATGTTAAAACCGGCACTATCACTTATTGCTGCGCTTCTCCTGTGCTCAGGAGCTGCAGCTGAAAATGTTACATTTGCTACTAAACCGGCACTTACCCCCGACGGTTCTCAAATATATTTCTCATACTCGGGTGATATTTACAAAGTTGCAACTAACGGAGGTCTTGCTCTAAAGGTAATATCAATGGGAGGAAACGAGTCAAATCCCAAAATATCTCCGGACGGAAAACTCCTTGCGTTCTCTTCAAACGAACAGGGAAACAACAATGTTTATGTTGTTCCGGTTGCCGGAGGGGTAATTACACAACTTACGTTTCACGATGCGTCAGATGTTCCTGCTTCATGGTCTCCCGATTCAAAAGGTATATATATTGAGTCAAACAGATACAATACAAGAAGTACATACTACGTTCCTGCAGAGGGCGGTACTCCGGTGCGACTTTTTCCACACTATTTTAATACAATAGCCAATCTTGTAAAAAATCCGGCAACCGGTGAGTACTATTTTAACGAATCTACCGAGAGCTTCGCGTTTCAGACAAGAAAGGGTTATCGTGGAGATCATAATCCAGATATAAAGTCATGGAATGAGAAGACAAAAGAGTATAAAGAGCTTACAGACTTTAGGGGAAGGGATATCTGGCCAATGGTTGACAAGGGGGGTAACCTCTATTATGTCTCTGAGGAGGGCAACGGAGAGGCAAATATTGTAAGACATACCGACAAAAAGTATCTCACTTCGTTTGAAGAGTCGGTTCAGTACCCGGCAATTAGCCATGATGGGTCAAAAATAGTCTTTATTAAAGGTTACAGGATTCATGTTCTTGATCTTAAAAGCGGCGAGAGTGTTGAACCTCAAATTGAACTTGCCGATAACCGTATTCTTAATGATATTTCAGTTCCGTTGGGCAGGCCACAGAGCTTTGCTATTTCACCGGATGGTAAAAAACTGGTGTTTACATTCAGGGGTTTGCTTTTTGTCTCTGATGCCAAGGGTAATTTCGTAAAACAGCTGCCTACGCCTGCCGGAGAGAGGGCTGACGAGGCTATCTGGGCTTCTGACAGTAAGGGCGTCTATTACACAAGAACCAATGGTGGCTGGACAGGCCTCTATTTCCGGAGTGCAGACCTTAAAACTGCAGAGACACCTCTGTTTACACCCGAATCATCGATAAAATCTCTTGTAATATCACCTAAGGGAGATAAAATTGCATTTGTTAATGGTGGAAAATCACTTATGGTTATCAATACTGCTACAAAGGCGACTGAGGTGTTGCAAAACCACGAATTTTGGGCATTTCAGAGCTATCCGATAAGTTTTTCATTTGATGGTAAACACCTTGCCTATGCAGCAGTAAACCTCTTCGAGAGAGATATATTCATATATGATTTAGCTAAAAAGAGCTCTCTGAATCTGACAAACTCGGCCAATTTCGAAAATGACCCTGTATTCTCTCCTGACGGAAAATACCTCTACATACTCTCAAACCGTGTGAGTTCTGCTTTCCCAAGGGGTGCGGGGACACAGGTTTATAAGATTGCTCTTGAGAAGGTTGTGGGGCCTTTTGCTGCCGATGAGTATGATAAACTGTTTGTTTCGGCTCGTGAGAAGAGAGACTCTTCGGTTGTTGTAAGACCGGATAATATCCAAAGAAGATATGAGCGGGTAATGAGCAGGGGAGAGCAGCATTCGCTGTTTATGGTGTCGAGGGGAGAAAAGAGTTATCTGCTGTTCAATTCAAATCACGAGGGAGATTGGGGGTTGTATGTCACTGAACTTAAGGAGTGGGATCAGAAGCCTCCTCAAAAAATTAAAGGGATAGGAATGGCCTCTGCTTACAGCAACGGAGGGAAAGAGTTTTTTGCTGCAGATAGGGAGGCTCTGTATAAGGTTGATTTAGCCTCGGCAACAGCAACCAAGATTGATCTCAAACACAATTTTGCAAAGAATATTTCGGATGAGTTCAGACAGATGTTCTATGAGGTTTGGGCTACTCTGGAGCAGAATTTCTATGATGTTAAATTCCACGGTGTTGACTGGCGTGCAAAAAGGGATTACTATGCAGGTTTTCTGAAACATGTAAAGTCCAGAGATGACCTGAGAATTCTGCTTAACGATATGCTAAACGAGCTTAACTCTTCACACATGGGCTTCAGTACTGGCGGCAAGGATGAGGAGGCTCCATCAAGATATTCTACAATTGCTACAGGGCTTATATTTAAAAATGATTCACCTTATGTGCTGGATAGAATTGTTCCGGGATCAAAGGCCGACTATTCAGGAAATCCATTGAAGGCGGGCGATATATTGGTTTCAGTAAATGGAGTTAAATTGGAGAGTGGGAAGAATCGGGAGCTCTATTTTGCTTCTGCTGCATTGCCGCGCGAGGTTGTGCTTGGATTTATGAGAGAGGGTAAAGAGTTTGATGTTAAGATTCACACTATGTCAACACCGGAGCTCAGGGCTCTATTATATACAGAGTGGGAGGACTGGAACAGGGCCTATGTCGATAGTGCTGCAAACGGAAAGATTGCTTACCTGCATATGAGGGATATGTCGCCTGAGTCTCTTGAGAGGTTCTATATTGAAATAAACACTATAGCTGTTCATAAAGATGCTCTTATTCTGGACCTTAGGTTCAACAATGGAGGCAATGTGCATAGAGAGGTGATTGACATGCTTAGCCAGAGAGAACACTTCCGTTGGAGTCACAGGGATAATCCGCGAGTTTCACATCCCAATGTAACTCCTGCCGATAAACCGATAATTGTTTTGGTTAATGAAAGAAGTCTTAGTGATGCCGAGGTTACCTCTAACGGAATTAAAACTCTGTCGCTGGCTAAGCTGGTTGGAACAGAGACATACCGCTGGATTATCTTTACCTCTTCTGCCCGTCTGATTGATGGTTCCAGCGTGAGACTTCCTGCCTGGGGTTGCTACACTCTTGATGGTAAGGATCTTGAATTCGAAGGTGTCTCTCCGGATATCTATGTTAAGAACACATTCAAAGATCGTCTTGAATCAAAAGATCCTCAACTGGAGAGAGCAATAAAAGAATTATTACCTTTGTAGCCGTTTTAATCCCTTTATGATGCTTAATGACTCGAAGGGACCAAAGGAATTCGAGCAATATTATGAGAGGGTAAAGTAAAACGCATAAGAACTTTTTCCGGTCTGAATACTGATAAAGAAAAATGAGAGATAAAATTGAAAAATTAATGGCCGAAATTGCTGAGCTGACCGCTCAGAAGGAGTCGGAGATAGAAGAGCTTAGAATTCGCCTGTTGGGGAAAAAGGGTACCATTACCCAAATGTTTGACGATTTTCGTAATGTTTTGCCAGAGCAAAAACGTGAACTGGGGCAGGTTTTGAACAACCTTAAGGTTGCGGCATCTCAGAAGATAGAAGAGCTTCGCGAAGTACTGGAGCAAAATCCGGGGGAGTCATCAAGTGCGTACGATCTTACTAAACCCGGCGATTTGGTTGAACTTGGCGGCAGACACCCTATTTCTGTTACAAGAGACGAAATTCTCTCAATTTTCAATAAATTCGGATATGTTCTTGCTGAGGGTCCGGAGATTGAGGATGACTGGCATGTCTTTGGAGCACTTAATTTTCCACCTGAGCACCCCGCCAGGGATATGCAGGATACTTTTTTCATAACATCGGGTGACAATCCTGTTCTTTTAAGAACTCATACAAGCTCGGTACAGGTTAGGGCAATGGAGCACATGAAACTCCCAATCAGAATTGTTTGCCCGGGCAGAGTATTTCGCAACGAGGCCATATCGGCCAGAGCGCATTGCATTTTCCACCAGGTAGAGGGGCTGTATATTGATAAAAAGGTCTCATTTGCCGATCTCAAGCAGGCGGTACTGCTCTTTGCGCGTGAGATGTTCGGAGAGGAGACTCAGATTCGCCTTAGGCCGTCGTATTTCCCTTTCACTGAGCCAAGTGCAGAGGTTGATGTAAGTTGCAATATTTGTAAAGGTAAGGGTTGCAACATATGTAAGGGAACAGGTTGGCTGGAAATTATGGGTTGCGGAATGGTCGATCCCAATGTTCTTGAAGCTAACGGTATAGATAGTACCCAATATACAGGTTTTGCCTTTGGAATGGGCATCGAAAGAATAGCCATGCTAAAATGGCAGGTGAAGGACCTTCGTCATTACTTCGAAAACGATATCAGATTCCTTAAAGAATTTGAAACTGTGATTTAAATTTTTTGGAGCTTGCAAAAATTTTATTACTTTTGCAATCCCAAACGCGGAAATAGCTCAGTTGGTAGAGCATAACCTTGCCAAGGTTAGGGTCGCGAGTTCGAGTCTCGTTTTCCGCTCTGCAAAACCTCTCCGCAAAGGAGAGGTTTTTTTGAATTAACTTGAAATATTGAAATTTTGATTTCCACCGGGATTTTTAAAGCAATTTGAAAACCGGCAGAAACTGGCTCGGGTGGTGGAATAGGTAGACACGCAGGACTTAAAATCCTGTGGGCAGAAATGCCCGTACGGGTTCGATTCCCGTCCCGAGTACCAGAAAAGGTTGGTAATTGTTTAACGATAATTATCAACCTTTTTTCATTCTATAAATTGAGGATCACGAACAAAAGTTGGGGGGGTATTTTATTAGTGACTTTTAAGTCTTTGTCTTAGCGTCTATATATCAATAACTTAAAAAAACAACAATTCAATAAACGGGCAATCTGATTTTGTATAACCCATTTAAACAGATAGTTATGCTAACACTTAAAATTTCGGAAATGGGCACTTTTCCAATAGTTTCCCAAATCTCTCAACTCCGGCAACCGATTGTTTTAGTGTGCCCTCAAATTTTCCTGGTACTTTTCGGCGACTGCGGAACTCCTTCCTTTGGTCGTCAAACAGTCCTCGTCGTTTCCGAAAAGTAGCCGCAGAAAATTATCAGAAAACAAATGTTGCCTTTGAGTTGAGGATTTGTGCGATCATTGACAACAGGTTACTCCTCTGAACTGTGTTCTGAATGGTTAAGCCTCAATACTTCTTTGCACTTCACTCTCTACATCTTCCTGTCTCTACATCTTCCTGCATGCCTCTTCTCAAACTCAATTCATTCAAAAGAAGATGTTCTGATTTAAGTTGTTTTGTAAGTGGCAGATAAAGAGTGATATATGTAATTCATTCTGTTGAATTATTTAACATCATTGTTGTAAGTATCTATATGTCAATTATATGCAGGCCAACTTAAAAATTCAATTGTGTCAAAGATGTCACTTGATTGAATGTTGCACCGGTTTCTGCTTGTAACTGGCGGGCTATTTTGATTTTTTCCTCAATTTCTATAGAATAAATGCTTCTACCATTTAGCTTGGCATTGAGATTCTCCCATAATTTTGTATATATTTCGGGTCTCCAAACGTCAATTTTTCTGTCGTATATCTTGTTAATATCGTGATAGTAATATTCGACTGCCTTATCAAATTCGCATTTGCTTTTATAGATACTATTCAATAAAGTTGTGTCAACTTCAATTATTTTCTTTAATGGATTTCTGTAATTTTGATAATGAAATTTAAAAGAACTCCATTTATAGTCCTTAGGAGTTAGAACCATTCCGGCTTTTACCGGGTTGCATAGAATATAGAGAACGCTTTCCACCAGACTCTCTTTACTGTACTTAACAGAGCTTCCAAAAGGAGTTGTAAACAACTTGCCTGATATTCCGTTCAGCCTATTATACCATTTAACGTATCCTCTAAGCAACGATAAAACAAAACCATTGAGATTGTCTGTTTGCAATTGGAGATGAACATGGTTATCCATTAATACAAATGCGAGTATCTTGCAATTTAGTTTTTTTGCAATTGAGTTACATCTTTTGAGAAACTCAAGTTTTTCAACATCGCGATAAAAAATAGCTTGTCTGCTTATACTCCGAAAATAGAGGTGGATATTTCCGGATTGAATTCTTCTTTGAGATACCTGGGCTCGTTTTATTAATTTCTCCATAGTATTTTCGAATTGTTGGGTGTACATTGAGAACGCTAACTTGGTTAAACATAATTAAGAATACTTGAACATGTAATAATGTTATAATCTTATTGTTTGGTTATGCTAGTTGTGCTTTTTATTTGTGATGTTTGGTTATGCTGGTTGTGCTTTTTATTTGTGATGTTTGGTTATGCTGGTTGTGCGGTTTTGTTTTTGATGCGTGTGATGTTTTCTAAGAATTGTAGGCTGCTTAAATTGATCTTTAAATGCAAGAAGCTGAATTGTAGTTGCAAAATACCAAAATGAACTACCTTTGTTATCATAAATTAGAAATACATTTTTTAATTTTAAATAAATAATTTCAAGTTGTTGTCTAAATTGTATATAATGAGCGAATTGCAATTCTCATTCTCCTAAAAATTGGCTTATTGATTTTGTAAGTAGCAGATTAGTAGGCAAATATGAGTTGACTTAAAATTTTCAGCGCCTTTATTGTTACTTTTGCAGTTTGACATCCTATCTTGGCATTAATTTCAAGTTGTTGTATAAGTTGTACATAATGAGCGAATTGCAATTCTCATTCTCCTGTAAATTGGCTTATTGATTTTGTAAGTAGCAGATTAGTAGATAAATATAAATTGACTTAAAATGATTAAAGAGATTTTCAGCGCCTTCATAGTGATGTTTGCAGTTATAGACATCCTTGGTTCGGTTCCCATAATTGTGGGGATGAAGGAGAAGAAGAAAAAATTCAGTCCGTTTAATGCAGCATGGATCTCCTTTGCTATTCTCACAGGGTTTCTGTTTGTGGGGCAGGCAATGCTGGGTCTGTTCGGAGTAGATATTTCGTCGTTTGCGGTAGCCGGGGCGCTGGTTCTGCTGGTGCTGGCTATTGAGATGATCTTTGGTATTCAGATTTTTAAAGATGACGGCCCTACCGATTCGGCAACAATTGTTCCGATTGTATTTCCGCTTATTGCCGGTGCCGCTTCATTTACCACTCTTCTGTCGCTGAGAGCAGAATATGAGCTGGTGAATATAATTATCTCCCTGTTCATTAATATTCTTATTGTTTACATAGTTCTTAGCAACATTGACTATATCTCCCGCAAAATTGGCAAAGGGGGCATATATGTTCTAAGAAAGTTCTTCGGGATTATACTTTTGGCAATCGCCGTAAAGCTCATCGTTTCCAATCTGCACACACTCCTCAGCTAGATTCCCGGCGTAGGTTGGCCAGTGAAATTTTATGTGGATATCGTGTTAATAAATTTGAGCTACCGTTTGGATTTATAAGATTTTATTGTATCTTTGCAGCCCGCAAATTTTATGTGGGATTATTAATTAATTAAAAAACACCAAATTAAAAACCAATGCCTGGATTAATTGGAAGGAAAGTCGGAATGACTTCTGTTTTTGGTGCCGATGGAAAAAATATTCCATGCACCGTTATTGAGGCTGGTCCGTGTGTTGTTACGCAAATTCGTACAGAAGAGAAAGATGGTTATGCCGCTGTACAACTTGCCTATGACGAGAAAAAAGAAAAACACACCAGCGCTGGCCAACTTGGCCACTTCAAAAAGGCAAACACCACACCTAAGCGTAAACTCGTAGAGTTTGCCAATGACTTTGGCAAAGAGTTCGAGCTAGGTGCAACTGTTACCGTTTCTGATGTCTTCGGACATGAAACATTAGAATGGGTAGATGTAACCGGTATTTCTAAAGGTAAAGGATTCCAAGGGGTTGTGAAACGCCATGGTTTCAGCGGAGTAGGAGGACAAACTCACGGACAGCACAACAGACTTCGTGCTCCCGGATCATTGGGTGCCTCTTCTTGGCCTTCAAGAGTATTTAAAGGAATGAGAATGGCCGGCCGTATGGGTGGCGATCAGGTGAAAATCCAGAACCTTAGAATTTTAAAGATTATTCCTGAGAATAATCTGTTGATAGTAAAGGGATCTGTTCCCGGTGCTAAAGGTTCATATGTAATCGTGGAGGAGTAAGCGAATATGGAATTATCAGTTTACAAAATTGACGGAACAGAGTCAGGGAAAAAAGTGACTCTCGACCCGGGCATCTTTGGAATAGAACCAAATGATCACGCCATTTACCTGGATGTAAAGCAATATCTTGCTAATCAGCGTCAGGGAACACACAAGACTAAAGAAAAATGGGAAGTTAACTACAGTACCAAGAAGGTCATTCGTCAGAAAGGCTCAGGCGGTGCACGTCACGGTAGTATTAAAGCCAACATTTATGTAGGTGGAGGTAGAGTTTTTGGTCCAAGACCAAGAGACTACAGCTTCAAACTAAACAAAAAGCTTAAACAACTTGCACGTTTTTCTGCACTCTCTTACAAAGTGAAAGAGCAAGCTCTTACAATTGTAGAGAATTTTAACCTGGAAACGCCTAAGACTAAAGAGTTTATCAAAATTATTGACGGTCTAAAGGTAAATGCAAGGAAAGTTCTTTTTGTTCTTCCTGAGAATATGAGTAATATTTACTTGTCTTCGCGTAACATCGAGAATGTTAAGGTTATTACTGTTAATGAACTTAGCACATACGATGTAGTTAACTCGACATCACTCATCTTTATTGATGGTGTTCAGGATATTCTGCAAGGACAATATGGAAATAATTAAACCGTAGAACGATGGAAATTTTAATTAAGCCTATAGTAACAGAAAAGATGACGATTCAGGGCGAAAAGTTGAATCGTTACGGTTTTATAGTTGACCGCCGCGCAAACAAAATAGAGATCAAACTGGCGGTTGAGGAGATGTACGGTGTTAAGGTATCGGATGTAAATACCATTAACTACCACGGGAAACGCAAAAGCCGCTTCACTAAAGCGGGAATATTGTCAGGCCGTGCCAATCACTTTAAGAAAGCGATTGTAACACTTGCCGGTGAAGATAAGATAGATTTCTATAGTAATATTTAAGTCCATGGCAATACGCAAATTCAAACCGGTTACACCCGGTACAAGACATAAGGCGATTAGCGCATTTACTGAGATCACAACCTCTACCCCGGAAAAGTCTCTTTTGGAGCCTATCCGCAGATCAGGTGGTAGGAACGGTACCGGTAAAATGACTATGAGATATATTGGTGGTGGTCACAAAAGGATGTACCGTGTAATTGACTTCCTCAGAGAGAAAGATAATTACACTGCAACCGTTAAGACCATTGAATATGATCCTAACAGAAGTGCACGTATTGCTCTGGTTGTTTACTCAGACGGAGAAAAGCGCTACATAATAGCTCCTAACGGAATTAAAGTGGGTCAGGTGATTGCATCAGGCCCGGGAGTTGCCCCCGAGATTGGGAACACTCTTCCTCTATCAGAAATTCCTCTAGGTACACTTGTTCACAACATTGAGCTTCGTCCCGGACAGGGAGCCGCTATGGCTCGCAGTGCCGGAACATATGCTCAACTTACTGCACGTGAAGGTAAACACGCAATTCTTAAACTCCCTTCAAGCGAGATAAGAATGGTGCTGATAACTTGCCGTGCTACTGTTGGTACTGTATCTAACCCTGATCACAACTTAGAATCATCAGGAAAAGCAGGTAGAAATCGTTGGCTGGGCCGCAGACCAAGAACGCGCGGTGTAGCAATGAACCCTGTCGATCACCCAATGGGTGGTGGTGAAGGTCGTGCGTCAGGTGGACACCCTCGTTCGAGAAAAGGTTTGCTTGCTAAAGGTTACAAAACGCGTAACCCTAAAAAGACAACCAAGAAATTCATCATTGAAAGAAGGAAAAAATAACGGAATTAAACTGATAGAATTATGAGTCGTTCACTAAAAAAAGGACCATACATACAAGCAAGTCTCGAAAAAAGAGTGCTTGCTATGAATGAGGCTGGCAAGAAAGAGGTCATTAAGACCTGGTCCAGGGCCAGCATGATATCACCGGACTTTGTAGGTCACACCATCGCGGTTCACAACGGGAACAAGTTTATTCCGGTATATGTAACCGAGAACATGGTAGGCCACAAGCTTGGTGAGTTTGCACCTACTCGTACCTTTAAAGGTCACTCGGGTAATCGTTAATTTATTTTAATGAGTAAAACAAATTCACAACAATGGGAGCTCGAAAAAGAGAATCAGCCGAAAGGCTTAAAGAAATAAAAAAGCAGACAGCTATTACAAAGCTGAATGATGTTCCTACCTCTCCTAGGAAAATGAGACTGGTTGCAGATCTCGTAAGAGGGGTGGAGGTTAACCGCGCTTTGGATATCTTAAGATATACCAAAAAGGAGGCATCAATTCGTTTAGAGAAGTTGATCCGTTCGGCAATAGCCAACTGGGAAGCTAAAAACGAAGCAGATCGCAAAGAGTTAGAGAATGGCAATGTTTGTGTTCAATCTATTATGGTTGGTCAAGGTCGTTCGCTCAAGCGTATCAGAACAGCACCACAAGGTCGTGCGGCAAGAATTCGTAAGCGTTCAAACCACATAACTATTGTACTGGGCAAGAAATTGAAAACCGTAAAAGAGGAGCAATAAGATGGGACAAAAGACAAATCCTATATCAAACCGACTTGGTATTATCCGTGGCTGGGACTCTAACTGGTACGGTGGAAAAGACTATGCCGCTAAAATTCTTGAGGACTCAAAGATCCGCGAGTATTTGAATGCTCGCCTTGCAAAGGCAAGCCTTTCGAAAATCGTGATCGAAAGAACACTTAAGTTAATCACAGTGACTATTCACACTGCACGTCCCGGTATTATTATCGGAAAAGGCGGTCAGGAGGTTGACAAGCTGAAAGAGGAGTTGAAAAAAATCTCTAACAAAGAGGTTCAAATTAACATCTTTGAGGTTAAGAGACCTGAGATTGACTCAAATATAGTTGCAAACAACATAGCTCGCCAGGTTGAGGGACGCGTTTCATACCGTCGTGCAATCAAGATGGCTATGGCATCTACAATGAGAATGGGAGCAGAAGGTATTAAGGTTCTTATTAGCGGTCGTCTTGGCGGAGCTGAGATGGCAAGAAGAGAACTTTACAAAGAGGGTCGTACTCCACTTCACACTTTCCGTGCAGATATCGACTATGCTCATGCTGAAGCACACACTAAAGTAGGTGTTATCGGTATTAAAGTATGGATCTGCAACGGTGAAGTTTACGGTAAGAGAGATCTTTCTCCTAACTCAGGAGTGTCAGCAGCATCTGCAGCACCACAATCGGCAGGTGGACGCAACGACAGACCACGCAGAGGCGGACGTAACGATGGAAGAGATAACAGAGGTGGCGGCGATCGCAGAGGCGGTAGCGGTGGCAGTAGCAGAGGACGTGGCGGAAATGACAGAGGTGGCCGCAGCAACACTCCAAGAGAGCGCGCTGAGTAATTTTTCCCGAAAAGATTCTTAATCCAGGACCGTTGAGGTCTGAGGTTAACGAACAATAAAAAGAGGATGACCAATTTTTGGTTATCCTCTTTTTTTCTCCGCGCCAGTTTGTGGTATGTTGTTGATTACAAGTCTTGTAAAAATGAGCCAATTCCTAAAGTGGCGGTGAAACGGTGGTGGTGAAGCTGTGGCGGTGGTGTATTGGTGGTGGTGATCTTATGTTATTAAATGATTAATGTTTTGGTGGCCTGTTTATACATGGTACATATACAAGTAGTTACCACAAACTGGCGCGGAGCACATTTTAATCCCTGGGAATTCTTTCCTTAAAGCACATTATCAGCGACTTAGGCGGTTTTGACATTTGGTTTAAATCACTGATTATTAGGTTAAAAGGAAAATTGACACGCAAGTCTTACTCAATCCCTGGGAATTCTTTCCTTGTCGCTCATTATCAGTGATTTATGTGTTTTGTGGTTTGGGGCGTAAGTTGTTGATTATTAGAAATAAGGAAAGAATTCCCAGGGATGAATGCCCCGGTGCGGAGAAAAATTTGGTGTATGAATTTGGTGTATGAATTTGGTGTATGTAAAGTTGGGCAGTTTTATTACATTTGTACAAACAAAACGGCTTGTCTGTTTGATTTAGCACGTAGACTACTTATAAACTACATATAAACTACTTTTAAACCACTTATAAAATGAAAAAGTTTATTCTTTCACTTTCTGTAATCTTCACATTTGCTGCACTTCTGGCGCAACCGCTTCCCCGGGTAACTCCCGACAAGGCAGGAATGGATCCTGTAAGACTCTCAAATGTTGACGCAATAATTGAAAACTCAATAAAAATTGGTGAGGTGCCGGGTGCTGTTTTGGCTGTTGTAAGAGATGGAAAGATGGTTTATCTGAAGAGCTACGGAAACAAATCGGTATATCCTAAGGTTGAGAAGATGGATGTAAACACAGTTTTTGACCTTGCATCTGTATCAAAACCTTTGGGAACAGCAATTGCCTTTATGCAGCTTGTTGAGCAGGGTAAAATTCGCCTGACTGACAATGTTTCGATGTACATCCCCGGATTCAAGGGATATGAAAATCCTGAAGGTGGCAGACCAATTGATATAAGAATTATTGACCTTTTGACACACTCGTCAGGACTTCCTCCTTATGCTCCGGCAGCAGAATTGGTGGCGAAATATGGTTCACCTGCGCCTGAAGGGCTGATTGAATATATTGCAACATGCAAAAGAGATTTTAAACCGGGCGCAAAGTTTCAGTACAGCTGCCTAAATTTTATTACGCTCCAGAATGTTCTTCAAAATGTTACAGGTATGAAGCTTGAAGAGTATGCTCAAAAAAATGTATTTGATGTACTGGGTCTTAAAAACACAACCTTCAACCCAAAACCTGAAATGTATGCCAAAATTGCCCCAACCGAAAGACAGGCAGATGGTACTGTAATCCTTGGTAAGGTTCATGACCCACTTGCAAGGTTGCTAAATGGAGGTAATTCAGGAAATGCCGGAGTCTTCTCAGATGCCGAAGATATGGCAATTATTGCTGCGGCTTTGATGAATGGAGGCGAGTATAACGGCAAAAGGATTCTGGGCTCTCTGACAGTTGAAACAATGACAAGAGTGCCAAAGGATGTTGAACAACTTGGCCGTTCACTTGGCTGGGACAACTACTCATCATACGCATCAAACAGCGGAAATCTGTTTCACCCAACTAAAACATTTGGTCACACCGGATACACCGGTACATCAATCATTATAGATCCTGTATCAAAAACAGCTGTAATACTTCTTGCTAACAGGGTACATCCCGAGGATAAGGGTAGCGTTGTAAGGTTGAGGGCGCTTGTAGCAAACGCTGTTGCCGGCTCTGTTGTTAAGTAAACACACGGGAAACCAAATTTGTGAAAGTCTAATTCATGTGCTAAAAGTTTGTGAAGCTCAAGAGCCTGAAATTGAATTATATAAATTTTTAAGTTAATAGGATTTTTTAACACTAACTTTTAAAACAAACTTTTAAAACATATATTGTTTTAAGTACAGAGGATTTAAGATAATGCTATTTAAACGGGTGAAATATAAATTTTATTTCAGTTTTAAGCATTGGAAATTAAAAAGTGATGCTATTAAAGTCGGGAATAATGGGCTTATGAGTAATGAACAAATGAATTCAGAAAATGAAGGTTGAAATTAAGGAGGTACTTACCGCAAGGGAGTACCTCTCTTTTGTTAAGTTTGCCGAGGAACTTTACAAAGATGAGCCTAACTGGGTGTGTCCGTTAAGATCGGACGAACTTAGTGTTTTACGCAGGGATAAAAATCCCTCTTACGAATACTGCCTGGCAAAGCTGTTTTTGGCCTATTGTGATGGGAAAGTTGTGGGAAGGGTGGCTGCAATTGTGAACCATAAATCAAACGCTGTATGGAATGAGAAGAGGTTGCGTTTCGGGTGGTTTGATTTCATTGATGATTACTCTGTTTCTGAAGCCCTGATTGCAAAAGTTGAGGAGTGGGCTTATGAACTTGGAATGGAAAAGGTGAGCGGGCCTCAAGGGTTTAATGATATGGACAAACAGGGTTTGCTTGTTGAGGGGTTTGAGAAGAGAGCTACTGCCAACACTCTCTATAATTTTGCATACTATCTTGAACATTTGGAGAGACTTGGGTATTGCAAAGAGGTTGATTGGATACAAAGAGTTCTTACTGTACCTGAGTTGATGCCGGAAAAGATAGCGCAGTTTTCAGAAATTGTAAAAGAGAGATTTGGACTGCGGATTTTGGAAAAGGTAACCCGGAAAGATCTGTATAAATTTGCAATAGAGCTGTTTGAGACTTATAATAAAGCATTTGCCTCTCTTTATTGCTTCTCTCCGCTCTCTCCCAAGGAGTACAAACTGCTTGTAAAACAATTTGTGCCTATTCTTAATCAGGATATGATTGTAATACTGCTTGATAAGAGAGATCAGCTGGCAGCTTTTGCCATTACAATGCCGTCAATTGCAGTGGCGCTTCAAAAAGCAAAAGGGAGACTGTTTCCGTTTGGATTTATCCACCTTAAAAAGGCATTAGCCAATTATGAAGAGATGGAGATGAATCTTATTGGGGCTCTGCCTGAATACAGAAACAAAGGGGTAAATGCGATAATTTTTCACCAACTTAACATACAGTATGTCAAATATGGCGTGAAGAAACTGGTTTCGTATCCGATGCTGGAAAACAATGAATCAGTTCAGAGGATCTTTGACTACTACCCCATGGCTCCATATATGAGGCGCAGATGCCTGGTAAAGCATATCAACAAGAGCAATTGAAGCGGCTGCCTCAAGTACTACCGGTACCCTGAGAGCAAAACATGCGTCGTGTCTGCCTAGAACTGTTAACTCCTCTATCACTCCTGATTTAAGATTAATGCTCTGCTGAGCCTTGGAAATGCTTGATGTCGGCTTAACGGCTACCCTCAGGACAATCCGGTTGCCATTGGATATGCCTCCGTTTACTCCTCCTGAGCCGTTTTTTGCAGTCTCTCCCGATGTAGTTAAAATCGGGTCGTTGTGCTCAGAGCCCCACATTCCGGCTGCCTTGAATCCGTCTCCAAACTCAATGCCCCTGATTCCGGGAATGGCAAAAACAATATGCGAAAGTACCGATTCTAAAGAGTCAAAGAATGGTTCTCCAATTCCTGCCCTAATACCATCTATTCTGCACTCAATTATTCCTCCCAGCGAATCACCCTCTGCTATTGCCTGATCGAGTTTTGCGTCCCAAGGGTTTTCACCCCCGATTTCAATAATTCTTGACGATACTACAGCCGGCGATAATAGTTTCTTTGCAATTACTCCTGCAATAACAAGAGCGAGTGTCACTCTTCCTGAGTGGTGCCCTCCGCCCCGTGCATCTGAGTAACCTCCGGATTTAAGACGGGAAACGAAATCGGCATGACCCGGGCGCGGGGAATTTTTAAATGATTCGTAATCAGAAGATATTGTGTTTTTGTTGTTTACAATAACTGCAAGGGGTGATCCGGTTGTATGCCCCTGAACAACTCCGCTCAAAAAGATAAGACCATCCTCCTCAACACGCGGAGTGCCACCCTTTCTGCCTCCTGACCTTCTTAAAAGATCGTCGCGGAACTCCTCAGGTGTTAGAGGTAAACCGGCAGGAATGCCATCAATTACCACTCCGATTGCGGGCCCGTGTGACTCTCCAAAAAGCTGTACGCGAAATAGTTTACCAAATGTATTCATCGCCCCTCTATTTAAAGTTCTTTATGAAATCAGGGAAAGATTTGGAAATGCAGTTAAGGTCGTCAACATAAACCTTATCCTTAATATTTAATGATGCTGTTATAAGCGACATTGCTATTCTGTGGTCTTTATAAGAGGAGCATAAGCCTCCATGAAGCTCTCCCCCCTCAACTATCATCGAATCGCCATCAATATCAATATGGGCACCTAGCCTTGTAAATTCACAGAAGAGGCTCTCTGCCCTGTTACTCTCCTTGTTGGATAACCTTCCAACGCCCTTGATACGGCTTATACCGGAACAGTTAAGCGCAAGTACAACAAGTGTAGGGAAGAGGTCGGGGGAGTTAGTGGCGTCAAATTCAAAGGACATCAGGTTGCCCTTTGGCGGAAATATCTCTATTTTGGAGCCTAGTATTATCTCTTTTGTGTTATCGTCCTTTAATGCACATGGTACATCGCCGCACATGACAAGGTATTTTGGATATTCGGTAATCTTAACCTCGGCACCGCATCCCCTCAAAACATCCAGAATCTTTTCATCTGCCTGCTTTGAGTTAATGGGGAGGTTGGTTATTGTTATACCTGAGCTGATTGCACCTGCAACCATTAGCATAGAGGCTCCGCTCCAGTCACCCTCAATTGGCAGAAATGCTTTTGATTTGTAACGCTGCCTGCCTGGGATTTTGAATTCAAGCGGGTCTTCGTTTATAACTGTTACACCAAACTCCTTAATGGTTTTTACGGTAAGTTCGATGTATGGAGTGCTTGTGGGCTCAGAGAGGGTAATTATACTGCTCTTTTCACACATAGGGAGCGCCATTAGCATTCCCGACAATAGTTGTGAGCCACCCTTACCCGACATGTTAAATGAGGAACCTTTAATGGACCCTGAAACCACCGCCGGCAGCTTGCCCTCTGTGGTTGCAACATTTAACCCGATATTTTTTAAAGGTTCGTCAGTAGAGAAGAGTTCTCTCTTTTTAAGACTGCCCTCCCCGGTTATGGTAACCTCGTCAACCCCCTTGCTCTTTCCCGGAAGATGCCCTGCAGTAGGGAGCATAAGCCGGCAAAGCAGACCTGACTCACCAACATTGAGCTCTACCTTCTTAATGTTTTTTGAGAAAATCTCCTCTTTTGCAAGTCTTTTTGATATCTCTTCAATGCCCGGACTTGTAATTTCAAGTCGGAATTTCGGGAGTTTACACTTTTCTGACTTGACCTTTACACCAAGCGATTTGACCAGCTCAATTGCAGCCTCAGTATCGGCACACGGTGTATATGCATAAAGAGAGCTCTTTCCCTTTGCCCATGCTGCTGAAAGAATTGCTCTCTGAGCATGGCTTTTGGATGCCGGGGCAGTAATCTTTTTAATTACCCCTTTGCGGTTAACGTTGTGGGGGTAAAATTTCTTAGAAGTAAGCCTCTCTGCCTCTGCAATAGTGAATTGCCCGGGAGCAGTGCGACTCTCCTCATCAAGAGCACAATAGATAAAAGGAGCGCCGATTGAGTGAGAGAGAAGGCGTGTGAATTTACCCTCATCACCAATAGAAAATGTAACCAGAGTATCTTTGGGATATTGTTTATAAAGCCTTATCAGACGAGAACACTCCTGAATGGTTTTGGCATTTGTTACCAGTTTTACAATATCTGCACCCCTTTCACGGGAGTTTTCGTAAATCTCGCAGAGCCTTTCGTAGCTCTCGGTGTTGTTAAAATTGTGGTACGACAGTATTATTTTAAAGCCACCTTTTCTTGCGGCTGTAATAAGTTCGTTTCTGTAATCCTCCGGAGAGTCATAATCCAAATCGATATACCTCTTGCCCTTGCTTTTTCTTGTTCTGCTGCCAAGAATAGCCCACAGCAACATCTTTCTGCTCTCCGGGTAGGGCATTTCATAGGCTCTGCAGGTGGCAATAAGATCTTTTTTTGACCTGAACAATGCAGCTGTCTCCTCACGGTTCAGCTGCGTAAGATCAAGCCTGATCTCTGCAAGGTGAGCTTTGGAGAGGGCCTCGTTTACTGCTGCCGACCCCTTCGTACCAATGCTAATACAAATCATACAAATACTCCTCTATACTGTTAACCGGCAAAGGATAGGCAACACATTTGCCAATCTTCTCAATTAATATAAATGTTATGTTATCTCCCGATCTTTTTTTGTCACGTTTAATTGCATTCGCAAGAGTCATAGTATTAACAGGCGATGCTGTCCTAAGGCCAAGCAACCTGAAATCATTCTCAATCTTGTCTGCCGTGGCTTTGCTTGTTACAGAGAGTTTCACAGAGAGTTTTGCTGCCAGCACAATTCCTGCAGCCACAGCCTCACCGTGTGAAATTCCACACTCTTTCTCAATGGCATGAGCAAATGTATGTCCCAGATTTAACAGTTTTCTCTCCCCTTTTTCGTATAGATCGCGGGCTGTAACCTGAGTCTTAAATCTTGCTGCCTCTGCAATAAATGGAGCTATCTGCGAAATGGTGTCTAAAGCACCTGACCTTAATTTCAAAAGAGCATTTAAAAGCCCTTTGTAACTCTCGTTACTGAATAAGATAAATGTCTTTAGAAGCTCTGCCAGACCCTCGTTAATCTCGTGATGAGGAAGCGATTTTAGGAAAGCAGGGCATATAACGGTAAACTCAGGTTGCCTGATAACTCCTAAAATATTCTTGTATCCGTCAAGATTGACCCCATTCTTCCCGCCAAGCGAAGCATCAACCTGAGCTAACAGGGTAGTGGGCACAAATCCGCATTTTACCCCTCTAAAGTAGGCAGAAGCTACAAATCCACCAAGGTCGGTAAGGATTCCTCCTCCTATAACAAGTAAGAAGGTATCTCTGTCTGCCTCAAGATCCATAAGGCGGGCAGCAATTTGCCCCACCATCTGAAGTGACTTGTTTTTTTCGGAGGCCTCAACAACTATCTGTTCAAATGGGAAATGGTGACCGTATAACTCTTTGATATTTTGATCAATAATAACTATGACACGCCCCTCGGAATGTAACAGAGAGGGTATCTCCTCAATTGAGGCACAGTCTATAAGTTTGGCCGGATTCAAGTTGTCCATTGGTGCAAAGTTAAAATTTAAAAGGGGATTTTTAATAATGAATAAATAAAATTCAACATTGAATAAACCGAACTACTCTGTTTTCATTACAGATTGAAATAACATAGTTTTACAAGAAAATGTTGTGTAGAACATATTGCGGTGCATGTCTGGGAATTGAGGCAATAACCGTTACGGTAGAGGTTGATGTTTCGCAGGGGATAAGTTTCTACCTGGTAGGGCTCCCGGACAGTGCTGTCAGGGAGAGTCAGCAAAGAATTACTACTGCGCTTTTGACCATAGGTGCAAAGATGCCCGGCAAGCGGATTGTGGTCAACCTGGCACCTGCAGATTTTAAAAAAGAGGGATCATCTTTCGATTTGGCAATAGCAATTGGAATACTGGCTGCTTCGGGTCAGTATGAGTTTCCCTCTTTAAGCAGCTATTTAATACTGGGAGAGCTTGCACTTGACGGATCACTAAGGCCGGTTCCCGGGGCACTCCCTTTGGCAATTCATGCTGCTAAGGAGATGTTCAAGGGGATAATATTGCCCGTTGAATCAGCATTGGAGGCCTGCGATATTTCAGAAATAGAGGTATATGGAGTGACCGGCCTCTCGGAGGTCATCTCTGTTCTGCTGGAGGAGGGGAGTGTTTCTCCGTTAAAGCCGGTAACCTATATTGATACCAGAACCCTTGAAGAGAGAAGAATCCCTGATTTTAGCCAGATAAGAGGGCAGGAGCATGTTAAAAGGGGGTTGGAGATTGCTGCAAGCGGGTCTCACAATATTTTAATGTGCGGAGTTCCGGGTTCAGGGAAGAGTCTTATGGCAAAGGCTCTTGCAGGAATACTACCTCCGCTTGAGAGGGAAGAGTCAATAGAAACAAGTATGATTTACTCGGTAGCTGGGAGGTTTGCCAACAACGGCAAGAGTGCCGGGCTTATGCATGAAAGAGCCTTCAGAGCTCCACACCATTCAACATCTGTAGTTGCTGTAACGGGAGGGGGAGCCAAAGCTCTTCCGGGTGAATTGTCGCTTGCACATAACGGAGTACTATACCTTGACGAACTACCTGAGTTTTCGAGAGAGCTGTTGGAACTGCTCAGGCAACCGCTTGAAGATAAAGTCATAAATATTTCAAGATCAAAATACAAAGTGAGTTACCCATGCAACTTTATGCTTGTTGCCTCTATGAACCCATGCCCTTGTGGCTATTACGGACAACCGGGTGATAAGTGTCAATGTATGCCGTACAAAGTTCAAAGGTACCGTTCAAAGATTTCCGGGCCACTACTGGACAGGATTGATATACATCTTGATGTGAGTCCTGTTCCGGGAGATTTACTAATGTCGGCAACATCGTCAGAGAGTTCGGTTGATATTGCAGCACGAGTACGGCGGGCAAGGGCGGTGCAATTCAAAAGGTTTGCCAACTCAAAGCGAACCAACTCATCTATGACTCTGCCAGAAATCAAAGAGCATTGCCATCTCGGCTCTGCCGAAAAGAGCCTGCTTGCCACTGCAGTCAAACGACTTGACCTCTCGGCCCGCGCCTACCACCGAATTCTTAAACTCTCCCGCACCATCGCCGACCTTGATGGCCGCAAAAATATATCCGTGAGTCATATTGCCGAGGCGATTCAGTACAGGGGATTATAAATGTTGTAATGACTAAATGATTCAGACTTTTAAAATCATAACGAGATAATGCCCTTTATAACTTAAGAAGCCATTTCCATACGGGAATAACTTCTATTGATTTTTTGTCAACTTCCAATACCTGTTCCGAATCACGTGTGAGAATCAACAGCTTGCTGCATTCCAAAACTTCGGTAATTTTGAGTAGTGCTTTTACTTCTCTGTCAAATGTACCATCATTGTTATCAAGGCTATAGCAAACCTGGATTGCGGTTGTTTCTTCAGGAATATAAAAATAGATTCAAAATGCAATGTTTTGGATATAAGAAATTAAAAGTATTTTGTGTGCAAAACAAAAATAACTCAAAAGTGTTTTGTGCGCAAAACAAAACGAAAACACTAACTCACCAAATTGCTTAAAAAGGCCCTGACCTAAAATGTGGATTCTGACACTGTAATCTAATTGTTCTAATAAAAAATATATTTATCCAATTTTCTATTATAAATATCTATCTTTGAATAGAGTATAGTTTAAACAATGTGTAATATGAGAGAGCTGGTTATTGTTATTGTAGCACTATTTTTAATCTCTTGTGAACAAGAAAACGAAATAAATGACTTAAGGGTTATTGATGTGGAAAGCAATGTCGGGAAAAGCAGGCAAGTCTTTCTATCTGAAGTGGCCGAGTCAATAGAATATATTCCTTTAGAAACTACTGAGGAATCGTTTTTAGGGATCCCAAGTAGAAATCAATTTGTCTATGAAAATGATTTGTTATTTGTCTGTCAAAAAGGTGATTATTTTAAAATTTTCAATTCGAAAGGAAATTATTTAAGTGCATTCAATCAGCGAGGTAATGGTCCAAAAGAGTATGTAGTACCTAATATGTTTGTAGTAGATAGTAGTGCAAAAGTATTAAGTATTGGTTCTGTCAGAAACATTGTAGAGTTTAAAATAACAGGAGAGTATATAAGAACAATAAACTATCCTGTAGAAGAGTCATTGCGAGGTCTTAGATATAATGACCTTGGTAAGATCGGAAACAACTATTATATTCTGTCACATAACATTAATACTTCCAAAGATAACCTCAACTATTCTGCTATAATACTTGACAGCACATCAAAAATTGTACTTAAAATTCCATATCCTAAAATATCGAGAGAATTTGTAAATAAATTAGCTCAAAAAAAATTATTTAATGGACTGAGAATACCCACATCTCAAATTACACCTAGGCTATTCAGGTTTAAAAACAATGTGCGAGTAATAACTGAAACAGATGAGAACATAATAAGTGTAAATGAAGATTTACTTATTGATACTGTTTATCGCCTAAAATATGGTAAGTATTGCATCAAAAATTATCCTGATTCATATAATATTACAACTACAAATGCCCCATTTTTACAACTTTATGGTGGTATATATGAAAGTTCAGCGTTCCTTTTTATGAGTTTTAGAACCGGTAAACTCCCTTTAAAACATTGGGAATACACGAATCGTAATGGGGTTAAAATGTCATCTCCTGTCTCATGTTCATATTTTAATAAAAAAACTGGTCAATTCACTTTTATTGACCCGTGTGGATTAGACGAGTTTGGTCTCATTGACGATATTGAAGGAGGCCCGGCATTCTGGCCACGATATATTAGTCAAGACGATTATATGGTTAACCATATTGATGCATTTACGTTCATTCAATATGCAAAAACCAATAATGTATCGGAGAAATTCAAAAAGATAGCAGCGAGTTTGAACGAATCAAATAATCTGGTGTTAATACGAGTTAAGTTAAAAGACAAATAACTCTATAACTT
This sequence comes from Rikenellaceae bacterium, assembly GCA_003542575.1. GTDB lineage: Bacteria > Bacteroidota > Bacteroidia > Bacteroidales > UBA932 > Bact-08. The sequence goes on along the minus strand of DPKJ01000014.1, from coordinate 17,023 downwards.
CATACACAACAACACTAGTCTCTTTAGTATTTCGCAAAAGTTGTATTTAAACACTCATCTCTGAAACTTTAATTTGTTTGACTCCAATGAGCGGTTCGTCTGGCGAATTTTGTAAATTTGCGGAGTCTTATAATGTAAGGAGATGGTTAACAAGATTATTATTAAGGGATTGTCGGATATAGAGAGTGCGGCGGCAAGATTTCTGGAGATGAAAGGTGGGAGCAGTGTTATTGCATTGTATGGAGGGATGGGTGCCGGAAAGACCACTTTTACAAAAGCAATGTGCAGTGTGCTGGGAGTTGTTGATGGAGTTAACAGCCCTACGTTCAATATAGTAAATGAGTACCGCACCGCTTTGGGAGAGACGGTTTACCATTTTGATTTCTACAGAGTTGAAAGTATTGCAGAGGCTTTGGATATAGGATTTGAAGAGTACCTGTACAGCGGTGATTTGTGTATTATAGAGTGGCCCGAAAAAGTAGAACAGATATTGCCCGATGATACTCTCAAAGTGCAGATATCTGTTCTTAATAACCATTACAGAGAGCTCACATTCGGCTCTCAGGAAAATTAATTTTCCGGGTAAAGCAGGTAAGGTTTACGCTGTTTTTTAAATTTCTCAACATCGTCTGCCCACATTGCCTTAATCTCGGCAGCAGATTTACCATCTTTTATCATTTTGCGAACATAGTCGCGACCAATTAGCCTTTCGAAAAACGGACGGAAGAAGTGGTCGTCAAGATTTAGATTGGTATATGCATCAATTACATACTCAAGGTTAATTCCCGCTTTGTTGATCTCTTCGATTGAAGGCTCTTTGCTTAGGTCAACACCATAACATTCGTTGTTTAGCTGAGGAGGGAATTTAGCACCAGGAACGCTTCTTGGGGTAAATTTAAAGTCGTAACCCTTCATGTTCGGGTGCCCGTAAACCTGGAAAGGAGCATCGGTGCCTCTGCCCAAACTTACAGGAGTTGCCTCAAAGTAGCAGGTTGATGGATAGAGGTAGATAGAGCGCATATTTGGAAGGTTTGGAGATGGTTTAACAGGAAGTTCATACATGGTTGCGTGAGTGTAGTTTTTGCATTTGATTACGGTTACATCACACTGGATTCCGTTTGGTAGCCATTTTTCTCCGTTAATCATTCCTGCAAGTTCACCCAGGGTCATTCCGTGTACTGTTGGAATTGGCAACCAGCCTACTGCTGATCTGAAGTTCATGTCAAGGATTGGACCATCTACATAAAATCCGATAGGATTTGGTCTGTCAAGAACAATCATCTTAACCTTATTCTCGGCACATGCCTCCATCATTTTGGCCATTGTTGTAAGGTATGTGTAAAACCTAACTCCAACATCCTGAAGGTCAAATACAAGAACGTCAATCTGCTTCATGAGGTCAGCTGATGGTTTGCCGGTATTTCCGTCATAAAGTGATTTGATTGGAATGCCTGTTTTCTCGTCAACAGAGCTTGATACATGCTCTCCTGCGTCTGCATCACCACGGAAGCCGTGTTCAGGAGAGAGAATGGCTACAATATTTACTTTAAGGCTTACAAGCGAGTCAACAAGGTGTGACTTTCCGATTATACCTGTCTGGTTTGTTAGAACTGCCACCTTTTTGCCTTTAAGAAGGGGAAGGTATTCGTTCATTGATTCGGCACCGGTTTTAACATTTTGTGCGTAAGCCGATAAGCCGAAAACGACAAACAGGGCAAGCATTAGAATCTTCTTCATAATTGTTATAAGGGTTAGTTTTTAAAAAATAATTGCCGAGGGTAAAGATAACAAATCAGCCAAATATCAAACAACCTCAATCTGGTATTGATCCTCTTTTTTTACGAAGTACCCTATCTCTGTAAGTGTAACTCCCTCCGATGCAGCGTATCTCTCAAACTCTTCTGCCATATCTTTTTCAACTGCCAGGAGCAAGCCTCCGCTTGTCTGAGGGTCGCATAAAAGAGCCCTTTGATCTCCGGTCATTGGAGAGACCTTATGTCCGTAGCTGCTAAAGTTTCTGTTTGTGCCACCCGGTATACACTCTTGTTTAATGTAGTAGTCAACACCAGCAATTCTTGGAACCTTATCATACTCTATCACAGCCTTGAGTCCGCTCCCCTCAGCCATCTCAAGAGAGTGCCCAAGCAGTCCGAAACCGGTTACATCTGTCATTGATCTTACCTCCGGTCTGTCAGCAAATGCAATTCCTGCAGTGTTCAGGGTTGTCATAAGCTTTGTAGCTTCTGCTCTGTCTTCATCTCTTGCCACTCCAAATTTTTCAGCTGTTGAGACAAGCCCAATGCCCAATGGTTTGGTCAGGTAAAGAAGGCAGCCTTCTGTTGCACTGTTATTTTGCTTCACCTTTGAACTGCTGACTATTCCCGTTACCGCGAGTCCAAAGATGGGATCTGTGCTGTTAATGCTGTGCCCGCCTGCAAGTGGGATGCCCGCCTTGTCGCAAACCTCCCTCGCGCCTGAAATCACCTTTGAAGCGATCTCTGCTGGGAGTTTGTCAAGTGGCCAGCCAAGAATGGCTATGGCCATCAGAGGTTTTCCTCCCATTGCATATATATCGGAGATAGCATTTGTTGCCGAAATTCTGCCGAAATCGAACGGGTCGTCAACAATTGGGGTAAAGAAGTCAGTTGTACTTACTATTGCTTTGCCGTCTCCTATGTCATAAACTGCAGCGTCGTCTTTGCTGTCGTTGCCAACAAGCAGGTTTTCAAATATCAGATTGGAACGGCTGTTCTTAAGTATCTCCTCAAGATCTTTGGGTGCTATTTTGCATCCGCATCCTGCACCGGGGCTGAATTGAGTGAGTCTTATAGTGCTCATTTTATATTGTTTACAGGTTTATAATTTTTGTGCAATTGTGCTGAACATCAACAATGTCGGCCATGGTTCCGATAGTGCCGGCTTCTGTTTTATCGAGTATGTTATTAAAGGCAAGACAGGTCTTGCAAATTATTATTATGCTTCCCTTCTCTTCAATCGCTTTAAACTCTTGAATAACAGGAGATCCCTGGCATATTAATTTGACTCCGTTACCGTAAAGGCATATATATGCCGGAATTTTACCCTCCTGAACCAAAAGGGCAAGATAGTTTTTAATTAATGTCAAAGAGAGTTCAGGGGGAGCTTCTCCCATCCCTTCACGGCTTATTACTAAAGCAATTTTTGAATTTATTTCGTTTCTCATGTTCTTGAGTAATCTCTAAATGTTTCTGTTAAGTGTCTCTGCCAGGCTCTTTAGCTCCTGTGAAATGTTGTTGCCGCTTTCTCCTGCATAAGTTAGAGTTGGCAGCTTTTCCCAATCTGCTCCAAAACGGTTGTTAAGCTGACTTGCGTATGCTTTGTCATAATAGATAAGGCAAATTTCTGCTGCCTTTTTAAGATCTCCCCTCCTGCAAGCCTCCAGGGCAAACTTGCAATTATCATACCCGAGCCTCTTCTCAATTTTGGCGATTGACATCTCAAGGGGTTTGGTATCGTCGGTTGCGTAGTCTCTGATTAACCTCTCTACTCTGGTATCAAACGGGGTGTCAATCTTTATAAGCGGTGCAGTGCGCATTTGTAGCCATAGTTTCTCGGGAACAAACACCTTTCCAACATTGCGGCTCTCATCCTCTATCCAGACAAATTTATCAGGGTTAGTACCAATGATCTCTTCTGACAATATGTTCTCAAACATCTCATTTGATGGTTGAGGGGGGAGACCAATTGATCCGAATGCCGAACCTTTGTGATTCGCAAGCCCTTCGAGGTCTATAATCTGCTCTCCGGAATCTTTTAATATTGTGAGGAGGTCAGTTTTGCCGGAGCCTGTGAAACCTCCAAGAAGGACTATCTTAAGCTTTTTTTCAAAACTGTTTAATACGTGGTTTCGGTAACTTTTGTATCCACCCTCAAGCAGGTAGCACTCCAGCCCCAGAGTTTCAAGAAGCCAGGCCATTGATGAGCTTCGCATACCTCCTCTCCAGCAATGAACAAGAACCTGCTGACTATTGAGTGAAAGGGCTGATTTTGAAAATTGAGACATCTTGGGGCCTACTATTTCCAGCCCTCTTTGAACGGCCTTAACCCTGCCTCTCTGTTTGTAAATTGTGCCTACCTCGGCCCTCTCTTCGTTTGAAAAGAGTGGTAAACTAAGAGCCCCGGGAATATGAGCGTGGTCATATTCTCCCGGGGATCTCACATCTATTATTGGAATCGTTTTTGAAAGATTCAAAAACTCCTGTGTACTTATAACTTTTGGCATAGACTTTATTCCCTGCGCAAAAGTAGTTAATTTTTAGAAATTGATCTTAAGACCTAGCGAAGGTATAAGAGCTGTTGATTTGTATTCGCCAAAGAAGTTTACGTTAGGGTTCCATGTTTCAGGAACATAACCTTTAATCTTCTGTCCGCATAGTCCCTGAAGAGCAGCGTCAATAGCAATTGCATTGCTAACCTTGTAGGTCATACCTGTTGTAAGACTGAACTTGTTTGCTCCCGGGGTTTCAGGTGTATAATACATTTTGTCAACCGGAGTTGTGTCATAAATGGCACCGAAACGCCATGTAAACTTATCGCTTGCATAAACTTCTCCACCAAAACGGTAGATAGCAGTGTTTTTGAAATTTCTAATGGAAAGCAGTTTAAGATTACCGGCATCTGAACCAAACTGAATTGTCAGGTTTTCATAAGCACTCCAGCCTACATACTGAATCTCTGCTGATAGAAGTAGCTTTTCGCTTGTTTTGTATGCCACACCCACATTAAGGTTTGAAGGAATAGGGAGTGATGCTGAGAAGTTCTTTCCGTCTATTGGAGGGATTGGAACAGTTCCCGGCATCATTGTGTTGATTCCTGTTATAAGTGCCTGCATTTCGGGACCTGCATAGGAAACGCTTGCTGTACCTGAACTCACCTCCATCATAACCTTTGAGCGGTAAGATATACCTATGCTCAGCTTATCATTTGGTGTGTATAGAATACCTGCATTAAAGCCGATTCCTATCTCTGATTCGCCCTCAAGCTTGGCTGTAACAGAAGGCACGTTTGCATACATATCAAGAATTGGTTTGTATGTAGGTACCATTACTCCTATTGGCGCAAGTGCTCCCATTCGGGTAAGTGCCTTTTCGATTGCAAAACTGCCGAAATCAACCATCAGACCTGCCCCTATACTTAACTGGTCACTAATTTTGTAGGAGATTGTAGGCTGGACAGAGAATGCTTTTAATGAGATGTTTTGAACATGGTGTGCACCTGCCCAGTTGTCAGGCCAAACAAGTGAATTGCCCACAGGGTTTGTGATGCTGACACCGGCAAAGAATTTATCGCTCAATTTGTATCCCACATAGCCGAAGATTGGAGTTCCAATCGGATTGTCAGACTCTGTTGAGAAGGCGCCGTTAGTATACTTTACTTTTGAAAAAATTGCGTTTGCGCCGAATGACAACTCAATTTTACTTTCCATAAAGGAGAGACCCGCAGGGTTGAAGAGCATACTCTCCGATCCAAGTCTGAGTGCTGTTCCAAGGTGTCCCATACCAACCTGACGGGAGCTTTGTGAATTTATCTGATACCCCTCTGCCATTAGATTCAAGCTGACAAAACCTGCCAACAGTAATAGTGATAGTTTTCTTAGTTTCATAATTAAAAGTTTTAAAACGCAACAAATCTAATATTTATATGAATACATTATACCCTTAAATGGAAAAATATGCAATAGGCAATTAATCAAAATTTTAAAATTATACTATTATGTTAAAATAGTATAATTAAAAATCCCGGAGGATATTGTCATGATATCGCTCCGGGAAAATAATTACACTCTGTTTGTCAGAATTATCAGTTGTTATTCATTTGGGGAATCTCCCTCTCTTCGCGTGAATCTCCAATCAGATGCTTGCTAAAATAGTCGCCCATTCTCCAGAAGAAGTATTCGGTCATATCACCAAATCCGTGTCTCTGACCAGGGAGCATGAGCATGTCAAATCTCTTGTTTGCCTTGATAAGTGCGTTTACCATTCTCATTGTGTTTGCCGGGTGTACATTATTGTCAATGTCGCCATGAACAAGCATCAGATGGCCTTTAAGATTCTTAGCTATCTGAGAGTTCCTGTCAATGCTGTATTTGAATGTAGTATCGCCCTTTTCGGTAATTTGCTCCAGTACTCCGTGGTGTTGCTCACTCCACCAGCGGTTGTAGATATTGTTTTCGTGGTTACCTGCGCTTGATACTGCAACCTTGAAGAAGTCCGGATAAACCAGCATAGCGGCTGTTGACATAAAACCTCCGCCTGAGTGCCCATGAATACCAACCTTATTGATGTCAATGAATTTGTGTTTAGCAGCTAGCTTCTCTGCAACCACCTTCTTATCTTCGAGTCCGTAATCTCTAAGGTTTCCGTAACCGTAGTTGTGGTACCACTTAGATCTTGCAGGGTGTCCTCCGCGGTTACCCACAGTAATAACGATGAATCCAAACTGAGCAAGACGGTCAACCCTGTCCATACCCTTTGTCCAGGATGCATTTACCGCCTCGGTTTGAGGTCCCGGGTAAACGTATTCGATTATAGGATAGAGTTTTGTAGAGTCAAAATCAAATGGCTTGTACATTACTCCGTACAGGTCTGTTTTTCCATCACCGGCCTTTACGGTAAACCTTTCAGGGAATTTATAACCAATTGCAAAGAGCTGGGTAAGGTCTGTCTGCTCAAGATCGACCAATTTTTTGCCGTTATTGTCATATAGTGAAGATTTAGGTGCTGTATCTACTCTTGAGTAGTTGTTTACAAAGTATTTACCGTTGTCAGATACATTTGCCTCATGGTTAAAGTCACCGGGATTCAGAAGTCTTAGGTTTGATCCGTCAAAGTTAACTCTGTATTGATGAGTGTAGTATGGGTTTTCTCCACTCTCTTTTGCGTTTGCGGTAAAGTAGATAACCCTCTGAACCGGGTCAACTGCAACAACATCTTCTACATGGTACTCTCCCGATGTGATGGCATTTTTTAGTTTACCGTCGCCATCATAGAGGTAAAGGTGTGCCCAACCTGTTCTCTCTGACCACCAGATAAACTCTTTACCATTGTTAACGGTTCTTACTGAGCGTGTCTCAACGTATGTGTTAAGCCTCTCCTCTACAAGAGTTTTAACTGTATCTACGTTTACATTAGCCAAGCAAAAATCAACCTTTTTGAGGTCACGGCTTACCCTTGAAACATAAAAGTTCTCATTATCGCCAAGCCATACATTGTGTCTTATCTCGTCAAACATATTCTTTTTGAGTTGTGGAGTGGTGCTGACTCTTATCTCCTGATCTTTGAATGCAGCCATACCTATCTCTTTGGCAGTTTTTGACTCCATGTCATAAACGTAGAGGTGTCTCGATGGGGCTTCAGATTCACCGGGCATGTGGTATTTATATCTTTCAAGTTTTGGTCTTGGCTCTGCAAGTACATCAATAACCCACAGGTCTTTAACCTTAGAGGTGTTGCTGCGCACCATTGCAAATCTCTTCGAATCAGGCGACCATACAATGAATGCACCGGTTCTCTTTTTCTTATCTTTCTCTGTTACATAGAAATCGTTGTCACCCGAACCAAATCCAAATTCCTGTGTTCCCTCTGTAGTGAGCTGATGCTCTACAATTGTAGAGTCCTCATCGTTCTTTCTTGCCTTCTCAAAGTTCTCCATGTCCATATAATAGAGATTGAAATCTCTTGAGAAAACAACATATTGTTTGTCAGGAGATACGCTGCCCCATCTTGGGTATGGCTTTGGAGATTTGTAGTCTTTAATTTCGGTAAGGTTGCCTGTAGCAATATCGATTTCAAATCCGTGTACCTTCTTCTCCTTTTTTGGTTTTCCGGTCTTTTCGTCCTTAACCTCAATATCAACCGTGCTTTTGATCTCAAAGGTGAATTTGCGATCATCTACAAGCTTAAATGCTTGAATAGGAATGTTTTGAGCGTCAAACGGATCTTTTACAATCTCGATAAGCTGAGCGGCAAGCTTTGCGTTGTCAAAGATTGGTTTTTTTGCTCCGGTTGCAGGATCTACAATGTAGTAGAATGTACCTTCGGGTGTCTGGTAGATGTACCAGAATTTATCAGAATTCTTAAACCAGTTTGGGTTTACAGCTGTTGAGAAGACGAGCTTATTGACCCTTTTTGGCGAAAAACGAGCTGCAAGTTCATAGTTTGCCGATGTTACCGGAGTTTGCTGTGCACTGCAAAGCAGCCCCGTGAAGAGCAGCATTAGAATAAACAGAGATTTTTTTGTCATAATTTAGTATAATTTGGTAGTAATAATCATTTTGTAAAGGTTAGTATTTCCATTCCCCAACCTCCATATCGTGAAGAGCACCGTTATGAACCCTGAAACGGATTGCAGTTCTCACATTATGAAACCCCTGAATGCCTGCGGCTCCGGGATTTATACATATGAGATTATTGGCTTTGTCGTTAATTACTTTTAGAATATGGGAGTGGCCGCATATGAATACATCGGGCTTGTGGGCATGAATAAGCTGAAGAGCTCTGTGGTCGTATCTGCCGGGGTAACCTCCAATGTGCATCATTAGAAACTTTAACCCCTCCATTTCAAAAAGCTGAATATATGGGTGAACCAACCTCACATCCTGTCCATCGCAGTTTCCGTAAACACCTTTTAAAGATTTCATCGCAGATATTGCGTCCGAAACGGCAATGTTGCCAAAATCTCCGGCATGCCATACTTCGTCTGTATTAGCAAAAAAATGGCGAAGCTTATCGTCAAAGTGGCAATGTGTGTCTGATAACAGTCCTATTATGGGCATCCGAATGGTCAGAGTTTAATTACGATTTTCTTCTTGTACAGGATTATTGCCATTGTTGTGAAGATGGTAACATATCCCAAAGCGTACAACAGTGAACCCCATTCGTTATTGCCAAGCAGAGGAACGCAGCAGTTTTGGTATATCCATGATGATGCGTTTGTAGTGATCTCTTTGAATGTTCCATCATCCTGTAATACAGATGTTTGCCATTTGATGATTCTGCCCAGCGTTTTGGCAAAAACACCTGCCATCACAAATGCGAACAGAGGGTTTAGCCCCAGTGCCTTAAATGGGTAGAAAATCTTCTCTTTTCCCTTGATATCAATAAAGTAGATGAACAGTGCCAGCATTAGTACTGACCAGCCACCTGCGTAAAACACATAAGATGGTGTCCAGAGGGGTTTGTTGATAGGTATGACTGTGCTAAGAACCACACCCACTCCAAGAGCTATAAGTCCAATGGTGTATAGGTCACCGACAGCCTCTGTTTTATTGGCACTTTTGCGAATATGCCCGCCAACAAGATAGCCGAATAGAACGGTAGCAGAGCCGGAGAGCACACCAAGCAGACCTTCGGGGTCGAATGGCATGCCAAATCCTTTGTAAACGTGTGTAATTCCTACAAGTGCAACATCAATACTGCCGGCAATTGTTCCCTCTTTTGAAAATGGGTCACCTGTCCCGAAAATAACGAGAATCAGCAGATGAAGCAGCATTAAAACCGAGCCTGCAACTATTATCTTTTTGGGTTTTTGAAGCCAGAGAGCAACAAGCGCCCCAACCATGTAACAGAGTGCGATTCTTTGAAGAACTCCAAAAATTCTCAGGTTTTGAATATAAACCAACCAGTTTTCTCCAAATGAGAGCTCCGGAGACGGACTGGTATTATAAAAAGGGAAAGCGTTAAGAAGCAGACCTGTAAGAAAGATGAGAAACGATCTTTTTATGACCTTTTTTACAGACTCTTTGTTGAGGGTGTCGTTGTATTTTGCAAAGGCAAAAGAGAGAGCTGCTCCAACAATAAAGAGGAAGAATGGGAATACCAGATCGGTTGGGGTGCATCCGTGCCAGGCTGCATGTTTGAGCGGCGGAAATATTTTTCCCCATGTTCCGGGATTGTTTACCAGTATCATTCCGGCTATTGTCATACCTCTTAGTACATCAAGAGCCGTGTATCTGTTAGTAACAACTTTGTCCATTTTTTAAATCATTTATAGACAAAAATAACCTTTTTAAATATATTTGTCTTTAATATGGAACTCTTTTTTGCAAATATCATAAATGGTCAGACAGCTTCTCTTGGAGCTGAGGAGACAACACACTGTATTAAGGTTCTAAGGAACAAGCCCGGTGACATAATAACAATCACCGATGGCAGAGGCTCACTTTACAATGCGGAGATTGTCTCTGCAGGTAAGGAGGCTCTTCTTAAAATAACGGAGGTGCTGGGCGATCCTGCCCCAAGGCCATATTATTTGCATATGGCTGTTTCGTTGGTTAAAAACCCTGACAGATATGAATGGTTCATAGAGAAAGCTGTTGAAATTGGGGTAGATGAGATTACCCCTATTTACGGAGATCTCTCTCAAAAACGCAATTTCAAACATGAACGTGGAGAGCGCATTATTATGTCTGCTGTTAAGCAATCTTTAAAGCCTTTGCTACCAGTTCTGAATCCCTTAGTCTCTGCAAAAGAGTTGATTAAACAGTATTCTTCTGAAAATGAATATCTGAAAATTATTGGCCATTGCCGTGAAGGCAAGAAAGAGGCACTTCCCTCAATCCTGAAAAACCGGGCAGCAACAAACGCTAAAATTCTCATATTAATAGGGCCCGAAGGCGACTTCTCGCCCGAAGAGATTCAAAATGCAACCGATAACGGCTTCATTGAAATGCACATGGGCAGCTCTCGCTTGCGTACCGAAACCGCCGCCCTCACCGCCACTACTGCGGTTTACATGAATTTCCTGAGAAAATAATACTTATTTAAACATTGAGCAGACCAGATTAAGTTCTATTTTGATAGTCTGTCAAGTTCGTTTGATGCTGAGGTTCCCCTATATTTGCTTCTCGTGCTATTAAATCTGAAAGTAACAGAGAATGATATACCTCTTGAATCGAGTATCTTTCTTTGGTTTATTATTATATTATTAACGCTCATCATCCAATTCTCTATATCTGTTCCAAAAATGTCATTGATAAATAAATTAAAACGAATATTGCCATTCATCATCGTTCTCATATACCCGACATCGACTTTATATTTTTGCCTGTATTCAGTGATGTCTGAATTCCCCTTGGTATTGCCAGAGAATGATAACATAATGGAATTGTTGTCATTTAATTGAATGTTGTTTTGAACCTTGGCAAGAAAAACAGCTTTATTGTATCTATTCAACGGATTTCCGGCTTTTAGGTTCTGTTTTAACATTGATATTTCAATATCTGTCTGCCAAATACCCCATTCATGTGAACAACCTCCTCCTACTGCAAGGATGTTGCTATGATCAAGGTTTACAGGTTTGTTGAGGATGATGTTCCTATTCTCATACTGAGTGTTATAGTGAATAATTTTATTGTTGAAATATGAATAGGATGTCATACCATAAAAGTTCTTCCAGAAGAGTGTGTATATAATTTCACTCTTTTCAGTTGGCAATAAATAGGGATTACCGCTGGATAGCGTAAACTCATTGATATAATTAACACTGTTTGCCAACATATAATAATTAGGCCTGCTTACAGAGTTTCTAAAAGCTAATGAGGATTGAATTTTGTCACCTCTGTACGAAACAGAGAGATTAGGATAAATACCATTATATGTTTTACTGTTTAGGTTATTTACAACACCATTCTCAGTATAATTAAAGTTGCTGTTTTCGAAACGTAACCCAGCTTCAAATGTAAACTTTTTTATGCTTTTACGGTACGAAGTAAAAAGAGAATATAATTCTTGTTGAGATTCATTTTTAACCGACTGTAAATCATTTGACTGAGTGTTATCAACAATTGTAAATTCAGGTCTGTCTGTTGTATAAGAAAACTCTCCACCAAATGAAAATTTCCCTTTAAAAATATCGGTATCTATTTTAATTTTTCCTGCAGCAAGCTGGTAATCACTTTCACTCAAGGTAATTATATTATCTGTATTGTTTGAAACCAGTTTTGAGATATTTGTATTCTCTTTTGAATCTCCTTCTGAGAAATCTAGATCAAGTTTAATAGATGTTTTCTTAGTTATTTTGGCAAGATAATAGGCGTTAAGATAGTAATACCCGGCCTTACCCTTTTTGTCTTCATTTAAACCGATCTCACCAGAGTAAACATTATCTATATAACTCTTGTAATTACTTACTATATTTTTATTATCTACGGGCATATCTGAATAGATATATTTCATACCAAACGAATGATTATTATTTATCTGCTGGTTAAAACCGGCAGTTGCCATCCATCTTAAACCATGAATTTCATAATCCCCTGTGCTGGTTATAAGGGTATTTAGGGAATTAAAATTCATTGTGTTTGAAAGATAAATCGTTTCGATGCTTTTTCTGTTAAAGCCCGAAATTGTTCCAAAGATATCTAATCCTTTTCTGCGATAATTGAGCGAGATTGTATTGTCGTAAGAGAACTTTCTATTTATATCAGCACTGGAAGAAACAATTAACCCGACTCCTTCTCCAGCCGGCTTTTTCAAACTAATTTTCAAGACCGCTCCTGCAGATGAACTGTATTCAGCTCCGGGGCTCATTATTATCTCAACCGATTTAATTTCAGAAGAATTAATCGTCTGTAATTCAGTGTTATCTCTGAGTAATCGATCATTAACATATATTAACGGTTTCCCTCTGCCAAAAACAATGTAGTCGTTATCTTTTTTGGAGATCAGAGGCATTTTGTCTAGTAAATCTGATGCTTTGCCAATTTTTTCTAAAAAAGAGTTCTGTACATTAATCGTCAGTCCCTTTTCAGAGAATTTAAACCTGTTGGTTTTAGACACAATTACTGCCTCTCCCAATAATTCGATATTCCTTTCGAGGAGTATGGTTTTCAATCCGGATTGGTTTAAAATGAGAGTTTTTGTTTTATACCCAATATTGCTTATAGTTAGAAAACCGCTATCAGTAATATCAATTGTAAACTCTCCCTTTTGATTAGTGACAGTCCCTTTTAGAAATGTAGAGTCTTTTTCTTTTAAAGAGATTATATTGGCTAAATAGACTGGAGTCCTATCCAGTGAATCTAATACAATTCCGGTTACTGTCTGCGAATTGACACTATTTGCGATAAGTATTGCTACAATACTTATAACAAGTCTCTTATAATTACTCATTTTCTATTATTTAAAATTGTATTTTCACAATAATCAATAATTGCGTTAAAGTGATGCTGTGCATTATTACAGATTATTTTCTTAAACACTAGTTTGTCAAATACATGTAATTAATTTTTAGACTCAAAGCAAAAATATGAATTCGAATCGACCAAGTAAAAAACCTTTGTAACAAATTATATATTAATAAATTATAAACAATTAAATAGTCCTTAACCGGACACTAGTGTTTGAAAATAATTAATAGAAATAAAGGTTGAGATAAATACAAAACGGTTTTTTAGTTTTCATGACTAAGATCTTATCGTATTAATCATATTACGAAGATAAATTAATTATATATCAAAAAATGTACAATCGCTTGAAATATAGGCTTTTTAGCAATTCACGCGAATTTAATAAATTTTTATTAAATATTTGGCTACAATTTGCTTACAAAATGCTTACAATTTGCTGAAAATAAGCTAATACATATGATCTAGCTATAATAAACTATGAAAAAGCTTTAATTTTTCAATGAGCTGTCAGAGAGATGCTTACTTTAATGTATATGTGATTGCGATATAATACCTAAATAGATGTAATTATGTCATCAGAAATTGGGTGTTTTCGAGATTGAAACGAGCAAACTTTTCTAAACCGTCTTATGCACTTCGGACAATGAAAACTCTGGTTTGTTCTGAATCCCTTAGTCTCTGCAAAAGAGTTGATTAAACAGTATTCTTCTGAAAATGAATATTTGAAAATTATTGGCCATTGCCGTGAAGGCAAGAAAGAGGCACTTCCCTCAATCCTGAAAAACCGGGCGGCTACAAACGTTAAAATTCTCATACTAATAGGCCCCGAAGGCGACTTCTCGCCGGAAGAGATTCAATGCGCAACCAACAACGGCTTCATTGAAATGCACATGGGCAACTCCCGCTTGCGTACCGAAACCGCCGCCCTCACCGCCACTACTGCGGTTTACCTGAATTCTTTGTAATAACTTTGAATTGAAGAAACATAAAACCGATTCTGGTTAATTATCCGGAATCGGTAAAAATATTTATGAGAACAATTATTTAAAGAGAGTCAAAATTTACCCGATAAAACCAGGAGGGTATATAGTTGTACTTCTCTTTATACTCCTGCGGGATGACAAACTTAAGCTCCTTTTTAAATCTTTTTTCTAATTGATATATTCTCTGAGGTTTAAGATTATTTAGTATGCCGGGGTAACTGTTAAAACGAAACTTTATGTTTAGAATATTTCCATCGCTATCTAAAATTACTCCGTACTGTATACTTGGCTTAAGCAAGCTATAGACATTTGGATTCATCTCTTTTGGATATGAATTTGCCATACTATCAATTTCACGTTTAGTAAATATCTCCCTAATAATTACAATGTCTTTACCGGGAATTTCTAAACTAACTTTCTTTAAGCGGCTAACATCAATTGTATCACCTTGTTTCGATATTCAAACATCATAAAACAAATCATTATTAGTATTTTCAACTTCAAATGTAAATTTACTTGCGAAATCCCATTTTAACTTATAAGTGCAATTATTGATTTCAAGTAAATTTTTATTATCATATGGGTTTTGCGCACGAATAATTGTACAGCAAAAAATTAAAGGGATTAAAATAAATCTTTTCATGATATGAGAAATTTAGTGTCTTATAATCATTTGTTTTATAGGATATTATTTTATATTTTCATATCTGTATTTTCCTGTTCTCTAATCTAGATGTTTGATTGAGGAGATAAATCTCAGAAAACACAATAATTGCGCCAAATTTAATTTAGTTTTCCCATTTAGCTAGTATACTCCCTGTGTTGTAACTATTTGTTTATGAATAAAAAAGTTAACAGTATGAAAAGGTTACCACTTATAGTGCCTTACTATCGATAATGAACCCTATGATATTTAGGCACAAAAATGCAGTACGAATTAAAAATGGCTTAAACAAATATATACTAACTATAAATGAATATAATAGAATAGATACTGCCTACATTTTTAACTTTGGTAAATACGCGCCTGATCCTCTTAAAAGAGATCATTTTCGCTATCATGCCCCTTTCATCTATAGCCAGTTTCCGATTTTTGAATGTGATCAG
This sequence comes from Rikenellaceae bacterium, assembly GCA_003542575.1. Classification (GTDB taxonomy): domain Bacteria; phylum Bacteroidota; class Bacteroidia; order Bacteroidales; family UBA932; genus Bact-08. The sequence goes on along the minus strand of DPKJ01000014.1, from coordinate 1,768 downwards.
TATTTGTTTATGACATTTCATACCGGATCGTTATCAGATAGGCCTGCTAAAATGTTTAGGAAGGGAGGTGCAGTAGGCGAATACGATTACGATTTTGAATGTTCGGTATTTAATAAGAAAACGGGAGAGTTTCAATTCATACTTCAGCCTGAAATCAACCAACTAGGGTTTGTGGAGGACTTTGAAGGGGGGCCTGCTGTGTGGCCAAAATATGTGAGTTCAGACGGCTATATGATAACATATATGTATGCACACGAGTTTAAAGCCCATGCAGAAACCCACGAAGTGTCAGAGAGATTTAAGCAGATTGCCCATAGCCTTAAAGATACCGATAACCCGGTGATAGTTAGGGTTAAGCTGAAACAATAATCATAAATACCAAGAGATACTAATCAAACCTCTTGTTGAATCAGCAGTTTTGTTAAACAGTAATTAAGCGAAATATTAATAATGTTTCATTTTTTTTTGTAAAGTTCTGCTCAATAATCTAATCTGATGATTATTTTTAATTTAATCGGAAATCCAACAGGAGATTAGGTTTTCGAAGATTTGAGATCATATTTTACGCACACATCTCCGTAATTATTTGTTTAATTGGATTTTATATGATATTTTCACAATCGCATTTAGGCGTTTTCAAAATTTAAGTTTTTTAAATGAAGAGATAAATCTGAAATTATTATTGTAGATGCTTCACAATTATTTTTTCTTTTGCTAAACTGCCTCTGACATTGTCATTATTTGAGTAATAACAATGGTATACAAACAGATGAATTAAGAAATATTTCACAATAGTCCATGTACTAAATTTAATTATTTTTTTAAAAACTAAAGCTATGAAAAAAAACATTATTATTTAAATTTTCTGGTAACTGTGTTAATGACAGTAGGCTATACGGCAAAATCAATGATATCTGCAAGTATTGGAGAGCCAGAATGCACAGCTTGCGGTGTGTGTATCGATGAAGGAGAACCATTTTTTTATTCTCCAAACTATGTAACAGCCTGGTTTGGTATCAATAACAAATACCATGTAGAATTTAAGATGCATTTCTATGATTACCCAACACCATCTCATCAATTTGTTATTTATTTGGCTGCGGATATGTGCCCTAATGAATGTATTATGTATGTGGAGTAAATAAACCAAATAGACTATTGTGAAATATTTTTATTTATTATTTAAGAGCCTCAATACTAATACAAGTCAACACGAATAATCATTTAAAGGAGATCAAATGAGAATCAAATTGTCACTCTTGCGTAAATCTATACAGTTGGCAATAATAGTTGCTATTGCCCTGTTTGCATTCAAAATTGCAGGTAAAGCATCAACTTTCAATCCTGAATCACTCTGTCCATTTGGGGGCATCCAAGCTATATCTGCATACTTTATTACTGGATCGCTTGCTTGCGATATGACGACTGTGCAAATAACATTAGGTATTCTGCTTTTAATTTCTGCTTTTTTGCTTGGCAAGCTATTTTGTGCCTATTTATGCCCCTTGGGTTTTATTACTGAAAAATTAGGAAGATTAAGGGATAAATTTCAAATTAAGGAAATTGTTGTTAACGATGGTTCTGTCATAGATTCTATATTGAGATCAATAAAATATATTATTCTCTTTATTGTTTTATACATTTCAATATCATCTTCTGAACTTTTTTGTAAACAGTTTGACCCCTATTACGCATCTGTAACCGGATTCAAAGGAGAGATAAATATTTGGTTAGCATTGTCTGCTATCTATATTCTTTTACTAGGTTC
>DPKJ01000010.1 GCA_003542575.1 Rikenellaceae bacterium | reverse complement strand
TATATTTTATTTGTTCGGGTTCGCTAAATATTAACGTGGGACGCAAATATAAAAACATATATTTGCTTATACAAATGTTGCTGTGTCTATTTTTGTTTATTCATCTTATTATTAACAGATGATATTATAATATAAAAAGGCTGCCATAAAAAATGACAGCCTTTGAATTTGAGAAAAGATTGTATTATGCCGGATTCTGAACCATCTTTGGATTTGAATCAATTTCTGCTCCGGGAATCATCCAGGTCCAGTTGTTTGTTCCTGCAGGTTCAGTCAATTTTATTGCTATTGAAGCTACGTGGCCACCTTCACCACCTTCAGAGGCCTCTGGTCTAACTAATGGAAGGCCAAGTCTCTTAAGATCGGTAAAGTTTCTGCCTTCACCCCACAGCTCAACTCTTCTTTGGATAAGAATCTCATCAATTAATGACTGTCCTGTGTTGGTCGATCTTACATATTGCGGGTCTCTGTTTTTTGCAAGAAGATAGAGCACATCTTTAGCATCTTCCTCTTTGCCTGCTTGTCTCGCTAAAGCTTCAGCCTCAATAAGATACACCTCAGCCACTCTTAACCAAGGGAAATCACCACGACTGTCTGAAACTGAAACCGACTTAAACTTAGAGTTCATATAATTGTACCTTAATCCGTTAGACTGAACAAAAGGCTGTTGATCAGCTACTGCATTCGGATACCAGAAAGTCTTTCTCACATCTGTCGGAGAAATCTGATCATACAAATTTTTCAAAATTGATTTTGGACTCTGTCTGATTGCTGTTGAGTTAAAGTTATGTGACATGTAAGCGTAAAAAGAGTAGAAATATTGAGTCTGATCTTCCTGAACATAAGATGCCCACATAAACTCAGGATTGCTGATTGAATTGTAACCATCCTGATGTTGGGCAGTTGTCATAAAATTAAATCCTTGTCTTGCTGCATTTGCAGAGGTTGCAGCAAGGTCCCAGCTACCCTGAACCAATGCTATCTGCGCCTGAATTGCCAGGGCAACAGATTTATTAATGTGAGTTTTGTTGGCTCTTGTATAGCCTTCAAGATTTGTAACTGCCGAAGCAATATCTTCATTAATCTTTGCATAGGTCTCTGCAACAGAAATTCTCTCCTGACCTTCAAAAGTTACCGCTTCCATATAAGGAATACCTGCGTGTGAATTTGCTCCACCCGGTACAAATCTGTCGGCATATAGTTGTACTAGCATAAAGTGAGCCCATGCTCTATAAGCAAGCGCCTGGCCTTTAATGTGTTTTTTCTCAGACTCTGCTCCTGCTATCTCATCAATATTGTTGATAATCTGATTAGCATTACTTATCAAACGATAGAGATTTGTCCAATAAAGTACCATATTTGATCTTTCGTTTCTGTGGTCAACCCATTTATATGCACTTAGATACCAACCATTAGCAGAAGTATTAAAAACAACATCAGTTCCAATGAAATCAATATACCTAAGTAAGCCATCCATACCACCGTGAGCTTGAACACTATTATACTGAATATACATTGAACGATGTATTCCGTTAATAGCACCCCAGGCTCCGGTTAATGAGTTGAAGACATCACCTGCAGCAAGTTGGTCTGTGGGGCGGGTTTCAAGAAAATCTTTTGAGCAAGATGCAGGTATTATAAGAAGTCCTGCCATCATTGCTAAAATATATAATTTTATTTTTTTCATTTCAGTTGTATAAATTAAAAGTTAACATTAATACCAAAAGTAACAACTCTGTTGAATCCAACATCGTTAAGGATGTTACCGTTAAAGTTCTGAGTAGGGTCAAGACCCTTTCTTGCAGAGAAGAGTGCAAGATTTTCTGCAGAAGCATAAATTTTTAAAGCTTTAACATCCAGGGCCTTTAATACATTTGGTTTGAAGTTGTAAGCCACATTAACATTTCTTAAAGAGAAAAAAGTAGAGCTAACCAGCCACCTGTCTGAAGCAGCGTTAAAATTGGTTGTCTGTGCATTATCCATTCTTGGAACATTTGTAATCTGACCTGCAGTTGTCCATCTGTCAAGAATATCAACATGTTTCGCAGCACCCATAGCACCGGTTGACATTAGAGAAGCATAGTTATAGTCATAAGCTTTTCCACCGATTGAATAGTTGAACTGAAGTGATATATCAACACCATATACTTTGAACATAGGAGTAATTGAACCGAATACATCCGGGATGCTTGTTCCAGACCAATCATATTTCGCTTTTGCTTGATTACTTGTTACGAGTGTACCATCGGCAAGTGTCTTACAGTCTGCATCATTCCATACTGTTGTGTAGTTTCCGGCTTCATCGGTAATGTCATTAAACAAAAACAGAGCGTTACCATTTGCTGGATCCACACCATACCACTGACGGAGCCAGTAGTCGTAAATTGAACCACCTTCAACCCTTTTATACATAGGTAAGCCTAATGTGTTGTTTGCAATGATTCCCAACTCACGGTTCTCTTCGGGTAGCGATTTAATTTTATTAGTATAAGTAGTCGCATTAAGATTAACACTAAAGCTGAAATTTTTGGTATCAACTATTCCGGCTGTAAGATCAAGTTCCCAACCACGATTGTAAACAGCTCCAATGTTTCTGTCCTGACTTACATAACCTGTAGAAGGAGCTAGTGGAAGTGAAAAGATCAAATCTTTAGACTCTTTATTAAACCAATCAACGCTACCTCTAAGTTTATTGTTGAATAAATTAAACTCAAGTCCTATATCTGTCTGAGCAGAGGTCTCCCATTTTAGCATCGGGTTACCTGGTGCTGTATCTTGGATATAACCCGGCTCAGCTGCATTATTTCTGTAGCTGTATAGAACTTGCCATGCATAATAACTGATACCTCCATCGTTTCCGTTGAGACCATATGAAGCTCTAAGTTTGAGGTAGTCAATCCAATTTTGGTCTGTCATAAATGACTCCCTGTCAATTCTCCAACCGCCACCTACTGACCAGAAGTTACCCCATCTCACATCGCTTGAGAATTTAGAAGAGCCATCTCTTCTGAATGAACCTTCGGCTGTATATTTACCGTTGTCAAATGAGTATGTAGCTCTTGAAAGGAAGCCCTCTACAGTGTGTTTGTCAAGGAAAGAGTACAAACTGTTAGTTGTAGTGAAGTTAATTAATTCGGTATTACCCGGAATGATTTCACCCTGACGGAAACCATAAAGATAATGGTAGTCATTTTTATAGTTCTCATGAGCAGCCATCACATTAAAATCGTGTTTACCAACAGTTTTTGCATAGGTAAGCATTTCAACCGTTGTAGAAGTATATCTTAAAGAGTTTTCTTTTCTCGTACGTCCCTGAGGAGCACCATCACCAACAAGTTTGTTTTCGTAAGATGATGCTAAATAGTTATTGATATCAAAGGAGTGTTGTACTTTAAATTTGAAATCCTTAAGGAAAGAAATCTCAACGTAAGATCTTGACTGAATTGTATTTCTTTGAAAATCCTGAATATTCAAAAGGTGTTCTGCGATAGCATGGCGACCATTATTCTGTGTTCTGGCAGCATATGTTACTCCACCTTCAACAACTTGTGCTCCTAAATCCCAAATCCTATTGCCCTGATCATCTGTTAGAAAATCTCCATTAGAGCGATTGTGCTGATATACAGGATATATTGGGCCCATTGTTCTTGCGAAGTAAATAGGGTTGGCATAACCTGTATTGTTAGCTGTATTGGCAGAAGAAGAGGTATTGTATGATGTATTAAGGTTTACACCAAAGGTAATCCATTTTCTTGGAGTGAAGTTAAGGTTTGCTCTTGCAGAGAGACGGTCATAATTAGTTTTCTTTAACCATCCGTTGTCGGTTGTATAGCCTACAGATAAATAATAATCAGAAGTCTCTGTTCCACCACTAGCTGAAACCATTGCATCTGTCCTTTGACCCACTCTCTCAACAGGCGAGTACCAGTCAAGGTCATTAGCCCAAAGCAGAGAGGTAGCTGCAGGATTCAGTTTACCATCAGTCCCTACAACCTGATCATTTGCCACTCCTCTGAAAGGATTGTAACCTAGATTTCTAACAATTCCGTTTGCGGTTGCTCCTGAAGCAAGAAAACTAGCCTCTTCATTTGTAACTGAACTGCTTATCAAACTGTTTCTTAGTGATTCCCACATAACAGGATAATAATCAAAAGCATCAACTCTGTCGTATTCAGGAAGTCCCCTAGCAGAGAAACCCTGTGTAATATTTGCAGAAATGCTAAGTTTTTCTCTTCTACCTTTTTTGGTTGTAATCATTACAACACCGTTAGAACCTCTTGAACCATAAAGTGCTGTTGATGCAGCATCTTTAAGTATACTGATAGACTCAATGTCAGATGGGTTGATGTTTGCCATAACTCCGTTGTATGGAGATCCATCAAGAACTATTAGTGGTTCGGACGAGTAGTTAATTGAACCAAAACCACGGATACGAATTCCGGGATCTGATCCGGGCTGACCATTTGCTGTGTTTACCTGAATACCAGGTGCAGAACCTGCTAATGCAGCTAAAGCGTTTGTCACAGGTCTCTTCTCAATACTTGCAGAACCTACAGAAGCAATAGAGCCTGTAACGCTGGATTTTTTGGCAGATCCGTAGGCAACCATTACAACTTCGTCCAGTGCAAGTGCATCAAATTCAAGTTTTGAATTAATTACATTTCTTCCATTAACAGGAATTTCCAGAGTTTTATACCCGATAAAGCTAAAAACAAGAGTTGCTTCAGCAGGTGCAGTGATTGTGTATGAACCGTCATCGGCAGACGTTGTACCGGTAGTAGAACCTTTAACCATTATGGTTACATAAGGTAGTGGAGCCCCGGTTCCTACCTCGGTAACCGTGCCGGAAATTTTCATATTCTGAGCAGTCAGAATATGGCATGCAACAAATACAAATGTTGCGATTGTTAAACAAATTTTTTTCATTGAAATTAGTTAAGTATTTAGATGTTTAGAATCAAATTTATAAAGAGATGGCCCTTCCAACTGCCTTTAAGGCAGTGAGAGAGTCTGTTGCAATACTGAAAGTGTTAATTGGTGTCCTAAATGAAATTTAGAAGGGTTAAAAAACCGGAAAGGATTAACCCGTCTTATCTACTATTTTAATTCCGAATAAATTTGCCTTGTATGCAAGTTTTTGCTTCAGGCCGTAGTATCCCCAATTTCTAAGTAAAAATGGGTTCTTTACAGCATCTTTCTCTTTTAGAGTCTGATTTATCAGGTTAATCGTACTACATCGGTTTTTTACGGCAAAATCGATAAGCAGTCTCGAATAAGTGTGAAGTTTTGTATTTATATAATCCTTCTCCTTTCCATTGAAGTTTTCAAGGGCTTTGGTTTTTCTCTTTCTTCCTCTGCCTCCATTTGTATATGCAGAGTTTATCTGAGCTCTTTTTAAAGCCTTCTGAATCTGAATCCTTCTGTGAAGATACTCCTCTTTATTTCCTATCATTTTTTTTTCGTTTCGAAAAAAAGCAACAATAGGTGTTTCTATTGATAGGTGAGCATCAATAAAATTTTCTTCACTAAGCGAAAGCTCTATTCGTGGCATCTCGACACTTAACAGAAGAAATAGCTTTCTTTTATTTTCGCTGATTTGAAGTGAAGAGGTGCAAATTTTAATCTCCTTTGTCAGGCATTTGTTAAGCACATAGTTGTTGTTGCTTCTGTCTCTTCCCAACACCGTGACAAACGGAATTCCAAACAGAGAAAAATGATAACTATTTGTATATTCTTTATATACAAGATTTCTTAACGATGCTCCTCCAAAAGGTATGGGGATATTACCGAATGACTTTAGAGAGGCTGTCCCTTTAAATATCTTGCCCCTTATCTCCTTGTAGCTGTTGGTGACATTTTGCTGCAATGCATTTGCCACGTCCATAGGGACCTGTCCTTTAAGCCTTTCTGATAGAAGAACATACGATGCAGACCCCTCTTTTATGGTCTCTCCTTTTGCTCCGATTATACCGAGTTCAATCTTAGTATCTTCTGTGATAAATTTGTAATACTTAAGTCTGTCGATACTATATAAATAGGAAATAAGTTCATTTGCGCCATTGCGCACCAGATAACCCCACGAATGAATCTGCTTTAAATATTCGCTTCTGAGTTCTCTCTCATTTTCGTCAATGACAATCTCTATCTTTCTGGTCAAGATCATACTATTTCTATAATCAAAATAAGATTTGTCTATTGTACTTAATTACTAACCGCTGCATCCTAATTGGTTTATGAGTGCTCTTTCACCTCACATTAAGGGCATACAGCTGCCCCAAAACTTATAATGAGTTTTATTTCCTTTATTTATAATGCCAAATGTATAGAGGAAATTTCCCGGAGAAAAAGAAAACAACTTAAACGTGTAGTTTTGGAGTGTTGTAATAGCAGTTTGAATTGTTAATTTTGTTTTTAACTTTTAAACTTGATTTATACAATGCGAACATTACTTCTCTCCCTTATTATAATTGCTCTTGCTTTATCCTGCTATAATCAAAGAATCGATATTATTAAGTCCAAGACAGCTGAAATTGCCGATTCTGCCAAAATACCTCTGATTCAGGTTGCTTTTAAAAACCAGAAAGAGTTTATATCATTTGAATTCTCGCAGTCTGACACTATAATAGCATCATTAGATGAAAATTCTGTTTTCCAGGCAGCTTCACTAAGCAAACCAATCTTCTCATATATAGTATTTTTATTGGCAGACAGAGGAGTCATTGATCTGGATGTACCTTTGGCAGAGTATACAAGCATTCACAGGTTTGAGAATAAAGAGTGGGCTTCAAAAATCACTGCAAGAACCGTTCTAACCCATAAAACAGGGCTCCCTAATTGGGCGACATCGCCATCATCTGAGGAGTGGCCATCATCTGTTGTTAAGTTTAAATTCAGACCCGATTCTGCATTCAGCTATTCCGGAGAGGGTTATTACCTGCTTCAAAGAACAGTTGAGGATATTACAGGCAAGAGCCTAGAAAATTTGGCAAAAGAAGAGGTTTTCACCCCTTTTGGAATGGAACATACAAGTTATGAGTGGAAGGAGGAGTACGAGACTTTGGCAGCTGATGGATTTAACAGAGAGGGAGAGAGCAAGGGCAAAGGGCGCCACCCAAGAGCCAATTCGGCTTATACCCTCAGAACAACAGCACGGGATTATTCAAAATTCCTTGATGTACTTATGGAGGGTCAAGGGTTAAAGAAGGAGACTCATCAGCAGATGCTCTCTCCGGTTACCCAAGCTGTTCGCTTTACAGGAAAGCCAAGGGAGTGTGATAGTGCAATCTTCTGGGCTCTTGGGGTAGGAATTGAAAAGGATACAGAATTTGGCGATGTTATCTTTCACTGGGGTGATAACGGTAATTTTAAAGCATTATTTGTGATTGTACCTCAAAAGAGAAGTCATCTTGTATACTTCACCAACAGTGCCCGAGGTCATGATATAATTGACCAGATGGTTAATCTCTTTTTTTCACCCAAAAGCCCCTTTAAAATCGGGCTTTGGGTTAACCAGCCGGAACCGAGCTGACATAAGCAAAAGTAAATATCACATGAATGTGAAATGTTGTTTAAAACAAAAAAGCGGATATCGTGATGATATCCGCTTCTCTTCTTGTGGGAGCAGAGGGAGTCGAACCCCCGACCCTCTGCTTGTAAGGCAGATGCTCTAAACCAACTGAGCTATGCTCCCCTTTCAAACCCTATCTTGCGATTGGGAGTGCAAAGATATCTGCATTTTTTTATTTTGCAAAAAAATTCTCGTTTTTTTCGAAAAATTCTATCGCTTCTGCTACAATAAAAGTACTTCCACCAATAAATAGTAAGTCACCCTCTTTGCAAACAGATCTGAATTTTAAGATTGCCTCTTCTACAGAAAGGGCAACCTCTCCTTGTAAGCCAACTGATTTACACCTTTTTGCAAGTAGTTTTGCATCCAACGCCCTTGGTATATTCGCCTGAGTAAAATAGAAGTATGATGAAACAGGCAATAGTCCCATTATCTTTTCGATGTCTTTGTCTGCTACAAAACCAATAATTGAAAAAAGTCTTAAAAATGTTTGCTTTCGGAGTTGCGAAAAGACAACTGACAGTCCATGTACATTGTGACCGGTATCACATATAACCAAAGGGTTCACATTAAGAGTCTCCCACCTTCCTCTGAGTCCGGTAGAGGCAGCAGCAGTTTTGAGACCCTCTTTAATATTTAAATCGCTCCAACCTTTCCCTACCAATGAGAGAAAGCTTTGATTTTGAGAAAGCACATACAAGGCAGTAAGCACAGTACGCAGGTTATTCACCTGGTAATCACCCTTAAGATCGAGTTCGTAATCGCTTAGCTTTATCTCCTTAAATCTATATAGTTTTGAAAACAGAATCTTTGAGCCCCTCTCTGCTGCAAACTTTTCAAATATATCTTTTGTGGTAGCATTATGCTCACCAATAACTACCGGAACGTTTTCCTTTATAATCCCCCCTTTCTCCAGTGCAATTGCAGTGATTGTTGAACCAAGCTGCTCACAGTGGTCAAGGCCGATATTTGTTATTATACTTAACCAGGGATGTACAATGTTTGTAGAATCAAGTCTGCCTCCCAACCCCGTCTCTATGACTGCAATGTCAACTTTCTGTTTTGCAAAGTAGTCAAAGGCAAGCGCAGTCGTAATCTCAAAAAACGAAGGCTTAATTCTGTTCATAAAACCTTTATGAGTTATAAGAAACTCATAAACATCCTCTTTGGAGATCATCTTCCCATCTACTTTTATTCTCTCCCGAAAATCCAAAAGATGTGGAGATGTATATAGAGCAGTCTTAAGTCCGAATTTCATAAACACTGAGGCAAGCATATGGGAAACCGACCCCTTTCCGTTTGTTCCGGCAATATGGATAACCGGAAATTTTCTATGAGGATGTCCCAGCAGTGAATCAAACTCTGACATTGTTTCAAGCCCCTCTTTATATGCGATTGAACCAACCTGTTGATATGATGGGAACTGTTTAAATAATTGCTCTATCTCCTGATTATATTTTTCCTCGTTAATCATTTTAAATTTTCTAAAATCAACAAACAAATTTGAAAAATAAAAGCCACAAAATGGTTACATTTATAAATAATTTTCGGGAATTGGGCAAAATGGAGTAATTTTAGCGCCTAATTTTATAGTTTCAAAATCCTATGATTTTATTCTTTCGTGAAGCAGATGGGCCTATTCTGGCAGTCAAGACATTTAAAAGTTTAACCGAGAGCAATATACAGGCACTTAAGTGGCTCTTTTCAGGCGCCGAAGTTATTGGCTCAGAGAGTATTAAAGGTCTTTTTATTGGCCCTAGAAAAGAGATGATAACTCCATGGAGTACTACTGCTGTCGAGATCACAAAAAACATGAACATCGATGGCATTGAGAGAATAGAAGAATTTGTTGAGATTATAAATGAGAATGGTCATCATGATAAAATGCTGCAAAGAATATATCATGGGCTGGATCAGGCTCTGTTTGATATTGACAGAAAACCTGAACCTGTCCTTGAGATAAATGATATTAACAATTACAACCAAAGTGAAGGCCTGGCCCTTAATCAGGAAGAGGTTGAATATCTCGAAAATCTAAGCAAAAAACTTGGCAGGCCTCTTACAGATGGAGAGGTTTTCGGATTTTCACAGGTTAATTCAGAACACTGCAGGCATAAAATCTTTAACGGAACATTTGTAATTGATGGAGTCGAGATGGAATCATCTCTCTTTAAGATGATTAAAAAGACCTCTGCTGAAAATCCAAATAAAATAGTATCTGCATACAAAGACAATTGCGCTTTTGTAGAGGGCCCATCTTCTTCACTCTTTTTCCCCGAAAAAGGTGATATTCCCTCGCTATATACTACAGAATCTACCGAAACTGTGATATCTCTTAAAGCAGAGACTCATAATTTTCCAACTACCGTAGAGCCTTTTAATGGAGCAGCAACAGGTTCAGGTGGAGAGATAAGAGATAGAATTGCAGGAGGAAAAGGCTCATTCCCTATTGCAGGGACAGCTGTTTATATGACCTCATATCCGAGATTTGATAAAGAGGGAAGAGACTGGGAGAACGGAGAGCCAAGAGAGTGGCTTTACCAGACACCACAGGAGATACTAATAAAGGCATCAAACGGAGCAAGCGACTACGGCAACAAATTCGGCCAACCGCTTATTTGCGGATCTCTTCTCACCATGGAGCATATGGAGAGTTACAGAAGTTTCGGTTTTGACAAGGTAATAATGCTTGCCGGAGGAATCGGCTACGCACGAAAAGAGTATGCATTTAAAGGGAAACCTCATAAAGGAGATAAAATTGTACTTCTGGGAGGTGACAACTACAGGATAGGAATGGGAGGAGGAGCTGTATCTTCGGTAGCTACAGGCGAATTTGAAAATTCCATTGAACTAAATGCTATTCAGAGATCAAATCCTGAGATGCAAAAGAGGGTTTATAATGCAATCCGCTCACTTTCAGAGAGAGGTAACAACACTATAATCTCTATTCACGATCACGGCGCCGGAGGGCACCTGAATTGTCTTTCGGAACTTATTGAGGAGACGGGAGGAGACATCGACATCAGTAAGCTCCCTGTTGGAGATCCAACCCTGTCGGCAAAAGAGATCGTTGGGAATGAATCTCAGGAGAGAATGGGGTTGGTTATGAGCGAAAAGAACGTCGAGGAGCTGGAGAGAATTGCAGCAAGAGAACGTGCTCCCATGTATGTTGTTGGAGAGGCAACAGGTAAAGGTAACTTCACACTTGAAAACAGCAAGACAAAAGATAAACCCATTGACCTTGCATTAAGCGACATGTTTGGCTCTGCGCCAAAAACGATAATGGAAGATGTCAGCTATAACGAAAAATGGGACCCGCTTGAATATGATACCGAAGATCTTGAATATTATCTGGAGCTTGTGCTTCAACTTGAATCTGTTGCTTGCAAAGATTGGTTAACAAACAAGGTTGACCGCTCTGTTACCGGGCTTATTGCAGCTCAGCAGACAGTTGGAGAGATTCAGCTGCCACTTAATAATCTGGGAGCAGTAGAGATTGGATATGGCAGTAAAAAGGGGATGGTAACATCTATCGGTCACGCACCGGCAGTTGCAATGATTGATTCGGCTGCAGGCAGCAGAATCGCAATCGCAGAGGCACTAACCAATGTTCTGTGGACACCTATTGATGGAGGAATCAGAGGGATCTCACTATCAGCCAACTGGATGTGGCCTTGCAGAAACGTAGGTGAAGACGCAAGATTATACAAAGCTGTCCAGGCAGCATCGGAATTCGCTATCGGACTGGGCATCAACATTCCAACCGGAAAAGACTCACTCTCAATGACTCAGAAATATCCCGGAGGGGAGAAGGTTCTGTCACCGGGAACTCTAATAGTATCAACAGTAGGTCAAAGCAATGATATTACAAATGTTGTTAAGCCTGTACTGGCCAAAGAGAAAAAATCAACCATATTCTATATTCCTTTCAGCATAAATACTCCGGATTCATTCACACTTGGAGGTAGTGCATTTGCACAGATAACAAATCAGCTTGGAAACGAATGTCCGGACGTTAAAAATTCTTCATATTTCAGACAGTGCTTTGAAGCTCTGCAAAGAATGGTTGAAAACAAAATTCTTCTGGCCGGTCACGACATCTCTGCAGGTGGCCTTGTGACAGCCCTGTTGGAGATAAACTTCCCGAATTGCGAAGGAGGTATCGAGGCTGACTTGTCAATTTTTGATGAAAAGGACCCTGCAAGATTACTCTTCTCAGAAGATCCGGGAGTAATTGTTCAAGTAAATGAGGGCAATATCGCAGGTTTGGAATCAATAGCCAATGAATTCGGAATTATAATTTATAATATCGGTAGATACTCTGCTAAAAGAGAGCTCACCATTAAATTACCAAAACAAAAATTATCGCTGAATATTGACAAATACCGCGATATCTGGTTTAAAACATCCTATCTATTTGATATACAGCAGGTTGGAAATAATCTCGCTAGTGAGAGATTTCAGAATTACTCCAAACAACCTCTCCGGTACAAGTTTCCCCACCCTTTTACAGGAAAAACAGATAACTCCCTGAAGAATATCGACAGAACTAAGATTGCTGCAATAATAAGGGAGAAAGGCTCCAACGGGGAGAGAGAGATGGCATGGGCACTTTACCTTGCAGGTTTTGCAGTAAAGGATGTTCACATGACTGATCTTGTAAGCGGAAGAGAGACACTGGAAGATGTAAGTATGATTGTATTTGTAGGAGGATTTTCAAATGCCGATACTCTTGGATCAGCCAAGGGATGGGCAGGTGCATTCCTTTATAATGAAAAGGCTGCCAAAGCTCTTGAGAATTTCTATGCAAGAGAAGATACACTTAGCCTGGGCGTATGTAACGGATGTCAGCTTATGGCTGAATTGGGTCTTATTACCCCTAAAAACAGGAATATTTCACCAAAAATGAAACACAACAACAGCCATAAATACGAAAGTGCATTTGTCGGTGTGACAGTAGAGGACTCCCCTTCTGTAATGTTAAACCCGCTCTCGGGAAGTTCTCTTGGGATTTGGGTTGCACACGGAGAGGGTAAATTCTCCTTCCCTAAAGAGATTTCCAATTATAATATAGCTCTCAGGTATAATTACGGAGAGTACCCTGCCAATCCAAACGGCTCGCCTGAAGCTGTAGCCGGGGTTTGCAGCCCATGTGGAAGGCACCTTGCTATGATGCCACACCCTGAACGATGTATATACCCTCATAACTGGGCCTGGTATCCACAGGAGAGGAGCACAGATGAAGTCACCCCTTGGTCAGGTATGTTTGAAAATGCCCTTAAATGGCTGAGGAACATATAAAATGAAGTATTATGAAAAAGAAAAAATTACCAAAAATATTTGTGCTTGACACAAATGTAATCCTGCACGATTTTCGCGCAATTCACAACTTTCAGGAAAACGACATCGTTATTCCGATTGCCGTGATAGAAGAGCTGGATAAATTCAAAAAAGGTAATGATACTCTGAGTTTCAACGCAAGAGAGTTTGTCAGAGAGATGGATAAAATAACAGATAATCAACTCTTTGACAACGGAATACCAATTGGCAAAAACAAAGGAATAGTCAAAATTGAACTTGGACATCCTTTCAGCGAAAAAATGGCTGAATCGCTCTTCGAAGATACTCAGGATCACAGAATTCTTGCTTCAACCGAATGGCTCACCGAAAAAAATCCGGACAGGACTGTTGTGCTGGTAACAAAGGATATTAACCTTAGAATGAAGGCAAAAGCCCTCCACTTGCTTGCTCAGGACTATCTAACCGATAAAATAACAGAAGAGAGGGTTGAAAATATAATGAAGGAGGTTATCCATCTGGATAATGTCTCTGAAGATATAATGCAAAAACTCTTTTATATAAACGATGGTGTGCCGGCCTCTGAGTTAAAGCTTAAAAACATCCCCGCAAATCAACTGTACATAATTACAGGTGAGAAAAAAGAGAGCAGAGTACTTGCTAGATATAATAGTTCAACCAGAAGCATTATCCCTGTCAGGAAGCAAAAGGCATATGGGATAGAGTCAAGGAATGATGAACAGACCTTTGCAATTGATGCACTGCTCAACCCCGATATAAAGCTGATATCGCTTACAGGCACAGCAGGTACAGGCAAAACACTTTTAGCACTAGCTGCAGCTATGGCTCAGGAGCAATCCTTCGATCAGGTTTTATTGTCAAGACCGGTTATTCCTTTGAAGAATCAGGAGATGGGTTTTCTACCCGGAGATGTTAAAGAGAAACTGGGTCCATATATGTTGCCACTCTTCGATAACCTGGCTGTAATAAAAAGGACATTCAAATCTACAAGTCGTGAAGCTGTAAGAGTCGAGGAGATGCTTAAAAACGAAAAATTGCTTATCTCGCCACTAGCCTACATAAGAGGGAGAAGCCTTTCCAACACCTTCTTCATTATTGACGAGGCCCAGAACCTTACACCTCACGAGGTAAAGACAATTATCACCAGAGCCGGGGAGGGAACAAAACTTGTATTTACCGGAGATATCCACCAGATAGACTCTCCATATCTTGATATTCATTCAAACGGACTTACGCACCTGGGTGAAAAATTATACGGGCAGGAGATATTCTGCCACATTAACCTGACTAAGGGAGAGAGGAGTCAGCTCTCTGAATTGGCAGGAAAACTTTTATAAAAAATTACTATATTTGCACCCCCATAGTTAAAGAAAAAAATATAAACCGAAAATAATTTATTTATGTCAGAAATTAAAAGAGTTTACTTCTTTGGAGGCAAGAGTGCCGATGGAGACGGCTCAATGAAAAATCTGCTGGGAGGCAAAGGTGCCAACCTTGCAGAGATGTGTTCTCTTGGAATACCTGTTCCTGCCGGATTTACAATCACTACCGAAACTTCTGTTGAGTATTACAAAAACAACATGCAATACCCAGCACAACTTCAGAAAGAGGTAGAAGAGGCACTTAAGAGAGTAGAATCTGTAATGGAGATGAAGTTCGGAGACAAAGAAAATCCACTTCTTTTATCTTGCCGTTCAGGTGCAAGAAGCTCTATGCCGGGTATGATGGAGACAGTTTTAAATATTGGTCTCTGTTCAGATACAATCCCGGGTCTTATCAAAAAGACCGGTAACCCAAGGTTCGTATATGACGCATATCGTCGTCTTATTATGATGTACTCTGATGTTGTAATGGAAAAAGCAGAGGGGTTAGATCCTGAAGAGGGTAAAGGTATTCGTGTTCAGCTTGATAAAATGCTTCACGAGGTTAAAAACAAAAAGGGATACAAAATTGACACAGACCTTTCAACAGAAGATCTTGTAGAACTTTGCGATGCCTTTAAAGCTAAGGTTCTTGATGTTCTTGGCAAACCATTCCCTGACAATGCCATTGAGCAGCTGTGGGGAGGCGTGGGAGCCGTCTTCAAATCATGGAACGGTAAAAGAGCAGTCTCTTACAGAAGAATTGAAAATATTCCTGATGAGTGGGGAACAGCAGTAAATGTTCAGGCAATGGTATTTGGTAACATGGGTGACAACTCAGCTACCGGTGTTGCATTCTCAAGAAACCCTGCCACAGGAGAGAATAAATTCTACGGAGAGTGGCTTGTAAACGCTCAGGGAGAAGATGTTGTTGCAGGTATCCGCACACCAAATCCTCTTAACGAGTCAACAAAAAATGATCAAAACAAGCATCTTTCATCACTGGAAACAGCTATGCCTATTGTGTACAAAGAGCTTGACGCAATACAACTTGGACTTCAGAAACATTTCCGTGATATGCAGGACATCGAGTTCACCATTCAGGATGGTAAACTTTGGATGCTTCAGTGCCGTGTAGGTAAAAGAACAGGTCTTGCTGCTCTGAATATGGCAATGGATATGCTTCACGAAGGTCTTATCGACGAGAAAACCGCAGTGATGAGGGTTGCACCGGTTCAGCTTGATGAACTACTCCACCCTATCCTCGACCCTAAATCAGAAAAGGCTGCAACAGTGGTTGCAAAAGGTCTTCCTGCAGGTCCCGGTGGTTCTGTTGGACAGATTGTTTTCACAGCAGAAGATGCTGTTGAATGGAATTCAAAAGGCAAGAAGGTAATTCTTGTTCGCGAAGAGACCAACCCTGAAGATGTTGAAGGAATGCGCGCTGCAGACGGTCTGTTGACTGCCCGCGGAGGTATGACCTCTCACGCTGCTCTTGTAGCACGTGGCTGGGGTAAGTGCTGTATCGTTGGTTGCGATGCCCTTCACATTAACCTACATAAAAAGACACTTACAATTAACGGTAAGGTTTATAATGAAGGAGATGTATTCAGTCTTAATGGCAGCAAAGGTTTTGTTTACGATTCTGCTATCGAAACAATGGATGCATCTGAGAATCCAAGATTCATCGAATATATGTCAATCGTTGACAAATACAGAGTCCTTGGCGTTCGTACAAATGCAGATACTCCTGAAGATGCACAAAATGCAATCAGCTTTGGTGCAGAGGGTATTGGTCTGTTCCGTATAGAACACATGTTCTACGGAGTAAATTCAGAGCAGCCTCTTGCAAAACTTCGCAAGATGATTCTTTCGAAAACCAAAGAGGAGCGTATTAAGGCACTTGGAGAACTTGAACCTTATGTAAAGAATGCAGTTAAAGGCACCATGAAGGTGATGAATGGCAAGCCTGTTACATTCCGTCTGCTAGACCCGCCACTCCACGAGTTTGTACCTCAAACTGCCGAAAAGATGGCAGAACTTGCAACAGAACTCGGAATCTCTCTTGAAGATGTTAAGAAGAGAGGAGATTCTCTGCACGAGGTTAACCCTATGATGGGTCACCGCGGAGTACGTCTTGGTGTTACTTATCCTGAAATTTCGGAGACTCAGTTCAGGGCAATTTTCGAGGCAACAGCAGAACTACTTAAAGAGGGATTCGAGCCGCAGCCAGAAATTATGATTCCTGTAACTGTTTCAGTTAAAGAGCTTGACGACCAGAAAGCAATCTGCGACAGAGCTCACGCCGAGGTGGAGAAAAAATTCGGTGTAAAAATTTCATACCTCTATGGTACTATGATAGAGATACCAAGAGCAGCAATGCTTGCAGAAGAGATGGCAAAAACTGCACAGTTCTTCTCGTTTGGTACAAATGACCTCACACAGATGACTTTCGGCTTTTCGAGAGATGATATTGGTGGATTTATGAAGGACTATCTTGACAAGAAGATAATTCCTGCAGATCCGTTCCAGACTCTTGACCAATCATCAGTAGGTAAGCTTGTAGAGATGGGTATCAAGGGAGGTAGAAATACAAATGCAAAACTGAAGATAGGAATTTGCGGAGAACACGGGGGTGACCCTGAATCGGTTGAATTCTGCCACAAGATTGGTATGAATTATGTATCTTGTTCACCATTTAGAGTGCCTATCGCACGTCTTGCAGCAGCTCAGGCAGCAATTAAAGAGTACAAATAGCATCTTTAATTGCCAATATTAGGTTAGAGAGCTGTCCGACAAAAGGCAGCTCTCTTGTTTAATTATAATTTTTAACGCACCAACTTAATTGAAAATGAAGAAAATAGCTATTTTACCTATTTTAATGCTTACTGCAAATATTTTATTCTCTCAGGCTTCAAAGGGAAAAGAGGTTCCTGTTCTTAAAGAGATTTCCGGATTACAGGTCATAAAAACCATATATCCTGAAGCGGCCGGTGTAGAAAAAATAAATGATGTTTGGTTTAGAATTGTTGATGCAGGGAAAAAACAGATAGGTTACGCATTATCGAGTAAGCCATTCACTGACGACATAAAAGGTTACCACAATACAACTCCTGTAATTGTAGTGCTGGACAAAGACAAAATAATAAAAAAGGTAGGAATTTTAAGTCACTGGGAAACTACTTCCTATATTTCAAGACTGGAGAGACAAACCTACTTCAACAACTGGAATGGACTCACAGTTGAAAACGCTCTTAAGAAGAAGGCATCTGTTGATAGCTATACAGGCGCAACAATTTCTGCAAATTCCCTATCCAAAAATGTTGAACTCGTTCTTAAGAAGGCAAACGAAAACAAAGTAAAGTAAACCAATACAAAGGTATTGCAGGACAAAGCAAAATAGAGCAAGAGAGAGCTTTACAACACTTTCAGCCTTTAAATGCCCTTGAGTCACCCCATTCGTTCCAGCCGATTTCGATATTCATCTCTTTAAGATTTTGCTCAAGCTTAGATTTACTAACTGATGCATCATCTTTAACACCAGGTTTATTTTCGTAAATCTGATAGTTTTTCCTTACCTCAGTAATTGTCATGTTTGGCATTATAATGTTTGCACCTGCCATTACAGCCTTCTCCCTCCCGTAGGGATCGATAACCTGCATTGCGGTAGTAGCTGCTATATTTATCTTTGGAAGCATAAGCCTCAAAAGAGCGACCATTTTTAGAGTAAGATCCAAAGATGGATGTTCATCAGCTATGGAACCAAGTGGGGTGTCAGAATGCTTCAGATATGGCCCCATGCCCACCATATGGACCCCTATCTCCTTTATGAATAAAAGATCATCAGCAAGATTTTCTGTAGTCTGATAAGGCAAACCTATCATAACTCCTGTACCTGTTTGAAAACCAACATCAATAAGATCTTTTATAGCCCTAACTCTTACATCCCATGAGTGTCTGGTATTTTTGGGATGAATTTTTGCATAAAGTTCTTTGTTGGAGCTCTCAATTCTTAAAAGGTACCTGTGAGCACCCGCGTCAAACCACTCTTTATAAACATCTTTTGACTGCTCTCCCAACGAAAGCGTAATCCCAAGCTCACCTCCTGTAAGTTCTTTAATATTCTTAACCAATCTGGTTACTTTAGAGATATATCTGCGGCCACACCTCTCACCCGCCTGAAGTACCAGAGAACCATATTTTGAACGCCAGGCAAATTCTGCCGCCTCCATAACCTGTTCATCAGTGAGTTCGTATCTCTCAACCTTTGTATTTGATTGTCTTATACCACAATAGTAGCAATCTTTAGAACAGATATTAGACAATTCTATAAGGCCTCTTAAATAGACCTTAGTTCCAATATTGTCAACTTTTACCTTATAAGCCCTTTCGGTTAATTCTTTGATTTTCTCTTTGTCAGATTCGTTTAGATATTTAATCAGAACATCTCTGGTGAAGATTTCGTTCTCAGCCATCTCTCTGTTTAATTCTTTTTGTGTAATTATTAAGTTTAACTCTTAAGGTAATCTCTTAAGGTAATCTCTTAAGTTATTCTCTGAACATTGCTGTTGCCCTGTCATATATTCCCATGCAGTAAGCAAGAGTTATACCATAATTGGTAACAGGAATGCCATTTTTAATTGCACTTCTCAATCTGGCCGCAAGTTGTCTGTTTGTTATCATGCAACCTCCACATTGAATAACCAATTTGTACTTCTCAATATCTTTAGGAAGTGGATCAAGCCCTGCGACAATGTCCCACTCTATCTTTTTGCCTGTTCTCTTTTCTAAAAGCTTAGGGATCTTTACCCTTCCGATATCTTCGCATGAGCTGTGATGTGAACACGATTCAAGTATAAGAACTCTGTCTCCGTTATTAAGTTTATCAATATAGGGTGTACCTTTAACATAATGGTGAAAATTGCCCTTGCTGCGTGCCAGAATTACGCTGAATCCCGTGAGTGGTATCTCTTCCGGCACTGCCTTATCTACCTCCTGAAAGGCCTGACTATCAGTTACCACCATTCTTATCTTTGACCTGTTCTCCTTTATATATTTTTCAAGATTTCTGGGTTGTAATACAACCGCAGTTGCATCTCTATCCAGCAGGTCTCTAATAGCGTTCATTTGTGGCAGTATCAATCTCCCTTCCGGTGCCTCACTGTCAATTGGGCAAACCAATATTACAACATCATCTTTCTCAACAAGTCCTTCAAAAAGGGTTTTATCTGTATAGGGTGACCCTGATACAGCTTTTACCATCAGTGATGTAAGTAACTCAACAAGATTATCCTGCTCTTTGGAATCAAGGAGTGAGCAGGAAAACTCAAGTACATCTGCCTTGAATTTCTCGGTTAGTTCAACTGCAAGAGCCCTGTCAAGCGGTATTATGTCAGATTGGTTATGAATTATAATAAAAGGGATATCCTCTTGTCTGAACTGCTCAATCAGATCCAACTCAAACCTGTCAAGTTGATTATTTGTGAAGAGAATAAGTGCGATATCAATCTGCGAAATCACCTCTTTAGTTTTGGCAACTCTTTGATTACCCAAATCACCCGAATCGTCTATACCTGCTGTGTCAATTAAAACAACAGGACCAATGCCAAAAATCTCCATTCTCTTTTTTACAGGGTCGGTGGTAGTTCCCGGTGTTTCAGAGACAATTGCTACCTGCTGTCCGGCAAAGATGTTTATCAGTGAACTTTTTCCGGAATTTCTTTTTCCAAAAACCCCTACAAACTTAGCTTTACTCATATTACATTTTTAAAAATAGAAAAAAAGGATCCATTCGTAAATTTATCAATAGCAAATGTAAACATTTTCCATTTATGACCCTTGTTTGGTCAGGCAATAGTTAGATTTGAAAAAACTTAAATAAAGGATTATGAAAAAAGAGTACAAAACTATTGTAAAGTGGATTGCAGCAGCTGTAATATTACTGATTATCCTTTTAATTATTAAAAATTGGGAGGGATTTATAGATGGATTTAATGCCGGCAGAGTAGTCGGATAATTTTATCTCCATCTCTTTGTACAATTTCATGCTCCACTTCCAGTGTTGATATGCAAGTTGTGCCACAAATGGAACCGCAATCAGAAGTACAACTCCGGCATTTGTGAAATGCAGAGAGCCAAACAGCAGTAACAGTATTACAACTGCAGTTATTGACTGCGCCTTGTAATGTGGCACTTCGTTTCTGCTTAGCAGAACCGATGTAGCAAGTTCTGTGAGAGCCTCAAGCATAGTTGCAAAAAAGAGTAAAATCAGAAGTGTTTTGCCGAGTAACGGAGTGGAGCTGCCTATTAATTTCAGAAGTGGAGCTCCCGCTACAATTATGGCAATTGCTGCCGAAATAAAGATGGCAACAGCAATCAGCTGAGCTTTTATATATATCCTCTTGACCTCATGTGTGCTTTTTCTAATCTGCTCACCTGTTAATTTAGGATAATAGGCTCCAAACCATACTATTGCAAGTGTAAGGGTAATATCTGCAAGCTGTTTGGATATACCATAAGAGGCCATTACTGTAAGCGGTATATATAACGCCCCTATAAGCGAAAGCATTCTGTTGGCAAATACCCAGCTTAAACCGGCCAGTCCTGTTTTATAGGCAGTGTTAAAGAGATTCCTGATAATCTCCCTCCAATCAGTTGCTTTTACATCAGATAGTTTATTACGCGTTTCATTGTCATAAAACGCTCTTCGGGCGAGATAGCGGTTTATCAGTGTTGCACAAGTCTGTCCTATAACCATAGAGATAAGACCAACTCCGCTCAATAGAAGTACAGATGATACAATAATGTGTATTGTTTGTGAGAATACGATAATTTGTCTGGACCTCTTGATCATACCCCTTCCAACCAGTGCGGCATCGTAGTAATATGTAAAGAATTGGTAACATAGAAGTATGCCATAGGAAAACCATGCCCATCTGGCCATTAATATGTCTCCTGTAAATCCTTCTAGCAGGTGCTCAATATACCAGATACCACCTGTGAAAAGCAGTAAAAGAAAGAGAAGTGACATTAATCCGTAAAAACGGCTCATAGCCTTTAAGAGCCCCTTTAGTAACGGAAATGATATCTGTGATCCGGGTTCTACCGGTGTAAAGCCCTCTCTCTGCAAAGAGGTTGCTCCGGAATAAACATATGTAACTGCACGTGAAAATGTTTTAAAGAACCCAAAATCAAGCATATATATCATTGAATTGAGTCCTATCATAACAGTCCACAACCCAACCTCTTCACTCGGCAGCAATCTTAATATCAAAGGAAGAATAATTACAGCTGAGGCCATCCTCATAAAGGTGGCCGCATAATTCCAGTAAACATCTGCCCTTTGTACTTTCATAATTTAGAAAACAACTTTTGCCATTAGCTCTATTCTGTTGTTCGAAGTTTTTGGGTGTTTTGAAATCGGTTCCAGTTTCCCGTTTAACTCCTTTGCCCACAGTGCTGTAGTCCGGCTGTACTCAACTCCCAGAATAAATTTATTGGATATATTGTAAGTCAATCTTGGCGAAACTTTACCAAACCATAGTAACTTTTGATCTCTTAATGCTTCAGAATTAATCCCATAGTTCATCTTTCCGGTTGAGTTAAGCCTCGTCTGGTAACCTGCAAAGACTCCTGCTTTAAAATTTCCTTTAAGGTTCACTTCGGTATCCTGCCACCATGAAATCGCTCCAATACTCTCATATTTAATACTTGAATGTTCGTTCCACTGCATCAGATAGCCGCCCAGTTGTCCAAGCATTGTCATGTTCTTCCCGTATGAGGCCCATGTTTTAAACAGAATCTTATCCTCGACATTTGTCCTCAGGAATGCACCAATGTTAAATGATCCCATCGTTGGGGCATCGGTATTACGCTGATAATCATAAATTACAGGCTTAAGGAATTTATATCCGGCTGTAATACCGCCAAACGTTTTTTGAGGGTCTCCCAACTTAATCTGGAACTGCAAATCGGGAATTTTAGCATTTGCCTGAGCATCCTCAGGCCCCAAACTTTTGTGGGCAGTATACATATGCGCTGCTGCCAGTAGTTTTATGTTTTTTGCCGGAGAATAGGTATATCTAAATTGAATACTTCTGTTTAGAGGATTGAACGGATATCCCGCTATAAAGGCCAGTGTTGAGGCCGTCACTTCATTTACGAGTGTCAGGTGATCTGTCTGCCCCATCAGAAGAGAAGAGTTACCCCAGTCCATATTAATGTATGCATGCCTTATGTTAAGCATATATATTGTTGATTGGTTAGATCCGTTAAAATCTGCCTCAATGAATGTGTTCACCTTTGCATTCATAAACTCCATCCCGGTAACCAAGAAGTTGAGTCTGCTGGCAAATACACTTGCATTTAATGTCGAATACTTATTAACATCTCTTCCCATGTTATACTCAGGAGCCAGCGGATACAAATATATCATTTGATTCCTTGTCGTTTTTGATTTGTAATCATCATAGTAGGCTTTAAGCTCTACATATCCCCCAAATTTGTATTTGATCTTATTCTCCGATTCATCTTTCTGTACACTCTGCGATTTGGCTTCATTCATTTGTGAGATTGCACAAAACATAATAGCCGCAATAATGAATTTTCTCATCCGTCTTAGTTTCAGATTTTTAATTTCCAAAGTTATGTAATGAAAACAGAATGGCAAAATCTCCATAAAAAAAACCGGCATCTCTGCCGGCCTTTGTAGCCCCACCGCGACTCGAACGCGAATCTGAAGTTTAGGAAACTTCCGTTCTATCCCTTGAACTATAGGGCCATCAATCTATTTAGGATCGTATGCCCATTTGTAGTACATCGAACCCCATGTAAATCCTGCTCCGAATGCCGAGAAGATAAGAATATCTCCTTTTTTGAATTTCTTTTCGAAATCCCACATCACGAGAGGGATTGAGGTTCCGGCGGTATTACCGAATCTCTCTATGTTTATTAGTATCTTCTCTTTTTCAAGACCCATTCTTTTACCGGTTGCCTCAATGATTCTCATATTGGCCTGGTGAGGAATAAGGTAAGCAATATCTTCTGCCTTGATGTCATGTTTTTCCATTAACTCAACAGAGACATCTGCCATACGGCTAACTGCGTATTTAAATACAGTCTGGCCATCCTGATAAACAAAATGCTCTTTGTTTTGTACAGTCTCAACTGAAGATGGATACATTGAGCCGCCTGATTTCTGGTAAAGGTAATGTCTTCCTACCCCATCAACATGAAGAATTGAATCGAGCAGACCCATTCCGTCATCTTCTGTTGGCTCAATCAGCATTGCTATTGCTGCATCTCCAAATAGCGGGCAGGTGGTTCTGTCTGAATAGTCAGTTATTGCAGACATCCTTTCACCGGTAACCAGAATCATCTTCTTTGATCGGCCGCTTTCAATAAATGATGCAGCTGTTTCAAATGAAAAGATAAAGCCCGAGCAACCTGCATTTATGTCAAAACCCCATGCATTCATAATTCCTGTCTTGTCACAGATTATGTTTGCTGTTGCCGGAAACATCATATCGGGAGTAACGGTAGCACAAAGTACCATATCAACCTCCTCAGGTTTGGTCCCGGTCTTTTCAAGCAGTTTTTGAACTGCTATAGTGGCCATATATGAGGTTCCAAGCCCGTCCTCTTTAAGAATTCTTCTCTCTCTCACCCCAATCCTGGTCATGATCCACTCATCAGTGGTATCTACCATTTTTGACAACATTTCGTTATCAAGTATGAAATCCGGAACATAACCTTCGATTCCGGTTATTACAGCCCTTTTTTTACCGTTCATAGGGATTGTCTTCAAATTAATACAAAATTGATTTTTGACAGTTTTCCCGAATGGAGGTAACCTAAACTCTATTTAGAATATGTTTATATTATCCTCCGTGGAAAAATTATGCGTTAGCTTTTTCAATAATAAGCCTTCCTCTGTAATATCCGCACTCAGGGCATACTCTGTGGTATAATACTGCTGCTCCGCAGTTTGAGCAGCTGCCAAGTGTTGGAACCTCTGCCTTGTAGTGAGTTCTGCGTTTGTTTCTGCGAGTCTTGGAAATTCTGTGTTTTGGATGTGCCATCGTTATAATGTTTACAATATTAATTCATTAAATCCTTTAATTTATCAAAAGGAGATTTTGAGTCATCTCCGTCTAATGCTTTTTTGTTTAGAGCGTTTATTTTCTCGATCATTTCAGGATCACACTCTCCCTGCGGATGTGCTCTCTGAATCGGAAGAGCGAGGCAGATGTAATCATACAAAAACTGGCTTAGATCAAGCTCACTATCTGATGGTTCCAGTGTCATTACCTCGTCATTGTCCTCTTCATCCTGAGTCTTGACAAACTTTACAAGTAATTTAACATCTGTCTGCAACTTCATCTCCATCAACTCAAGACATCTGTCACACTCTACAGTTACCGAACCACCAATATTTCCTTTTATTTCAATAAGCGTCGAGCTCTTTTCAAGTTCTAGTTTTACATTGAGTAAAGCTCCAAGAATCTGTGAATTATCATATTCTTCAAAGAATTCATTGCCGATTGAAAAGTCAACCAAATGCTTCCCGACCGACATGCCCTTAATGGGTATTATGTACTCTCTGTTACTTACTTTATTCATAAAGGAAATGAGCCCGCAAAGTTAATCTATTTTTTTAAAATAGCAACCCCTTTAACCCTTTCTTCTCTTACGCTCGTTCTCGTCAAGATATATCTTCCTTAAACGAATAGACTTAGGAGTTAACTCTACAAATTCGTCCTCCTGAATGAATTCAAGAGCCTCTTCAAGTGAAAATTCAACAGGCGGAGCTAGCATTGCTTTATCATCTGTTCCAGAAGCCCTTACGTTTGTTAGCTTCTTGGTTTTACAAAGATTTATTCCAAGATCGTCACCTCTTGAGTTCTCTCCAACAACCTGTCCGGCGTATATCTCATCACCCGGATGTATGAAAAAACGTCCTCTGTCCTTTAGCTTATCCATTGCATATGCAATTGCCGTACCTGTCTCAACAGAAATCAGCGATCCGTTGTTTCTCTTTTCAATCTCTCCCTTAAATGGTTCGTAAGCTTTAAATCTGTGAGCAACAACAGCTTCACCTTGTGTAGCAGTTAACAAATTGCTCCTTAGCCCTATAAGTCCTCTTGAAGGAAGATCAAAATCAAGATGTGTTCTCTCACCACGTGTTTCCATGTGAAGCAGTGTGCCTTTTCGTCTGGTAACCATTTCAATGGCACGGCCAACCATCTCTTCGGGAAGATCAATTGTCAAATGCTCTACAGGTTCGCAACGAATTCCGTTAATATTTTTGTCCAGCACTTTTGGTTGCCCAACCTGGAGTTCAAAACCCTCGCGACGCATTGTCTCTATTAAAACCGAAAGGTGAAGAACACCTCTGCCATATACTATAAATGAATCAGCAGTTATACCGTTTTTAAGCTTCATCGCAAGATTCTTCTCCAACTCCTTCTCCAGCCTCTCTCTTAGATGCCTTGATGTGACAAGTTTTCCCTCTCTTCCAAAGAATGGCGAATCATTGATTGTGAAGAGCATACTCATAGTAGGCTCATCAATATCGATTGTTGGCAACGCTTCAGGATTTTCAATATCAGCAATTGTGTCACCTATTTCAAAACCCTCTACTCCAACAACAGCACACAGGTCTCCACTCTTAACCTCATCTGCTCTGACTTTTTCAAGTCCCTGAAAGACCATCAAGTCTTTTATTTTACTCTTTTCAAAAGTTCCATCACGTTTGCACAAGGTAACCGGCATACCGGGTTTAAGAGTACCTCTGTTTACCCTGCCTATTGCTATTCTACCAACATAAGGTGAGTATTCAAGTGAAGTGATAAGCATCTGAATTGTACCGTCATTGTATACAGGAGCAGGTATTACCTCAAGAATTGTGTCCAGCAAAGGAGTGATGTCGGTACCGGGTTTTTTCCAGTCAAGAGACATCCATCCGTTTTTGGCACTACCGTATACAGTTTTAAAATCCAACTGATCTTCGGTAGCATCAAGAGAGAACATCAGGTCGAATACCTGTTCGTTTACCTCATCAGGACGACAATTTGGCTTATCGACTTTGTTTATTACAACAATAGGTTTTTTACCCATTCCGATGGCTTTTTGAAGTACGAATCTGGTCTGGGGCATAGTGCCTTCAAAGGCATCTACAAGTAGCAACACACCATCGGCCATGTTCAGGACCCTCTCCACTTCACCGCCAAAGTCGGCGTGTCCCGGAGTGTCTATGATGTTAATTTTGTAATCTTTATAAGGTACAGACATGTTCTTGGCAAGGATTGTTATTCCTCTCTCTCTCTCAAGATCATTACTGTCCATTATTAAGTCCCCCATTTTTCCGGCATCTCTGAATAATTTTGCCTGGAGGATCATTCTGTCCACTAGTGTGGTTTTGCCATGGTCAACGTGAGCGATAATGGCAATGTTTCGTATTTTTTGCATAATCAAGGCCGCAAAAGTAATATTTTTTCTACTTTTGCGGTTTAAATTTATGAAATAAAAACTCCGATGACCGAAAAAATCCTCATACTTGATTTTGGATCACAGTTTACACAGCTGATTGGCAGAAGATTAAGGGAATTAAATGTTTATTGTGAAATTGTGCCTTTCAACAAGATTCCTGTGATAAGTGACGATGTAATGGGGGTTATTCTTTCCGGAAGCCCGTTTTCTGTCAGGGACCCTCAGTCACCTGTAGCTGATCTTGCAGAAATTAAAGGAAATATTCCGCTTTTAGCCATTTGTTACGGAGCACAATATCTGGCGCATAAATTTGGTGGCGAGGTTAATCCTTCTCTTGCCAGAGAGTATGGCAGAGCTATATTAAAAATAAATGATACCGGTTGCCCACTTTTTAAAAATATCAGTGACAACTCACAGGTTTGGATGTCCCACGGTGATACAATAGCAAAACTACCAAAAGGAGCAGTGCCTGTAGCATCAACCGGAGACATTACTAATGCGGCATATCGCATTGAAGGAGAAAAAACGTATGCTCTCCAGTTTCATCCCGAAGTATATCATACTGAGCAGGGCTCAGCAATTCTTGAGAATTTTGTCAAGGATATTTGCGGATGCAAAGGTGACTGGACACCAGACTCATTTATTGAGACCGCTGTCAAAGATCTTAAAGATAGAATCGGTAGTGAAAGCGTAATATTAGGTTTATCCGGAGGAGTTGACTCTACCGTTGCGGCTGTTTTACTTCACAGAGCAATAGGAAGTAATCTGCATTGCATTTTTGTAGATAACGGACTTTTACGTAAAGACGAATTCGAAACTGTTCTTCACTCATATAAAGATATGGGTCTGAATGTAACAGGAGTGGATGCAGCAGAAGAGTTCCTTAAAGCTTTAAATGGAATATCAGATCCGGAAGATAAGAGAAAGGCAATCGGACGTGTTTTTATTGAGACTTTTGATAAAGAGGCACATAAGATTGATAATGCAAAGTGGCTTGCTCAAGGTACTATTTACCCCGACGTAATTGAATCTGTTTCAGTTAACGGACCATCTGCAACCATAAAATCACACCACAACGTGGGTGGACTTCCAGATTTCATGAAGCTTAAGGTAGTTGAACCACTTAGGGCCCTTTTTAAGGACGAAGTCAGAAGAGTCGGCAGAGCGCTGGGTATCAGAAATGAACTGATATCACGCCATCCGTTTCCGGGTCCGGGATTGGGAATAAGGGTACTAGGAGAGGTAACCCCCGAGAAGCTTCAAATATTAAAGGAGGCTGACAGTATTTTTATAAATTCACTCAGAGAGAGCAATTTATACAATAAGGTGTGGCAGGCGGCAACAATTCTATTGCCAATAAAAAGTGTGGGGGTAATGGGTGATGAGAGAACCTATGAATTCACAATTGCATTAAGGGCGGTGACCTCTACAGATGGTATGACAGCTGACTGGGTACATCTTCCGTATGAGTTTCTCGCAAAGGTATCCAATGATATTATCAACAAAGTAAAAGGAGTAAACAGGGTTGTTTATGACATTTCGTCAAAACCTCCTGCAACAATAGAATGGGAATAATTTGTGGCGAGAGATATGGGGAAAAAAAAGACGAGTATCGTATGATGCTCGTCTTTTTTGTCTGATTTTAGTTGTAACCTTATTCAACAACCATCTCTACAGGAGTTGCAGTGCTGTCAGGGCAGCAACCAGTGCTGTCAGCAGCCTCAACAGCCGTTGTATCCGTTTGAACTTCAGTTACTTCTTCTTGTTGTGCATTACTGCCGCACGAAGTTAGAGCCAGTCCGGCTACAACAAACAATACGAAAAGTTTTTTCATTTTAAAATGTGTTATGGGTTAAATGATTTCAGCCGCGAATATAGGTATTTTAATAATAAATAACTAAAAAATTATATCAAATCCGCTTAAAAAAGTAATACCTGGCATAGGGAATCCCTCATTTATAGAGTATGAGGCATCTGTAATATTATCACCTGAGATGAAAAATCTGGTATTAATAAATTTCAGATCCAATTTATAAGATGCTCTGGCATTGAAAATTGTATAATTTTCCTGAGCTTTGGTTGCCGTATTGAGATAGAGGCCTCCAATGTGTTGAACATTAAAATTAAAAGCAAAATCACCCGGAGTGTAACCTATTGATGCAAAAAATTTATGTTTTGGTGCTGCCACAATTGGTTTGGATGTTCTTAAATAACTGTAATTAATGTCTGCGCGAAGATCCGGTTTAATTCTGTAACTTGTTTGAATTTCAATACCTCTGTTTTCAAATAGTCCTGTATTAAGATTCTTTGGAACTCCGTTAATTATCACAGTTTGAATCATGTTCCAGCCATCAATATAAAAGAGTGTAAGTTCTGCTGAAAGATTGGAATTCAACATTGTATGGCCTGCAGATAATTCAAAATTAATCATGTTTTCCGGTAATAGATCAGGGTTTCTGGGTTGAAACATATACAATTCCCTGATATTCGGGCTTCTGTACCCCTTTGATATGGATGCTTTAATTACATTCACGGGTGTTGCTTTAAGACTCACTCCAATCTGAGGAATAAAGGCAACATCAAAGACTGAATTATATTCTACCCTCAGCCCTCCGTTAAGAGTCAGGTTTGAAAAGAAATCCTGCTGAAGAACTATGTAGCCGGCAGTTTCGTTTACCACTTTATCTACAAGTGTTGTTTGATTATAAGTCGAAGATTCATTAATTGGTGAGTTCCATGCCTTACCTCCCCACTTTTTATAGTCAAAGCCAACCGTAAAAGAGTTCCCCTTAAAAAGCCTGATGTTTTCGTACACCATAACACCGGTATTATAATCTTTTGAATTGAACAGGTAGTTTTTAGGGCTCCCTCCAATTTTAAAACCATCATTTATAGTGTGTTCACCCATATTAGTGAAAAGATGAAGTGCTCCCGAACCATATCTGTGACGATTTTCAACAATAAGCGCTCCTGAGCCTCTTAAAATGTCCATCACATTATCAATCATCGGATCATCGGCCCGGCCGGGATTCTGATTGATGATCTTTGTGAGGGCAACATCAGCACTTACTGTGAAGTTTTTTCCAATATCGTAACCGGCTTTTATAAATCCATTGGTGACTTCAAACCCCGATCTTATTCTGTGGCCATCGGTTGACTCACGATTGAATGAAACAAAAGATGAAAAACCTTTTTTGCTGTATCCGTTGTTAACAGAGTATTTTTGAGTATTGTAAGAGCCGTATGAAATTCCGGCTTTTGTGACTCTTCCCTCTTTATCATGGTTTCTGGTAATGATGTTTACAACTCCTCCCATTGCGTTTGAACCATAGAGCAACGAACCGGGCCCTCTTATAACCTCCACTCTCTCTGCGTCAGATGAAAGATAAAGATCGGGAAGTGCGTGTCCAAAGATTCCTGCCCACTGAGGTTGGCCGTCAAGAAGCATTAAAACTTTATTTCCCTGCCCTACCCCTCTTATATTTATAGCTCCTGCAGCCCCCTCCGATACTCCGAAACCGGTAACTCCTTTTTGAGTCACAAAGAGTCCGGGAACATTGAGTGAAAGAACAGGCAATATTGAGCTGTGTCCCGATGCTTCAATCTCATGTCTCTCAATTACAGATATCGTTAGCGGTACATTACTCCTGTTAACCCTTGTTTTATTTGCAGTGACAACTACTGTATTAAGATTAACCGGTTTAATTGTATCTTTTTCATTGACAGACCCTGGTTTGGCAGCCTCTTTATCAGACACCCTAACAGTGGATGAAAAACCCGTGGATATTGTTAAAAGAAATATTAAACCAGTTGCAGCAGTGTGTAGAAAATATTTTTTTGACATATAATCTCCTTTTAAAATTCAGATTGCAAATATAACATCTTAGAGTGATTTAGCTCTAGGGTGACATCGAAGTATTCCCTCACGCCATTTTTCACTGTTCACGTGTGTATATATCTCTGTGGTTAATATACTCTCATGTCCAAGCATTTGCTGAACTACTCTCAGGTCTGCTCCGTTTTCAACCATGTGGGTTGCAAAAGAGTGTCTGAAAGTGTGAGGTGAGATATCTTTGACTATGCCTGCTTTTTTGGCCTCACCTTTTATAATCAGGAATACCATCTCACGACTTATCTTTCCCCCCCTTCTGTTCAGAAAAAGAGTATCTTCATCTTTTGAAGAGAATTTTAGCGTCCTCCTTTGTTCAAGATAGAGTATAACTGCAGAAACTGCCGGAGCTCCAACAGGAACAAGCCTCTGCTTGCTTCCTTTACCGGTAACCCTTATAAAGCCTTCATCAAAAAAGAGGTCAGAAATTCTAAGGTTTACAAGTTCACTAACCCTTAATCCACAAGAGTAAAGCATCTCAACAATTGCCCGGTTTCTGTGCCCCTGATCCTGCGAAAGGTCAATCCCATTAATAATTTTTTCCACCTCATCAACAGACAAAACTACTGGAAGATATGGCTTAATCTTTGGGAAATCAAGCATTTCTGCAGCACTCTCCTTTACTCTGCCCTCAATTTCAAGAAACCTGTAAAATGCCTTAAGCGCACTAATAAGTCTTGCCTGGGATCTTTTGGAGAGGTTTTTGCTGTGAAGCGTGGCAATAAATGTAGACAAAACCAAAGGTGTTGCCTTTTCAGGATTGACTATGCCCCCGTTGTCAGGTGAAGTCTCCAGAAATATTACAAGCTTTGAAATATCTGAACAATAAGCATTGATACTGTTTAATGACAGAGACCTCTCCAGTCTCAGATAAGAGGAGAAGTCGGCTATTAAATTATTATTAAACGATCTTTTCAAATAAAATGAATTACTTTTGCATACAAATTTAGAAGAAATATGACGGAAAAGAAAACCAAGATAATATGTACGGTATCGGACCGTAATTGCAGCGTAGAATTTATAAACGAGTTATATTGCGAAGGGATGAATGTGGTGAGAATAAACTCTGCTCATACGACCCTTGAATCATCTCTTCCAATCGTAGAAAATACCCGCAAGGTATCAGATAAAATTGCAATTCTGGTAGATACCAAAGGGCCTGAAATTAGAATTACAAACATGTCAAACGACATGGGTTTTCCTGTAAAAACAGGAGAAGAGGTTATTTTTGAAGACAATCCTTTGGGTGTATCAGGAAACGGCCTTCTATACACAAACTACAACCATCTTGTACCCGAAATACCTGTGGGTTCAAACATTCTGATTGACGATGGTGAGATATCGCTCACAGTTATAAGAAAAAGCACCTCAAGACTGTATTGTAAAGCAAATAACGACGGAACGATAAAAGGGAGAAAAAGCATTAACATTCCAAACGTTCAGGTTAATCTTCCTTCTATTTCGGACAGAGACAAAGAGTACATCTTATGGGCTATTAAAAACGATCTGGACTTTATTGCGCACTCCTTTGTCAGAAACAAAAGGGATCTTATTGAGGTTCAAAAGATACTTGACTCTCATAACAGCCATATGAAAATTATTGCGAAAATTGAAAATCAGGAGGGTGTTGACAATATTGACGAAATTTTATCACACTGCTACGGTGTGATGGTGGCAAGGGGAGATCTGGGCGTAGAGATTGAATATCAAAAGATTCCGACAATTCAGAGGCAGATTATTAAAAAATGTCAGGAGAGAAAAAAACCTGTAATTATTGCAACTCAGATGCTTCACTCTATGATAGAAAACCCAAGGCCTACAAGGGCTGAGGTGAGTGACGTGGCAAATGCAATATACCAGAAGACAGATGCAATAATGCTTAGCGGTGAGACAGCCAATGGAAAATATGCTACCGAGGCTGTTCGCACAATGACAAAGATTGCAAACGAAATAGAGAGTCAGGTAAGACCATCATACTCTCTTGAGTTAATTGACATAACACACCCGGTTGCAGCGGTACTAAGCTGCCAGCTTGTAAACGCAACCAGAAAACTGCCTATTAAAGCGATGGTATTTGATACCAGAACCGGCAGAACCGGCAGGTACCTCTCCGCTTTCAGACCCAAAACTCCAATTTATGCAATGTGTTATACTCCTCATGTAATGAGAGAGCTTGCACTTTCATACGGAGTATACGCCTATTCAATGGACCCAACCGCAAGTAAAGATAAGTTCATAAAGAACTCTATAAACAGGCTTCTTGATGATAATTGTTTCAAAAAAGATGATGTAATAGGAGTTGTTGGAGGGAGCTTTGGTCCATCAAACGGTGCTACCTTTATGGAGATCTGCCCCGCCGGACTTATGATAGTGGAGACAGAAGGGAGATAAACCGCAACTGCTGCATTTGGGTTTTCTGGCAATGCACACATATCTGCCATGCAATATAAGCCAGTGGTGTGCTGTTGCCCTTAAATGCTCCGGTATATTTTCAGTCAAATCAAGCTCAACTCCAAGTGGAGTATTTGCTGTTGAAAGGCCCAATCTTCTTGAAATCCTATAAACGTGTGTATCAACTGCTATAACCGGTATGTTATAAATCACTGATGCTATAACATTGGCTGTTTTTCTTCCCACACCCGGTAATTTCTGGAGCAATAAAGGGTCTGAAGGAACAACAGAAGAGAAATCATTAACCAGCATTCTGGCCATACCTGACAAACTTTTACTTTTATTGTTGGGGTATGTAACAGACTTTATAAGATTAAAAATTTCCTGTTCACTTGCCTCTGACAGAGTTGATGCATCGGGAAATCTTTCAAAAAAAATCGGGGTTACAAGGTTAACGCGCTTATCGGTGCATTGGGCAGAAAGTATGACGGCTACAACAAGTTGATAGGGGTTTTCGTAATTGAGTTCACTTTCAGCAACAGGCATATTCTGCACGAACCACTCGATTACACCTCGGTATCTCTCCTTTTTTTTCATAATATCACCAAAGATCAAGAAGTTGAGAAAAATCTATCTCCTGAGACAACTCAATCTCGCGACAGTTCATATTTTCACACAGCAAAACTCTTCCGGGATAGCGTTTCATCAGAGATCTGTTATGAGTAACCAAAAGTATAGCAGGCTCGTATAGCTTGTGTATATTAATCAGAAGGTCCATAATCTCTCCGGCTGTCTCAGAATCAAGATTTCCGGTGGGCTCATCTGCAAGGATAATTTCAGGATTATTTAAAAGAGCCCTGGCTATTGCTACCCTTTGCTGTTCACCACCCGAAAGCTGATGTGGCATTTTATGACTTTTTCTTAGCATATCCACACTTTCAAGCCGCTCCTTGATTACATTGTCAATTTCATTGTTTTTTGTCCACCCTGTAGCCTGAAGCACAAACCTGAGATTATCATAAACAGATCTATCGGTAAGTAACTGAAAATCCTGAAAGACAACACCTATTCTCCTTCTTAAAAAGGGAATATCTCTCTCCTTAATCTTCTCCAGATTAAACCCTGCAACTTTTGCTCTACCCGATTTTAAAGAGGTTTCAGCAATAATACTTTTAATGATAGATGTTTTTCCACTTCCTACCCTTCCAAGGAGATAAATGAAGTCTCCTCTGAAAATTGAGAGGTTGAGTCCCGATATAATAAGGTTCTCCTCTTTTGAAATGTCAGCATCAAAAAATTCAATAATCGGGAGAGATCTGTCTGATGTCATATTTTTGTGTGTTAATAAGGGCAAATTTACTAAATTTGAGGTTTAAACTGCCATTTAATTAAAACAATCTGCAATGAAAATTACATACAGGAGAGGTATGATTTTACTACTCGTTTTGCTGCTCATGCCATCAATTGGCACTTTTTTACAAGCACAAATACCGGGAAAGCAATCTGAGCAATATAAAAATGCTGTAAATCTGTATTCAAAAGGAATGTATCAGGCCGCTGAAAAGGAGTTTGAACAACTGCTCGAAAATACAGAATTATCAAAAAGTGCCCAACTGTCAATGATTGAGAGTTACCTTACCCTCATATCCATAGAACTTTCCAGCCCCGATATTGATTATAGAGTACAACAGATAAAAAGCAAGTATCCCGAGTCACCCAAAATGAACGAGATTGATCTTAAATATGGTTCTCACTATTTTAATCTGAGTAATTTCAGTGAAGCTTTTAAAATCTTCTCTACAATTAAACCGGTGACTCTTCCCGCTTCTCAAAAAGCCGAATTTCACTTTAAATACGGCTATACCAATCTACGTACAGGTAATAATCAGGAGGCTCTAGCAAACTTTGCAATCATTAACCGGCTTCCTTTCGGGAGTTACTCAAATCCTGCTATATACTACTCTGCTCATATTGAGTATATGAAGAGAGATTTTAAAAAGGCAATAGAACTATTTTCCAAAATTGAAAAAGATCCTCGCTTTACCCTTCTTGCAAATTATTATATTCTGGAAAGCAAATTCATGCTTAAAGATTATGAGTTTGTTGTTCGCAAAGGAGAGTCTTTATACCAACAGCTTACCGGTGAGCTCCGCATAAAGAGTGCGAGAGTAGTTTCTGAGTCGTTTTTTGCGCTCGGTAACACAGAAAAAGCTCAGTTTTACTTTGACAGATATTCAGCTGAAAGTGGAAACCTCACAAGGAAAGATATCTATTACGCCGGAATTATTGCCTATACTCAAAAAAGATATGAACAAGCAATCGAGATTCTTAAACAGGTTATCGGTGAGGATGATTCTCTCTCGCAAAACGCCTCGTATCACTTAGGCAGATGTTACATCGAGATAAAAAACAAGGTTGAGGCACTTAACAGTTTCAAACTTGCTTCAGAAGGTATGCACGATCTTACAATAAAAGAGGACGCAATGTTCAATTTTGCAAAACTCTCATTTGACCTCAATTCCGATATCGGAGTATTCAGGCGATATCTTGACACATACTCTCCTACTGAACAGAAATTTAATGAGATCCAAAATTATATTGCCACATCCTATCTGCTTAAACAGGATTACAGATCTGCAATTGATGTTTTAAGAACCATTCGAAACCCTTCTTCCAAGGATATTATTAACCTTCAGAAAGCTACATTTTTGAGGGGTATGCAACTCGTTAACCTTGGGGCCTACAGAGAGGCAATTCCTGTTTTTGAACTTTCAACAGCAAACGGAAACTACAATAATAATTTATTGAATGTAACTCAATTTTGGCTAGCCGAAGCCTATTACAGAGATAATCGTTTTCAACGTTCAGTAGATATCAATCTGGCGCTTGCAACAAGAAACAGCACATTTAAGGGAAACAGAGAATATTCAACATCTCTGTACAACCTGGCATACTCATACTTCAAACTTGCAAATTTTGAACAGGCAGAGACATGGTTTAAAAGATATCTGAATTTGCCTACAGGCGATATTTTGTATGCTGACGAAGCTGTCACCCGCCTTGGAGACTGTCTCTTTATGCAAAGAAAATATACTGAATCAATAACCGCATTTTCGGGAGTCAGCAACAGTAAACCGACATTAAAGCAATATGCATCATACCAGATGGCAATAGCACACGGACTTTTGGGAGACGATACAAAAAAGACAAGCCTGCTTAAAGAGCTAGTCTCTTTAAACCTCAGCCCGCATCTATATCCTGAAGTTCTCTATGAGTTGGGCAGGACATTGGTTCAGAAAGGTCTTTATTCAGATGCAACCGGATATTTTAATGAACTAAAAGATAAGTTTGGCACTACTCCATTCTATCCAAAAGCACTACTGGAGTTGGGTCTGATTGCTTTGAACAGGGGCGAAAGCAACAATGCGGCAGATTTTTATAAAAAGATCCTTCAGGAGACTCCTCAATCACCCGAAGCTTCTGCAGCAATAGCAGGGCTTGAAAATATTTATCAGGATCAGGGCAGAGCCGAAGAGTTTCTGGCATTCCTTGATGGACTCGGTCTGTCAAAAGTGAGGACAACTGACGAAAGGGAACTTATTATTTTCAGTTCTGCCGAAAAACACTTTTTATCAGGGAACTATGCTCAGGCTGTTAGCTCACTTAACTCATTC
Source organism: Rikenellaceae bacterium (assembly GCA_003542575.1). Lineage (GTDB taxonomy): Bacteria > Bacteroidota > Bacteroidia > Bacteroidales > UBA932 > Bact-08. The sequence goes on along the minus strand of DPKJ01000010.1, from coordinate 26,341 downwards.
ATTAAGAGCTATCCAACAGGAATTAAAGCTGCTCAGGCATATTTTTATCTTGGAGAGTCTTACCAAAAAACAGGAAAGCCCGAACTTGCACTTGATGCTTTCCTTAAAGTAATGGAGATTGGAGAGGGCTCATTTACTGAACTGGCAACTCTGAATTATGCAAGAATCTCCTATCAGATAGAGAACTACAGACAAGCAAACAAAGCCTACTCAACACTAAGCAGAATAGCCCAACTTGAAAATAATAAAATTGAAGCCCAGATTGGTAAAACCAACTCATTCTATATGGATAAACAGTATGAAAATGCTATTGCAGAAGGCATTAGAAGTGAAAGTTTTAATATTACCGATCAGGAGAGAACAAGAGTTAAATTTGTGATTGCAAAATCATACTGGATGCTTGGTGAAAGGTCAAAAGCTATACCTTATCTGAATGATCTTGCAAAAAACAAAATCAACCCCGAAGGCGCAGAGAGTACCTATCTGCTCATTTCTGACGCTTTTGACAAAGGCGAATTCCAAAAAGTGGAGAGGGATGTTTACTCCTTTTCCGAAAGCAGAACACCTCAAAGCTACTGGCTTGCAAAAAGCTTCATTCTACTTGGAGATTCTTTTGCAGAGCGTGAAAACTGGGATCAGGCCGAGGCTACATACAAGAGTATTCTTGAATCTTATAAACCTCAGGGTAAAGATGACATTGAAGAGCAACTAAAGATGAGGCTAAACAAACTTTCAGAAAAAAAATAGATACCGCCATGACAGTTAAAATTTTCAGAAAATCAATATATTCAGCAGTATTATTTCTTACTGCTGCTACACTCTGCGGTCAGCAGAAAATTGATCCGACACTTGAGGTAAAAAGAGACTATGACGCCAAACTGCTCGAAATAACAAAAGGCAAACTATATAGTTCATTTGCTGACTCTCTGGGTATTTTTGACATGAGTTTCAGGTATTCAATTTTTGAAAGGCCATTAAAGGATTTATACGAATTTTCACCACTCCCTTCTGCATCAATTGAGAGTGAGAAACGTAAAATAAATCCAATTATTTATATGAAAGCAGGAAGTAACTTCCCTTTTAACCCATATGGTAACTTGTATATTCAGCCGAGATTGCCTGAATCATTAAGTATGCTCTTTTATGCCGGACACGAATCGTATCATGGGAAATTGCGTGGAGTAGATGTTAATAATCTTGAAATCCGACAAACAAATAATAAATATTATGCTCCATCGCAAAATAATGATGCCGGGTTTAAGTTTGCGTATAAATGGAAAAGTGGCGAAACCGGAATAAATGCAGGATTTCACAATATAATGAACAGCTATTACGGTATAACAGCCGGAAGATCATACATGAAAGACTCCCTGTCTCAAAAGAACAATATTTACTCTGCAGGGGTATTCCTAAAATCCGCTGAAACACAATCAAATTCATTCATTTATGCTTTAAAAATCGGATATTCCGCACTTAAGGGAGAGGCTTCATTTACAGCCATAAATGACCCCTTAGCACTTATTTCAAAAGAGTCCGACGAACAGACCATTGAAGTATCTGCACTTATGGGAGCAGGGTTTGGCGTATCCAATAAAATTCTTGCAGGAATTACATACGAATCAGCCAACTCCTACGGTTCAGAATCGTTTGACAGAAGTAACCTTGAATTGCATCCAAGGTACATTTTCCAAAGGGGAAGATGGGATTTTGAAGCCGGTCTCAAGTACAATATCTGGTGGGAGCCTACAGAGAGAGACTACAACATCTATTTCAAAGGAATGGCCTCTTTCAGAATTCTTAAGGACAACCTTTGGATATATGCCGGTATTGATGGCAAAAATAACTTTACAACCTATCAAAAGCTACTTGAGATTAATCCCTGGATTCACCCGGAAATTGATATTAAGAATACCGAGCAGCCGGTTATTGCAAGAGGAGGTATTAAGGGTAAAGTCTTTGAGAGGATGACATTTAATGTCTACGCAGGATATTATGAATACAATAATCAAATCTACTTCTACTCTGTTCCTTATGCAATGACAGGATCAGCAATACCATCTTACAGCTATAACGCAATACATCAGCATGAAAAGAGAACCGGAGTTGGGGCCGATTTTGCATGGAAGTCAGAGGGACTTGAGGCAGGTGCCGGTTTTGATTTCTATGGTTTTCGCGACAATAATAACATGACCAATAACCATTACAACTACTCCCCGCTTGAGATAAGGTCAAATATCAGATACAACTGGAGAGAGAGAATAATTGCAAACATTACTGCTGATTACAGAAAAAAGAGTCCCGCTCTTTTTCTTGAAGATTTGCTAAGCTCTTATTACAACCCCGAAAGAAGATATGCCCCATCATATGCTTTGATTAATCTGGAACTGTCATATGTATATAGTAAAAATCTCTCCCTGTTCTTTAAAGTAAACAATATTCTTGACTCTGAGGTAATCTTTATGTCAAGATACTCTATGCCCGGTATAAACGGAGGAGTAGGTTTAAGCATAAAGTTCTAACTATTAGTTTTTTAAACCAATAAATACACCTAATAATTTATCCTGAATTATTAGGTTTTTTTGTCTGTTTTTCATATCTTTGTCTCTTTAAAAATTAGCAACAAAAATATGATGGAAAAAGAACCCATTGCAGCCGGGAACCAATACTCCGCTGAAAATATTCAGGTACTTGAAGGATTAGAGGCGGTTAGAAAAAGGCCGTCCATGTATATCGGAGATGTTGGGTCAAGAGGGCTGCACCATTTGGTATATGAAGTAGTTGACAACTCAATTGACGAGGCGCTGGGAGGCTACTGTACAGATATTGAAGTAATAATAAACCCAGATAACTCCGTAACTGTCACAGACAACGGGCGAGGCATACCTACAGATATGCATGAGAAGGAGGGTCGCTCTGCACTTGAGGTTGTTTTAACGGTTTTACACGCCGGTGGCAAATTCAGTAAAGATTCTTATAAAGTATCCGGGGGTCTGCACGGAGTTGGCGTATCATGCGTAAACGCCCTTTCAATACATTTAATAGCTGATATCCACAGAGACGGAAAACACTTCCGTCAGGAGTATTCAAAAGGGATTCCTCAGTATCCTGTAACTATAGTTGGTGATTCTGACAAAAGAGGAACAGAAATTACCTTCAGACCCGATCCTGAAATTTTCGTGATGGGTACTACATTTAATTATGAAATACTGGCCACAAGACTCAGAGAACTTGCCTTTTTGAATAAAGGAGTACGTCTGACCCTTACAGATCTTCGCGAGATGGATGACAGGGATAAATCTGAAGACAATGAGCTTAACGGCAAATTAACACATGTTTTTTATTCTGAAAAAGGACTTCTTGAATTCGTTCAGTATCTGGATGGTACAAGGGATAAACTAACCGAAAATCCAATCTATCTAGAAACCGACAAAACAGGTGTTCCAATCGAGATAGCAATGCAGTACAACAGCGGTTTTGCTGAGAATATTCACTCCTATGTAAATAACATCAACACTATTGAAGGAGGTACTCACCTTACCGGTTTCAGAAGAGGTCTCACAACCACTCTTAAAAATTATGCCGATAAAAACGGTATGCTGGCTAAGCTGAAATTCGAAATTGATGCTTCTGACTTTCGTGAAGGACTTACAGCAATTATTTCGGTTAAGGTTGCAGAACCACAGTTTGAAGGGCAGACAAAAACAAAACTGGGCAACTCTGAGATAACCGCTGCTGTGTCTCAGGCCACTACTCTTGCCCTTGAAAACTATCTTGAGGAGAATCCTAAAGACGCAAGAAATATTATTGACAAAGTGATCCTTGCTGCAACTGCAAGGCATGCTGCCAGAAAGGCAAGAGAGATGGTTCAAAGGAAAACCGTAATGTCAGGTTCCGGCTTACCCGGAAAACTGGCTGACTGTTCCAACCGTGACCCGCTTGTATCTGAAATATTCCTTGTAGAGGGAGACTCTGCCGGTGGAACAGCCAAAAGCGGCAGGGATAGAAATTTCCAGGCTATTCTTCCGTTAAGGGGAAAGATTCTTAACGTCGAAAAGGCAATGGAACACAAAGTCTTCGAAAGTGAAGAGATAAGAAACATTTACACTGCACTGGGTGTAACAATCGGCACTGAAGAGGACAGCAAGGCACTAAACCTGACAAAACTGAGATACCACAAGGTAATAATAATGACAGATGCCGATGTGGATGGAAGCCACATTGCGACGCTCATTATGACCTTCTTCTTCCGCTTCATGCAGGATCTTATCAAAAACGGTCACCTTTACATAGCAACTCCACCTTTATATTTGGTTAAAAAAGGCAAACAAGAGCAATACTGCTGGAGTGAAGATGAGAGAAAAGATGCCGTTGAAAAAATAGGGAAAGGTAAAGAGAGCGGAGTTCATGTACAGAGATACAAAGGTCTCGGTGAAATGAATGCCATTCAGTTATGGGATACAACCATGAATCCGGAAACCCGCCTGCTCCGTCAGGTAAACATCGATAACGCAGCCGAGGCAGACAGAATCTTCTCCATGCTAATGGGAGACGAAGTTCCGCCAAGAAGAGAATTTATTGAGACTCACGCAAAATACGCAAATATTGATGCATAACTCTTTTATAAAGACACTTATCCTGATTCTTATACTTGCATCTGTTACAACTGCTGATGCATTTTCCCTGAGAAAAAGGGTCTCTGTCACTGCTACAAAGGAGATAATTACAGCTTCATTGCCTGAGCCACTACCCTTTAATGCGGTATTGACTGATTCGATTGTAAAAATCAATACATTAAAAATTATAATTCCTATATCTGATTACCTAAGGTTAATTGATTTTTCAGAAATGCCTGAAGAGTACGATATATGGAGCGACACCAAGATAAACCCTTATCAGGTTAATCTTGTTGATATGAAGGATACTGTCAAAATTGACATGAGTTCTTTCTACTCTCCTGTTCAGAGTTATGTAACCTCAAATTTCGGGTTCAGAAGATGGAGGCACCATTACGGCATAGATCTCAAAGTACACAGAGGTGACAGTGTTTATAATGCATTTGACGGCGTTGTCAGGATTACAAAGCGTGCCAGAGATTATGGATATTATGTACTTGTCAGACATTTCAATGGTCTGGAAACACTATATGCACACCTGAATAAAATAACTGTCAACCCGGGTGACACCCTAAAAGCAGGAATTCCTGTAGGGCTTGGAGGAAATACCGGACGATCTACAGGTTATCACCTTCACTTCGAAGTAAGATACCTTGGCAATCCAATAAACCCCAATGATATCATTGATTTTAACTCATTTACTTTAAAAAACCAGATACTGGTACTCAACGCCCAACATTTTGAATATAAAAAAGAGATTGAGAAAATCAGATTCTGGACTGTTCGCAGTGGTGATACACTTGGCAGAATATCTCAAAGAACGGGCATATCCATTGCCAGGCTTTGTGCCCTTAACGGAATCAAACGAACCTCTATATTAAGGATAGGACAAAGATTAAGATACACATAAAAACTTTTCATAATGGACATTTTTGAGAGAATAAAAAATGATGAAGGTGGCCCGTTGGGGCAATATCGTAAGAAAGCCCACGGATATTTCGCATTTCCAAAACTGGAGGGTCAGATTCAACCCAGAATGACCTTTAACGGTACTGAGGTTTTAGCCTGGACATTCAATAACTATCTTGGGCTGGCAAACCACCCTGAGGTAAGAAAGGTCGATTCAGAGGCTGCTGCCAGGTGGGGATTGGGTTACCCGATGGGAGCAAGGATGATGTCCGGACAAACAGCACTTCATGAACAATTGGAGAGAGAGCTTGCTACTTTTGAACTTAAGGAAGATGCATATCTGTTCAATTTCGGATATCAGGGAATGGTTTCAACAATTGATGCACTGGTTAACAGACACGATATTATAGTATATGATTCTGAGGCACATGCATGTATCATGGATGGCGTTAGACTTCATATGGGGCAGAGAATTGTTTACCCTCATAATGATATCGAAAAATGCGAAAAGGCACTTGCCAGGGCAACCAAAATTGTTTCAGAAACAGGCGGTGGAATTCTACTCATAACAGAAGGAGTTTACGGAATGACAGGAGATTTAGGTATCCTGGATAAAATAGTTGAACTTAAGAAAAAGTATGAGTTCCGCATTCTAATTGATGATGCTCATGGCTTTGGTGTTATGGGAGAAAACGGCAGAGGAACTTCTGAGCACTATGGAGTAATGGATGAAATTGATCTTTACTTTGGAGCCTTTGCAAAAGCAATGGCCGGAATAGGAGGATTTGTTGCAGGGCCTGAGTATCTGATTAACTATTTAAGGTATAACCTTCGCTCTCAGATATATGCAAAATCACTTCCTCTGGCTATGGTTGAGGGATGCCTTAAAAGGTTAGATATGATTCGTACAATGCCTGAACTACGTGAAAAACTTTGGCTTATCACCAGAACAATGCAGAAAGGTTTGAGAGACAGAGGTTTTAATATTGGTAAGGCAGAGGCATGTGTTACACCGGTATTTCTCGAAGGCAACGTACCTGAAGCTACAAACATTCTAATTGACTTAAGAACCAACTACAAGATATTCTGTTCAGCCGTAATTTATCCCGTAGTTCCAAAAGGGGTTATTATGTTCCGTCTGATTCCAACATCGATGCACTCTCTCGAAGATGTAGAGTACACACTCAATGCTTTTGGAGAGATTCAGAAAAAGCTTAAAGACGGAGTTTACCAGGCAGATGAAATGAAAGATATGGCAATGTAATTGCAAATTAAATGCTTAATAACAAGGTAGTAATAATCACAGGCGCCAGTTCCGGAATAGGAAAAGCAGCCGCTCAGGAGTTTGCAGAAAACGGATACAGCATAGTAATAGCTGCCCGTAGGGTTGACAAGCTCATTGAGCTCGAAAAGAGTCTCTCCTGCCCTGCCCTTTCGGTAGAATGTGATGTCACAAAAGAGAGTGATTGCGAAAACCTTATTCAAAAGACAATTGAAAAATTCGGCCGTATAGACATTTTAGTAAACAATGCAGGAATTTCGATGCGGGCACTTTTCAAAGATCTGGATATTAATATTATTAAGCAATTGATGGATGTGAATTTCTGGGGCACGGTATATTGTACAAAATATGCCTTGCCCCATATTTTAAAAACCAATGGCTCTGTGGTTGGTGTAATTTCAATTGCAGGCTACAAAGGTCTTCCGGCCCGAACAGGTTACTCTGCCTCAAAATTTGCTGTCTATGGTTTTATTGACACTCTTAGAATAGAGCACCTTAAAGATAATATCCACTTTATGATTTTTGCTCCCGGTTTTACAACTTCAGAAATCAGAGAGCAGGCATTAATTGCTGATGGAAGCAAACAGGGTGAAACACCACGTAAAGAGGATAAAATGATGAGTGCAAGGGAGTGTGCAAAGCATTTGTTAAAAGGAATCAAAAAGAGAAAGGCAGAGGTTATCCTCACACCTGTTGGCAAACTGATTGTAATCCTGAATAAGTTCTTTCCACGTCTTGTTGATCGTCTTGAATACAACTACATGAAAAAGGAGCCAAACTCACCACTTAAATAGAATTCATCAACAAATTTTTCGGTTAGCCAATATTGGCTGCAATCCCTTCTATCAGCTTTTGTCTTGCCTCTATACTTGTCCAGGCAATATGAGGTGTAAGAATTAGACGATCTGACTTTTTAACACTAAGAAAAGGGTGATCAAAAGGCAAAGGCTCAATCGAAAAAACATCAACGGCAGCGCCTGCAATGGTCTCATTATCAATTGCATCCGCAAGTTCCTGCTCATTAACAATGCCACCTCTGCCCATATTGACAAGATAAGCTGTTCTCTTCATTTTTTCAAGTTCGTTCTTGCCTATCAAGCCTAACGTCTTTTCGTTAAGAGGAGAGTGTATGGATATCACATCACTTATACTAAGTATTTCATCAAGGGTAAGAGAGGGATATGTTTTACAATGAGAGGTTCCTGAGGTCGAAAAGTAATTCACCTCCATTCCCAGAGCTGTGGCAACTAAGGCCACCTCCTGACCAATCGTACCCATCCCGATTATACCCATAGATTTTCCGCTCAATTCAAAAAAAGGTGCACCGAGCCACGTAAATATGCCTCCTCTTGTGTACTCGCCACTCTTAACAGCCGTATTGTGTGTGGCAATATGGCTTGCCAGTGATAGTAGCGATGAAAATGTAATTTGGGTAACACTTTTAGTAGAATAGCCTGAAACATTTAAAACCTGAATTCCCCTCGAATTTGCGTATGTTGTGTCAACATTGTTAACTCCTGTGGCGGCAACACAAATACGTTTAAGAGTTGGCGAAGAATCTATAATATCCTTTGTTATAAGCACTTTATTAACAATAACAACCTCTGCTCCTGCAATTCTCTTCTTAACAAATTCGGGTGGAGTATGGTCATAAACTGTGAGAGAACCTTTATTTTTTAACGGCGAAAGGTCGGCATCGGCACCAAGAGTTGAGGCATCCAAAAATACAATTTTCATTCTTTTGGTTTTATTAAACAAATTTATCAAAAATAAAAAGAAACCTCTGCATTCCGTTTTAAGGGAGCAGAGGTTATTATCTCTCTTTAATTTTTTTTGGTGCCCAGAACAAGACTCGAACTTGCACACCGCAAACGGCACTACCCCCTCAAAGTAGCGTGTCTACCAATTTCACCATCTGGGCTTAGGGACTGCAAATATAGAATATTTTTTTGTAACTTAGCAAAAAAATAAAAGCTTTTGCGATGAACGAAAATTTCAAAAAACAGATTTCACAAACAGAAAATCTGAAAGAGATAACGGAGATAATTTCTCAAAGTACAGAGCTTCATGAGAGCATTTCCAGGTACTCCAAAGAGCCTTATGATGAGATCTTTGGCAAGGGAATTCATAAACTTACCATGAAATTCGGCAAAAAAGGTGACACCATATATCTCCTGGGTGACTATAAAGGAAAAGAGGAGGACAACAGCTCAACAATCGAGGTTGTTCTTGATGCAATTGAGCAAGGACTTCTCACAAGTGCACACACCCTTGACAGAGCCGGATTGTTTGCAGGACTAATTGAGAGTTGTGCATTAAAAAAAGTAGGTTTTGACATAACATCAGACTCCGATATTCCTGAAAAAGACTTTCTGTTTAATGATAACAACCAATCAATACTGGTAAGTGTATCTGCAGAAAAAGAGGGGAAATTTGTAGATTATATCTATAATAATGGTCTGGAAATTACACTTTTGGGGCATGTAACCAAAGGTGAACTCAGAATGGATGAAATCTCTTTTGGGTATATAACAGATTATTTAGATTAGAATGAACATCAAAATTAATAAAGAGAGAGAAAAGATCTCCACTATGTTCAACAACATAGCGGGTAGTTATGATTTGCTCAACCATCTTCTCTCTTTCGGAATTGATAAAAGGTGGCGAAAAAGGTTAATTGGCAGAGTGCTGCTTAAAAATCCTAAAACAGTACTTGATATTGCATGCGGTACAGGAGATCTGACTCTTGCTCTGTTTAAAAAAGGGGTTAAGGTAACAGGTCTTGATATTGCACAAAAGATGATGGATGTTGCAGAGGAGAAAATGGCACGGCATATTCGCAAAACGCAGAAAACTACTCTTTCCAAACCAGAATTTGTGTGTGCTTCTGCTGAATCTATCCCTTTTGAAAATTCGACCTTTGACGCTGTTACAATTGGGTTTGGAATAAGAAATTTTGAAAACCGCGGAGAATCACTGCTTGAAATCAGCAGAGTGCTAAAGAAAGGAGGAACTCTTGCTATTCTCGAATTTGCAACCCCAAAAAACAAAATTTGGAGATGGTTTTTTAACCTCTACTTCCTGAAAATCTTACCATTTATTGGAAAAATCATATCAAAAGATAACCACGCCTACAGCTATCTGCCTCAATCAGTCAGCACGTTTCCTCAATATGAAGAGTTTGCATCTGAGTTGGAGAATTTTGGATATGTAAATATTGACTATATCGCGCTAACAGGAGGGGTAGCCATTCTTTATGTCGCTCAAAAAAGTTAATAATTAAAAAGGTGATCTGAGATGCCATTCTGGGAGCTGTTTTCAATAATATTATATGTGCTGTATCTGGCAATTGCCATTTATGCCTCAATTATTATTATATACAGAAAATTAGACCCTGTTAAGTCACTTTCGTGGATTGTAGTTATGCTTATGCTTCCCTATATAGGGTTGTTCCTTTATCTGTTTTTCGGGCAAAATTACCGTAAAAGAAAAATTTTCAACAGAAAAGGTGTAAGAGACGAAAGAGTACGCAGAATTTTTGCAAATAATCAACTTAAACATCTCAGAACAAACCCTTCATACCTCCCGGATCACCTAAAGCCTTACAAAAAGCTTATAATGCTGAATCTGCGCAGCAGCAGAAGTACCCTTGGAACAAATTCAGATATCCAGGTCTATTTTCATGGGAAAGATGCACTTGATGCCATGTTCTCTTCTATATCCCGGGCAAAGCAACATATCCATTTTCAATCCTATATTATTGAAGACGATATAACCGGTAACCGTTTTAAGAATCTTCTTATAGATAAGGCCAAAGAAGGAGTTGAAGTAAGAGTAATTATTGACGATGTTGGATGTTGGAGTCTATCATCAGATTATAAAAACGATCTGATTAAAAACGGAATTGAACTTTTAACATTCTCACCTGTAAGGTTTCTCACTCCAACATCTAAGGTTAATTACAGAAACCACAGGAAGATATTGGTAATTGACGGAACCACAGGGTTTATTGGAGGAGTAAACATAGCCGACAGGTATTATAACGGAGGAAATTTTAGCGAATGGCGCGATACACACATTAAAATTATCGGGGAGTCTGTCGCTTCAATGCAATCAAGCTTTCTTCTTGACAGATATTTCATTATAAACCAGCAATTCAATAAACGAAAGAAATACTACCCAATGCCCGTATCTGAAGAGTTCTTCAGTCTTGAGCCGGGAAATAAAAACATTCATTGTCAGATAATAACATCGGGGCCTGACAGCGACTGGGCAAGCATAATGCAGTGTTACTTTGCCGCTATATCAAAAGCAAAGAAAAATATCTACATAATTACACCTTACTTTACTCCCAATGAGTCAATTTTAAATGCGATCAAGATAGCAGCTCTTGGAGGTGTAGAAGTTTCTATTATGCTTTCAGAGAAATCAGATACAAGTATAGCCCACTGGTGCACAATGTCATATGCAACAGAACTTTTAGAGGCGGGGGTTAAGGTTTTCCTCTATTCCAAAGGGTTTAATCACTCTAAGGTTATTTCAATTGACGGTCAATTCTGCATTGTCGGTTCTGCAAATATGGACAACCGTTCACTTGATTACAACTTTGAAATAACAGGAATTATTTACAATGCAGGTTTTGCTCAAGATATAGAAGATCAATTCATTAAAGACGCCGAAAAGTGCAAGCCCCTGGCAAGCTCAAAATGGGCAAAAAGAAGCAGATCTAATCAGATTAAGGAGTCATTTGCACGACTTTTAAGTCCCCTACTTTAAAATCCTTAAAATTGATAATTATGATCAAAACTATACTCGCAGTCAGTTTTAAACTTCCACTTGAAAATCCCGTTCTGATTTTTGCGTTGATATTATTTATAATTCTTTTTGCCCCAATAATATTCAATAAGTTTAAGATTCCTCACCTAATCGGATTAATAATTGCCGGAGCCATAATCGGGCCTAACGGACTCTTCCTTATGGAAAGAGACAGTAGTATTCTGCTGTTTGGGACAGTAGGTCTTCTCTATATTATGTTTCTGGCAGGAATTGAAATTGATATTGCAGAATTTAAAAAAAATAGCAGAAAAAGTTTGATTTTCGGGATGCTCACATTTTTAATTCCAATGACAATAGGGACCTTAGCCGGCATACATCTTTTAAAATTCACATTACCCACATCAATTTTGCTGGCAAGTATGTTTGCTTCTCATACTCTGTTATCCTACCCTATTGCCAGTAAATTTGGTGTTATAAAGAACAGGGCTGTTAATATTACCGTAGGAGGGACAGTAATTACAGATACTCTTGCCCTGCTTGTTCTTGCCGTTATTGTCGGAATGTCAACAGGTGTGGTTGACGGTAAATTTTGGCTGAAACTATCAACATCAGTTGTTGTTTTTGGTTTGGTCGTAATATTTATCTTTCCAATTATTGCCCGGTGGTTCTTTAAACAATACCACGAAAATATTTTGCAATATATTTTTGTGCTTGGGCTAGTTTTTCTTGCAGGATTTCTGGCAGAAGCAGCAGGTATAGAGGCAATTATCGGGGCCTTTCTGGCAGGATTAGCACTTAACAGACTCATTCCTCATACCTCTCCTTTGATGAACAGAATTGAGTTTGTGGGCAATGCTCTGTTCATCCCCTTTTTCCTGATAGGAGTTGGAATGCTCATAGATTTTAGAGTCTTCTTCACCGGATTTGAGACAATCAAGGTTGCAGTAATTATGACTGTAGTTGCAACATTCTCCAAATTTTTAGCAGCGTGGATAAGTCAGAAAAGCTTCGGATTTACTAAAGCCGAAAGAAACATAATGTTTGGGTTGAGCAATGCTCAGGCAGCTGCCACACTTGCTGCAGTGCTAGTTGGATATAACATAATTCTGGAGATCGGTGCCAACGGAGAACCAATCAGACTTCTAAACGACAATGTGTTAAATGGAACAATTTTAATGATACTGGTTACCTGCACAATATCTTCATTTGTAACTCAAAGTGGAGCCAAAGTAATTGCAGTTGAAGAGGAGAGTGCACCTGAAAGTGCGAGCAAAATAAAAGAGCGTATCCTTATTCCGATAAACGCTCTTGATACCACTGACGATCTTGTAAATCTTGGCCTTACAATAAAAAGTGCCAAAAATAAAAAATGGCTTTATGCACTAAACATAATTGATGATAATCAGGCTAACGAGAGTGCTGATAAGAAAGCGCGGAAAATTTTGGAAAGAGCGTCAATAATTGCATCAGCAACAGATAACTACATGCATGAGCTGATGAGATATGATACAAACCCGGTAACAGGCATAGTGAATGTAATACGCGAACACAAAATTACGGACCTTATTTTGGGGCTTCACATAAAGAAAAACCTCTCATCTACTTTTCTGGGTGATATTACAGAGAGTCTGCTTGATCAGTGCAATACAACAACAATAATCTATAAGTCTGCTCAACCGTTAGCTACCATAAAAAGACATATAATTACGATACCCGAAAAGGCAGAGAGTGAAGAAGGATTTGCAATCTGGCTTATGAGGGTGTGGAATATAGGAAGAAATACCGGAGCAGAGCTTCATTTTCACGCTTCAAAAGAGACTTTAAAATTCATCGAAGAGGTTCAAAACCGATTCCCTGTTTCTGCTCAGCTTATCAGATTTAATGACTGGGATGACTTTCTGATTCTTGGCAGGGAATTAAAGACAAACGACAATTTGATAATTGTCATGAGTCGTCCAAACAGACCATCATATCATAAAAAAATGGCAAAAATACCCGAGTATCTCGATAAGTATTTTAAAATGAATAACTATATGCTTATATATCCAATCCAAAGCGGAGTACATGATGGAGATGATTTCGTAATGAGCAACTTAACAACAAATTACCAAAGCTTTGAAGATTTTGGACGTGGTATTTCAGGATTATTCAAAAAGCGCTGATTGTAAATTCATTGAGTATAAAATTCTAAATAAAACCTATAAATTATTAAATTATGAGAAAAATTGTCAAAAGTTCGGGGCAACTATTCACAACATTAGCAGTAATGTTAATGGTTATTATTATCCTTATTTCATGTGATCCTAGTAAACGAAGAGAGACAGCTTTGGTTAGAGAAGGCTGCCAGGAACAGGAGTGTTTGGATTCTTCCAGAGACACAACACAAGATGTTTTCTGGAGCGAACTGCAAAAGCTACTTGGCAAAGCATATGAAGGAACAGTTGTTTCGGCACCTGCAAACGATACAGCTTTTACCGGCAAAAGATTGCTTATGCATGTGCTTTCCGGTGATGAGACTGTAATTAACATCCCATTCTTTGTAGGCACAGACAGTTCAAGAACATGGGTTTTCACAAAAGATGAGTGTGGAATTTTACTTAAACATGACCACAGACATCAAAACGGAACTCCTGATGAATTAACAATGTATGGAGGCAAGACGCAAAATTTCGGCTCTGCATTCAGGCAAATATTCCCTGCCGATCAGGAGACAGCAGATATGCTCCCCGGAGCAATCACCAATGTTTGGTGGATTGATTTTGTCCCGGGCGAATACTTTGTCTATAACCTGAGAAGAGTTAATACCGATCGTCTCTTTTCTGTTCGTTTCGACCTAACCAAAGAGGTTGAGACCCCCGGCAAACCCTGGGGCTGGAGTTAACAAAAGCTAGATATCTCCCCATATACGCTAATATAAAAAAAGGATTACCTGAACATTCAGGAAATCCTTTTTTATCTATTGAGTTTGTGACCCCGACAGGATTCAAACCTGTAACCGTCTGATCCGTAGTCAGATACTCTATTCAGTTGAGCTACGGGGCCAATATGATTTCAGTGCAAAGATATTAAGCTGTTAAGCAATAACCTCTTTAACTGATACGTATTTTCTCTCTTTGATACGAGCCTTCTTACCGGTAAGTTTTCTAAGGTAGAAAATTCTTGCCCTGCGTACTTTTCCACGCTTGTTTACTTCGATAGAATCGATAAATGGTGAGGCAATCGGGAAAATTCTCTCAACACCTACTCCATTGGAAATTTTACGAACTGTAAAGGTCTCTGTAGATCCGATTCCTCTTCTTTGAATAACCACACCGCGATATTTCTGAAGACGCTCTTTTGTCTCCTCTTTAATCTTGTATGTAACAGTAATGGTATCGCCTGCTTTAAAATCAGGTAATTGATTTAGCTCTACGGCAAACGCCTCTTGTGCAACTTTAATTAAATCCATTATTTTAAACTTATTAGTGCAACATTACCTACTTTAAGTTCATGTAAGAGGTTGCTTTTTTGGGACTGCAAAAATAGATATTTATTTTTAGATACCAAAAATTATTATTACTAAATGCCTGCTTTATACAGTGCACCTCCAATATTGTCATACTTTGCACCTGTAACCGAACTTAAACAATTGGGAATGTCATGAGCATAAAGAGCACCAAGAAAAGCAAAAATAAGAGCCTCTTTGAAGTTGACAGTCATTGCATCCGGAACATAATATTCACACTGGGGCGCATTTTTGGCCATTCTCTCAACAAGATATTTATTAAATGCTCCACCACCGGTAAGTAATACCTTTCCTCCTTTAATATGGCCTCCTATCTGAACAGCTACATGTTCACAAAACGTGGCCAGTTTATCCTCAAGAGGGAGTTTAAAAGAGTCAATCATCGGAATTACAACCTCCTCTACCCACTCTCTTCCTAACGACTTGGGACCACTCTTTGTATAAAAATCAAGATTGTTCAGTTTATTGAGCAACTCTGCGTGAACATTACCTTTTCTTGCAATCTCCCCGTCTTTATCATATTCCAGACCAATTCCACGGGTATAATGGTTAAGAACATAGTTTACAGGTGATATATCGTAGGCAATGCGCTTATCTCCTCCGTCAAAAGATATGTTTGAAAAACCACCCATATTCAGGCAATATGAAAACTCCGCAAAGAGGTTGCGATCCCCGACAGGAACAAGAGGTGCTCCCTGCCCCCAAAGTGCCACATCTGTAGTGCGGAAGTCACAAATTGTGTCAATTCCGCTCTCTGCTGCTATTCCGGCACCTGATCCTATCTGTGCTGTAAATCTTCTAGATGGCTGATGAAAAATGGTGTGTCCGTGAGAGGCGATGTAGCGTGGTTTAAGGTCATGTTTGTTGATGAACTCTTTAACCCTCTGCCCAACATACAAGCCATAGTCAGAGTTAAAGAGAGCATATTCCAATGCTGTCATATTCTGAGCATTTGCCAGCTTCTCCTTTATATCTGCCGGGTACTCCTCTGATTCAGCTTTAAGTATTTTATAACTCCATTTGCCATTATCCAGATTAAATTCTGTGTAGCACAT
Source organism: Rikenellaceae bacterium (assembly GCA_003542575.1). GTDB lineage: Bacteria > Bacteroidota > Bacteroidia > Bacteroidales > UBA932 > Bact-08. Next base: position 10,201 of record DPKJ01000010.1, on the reverse strand, counting down.
GTCCAGTCCGTCGAGAGATGTTCCCGACATAAGTCCGATAATTCTTACCATATGAATGAGCTTTTTAGGGTGTTGTTGTTACCTCTGCCGTCTGTAACTGAGATAACTATTGTATGCCTTTTTCCTTTCGAAATTTTGTCTGTCTTTAGCTCCGTCTCAAGTCTCCTGTTTTTCGGATCGTAAGCCGTTAGAATCCACTTATCGTCAATCATAACGCTATAGTCTGCAACACCTGAAAGGTTATCGCTTATTGTTATCCTAAGATAGCTTCTTCCTGAGAGATTCTCTCCATCTTTAAATGCCGGCACAATCCTTGGTGGAATTGTGTCCAGCGATATGCCAAAATTCCCGAATGTTCCGGTTGAAGCCTCTATCCACCCGTTTTTGTAGGTCCCTCCTATCGAATTTTGACCTCCGTTTCCATTAAATGTGACAATAACAGCTTTATCGGTAAGATGAGATGGTATATGTTCTGCCCTAAGTGCAATTCTTGCAGAGTTGTGAATTGGCGTAGTATTTCTGTGTACTCTCCATGCAGGTCCTCCGTTAAATGTTAAAGGTTCTGCTTCAAACAGAATAGAACTGTAGAGTGCTCCCGGGGGAAGCATAAAACGAATACCGTCTGATTCAAACCTGTTAGGCAGAAACCATGGCATAACTGTACCTCTTTTGAGAGCAACTGTATCTGAAATTAAACTTGAAGGAGCCACAGCCCCTCTCTTAACGTTAAATAACCTTACAGTTTTGTTATTATGCTCGTCAAGTAACTCAATTTTTACTTTATGAATATTATCATCCGAAAGAATAAAGAGCCCATAGTCTACAGATTCAATATTTTTTCTAAGACCACCTCCGGGTTCTGTAAAACTCTTGATCATGCTAACACCCTTTGACTGTTTCTCGCTGAATTCCACAACGCTGTTGATGTATCTACCCTGATCAAAGGGGATTCTATCAGGGACAAAAGAAAAGATCAGTTTATCATTCAGATAGTAGTTATAGTGTGATACTGCAAGTCTTGCATTTGTATTGTTTTGTCTGTCTATTGCTGCAACTGCCACATAAAATGTATCACTTACTGTAACCGTGTTTGGGGATGGCTCGGTGAAACTTGCCAATAGTCTGGTTTGCGGAAGTGTCAAGGGGTCTGTAATTGAGTAAAAACTCACTCTGTTTATCACAGGAGAGATATTGTCCGGAACATTTATCCCGGCCTCAGTAATTGGATTAAGTGGTATTTGTGTTTCTGTGTCCCTTACTTCAAAGTGTAGATGCGGCCCTCCTGATGAGCCTGAATTGCCGGCTCTGCCTAAGAAATGCCCCCTTTCGACAGGGAACATCAGAGGATCGGGATAGAGATTTACTGCGAATTTCTCTTTTTCGTACTGCTGCTCTCTGACCCATTTAGTAATATTGATTGCAAAATCGTGCATATGCCCGTATAGTGTAGTCATTCCATCGGGATGCTGAATGTATATTGCATTACCATAACCGGTTGGAGAAACAGTTATTCTGGATATAAAACCCGATTCTGCTGCGAAAATAGAGGCTCCCACAACACCTCCAATCCTGAAATCTATTCCTGAATGAAAATGGGTTGCCCTTAATTCTCCATAACTTCCTGAAAGTGAAACAGGTAAATTTAAAGGTAAACGATAACCTCTGCCGGAGGGAGTTGCCTGTGCAAACAGAACAACTGATACCAGAACAAGAGTTACTGCAGATATAATTCTCCTTATATTCATCAGGAGAATATCTTTTTCATCCTTTCAAAGAAGTTTCTGTCCTCTTTGTCCGGTTTTGGTTTAAATGTCTCGGAACCTTTTAGTTTTTCAAATAATTCTCTCTCCTGTTTTTCAATTTTCTTAGGTGTCCATATCTGAATATAAACAAGTAAATCTCCCATTCCGTATCCATTAACATCCGGAAGGCCTTTTCCTCTGAGACGGAGGATTTTTCCCGACTGAGTCCCGGGTTCTATCTTGATTCTGAGTTTGCCGTCTATAGCGGGAATGTCGGCATCTGTACCCAACACCGCATCAGGTATGGATATAAAGAGGGAGTATATCAGATCGTTTCCATCTCTTTGAAGATCTGCATGTTCCTCCTCTTCAATTACAACCAGCAGATCACCATTAATTCCTCCGCGTTTTGCTGCATTGCCTTTACCCTGAACTGTCAGTTGCATTCCCTGTGCAACTCCTGCAGGGATCTTGAATGATATCTCCTCCATCTCCTTTACCAGACCACTACCGGAACATTCTCCACATGGTTTGGCAATGATCTTGCCCTCTCCGTGACATGTCGGACACACCGATGCAGTCTGCATTGTGCCTAAAAAAGTCTGAGAAACTCTTGTTACCTGTCCACTTCCTTTACATGTATCACAAGTTTTAATATCAGCTTCCGATTTCGCTCCTTTACCGCCACATGCCTTACAAGCAACCTGTTTGTTGATTTTTACCTTTTTCTCAGCTCCGTGAGCTATCTCCTTAAGATCCATTTTTACACGAATCCTTATATCAGAACCACGGCTGACCCTTCTTCCTCCCCTGCTCTGCCCACCAAAGCCACTGAAACCACCAAAACCTCCAAAGTGACCACCGAATATATCACCAAACTGGCTAAAGATATCGTCCATAGAGAAGCCTCCGCTGAATCCTCCACCTCCACCATTCATTCCTGCGTGACCAAATTGGTCATACCTTGCCTTCTTGTCAGGATTGCTCAGTACATCATAAGCCTCTGCTGCCTCTTTAAATTTTTCCTCAGCATCTTTATCTCCCGGATTTTTGTCCGGATGATGCTTAATTGCCATCTTACGGTATGCCTTTTTAATCTCCTCTGCAGATGCATTCTTGGTTACACCAAGGACTTCATAATAATCTCTTTTTGCCATTTTATTTTAATTACTGACCAACAACAACTTTTGCAAAACGAATAATCTTACCGTTAAGCAGATACCCTTGCTGGACAACATCCACAATTTTATTTTTCAGCTCTTTTGAAGGTGCAGGAATCTGAGCAATTGCCTCATGGAAATCTGTATCCAATTCAGCTCCTTTTGACTCAATAACCTTTAATCCTTTTGAAACTAAGTATGACTTTAATTTATTATATATCAACTCAGTACCCTCAAGAGCAGTCTCATTTCCATCAGTTTTGGATAGTAGGTCTATGGCTCTTTCAAAGTCGTCAAGTACAGGAAGAATTCCGGTTATTATATCTTCACCTGCTGTAAAGATTAACTCTTGTCTCTCCTTAAGGGTTCTTCTGCGGTAATTGTCAAACTCGGCAGCAAGCCTTATATATTTGTCGTTAAGTGTGGCAATCTGCTCATCTTTATTTTGTTCGGCTGTTGCATCAGTTAACGGGGCTGTCTCCTGACTCTCTGTGTTCAAAGCGCTTTCTTGATGTTCTTTGCCGTGAACAGATTTGTGATGATGATCCTTCTCCTTCTTTTGCTCTTTCATATTATGTAAACTTTTGTATTTATCAAATAAATGTTTGGCCGCAAAGATAGCCACAAATTATTTGCCAAATAACCAAATAGGACAAAATGGCATAATCAAATCTCCCGGTTATACAAAGATGCTAATGAAAAAACACAATCTGTTCTGAAATAATTATTTTTCTTTGGAAATATTTTGTTGTGTTTTATAAATTTCATATATTTGACAAGCATTATAATTAATCATCTAAATATTTTCCGATGAAAAATATATTGATCTTAGGTGCAGGAACTGCAGGAACACTCATTGCGAACAAATTACGCAAAAGGCTCTCAAAAAGAGAGTGGAGTATTACAATAGTGGACGAAAACAAAGAACATTATTATCAGCCTGGATTTCTTTTCATTCCTTTTGGCATTTATAACCAAAACGATGTAATCAAGCCAAAGGCTAAATTTATTCCAAAAGGGGTAGATTTTATTTATTCTCAAATAGATAAGATTCTTCCTCAGGAGAATAAAGTTTTGATTGCAGAGGGTAAAAGGGAGCTTAAATATGATTTTCTGATTATTGCAACAGGCACCCGTATTGCACCTGAAGAGACTCCGGGACTATTGGGAGAGCTGTGGCATAAAGATATTTTTGATTTTTATACAGTAGAGGGGGCAGTTGCTCTTGCCGAGAGGCTAAAGAGTTTTAATGGTGGGAAACTTGTCGTAAACATTACCGAGTTGCCATTCAAATGTCCTGTTGCTCCTCTTGAGTTTATCTTTTTAGCAGACACATACTTCAAAAAAAGAGGAATACGCGATAAGGTAGAGCTTACTCTGGTAACTCCACTTCCGGGAGCTTTTACAAAACCTATAGCTACAAAAATGCTAAGTGGATTAATGGAGGAAAAAAATATAAAAATTGTTCCTGATTTCAATATTGCAGAGGTTGATAACCTAAATAAAAAGATTCTTGATTATGAGGAAAAGGCAGTAGAATTTGATATTCTGGTTACAATTCCCACAAATAAAGGGGCTGATATGATTGAGAGAAGCTCAATGGGTGACGATCTTAATTTTGTACCCACTGACAAACATACTCTGCAGGCAGTTGGCCATGAAAACATATTTGTTCTTGGTGATGCAGCTAACCTTCCAACTTCTAAGGCGGGGTCGGTAGCACATTTTGCGGCAGATTTTCTTGAGGATAACCTTATTAGTGCTATCAATGGCAAGCCATTAAAGGCAAAATTTGACGGACACGCCAATTGCTATATAGTAACATCTTATTCAAAGGGTACACTTATTGATTTTAACTACGAAACTGAGCCACTACCGGGAAGATACCCTTATTGGATTGGTCCGTTTGGTCTACTGAAGGATACAAGGATGAATTATTTTGGAAAACTCTTTTTCAAATGGATGTATTGGAATCTTTTGCTTAAAGGTCATCACTTACCTGTAACTTCACACATGTCAATGTGTTGTAAAGAAAAACCAGAATAGAGGAAAAAGTTTAATTAAGACATTTAATAAATTATAAACATTTAAATATCATATGTTATGGCACAAAAAGAATTTGCAGGTCACATGGTAGATGTAAATGAGGAGGGATATTTTACCAATCCTCAGCAATGGAACAAAGAGATTGCAGCAGCAGTTGCTAAGGAAGAGGGTTTGGAGCTCTCAGACAAGCACTACGCAATAATTGAATTTCTGCGTACCAGATTTAATTCAGGAGAGGCCCTCTCTATAAGGTCAATTAACAAATCGGGTATCGTGGATGTTAAGGAGTTCTATGCTCTTTTTCCGGGTGCACCACTTAAAAAATCTACTAAAATAGCAGGGATACCTAAACCAAGCAGCTGTATTTAAATAGACTACAAACTGATTTAAAAAGTTTTGAAATTAACCCAGTGATAATATGAGCAACTCAAACGACAAACCACTAAAAAAGGTGTGCATTATTTGTGCAAAAGGCACAATTGAAGATGTATATGCAGCGTTGGTAATGACCAACGGAGCAGTAATGGAAGGGATTGAGGCAAAACTCTTCTTTACATTCTTTGGTCTTGATGCAATAACAAAGCGACAGATGAAAAAGCTCAAGACAGCAACTATTGGTAATCCTGCATTAAGGATGCCGGGCAATATTCCTTTTCCTACTTTACTGGGTGCTCTTCCCGGAGTAGAGGCGGGGGTTTCAGCAATAATGAAAAACCAGATGGAACAACTTGACATCCCACCGGTTGATGAGTTTATGGATTTGATTACCGCTGGTGGTGGAGAGATATATGCTTGCAAACTTGCAATGGATATGTTTAAGTTAAAAAGAGAGGATTTGTGCGAATATGTGAGCGGTGTTTTAACAATTGGTGAGTTTTATGAAATGGCCGGCGGTGAGGGGACTCAGATAATATTTACCTGATAAAAAGATTGCTTTTCACATACGATCCGAACAAATCTGTTCTGCCATTTGTTTAAAATAAGGCAAGGCGAATTCAAAAAACATCTTGTAACCTTTGCATAGATAGTTAAGATAAAAGTCTTGTGACTGTTTCAGCACCCTGTGTTCCGGACAACCTCCGTTGCACAGGGTTTTGAATTTGCAGTTCTTGCATATCACCGGTAATGTTGCACTTTTATCTGCTCCGAATGTCGCAATATGCTCAGAAAAAACAACCCTGTCAAGAGAGATATCATTTAGATTCCCCAAATAGTTAGAACTATTTACAAAGTGATCACAGCAAAAAAGATCACCATTACTTTCCAGTACCGGCACATCACCACAAGAAGGGTTAAATTGACAAAGTCCGCATGAAACACCCAGGTAGTTTGCAAGAGCTACATCAAATAACTGAACATAAAAACTCCCTGCATCTTCGTTTTCCCACCATTCCCTGAATACATCCTTCATAAAATTTCCAAAATCCTCGGCCTCTACCCCCCACTCTTTTTCTGGGTCAACCACCGGTAAAAATTGTATATACTTTACCCCTTTTGATTTGAGAAATTTATATACCTCCCTCCCTCTGCCTTTGCTTTTTGAATTGATTGTGCACAGAGCATTGAATTCAACATTGTTATCCCTTAACAACTCCAGCCCTTCAATAACTTTTTCGTATAACCTCTCTCCTGCTCGGTTTATTCTGTAGTAGTTATGAATATCTTCAGGCCCATCTATAGATATCCCCACAAGAAAGTTGTTCTCTCTAAAAAAACGACACCAATTGCTGTTAATAAGGGTTCCGTTAGTCTGTATCGTGTTTATTATTATAGGTTTTCTGAACCCGTTTCTGACTTTTTTCTCAACAGCTTCATTTTGGAGCTCTACCGCTTTTATAAAAAAGTCAATGCCCGCCATTAACGGCTCTCCGCCGTGCCAACAAAAGGAAATTTCAGGAGTATCGTTTAGCAGTATTGTCTCCTCAATGGCTCTTCTTAAAATTTGAAGATCCATTATTTCAGTAACACTGCTCTGTTTAAGATAATAACAGTATTTGCAGTTAAGATTACATCTGCTTCCAACCGGTTTCAACATAAGCGAGAAGGGCCGTTTTGTCAAAAAACGACCTGCATCCTCAATCCTTAAAGTCTTACCTTTTAAACCGGAATCTAATCCCATCTGTTTTTATAGCCCCAAATAAATCCTTTTATCCTCCTCCTCAAAATCTTCATATTTGATCATGAGTTTTTTTAGCTCAGCATGAAGCTCCATCTGAATTTTGCCGTACTCAGGGTTATCGTATATATTGTTCATCTCTGCAGGGTCTTTTTCAAGGTCATAAAGTTCCCAGTTATTTATGTCGTGGCCATAAAATCTGATAAGTTTATACCTCTGAGTTCTCACACCATAATGCCTTCTTACTGCATGTTCAGCAGGGTACTCAAAATACTGATAATATAGTGAAGTGCGCCACTCTTTTGGTTTTTTGCCCTTAAGAAGAGAGACGAAAGAGGCTCCCTGCATATCTTCAGGGATTGGTGCCCCTGCCAGCTCAAGAATTGTAGGAGCATAATCAATATTCTGAACTAACTGATTAATATCACCTCTTTTACGGAACTGTCTGTACTCCTTTGGAAGCCTTATAACCAAAGGGGTACGGAAAGACTCCTCATACATAAATCTTTTATCAAACCAGCCATGCTCCCCCATATAGAATCCTTGATCAGATGTGTAGACAATAATTGTGTTCTCAAGCATGTCATTCTCTTTCAGGTAATCGAGAACTCTACCGATATTATCATCTAAAGATTTTATACACTTTAGATAATCTTTCATGTATCTCTGGTATTTCCACTCTGCCAATTCACGACCTGTAAGATTTCTGTTCTTGAAATCAACAAGAACAGAGTCATAAACCCTGTTCCACTCCCTTCGCTGCGTCGAATCAAGTCTTCTTAATGCGAATGTTAAATTCTCTTTAAGCCTTGTCTGAATTTCTGGATCATTAAGTTTCAAATCAAAAGCAAAGTCCATCTCATCTTTGGCAATACTCATCTCCTGTGCTGCTGCTGCCGGACGGTCTTTATATTCATCATAGAAATTGTGTGGCAGCGGAAATGTTACATCTTCAAACAGATCTATGTCGGTAGTATTTGGCATCCAGTTACGATGAGGTGCTTTATGATGAATAATCAGACAAAAAGGCCTATCTCTGTCTCTCTCATTTTCAAGCCACTCCAGACTTAAATCAGTAACAACATCTGTACTGTATCCTTTATGAGTTACACGACCCTGAGGAGTTATAAAAATCGGATCAAAGTACTGTCCCTGACCAACAAGTATCTCCCAGCGGTCAAACCCTGACGGCTCACTTTTTAGATGCCATTTCCCAAAAATTGCAGTCTGATAGCCATTTTCCTGTAGAATTTTAGGAAAAGTTACCTGAGTGCTATCAAATCGAGTAAGGTTTGTAAGCATACTGTTTTTATGTGAGAACTTTCCGGTAAGCATACAAGCTCTGCTGGGGCCGGAGATTGAGTTGGCTACGAAGCTGTTGGTAAATTTCACACCATCTGATGCAATCCTGTCAATATTGGGTGTGTTAATAAACCTGTTGTCGTAAGTGCTGATGGTTTGAACAGAGTGATCGTCAGACATTATGTATATAATGTTGAGGGGTTTTTGATTTTCGCGATCAATAGGTCCGCATGAGGTAGTTGCGCTCAAAGCCGAAGCAAGCGGCACAAACAGCAGAAGTCTCTTCTCTCTTATCATGGCTTAATTGTTTGGTTGTGGCATAAAGTTAAAAGTTTTAACGATATTTATAGTTCATTTAAGTGAAATAAAAATTTAAACATTTGGTTTTATGGCTGGAAGAAAAGTAAATATTTTCTGGTTCAGAAGAGATCTAAGAACAGAAGACAATAAAGGACTCTTTTTCTCACTCTCGACCGGAGTAAGCCAGGCTTTACCACTCTTTATTTTTGACTCAAACATTCTTGAGCAGTTACCTGCTAAAACAGACAAAAGAGTTGATTTTATTATGCAATCACTTAAAATCATTCAACAGCAGCTAGGCGGGAATCTGTTATGTGCATATGGCAAACCTGAAGATATTTTTACTCAATTATGCAAAACCTACGATATCGGTGCTGTATATTGCAACGAGGATTATGAGCCCTATGCAGTTGGGAGAGATAACGCTGTAAAAGAACTTCTTAGTAAAAAAGGGATTAGATTTATAGATTTTAAAGACCAGGTAATATTTTCAAAAAAAGATATTCTCAAACCTGACAAATCTCCATACACTGTTTTTACCCCCTTCTCTGCACGCTGGAAGAGTAAATTTGATGAAGACCCGGCATTTTTTACAACCACTTTTGGCTCATTCTCATTGATGAAAAATGTTGTAAACCCAACTCATTACCCTGTCTTTCCTGAATCTTTACCGGGGTTGAAATTTTTCTCACAGGTACCATCTCATGAAGATATTGGATTCACCTTTGCCGGTTTTTCGGCAACTCCTTTCCCGCACATTAATCCCGAGCTTCTCAAAAATTATGGTAAAACAAGGGACTATCCCTACATTTCAGGAGGAACATCAAGGCTTGGAATGCACATAAGATTTGGCATTATTAGCGTAAGACGGCTTGTAGAATTTGCTCATGCAAGCTCTCCAGTGTGGTTAAATGAGTTGATCTGGAGGGAATTTTTCCAATCAATAATCTACCACTTTCCGCACTCAGCAGACAGCCCATTTAAACAAAAATATTCTGCAATAAAATGGAGAAACAATAGCGAAGAGATTGAAAAATGGTGCACCGGAAACACCGGTTACCCTATTGTAGATGCCGGTATGAGGGAGCTTAGCGAAACCGGTTATATGCATAACAGAGTCAGAATGATTACTGCAAGTTTTTTAACTAAACACCTTCTTGCAGACTGGCGAATCGGAGAGGCCTGGTTTGCATCAAAACTGCTGGATTATGATCTTGCCGCAAACGTAGGTAACTGGCAATGGGCAGCAGGTTGTGGTTGTGATGCCGCTCCGTATTTCAGAATATTTAACCCTACAGAACAAGCGCGAAAATTTGATCCGGCAAACAAATATATTCACAGATGGGTGCCTGAGTTAAAAAACGAAAGCAAAATCAACGCCTATCCGGAGCCGGTTGTCGATCATAAATTTGCTCGCGAACGCGCCCTGCAGGTTTACAGGGACTCACTAAATGAGATTTAAATACTACTTAAAAGGCAACCATTTCTTTATTGGCTCAAGTTAACAGTTTCTGTGTCAGCTCGGAAAATCTAAC
>DPKJ01000004.1 GCA_003542575.1 Rikenellaceae bacterium | reverse complement strand
GGTTCTCGATGTATACTGTATTTCAATTCCAGTATGGTACGATTATAAGAATCATATCGGGTGCGGGAGAGGCTATTCAAAAACTAATTTCAATTCCAGTATGGTACGATTATAAGAGAAACCGGAGTATTTACTCCATCTGCACCCTAAATTTCAATTCCAGTATGGTACGATTATAAGTTTTTCAGGAATGTATATCGGAGATCCGGCTCCCATATTTCAATTCCAGTATGGTACGATTATAAGTCTGCTTCTGAAGCTGCATCTGCCTCGGCTTTCTCTCATTTCAATTCCAGTATGGTACGATTATAAGTGCTCCTGTTTGTCAATCTCAGATATTTTTTGTTATTTCAATTCCAGTATGGTACGATTATAAGTAAGTTACCAACCTTGACGAGGTAACGCCTGAGCAAGTATTTCAATTCCAGTATGGTACGATTATAAGTTAGCCGCCCGTAGGGAGCTCCCCCCCTAAAAATTATTTCAATTCCAGTATGGTACGATTATAAGTAACTATTGATAAACTTAAAGAATTATTGAATTAATTTCAATTCCAGTATGGTACGATTATAAGTTCAGAGGGAGACAGATCTTCGGGGATTAAGGGTATTTCAATTCCAGTATGGTACGATTATAAGGTGGTTGAAATCTTATTAGATGTTCCATATTTACCATTTCAATTCCAGTATGGTACGATTATAAGCGATAATTCGACAGTGTCTGCATGAGGAATTCGGATATTTCAATTCCAGTATGGTACGATTATAAGATTTGACCTAATTCTGCTAATGTATTTTTTACTTCATTTCAATTCCAGTATGGTACGATTATAAGATCTGGTAGATCGATTAACGGATAGTTGGTATTAATTTCAATTCCAGTATGGTACGATTATAAGGCTCATTAAACAGGCTATTTATGAGTTATATCATGAGCATTTCAATTCCAGTATGGTACGATTATAAGAAATATGATGTTTGACTTGATTCCCGTGAGTGTTATTTCAATTCCAGTATGGTACGATTATAAGNNCAGTATGGTACGATTATAAGCCGTTTGACGACTTTAAAAAAAATAATTGGTTACCAATTACTTGCTGATGCCAAATATATAAATTTTCTTCTTAAAAAGTCGTCAAACGGTAAAAGTGTAAAAATGCCTGAGGTACGACAATGTGTGTTATTGTCTTTATTTTCAATACGTCAAAGAGCAAGCATGGCATGGTTTTATAATAATATTTATAATTTATAGGTTTTCTTCAGGAATCGACAACTCAACTGCTAAAGAAATGTATCCAATTCCTGTTTTTCTTTACCTACAATCTCTTTGTCCAACCACTTTTCCTGCCTTGTTTTAAAAATTATTAGGCTATCTGTCTTTTTGTCCATAATAGAGAGTGCATTATATTTTAGCTCCATGAGTTTAGCTTCGCTAATTTCGCCCTCGAAAACAGAATTTTGTATCCAGTTCAGATATCTCCTGCAAAGTTTTAACATTTTGCCGACCCGCTTTTGTCCAACATCATATACAGCAATAATGTACATACTACCACCACATTTTTAAAGGTTTATACTCTTCAAGGCCAAGCAAATGCTTTTGAAGTTTGTAGCACTCCAGTTTAATAAGATGTTTGTAGCTTACAGATCTACCCAAAGTCCTGTGCTGAATTGTTTCATTCAGCCTCTCTTCAAAGGCCTCTACAAATTTTTTCTTAGCCTTTGGCTTTAAAACGACTCTCTTCAACGACTCTTCAAAGTCGTCAGCCTGTATTATTTTTTTATTAAGAACTTTAAAAATTACTCTATCAACGAGCAGAGGTTTGAATATTTCGGCAATATCAAGTGATAAAGAAAAACGCCGCTCACCTGGTTCATGCAAAAAGCTTATTGCAGGGTTCAATTGTGTCTGATGAATTGATTTCAAGCACTGACTGTAGCACATCATGTTACCGAAAGAGATAAGAGCATTAATTTCATTAAGTGGAGGTTTATAGCTTCTGCCCTCCATCTGAAAATCATTGATTATAAGGTCAAATGCACCGTAATAGTTTTTTCGGATATTCCCTTCAATTCCCATCAATTCGTCTATTTCTGAAGTTTCGCAAATTTTATCACAAAGTGCCTGAATGGTGCTAATTAAAGGTTCAATATCTCTACCCCTGGAGTTATAGTATTTCAAATTCTTTAGCATATTGTGACTCGCTCCGATTAAAAGCTTCTGAGCAACCTCCATCCTCTTTTTCTTATTCTGTTGTGCCTTCACCTGACAGATAAGCATCCTGCCCGAAATAAGAGCCTCTCGTGGCATGAATGATCCGGTATAATTCTCATAATAGTCAAAAAAGTGAACACAAATTTGCTCCTGCCCTAAAAAGTTGTAGAGAGCCGAGTTAGCATCCAGATTGCCAAAGCAATAGAGTTCGGAGACATTCTCAACGGGGAGAAATCTCGGCTTTTGCTCTTTCCCCTCTTCGTCAACAGCTGTAAACTTGAGAGTGTTGTCCTGCCTCTGAAGCCTACCGGGATTAAACAGATAATAGGTTTTTTTCATTCAATTAAGAGTTAATTATCATCCGACTCCTCTCCGCTCCAGCAAAAATCATAATAGCTGCAGTTTCTGCAGTTGCTTTTGCCGATTCTTTCTGGGCAATCATCACTGTGAATAATTTGATCTATCTTTACAACACTCTCCCTTATATACTCTCTGTCCGGCTCTGTGAGTAATACCTCCTCTGTTTTATGCAGCTTTGGATATTCAATAATCCCTGTCGCGCCCTCAATTCCATTTCTCTCAAGAACAAACAGATAATATTTCAGCTGCCAGATATGCGCCTCCTCCCTTTTGTCAGACTTTTTAATCTCATGAACAACCTTTCCCTTTGAGTCGTAATAATCTATCTTAATGCCATCAATTTCAATTTCCTGAAATCTTTCACTCCGTCTGGAGTATGAAGTTTCGTGAATTAACTTTCCCTCATAAACCAGATCGGAGGTAGATTCCATATTAATTCCGTTTGCAAACAGCCAAAGCTTTCGTTTACAAATGAGGAGGTAATTAAAATGAGTGCCGGTGATGCGCATGAGTTAGCTTAATAGCATCTAAAGTGAGTATAAGATTTTGAAGAATTTTTATTTATGACAGGGATTACAAGAATTTTTTTATCCCGCTTTGCATTGGCAGCATTGAAATTATCAATATTGTTAAAATCTGCTTTTGACGAGATATCATCAAACTCTTGTAGTACTCCTGGTGAAAAATCATAAGCATCAAATTCTTTTACATTCGGTTCTACCGGATTGTCCCGATAGCCAACAAATTGAAAGAAACAACCTCGTTTTCCAAAATAATTAATTCGATACAGGTATTTTTGCAGATATTGCTTTGCCTCTTTACTTTTTACATCAAAAATGATTTCGATATTGTCTGATAGGTAGATGTATTCACGAAAAGAAGGCTTCCCTCTATATGTCCCTTCTCTTAATGATTGAATGGTTACAAAACAATTGTTCACACAGAAGCTACCTGAAACCCGATATTCTATGGTCGCATCTTTTATAAAAGAGAACTCTTTACTTTTCTTTGCTTCAAAGATGTCTTTTCCATCAATGGTAATGGCCTGATTGAACAATGCCATCTTAATGGAATAAGGCGAAGGGATCAGTAAAGATTTTGCACCCGAATTGGTTGAGTTGCTTTCTTTTAATGAGAACAAGTTTGTTGGCTTATATATAACAGAAAACTTCATATTCAGATTATTTTATAAGGTTCTTCCGCAATTAGGTCCTTAATGATTTCAGATAACGCACCAAGCCCATTAAATTGTCTAACAGTTATTGCTCCTGATTCAATCATGTTTAAATTAGTTGCAATGGTTCCGATTTCGGTTTCGTAACCTGAATTTATTGGACTAATCGTTGGAGCAGGGATCAACTTTTCAGAATAGGTTACTACCCCTTTGAAGTCGGTAATGTGAGGTTTCTGACTGCTGGTCATGGCTCCTCTTGGATTTAAGAATGAATTCAATAAGGATTGTAAAATAGCCTTGTACCTTGCTCGGCGTTTGTTGTCATCTATTGAGTATACTCTATCAATATCGTTGAAGCCAATTCGGTAGGTGTCGATATTACAAACAAAAGCATAAGCGCCGTGATTTGCAGGACGATGAAAAATGTTTTGACCTTCGTTGGAGCTTTCACCTTTAACTCCAGTGGAACTATGTACAACTTTTGTGTGTAAATATGTTTCGGTGTTGTTTTTTCCGGGTATTCCAATTGTCCAGCCAAATTCTATAACTGATTTACGAGGTGTATTTGAGCTATCTTTATTATCTCCAACTTTATCGGTAATTAAAATTCCGTGTGTGTCGCAAACTGCACAAGAGTTGATTAGGGCATCAATAACAACTCCAGCTTTTTCATTTTTCTTCTTTTTCTCGGTGATGTAACTTAGTAGTTCAGCCGATGAAATTCGATTGGGATTTAATGCTTTTGAATACTGACTTAATTCAATCCCGTTATCTATGCAATGGTTGACCAAATGCCCAGCATGAATATGCTTAAACATGTCGCCACTGATACCATTTACAGTATGTTCCTGACCTTCTTTGTCAACAATTGTTAGTTGTCGAGTCATAATTTGGTTGCCTTCTCCCCCTTCGTTGTTTAAAGAGTGCATATTCAGGGTGATTTCACCACTGATTGAAATAGATGCAATTTGTTTTGTCATGATATTATTATTTAATTGTTTATAATTATTCTGGTGATTCTTCTCCTTCAATTAGTCCTTCAATCCCCGCCTTGTTTGCTTCTTTCTCGGTTAATGCGAAGCCATAAGATGCTAGTAGAGCTCCAACAACTTTAGATGGATACTTATCAAGAAGTCCATAAAATAGACTTAATTCGTTCTCACGAATGTTGGCTCTAAGTACGGTTCCGTTCTTTTCAGCATAGCGAGCAGTTTCTGCATTAAATGTGGCGATAAATTGACCAATAAATCCAGCTAAATCAGATGCTGATTTTGACTTGTTTTGCAAACTCTGAGCTAAACCATAACGGATTTCAAACTTACGTTGATCCTTGGGAGTGTACTGTAAGGTTACAGTACTTTTGCGAATGGCATAAGCCACTTTCTGAAATCCCTCATTTGAGATGATCTCATAGATTTTAAATTCAGTCATGTTCATATTTTTAAAGAATTTATTTAATGAAGTTACTTTAAATGGCAATGCATATTTTTTTCTTGAAAAGTTTGACATGATATGCTCGGCATACCAGAAAATAAACCTAGCCCAACTTGAGAAATGCGAGCTTGTTAAAAAGGTGCGGTAAGCAATCAAACCTTGAGTTGCATCTCCTAATTCTTCTATGCTTCCAATAATATTGATTTGCTCTTTTAAAAGCTCCACCCAATCTTTTGCTTCATCTTCGTTATCGAATTCAATAAAATCGGGGGTCTGGAGCTTGGATATGTTAACCACTGCTTTGTTTTGTCCCAAGTCCTTTTGATACGTCGAATGAAGACCTGTTATGATGTTTCTCGCTTTAAAACTTTTATATTCCTCAGTATTTTCAATGAGTTGTTTGTTCAGGATTAGAAGGTTTAAAATGTCAACTTTCAAAGGTGTATTCCCTTTGATATTTTTTTTGAAAGACAAAACAATCTGCCTCTGTAAGGTGTATTCTGCTTTTTTAAAGTCGGGCACAACAACTTTCATGTCGTAACTACTACCAACCTTAACCAATTGACAGAGCATGTTGGTTAAAGCTCCTGATGTTTTCATCGTTTCACTAATCCAATTCAGCTTTATCGGCCCAGCCGATGCCCCAGAAGCCTTTCCTTTGTTCTGTCCTTTTCCTGTTGTTGGATTATAGATTTGAAGGGCAGTTACCGTATCATCAAAACTATTTAACGCCTTTGGTTTAAGTTCAACGATAAAATCTGAATAATAATCCAAGATGGCTTTTACAATTTCAGGAAATGCTTCTTTGTTTGACGAAATGTTTCGGTAAAGTTTATCAAACCCTACAAAATTATTAGGGGTAATCACTTGGCTATATACATCCAGTTCTGGGTAAATCTTCTTTTCTTCGGAATAGATGCGTTCAATCTCTTTAATTTTTTGTTTCAACTGATCTGATTTGTCTTTACCCGCAAACTCTTTGAAGGCTTTTTGTGTAAGTTCCTGACGTTCTTTTTTTAGGTCACGTTGTTTCGGATAATCGAAAAAAATTTCATCAAATGTGCCGGATGAATCCCGAACGACATATTGGAATAATGGAAAGTAGTTTAGCTTCTGTATTTGTTCCAGATGAATTTCAGGTCTTGAGGTGAGTTCATAGTACAATCCTTTATCCTCTATCCATAGCTTTGGTCGATTAAGTTCAGTTCTGCTTTGGATTTCATTTAGTAAATTAGCTAAACCAAATGCTTCAATAGTGTCGGAATATGTTCCGATTCCTTTTTTAACTTTGAATTTGGAATACATGGTCTTATAGTTTTAGATATTTTTCAATATTCATCGTTGCTTTCTGATCACATAAGCGAAGTATTCGAACGAAAAAAAAATAAATTACCCATTCTTCATTATTGCGAGGTGTAAAATCGGTCAACCTTCCTCCTCGTGCTTTTTGTGGGAGTGTTGCTTTTAAATCAATCTCTTCAAATAATCGCTCAATTTCTTTGTAATGAATTTGTGTAATTTCAAAATCCGCATAAGTTTCTGTTTCAACTCCATGATGTTTTAATATAGCTGTTGAAATCGCATTGGCGAGATCTTCATAATCATCCGGGTCAATAATTGTCTCTGCGCTTTTAATAAATGCTAATGCGCCAGCTCCAGCATGGGGCGGTTTGTTCTTTGCTCCGCTTTGTTTTTCAATTTCTTTGTCGATAAGCTCATTAAAATCACTGTGAGCTAAAACTTCATCGGGTTTATAATTACCTCTGAGAATTTGTAGCTCTCTCATTGGCTTCTGCCAAGCGGAATTAAGTTTGCCATAATCATGCAGGCAAATCATGGCTTTAATCAATTTGTCCCAATCAATGCTTGCTCCCCAGTATCTATCCAATTGCTGAAATGCAAATTGCAGTTTGGGTTTGAGTTCCTGCTCATAACAATTAATAATGGCCTTATTGTGTTGCCAAAAGGTGTCTTTACGGTATTCAATTGCTTCTTTTTCTTTTTTCTCATAAGGTTTGAGCGGCGAACATGTTGTTCCTGTACCCAATTCAAGGCCTGCTCCTGATGTGTATTTGAATATGGATTTATCAACAAAAACGGTATCGTAGCAATTTTTAAGTAGATACGGATTATTGATTGGTTTTAGGGTAAAACCCTCGCTATCCAAAGTATCCCAGTCAATAAACTGCGACTCCTTATTGCTTTCTGCTTTGAAAATTACGTCTTTGTTTTGTTCAAGAATCTCTTTGCTCCATTTGATAAATGACCATTTGTACAGTCCAATCGTCTGGTATTTGTAGGGTATAAAAGTACCCCGTGTTTCTTTTGAAGAATCAATAATTGCAATCTCAATGCTCTGTATGTCGCGTATTGTCTGGGAGTACATGTTCTTTTCACAAGTCTTCCACGATTGTTGGATTTTGGAACGGTTGAAGTTGTTTTCTTTGATTAGTGAATAATCACTCAATTCTTTAGACATTAATATTTCATCTACAAGCTTTTGCGAAATGTCTTTATCGAGGATAGAAATTCCTTTTAACTTTTCCAACGTTAATTTGCAAAGCGACTCGTCGTAAGGCAAGTATTTATTGTTTATTGCTCTTTTTTGTTTTTCTTCTTCCTCATCATCTGTTTCAATTTCATGTTCTTCTCGTTCTTCCAGTTCCAGAATGTCATATACCAATATTTCACCGTATTCGTCTTCCCAACGGGCGCAACGTCCGGCGCGCTGTAAAAAGGAGTTGATTGGCGAAATTTCAACGTGCATGGTTTCACACGAAATATCCATGCCAGCCTCAATTACTTGCGTTGAAATCAGGATGGCACTTTCTTCGTTCTTATTTCCAAACAGTCGTTTTAATTCGTTTTCTTTCTTTTTTCGATCTTCATCAAAAAAACGGGAATGAAGGCAGATGATGTTTGATCTTTGGAGACCTTGAAGGTTTTCAAAACCTTCAAGGTGTGAACCTACAATTTCATTGTAAAGATGCTGCGCTTTTTCAACGCGGTTGCAAATAACAATCGTTTTCTTATTGTGCCGCTTTAATATTGTTTGGGCGTTGATGGCTTCATCTTTTACAATTACAGCTTTTTTGGCATAGTGACCCTCAGGTACTTTTAGCGATTTAATAAATGCGGTATCTTCGGGAAAATCATTGATTGAAACGACCTCGGCATTAACAGCTTTTTTCAATTTGGTTATATATTCCTCGCTCAATGTGGCGGTCATAATACAAAACCGAGACAGGTTTTTCAAAGTCTTCAACATCCCAATTGTTGTTCCCATTGATAATTTAGGGTCAAGTAGATGGAACTCATCAAATACCAGATAGCTTCCAACAAGCGCACCTGCGTTAATATTTGCTTGTCGTTTTGAAAGAGAAAGCGGGAAGCAAAGAAAATTACTCAGAGTTTGGTCAATGGTTGAAAAGATGATATCGTTTTCAAAATGCTCGTCATTTTTGTATTCGCCCGTATGGATTGAAGATTTGCCAATGCTTATTTTCTTCTCATTTAGAACTTTGGTGACATCAGAATAAATCGAATTGGCTAGCGTCCGAAGGGGGAGGCTGTAGATCATCTTTTGAGGAAAATCAGATTTTCCCGTTTGTTGAGAATAAATAAATGGCATGATTGAAGCCCAGGTTTTGCCTGCACCAGTTGGTACACTAAGTATTACATTTTTTCCACTTGATAAAAGTTCAAACACTTTTACCTGGTATTTGTATGGGTTATACCCTGTTAGTTTTTTATATAAGGGTTCTATCATATAAAAATTCTTTAAGTGTAATTTCCTTCGCACCAACCGAATCCCATTGAGTTTTTTTCTCCAAAACCGGCAGACTGTATTAAGTTGTGAATGTAAATGGGGGCGGTTAATTCAAAATCAAACAGGTATCCTCTTATCTTACTTGCTTGTTCTGAGTCGGGTTTTATGGTGACTAATTTTGATCTAGGATTACTTTTTAGAACGAAATCCATCTCAAAATCAACAATCTGATTTGAATTAAGTGGTATGCTGTTGAACTTGTTTATTAAATTGTTTTTAAGCCATTTAGAATACTCTTCATCTACCGGTGAGGTATATCTGGCATATTTTGTTGCAGGATCAATGACGCTAATGACAACAGGAGAGAGGGCTCTGTATAAATGTTTTTCATTTTCAGACAAGTCAGGAATTCTCTCAATATGATTGACCCTTAGTTCAATCCCGTTGAATTTGTTCCCAATGTATGCAATCTGTTGATTAAAAAGGCCGATTATAAATTTTTCTGCAGCTTCACCCAGTTGAAACGAAACTTTAACTTTAATGGAATCACTCTTTATTTCAAAAAGAGCTCTCTCTTTCCATAAGACATATTGTTCAAACATAAGGGGAGAGTAATTAAAGAGCTTAAAATTTTTACTTGACCCGGAGTAACCGGTCTGATGAAGAAATTGTGCAAATTCTTTGTCTGCATTGAACAGAACTTTGTAAATCCAAGCACTCAAATAGTACTGATAGTCCATCGGCAACATATTGCTTTTCCCGCAACGGATAAAGGAAATCTGAAATCTCATTGTAATTGTTTAAAAGAGTTCTAAAGATATAATAAAAAACTTTAACAGTCAATAAGTTGAGGTGACAATTCTGCCAATATTACGCTTTTGCTTACCAGGCTTGACTTTTGAGAGAATGAATGAACTTCTAATAAGCACTAATTGCTTCACTAATTGCTAGACAATAGATTACCACCTCCCTGTGATCGATAAGGGAAAATTGGTAAAATTTGAAGTTTTACTAAAATCAATTCAAATGCAACCCGTTTGTATAGAAAAGTGGAAAAGTAAATCTAATGCACAATTACCCTTTTATTTTCTCCATATCCAAAATAAGCCGGGTTCAATATAGATTTTACAACAGCAGTGCCCGAAGAGAAGGTGCCTTTATTGTTTACAAGAAATCGCTCTTTAATTGTCTGAACTCCTTCAGGAAGAAAATCATATGAATAAGAGATTGATGAGTTATTTACAACTTTGTAATATATCCCGTTAAAGCCCGAAAACTCTCTTAAGGTAACAAATGAAGCTGGGATATTACACTCGTAAACTACATAAGACCTGTTATCAGAATTTCGAATCTTTGATTCTACTTCAATGATATCTCCAGTGTTAAATATTTCACCGGCTTTCATTTCAATCTCTTTCTCTACTCCGTTTTCGACAACAATTTTTAAAAACCTCCTTTCGATAGAGATCCCGTTAGGGTAATCTTTAACCTCTGAATCTTTAACCGGTAGGGTCCGGAGTATGTAGAGATATTCAGTATGGTTACTTCTCTTGTTAATTTTCACAACATTCCTGCGATGATCAATATTCAGAATGCTTTTAGAATTCTCCATACCAACATCATTCACTCCCGTAATTTTTTGTAAATTGGATATAGCATCAATAGCATCAGTAATAAATATCCCTTTGCCCCAATGCTGATTCTCTTTCTGAAACAAAATCCATTTTGAGATTCCGGTAGCATATTCAATATCACCTACTTTAGCAAAAAGATTTAACAAAAAGGCATGGTTGGAAATTTCGTTTGACACCAGGCCTCCTAAAGGAAGCAAAGTTCCCGGAAAATAATACTCACCCCTTTGATTTTTTACTGCGTGCTCTTTGATGGATGCTAAATAACGAATATCTGCACCCTCTCTCTTATTTGCCATTAAAGCGGCAGCTATGTATGCATTTTCTATTACAGAACCGCTAATATTCCTGGTTTCATATGAATCAAGGTAGTAGCTCATTGTGTTTTTCAACTCTTTGGAAATTGGAAAGCTTGAGTAAAGAGGACGAACTCTTAAATAGATTGCATTAAACAGTGGGATAAAGTCACTATTGAACTCCTTTTTTCTCTTTAGATGAAGTTGGTACTGGTAAATAAAATGTCTATCGGTTGCATCAATCACTTTTTTTATAACATACATCTGTTTGTCACTTATAACTAATCTCTCAAGATTTAAAATATCGTTCATTTTTTCAAGAAACAGATATGAGAGATAGTAATTTCCTGCCATTCCGGGATACCAGCTTATAAAACCATTCTCTCCGAATTGTTTCTCAAATCGGAGAAATGCACGATTCATAAATTCATTCAGGTTTGAATCTTTGAAATAACTTCTGGCGTAAGCAGCGTCTAAAAACGAAAAGAGATCTTCTGATTCCGGATCCTGCATCTTCCTTAGATCTTCGAATAATAACTCAAGTGGAGAGGAGAGTGTTGCCGTAACAGTATCGGGCAATCCATTTATGGTTGAATTTTCATTAACAAGAGGGAAAATATATTTACCTGATGTTCCTAAATGAATAACAGTTGCCTGATTTACATCTCTCCAGGAGGGAATAATTTTGATTTTATGCTCTTCTCCATCTGAATACATATCTGAACTAACAGAAATCCTCACTGTAACAGAATCATCATTAATTTTCTTACTGTTTATTGGAATATTTATATTGGAACTCACATACTTCTGTTCTCTCGGTTCGAGAAATATTTCATGCCTCTCCGATTTGGTAACACTCTTATAGGTAACACTTGTTTCGTAAAATGCATTAATAGGTTTCCCAGTTAAATTCACTAACATACTTTTAGCAGAGAGAGAGTCACCTTCGCGCACAAATTTTGGAAGATTTGTAGTGATCATCAGATCTCTGTTAACCACAAAAGTGTCGTGGAAATAATGATTATTCAGGTTTTTATCGTGAGCCAATAACATAATTCTGAATGTTGAAGTGAGATCACCGGTGTTATAATTCACTTTAACTTCACCATTCAGATCCGGATACAGATTTGGTTTAAATAGTAAGGTCTCTTTGAAGTTATGCCTGTAAACTAAATCGTTCATTTTAGAATTGGCAACTTCAGATCTACCACTACCTCTGACCGTAACGGAAGAATATGGTGGCATCATAAATGGTATATCTTGTTCTTCTTCTGAAGTGATTATTCCAGACTCTGTATAATTATCCCCACGACGAAAACCAGATGTAGGAGTTGGATAGAGAGAAAAGAGAGGAATTTTTTGTGTCTGAAGGAAAAAGTTGTTTTCTATCCATTTATCAGCTCTTTTATCAAATATCGATACCATAACCTCTGCATCGGTTACAGGGTTACCATTTTTATCTTTCAAACATATTGTCAGTGTTTCATTATTGCCTGTTGAGACTCTTTTTTTGAGATTTGTAATGTAAAGTTTTAGTTCTCTGGTTTTATTATTTTCAATTTGGAATGTTTCATTAACAGTAAAGGCCTTCCCTTTTAAAACAGAGGTAATAGATAGAAGAAGGAGGTCTGAATTGATAGCCGGAATACTAAGTGTATACTTTTTCATCCCCTTTTTTACAATTAGAGGTTCTCTGTAAACAACTGAATCCTCTGTTATTAATTCAAGCTCTGCAAATATCTTTTCTTCGGATGTTCCCATGAGAAATTCAATATTTTCACTCTCTTGTTCTCTTTTAAGAGGATATAGGAAAAATGGATTACCATTTTTTGGAACTTGTTTATCCTCTAAGTGGAATAGTGTGAATTCGGTTGAATCTCGTACAATTTGCCCATCTTTTAAATGAACAGATGAGATAAATTTGTAATTACCGCTTTCGAGCCCGGTTAAATCCGGCTTAATATCTTCAAATGTAACAGCCTTGCCTTTAATTGAAAAATCTTGTTTACCCATCTTTGAGGAGACTATGTGATAATCAGCGTTTAATTTAACTTTTGTGCTGAACCCGCTGAATGCTCTTATATTGAACAGAACATCGCGTTGTGCACATATAACCTTATTGGAATATATGTAAGTTCTTACAGGCAAGTCTCCGGCTATAAATGAAACATTACTGATGGCTGACTCAGAGTTTGACAAAATTGATCTGATTTGAATATGAAATTGGGCCATATTTTCATTTGCATGAAACATGGAGCTATCCCTGTTTAGCTTAAACGAAATAGAAAATTTCCCCAGAGAGTTACTTATAGTTTCAAATGATTTAAAGGATGCAAAATTATATCTCCGGTGCATTTTTGTGTGGAACATCTCTGTTGCCACAGTATATAGGATTCTTGCACCAGAGACAGGAAAGCCTGAGTATGAGTTAATACTTCCTGTAATAGTGATGCTATCTCCAAATCTAAGGCCTTCATCTATTTTATCTGTTGTGATATAGAAGGAGTCACGCTTGTACTCCTCTACTTTGAATGTATATTGGTTAGGATATGAGTCTTGATTATCTGTTTCACTTTCTGTTATGTTTATGTTATAGGTTCCGTTTTGTACAGTTTTCCCGATAAAAAAGCTTCCGGATGCAGAGCCGAATTCATTTGTTTCAAGATTTTGCAATTGAATTACAGCACCTTTAACATCTGTTATTTTAACGATTAGCTTTTGAGAGTGGTTAACATTTATGCCATTTTTTTTATTAAAAGAGAATACTTTATAGTAAACAGTATCACCAGGGCGGTAAAGTTTTCTATCAGAAAATGCCTGCAAATAGTTATCTTTTTTTGCAAGGGGATTGGAATAAGTGTTTAGAAATGAATAAGGAGTGTGGTCACCTACTTTAAAAACTACATGCTTGATGTTGGTAAAATCCGGCATATCTATCATGGTAAAGCCATTAAATTGATAATGACCTTTATGAAAAATATTTACGGAATCAACTTTATAGTTTCTCGGGTTTGTTTTTTGTTGGGCAAATATGAGTTTTGCCTCTTTAATCGGTTCCCCTGTGTATATGTTTAATGGAATAAAATAGTTACGAGAGTTCATAAAACGATGAACTACCGTAGTGTCATTTATAAATACCCTCAAGAAAAGGTCACTATTTATCTCTTTGGATACGAATTTTAAAATATAAGCACCTTCATTATCAATTCTTGTTGAGTGAGCCTTTGAATCAGAGTACCCAAAAACGGAGTTTTTAAAAAGCAGTTTCTGACTTTCGTAAAGTGAAGCATCTATTTTAAGGAGTGAATCAATGTTTTTGCATAACCTTAGACTCTCTGCAGATTTCAGCAGAGAGAGGGGATTATTTACTTTAAAAATCAGCAATTCTCCCGCGTTGACATTTTTATGTTTAAAGTCCAGGTTAAATTCCTTTCCAGGGGCGAATTGTCTGGGACCATCGAAAAAAATATAAGGCTGATTAATTCTGCTTTTAAAAGATATTAAGGCGTTAGTCCCAGCACCCCCCGGGTGTTTTTTAATCCAGTATTCACAGTATTCTAATAGTTCAGAATATGAGCCGGACTGTTCTTTAATTTTTCTCTCTTTTAAAAGTACAAGCTCGTTTACAAATAAAGTTACATTCCGGTATGCCTTAAATTGATTAACGATTTGCTGATAGTCATCTATTTTTGTGTTGTCTGAAATATCTTCAAATGAATGTGTGTTTCTGTAAGAATAATACATCATCTTACTCACGAGATAGTTATCAGGGCGGGTAATCTGAACTTCAAGCAGCTCTTTGAATAATAACTCTAATCTTGAATTGAAAAAATTATATCTATCAGGGTCTGCAACATATTTTTGGATTACAGGTGAAAACCTAACATAGTCACTCTCATTCATTGAACTAATAATACTTATGAGAGCATATTCATAAACAGATGCATCTTGATACCCTGACATAAATTTGGTGCTGTCTATTAATCGGCTCCACTCTGACAAAGATGCCCCTCTTAGCTTTTTTATGTCGGATAAAATCTCTTCTACCCATTGTGATTTTAATTCATTAATCCATCCTTCAGTCTGGTCTCTTTCGAAATAAAAATGTCGTACTAAGTGTTTTAACATGTTACATTTAAAAAGCGTTAGTGCGACAGTGTCATTAAAATCTGACGCTTTTAATGAGTACTCTCTTATGATTGCATTCTTTTGTCTTACATCTATCAACGAGCTGTTCTTTATTATAACCTCCGATGCCAACACCATGTGTTGGTATGACTCTGTAGCTTTTGCCAACTCGTACAGCTCTTTTGCATGTGAAATGGCACTCGATGGCCGTTTCTCACTTTGTGCCAAGTCGATTTTTTTCCACAAACTATCAATTTTAACAGATGAATCCTTCCGGCTCTGTCCAATTGCATTTACAGGATAAGAGATAAAAAATAATGACAACCCCAAAAGGGTAGCTGTAAAAATTAATTTTGGAGATTTCATAAGATAAGGTGTTGTTAGATAGGATAGTAATACCGTAACAACTATCGTGCCTAATCCAAATACCCCTTGAGCACCTCGGCCCACTTAATATACCCTTTGCCAAGCAGATGCAGGCCGTCGTTGGTGTATTCGGGCTTTAAAAATTCACCTGTCTCCTCTTTGAGTGCTGAGTATGCATCGATGTATGTCAAACCCCGTTTTGTACAGAGCTCTTGCAAACCTGCGTTGATTTTCAAAACCTCTTCGCCTCGTGTGGTTGCTTTTAGAAAGAGTCCAAAGCTTGGATTCACAGGTAAAACGCTCTGAATGTGGAGTTTTGTGCAAGGTGAGTCCATAGCAATTTTATCTGCAATTTTCGTAATTGCTCTTACAATTGAGTCTGCAGAAACATCATGAGAAACATCGTTAATGCCAATCATGAGAAAGATTTTGGCAGGCTTACCACTTAAAATTGGTTCGAGGCGGTCGTAAACCCCTTGTGCAATGTCGCCGCTAATGCCCCTGTTTTTAATGTTCTTGTTATCAAATAGTTCATGCCATTCGCCAAAGTGGGTTATGCTGTTGCCGAGGAATACAATATCTGAATTTTTTATTGGGAGCTCTTCAAAGAGCGATGCCCGCTGATGGTAGAGTGGGTGGTATTTCCCCTGAGCAGATAAGATATTTACAGAGAGGAGCATAAGTGAGGCAGATAAAAGAACTGCGCGGACGAAAGTGAATCTGTTTTTCATTGTTTTATAAGAGATTAAACTAAGAATTCAACATTAAAACAACTGTTTAGCAAGCCATTGCATACATTAAAGCAACTGTCTACAATTCATTGCATTCATTAACGCAACTGTTTAACAAACCATTACAATCATTATTGCAATAATAATGCACTGATTACTTTTTAATACAGCAGTAGCCCAAGAAGCCCGGCCACAATAATTATGGTAATGGGACTCTTTTTGCCCCACCAGGTTGCAACAAAGGCCCCACCAAAAAGTGCCCAGCTCTTCCAGTCAACAAAATTGTCCGGAGTCACAAGCAGAATTGCAGCCGAAGCGATTAACCCCACAACTACCGGCTTTATCCCTTTGAGAGCAGCGTTAAACCATCTGTTTTGCTTGAACTGTTTGTACAAAAGAGCAATTAAAAGAATTATAATGAAAGAGGGGAGACAAACAGCAAAGGTTGCCAATGCAGAACCCCAAACATTTCCTGTAACCGTGTAGCCTACATAGGTAGCGCTGTTTATGCCAATAGGTCCCGGCGTCATTTGTGATATGGCGACAATATCGGTAAAGGTGGCGGCATCTATCCATTGTTTGTTTACCACAATCTCTGTCTGGATGAGCGATATCATTGCATAACCCCCTCCAAAAGTGAAGAGGCCTATTTTGAAAAAGGTTATGAAGAGGTTCAGGTATATCATCGTCGGGTAAAGTAAAAGTGAAAAAGGCCGAGGAGTGCTCCTGAGAGGATAATCCATATTGGAGAGATACCCAGTAAAACAATGAGTAAAACGGTAATAATTGGGATAAAGGAGGTGTAAATATTGAGGTTTGCCGATTTTGAAAGGGTTATGAGCGGTACCGCAATAAGGGCTACAACAGCAGGGCGTATCCCCTGAAAAATTCTGGCAACAATTTCGTTGTCTTTGTAATTTTCAAAAAAATAGGCAATTACCAGAATCATTATAAACGAGGGCAATGCACTTCCCAGAGCAGAGACAATACTGCCCTTTACCCCGCGCATCTTTTCTCCGATGAAAATTGATATGTTTATAATGAGTATTCCCGGGGCAGATTGTGAAATTGCAAGAACATCCAGAAACTCCTCTTTGTCGAGCCATTTTTTTCTCTCCACAACCTCACGTTGAATAAGCGGAATCATAGCGTATCCGCCACCAATGGTAAAGGCCCCGATTTTTGCAAAGGAAGAGAAGAGTTGTAAATAGATGTTCATACTACAAAATTAGCTTAAAATCTTTTAAGCCGGAAGAAATGGCAATAAAAATTTATGTATCACATAATCAGGCACATAATATATATGGTGGAAATTTCACGCAAATTATTTTTTAAATCTTTTGTTTGATTAAAAAAAGTCACATATCTTTGCAGCCCGTTTCGAAAATGAAACGCTGAAATGAAAGTTCTTTGATAGCATAGATTATAAGAGTAACAAGGTAGAGGTTTTTAAAATAAAAACTTCGTCAATACTTAATAAAAAGTTTGTCAGGTCAGATCAAGCAAAAAACATTAACATTTTTACAATGAAGAGTTTGATCCTGGCTCAGGATGAACGCTAGCGGCAGGCTTAACACATGCAAGTCGAGGGGCAGCGCGAGTAGCAATACTTGGCGGCGACCGGCGCAAGGGTGCGTAACGCGTGAGCAACATGCCCGTATCAGGGGGATAATCCAGGGAAACTTGGTCTAATACCCCATAGTAATCTTAGGAGGCATCTTTTAGGATTTAAAGCTTTGGTGGATACGGATTGGCTCGCGTGACATTAGCTAGATGGTAAGGTAACGGCTTACCATAGCTATGATGTCTAGGGGTTCTGAGAGGAAGGTCCCCCACACTGGAACTGAGACACGGTCCAGACTCCTACGGGAGGCAGCAGTGAGGAATATTGGACAATGGATGGAAATCTGATCCAGCCATGCCGCGTGAAGGAAGAATGTCCTATGGATTGTAAACTTCTTTTGTATGGGAGCAATAAGGTCTTCGTGAAGACTGATGAGAGTACCATACGAATAAGCATCGGCTAACTCCGTGCCAGCAGCCGCGGTAATACGGAGGATGCGAGCGTTATCCGGATTTATTGGGTTTAAAGGGTGCGTAGGCTGTTATATAAGTCAGTGGTGAAATATTCGGGCTCAACCGGGATACTGCCATTGATACTGTATAGCTGGAATATGGTTGCTGTGAGTGGAATGTGTGGTGTAGCGGTGAAATGCATAGAGATCACACAGAATATCGATTGCGAAGGCAACTCACAAAGCCATTATTGACGCTGATGCACGAAAGTGTGGGGATCAAACAGGATTAGATACCCTGGTAGTCCACACTGTAAACGATGATAACTAGCTGTCGGCGATACACAGTCGGTGGCCAAGCGAAAGCGATAAGTTATCCACCTGGGGAGTACGACCGCAAGGTTGAAACTCAAAGGAATTGACGGGGGCCCGCACAAGCGGAGGAACATGTGGTTTAATTCGATGATACGCGAGGAACCTTACCCGGGCTCGAACGGTGCAGGAATATGGTAGAGATATCATAGCTAGCAATAGTCTGTATCGAGGTGCTGCATGGTTGTCGTCAGCTCGTGCCGTGAGGTGTCGGCTTAAGTGCCATAACGAGCGCAACCCTTGTCGTTAGTTACCATCAAGTAATGTTGGGGACTCTAGCGAGACTGCCACCGTAAGGTGTGAGGAAGGGGGGGATGACGTCAAATCAGCACGGCCCTTACGTCCGGGGCGACACACGTGTTACAATGGTAGGTACAGAGGGGCGCTATCCAGCGATGGAGTGCGAATCTCAAAAACCTATCTCAGTTCGGATCGGAGTCTGCAACTCGACTCCGTGAAGTTGGATTCGCTAGTAATCGCGCATCAGCCATGGCGCGGTGAATACGTTCCCGGGCCTTGTACACACCGCCCGTCAAGCCATGGAAGCTGGGGGTGCCTGAAGTTCGTGACCGCAAGGAGCGACCTAAGGCAAAACTGGTAACTGGGGCTAAGTCGTAACAAGGTAGCCGTACCGGAAGGTGTGGCTGGAACACCTCCTTTTTGGAGCTTAACTGACCAAAGGAGTTTTCCTTTACCGTTACTCTTAATGCTATCACTGAATTTTAACAGTCCCGTAGCTCAGTTGGTTAGAGCACTACACTGATAATGTAGGGGTCAGCGGTTCAACTCCGCTCGGGACTACGAGAAGAGTTCTTTTAAATTTTTGGAAATTACGTTGTCGCAATGTGTCTTGAATTCCTTCGGGAATTACGTCGTCGCTTCGCGTCTCCGTGTTTCCCCTCCCGCTCGGCAAACAGCGGCAAAGAAAAGAAGAAGCTGAGCTTCTTTACAAATTTTAGAATCGCCTTTGAAAAGCAAGCTTTTCAGGCTCTTCAAAAAATTTGGTTATTAACTTTTCTTTGCAGATATTTGCGCTCGCTTAAACGGGGAATTAGCTCAGTTGGCTAGAGCACTTGCTTTGCAAGCAAGGGGTCATCGGTTCGACTCCGATATTCTCCACAAAAAAGCCCGTATTTTTACGGGCTTTTTTATTTGAGTCTAATTAACTATTTTTACTCTGTTGATTTTTATATGAGCAACACCGATACACAAAGGCGCCTCTACAGCAGAGCTAAGAAAATCCTAAGGGTTTTCCTTATATTCTTTATATCCTTTTTAATCACATTTGTTACCGTTTTTACCATTTTATGGTTTTCATCGGGCGGTAAAAACAACTCATATGAAAATTTTCGTGCAGAGGGTTTGAGCTTTAGAGAGGCATTGCCTTCAGGTGTTAAGTACATCAGAAAATATTTTCAGAAAAAGATATCAGCACCAGACAGCATTGTCCAATTTTTTAAAGTTCAGCATGAATATCTTGAATTCATCAAGGTGTCTGACGGAGCCTTTAAAACCGGAGAGGATGAGTCTGATTATGTAACTGTTGATGCTACTGAACACGAAAATCTTGATGGAGAGCTTCTGTTAAACTATAATCAAGGATCAGATAATGATGAAATAGTTCTATCAATGGCTTTTGTCGGTGATATAATGTGGATGCGAAAGATTAAGGATGACTTCCCCGGTAATGAGCTTAGGCAGTACCTTTCAAAATTTGATATGGTATTTGGTAATCTGGAGACCCCGATTGACACTCTACAAAAGGTTCGCACATTCTGGCCGGACTATGCAAAGTATAACTCCTCCCCAAAACTACTAAGATCTTTTAGAAAAGATGACGGCAGCAATATTTTTACGGCTCTGTCACTGGCAAATAACCACGCTCTGGACATGGGGGTCGATGGACTGAAAAGGACTATGGATTTCCTTAGAGGAGAGGGGATCAGGTACACGGGAGCAACTATCTATGGCGGGGGAGATTCAAAAGAGCAGGAGAGAGACTATTTAGTGATAGAAAAAAATGGTGTAAGAGTAGGGCTCTATGCTGCCTCATGGGGCTTGAATGAACCCTCTTTACTAAAAAAAGAGAATGTTAGAATAAACTATATTCCCGGGTTGGCTCCTCTTCAAAAGGAGATGATAGACCTCTCTGAGCCTAAACGTATCCTAATTCAAATGGAGAGAGAGGGGATAGATTTTAAGATTATTTATATACACTGGGGTTTTGAATTTGAAATGTACCCCGATGCCGAAATCATGAGAGTGGGCAGAGAGCTTGCTGCAGCCGGTGCTGATGTTATTGCAGGCACTCACCCTCACGTTATTCAGCCCTCAGAAATTGTTCTTGGCAACGGCTACAGCTTTCTTGAAGATCACAAGCAACAGGATGTTGCAGCACTTTTTGAAAACATGGACGAAAAGCGAATTTTCTACCACTTTAAAGACTCAACCGGAAAGCCAAGAAAATCACTTATTCACTACTCACTTGGCAATTTTACAACATCTATGTTTACAGAGCAATGCCGCGTAAAGGCCATTCAATCTGTACAATTGAGAAAGAACGGGGATTTTAATCCTCACTTTTTTGTATATTTTTGCAACCGAAATTAAATTACTAACTAAAACCAATCGATGGAACAGATCACCGACTTCATGGCCAATACTCACATTTTGAATCAGTTTTGGCTTACGTTTCTTATGGTTATATCTATGGTTCTTGTATCAAGAACATTTGTAGCCGGGACCCGTTATTCACCGATATTAATTATTGTTATCTTCGGCCTGCTTATGGGGTATATACTTACCCGAACCGGCATGGCTACTCCGGGACTCAGAGAGTTTCCGATTGTTGACTTCACGAGTAAAGTCACAATTACCGCTCTTATCGCATCCTTCTTTATGGGAGGGCAGGAGATAAGAAAAATTATCAGCAAACAGGAGCTTGACAAAACAGACATTGTAATCCCTTCGCAGGAAGAGATGTTTCTGGGAACCAAATTCACCCAGTTCATGTTTTTAGTAAGAGCTTTTTTTATTCTCATAGGAATTGAATCGATGAAGAGGGTCATTATTGGGCATAACAACAACGAGCCTTTGGACGCTTTTTATCCTTTGCTGGGTTATTTAGGCCTTGTTGGGTCAATAATCTTAATAGACTACAGAGCAAAAATTACCAATAAACCCGTCTATATACGTAAGGGTATATTGGAAACTGCGGCTATACTGGGAATTTTGCTTCTTGCATTTTATATATCAAAAGCTATAAGGCCATTTATTGCACTTCCGGAGATATTCTTCGCAATGATCTTTTCAGTAATTGCCGGTATGATTTTTTCAAACTGGAAGTTTGGTCCTACAATCAGATCCCTCCTGTTTGCAGGTATTCCGGTGGTTCTTGCTGCCAATTTCATGGTTGGGGGATCCAGAATTGCGGATGCTTTCCAACTTACAGGCATGACCTCTGTTCTTGCATATGGCTTCTTCGGGCAGCTACTCTGGATGTTTGGAGGACTGGCTATCCTGATCTTCCTGGGGAAATCAAATCACATAAGAAACCTAGCTCCCGGAATGGCAGGCTCACTTTCACACTCAGGACTTACAGGAGCATGTACGGCTGGTGACCTTGGCGAAGATGCCCAGGTGAGAGCCCCAATTATGATTAATGTTCCTTTTGTAGGCCACGTGTTTGTATTTTCAATACTTGCGGCAAGTGCTTCGGCGGGCAAATTGCTCATTCCATACACTCTTATGGTTGTAGCGGCGGGTATTTTCTTTACCGTATGGAGTCTTAGAATTCTTAAAAAAGCTAATAATCAGGATGCTAAAGAGATAAAGGGGCTTATGCTCTTTTCATTGGGATGGCAATTAACTGCGGTATTCGGAGGCCTTTTCCTTTTAACCTTAGGTAATGTCGGGCTGAACGATGCGGTAATGGCCAACTCATCGGCTATTTCTCACTTTGGTCTTTTTGCAGCTATTCAGGGTGGTATGTTTGGCCCTCAGGCAGCAGAGATGATCGCCTTTGTATTTGCTATGCCGTTCCTTGTGCACCCTCTGGTATTTGGAATATTTGGCAAGACTGCCGAAAATAACGGAATTATGCCTGTTAAGCCTGTGTTTATACTGGCTTCGATAGGTGTGATTGGTGTTTTATACGCTCTGTTTGTTGCTTAACAGGAGATTTTCTACAGGGAGGGTTGTTTATCTCCCAGGCAGAATTTTCAGACGATTTACCTCTTCGAAGTATTTAAAATACATGAAGAGTCTGTAGCTGAATTCAAAATCGTAATTTGCAAAGGGATCGTAGCTGAGATATGAATCAAATCTGCGGTCCCCTATTGCATATCGCCTGTTCCACTCGTCAGCATACAGGCGGTTTCTGTTTTTTAGATATTGATTACTGTACTGTGATTTGTTGAAACTTCTTGTCTCCAGCCAATACTCAAAAGCAGAATCAAATACTACAAGCTCATACTCTAACGAGTCCTGAGCTGACAATGTGTCTTTTATTGTAAGACCTCCGCTTTTCGAAGCAGCCCCTCTCTGCACTCCGCAGGAGATTATTAAGGCCACAATAGCGGTCAAAACTAAAATTGACGGCACATTCTTCATCTCCATATTTTTTAAGGTGTTTCTGCAATTTAACTAAAATATAAATATTTTACTATCATTTTTCAACCTTTTGCCCCCTTCAGGCGTTTAAAAAAGTAAATAAAACCTTATATAATATGAGTCTGTTCAGAAAAAGAGATTTATTAAAAATTGAAAGTGTTGCAATTGATTGGATGAAGGAAAATGGATATTTTCTATTGAGGGTATCTCTTGGAATAGTCTTTTTCTGGTTCGGTATTCTGAAATTTTTCCCGGGAGTTAGTCCGGCGCAGGAACTTGCAATTGAGACGATAAGAATGATGACCTTTGGTCTTGTCCCTGATGGATTAATTATAAATGGACTTGCGTTGTGGGAGGTGCTTATAGGTATCGGCCTTATAACAGGCAAGTTTATGAGGGAGACGCTTATTCTTCTCTTTTTACAAATGGCGGGTACATTTATGCCGGTATTTCTATTTCCTGATGAGATCTTTGTCAGATTCCCTTATGCTCTTTCCCTTGAAGGACAGTATATCATAAAGAATATCATTATAATTTCTGCCGGAATTGTTCTAGGTGGAAAATTGAGGAAAAGTGAAACTAAAACTACTTCTGCAGGGCAATAGGCTTTAGTTATAAATTATGCTCCCAAAATACGGAGCATTCTTTCAATAGAGGGGAGTGCCTTCACTCTGATTTCGTAGGGAACCTTAATTTCGTATCTTTCCTCTCTGAGCGAGGCAAGCACTTTTTCAAGGGTCACTTTTCTCATCTGGTAACATTTGTTGTATGGCTCTACTGCTATAAACTCTTTGTTGGGAGCTAAACGTTGCATTTGGTAGATAACTCCGGGCTCAGTTGCAATAATGAATTTCTTTGCATCAGAGACTTTTGCTCTCTTAATCATTCCGGTAGTAGAGAGAATATACGCATTTTCAAGTTCATAAATTGCAGGGTCGTGTGAAGAGCTGGATTCGGGGTGAACAAGAATCTCAGCATCGGGATGAATTTTGATAACCTCCTGAAGCAATTTTGTGTCGAAATATTCATGAACACAGCAGTCTCCCTGCCATATGTCAATGTCTCTTCCACTCATGATCTTTATATAAGAGGCGAGATTCTTGTCCGGGACAAAGAATATTTTCTTACTCTCAGGAATACTCAAAATTACCTGCATAGCATTTGCCGAGGTGCAGCAAATATCTGTATTCGCCTTTACCTCTGCGGTAGAATTGACATATGATACAACTATTCCTCCGGGATTTTTCTCCCTCCAATTAATAATATCTTTTGCCTCTATGCTGTCTGCAAGTGAGCATCCTGCAGAAATATCCGGAACAAATACCCTTTTCTCCGGTGAAATAATTGAGGCTGTCTCTGCCATAAATATCACTCCGCAAAAAATTATTATATCGGCATCGGTCTGCCCGGCCATCTGTGAAAGCCCCAGCGAGTCACCTATGTAGTCTGCAATATCCTGAACCTCAGGCTCAACATAATAGTGAGCCAGTATAACTGCATTTTTCTCTTTTTTTAACCTGTTTATCTCTTTGATTATGCTCCCCTTATCCATCTTATAGTTTTTCCTCAACAATATTCATACTTATATCCAAGGCGGTAACAGAGTGTGTAAGAGCTCCTACGCTTATATAATCTACTCCTGTAAGGGCTACTCCCCTTAGTCTTTCAAGCGACATATTACCCGATGCCTCTGTTTTTGCTTTGCCTTTCACCATAATAACAGCATCTGCCATGGTTTTGTTCTCCATGTTGTCGAGCATAATAATATCTGACCCTGCTTCCAGTGCCTGTTGAACCTCTTCAAGGTTTGTTGTCTCGGTTTCGATGAGTATACCTGCAGGAATTTTTGATCTTACCTGTGAAACTGCATTTATGATTCCTCCGGCAACCTTAATATGGTTATCCTTAATAAGAACCATGTCGAATAATCCTATTCTATGGTTTTCTCCACCACCTGATTTGACAGCCATTTTGTCAAGCACTCTCATTCCGGGGGCTGTTTTTCTGGTGTCTAAAATCTTAGTAGTGGTTCCTTCAAGTTCTTTTACAAATTGGGATGTTGTGGATGCTATTCCTGACATTCTTTGTAAAATATTAAGCGCTGTTCGTTCGGCAGTAAGAAGAGCGCGGTAACTTGCTTCTAACCTCAAGATTGCATCTCCTTGCATTACTTTTCCTCCCTCTTTAACATAGGGCGTCCAGATAATATCTTTATCGAAGTGTTCAAATACCTGTTTAATCACATCTATCCCTGAGATAATACCGGGTGCCTTTGTAGTCATTATGGCTACTGCCCTCGAATTTGCAGATATTATTGACTCTGTAGTAATGTCTCCTGTGGCCACGTCCTCTTCGATGGCTAGTTCTATTATCCTTTTAATTAATGATGAGCTTCCCATTGCAGAATTAATTGTAATGCAAGTTAATTATATTGTATGTTTTAGTTCTTCATTTTTTTGTTGAAGAGAGTGCTTTTTAAAGAGGGAGTTCTCTTCCGGAAAGTCACTTCTGTAATGACCTCCGCGACTCTCTTCACGAGCAAGTGCTGCTGTTACAATAAGAGTAGCCGTTGATGTAAGAAAATGTGCTGTGTGTGTGTAGTACTCACTTGTAAGTTTCAGAGCGGAGATCTCATTTTTGAGATTTGTTATCTTTTCAAGCGCCTTTCTCAATCCCTCTTCTGTTCTTACAATTCCTGTGTATTCTGTCATTATTGACGCTATGCTCTCTTTAATATAATTGTAAAATCCGGAAAGGAATTCATCTCTGTAAAACTCTTTAATTGAGAATGTTTGATTTGAGATATTATGGTGAGGGTTTAATCTTGCTTGAGAAACTGAGTGTTCGACTGCTCTGTAACCGAATACCAGACATTCTGATAATGAGTTTGATGCAAGCCGGTTAGCCCCCATAATTCTTGTTGAGGCTAACTCTCCGCAAACATAGAGGTTGCTGATTTGAGTTAGTCCGTTTATATCACTCTTTACTCCGCCTACCATATAGTGTGCTGCAGGAGCTACCGGTATTTGATCTGTTAAATCGAATCCAAGTTCAGAACACTTTTGATAGATATGAGGGAAACGACTTTTAACTCTGTCAGCATTCAGATGTTTAAGCGATAACCAGACAAAATTCTCTTTGTTCCTACTGTTGATTTTCTGGTTTTGTATCTCTGAAAAAATTGTTCTGGCAACAATGTCCCTTGGTGCAAGCTCTGCAAGGGGGTGCACCGGAAGCATAAATCTCTCTCCGCGGGCATTTAGCAGATGAGCCCCCTCTCCTCTGACGGCTTCACTTATTAAATATGATTTATTGTCTTTGGAATACAGGGTAGTAGGGTGAAACTGAATGAACTCCATGTCTGCAATCTCACACCCGGCTTCCCATGCAAGGGCTATCCCGTCACCTGTAGCAGTTGAAGGATTGGTTGTTCTGTCATAAATTGCAGAGGCTCCTCCTAATGCCAGAATTGTATTACCGCCCGTGAATATCTCCTGTGAATCGTTGTCATGATTCCAAACCTTAAGCCCCAGGCATCTGTTGTCTGATTTTAAAATTTCAAGTATTCTATGGTTTTCAAACAGAGTGATGTTTGGATTTGATAATATGCTGGATATCATAAACTCTGTTATCTTTCGTCCGGTAATATCTCCGCCGGCATGAATAACCCTCCGCTTGCTGTGCCCCCCTTCAAGCCCAAGTTCCAGATGCCCTTTATCCATGTCAAAGCGCATACCGAAGGCAATTAGCTCCTTTATCCTTAACGGGCCTTCGTTCACAAGAATATCAACAGCCACCGGATCACAAAGGCCTCTCCCGGCAACAATGGTGTCGTCTGCGTGAAATTGTGGAGTGTCCTCTTCGTCGGTAACTGCTGCTATACCTCCCTGTGCATAAAATGTGTTGCTGTCTGTAACCTTCTGCTTTGTAATTACAGCAACTTTTCCATATTTAGATGCTCTGTATGCAGCATAAAGACCGGCTAGACCGCTTCCTGCTATAAGGTAATCGTATCGGTACATTTTGTCTTTGCCTGGCAAGGCGCGAAATTAAGCTTTTTATGGTAATATTTCTCTTTTTTTGCTCGTTTGCTCTCGATTGAATATCTTAGCAACCTAAAAAAGTTTAAGGTTAAGATTATGACAAAATGTGTAAACTGCTTTATTCCTTATCAGGATAAAGCGCAAGTAAATCAGACAGTTAAGGGGTTAAAAGAGTCGCAGTTGGTAAGCAAAATATTTCTGCTTTCTACAGATGAGGCTGCTGAACCCGTTGAGGGATGTGAAGTTGTTCATATTGAATCTTTAAAATGCACCCCTGCCATTAAAAAAATTGCCGAAAGGGCAGACTCTGAATATTCGCTAATTTATACTAAAGAGAGTACCCTTGTTATGGGGATGTTTGCTCTTGAAAGAATGGTTAAGATTGCAGGTGATACAGGTGCTTTGATGGTGTATGCAGATCATTTCCAGATTGCTGACGGTGTTAAAAAACCTAGCCCCGTTATCACATATCAAAAGGGAAGTCTAAGAGATGACTTTAATTTCGGTTCGGTTCTCATGTACAATTCTGCTGCTCTTAAAGAGGCTGCTTCAAATATGGATGTAAAATATCTTTTTGCTGCACTTTATGACCTGAGATTAAAAGTTGCTCAAAAGGGAGATCTTGTTCATATTAATGAATACCTATATACCGAAGTTGAAAATGACACCCGCAAATCAGGTGAAAAGATTTTTGACTATGTCGATCCTAAGAATCGCGCAGTTCAGATAGAGATGGAGGAGGCTTGCACAGCTCATCTTAAGGCGATTGGGGGTTATTTGAAGCCGGAGTTTAAAAAAATTGAGTTCAATCAGGGTAATTTTGAATTTGAGGCATCTGTAATTATACCTGTTTTTAACCGCATCAGAACTATTGAAGATGCTGTTAAGTCTGTTTTGATGCAGAAAACAAGTTTCAAATTCAATTTGATTATTGTTGACAACCATTCAACTGACGGAACTTTTGAGGCGATTGAAAAATTTGCTTCTGATGAGAGGTTGATCCATGTTACTCCGGACAGAAAAGACCTTGGAATTGGCGGTTGCTGGAACCTCGGCGTACACCACCCAAAATGCGGAAAATTTGCAATTCAGCTGGATAGTGACGACGTATACTCTGATGAAAATACAGTTCAAAAAATTGTTGACGCTTTCTATGAGCAAAACTGTGCCATGGTTGTGGGAACATATATGATGACTAACTTTAATATGGAGATGATTGCTCCGGGAATTATTGATCATAAAGAGTGGACTCCGGACAATGGTCGCAATAATGCATTAAGAATTAACGGACTTGGCGCGCCACGTGCATTCTACACTCCGGTTTTACGTGATGTGAAAGTGCCAAACACAAGCTATGGTGAGGATTATGCTCTGGGCTTGAATATCTCCCGTGAATACCAGATTGGAAGAATATACGATGTTCTTTACCATTGTCGTCGCTGGGAGGACAACTCTGATGCCTCTCTTGACATAGTTAAGATGAACGGACACAATACATATAAAGACAGAATCCGTACCTGGGAGCTTATGGCAAGAATTGCCCTGAACAAGAGGTCAAAGTAATATCAGAAAAAAGATGATCTTAAATACCCATAACCTGGCCGTTCTCTTCGATGAGCAACTTAACTCCTGGGAGCAGGCCGGGTCTAATTATGAAGCACTTGCAAAGGTTCTTGTGAAAGAGATAACCGTAGATGGCTTTCCATTTAAGGTTCAGTTTAATCCTGCAAGAATTGTCTCATCCGCTGCCAAAGTAGATGCGAAGTCTATTAGCGAAAGAAAGTGTTTCTTGTGTAAAGAGAACAGGCCTGCCGTTCAGAAGGGGCTGGAATACATTAATAATGGAAATTCTGAAAATCCGTATACGGTTCTGATAAATCCTTTTCCAATTTTCCCGAAACATCTGACCATCCCTCTTCTGGATCATACTTTACAGCTTATTTCCGGCAGGTTTGATGCGATGTTGAATCTGGCAAAGGAGTTGCCCGGTTATACCCTTTTCTATAATGGTCCAAAGTGCGGAGCATCTGCACCTGACCACTTCCACTTTCAGGCAGGAAACAAGGGGTTCTTAACAATCGAGAGTGAGCTTAAAAATATGGAGCGCGATCAAATTTTACATACCAATAATACAGATGTATCTTTGGTAAAGGGGATTTTCAGCGGCCTTATTTTAATTGATTCAAGTTCACCTGAAGAGTCAAATGAGATATTTGAAAAGATATTATCTGTGCTTCCGGTTAAAGAACAAGAAGCAGAACCTATGGTAAACATACTTTGCTGGCATGAAATCTCAGAGGGTGAGCAGGGGAGATTTATCACTCTTATTTACCTTAGAGACAAACATCGTCCATCTCACTATTTTGCTCAAGGAGACTCAAATATTTTGCTTAGCCCGGCAGCGGTAGATCTGGGTGGTGTTTTAATTACACCGCTTGAGAAGGATTTTCATAAGATTTCGGAGAGAGAAATAAAGGAGATAATGGACGAAATTCTGATTTCGGAGTCTGATACAAAAGCTATTGTAAATAAAATTAAAACCGTACTTTAAGATGAAAGAGCCAAAAGTTAGCGTAGGAATAATGTTTGAACCGGAGATAGCTTTCGTTCTTAATACCCCTTTTATATTTAATGGAAAGGAGTACGAGGGCACAGCATGTGTTAAGCTTTCGGGAAATAAAATATTATTTAACGGAGAGTTATATGACTCTCTGCAGTTTGATCCTGCAGAGTCGGAGGCTGCTTCGTTTGAGCTTAAGGATGTAACCATTGGAATCAACTTTCACTGGGAACGAAAAGAGAATCAGGTATTTAAAGGGTCACTACGTTTTATTGTAGAAAATAATAAGATTACAGCCATAAACTATCTGAGTGTTGAAGAGTATCTCACTTCGGTTATCTCTTCGGAGATGAGCGCTACAGCTTCTCTTGAATTACTCAAAGCACATGCGGTTATTTCACGTTCATGGCTTCTGGCTCAGATTCAGAAAAATAAAGAGATTGAAGAGTCTCAGATACAATACAGTACAATGACAGAAACTGAGGGAGAACTGGTCAAGTGGTATGATCGTGAGGATCATACAAATTTTGACATTTGTGCTGATGATCACTGTCAAAGATATCAAGGTATAACCAGAGCCTCCACAGAGATTGTAAAACAGGCTATTGCGGAGACTCGCGGCGAGCTGCTTATGTACGAAGATAAAATTTGTGATGCCCGCTACTCAAAAAGTTGCGGTGGTGTTTTTGAGGAGTTTCAGAACTGCTGGGAGGATATTAAATATCCATATCTTATTGGTAAGAGAGATCTCCCTGAAGGGTCACCGATGCCTGATCTTACTGTCGAGAACAATGCAAGAGAGTGGATACTCACTTCGCCGGAGTCATTCTGCAATACATCAGATAAAGTTGTACTGTCGCAGGTTCTTAATAATTATGACCAGGAGACGGTTAACTTTTACAGATGGAAAGTAGAATACACAACCGAAGAGATTTCTGAGTTGGTTGAAAAACGCTCCGGTACAGACTATGGTTTGATAACCGATCTTATTCCTGTTGAAAGAGGTACTTCGGGTAGACTCATAAAGTTAAAAATTGTGGGAACCAAACGTACAAGGGTTATTGGTAAAGAGCTGGAAATAAGAAGAACACTTTCGAATTCTCATCTTTACAGCTCTGCATTTGTAGTTGAAAAAGAAAATGGAACAGATGGTAAACCGGTAAAATTCACGCTCCTTGGGGCAGGTTGGGGTCACGGAGTAGGCTTATGCCAGATTGGAGCGGCCGTAATGGGAGAGAAAGGTTATAACTATAACAGTATTCTTCTTCATTACTTTGTTAACGCATCAGTTGAGAAGCTCTATTAAGATTATAAAATTTAATAATTACACAAATGAGTAATAAAAAGACCTCTCCATGGGCATGGATTCCCTCGCTCTATTTTGCGCAGGGTTTGCCCTATGTGGCAGTAATGACCATCTCGGTCATAATGTACAAGCGTCTTGGCATATCCAATACAGATATTGCTCTCTATACAAGCTGGTTGTATCTGCCATGGGTTATTAAACCTTTCTGGAGTCCTTTTGTGGATCTTCTCAAGACAAAAAGGTGGTGGGTTGTAACAATGCAAATTCTCGTAGGGGCCGGACTGGCCGGTGTTGCGTTTACTATACCAACAAGTAATTTTTTCCAGATAACACTTGCTGTTTTCTGGCTTATGGCATTCAGTTCTGCCACACATGATATTGCCGCTGATGGTTTTTACATGCTGGCTCTTGATACGAATAAACAGGCAATGTATGTGGGTATCAGAAGTACCTTTTACCGGGTTGCCACAATTGCAGGGCAAGGTTTACTGATAATAATTGCCGGTTCTCTTGAATCAGCAACGGGGCTTAAACCTCTTGATATACAGGTAAACGCCGGCCCCGAATATTCTGCATCCATTGAGATACCGGCAGATAGCGCGCTTGTCAATCCGTATGCCCTGGCTCCAACCGATGAATTTACTTTTGACATTACACCTTCTGTAATTAATATTGGAACAGGTAATATATCTGCAGACTCTGCCTCAATGCTCAAAAGGTTTGCAATTGAACAGAATACCCTTAACGGATTTATCCCAAGAGAGAGTAATGCATCCATGGCTGCCGGCAAGGAGGCCTCGTGGTGGAGTCGGGGAGTTTCAGGACCTCTTGGTCAGTGGATTAAATCCAATTTTGGAGAGGAAAAATCTTTAACAAATGTTCACCAGCTTACAGGAAGCTCTAAACTTGTTGCTGTTCGCTTGACAAAGTCACCTGCACCCGGAGAGAAGATGGTTCTTAATACATCTTTTAGAGGTGGCGACAAGAGTATATTTCTGGCTCATGGTGAAAGAATAGAATTTACATCTGAAAACTGGACAAAGCCAGCCTATGTATTGATACAGGTTGACCCTAAGCTTGAAGATAGTGCATTGGCAAACTTTAGAGGTCTCTCCGGAAATATAACATTTGCATGGTCAATCACCTTCTTTATACTCGCAGGATTTTTTATAGCTGTAGCGCTTTATCACAAATTTATTCTTCCAAAACCCGAAAGTGACTCCGCAGCAAAAGATGTAACTCCGGGTACAATTTTTAAAGAGTTCTTCGAAACATTTGCCTCATTTTTCAGGAAGAGACAGGTTCTTATTGCAATAACCTTTATGCTGCTTTTCCGTTTTGCAGAGGCTCAACTGGTGAAAATGGTTACTCCTTTCCTTCTTGATCCTAAGGAGTTAGGTGGAATGGGGCTTACTACAGGGCAGGTGGGAATGGTTTATGGTACAATAGGTATTTTAGGTCTTACACTGGGTGGTATAATCGGAGGTATTGTTGCTTCGGTTGGAGGTCTCAAAAAATGGCTCTGGCCAATGGCCCTTAGTATTTCACTACCTAGCTTCTCATTTGTATATCTGGCTGTTGTCCAGCCTGAAAGTCTGTTCATCATAAATCTTTGTGTATTTATTGAGCAATTTGGATACGGTTTTGGTTTCACTGCCTATATGTTATTTATGATATACTTCGCCGATGGAAAACACAAAACAGCGCATTATGCAATCTGTACAGCCTTTATGGCACTTGGCATGATGCTTCCGGGTATGATGGCCGGATGGTTGCAGGAGCTTTTGGGTTACAGAAACTTCTTCTACTGGATAATGCTCTCATATGTGCTTACATTCCTGGTAACTGCGTTTGTAAAGGTTGATCCTTCATTTGGCCGTAAATCGGTATCGAAGGGTTAAACCCGTTAATGGTTAGTTTAGGGTTTTTCCCAATAATGAAAATGGTTTAGACCCGCTAATAACAGAGTTTACAAGAAAATTAAAAAGTATTAAAATGAAAATAACAAAACTGATAATAACTGCTGCACTGATGATTGTTACTTTTTTAGTGACAGCACAGGATGTTGACACAGGAATAGATGTTCTTCAGGAGCAGAAATTTAAAATACTTGAGGGTAAAAGGGTTGGGCTGATTACAAATCCAACCGGATTTAACAGTGAACTTAAATCTACCATAGATATTCTGCATGAAGCTCCAAATGTAAAGCTTGTTGCCCTATTTGGACCCGAGCATGGTGTAAGGGGTGATGTTCACGCAGGGGATAAAATTGAAAACATGAAAGACCCTAAGACCGGTATTCCGGTATTTTCCCTTTACGGCTCAACAAGAAAACCTACTAAGGAGATGCTTGAAGGTATTGATGTTTTGGTTTATGACATACAGGACATTGGATGCCGCTCTTTCACATACATTAGTACAATGGGTCTTGCAATGGAGGCAGCTGCCGAGTATGGAATTGAGTTTGTTGTACTTGACAGGCCAAATCCTCTAGGTGGAGTTAAAGTGGAGGGCAATTTAGCAGAAGATGGATTTTTGTCATTTGTCAGCCAGTTTAAGATTCCTTATATCTATGGGCTAACCTGTGGTGAACTTGCAGTTATGCTAAATGAAGAGAATATGCTGACCAAAAAGGTTAAACTTCATGTTGTTAAGATGGAGGGTTGGAAGAGAAACATGACCTTTGACAAAACAGGACTCCAGTGGGTTCCATCATCACCACACATTCCGCAACCAATAAGCGCAATTGCTTATCCTATTTCAGGTATTTTAGGTGAACTTGGCTATATATCAATAGGAGTTGGTTATACAATTCCATTCCAGTTATTTGCTGCTGAATGGATTGATGCAGAGGCCCTTGCAGAGAGACTAAATAGTTATAAGCTTCCGGGAGTTCACTTCAGGCCATTGCACATTAAGCCTTTCTATGCAGTAGGAGTTGGCAAAAACCTTCAGGGTGTTCAGGTTCATATTATGAAATATGAAAAAGCAGCACTGACTGACATTCAGTTTTATGTGATGCAGGCTCTGGCCGAACTCCATCCTGAACAAGCTGTCTTTAAAAATGCAAATGAAAAAAGGTATCGTATGTTTGATCAGGTTTCAGGCAGTGATCAGATTCGTCTGAAATTTGCCGAGCGCCATAAGTTCGAGGACATTAAAGCGTACTGGTACAAAGATGTAGAGTCATTTAAAGCACTCTCCCGGAAATACTATATTTACAAATAGATCTCTTCGTCGGTTTTAGGTGATTTGCTTTATTGCAAACGAATAAAAATTAGCCAACACTTGTGTAGATGTTGGCTTTTTTGGTATAATTATTGCGGCTTTAACAGTAAGTAAATTATCATGTTATGAAAACCTTACTACACACTGTCATTATTACTGCTTCTTCTGTTT
Organism: Rikenellaceae bacterium; assembly: GCA_003542575.1. Lineage (GTDB taxonomy): Bacteria > Bacteroidota > Bacteroidia > Bacteroidales > UBA932 > Bact-08. Next base: position 17,449 of record DPKJ01000004.1, on the reverse strand, counting down.
TCTTTGTTCAGTCAACCCTGGTGGCTCAGGAGACAACAGCCCATGAACAGGCACATAAACAAGCTATGGAGTCACACAGCCAGATTCATAATCAGGCGCATAATCATGCAATGGAAGCCCACAACAGGGCTGTTGAAAATCATCGTCAAACAGTTGAAAATCACCGTGAAATCCATGAAAGGTCTATGGAATCACACAGAATTTCAAGACAAAAAGCGAGAAGAGCCAACAAACCTGAGACCACTCATGCAAGAAGAGAGGTTTCTCGAAAAAGAGAGAGTTTTCTAAGAAGAATTTTCAATAAGCGGAAGTAGGCTTCTCACAATCTGTCAATATAGATGTGCTCTTTAAAAGAGATCTAAAGTGATTTGGAAATTCTTTCAAGCCCCTCTTTTACAACTGAAAGGGGTGTTCCGATGTTCATCCGAAAGTGGAATTCGCCTTGTTCTCCAAAGGTTAGTCCGTCATTTAACCCTACTTTGGCCTTGTTTACCAGAAGCTCTTTGATCTCTTTGTGAGACATTCCGGTTTGGCTGAAGTTGAGCCAGAGCAGAAAGGAGCCTTCGGGTTTCATGAATGTGAGTCCGGGTATTTCACGTTTTACAAATTCCATGGCGAACTCAACATTTTTCTCTAAATATATCTTTAGTTCTTCAAGCCATGGCCCTCCATCTTTGTAGGCTGCCTCCATTGTGATGTGGGCGAAAATGTTTCCCAGGTCAAGGTGCAGAGAGGTTAGCTCTTTATTGAATTTATTGAATAAATCTTTGGATTCAGCTATGATGAGTGAGTTAAGCATACCGGCAATATTGAAGGTTTTGCTTGGAGCCATAGCTGTTATTGTGTTCTTTGCTACCTCTTCTGAGACCGATGCCATTACAGTGTGTTGGTTGTCAAAAAGGGCAAGGTCGGAGTGTATCTCGTCTGAAAAAATTATTGTATTGTATTTACAGCAAAGTTCACCCATTTTTTTAAGCTCATCTCTCTTCCAAACCTTTCCAATGGGGTTGTGTGAGTTGCATAGAATAAACATCTTAGCCCCCTGCTTAAGCCTCTCTTCAAAATCTTCCCAATTCACACTCCATCCTCTCTCATCCTTAATAAGATTACTACACACCAATGTTCTGCCGTTCTCTTTTACAATAGTGTGAAAAGGCGGGTAAACAGGTGTCTGGATTAAAATTACATCTGATGGTGATGTGAGTGCTCTAATGGCTATTGGTAAGGCGGCTACAATTCCGGGAGATGAGGTTATCTGCTCTCTGGTTATCTTCCAATTGTATCTCTTGTCTACCCAATCAATGAAATAGTCTACCGATTCAAGTGAGCGGAATGTATACCCGAAAACGCCGTGCTGAGAGAGTTTCATGGCGGCCTCTCTTACACATGGAGGAGACTGGAAATCCATATCTGCAACCCACATTGGAAGAATATCATCCCTTCCGAAAACCTCTTTTCTTGCGTCGTACTTAAAACAGGAGGTCCCTCTCCTGTCAATTATTGTGTCAAAATTGTACATAGTATGAGAAAATTATTTCTCCTGAGAGTATAGTTTTATAATGTTTATAATTACCTCGGTTGCCTTAACCATACTTTCAAGAGGGATGTATTCGTATCTGCCGTGGAAATTGTGACCTCCGGCAAAGATGTTAGGGCAGGGTAGTCCCATGAATGAGAGTCGTGCTCCGTCTGTTCCTCCCCTTATAGGTTTTATGAGGGCTGTAATTCCTGCCATCTCCATTGCCTTAACTGCTTTTTCTACAATATGGTAGTGGGGTTCAACCTGTTTACGCATGTTGAAATACTGATCTTTGAGTTCCAGACGAAAGCGTCCATCTCCATATTTTTTGTTCATGTAGGTGATGCTCTCCTCTACCAGAGTCTTTTTCTGGTCAAATTTCTCAAAGTCGTGATCACGGATAATATATTGGATCATTGCCTCTTCAACAGTTCCGTCAAATCGTATTATATGAAAGAACCCTTCGTAATCACAGGTAAATTCCGGCCTCTGCTCAACAGGCAGAAGTGAATTGAACTCAGATGCAAGGATAATGGCGTTAACCATTTTGTCCTTGGCGTATCCCGGGTGAATATTTCTGCCCTGAATAAAAATTTTTGCAGAGGCAGCATTAAAGTTTTCATATTCGAGCTCTCCTATCTGGCCTCCATCAAGAGTATAGGCATAATCAGCTCCAAATCTTTTCACGTCAAATTTATCAACCCCGCGTCCTATCTCCTCATCCGGTGTAAACCCTATTTTGATTTCGCCGTGAAGGATTGTGGGATTATTCATAATGTATTCTGCCGCAGTCATTATCTCTGCGATTCCTGCCTTATCGTCAGCACCCAGAAGGGTTGTTCCATCTGTGGTTATTAGCGTCTGTCCTTTGTATTCAGGAAGTTCGGGAAATTCTTCAACCTTCATTATCATCCCTTTTTCTTTGTTTATTACAATGTCTTTACCATCGTAATTTTCAATAATCTGGGGATTGGTAACCTTTCCCGGGGCATCAGGGGCGCTATCGACATGTGCTATGAATCCAATAACGGGCACTTTAGTATTAGCCGGGAGATTTGATGGAATAGTTGCCATTACATAGCCATATTCATCTAATGTAACATCTTTAATCCCAATCTCCTGAAGCTCTTTAATCAGAAGCTTAGATAAATCTAGTTGATTAGAAGTGCTGGGCTGACTGTTTGATTCAGGATCAGATGTTGTCTCTATTGCTATATATTTTAAAAACCTCTCTAATATTTTCTCTTTCATGATTTTAACTTATTAAAAATGTACAGGTTGTGAATTAAATCAGTAACAGACTGATTCCCATTACGGCCATTCCGGCAATTACACCTAAAATTGCAGGGTGGTGCTCTCCATATTTCTCTGCTGTAGGCAGCAGTTCATCAAGAGATATGTAAACCATGATACCGGCCACACCTGCTAAAATCACACCTACAAATGAGTCTGTGAACAGGAATGAGAGCAGGAAGTATCCAACTATGGCTCCGAGTGGCTCAGCGAGTCCGGATAGCAACGAGAGGAAGAATGCTCTTCCCTTGCTTCTTGTTGCATAATAAATTGGAATGGCAACAGCTATCCCCTCCGGAATATTGTGAATGGCAACAGCAACCGCAATACTAACACCTAAATTGGGGTCGTTCATGGCTGTCACAAAGGTTGCTATACCTTCAGGAAAGTTGTGAATTGCTATTGCAAAAGCAGACATCATCCCTAGTCTCATCAACCCCTCTTTATTTACCTCTTTTCTGCCCTCTTTGTTCTTGTTTTCTATAATTGAGAGCTCTCCAATTTCGTGGGGGTTCTCTCCCGACGGTACGAGATTGTCAATAATTGCTATTACTGCAATACCACCAAAAAAAGCGAGAAGAGTGTAAAGGTCTCCTTTCGAATTTCCATACAGTAGAGAGAGTGATTCCCGGGCCTCTCCGTACAATTCGACAAGTGAGATATAGATCATCACCCCGGCTGAAAAACCAAGGGAAGCAGCCAGAAACCTTGGTGAAAACTTCTTTGAAAAAAGAACAACTGCACTTCCTATTGCTGTTGAAAGACCGGCAAACAAAGTAAGTGAGAAAGCTAAAAGAAAATTTCCTTCCATCATAACATAATCATTGTTTAATAATATCTTAGTTCTCCTCTTTGGCTCTGAGACTGTCCCAGGCAATGTAAACAATAATAATAACATACATCAGCAGAGCAAGATATTCGGCTGGAGCTGACTCCATCCACTCTTTAACCGAGAGGTTAAACCCGGCAAAGCGGATTAGTGCACTCACAACTCCCATAAGGGCGCCCCCTGCAATAAAACCTGAAGCGATAAGTGTTCCTCTCTCTTTTCTTGCAGTATTTAGCTTTTCCTCTTTGCTTCTGGTAGATACATACCATGCAATTGCACCTCCTACAACCAGTGGAAGGTTAAGTTCCAGTGGTATAAACATTCCCAGAGAGAAGGCAAGGGCAGGTACTCCAAAAAATGCCAGTGCGATTGAGATAATCGCTCCAATACCATATAGTAACCAAGGAGCCCCACCTCCTGACATCAATGGTTCAATAACGGCAGCCATTGCGTTAGCCTGTGGAGCAACAAGGGCGTTCTCTCCAACAAAACCGTATGTTTTGTTTAGAATTATCATCACACCACCCACGGTTGCAGCAGCAACCAATGTTCCCAGGAATTTCCATGATTGTTGTTTTATAGGAGTAGATCCCAGCCAGTATCCAACCTTCAGGTCAGTTATGAATGCCCCTGCAACAGCAAGTGCCGTACATACAACACCTCCGATTATAAGTGCCGCTGTCATACCTGCTGTTCCTTTAAGACCGGCAGCCACCATAACAACAGATGCAAGAATAAGAGTCATAAGAGTCATTCCGCTAACCGGATTGGTTCCCGCTATAGCAATTGCATTTGCTGCCACCGTTGTAAACAGAAAAGCTATAACTCCTACTACCAGAATTGCAATTACAGCGTGAAGAAGATTGTCTACTACTCCAAAGTAGAAGAATAAGAAGGTTATTATAAGTGTTACAATTATTCCTATAGCAACAATCTTCATAGGGAGGTCTTTTTGTGTTCTGACAGCACTTACTGAACTATCTGTTCCTCCTTTAAGCTCTTTTGCAGCAAGCCCGAATGCCGATTTAATAATTCCTGAAGATCGAATTATACCAATGACTCCGGCTGTTGCAATACCACCGATACCAATATGTCTGCCATATTCACGGAAAATTTGTTCAGGAGACATCTCCGAAATAGTTGTTGTTATTCCTGTCCCCATAAGGTCAATAACCTCCCCACCAAAAAGCACATTCATAAGGGGAACAATCACGAACCAGACCAACATAGATCCGCAGCTTATGATAAAAGAATATTTCAATCCTATAATGTAGCCAAGGCCCAGAACGGCAGCTCCTACGTTGAGCTTAAATACCACTTTGGCTTTGTCGGCAATAAACTCTCCGTAGGGTAATACCCTCGAGGTAAAGACCTCTGACCAGTATCCGAACGTTGAAACGATAAAGTCGTATATGCCACCTATCAATCCGCTTACAAGCAGCACTTTGGCTCCGCTTCCTCCGCTCTCTCCGCTAACCAGCACCTGAGTGGTAGCAGTGGCTTCCGGGAAGGGGTATTTACCATGCATGTCTGAAACAAAGTATTTTCTAAATGGAATGAGAAACAGGATACCAAGAACTCCTCCAAGAAGAGAGCTCATGAACACCTTTGCAAAGTCAACGGTGAGCTCAGGATACTTTGCCTGTAAAATATAAAGAGCTGGCAGAGTAAATATTGCACCGGCAACAATTGCTCCGGAGCTTGCTCCTATTGACTGAATTATCACATTCTCTCCAAGGGCGTTTTTTCTCTTTAATGCACCCGACAGACCAACTGCAATAATTGCAATAGGTATTGCTGCTTCAAAAACCTGCCCGACTTTAAGCCCCAGATAGGCGGCCGCAGCTGAAAAGATTACGGTCATAACTATACCCATAAACACCGACCAGGGTGTTACCTCCGGGTACGATTTTGTTGGCGACATTATCGGTTTGTACTCTTCGCCCGCTTTTAATTCACGGTAAGCATTTTCCGGCAGACCTTTTGGCTTGCTGTTTGTGTGTTCCATAATTTTTCTAAGTTTATCTTTCAAAGATAATGTTTTTATAAATAATTCTTTTACCTTTGCCGCGATTATGAAGAATAGCAGCCACCATATTAATTCAACATTTTTCCATAGACACGTCCGACGATGTGCCTAGGAAGGGCAGCTATTTTGAATTGCGGTAAACAGTAAAAACCGCAATCTACGCAGGTAATGTCTCCTGCAAAATTTACAAGTTAGAAATTTATTATACTGTTTTATTCTACCATGAATGTAAACATTTATGTGGCTGATAAAAGCCATGTTAAATATGCAGATTCAATCTGTGAACTGATGTATATATCTGCGCTTGAGCGTGGAACCGGAATTGCCAAGAGGTCTCCGGAATACATAGCGGAGAAGATAAGTTCCGGCAAAGCTGTTATTGCTCTTGACGGAGAGGAGTTGGTAGGCTTTGCCTACATTGAGACCTGGAGCCACAGTAAGTTTGTGGCTAATTCAGGATTGATTATAGCGCATAAGTACAGACATTTAGGCTATGCCAAAAAGGTAAAATCAAAAATATTCAACCTTTCAAGAAAGCTATTTCCAGATGCTAAAATATTTTCAATTACCACAGGTCTTGCGGTGATGAAACTTAATACGCAATTGGGATTTAAACCTGTAACATTTTCTGAACTTACCGATGATCCCGAATTCTGGAAGGGTTGTGAGGGGTGCAAAAATGTTGAAGTTCTTAAAAGTAACGAATATAAGATGTGTCTTTGTACCGGTCTTCTTTATGATCCGGCCAAAAAGAGTAAGTCAAGGATTACGCCCGCGTTGGTTTCTGTAGGTAAATCTCTTATAATTAATCCATTGGTAAAATTTAATTCAATAATTACAAAAAAGTAACATGATGAATAACAAAGTGGTTTTGGCGTTCAGCGGCGGATTGGATACATCTTTTTGTGTTCCGTGGCTTAAATTGGAAAAGGGCCTGGAGGTTCACACAATAATGGTTAACACAGGCGGATTCTCAGATGAAGAGGCGCAAAAAATCGAAGAACGTGCTCTTGAGCTTGGTGCTGCTTCACATGTGAATATTAATGCAATTGATGAGTACTATACAAAAGGGATTAAATATTTGCTATTCGGTAATATTCTGAAAAATTCGACATATCCTTTATCGGTAAGTTCAGAAAGGGTTTTTCAGGCTATGGCAGTTCTTGAGCATGTTAAAAAACTTGGAGCAGCTTATGTTGCACACGGTAGTACCGGAGCCGGTAATGATCAGGTAAGGTTTGACCTCGTTTTTGAAGTAATGGCTCCTGAGGTAAAGGTTTTGGCACCTATCCGCGAACTTCAGCTTTCGAGAAAACAGGAGATTGACTATCTGCAGGAGAGGGGATTTAGCTTTTCCTGGGAGAAGGCCAAATATTCTATTAATCAGGGGCTTTGGGGGACGAGTGTTGGTGGTGTTGAAACTTTGACTGCTTCGGGTGTTTTACCGGAAGAGGCATACCCTTCACAAATTAAGACAGATAAACCACTCAGAATAAAGATTGGGTTTGAAAAGGGAGAACCAACTTCATTAAATGGAGAGAAGGGTTCACCTGTCGAGATTATCAATAAAATTAATTCCATAGGTGGAGATTATGGTGTAGGAAGAGATATTCATGTTGGAGATACTATTATTGGAATCAAGGGAAGGGTTGGTTTTGAGGCACCGGCAGCTCTTATTCTGATTAAGGGTCATCATCTGCTTGAAAAACACATTCTTACAAAAGGTCAACTGTATTGGAAAGAGCAACTTGCCGGCTGGTACGGTCAGCTAATGCACGAAGCTCAGTATCTTGAACCATTGATGAGAAATATAGAAACATTCCTTGAGGATACTCAAAAATATGTTACCGGAGAGGTAGAGGTTGAACTAAGACCTTACCATTTTGCCGTTCTTGGATGCCAGACAAAGTACGATTTGATGAGCAGTAAATTCGGAGACTACGGAGAGGCTAATAAGTCTTTTACCGGACAGGATGTGATAGGGTTTACCAAGGTCCTGGCCAATCCTCTTAAAATTTATTATTCAGTTCATAAAGATGATTAATGTTGCAATAGCAGGTGGAACCGGTTATACCGCCGGTGAACTGATAAGAATACTTATCAATCACCCAGATGTAGAGATATCAGCAGTACTTAGCAGCAGTTTGGCAGGAGAACCTGTATCATCTGTACATCGTGACCTTATTGGCGATACAACACTAAGGTTTGTATCGGATTTGAAGGGTTTAAGTGGAAGTAAAGAGATTGATGTTCTTTTTTTGACGCTTGGCCATGGTCTTTCTAAGAGATATCTTGATGAAATCGGGTTGCCCGAAAGGTGTAAGATAATTGATTTGGGCAACGATTTTCGTCTTGATTCCAAATACAAAGATGGAGAGTTTGTCTACGGGCTGTGCGAACTATCGGAGAGTACTATAAAAGAGGCTAAATATATTGCAAATCCCGGATGCTTTGCAACCTCAATTCTATTGGCACTAATTCCCCTGGCATCTGCCGGAGAGTTGAATGACGAGGTACACATTCATGCTATTACAGGGTCAACAGGCGCAGGAAAAAGCCCATCAGAAACCACCCACTTCAGTTACAGAGATTCTAATATTTCTGTCTACAAACCATTTACGCACCAACATCTTGGCGAAATAAAAAAAGTATTGAAGTCTCTTTCAGCCAATGTGCCCCAGATTAATTTTGTTCCAATCAGAGGTGATTTCACCAGAGGAATTTTTGCGAGTCTATACTTAAAATCAGGCAGCACAATAACCACAGAAAAGATAACGGCTTTGTTTGAAGAATACTATAAGGATTCACTTTTCGTGAATGTGTCAAACGAACCAATTTCAATGAAAGAGGTTGTTAACACAAACAAAGCACTGCTTCATATAGAGCAACATAACGGATATTGGCATATCACATCGGTCATTGACAACCTTCTGAAGGGGGCATCCGGTCAGGCAGTGCAAAACATGAACATAATGTTTGGTCTTGATAAGAGCGCAGGGCTAAAACTTAAAGGGTCGGCTTTTTAGACCAAAAAATTGATTTAATGAAAGCATTTGATGTATATAAACTCTGGCCAATTGAGCCGGTTAAAGCAGAAGGATCTGCTGTATGGGATAAAGATGGCATTAAGTACCTCGATATGTACGGAGGTCACGCTGTTATCTCTGTTGGTCATGCTCACCCCCTTTATAATAAAATAGTTAAGGATCAGCTTGATAAGATATCATTTTATTCAAACTCAGTTCTTAATTCTCTCCAGACTGAGTTGGCAGAGAGATTGGGAAGGGTAAGCGGGTATGAAGATTTCTCTCTGTTTTTGTCAAACTCAGGCGCAGAGGCCAATGAAAACGCACTAAAACTTGCATCGTTTCACACAGGAAAATCAAAGATACTGGCATTCAAAGGTGCATTTCACGGAAGAAGCTCCGGAGCTGTGGCAGTTACTGATATTCCAAAAATTGTAAGCCCTTTCAATTCGTTTCATCAGGTTGTATTTGTACCGATGAATGATATTGAAGCGGTAAAAAGCCATTTACAGGCAGGTGATTTTGCCGCTGTAATTGTTGAAGGGATTCAAGGCGTTGCAGGAATATATGAGCCGGATATTAACTTCTTAAAGGAGCTTAAAAAACTTACCTCCGGATTGGGAGTAGTTCTTATACTGGACGAGGTTCAAAGTGGTTATGGCCGGACAGGTAAGTTTTTTGCACACCAACATTCCGGAATAGAACCTGACATTATAACAACAGCCAAAGGAATGGGCAACGGTTTCCCAATAGGGGGAACCCTTATCTCCCCAATGTTCAAACCTGTTCAGGGCATGCTTGGTACAACATTCGGAGGAAACCATTTGGCATGTGCAGCTGCAATTGCAGTTCTCAGAATAATAGAAGAAGAGGGCCTGGTGGCTAATGCTCAAAAAGTAGGAGATTATTTAATGCACAGGCTCTGTGAAATAAAATCAAAATACGGTAACGAGGTGATTTCCGACATTAGGGGAAGAGGCCTTATTGTTGGTATTGATATGACAGATAAGTTTATACCGGTTAGAGATGATCTTCTGTTTAAGGAGAAGATTTTTACCGGAGGAGCAAAAAGTAATATTATAAGATTGCTTCCGCCATTAAACATTACTAACAAAGAGTGTGATGTTTTTTTGGATAGTTTTGTAAAGTGCATAGAAACAATTAAAAAGGAATTGAAATGAAACAATTTACCAGCGTACATGATATAAAGTCAATTGATTGGGCACTTTCAATGGCAAGAGAGGTAAAGGAGGATCCGTTTGGAGATACTCCACTGGGTAAGAACAAGACTTTGCTGATGATCTTCTTTAACTCAAGTCTGAGAACTCGTCTAAGTACACAGAAAGCAGCAATGAACCTCGGCATGAATGTTATTGTTCTTGATATTAATCAGGGAGCGTGGAAACTGGAGACAGAGAGAGGTGTGATTATGGATGGGGATAAGCCGGAACATATCCTCGAGGCGATACCCGTAATGGGCTCATATTGCGATATTATAGGAGTACGTGCTTTTGCAAATCTTGTAAACAAACAGGAAGATTACAACGAAACCATATTAAATCAATTTATCAACTATTCGGGAAAGCCGGTTTTCAGTATGGAGGGGGCAACAAGACACCCGCTTCAGAGCTTTGCGGACCTTATAACCATTGAGGAGTTTAAGACAGTTAAAAAGCCAAAGGTTGTACTTACATGGGCTCCCCATCCTAAAGCATTGCCTCAGGCAGTTGCCAACTCTTTTGCAGAGTGGATGAATCAGACAGATTATGAGTTTGTTATTACCCATCCTGAGGGATATGAATTATCCAGAGACTTTACAGGAAATGCTAAAATTGAATACAATAATATAAGAGCTTACGAAGGAGCAGACTTTATATATGCTAAAAACTGGTCAACATTTAACGATGCTACTTATGGTAAGATATTGAGTAACGACAGAAGTTGGATGGTCGATTCAGACAAGATGCGATTGACTAATAATGCAAAATTTATGCACTGTTTGCCTGTAAGAAGAAATATGATTGTGAGCGACGATGTGATAGAGGGGCCAAACTCAATTGTTGTTCCGGAGGCAGCCAATAGAGTGGTGTCAGCTCAGGTTGTTATTAGAGAAATGTTAAGAACTATTTCCGGTTAAATTTTTAAATTACAGATTATGAAAAGCTTAACAGTTATTAAAATTGGCGGAAACATAATTGACCGCCCCGAAGAGCTTGATTCTTTCCTGATGAATTTTATCAAAATTGATGGTCCGAAAATCCTGATTCACGGTGGAGGAGTTATGGCTAGCGAGATGGCAGCCAAACTTGGCATTAAAACTGTGATGCATCAAGGCCGCAGAATAACAGATCTGGAGACGTTAAAGCTTGTTTCTATGGTGTATGCGGGATGGATAAATAAAAGTATAATTGCTAAACTGCAAAAGTTGGGTTGTAACGCAATAGGCCTTTCAGGGGCTGACGGTGATTCTGTCCCGGCAGTTAAAAGATCGCCTGTTCCAATAGATTTTGGTTATGTAGGAGATGTAGATCCGGCTCAAATCAACGGAGGTTTTCTTATTAGTTTACTGGGAAGGGGAATCACTCCTGTATTTTGTGCAATTACTCATGACAGAAATGGCTCAATTTTAAATACAAATGCAGATACAATGGCCTCTTCTCTGACCATCGCGCTTTCAAAAGATTACTACACAAAGCTTATTTACTGTTTTGAAAAACAGGGTGTATTATCTGACCCGGATAATGAGAACTCGGTTATACCTCTTATTACAAGAAAAAATTATGAATCTATGAAGGAGGCCGGGTTTATTAAAGATGGTATGATACCAAAAATGGATAATGCATGGTATGCAATAGATAAAGGTGTATCCGAAGTCTATATTAAACATGCATCAAATCTCAATAACGATAAAGGGACTGTTTTAAAATAATTGTCTAATGGAATTTTATATAAACGAAGCCACAGATCTTTTAAAAAAAATTATTGCCATTCCCTCATATTCGGGAGGAGAGGGTAATCGGGCTGATTTTATATACAATTATCTTACAGCTAAAGAATTAAAAGTAGAAAAGATAAAAAATAACCTTATCACAGGAGTATACCCATTTTCGGATTCCGCACCCGTCCTGATGCTTAATTCACACATCGACACTGTGTTGCCATCATCAGGATATACTATGGACCCATTTGATCCACAAGTCAAAGATGGACGTGTTTATGGTCTGGGAAGTAACGATGCAGGTGCTTCTGTTGTATCAATGACAGCTGCTTTATTGTACTTTAGTGACAATCCCGGAGAGCTCCCGTTTAATCTAACCTTACTACTCTCTGCAGAAGAGGAGAACTCAGGCCCTTCAGGTGTTACTCTGGCTCTTAAGAATATTGATAAGGCTGACTGTATAATTGTTGGAGAACCTACTAACATGAAATGTGCATTGGCAGAGAGGGGTTTGCTTGTAATCGATGGAACTGCGGAGGGAGTTAGCGGACATGCCGCCAGAGAGGAGGGGATCAACTCAATCTATATTGCACTTGAGGATATTGCAAAAATTAAAGATTACAAATTTTCAAAAGTATCAAGGCTAATGGGAGAGGTAAAGATGACTGTTACACAAATATCAGCAGGGCATCAGCATAATGTAGTCCCCGATACCTGCAAATTTGTGATAGACATAAGACCTACTGATGTTTACGATAACAATGAAATTGTTCAGGAGTTAAAAAAGATTGTTAAAAGTAATTTAATTCCAAGGAACCTCTCAAACAGATCATCTTCTACTCCCGAAGGCCACCCATTACTAATATGTGCAAAGGAATTGGGAGTTGAATGTTATACCTCTCCAACAACCTCTGACTGGATGAGGCACAGTTTACCCGCAATAAAGATGGGCCCCGGTGACTCGTCCAGATCTCATAGGGCTGACGAATATATATGCATAGAGGAGCTGAAAGAGGGGATAACAGGGTACATTAATTTCATCAAACATTTAAAATTAAAACAATGAGTACATTATGGAGTAAAGGTGCTTCGGCCAATCAACTGGTTGAAAAATTTACCGTAGGCAAAGACAAAGAGTACGATTTGCGTCTTGCAAAATTCGATATTGAAGGCTCATTGGCTCACATTAAAATGCTTGAGAGCATTTCGCTCATATCGGCAAATGAGTTTCAAGTTCTTGAAAAAGAGCTTAAGACAATTCTCAAAGAGGTGGAGAGTGGTAATTTTATTCTTGAGACTGACGTTGAGGATATTCACTCTCAGGTTGAGCTTATTCTCACAAGGAGAGTAGGAGATATCGGCAAAAAAATACATAGTGGTCGTTCAAGAAACGATCAGGTTCTCACTGATGTAAAGCTCTATCTAAAATGGGAAATTGAGAATTTAAGAGATAAAGTGATCACGCTCTTTAACACCCTTCAGTCTTTAAGTGAAGAGCATAAAGATATTATGATGCCGGGATACACTCATGGGCAAATAGCCATGCCATCATCATTTGGGTTATGGTTTGGGGCTTATGCAGAAACTTTAATCGATGATCTCTATCAGCTTGCAGCTGCATATAAGGTGACAGATCAGAATCCTCTGGGGTCTGCTGCCGGTTACGGAAGCTCTTTTCCTCTTGACAGAGACATGACAACCTCCCTTATGGAGTTCGGTACTATGAGTTACAACTCAATTGCAGCCCAGCTTGGCAGAGGTAAGAGTGAAAAGGCAACAGCAAATGCTATGGCATCAATTGCAGGGAGTCTTAATAAATTCGCTGCAGATTGTATAATGTATATGTGCGGGAATTTTGCATTTATCTCTTTTCCGGATGAATTGACAACCGGCTCAAGCATAATGCCTCACAAGAAAAACCCTGACGTTTGGGAAATTGTAAGAGGCAGGTGCAACAGAATTGCTTCCATTCCTAATGAGATAACTCTCATGACAGCCAATTTACCTCACGGGTATCATAGAGATTTTCAGCTACTTAAGGAGACGCTTTTCCCTGCAATCGATTCTCTTCATGAGGTGTTGGAGATGACAACATTTATGCTTGGTCATATAAGGGTAAACAAAAAAATTCTTGAAGATTCAAAATATGAATATCTCTTTACCGTTGAAGAGGTTAACAGACGGGTTCTTGACGGTACTCCCTTCAGGGATGCTTACAAAGAGGTTGGATTAGAGGTTAACAGTGGTAAGTTCAGCGCAAAAAAAGAGATTGCCCACACTCATAAAGGGAGTATAGGCAATCTGTCTAATTTTGAAATTCGTGCAAAAATGGATGCTGCACTTAAACTCTTTTAGAATCCAAATGAAAACTCGTATTTTCCAAAAAGGAGGAATGCAACAATCAATGTAAAGATGACATTGAAAAGCTGGGCAATAAGAAATGTCCAGGTATATTTGCTATTCTCTTTTCCAAAAACTTTTCTGAAATCTGTTTCAAGTCCTATTGCAATAAATGCTACTGAGAATAATGTTTCTCTCATGGCTTTTGATGCTCCGCTTAGTGATTTTACAGTTGCAGGTTCCATTAAAAAACTGAAAACCATAGAGGCAAGAATAAAACCAAGAACAAATTTTGGAAATCTTTCCCACAATATTGAAGGAGTTGGTTTTATCTCTTTATTTGTTCCCTTAAATGACCAATAAATTGAGATTGCAAATGCAGCAACTCCAAGGAGTACATTTTGAGAAGATTTAATAATTACACTTTGCGATTCGGCAACATCTCCCAGGAATTTTCCTGCAGCAACTACAGCTCCTGTGGTGTCAATAGTTCCTCCAAGCCAGGCACCGGCAACCTCCTGAGATAACCCCAGTAAATTGGCAAGATAAGGCATGATGTACATCATTGGTACGGCAACAACCAGTACCAGCGATACTACAAAAGACAATTTTTTACTGTCACCCTTAATCGCTCCCGAAGTTGCAATTGCAGCTGAAACCCCGCAAATTGAGACTGCGCTTGAAAGTAGAACCCCCATCTCTTTGTCAACCCCCATCTTTTTGGAAAGCCAGAAAGAGAAATACCATACAGCCAGCACAACAATCACAGCCTGAATCATACCGTATGACCCGGCTTTCATTATCTCTCCGAAAAGAATAGATGTGCCCAGAATAACAAGTCCTGCCTTGATAAAGAATTCGCTTCTTACTGCAGGCTCAAGCCATTTTGGTAACCCAAAAAAGTTCCTGATGATAAGACCGATAGCCACCGAAAAAAATACTGCTTCGAATCCGGTACTCTTTATAAATCCGATAGTACTAATGTACTGAGCAAGAAATGAGAGCCCGTAAATTACAATAAATGAAACGGGAAACCATTTCATTTTAACTCCCAGAATCTTAAGTCCTATCGCGCTAAGTCCGAAAACAACAATAAATTTTGTGAATTCAAAAGGGACTTTGGCAAACCAAAGAGGATAACCTTCAGGAAATTGATATTTTACCTTTCCCAGAGATGGGACAAAAATTACCAGAAGTACCAGTATTGCCCCCATAAATGTAGCAATCCAGTCTTCATTTTTTAATTGAGTCAAAAAATTTGACTTCGTAACAGGTTTGTTCATAGTTTATCAAGAGTAAGTTTAAGACAAATATAGTTTTTATCTCTAAAATAGTAAAATCTTTTACTATTATTTAATAAAAAAAGAGCAACTATTTATCACCTCTTTTTTAACTTATTTTAAAACAGCCTTTTTCCACAAATCTGTATACCCCGGAAAATGGGGAGCAGGTGGAATAATTGGTGAGTGCCCATTAGTTACGAAAGAGCCGTCAGGATTTTGTTTTTTTGTATTTCCATCAATGTATTTCACCAGCAGGTATTCGTCCAGCTTTTTCCACTTTGCAAAAAGAGAATTTGCAGTGCTTACAGAATAGTTAGTCAGAAACTCTGAAACAAAACCGGGATTTTCACTTAACAGAATAGTAGCTGTGCGGTCAATTGCATTGACCTCGGCTATTTTTGCCTTTTCATGCTGATCAATTACCTCTCTTACCTCTTTTCCAATGTGATTGTACCTTAAATATGCAAACTGCGCAATTCTGTTGGTCAGCCAGAACATAGAGGATGCAGAGTATTCAATCATTGATCCATTACCAAGAGCGTAATGGGTTGAGATTGCTTTTGATGAAGTGTATATTGGTGTTAGCGGTGATGTTGCAGCATCATCTACTCCAAACCAGAATATTCCTCCAATCTCATCCGGAACATGAGAGCGGCTTTGCCCTACAAACCAGAATCCTGTCTGCTGTGTCGCGATTGCTCTCTCATTAAAGCCTGTTAATCCGTCAACTTCAAAACTCATAGGCCTCCAGCGATATGGAAGCGCATTTCCCCCTGCTCCTATATCATTGAGCATATCCATAGGAGTTCCTTCATAATGGTCTCTCATCATATCTGCCACATCCTTTACAGATAGCTTCTGCTTTGCCTTTACATAAAGAGGCATCCTCTTTTTTGAGGGATCTCCCAATGCATATGGAAGATATATGCTCATATCACCCTCGGCATGTTTGTTAAAGAAGCTCCACACCCTTGCATCACATCCCCTGATTGTTGACCCGTCTGCAGGACCATATGTGTCTGCAAAACTGAAATCCTTATCATTACCTTTGAATAATCCCTGTTCCCGGGCGTGTTTAATTACATCATGAGCATAAAGGCAGTTCTCGGGATCGTTGAGTGGGAACTGAGTAATTCTTGCCTGATTTGCGTGGGCTGATATTGCACCCTCAGGAAGCTTTATTGCTACCCATACTACTCCTTTGTTCACATTAACGCCATTTACCTTCTTAGGGGCTTTACCAATTATCTCTAAAAACCAAACTTCATTCTTGTCAGCTATTGATATTGATTCTCCGGTAGATGCATAGCCATATTGATTTGCCAATGTGGTAATTACCTCAATTGCCTCCCGTGCAGTTTTAGCCCTTTGAAGTGCAAGATACATTAGTGATCCATAGTCAAGCATACCTTCAGGGTCAAATTGACTCTCTACTCCTCCCCATGTTGATTCTCCTATAACTAGCTGATATTCATTCATGTTTCCAATAACTGAATATGTTCTTTCAACCTGAGGGATCTCACCAAGGTACCTATCCTTGCCCCATTCATATATTTTTACCATCGATCCTTTTGGGTAGGTGGCTGCAGGGTAGTGTACGAGAGTTCCGTAACGAGTGTGTGAGTCCGCAGAATAGCTGACCATAGCTGATCCGTCAACCGAAGCCCCCTTTGTTATCAGGAGATTAGTGCAGGCATCTCCGCTGTTTATTACCATGGTCATCAGCAATGTCGCAATAATTAATCTTTTCATACTTTTATATTAATGTGTTTCTAAATATTAAATCTATTCCCAAATGTTGACAGGATTTATTTAATGTACAATCATCATCATCAGGGTGGCTAAGATAGTAAAATTGTATTATTCCAGCTATAGTTTACAAATTAGGCCGGAATAACTCTGAAAAAATTTGGAGTTTTGAAAAAAGTGGCTACCTTTGCAGCCCGTTTGAGAAAAAACGGTCAGTTCTTTGACGTTTTGAGAGAGATAAAGAGGTAAAGAAAAAGAGATAATTTTAATAAAATAAGATTTATTTCGAGCAAAAAAAAATAGATTGGGTCTGTTNNTAAGCTGCGAAAAGCTGCGGTGATTAGCAAACATGAGTTGATCCGCAGATATCCTAATGGGGCAACCCGGCCGGTTGAAGACCGGTCACATCGAGAGATGGGCCAACGCAGGGAACTGAAACATCT